>NZ_ASJC01000004.1 GCF_000691145.1 Bacillus altitudinis 41KF2b | reverse complement strand
AGACTGTGTCTAATATATGGGGTGCACTTCATCAGAAGGCGGTTTTTTTATTTAAGCATGATCCGCTGGGAAAACAATACCGGCGTCTTTCCTAGCGGCTTCAAGAACCTTCATGACAGAAAGACTGTCATCAAGCCATTCATAACACTTTTCGACATTTCCTGTTTCAATGATATGCTGAAATGCTTCCGCTTCATAAAACAGGCGGTTTGAATTGGTTTGTGCATTGAGTGAAGTGACTTGGTCTCCTATATGCAGCAACACTTCCTCACAGCCATTCGCACCATTTTTCACATGCAGGAACCCTTTTTCCCCTTGAATCAAAGCGAAATTCATACTGCTTGTATCTTTGCTGCCAACACTTGTGGCGATGAAATCATTGTAAGTAAAAGTTAAAACACCAGATGTGTCGATGCCGTTTGGATGGCGGTTGGCCTGGTAACGAATGTCTTTCGGTGAACCAAATAGATTCATAATGAAATGAACATTGTAAATGTTAATATCCATGAGGGCACCGCCAGAAAACTCTGGGTTAAAGACATTCGGCGTTTCCCCGGCGAGCAGCTGATTATATTTACTTGAATATTGACTATAGTTGCATTGAACGAGTTTGATTCTGCCTAATTGATGAAGGTGTTTTTTGATTAAATGATAGTTGGGCATATGAACGGTCGTAATGGCTTCAAATAGGAAGAGCTGCTTTTCCTTTGCGAGAGCGATTAAGGCTTCTAGCTCTTTCACATTAGAGGTAAAAGGCTTTTCGCAAATCACATGTTTTCCGTGTTTCAATGCAGCCGTGGCATGCTCGCTATGTAAACGATTGGGTGATGCGATATATACCGCTTCTATGTGGGGATCTTCTAACATAGCGGTTAAATCCGTATAAGTCGTTTGCACCCCAAATTGATCTGCGAGTTTCTTTGCCGTAGCTTCCTTCCTTGAATAGACAGCGTGGCAAGAAGCACCTTCAAGCTGTTCAATTGCCTGGAGGAAACCTTCCACAATCACACCTGTTCCAATGGTTGCTATTCTCATTCTATTCATAACCCCTTCCATACGATTGATGTCACGTCAAGCTGTCTCTAGTATACCTGATGTTTTCATACAACGTGTACTTAACAGCTAGGCGCAGAGGGGTGCCAGTAAAAAATACCGGCACATCTTTGGCAGTCTCTACAATTAACTAATGTTAGCTAATGTTTGTTTCGTTAACAGTTGAATGGCCGCCTTCCTCTTTTTTAACTCTTGAATGGATTTTTGAATATCTTCTACTTTTTGTTCGAGCAGCTGTTCCGCTTCTGTTTTCGACTGTTTCTCGAATAGTGACGTGATAATTTCTCGAATTTCTTTGAGTGAAAAATCTAGCTTTCTTGCTTCAGTGATAAAGGATAGCATGAGTACATATTTTTTATCATATAAACGATAGCCGTTATGTGCTCTCTTAGGCTCGGGGAGCACACCCTCATTTTCATAAAAACGAATGGTTTCAATATGTACACCAGACATTTTTGACAATTTGCCTCTCGTAAATGTAATCATTCCCTGCACCTCCTTTCTTTGCTATCCATCATACAATTAGATTTGCTAGTTTCAAAATATTCTCCGATGAACATTTGTTCCTTTTCATACTGTTAAAATGACAGGTCTGTCCTATTCACAGCGGATTTCATAGAATAGGTTATAATAGATGAGGATGAAGTGATTTTTTGTTACAGATATGAACAAGTAGACAGTGTGAGAAAAAAACGATAGGCTAAAATAGGTACATAGTATGATGAACAGCATGTGATCATGTAGATGATCACTCAAAATAGTGACAGCATGTTTTGCTGAGAAAAGGGGAGCAGTGAATGTATAAATTAGTCGCAATTGATATGGATGGTACGTTATTAAATGATCAGCATATGGTGCCGGATGAGGTGTTTGAAGCCATTCAACAGGCGAAGGCAGAAGGCGTTAAAATTGTTTTATGTACAGGCCGGCCGATTGGCGGGGTGCATCGCTATTTAAAAGAGCTGCAGCTTGATCAAGAGGGGGATTATGTCATCGCCTATAATGGAGCGCTTGTACAAAACAGCCATACAAATGAAGTCGTATCAGAATTAACTTTATCCTATGATGATTTGACTTCTTTATATGAACTGAGCCGTCAGCTGGATACACCTATGCATTATTTCGATTCAGCTCATCTATACACACCAAATCGGGATATTAGTGAATACACGGTACTTGAATCGTACTTAACGAAATTGCCGCTCAAGTATTTACCTGTCGAAGAGGCAGACCCATCCATGAGACTTCCGAAGATGATGTATATTGATCAGCCGGAACGTTTGGAAAAGACGATACAAGCCATTCCATCTGAAGTGAAGGATCAGTACATGATGGTAAAAAGCACAGATTTCTTCCTAGAAATTCTTCATCCTGATGTGAGCAAAGGGAATGCTGTGAAGCTTCTAGCGCATGAACTGGGGATTTCTCGTGAAGAAGTGATGGCGATTGGTGACAATGGGAACGACGTGTCGATGCTAGAATTTGCGGGCTGTGGCGTTGCGATGGGAAATGCCATTGAAGATGTCAAAGCAGTTGCGGATGTTGTGACAAAATCCAATAACGAAGCAGGAGTAGCACATGTTCTGCATGAGCGAGTCATCGGAAAATAAAGAAAGAGCGGTCTACCAATGAGGTAGCCGCTTTTTTATATGTGTGAGAAAAAGTAAACGAGCATACGTCTGCTGTTCAAATTTGTTTTTTCGAGCATCGCCTTTACATGATCATGCACCGTATGAGGCGAGATAAATAACGTACTGGCAATTTCCTTTGTGGATTGTCCTTTTATTAAGCAGTCAAGGACGTTCATTTCTCTTTCTGTCAGCCGATATGTTTTCGCTATATAAGGAAGGATGTCACTTGTTTGAGCTCGTTTAATATGAATCATGACAGCCTCTTCCTGCCCGGCTGCTTGTGCTAAACGAAATGCTTGAAGAGAGAGAAAACGCCCTGTCGGCATTCTGGTGATGCTGACCGCTGTTTGGTCACCGCCGCCATATAAAAGCTTAGCACCTAATGCTCTAAACGGACGGGGCATGATGGCACCGTCATGAATTTGCTCAAAGGTTTGGAAGGTGTGGAGCCAATGAAGTCCGGTTTCATTTCCATAAAGAAGATGGTAATCGTGTGAAAGAATGAGGAAGCCTTGGTGTTCCGCCGTTTCATCTTCTTCCGTTTCTCTTCTTTTAAAAAGTTCATCTCTCAGCTTGGCAGCGAGTGCTGGTGTTTGGCGGCTAATCGCTTGTATATCTTGTTCATGAAAAGGTTCCTTCTCCTTTTTCCGATAAAGGCTGGCAATTCCCCAGCATTCACCTTGAATCACAAGGGCTGCCCGCAATTCATCTGCCCATCCGTTAGGTAACAAAATGTGCTGGTATCGACCACTATTGGTGTATTCTCCGCTTTGGACGAGACTGGCAGCGTGGACAGGACCTTTCGCTAGATCTTCATGCTGGTGCACATCTTTTTTTAAATATTCATTTTGAAACAGCTCGTTATGTATGGCTTCAATAGGCTCATCTGTAAAAGAACCCGTCGAGAGGAGAGTAGCTGGATCAATGGTTGTGATACAGGCAGCATCAAAATCACAGATAGCAGCAAGTTCATCTCGAATGTTTTTTCTCAGCTGCTGAAAATGAGCGGCTGGATTGTTCATTTGATCTCCTCCTCAATATCCCCACTTTTAGGGATCGTTTTTTCTCATCTATCTTCTTACAATGAAGATAACATACCGTTAGTGTAAAGGAAACGAAGCAAAGCGGAAACTGGAGGAGAAGACATATGAGTGTAAATCAACATTGGCATGATCCTGTTGCTGAATCCTATGTAGCGACAATTGCACATAAAGTACCGGGCTATCATCTTTTGCATGAGCTGACAGTGGATAGAGTAGAAATCGATTTAATGGGAGCGGCTTCTCGCATGTTAACAGTCGGAGCAGGTGGGGGCGAAGAGATTATCAACATGCTTCAAAGAAATAAAGACTGGCATATCACAGGGGTTGATCCATCTCCAACCATGCTTGAGATGGCCAAGCGCAGAGTGGCACAGCTTCATATGCAAGATCGCGTCACATGGTATGAGATGGCCTTAGACAAAGTGCCGGTTGAAAAGTTGTACGATGCAGCAGTAAGTTTGCTTGTCATTCATTTTGTAAAAGATCAGCTGCCCTTTTTACAGGAGATCGCCCGCCGGCTTCAGCCAGGGGCACCGCTCGTGCTGGCGTTTATTCAAGGAGACCCAGAAACGCCTGCATTTCAGCAGGAGCTTCATATGCTTTCTCTATTCATGAAGCGTCAAGGCTTGGGAAAGGAAGTGTTTACGTCCTTCCGAGAAAGGCTGGGTGTCACAACATATCCCGTGTCTGAAGAAAAGATGACAGCACAATTAACCGAAGCAGGATTTCAAGACATCAGACCTTATTTTCAAGCGGGCATGATCAAAGGGATTGTTTGTAAAAGAGGCAATAGAAAGGCGGTTGGAAAATGAGGTCAAAAGTGATGGTGATAGGCGGTTATGGACATGTGGGGCAGCAAATATGTCTTCAATTAAGTGACGTGTATCCAGGCCAAGTCTTTGCGGCTGGCCGAAGTTATGAGAAGGCTGAACAATTTGCACGCCAAACAAATGGGCGTGTACGTCCATTTCAGATAGACGTCAGACAACCAATGGATACGGACTGGATGGATGAAACGAAACTCGTGATCATGTGTCTGGATCAAGATGACACGTCATTTGCTGAAACATGCTTACGATCAGGTATTGATTATCTCGATATTTCGGCAAAAGGAGCCTATATTGAGAAGCTAGCAAAGGTCCATCAACAGCAATTGAACGCAACGGCTGTGCTGAGCGTAGGTCTTGCACCTGGTCTCACCAATTTGCTTGCAGCGAAGGCGGCATCTATTCTGACCTCTGTGGAGCAAATTGATATTAGTATCATGCTTGGGCTAGGTGACCAGCATGGAAAAGCAGCTATTGAATGGACGCTTGATCATGTGCATACGGATTATGAGCTAACGAAGAATCATCAGCGAAAGAAAGTCAAAAGTTTTACTGGAGGGAAACGCATTGATTTTGGCAAAACGCTTGGAAAGCGGCAAGCCTATCAATTCCCTTTCTCTGACCAGCAAACATTGCCTTCAACGCTCCATGTGCCTTCTGTGACAACAAGGCTCTGTTTTGATTCTCGCGCGGCGACACGTGCATTTGCTCTCACAAGGAAACTCGGAATGACGTCCCTTCTCACGATGCCGAAAATCAAGGAACGAGCCATTTCACTGATTCAATCTGCTCAAATGGGTACAGATCAATATGCAGTGAAAGTGGAAGCGGTAGGAATGAAGGGTAACGAAATTCATCAAGCAGCGCTTGGAATAAAAGGTCGCGATGAGTCTCAAGCAACGGCTCAAGTCGCCAGTGCTGCGGCACTGCATGTATTGAGCAGGCAGTTTCAGGCAGGTGTCTTTCATATCGAAGAATTATTTTCATTAGCGTATGAGAATGGTGATTTTGCGTTGGTGGATCAAAAAACGAAGGAAAAGCACGCATTAGCATTGAGAGCCAGCCTTTTAACGGCATAAAAGAAAACGACAAGAGATACGCATCAGCTCAAAAGTACAGGTCAGTCATGTGGGCGCTTTATTCATGATCCGAAAACAACCGCTTGCTCTCCATGTAAATGGCCGAGAGGCAATCAAAGATGGTAGTCGGAGCTGATATAATGGTTACATTGGGCAAATAAATCTCAAGTGGGTGTTTACAAGTGCTAGATACAGAACAAGATGTAGTGAAGAATTATATAGATTCACCCCAAAAATTGAAAAAATTATATAAACGAGTATTGTTCGTTGTCAGTCTATCGCAAATATTTGGAGGGGCTGGAATAGCCGCAGGAATTACGGTAGGTGCCCTTTTAGCGCAACAAATGCTTGGGACTGAAGCGTATGCAGGAGTTCCAATCGCTTTATTTACTTTGGGGTCAGCTGGGTCAGCATTCATTGTAGGAAAGCTTTCGCAACGTTATGGACGACGCATCGGTTTATCGACAGGTTTTGTTGCTGGAGGGCTCGGAGCAATTGGCGTTGTGCTGGCAGCTATGATGAATAGTGTCATTTTATTATTTGCATCGCTCTTCATTTACGGCGCAGGAACATCCACAAACTTACAAGCGCGTTATGCTGGAACGGACTTAGCGAATTCTAAACAGCGTGCAACTGCAATTAGTACAACAATGGTCATGACAACATTTGGAGCAGTAGCAGGTCCGAATTTAGTTGAAGTGATGGGTAAATTTGCAGTGTCCATTGGTGTTCCAGCACTTGCCGGTCCTTTTATTTTATCAGCAGCAGCATTTATTGTAGCTGGTCTTGTTCTTTTTATTCTGCTGCGTCCTGATCCATTAGACATTGCCCGAAGAATAGCAACTTACAAAGCAGAACATGGGCATGGAAATAAAGCAGATGCTGCTGATAAAAAAACAGATAAAAAAGGGCTTACAGTAGGTGCCACAGTGATGATCTTAACTCAAATTGTCATGGTGGCACTCATGACCATGACACCGGTGCATATGCAGCATCATGGTCATGGATTAGCCGAAGTGGGCATTGTGATTGGTTTTCATATAGGGGCCATGTATCTTCCTTCACCTATCACGGGTGTACTTGTAGATAAACTAGGACGAACAGCTATGAGCATAGCGTCGGGCATCACATTGTTACTTGCTGGTTTATTAGCAGCATTCGCACCAAGTGATTCAATGATTCTATTAATCATTGCTTTGTCTTTACTTGGATTGGGATGGAACTTTGGTTTAATTAGTGGTACTGCTCAAATAGTGGATGCTACAGATCCATCAACCCGGGCAAAAACCCAAGGAACACTCGATGTTTTTGTTGCGTTAGCAGGTGCTTCTGGCGGTGCCCTTTCAGGAATGGTCGTTGCGAATACGAGTTATGCTACATTATCTTTAAGCGGAGGAATTTTATCGTTAATTCTCATCCCTGTCATCGTTTGGTCTTTTAAAAGTAAAACATAATGCAGCTCCGTGCTCATCCATCACAAAAAAAGACATGCCTCCAATCATAGGAAAGCATGTCTTTTTTGAATCTCTCTTCACAGGATGCTAGTCTTCTTATGATGCCGAGGACACATCTCCTTTTTTCTTGATACTGGCTTTAATGAGCTCAGTCAATGTGTCAGAGCCTTTTGTGGAAAGATGAACACCATCTGGCTGAAAATAGGATGGCTGTCCTGTGGCAGCTGAATGCCAATCGACTAAGCTCACGTTGTGATGTTGATTGGCCACACGTTCAATGACTGCATTCACATCATTTTCCCAAGATCTTGGAACGCGAGTGTTCACAAGAAAAATATGAGCCTTCGAGAAATGTTGAATGAATGAGGTCAAAGTCCCCTCTGTAAAATAACCATTTGTGCCAAGCTCAATAATAACAGCGGCATCAGCCTTGTTAAAAGAAGCATATTGAGGGGCGATGCGGATGGCTTCGTTCATTTGCCTTCCGACCCTTGCGTCAATGGTGATGGGTTCATAGGCTTTTTCTAAATTTGAAGCAATGTCTAACATGACGGAATCACCAATGGCAAGAACTTGGTGAAATTGTTTAGGATCCGCTGCTTTTTTCTCATGTTTGTCTTTCTTTTTCTTCACTTTTGATTCTGTCTGACCGCCTGCCTTTTGGGGCGCTGTCTTAATTTGTGTTACTTCTTGTGCATGCGGGGATGTATGAGACGAGCTAGACATGCCAATGGTAAATAAAATCAAAAGGACTGCGGCAATCCCAAGAAACACTTTATTGGACATAGACCATTGCTTGATTCCTGTTTTCCAAATCGACCAAGAGGCAAAATAGTGTCTAAACCCGAGTTTACGAATCGGCTGTTCGATCAAATGATAGGAAGCCTCTGATATGAGTAGAATTGCGATGAGCTGCAATGTGACACGTCCCATAGAAGGCTGTCCAATCTCAATGACCGGTGTGGTCAGCACGATAATTGGATAATGCCATAGGTAGATGCCATAAGACCGCTTCCCGAGCCAAACGAGTGGTTGAAAAGACAGCCATTTCCCAATAAGACTGGCAGGATGGCAGACACACGCAATTAAGATCGCTGCATTCAGACAGAATAAAAGCATACCGCCTTGGTAGAGAAAGCCGTCAAATTCATCGACTGCATAAACACATAAGAGGAAAATGACCATCGAACCGAATCCGGCTATATGTAGTATACGTCTGCCGACAGGAAGTAATTTTCTGCTGGAAAGTCTGTGCATGGGCCAGACAAATGCAAGACTGCACCCGATGAGGAGTGCAAACGCACGTGTGTCTGTTCCATAATAGATCCTGCTCGGGTCAGTATCCGGTGAATAGAGAATGGCCATCCATAACGCAGATACAAGTGCCAGACCAAAGGTGATCATAGGAAGATGGGATCTATTTTTCACCCATTTCAGTCCAGCAATCAACAGTACCGGCCAAATGAGATAAAATTGCTCTTCAATCGCCAAAGACCATAAATTTTTTAGTGGAGATACAGCATTGAAGCTGTCAAAGTAAGAGAGCTGATGAAAAATATACCACCAGTTACTCACATAAAAAAAGGACGATAAGGCATCGCCACGAATGGACATTAATGCATTTGAACCAGCAATGGCGCACCAGCTGACGATTAAAAAAATCATGACGTAGGCAGCTGGAAGCAGCCTTCTGATGCGGCCCATCCAAAAAGGCAGAAGCTCTTGATAGCCCAAATCCTGCTTATGCAGCAAGATGGTTGTAATCAAGTAACCAGAAATCACAAAAAACAAATCAACGCCAAGAAATCCGCCGCTTGCGGGTTCAATATGTAAGTGATAAGCAATGACCGCCAATACGGCAACAGCTCTCAGCCCATCTAATCCTAATATGTAACGTAAACGGTTTTCCTTGCTGTTCATGAAAAAGAATCCCCCATCAATGTCAAACGCGTCTTTTTTGTTGTCACTCCAAAAGAACAACGATTCTTTTATTTTATATAAGATTAGACGAATCAGCATTACATTTTGTTGGCGAATTTCTGTCTTTTTTAAAATTTTTTTATATGAAGAATTATTCTAAGGCTTGAGGGATTCTTATTTTTATACTCAAACCGAAAATCCCTGTCATAATAAAAGAAGAAGGAAAGGGGATGTGTTGAATGAGAACGATTGAAAATGATCTGTTATTGGTTCAAATCAATGAGAGAGGTGCCGAGGTGAGAGAGGTGCTTCATAAAGAAAGTGGACGTCAATATATGTGGTCTGGTGACCCTGCTTATTGGGGCAGGGTGTCGCCCGTCTTATTTCCGATTGTCGGACGGTTGAAGGATGATCAATACAAGATAGACGATCAAACGTATCAACTCTCGCAGCATGGATTTTTGCGTGATGTTGATTTTGAACTATTTGAAGAAGCAAAAGATCAGGTGATTTTTCAATATCAATCAAATGGCCGTCACACGTCACAATATCCGTATGAATTTACAGCGCGCATCAGTTATGCACTGTCGGAAAATGGACTAACGATTTCCTGGGAAATTGTTCATGAAGGAGATGGCACGATGTATTTCTCGATTGGTGGGCATCCGGCATTTCATGTCCCGCTTGTTGAAGGCGAGCAGACAGCTGATTATTCACTCACATTGATCCCTTCCACCGAACATGATCCAATTCAATATGAACTTCATGATTCACTTGTGAGAGAGAAGAAGAAAGGTGTTGAGTTTGAGTCGATTCAACTTCGCCCAGAACTTTTTCAGAACGATGCAATGATCTTTAGTCATATTGAGCAAGTATCATTGACTTCTCAAGCAGGTCACGGCGTTGAGGTCGATCTCAGTGGTTTTCCGTTCGTTGGTATTTGGTCTCCATATGATCAAGAAAAGGGAACAATGGCTCCTTTTGTTTGTATTGAGCCTTGGTATGGGATCGCTGATATGGAAGGGACAAACGGGCAGTATAAGGAGAAATTCGGCATTCAAACCTTAGAGAAGCAAGAGACCTTTCACGCAGCTTACACCATTTTCTTTAAATGAACATTTGTGCATGGTGAAGTGAACAATTTGTTATGATAGAGGAAAAAAGGAGGCGTACGAATGGATCGGGACAAACAGCAATTAAGTATTGAAGCAGCAAGGCTCTATTACTTATCTGATTACAGTCAGCAGGAAATCGCCAAGCAGCTTGACCTGTCGAGGCCAACGGTGTCTCGTCTGCTTCAGTATGCGAAGGAAAAAGGGTACGTCCAAATTACAGTGATGGACCCATTTGAGGATTTAAATGAGCTGTCCTCATTGCTGAAAGAAAAATATGATCTGCTCGAGGCTCATGTGGTATTTTCACCAAAGGACGATTATCCAACGATTACGGATTACTTGAGCCGGTATGGTGCAGAGTATCTTCAAAATACGGTGAAAGACGGCGATATTGTTGGAGTGAGCTGGGGCACCACGATGTATCAAATTGCTCAAAAGATGCAACCTAAACAGGTAAAAGGGGTAGAAGTGGTTCAGCTGAAAGGTGGAATCAGCCATTCACATGTGAATACATATTCTGCGGAAACGATTCAGCTGTTTGCATCAGCTTTTCAAACGGCACCACGCTATTTGCCACTGCCTGTTGTGTTCGATAGTGCCGCCGTTAAAGAGATGGTTGAACAGGACAGACATATTCAGCGCATTATTGAAATGGGTAAACAGGCAAATATCGCTGTGTTTACTGTTGGGACGGTAAGAGATGAGGCGCTTTTGTTTAGACTCGGTTATTTCCGTGAAGAAGAAAAGGCGCTACTCAAGACATCCAGTGTCGGAGATATCTGTTCGCGTTTTTATGATCAAGAAGGACGCATTTGCAGTGAAGCAATTAACAATCGCACAATCGGTGTGGAGTTGGATGATTTGAGAACAAAAGAGCGCTCCATTCTTGTTGCTGGTGGACATCGAAAGGTTGCCTCTATCCATGGGGCGCTGAGAGGAAAATATGCGAACGTATTGATGATCGATCAGCACACAGCAAGAGCTCTTTTAAATGTCACAAAATAGATGAACAAAATTTCATAACTATATTTACAATTGTTCAATAGTCATTTAAGATGAAAGTATCATATTTAAAAGGAAGTGTGAATCATGACAATAGCAAAGCTCATTGATCATACAGCACTAAAACCAGATACATCTAAAGCTGCGATCATGCAGTTACTAGAAGAAGCAAAGACATATCAATTTGCTTCCGTTTGTGTGAACCCAACTTGGGTATCTCTTGCGGCGAAAGAACTAGAAGGAACAGGCGTTGATGTATGTACAGTCATCGGTTTCCCGTTAGGTGCAAACACCACAGCAGTGAAAGCATTTGAAACAAAGGATGCCATTGAAAACGGTGCAACTGAAGTGGACATGGTCATCAATATTGCGGCATTGAAAGATGGCGAATATGATGCAGTTGAACAAGATATTCGTGCCGTTGTAGACGCAGCAAAAGGCAAAGCCTTAGTGAAAGTCATCATTGAAACTTGTCTACTCACAGATGAAGAGAAAGTACGAGCTTGTGAACTTTCTGTAAAAGCTGGCGCTGATTTCGTCAAAACATCGACTGGATTTAGTACAGGCGGTGCAACAGCTGAGGACATCGCATTAATGCGTAAAACAGTTGGACCTGACATCGGTGTCAAAGCATCAGGCGGCGTGAGAACAAAAGAAGATGTAGAAGCGATGACAGCTGCAGGCGCAACCCGTATTGGTGCCAGTGCAGGCGTTTCCATTATTAAAGGGGATCAATCAGCTCCTTCTAAAGACTATTAATTCATACGATCCTATGGTAGGATAACAATCATGACTCATTAGATGATGAAAAAGTCATATGCGGAAGGATCTCATTTCTGGGATTTTCTTCCGCAATTTGTTTGCGAAATAGGGTTTGTTCCATACAAGCACATTAATGTAAACGAATTCATTCAAGGAGGAAAAACATGAAATACGTCATTGGTATTATCGGTTTGCTGGTGATTCTCGCCATTGCATGGCTGGCAAGTAACGGGAAAAAGCGAGTGAAATTCCGTCCAGTCATTGTCATGATTGTACTGCAATTTATTTTAGGTTATATTCTGCTCAATACAGGTGTTGGGAACTTCCTAGTCGGGGGCTTTGCAAAAGGATTCCAAATGCTTCTAGGCTATGCAGGTGAAGGGATCAACTTCGTATTTGGCGGTTTAATGAATGATAATGCATCAACTTTCTTTATCAATGTCTTGCTGCCGATCGTCTTCATTTCTGCCTTGATTGGTATCCTGCAGCATTGGCGTATCCTTCCGCTGATCGTACGCGGAATTGGGTATTTGCTTAGTAAAGTCAATGGAATGGGGAAACTAGAATCTTACAACGCCGTAGCGTCAGCGATTTTAGGTCAATCCGAAGTGTTCATTTCCATTAAGAAACAGCTTGGATTATTACCTCAACAGCGTCTTTATACATTGTGTGCATCTGCGATGTCGACTGTATCAATGTCCATTGTCGGTGCGTATATGCAAATGATTAAACCGGAGTACGTTGTTACAGCACTTGTGCTGAACCTATTTGGTGGATTTATTATTGCGTCTATCATCAATCCATATGAAGTGTCTAAAGACGAAGACATGCTTGAAGTCGTAGAAGAAGAAAGACAATCTTTCTTCGAAATGCTCGGCGAATACATTATGGATGGTTTCAAAGTAGCCATTGTTGTGGCTGCGATGTTGATTGGATTCGTTGCATTAATTGCGATGATTAATGGTATTTTCACAGCTGCCATCGGTGTTTCTTTCCAAGATGTACTTGGATATGTGTTTGCACCATTTGCTTTCCTTGTTGGTGTACCTTGGAGTGAAGCGGTACAAGCAGGAAGTATTATGGCGACCAAAATGGTATCTAACGAATTTGTAGCGATGCTTGCTCTATCTGGCGACGGTCTTCATTTCACTGCTCGTACAGAAGCGATCATTTCTGTATTCCTTGTGTCATTTGCGAACTTCTCGTCTATCGGTATCATTGCTGGAGCAGTGAAAGGCTTAAATGAAAAACAAGGAAACGTTGTCGCACGCTTTGGATTAAAGCTGTTATTCGGTGCAACACTCGTCAGCTTCTTAACAGCAGGCGTTGTCGGTTTGATTTACTAAACTAAAAAAGGAATGGTGAAAACAATGAGAATGGTAGATATCATTGCGAAAAAACGTGACGGAAAAGAATTATCTTCAGAGGAAATTTCTTTCTTTGTCAAAGGTTATACGGACGGAACAATTCCTGACTACCAAGCAAGTGCCTTGGCGATGGCGATTTTCTTCCAAGATATGACGGATCAAGAACGTGCAGATTTAACACTCGCTATGGCAAACTCAGGGGACACAATTGACCTGTCTGCTATCGACGGCATTAAAGTAGACAAGCATTCAACAGGCGGTGTAGGCGATACAACAACGCTTGTACTCGCTCCTCTTGTTGCAGCACTTGATGTACCTGTTGCAAAAATGTCTGGGCGTGGTCTTGGACATACGGGTGGAACAGTCGACAAGCTAGAGGCAGTCAAAGGCTTCCACGTTGAAATTACAAAAGACGAGTTCATCGAGCTGGTGAACCGTCATAAAGTAGCGGTCATTGGACAATCAGGCAACCTGACACCTGCTGATAAAAAACTGTATGCCCTTCGTGATGTAACAGGGACTGTTAACTCAATCCCGCTCATTGCAAGCTCGATTATGAGTAAGAAAATCGCTGCTGGCGCAGATGCAATCGTATTAGATGTGAAAACAGGCGCAGGTGCTTTCATGAAAACACCTGAAGACTCTGAGAAGCTTGCAAAAGCAATGGTTCGTATCGGAAATAATGTTGGCAGACAAACGATGGCTGTCATCTCAGACATGTCTCAGCCGCTAGGATTAGCGATTGGAAATTCCCTTGAAGTGAAAGAGGCGATTGACACGCTTAAAGGCGAAGGCCCTGAAGACTTAAACGAGCTTGTGCTCACATTAGGAAGTCAAATGGTCGTTCTTGCGAAAAAAGCAGAGACACTTGATGAAGCAAGAGAAAAGCTAATTGAAGTCATGAAAAACGGCAAAGCACTTGAGAAATTCAAGGAATTTTTAGAAAACCAAGGTGGAGACGGCTCGATTGTAGATCAACCGGAAAAACTGCCGCAAGCACCTTATCAAATCGAAGTGCCGGCAAAAGAATCAGGTGTGATCGCTGAAATCGTCGCAGACGAAATCGGTGTTGCAGCGATGATTCTTGGAGCAGGACGTGCAACAAAAGAAGACGATATCGACCTATCTGTTGGCATTATGCTAAACAAAAAAGTAGGCGATCGTGTAGAAAAAGGTGAATCTCTCGTGACGCTGCATGCAAACCGTGAAGATGTTGCGAATGTCATGGAGAAAATTTATGACAACATCCGCATTGATGACCATGCCGATGCTCCGACTTTGATTCATACAGTGATTACAGAATAAAGAGAAAAAGACAAAAGTGATGAATCGCTTTTGTCTTTTTTTATGTAAATTTTAGGTAGCGCTTCTTCTAGATATGATAAGTTAGATGAGTGGGAGGGGATAAACCATGAGAATGCTCAAACTCATTCTCTTTATTTTTGTTGTCTTGATGATCATTGGATTTATCAGCTACTATGTGGGACCAACAACGACACCAAGTTCTTAAGACGAGCAAAAGCTCGTCCCAGCGTGAAGACAAACCCTCGCATTCGGTGTCAGTCCTGCGCGCTGGTGCTCACGAATGTCAAATTCGCTCCGCTCCATTGCTCGTCCTTCCTAGACTGCAAAGGTTTTCTTTCACGCTGAAAAGAAGACAAAGGGCTAAAATAAATTACATTTTAGCCCTTTGTCTACGGTCTGAGACGAGCAAAAGCTCGTCTTTTTTAATTGAAATAAAAAATTTCACTTTATGAAACAAACCTCTTGCAATCATGAAACAATGGGTGTATATTAGTTGACGAGTCAATGATTGATATATCAACTAATTGATCTGAATAGAAAAGAGGGGATGGCATTGACTGCATTTTGCTCTGAAGAAGCAGAGGTATTATATCGTTTGCAGTGCGTGAACCGTATGATGGGTGTGAAGTTCGAAGCATGCACGGGCATCAGCCAATCAAGACTGGAGTTGCTATCACTGTTATTCCAAGCCGACGAAATCAGCCAATCCGATTTGCAGAAAAAAGTAAATATTGATAGTGCGGCTGTGACGCGTCACTTAAAACAGTTAGAAACAAAAGGAATGGTCACGCGCAGAAGAAAGCCGGAAGATAATCGAGTCACGCTTGTTCGTCTGACAGATGAAGGCAGAACAAGAATCGAAGCTTCTAAAAAAGAAAAAGAACGATTTATCTCAGAAATGCTTGAAAACGTAAGTGATGAAGAACGAAAGCTTCTCACTGATGTGCTCATCCGTATACAACAAAACATCGAAAAGATTCAAACAACCTAAAGGAGTGTTTCAAATGGCTACAACTTTAAAAACAAACGATTTTATGGATATTATGAAAGGGCGCCGCTCCATTCGTAACTATGATCCAGCAGTGAAAATTAGCAAAGAAGAAATGACGGAGATTTTAGAAGAGGCAACAACAGCACCATCATCAGTAAATGCACAGCCTTGGCGCTTCATGGTCATTGATAGCCCAGAAGGAAAAGAAAAGCTTGCACCACTCGCAAAATTCAACCAAACACAAGTAGCTACATCATCAGCTGTCATCGCTGTGTTTGCAGATATGAAAAACAATGAATACTTAGAAGAAATTTATTCAAAAGCAGTAGAAAATGGCTACATGCCGCAGGAAGTAAAAGAAAGACAAATTGCTGCATTAACTGCACATTTTGAAGCTCTTCCAGAGCAAGTGAATCGTGAAACGATCTTAATTGACGGTGGACTTGTGTCAATGCAGCTGATGCTTGCTGCTCGTGCGCATGGCTATGATACAAACCCAATTGGCGGATATGACAAAGAAGTCATCGCTGAAACATTCGGCTGGGATAAAGAGCGTTATGTACCAGTTATGCTTCTATCCATTGGGAAAGCGGCTGACGAAGGGTATGCTTCTTACCGTTTACCGATCGATCGCATCACAGAGTGGAAATAATTTTTTAAAAAAGGAGACGATCATATGATTATTATTCATGCAGGGATGACCATTCATCCAGAGAAAGAAAACGTATTTCTAGAAGAAATCAACGGTTTAATGAAAGCTTCACAGGAAGAAGAAGGCAATGTGTCCTACAAGCTTTTCAAGGATACAGAGAAAGAAAACACCTTTTTAATGGTAGAAGTGTGGAAAGATGAAGCAGCGGTTCAAAGCCATAATGCAAGTGCACATTTCCAAGCTTTCGTTGCAAAGGCAAAAGAATTTTTAGCCGCTCCACTTGATGTTGTTGCATATCAAGGAGAGCAGCTTTCATAGAAAAACAACAAACACCCTAGGCATTTATAGCCTAGGGTTCTTTTATTTTCGACAATTCGTTCCACCTATTTCAATCTCGTATTGTGCATTTTCCACAAAGTTTCTGAAAATAAAATGTTTTTCGACTTAAGTATATTGGAATATGCTAGAATTAGATATTATTTATTACCAAATTAGGGAGGAACCAATATGAAAAAAGGGAAATGGACGAGCATCGCACTAACAGCTGTCCTCAGTTTAGGCACATTGACAGCTTTCAGCACCCCTCTATCTGCCCACACCTCAGAAAAGTCAACATCCTCAGATGGCGGTCATTATTCAGGTATTCCATTCGACGCAAGTGTTGTCAATGAAGACCGCCTCATCAAAGCCTTGAAAAAACAAGGAAAGATCAAAAAGAATGCCAATGAGGCAGAAACCCAAAAAGCATTAAAAAACTACCTAAAGAAAAAAGAAGAAGCAGCGATGAAACAAAGCGCAAGTACCTTAACAGAAGAACCTGAATTCCTAAAAGAATACAAACAAAATGTACATAATAAACTAGCCAAAAAGAAAAAGTTAAAGAAGCATAAAGGAAAAGAAGGCAATCAAGTAAAGCCGGTGAAAAAGGAAAAATATAAAGGCGACGTCCGTAATGATAAAGTTTTGGTCTTATTAGTAGATTTTAAAGATTATAAGCATAATAGTATTAAAAAAGAAGAGACTGATATGTACTATGACAAGTACGATCAGCAGCACTACCAAGATATGCTTTTCGGAAAAAATGGCTACATTGGTCCAGATGGTAAAAGAAAAGTATCTATGAAGCAGTATTATGAAAAGCAGTCCGGTGGAAGCTACACGATTAGTGGAACAGTAGCTGGATGGTATACAGCCAAGCATGAAGCAGCATATTATGGCGGGAACGTACCAGACGAATCAGGCAGTGACGGCAGACCGCGCGAATTGGTGAAAGAAGCCCTCGAAGCAGCGGCAAAGGATCCAAACATTGACCTTGGTGAATATGATCAATGGGACCGCTATGATATGGATGGGGACGGTGTTTATAATGAGCCGGACGGTATCATTGACCACCTCATGGTTGTACACGCTGGCGTAGGTGAAGAAGCTGGCGGCGGACAGCTTGGCTCTGACGCGATTTGGTCGCATCGTTGGTCACTTGGTGATGTATTTGAGATTCCAAACACTGAATCAGAAGTGGGTCAAGGCGGAAAGTTAGGCGCTCTAGATTATACGATTGAGCCTGAAGATGGCGCAGCAGGCGTGTTCACACATGAATTTGGACATGATCTTGGTCTACCTGATGAATACGATACACAATACACAGGCAGAGGAGAGCCCGTTTCTTATTGGTCTATCATGTCAAGCGGAAGCTGGGCAGGTAAAGTACCTGGTACGGAACCAACAGGTTTTAGTCCATATGCAAAAGAAATGCTTCAAAACTTGCATGGCGGCAACTGGCTTTCTGGAAAAACCATTGATGGTAAGACATTAACAAAAAGCAAAACAGTTTTAATCGATGAAGCAGCAACAAAAGGAACCAACCATGATGCGGTTCGAGTCGATTTGCCAGATAAAGAGATTGTGGTCACTCAGCCTGCACAAGGGCAATATTCATACTTCAGCGGAACAGGTGACAATTTGAATGCTACCATGACGACATCAGGGATTGATCTGTCGAAGGGAAGCAAAGCAGAGCTTACGTTTAAAGCATGGTACGATATCGAAGAAGATTATGACTATGCGTATGTAGAAGTTCGTGAAACTGGGACAGACAAATGGACAACCATTGCTGGTAATATTACGAATGATCGAAATGAGGCAGGAGCGAATGAAGGCAATGGCATCGATGGAAAATCAGATGGATGGGTAGATGCATCCTTTGACCTTACTGCTTATGCAGGGAAGAAGATCGATCTGCAATTCCGCTATACAACCGATGCAGGATATTCACTGCCAGGTTTATTTGTAGATGATCTAAAGATTACAGCAGATGGAGAAAAAGTGTGGTCAGATGATGCCGAGGGAACGTCCACGTTCACTTTTAATGGATTCTCTCAATCTAATGGAAAACAATATGCCGCTCAGTATTATTTACTAGAATGGCGCTCTTATGCTGATGTCGATAAAGGCTTAAAGCATATCAAACGAGGAGCAAGTCTGATGAGCTATAATAACGGTTTGGTCGTGTGGTACGTCGATCAATCGTACAGTGATAACTGGGTTGGAAAACATCCAGGGAACGGCTTCCTTGGAGTCGTAGATGCAGATCAACAAGTGTTGAAATGGAGTGACGGCTCTATTGCAGCGACAGGTTTCCAAGTACATGATGCAGCATTCTCTTTGAATCCAAGCACGAAGCTGAATATTGATTATACAGCGACAACAGGCTTAACCTTAGAGGATCGCTATATCCGCCCAACGCGTACATTTAGTGATAAAAAGAACTATGTGAATCCAAATAACCCGGATGCAGGACGTGATGTGCCAACATACGGCCTATCCTTTAAAGTCGTCGGACAAAGTAAGGACCGTTCTGTTGGAAAGGTATTAATTTCTAAAAGCAACTAAACAAAAAGCCGGATTCTATCCATGAATCCGGCTTTTTGATACGTTAAGACATGGATTTTTAGCGTAGGACGCGTCTTTGATCGAATGTTTGTTCTTTTTTATTTTGATATCCGAATGAAACCATTATATAATAGAGATTGGAAGGTTTTTCTTTCATTCAATGTTCTTTTTAGTTGTTAAAAAACCAAGAAAGGATGAGCGTTACCAATGAGTTGTGTCACTGCCAAGCAATTAAAGGTGATTCGAGGGACGATGCAGACTTTTTGCAGCCATTTAGAGTATGATGGCCACGGTAAGCTTCATATTAATACCATCATGGCTTTTATTAAAAAGGAATTTCGTGTAAGAAAAATGAAAGACATTCCACAAAGTCGTTTTCATGAGGCGTTAGAGCTAATCCAAGACTTTGATTTATACACGGACAAAATACAAATACGAGACCGTCTATCAGAAAGGAATTCACTAAATTGAATATTTTAGCAATGATTTTAGTAGGAATTGTCGCTTTAGAGCACATTGTCATCATGTTACTAGAAATGTTTTTTATGGAATCAAAAATGGCGAAAAGATCTTTCAATCTGCCTGAACACTTACAAAAGGATCCAAATGTGAAAGTGATGTTTGCTAATCAAGGGCTATACAATGGCTTTCTAGCTGCTGGACTCATTTGGGGGCTCATTCTTGGTTCGAATACCGTAGGATATATGATTCAGCTATTTTTCGTTCTTTGTGTGTTCATCGCAGCAGTATTTGGCGGGGTGACGTCTAATAAATCGATTATCATCAAACAAGGGTTACCAGCTTTTCTTGCATTAATTGCACTTATCCTGGCTATATAATCCTATCAGCGTGATAGAAAACCTTTGCAGTTTAGGAAGGACGAGCATCGGAGCGAATTTGACATTGATGAGCACCGAAGCGCAGGACTGACACCGAATGTCAGGGTTTGTCTACACGGTAAAGCCGCCCCAGAGGGCGGCTTTTATCTTTTACGCATTCCCATCAAACGAATAATGGACGTAAGACAAAGGGCAACAGCGACAGCCAATATGATTTTTCCATACATGACGCCCGTAAGATTCATTAAAAAGACAGCCAATATGATACAGAGCGTGATGATAATCATCACAATCGAATAGGTTTTCATCTCTTTTTCCACTCCTCCTTTTAAATTCCCTCTAGCGCAAGAGGTCTGTCAATTGTTTCTCATATTATATCATTTCATCACAATTTTACATGAAATTCCCTGTCAATAGAATGTGACAGAATGATTAGATTTGAAGTGAGGCTATATTTTTTAAAAAATCGGGTATAACATAAAGAGTTGCACCCAAGTCTGATTGCTTGATATTTAATTGTGCAAAATATAAAATAGCCACATGATAAATAGAAAGGATGATCAAGTTGAGCAAGAACGTTTTATTAGTATCAACAAGCAGCTCAGAAATGAACGGACACCCAACAGGCTTATGGCTAGAAGAATTGGCCGAGCCATTTCATATTTTTAAAGAAAATGGACTAAACGTGCAAATCGTTTCAATAAAAGGTGGAACAGTACCGATCGATAAAAATTCAATTCCTGAAGGAGTTCCAGCACAATATCAAGATGTGTATGAATTACTTCAAGACACAAAGGCACTGACAGATGTAAACCCAGCTGAGTATGATGGCATTTTCTTTGCTGGAGGACATGGGCCAATGATCGACTTTGCGTCCAATCAACTGGTTGCCGATGCGATCTTAGCGATTTCAGACAAAAATGGAGCCGTTGGGGCAGTTTGCCATGGCGTTTCTGCCTTTGTTGATGTGAAGGATCGTGATGGAAAATCATTTATCGACGGCAAGAAAATAACAGGATTCACAAACGAGGAAGAGGATGCTGTTCAGCTGACATCTAAAGTTCCATTTTTATTGGAAACAAAACTTCGCGAGCAAGGGGCAGCATTTGAAAAAGGCGATGCATTTGCGCCATTCGCTGTTGTAGACGGACAAATTATTACTGGACAAAATCCAGGATCAAGTGCAGAAACAGCACGCTTATTTGTCAAAACCATTGCATAAATCATCAAATAAACCAGTCGTGACTCATACGGCTGGTTTTTTGTTATGAAAATTTCCTAAAAAAGTCCAAAACAAGTATTAGAAAAATGGTAAAATAATCACAGGGTAAAAAACCCAAATTAGGGAAAAGGGGATGTTCCTGTGAGAGCATTTTATGTCAAAATCACCGCCGCCTTACTGTCTATTTTATTGGTCACAACAGGTTTATTTTCACCAGCAATCAAAGCAGAAGATGCACCAAAATCAAGTGAAAAAGTATCGCCACTGACTGAAAAAGCCATTCAGCAAGTGCAAGAGTCGTTTGAAAAGCAGGATAAAGGGACTGCGGTTCAACAGAAGGAAGTAAAAAAATCATTTAAAGTAGATAAGAAAAAGGGAATAAGTATTAAACGAAAAGCGGCTGCAGATGGAAAGATGCGCACGTCTGCCGTTCGCTCTATTGATGGACTAGCTATTAATCAATCGGCAGTTTTAAACGAGGAAGATCCAGTTGATTTATGGTTCTTAAGTACATCGTCCCCTCAGGCGCTCATCAGCCGGATTACCTCTCCAAATGCTGATTATTTCGTTCAGTTATTTGTTATTGATTATGAAGAAGGACAAGCTTATCCAACGGATCTGATTCAACCAGCAGGCAGTCTGCTTGCGTTAAGCAATTTACCAGCGGGTGATTATGCGTTTGGTATTACTAGCGGTGGAGACTTTGGAGACTCATATACATTACAGGTGAATGCAAAAAACCCACCAAATTTCACAGGTGCTGAATCCCTGTCATCAACGTTGCAATACTTTGTTGCTTCGTATGCCAATGGGGATGTTTTCGCAAATGGTACAAAAGTGTATAACAAACAATCTAAGACCGCTGATTATAAATGGGAGCGTGTATTTTATTTCTCATATGATGGAAAATATCAACAGAGAACGCATTCTGTTGACAGTGTAAAAGTGAAAAGTATTTCGGCACCAGTATCGTACTCTGCTCCATATGCGAGTTCCTCTGAGGCCATTCTTGTCTACTTAGATGTGGAAACATTATTTATGTATCATGAATCATCGTTTGCTAGTGGGCAGTACTACCATAGCAGCTTTGTTGATACTCTCGGAAAGACAACGCCAAGGCGTTTAGACATTGATGACCTGACAAATTACGGCGATCATATTTTGGCTGTTGATTTAAAGACAGGAAAGCCAATTGATTTCTTCAGTGTCCTTAATTTCTACTATGCAGCAGGGATCGAGAAGCTGCCAACGATCAATACATTGAATTAAGATCGGCGGTTGACATCAAATCGCCACATGTGTAGAGTAAAGATAATTAAATGACAAAAGTCCACTAGGGGAGTCATGTATGACTGAGACAAGAGGAAATCTTGGACCCTTTGAACCTGATCTAGTTTGTACTAGCGGAGGGAAGTGGAGCTGGACCTTGTCTTATTCATGATTGAATCGATAAGAAGGCCGCTCCATTTGGGGTGGCTTTTTCATTTATTCAACTGAAAAAGAGGAGGCTTTTTTTATGACATTTTCAACCCAATTAAGGCAAGAAGCAGAACCATTATTTGAAGCGATTTATCAGCATCCGTTTGTGAGAGGACTCGCAGCAGGAGAACTCGAAAAGGAACAGATCATTCATTATGTCAAACAGGATGTAGAATATTTAAATGCCTTTATTAAAATTTATGCGGCAGCCATTAGCAGATGTACAGACAGAGAGGACATTACCTTTTTCCATCAACAAATGGCTTTTGTCCTTGATAGTGAGACACATCCTCATCAAAACCTTTGCCGGGTGGCAGGTGTCGCTTATGATGAACTGCAAGGTGCATCTTTGGCGCCAAGTGCTCATCACTATATTCATCACATGCTGCAAGTCGCCGAGGAAGGGACGCTAGGAGAAATCATTGCGGTTTTGCTCCCTTGCCCATGGACCTATTGGGAAATAGGCAACCGAATGCTCAGAGATGTAGAGCCCGATCCTGCCCATCCATTCTATGAGTGGATCACGTTTTATGGCGGGTTAACGGACTCTGTTACAGTGGAGCTTTGCAAACGGCTTGATCAGTGGGCGGAAGAAGCAAGTGAGAAGGAAAAGAAGAAAATGAAACAGCACTTCATCTTAAGCTGTCAGCTTGAGTATAAATTCTGGGACATGGCCTTTACTGTCGAAGAGTGGCCTGTCCAAATGGAGGTGCATTCTTCATGACATGGAAGATGAAAGAAGTCGTTCTTGCTGTCATTTTATCTGTGGCATGCGGAGTCATCTATTTAGGGTGGTCGACTCTTTATTTACCGATTACAGCCCTTGTCGGTCCAGCAGGAGGCAACATCATGTTCGGAATTTGGGTCATTGCCAGTCCAATCGTTGCTTACATTATCCAAAAGCCTGGCGCTGCCCTCATCGCAGAAACAGCTGCCGCCGCCGTGGAATTACTGACAGGCAGCCACTTCGGTCTTTCTGCGCTTTTGATTGGTGTGTGCCAAGGACTTGGAGCAGAAATCGCCTTCGTTCTATTTGGCTATAAGCGATATCGCATGTGGACACTCATGTTGTCTGGTGCCTTTGCAGCAGTAGGGGCAATGGCATATAGCCTCATTGCCAATGGATTCGGCTATTACACGCCTCAAGTGTTACTCATGACCCTTGTCACTCAAGTCATTAGCGGCATGTTACTCGGTGGTTGCTTGGCAAAGGTTGTGGTGGATGCTTTATCTAAAACAGGTGTGCTGAATCAATATGCCATCATGAAAGAAAAACGAAGTAAGGGTGACCAGCATGGATTCATTTCTCGCGTGCAGTAATCTCACTGTCCGTTTTTATGAACAGGCGAATCCCGTTCTTCATCAAGTATCTCTTTCTATTCAAAAGGGGGAAAAGGTGCTGATTTTAGGACCAAGTGGAAGCGGGAAATCTACGCTGATTTCTGTGCTTGCTGGCATTATTCCAGAGCATATGGAAGCTGAAGTACAGGGAGAAGTGATGCGGCAAAGGCATACTGGTGTCATGTTTCAAGACCCAGATTCGCAGTTTTGTATGCACCGAGTCAATGAAGAAATTGCGTTTAGCTTAGAGAATCGATCTGTCCCTCGTGAACAAATGGATGATATGATTCAGCATCTCATGAAAAAAGTACAGCTAGATGTCGACCCAAATACAGATATTCATACCTTATCTGGCGGAATGAAGCAGCGGTTGGCGCTTGCTTGTTTACTAGCATTAGAGCCAGATGTCCTGTTCTTTGATGAACCGACTGCACAGCTTGACCCAGCAGGAAGAATGGAGATATTTCAATTGCTTCAGCAGCTTTCGGCTGAACAGAATCAGACGATGATTTTTGTGGAGCATGTGTTAGACGGTGTCATCGAGTGGATGGATCGGGTGATCTTGTTAGATCATCAAGGCCGTATCATAGCAGATGGAACGCCAAAAGACGTGATGAACACATTTGAGGGAGAAATGAAAGAAGCCGGCATTTGGCGTCCGAAAATATTTCCCGAGAAATGGTCCACTATCGTACAAGATCCGTTTCATCCACTGAGTCAAACACTCTTGCAAACCTTTGAGGCGAGAAAAGAACGTCATGAGAAATTGTCATCAACAAATCGAGAGGTCATTATTCGCACAGATCATCTACAATTAAGCTACGGGAAAAAAAGCATTATAGATGACCTGCACGTTGATATAAAAGCAGGAGATTGGGTTGCGATCATTGGTGAAAATGGCAGCGGAAAAAGTACGTTTCTTAAACATGTCATCCGTTTAGAACCAATAAAAAAAGGTCACATTTTTTTAAAAGGAAAACACCTGAAAAAGTGGTCTGACCGAACATTATATGAAAAAGCCGGCTTTGTATTTCAAAATCCAGAACTTCAATTTATACAGGACACAGTGTTTGATGAAATCGCATTTGGTGGGAGACAGCGAAATTGGTCAGAGTCTGTGGTGCAAGAAAAAACGAATCAGCTATTGGCGGAGTTCGGTCTAGAGAAGCATAGAGACGCGCATCCTTTCACCTTAAGCTTAGGACAAAAAAGAAGATTAAGTGTTGCCACGATGCTTCTTTTTGATCAGGATGTACTCATTTTAGATGAGCCGACCTTCGGGCAGGATGAGAAAACGGCGAGGGAGTTAATCCGGCGTTTAAAAGAACGTCAACGACAAGGCACCACTATTATTATGGTCACACACGATATGGAACTCGTTGATGAGTGCGCTGATCAGGTGCTTGTTTTTCATCAAGGGGAGCATGTTTATGATGGTACGCCTTTTGATTTATTTTCTCATCAGGAACTTGTCACTTCCTGTGAGCTGAGAGTGCCGTTACATTATCGCTATATGGCTGAAAGAAAGGAAGTGATGACGATTGCAAAGTAATCACTCCTTTCTATCCACTGTAAATCCAGTCATGAAATTACTCGCCCATCTCCTTGCGATGTGCTGTCTGATGGCGATTTCTGATCCTAAAACGACGTTCATCATCTGGCTGTTTGCACTTGGAATTGGACTTGTCCTAGGCGGCTGGAATTTGAAATACCTCATCACCAGACTTGTACCTTATCTGCTCTTTTTCATTCTCGTGTTTTGGATGATAGCAGCCTTTGGCAAGGGAGATCATACAGTTTGGAAGTGGGCATGGTTTCATATCACAGAGGAGAGTTTAAGAAATGGGCTGACCATTTCTTTTAGAATGCTTGGCTTTGTGACATTTGGTCTCCTTTTTACATCAACAACTGATTTGACGGCCTTTATGATGAGCTTAATCCATCAATGCCGAATGTCACCCAAATGGGCATATGGGATGCTGGCAGGCTTCCGGTTTATCCCGTTGTTTCAAAGTGAATTGAAGCAAATGAAGGCTGCACATAAAATTAGAGGTTACAAGCAAAAAAACAGTTGGAAAGCCTTTATACGTTATGCACTCCCTCTTTTCACGCAAGGCGTACGGAAATCTGAACGACTAGCCATTGCGATGGAAGCAAGAGGCTTCACAGGGACGAGGGAGAGAACGTATTATCATGTCATCAGCACTTCATGGATCGACTGCATGTATCTTTTTTTCATCGTCATTAGTGTGTTGATATGCATGTTCTTTTTTTAAAAACAGCCACATTCTCTTGATAGAATGTGGCTGTTTTATATGTCTTAGGTCATTTGGTTGATATTAGTACACATTGCAGGCTGTAATAGATCATATAAAGAACCGATAAAGAGAGTGTACTGAGAAAAAGAGAGGATGAACGTGAGCGAATGTCACAGAGAATTGATAACATAATAGACGCTTTACCAATCGTTGGACTAGCTATGAGAGAGCAGCTAACCTTTTCTGTATTAGGGAAAGAGAAGGTTCTTTATTATCAGCAGCACGGGAACATTGACTTAGGGTTTAAAGCAGGGGACGTTGTAGCTCCCGGGTTCCAAAACTTTTCGATGTTGAAAAATGGGAGAGAGCCATCATTTATCCAGATTCCTAAAGAGGTGTACGGTATTCCTATGGACATCGTCGCCGTCCCGATTAAAGATGACAATGGTCAAGTGATTGCTGCCTTCTGTGTAGCATATGACCAAACGAATCAACAACGATTAGAACACATTATGACGGAAAGTAACGATGCTTCCGAAAAACTGGTCGCGATGGTACAGCAAGTGGCTGCACATTCAGAGGAACTACAAGCGACAAGTGAACAAATTCTACAAAATACAAAAACCACTGTCGAAAATTCCTCTAAAATCAACCAAGTGTCTAATCTCATCAAAGGTATCTCTGATCAAACGAACTTACTTGGACTCAATGCATCCATTGAGGCTGCAAGAGTCGGTGAAGCAGGAGCAGGCTTTGGGGTGGTTGCTACAGAAGTGAGAAAGCTGTCTACTCACGCGAAGCAGGCAACGACTGATATTGAAACAGCGCTAAAAGATGTGCAAGGCTCTATCAAAGGAATGGAAGAAGAAATAGCACAAATCGTGGCTTCTTCTGAACATCAAGCAGAACTCGTTGGCACTTTCACAAAAATTATTGAGGGGCTGCACGAAACGAACGAAACGATGAAATCATTGGCAACAGACTTAGTGAATTATCAAGTGAAATAAATAAACGAATCACAAAACCTCCAGCCATATCGGAGGTTTTTTAACGTGTTGAAGTGAGTTTTTTGTCATGATATTGACGGGTTTTTCACTGACAGGGAAGTTACACTTCTGTATGATAGAAAAAGAGAGACCTGTTTTGATCATTAGACCTATACATAAGGAGGAAGCCCATCTTGACACAATCAGCAAAGCTGCAAGAAGTACTTGCGCCTTACCGTCCATTGTTAGATCAAACTGAAAAACCACTGATTCAATTACAGATAAAACAAGGAAAAACAGGACCATATGACAGCAAAATATCAGGTGATCCTTATTTCCCAAAAAACGACGAATATCCCGTTGATGGAGAAGGCCATCCTATGAAGCTGCTGGCACAAATCAATTTCGGCCAGCTGCCAAAGCTGAAAGATTACCCAGAAACAGGACTTTTGCAAGTGTTTATTTCTGTACATGATGATCTTTATGGGATGAATATTGACCATAAAACAGAGCAAAAAGATTTTCGGATCAAATTTATTGAGGAACCTTTCTTAGCTGAAGAAGACTTATTGACTGATTTTTCATTCGTGAAAATTCCTGACGATTTTTATTTTCCAGTTACGAAGGAAGGCGCGATTACAGGTGAATTATCAAGCGAAACGATCAGTGTAGAAGATTTCCGCTTTGAAAAAGTCACAGGAAAGCGAAGCTGGGATCTATTCGAAGATGCTGTTGGTATTGATGGTGATGAAGCAGATCAATTGCTAGATGAATTTTATGAGACAGCAAGTGGTTTTGGCCATAAAGTTGGCGGATACCCAGGTTTTACACAAGAAGACCCGCGTACCTATGTAGACCAAGAACATACTGTGCTATTATTGCAAATTGACTCAGATGATGAAGTGGACATGTTGTGGGGAGATTGCGGCATTGCTAACTTTTTTATCAAACCAGAAGACCTCAAACGAAAACATTTCGAAAATGTCGTCTATAACTGGGATTGCTCCTAATTTTGTAAAAAACACTCTTTTTGAAGAGTGTTTTTTGTCTATTTTTAGCCTTTTTGCCCCTAAATCGTCATTTCTGAGAGGTAATATGTCATTCTTTCTAGTTGACCGTATCAAAAAAAAATGTAAAATCATCTTAAAGTCCTCTTTTTTGAAAATAATAATAAAATGACATATCAATCAACAATGAAATGCTCGAAAAAGCGGAATGTACTGGGGGGGATCAATTGATCATTTCGAAAGTAATCAACAATAATGTGGTCAGTGCGTTTGATGACGAGCAGCATGAGCTGGTCATTATGGGCAGAGGGATTGCGTTTCAAAAGAAAAGCGGAGACCCGATTGACGAAGAACGTGTTGAAAAAGTATTTTCCATTCAAAATAAAGATATATCAGAAAAATTCAAAACCCTGCTTTATGATATTCCGATCGAGTATATGCAAGTGTGTGAGGCAATTATCGATTACGCGAGAACGACCCTTAACAAAAATTTAAATGACAGCATCTATGTCACGTTAACGGATCATATTACCTTTGCTATTGAACGTCATCAAAAAGGAATGGACATTAAAAATGCCTTGCTTTGGGAAATCAAACGGCTGTACAAAGAGGAATTCATGTGTGGTGTAGAAGCTATTCGGATCATACAGGACAAGCTCAACATCCATCTTCCCGAGGATGAAGCAGGCTTTATTGCGATGCATATTGTCAATGCAGAACTGAATGAGGAAATGCCGAATGTCATTCAAATTACAAAACTGATTCAAGATATTTTGAACATCGTAAAGTATCATTTCCAAATTGATTTAGACGAAGAATCATTAAATTATTTCCGTTTTGTCACGCATTTGAAATTTTTTGGACAGCGTCTGTTTAACGAAACACAAATGGAAAATCAAAATGAGTTTCTGTATGAAGTGGTAAAGGAAAAAAATACAGCCGCTTTTCAATGTGCGGAGAAAATTAATGACTATGTTCAAAAAGAATACAACCGAAGTCTCATAGAAGATGAGATGTTATACTTAACTTTGCACATCGATCGAGTCATAAAAAGAAAATAAATCAAAAAGAAAGCGTTGACATATCAAAATTAACATGCTAATTTATAACTATAAACTCAATAACCCACAATCTTTTAGGATTGTTACTGGTCAAGCAGGCAAAACCTAAATCATTGTCCCTATCTTTGATAAGGCATGATTTAGGTTTTTTTGTATCTAAAGGCTTATAAAATTGAATAACGATCAATCGCTATGAAGGATTGTTACTGGTTAAGCAGGCAAAACCTAAATATCGATTAATGTCTGAATCGCTATTTTTCGGGCATTAATGGATGTTTAGGTTTTTTCTATATCAAGATGAAATCAACGATTGGAGGGTAACACAATGAACCACAAACAAACAGCAAAAGAAGTTCTAGAGCTTGTCGGCGGTGAAAAGAATGTAAAGCAAGTCACGCATTGTATGACAAGACTTCGCTTCAATTTATACGATGAAGGCAAAGCGGATAAGGAGAAGCTGCAATCAACAGATGGCGTCATGGGCGTGAATCAAAGCGGCGGTCAATACCATGTCATTATTGGCAACGACGTATCAAACGTCTATCAAGCAATGATTGCTGATTCTGGGTTATCAACAGATGTAAAGTCAGGCGATTCAGAAGAAGCATCAAAACAAAATGTGATTTCAAAGCTTTTCGATTTTATCTCTGGTGTCTTCACACCGATTCTTCCAGCCATCGCTGGAGCTGGTATGATCAAAGGAATCTTGGCATTAATGCTGACGTTCCAATGGATCTCAGATAAAAGCAGCACATATGCGATTTTAACAGCTATCGGAGACGGAGCCTTTTACTTCTTACCGATTCTGCTTGCTGTAAGCGTAGCCAAAAAAATTGGCACAAATCAGTATATCGCCGCTGCCATTGCAGCAGCCGCACTGCACCCGCAGCTCACTGCCTTACTAGGTGCAGGAAATACAGAATTTCTAGGCTTGCCAGTGGTTGCCGTTGTGTACTCTTCATCGGTGATTCCAATTCTACTCACTATCTGGCTCGGCTCATATGTGGAAAGATTCGCAGAAAAATATAGTCCGAAATCACTAAAAATCATTCTTGTTCCAACAGTTACACTTCTTGTCGTGGTACCAGTTATGCTTATCGCGGTTGGACCGCTTGGTGGGATTATCGGAAATGGCCTTTCAGGTGGAATTGATTTATTGTTCAAACATGCAGGTATTTTGGCCGGACTCTTAATCGGTGGATTTATGTCACCATTGATCATTACGGGCATGCACTATGCACTACTTCCAATCATGATCAACAACATTACATTAAACGGTTTTGACTTCATTCTTCCAATGATGTTTGTAGCGAATATGGCACAAGCAGGCGCAGCATTCGGTGTCTTCTTAAGATCAAAAAACAAAACATTCAAATCATTGGCGATGTCTACAAGTATCACTGCATTAATGGGTATTACTGAACCTGCTATGTATGGTGTGAACATGCGATTGAAAAAACCGTTCCTTGCAGCCCTCATTGGTGCAGCAGCAGGCGGCGTGTTCATGTCTATCTTCAAAGTAAAGTCATATGTGATATCAGGATCAGCAGGTCTTCCAGGTCTCCCAACGTTCATTGGACCGACATTTGTGTACTCCATCATTGGATTAGTGATCGGCTTTGTTGTAGCAACCATCATGACACTTGTTCTAGGGTTCAAAGATGTACCAGTGAAAGATGATACAAAAGCAGACAAACCAGAAGAAAAGAAAGACACAGTAGCGCTTCAAAATGAAGTGGTACAAAGCCCGCTTGAAGGTCAACTAAAGCCGCTCAATCAAGTAAATGATGCAACATTCTCTAATGAAATCATGGGTAAAGGAACAGCCATTGTCCCAACAGTTGGACGTGTAGTAGCCCCGTTCAACGGCAAGGTTGAAACCATTTTCCAAACGAAACATGCCATTGGTTTAAAGAGTGATCAAGGCACAGAGCTTCTCATCCATGTGGGGATTGATACAGTAAAACTTGGCGGTAAAAATTTCACAAGTCATGTGCAGTCAGGTGATCTCGTTCAAGCAGGAGATCTGCTAGTTGAATTTGATATCGAGGGCATTCAGCAAGAAGGCTATGATGTAACAACGCCAATTATCGTCACCAACACAAATGATTATGCACAAGTTAATGCGAAAACAGATGGGGCGATTACAGTAAAAGAGACATTGCTTACAGTCAGTGTAGAAGAAAATGAGGAGGGCATTCAACATGACCAATTTAGAAAAAACATTTCCTAAAGGTTTCTTATGGGGCGGCGCAGTAGCCGCCAACCAAATTGAAGGTGCTTATAACAAAGATGGAAAAGGCTTATCGACAGCGGATGTATCACCACACGGTATTATGCACCCATTCGATGAATCAATGAAAGACCTTAACTTATATCATGATGCGATCGACTTCTATCATCGCTACAAAGAAGATATTGCCCTGTTTGCAGAAATGGGATTCAAGTGCTTCAGACTATCCATTTCTTGGCCACGTATTTTCCCAAATGGCGACGATGCGGAACCGAATGAAGCAGGCCTCGCTTTCTATGAAAAAGTATTTGATGAACTGCATAAGCATGGAATTGAGCCAGTTGTCACGATCTCTCACTATGAAATGCCGCTTGCGCTTGTGAAAAACTATGGCGGATGGAGAAACCGTAAGCTTGTGGGTCTTTATGAAACATACGCTAAAACATTGTTCACTCGCTTTAAAGATAAAGTGAAATATTGGATGACCTTCAATGAAATTAACGTCGTCTTACATGCTCCTTTCACAGGGGGCGGCCTTGTATTTGAAGAAGGCGAAGACGAGAAGAGCATTCAATATCAAGCAGCGCATCACCAATTTGTTGCAAGTGCTCTAGCTGTTAAAGCAGGACACGAAATCATTCCTGATGCGAAAATCGGTTGTATGATTGCAGCGATGACCACATATCCGTACAGCTCAAGACCTGAAGATATGTTTGCTGCGATTGATCAAGATCGTAAAACATTGTTCTTCTCAGATGTACAGGCAAGAGGCTATTACCCTGGATACATGAAACGTTATTTCCTGGAAAATAACATCAACATTGAATTCCAAGACGGTGACGAAGACATTCTAAGAAACCATACAGTCGACTATATTGGCTTCAGCTATTATATGAGTTTTGTGACAAGTACAGATCCAGAGGTTCTTGGACAAGTTACTGGTGGCAACCTATTTGAAGGCGTGAAAAACCCTTATCTAGAAGCAAGTGATTGGGGCTGGCAAATTGATCCAAAAGGACTTCGTACAACACTAAATCAACTATATGACCGCTACCAAAAACCATTGTTTATCGTAGAAAATGGATTGGGTGCTGTGGATCAAGTAGAAGAAGACGGCTCCATTCAAGACGATTACCGAATTGATTACCTCAGAAGTCATTTGCTCGAGGCAAGAGAAGCGATCGCAGACGGCGTTGATCTGATCGGCTATACAAGCTGGGGCCCAATTGACCTTGTCAGTGCATCAACAGCTGAAATGAAAAAACGCTACGGCTTCATTTATGTCGACCGCGACAATGAAGGTAACGGTACATTAGATCGAAAGAAAAAGAAAAGCTTTGATTGGTATAAACAAGTGATTGCGACAAATGGAAAGCATTTAGACGCATAAAAAAGAGAGACAAACCGCTGATCAAACGGTTTGTCTCTTTTTATTGTCAGTGGACTATGATGTCCACACTTGATCCGCAATCTCAATCACATGACGCAGCTTTTCCCATTGCTGTTCTTCTGTTAACAAATTGCCTTCCTCTGTTGAAGCGAATCCGCATTGTGGGCTCAAACAGATTTGGTTGATGTCCACATATTGAGCTGCTTCCTCGATTCGTCTTTTGATCTGATCAACGGGTTCAAGTTCCCCATACTTTGAAGTGACAAGACCTAGTACGATTTGAAGGTTTGGATTCTTCACATAACGCAGGGGTTCAAATCCACCAGAACGGTCATCGTCGAATTCTAAGAAGAGACCATCCAAATCGAGACCCGCAAAAATCGTTTCTGCCGCTGCCTCATAACCACCTTCGGCTGCCCATGTTGATTTAAAGTTACCACGGCAAATGTGCATGGTGATCACTAAATCATCTGGTCGATCGGCAACCGCTTCATTGATTGTTTTCGCAAACGATTCACGCAGTTCATCTTCTTCGCGGCCAAAAGCTTTGATTTGTTCATGTCCTTTTTCAGAAAAGAACACAGCCCAAGCTGTATCATCTAGCTGCAAATAGCGGCAGCCTGCATCATAAAAAGCACGAATGGCTTTTTTATAAGCTTGTGCCACGTCATGGTGAAAATCATCTAAGCTGTCGTACACACCTTCTTCAAGCTTTCCACGGAAAAAGAGCATATTCGGACTTGGAATCGTCATTTTAGCCGTATGATCACCCGCGATGCTGTGAAGGAAGCGATAATCCTCTAGCATTGGATGATCAGTAAAATCAATCTTACCTGTTACTTTGATGCCTCTCGCTTTTGTCGTCGTATTGTGGAATTGAATGCCTTGGTCTGCTTCAAATCCTTCGACCCCATCAAGCCCTTCTAGAAAGTCAAAATGCCACCATGCACGTCTGAATTCTCCATCTGTGACAACCTCTAATCCAATTTCCTTTTGCTTCTCTACAATACGAGTGATTTCTTCGTTTTCAATTTGTCTGAGCTGTTCTGCTGTCAGTGTACCGTCTGCTTTTTGCTTGCGGGCTTCTTTGATGCGTTCAGAACGAAGTAAACTCCCTACTTGATCTGCGCGAAATGGCGGCTTTGTTGTTTTCTTACCAATGGTTTGTACTTGTGTCATGCTGAATCCCTTCTTTCTTCAGGTTATAAATCAAATAAAAAAGCTCTTCCTTAGATAAGGAAGAGCATCATATACTGTGAGACCTCTGCCTTATCTTCAAACAAGCATCAGCTTGCTTAAGGAATTAGCACCATTCTGTTCCTAGGAACAGCGGTTGCCGGGTTTCACAGGGCCAGTCCCTCCACCACTCTTAATAAGGTTACCTTTGATTCAATTTTCTTAATAAACACAATTATTCAATCTTTTCGAGAAAAAGTCAATGGTTTTTCCTATTTATTTTCCTACATAAACAAATCAGCGACGAGAACACCTGCTAATCCAACAAGTGATAGAACAGTCACCATCAATGTCCACGTTTTAAAAGTTTGAGCCATCGACAAATTAAAGTATTCTTTGTAAATCCAGAAACCTGCATCATTCACATGAGAGAATGTTATACTGCCGGCGCCTGTTGCAATCACCATTAATTCTGGGCTGACTCCCGTCAAACCAATCAGCGGTGCAGAAATGCCAGCTGCTGTGAGACCCGCGACAGTCGCTGACCCTAAAGAGACACGAAGGACAGCTGCAATCAGCCAAGTGAGGAGCAGAGGAGACAGTGTGCTTCCTTGCATAATCCCTGCAATGTATTGATCAACGCCGCTGTCAATGAGCACCTGTTTAAAGGCGCCGCCGCCTGCAATGATCAATAGAATCATCGCAATGGAGCCAATTGAATCTGTAATCGACTTCATGACGTCCTGCATGCTCTTTCCTTTGCCAAGACCAAATGTGTAGATGGCAAGCAGCACAGAGATTAATAGGGCAATCGCCGGCTCGCCTAAAAACTCAGCTGCCGGTAGCAGCGGGGAGGACGGGAAGAAAATTTCTAAACATGCTCTGAATGTCATGAGCAATACAGGTAAAATAGCGGTGAAAATACTAATGCCGAAGCTTGGCATTTCCTCTTCTGTAAATTCCTTTGGATTAAACAAGTCCTTTGGAATGTGTGCATGCAGTTGGTCTTTCTTAAATAGTTTCGTAAACAGAAGTCCGCCTACTAAAACAGCAGGAATGGCTAAAATAATTCCAACCAATAAGGTTTGTCCCATGTTGGCTTGAAATACATTGGCAATGGCTGTCGGCCCTGGGTGAGGAGGGAGGAAGCCATGTGTTGTAATGAGTGCAGCGACGAGCGGCATTCCCACATACAACACAGGAAGTCTTGCGGCTTGAGCAATGGTAAAGACTAATGGAATAAGAATAATGAATCCGGTTTCATAAAATAGAGCAATTCCGATAACAAATCCAGTCAGCATCGTCGCCCATTGGATTTTCCCGATACCAAAGCGGTCGATGAGTGTCATGGCAATACGCTGAGCACCGCCAGAATCAGCCATCAATTTACCAAGCATCGCTCCAAAGCCAAGAACCAACGCCAGATGGCCGAGTGTACTTCCAAGCCCTTTTTCGACTGAAGCAATCGCTTCAAGTGGTGACATGCCTTCTAAAACGGCAACGATTAAAGAGACAATAATCAACGAAATGAAAGCGTTTAACTTAAAGACAACCATGAGTAAAAGTAATAACAAAACGCCAAGTCCGATAAAAACTAACGACATAATCTTTCCTCCTTTGTGCTGCATAAGGGAGCGTGAACGCTCCCTCTGCTTTATCCTTCAAGTATGTCTACTGCTTCTTTTAACGTATCCTTTGAGCCAACATTTCCCGGGAAAATCACATAAGACATGAATGGGAATTTACTTTCTTCTCCTGTTTGCCAAACGGGAATACCTGGTCTGATTTGACCTGCGACAGTCGCACGTTTGACGCTGAGTCCTCTTGTTCCAATATCACTTGAGGTGATTCCACCTTTGGCAATGAGGTACTTAGGGCGAATGGAGAGGCGCTGAACAATGCTTGTCACAGCATCACTAATCTGAACAGACAGCTTCAATTCTTCCTCTTGACGATCGTCCCCAAGATCAAGCCGTTCTCTCCTTGTATAAACAGCAACCGATTGTCCGGTTGTTAAAAGCCTTTCAGTTTGTTGAATCACGCGGTCAATTTCCTCTTGAAATGCTTCAGGTTCTAACACGAGGTGTGTATCAAATTCAATAAATGCAATGTCTTTATTTTGCTGCAGCGCTCGCAATTGTTCGGTTGTTTTTTTGACATGGGAACCGACCATGATGAGGCCACCGTGCGTGCTTTCTTCCTGTATTAAGTCTTGTCTAGTTAATAGTGCTTGATCCTCAACACCGCCAAGCACTTTTGTGAGAGCTGCCGCACTTCTAAATAGAAAGTGCTGACCTGCTTTGATGGCATCTATGAGGGCAACGACAAAGACTTTGACATCGTCATAGTCCACTGCATTCACAACCACCTTTTGAAAATCTTTCACGGTCATCAGCTGATCCTTGATTTGTTCAATACGTAAAGCCCGGATATCTTCTAAAGAAATATAAGTAGTGTTTTCCTTAGTGAACGATCCGTTTGATTTCTCTTCGATCCATTCTCCGAGGTGAGAAGATTGAAATCCGAATGTACGATCCAATGCAAATTCTGTGTCACCAGCAGGAATTAATTCGTGACCTTCCTGTACGTAGTGAATATTGCCAATCGTAAAGCGGCCGCCTTCTTTAAAAAAGGGAAGAAGGATTTCCCCGTCAAATTGGCGGGAGCTTTGCTGTTCAATGGTCGTTCTGAGAATGTCAGTCTCTAGCGGGAAGTGTCCTCGCAGGGTGGAGTCCCCCCGGCTGACAATGATGAAATCTTGATCAAGCCGTTCAGCCGTTTTCACAATCGTTGATGCGATCGTTTCATGAAGAACCGCCGTTTCTTTCTCTGTCATACTGCGAGAGTTGGTTAAGATAAAGAACATGCGGCTGTCTTCAAGAAAACCAGCTTCAATGCTTTTCTCTGACCAATCGGTGAAAACAGAGACGCCGTGTACGGTTTGAATGCCTGTTGGGTCATCGTCTAATACAATCACTTTATGGTGGAAATGGTTTAGTGCTTGTTCGTATGCTGATTGAATGCGGTCTGAATCCGCTTTCGGAATGGCATTTAGTAATTCAATGCTTTGTTTCATAGAACCTCATCCTTTCTTCACTTCAACATGAGCCATTTTTTCGTAATATTGAACGATTCCGCCATGATCAAGTCCAGATTTTCCGTCAGCTTTAAGGGCGTGGAAGATTTCTAGCAGCTGACTAGAAAGCGGGAGAGGAACGCCGATATCATGGGCGGTTTCCATGACATTGGTTAAATCCTTTAAGTTGATGTCAATACGTCCACCAGGCTCAAAGTTTCGTTCTAAAATGAGGGGAACCTTCGCATCGAGGACAGCACTTCCTGCCAGTCCACCTCGGATGGCTTCATACATTTTATCAATCGCAATGCCAGACTTAGCGGCAAGAACGAGTGCCTCGGACATGGCAGCGATATTTAAGTTGACGATGATTTGATTCGCAAGCTTAGCGGTTGTCCCGCTTCCATTTGATCCAACTAATACGACATCTGTGCCCATCGCATAGAGGACATCCTTTACTTGTTCAAAGATCTCTTCTTCTCCGCCCGCCATAATCGCAAGTGTCCCGTCTATCGCCTTTGGCTCTCCGCCACTGACAGGAGCATCGATAAATTCGACCTGATGCTGTTTTGCCAGTGCCGCTAATGCTCTAGAAGTAACAGGTGAAATAGAGCTCATATCTATAATGATCGTGCCAGGTTTTGCTGCAGCCAATATGCCTTGTTCACCTGCTACGACTGCTTCTACATGCTCACCTTTTGGAAGCATCGTGATGATGATATCGCTTTCAGATGCTGCCTCAGCAGCTGATGCAGCGGCATTTGCGCCCACTTCTTTTAATACTAGAACAGCTTCTGTATGAATATCGAAAACAGTCACAGTATGACCGGCTTTTAATAGATTGAGTGCCATAGGTTTCCCCATAATGCCTAATCCAATGAATCCAATTTGCTTTGCCATTTTGTCCGCCTCCTATTTAGAAACCCCTTACAAAAAGCGCTTTCTTTTCTTTTTGTTAGTATATATACTATCGATTTAAATTAATAGTAGGAAATAAACTATTGTTCATTTAATGTACATGACGAAATAGGAATGTGTCAACGGAAAATATGAGAAAAGTCACAAAAAAAAGACCGGAAACAGCTCCGGTCTATGGTCGATTATGTTTTATTTTTAGCTACAGCTAATCGAGAACGTTTGACGTTGTCGATTGCATTTGATCCTAATTCTAAAACAGCTGTGACGTACAAAACATCAATAATCACAAGCTGATTAATACGAGAAATCATTGAGTCAGAACGATAGGTTGTTTCTCTCGATGAACTGAGCAGATGAAAGTCGGATTTCTTGGCGAGCTCTGATTTCGGATAGCTCGTGATCGAGGCGACCGTTGCACCTTTTTCCTTTGCAAATTGCACGGCATCAAGGATTTCTCTACTTTCCCCTGAATGTGAGATCGCGACGATAAAATCATGTTCCGTTGCATGTGTTGCAATCATATTCATCATATGAGGATCACTGCATAGACTCACTTCAAAGCCAAGCTGGAGAAACTTATGATAGGCATCTCCGGCAATGAAACTGGAGGCACCTGCTCCAAAGAAGACGGTTTTATGAGCCTGTTTCATTTGTTCAATAAATTGTGTCACAGCCTTGTCTTCTAAAATATGCTTCATATCCTGAATAGAGTTGGTTGTTAACTCTATGACCTTATGTTTAATATCTGCGACACTATCAGTTGCTTCGATCTCACCGTATATAGATTGAGGTGTATTGGTCGCAATATCCTGCGCGACATGGACACGAAACACTTGATAGGACTCATAGCCGATTTTTCGCAGAAAACGAAAGATCGTCGTTTCACTTGTGTTGCATTCAGCAGCGAGTGCACTAATCGAATGAAGCACAACTTTCTGAGGGTTTTGTAAAATGTAATTGGCAATCTTTTTCTGGGTAGGGGACAAACTATGAAATGTTGTCCGGATATGACTAAAAATATTCTCTTCTATGATAAACACCACACTTCATCTAACATTCTATCTTAAGCATACAGGAACTTATGAAAACGGTAAACAAACCTCACATGAAAAATAAAGAATAATATGGAAAAGAACACTTCTTTTGGTTCTTTTGTCATGGTATACTCAATTGGTAATAGACAAAAATGGGGGTTTTTACTATGACAATGAAAAAAGGCCTAACGATCAGCCTGCTCATTTTTTCGCTGATTGTTTCATTGTTTGCGCCAGTTGGATCTGCGGATGCCAAACAAGTGAAAAAAGCAAAAGTAAGCACACACTATTATAAAAAGAAAAAAACGTTTAAATATGCACAGGTGAAAAACCTTAGTAAAGCGCATATGAAAACCATCAACCATGATTTAAAAGAAGATATCGCATTTTCCTATTCTACGTACTTGTTCTTAAAGGACGAAGCGAAAAAAGAAGGCATTGGGAAGATCACATACGAGAGATCGTTTAAAACGAAATTTAACAATGGGAAGAAACTAAGTATCCTAAACTATGATTACATGAATGACGGTAGTATGCACGGGGATACGATGGTTACGAGCATGAACTATGTGTTAACAAAGAAAAAAACAAAGCAACTGTACTTTACAGATGTGGTAAAAACAAAGAAAAAGCGTACAAAAGTAAGAGATTATATCTATAACTACACAAAGAAGCATAAAAGTAAATTCTATGCGAATCTGAAAAAAAGCGATATTCAAATCGGCTACGACACGCAGTACTACTTCACGAAAAAGGGAATCGCTGTTGTCTTCCAGCCATATGAAATTTCACCGTACTATGTAGGAATTCCTATGATTCAAGTACCTGCGAAGGTGTATAAATAAACAAGAGAAACGGCCATGAATTTGGTCGTTTTTTTATACATAAAAAGAGCCCCTGGTGATGAGGCCCTTCTTTTTACATTTATACTTGTTTGGGTGCATCGTTTAGTGGGTGACGGCGTTTGCCGTTGTAGTGGCGGCGCATACGAAAGATTTCAAACTCCGAAAGCTCTGCGCTTTTTCGTTTTTGGGTGCGGTTATCTTTTTTGAAAGAGAATAGTAAGTAGCAGCAAAGTGAAGCGATAATCAATAAAATCATCATATGACATTCCTCCAATTCATCCTATTCTTTAAGTGTAGACAGGGTGAGTGATGTTTATAACTGAAAATAGTTAGCAAATAGCGTTTAGTTCTAAAGGTTTATTCTGGCTGCTTTTTTAGGTCTAAAATACTGGTTGTTTTTAACTATTATATTTCCAGTTATTTCACTCGTCAAGAAGAATTTTTCTGGGGTTGTCTCTATTAGTACGATTAAGTGTCATAAAAGTTTCAGAAAATTGTAAACTTTTATTAAAAAACCGTTCCCGAACAGGAACGGTTGTAAACATGTTTATGCTTTTTCTTCAAATAAACGTGCAATTTCCACGATCACTTCTGACGCTTTCAGCATGTTCTCTACAGAGATGAATTCATATTTACCATGGAAGTTTTCCCCGCCAGTAAAGATGTTTGGCGTTGGAAGTCCTTTATATGAAAGCTGTGAGCCATCTGTACCGCCGCGGATTGGTTCAATGACAGGTGTCACTGAGCGGTTTTCCATGGCTTCATGAGCGATGTCTACGATATGTTTAACTGGCTCAATTTTTTCTCTCATATTGTAATATTGATCCTGAATGCTAAGGGTGATGCTGTTTTCGCCGTAGACTGCTTTTAAGTCGTTTGCGATTTTTTCAAATAGTGCTTTGCGCTTGTTGAATTTCTCTTTATCAAAATCACGAATAATATATTGCAACTCTGCTTCTTCTACTTCTCCTACAAATCTTGTGAGGTGGAAAAAGCCTTCGTATCCTTCTGTGTATTCTGGAGATTCATCTGAAGGAAGTTTGTTGTGAAAGAGCATGCCGATCTTTGCAGCACTGACCATTTTGTCTTTTGCTGTCCCTGGATGGACGTTGTTTCCTTTAATTGATACTTTTGCACCTGCGGCGTTGAAGCTTTCATATTGAAGCTCTCCTAGCGGGCCGCCGTCAATCGTATAAGCATAAGAAGCGCCAAAGGCATCAACATCGAATTTGTGAGGTCCTCTGCCGATCTCTTCATCTGGTGTGAAGGCGACACGAATTTTTCCATGCTTGATTTCTGGATGCTCAATCAGGTAATGCATGGCGGTCATAATTTCTGCGATACCAGCTTTGTTATCTGCACCAAGCAGGGTCGTGCCATCAGTCGTGATGAGCGTATGTCCTTGGTATTTTTGTAAATTTGGAAACTGCGCTGGAGATAATACGATATGTAGATCTTCGTTTAACGTGATGTCCCCGCCTTGATAGTTCTCATGAATCTGCGGTTTCACGTTCTTGCCAGTGAAGTCAGTGGCTGTGTCGATATGAGCCAGGAAGCCAATGGTTGGCACTTCTTTGTCTGTGTTAGATGGAATCGTGCCCATGACATAACCGTTTTCATCCATTGTCACTTCTTGAATGCCGATGGATTTCATCTCTTCAACTAGCTGCCTTGCTAGGTTTAGCTGTCCTTCAGTGGATGGGCAGCTCTCTATGTCTGCATCAGACTGTGTATCCACTTTTACATAACTTGTGAATCGCTGGATCATTTCCTCTTTCATCAATACGTCACTCCTTTTGTAGAATATGTTCATTTTATCATGTCTTGAATGCGCTTCATAACAAGAAAGGCTTTCTCTGACAATTAGAGAGGAAAAAGACCTACTTTTATTTTGCGATGTGCTGAATGGTTCTTTAGGGTGATTTTTTTGGGTGTCTTTTTATTTATAATGAGGACATATAAAATCATCCATTTGTACGTTAATTTGGGAGAAAGGGGTGCGAAAGTTGGATTCTAGTCAAACACTTGCACTCGCTCAAAAGTTCCAGGAAGCTGCTGATGGCATTCGGCAGTCGAAGCAGCTGCTTGAGAATCGGCTGAAGGCAGTTGGATCAGGCTGGCAAGGGGAAGCAAGAGATAAATTTGATCAAAGCTTTGAGGAAACAGTGGCACGCTATGATCAATTTGAAAAGGACTTGCTTGAAACAAGTCAGGAACTGCGGGATGCTGCTGTCAAAATCGAGGAACGTAAAGCTGAAATCGCCAGAATGGAAGAGCTTGAGCGAAAAAGGCGAGAAGAACGGAGAGAAAGAAACAGAGAAGGGAGATGATGTGATGGCGCGTGACATTGTAGTAGATCCAGATCAGCTGACAGGGCTGGCGAATGATTTTGTAGGAGAGCTTTCGGCCATCGAAACAAAGCACCACGATTTACATAGTGAACTGGATGGCCTCATCCTAGGCTGTGATCCCCGTTATCGAAGCTGTTTTTCTGGAGTAGGAGATGCATGGGGTTCTGGACAAGCCTTAATGAGCAAATTGAGCAGTGACGACATTGCCATTCGTCATGCAACGGATAAAATGGTCGAAGCTGATGATATTTTAAGGAAAATGTACAGTTTGTATGATCAATATGGTACACTCACGAGCTTAGCTGGTATTGTGATGATGCAGGCAAAATACTATGGGCTTGGCATGACGACTTTTATTAAAGAAAATGGCCGCTATGCTGCGCAACATTCAAAGCTCCTTCTTGATGTGACCGGACGGGTAGAAGGAACGAGATTTGACCGGCTGGCAAGGATTTGGCTGAGCAAAAAAGAATTATTAAAACGGTCGAATTGGTCGATGGCTGACCTGGTCCATAAGAAATTTACGAAATTTTATCCTAGCGATACAGTTGCGTTCACGAACAGTGTACGTGATTTCACAAAAGGAAGTATCAATTGGAAGGACACAGCTGGTATCAAGTCTGTTCTGAAAAATGGTGCAAGGTTTGCGAAAGGAAATGCCATCATTGCAACGGTCGTCACGGGTGCAACAGAAACGGTTGGCTGCGGTCTGAAAATTGCGGAGAACTATGCGGAATTTGGGGATCAGCCAGAAGTTCTCAAGCGTGAAAATGCAAAGGCTGTTGGAAATGCAGTGAATAATACGGTCTTTATTGCAGGCGGATCTGTTGCAGGTGCCGTTGTGGGCGGCGCTCTTGGAAGCTTTGCAGGACCGATTGGAACAGTGGTTGGCGGTGCGATAGGATCAGCAGTAGGTGGCTTTATTGGTGAAAAAGTCGCCAAGCTTACTTCTGGTTTTGCAGAACAGGTCGCAGTGAAATTAAAAGACCCAATTCATGCGGTTGTCGATAAAGGAAAAAAAGCATTTGAACTGGCAGGTCAAGGTGTTAAAGCAGTCAATGACACCATTGATCAAGCAAATCAGGTGATACATAAAGGAATAGAAAAAACAAAAGAAACCGCAGATTCGCTGTTGAAAGGTGCAGGTGATTTCTTGAAGGGCGCATTTTCTTTTGGATAAGGAGAGATCAAGTTGGATCAGCTAAGTCTAAGTATCGAGGAACTCATCTTTAGTTTTTACAGTGAAGGCTATTTTGAGCAAGGGATGTCTTTAAAGGAAGCCTATTATCCAGATGTAGAGGATGAACGTCTTGGATTTTTATTTGAAATTGCATGTCGCTCTTTGCTGGCAAAAGACGTGCTGGAATTTCGAAATAGACAATACCGTTATAAAGAAGAATACCGGCATTTCATTCAAGCCATGAATGATGCATCACATACCGTGAAAGCTTCAAGGTTTGGTGCATTAGATGAAGAGGTCAGTACGTCCTTTCATACGACTCAGGCAGGTGTGTATGCGCATCATACGCTTTATGATCAACAAGTGCATCAGATTCACAAACTAAAAGAAGATCAGCAGACTGTGGAGCAAGTGACAACCTTTTTGAACATACACATGAGTGATCACCTCACACCAGTCATGAATTTGCAGGCGGAAGAATTTGAACTGCTGTTAGAACAAGCCAGTCAAGGGAATGAGGATTGCCCTTCTTTTCTAAATAAAGCAGAGAACCAAGAGCTTGTGCGGGCATTTGTTTCTGATGTAAGGGTCAGAAAAGGAAAAATGGATTCTTTGATGAAGGTCACTTATGATAAAAATAATACGCCGGATGTAGAGTCTATGATATTTGTTATTCCGGGGCAGAAGCATTCTTGGCTAGTGTCGGGCATGAAGGAAAATGAATTTCGGATAGAAACGGCTCATAGAGACGGATTACGTTCTATATTCTAATGGAGAAAAGGAGAATGACGCTTGAATCCAAGTGAAGTAATAGAAGTGAGGAGCAGACCCTTTCTAAGAGTATGGGCATTCTTAGCAACGGGCGGGTTTGGCATCATCGGTATTTGGTTATTTTCAGAAGCTCTTACATTTGAATCGAATTATACGTTGTTTTTATTTTTAGGCGGATTATTAGGCATTGTCTATGGGTGGATCTCTTTTTTGATGATTCTTCCGGCTTTTACGAAGAGGGGAAATGTGATTTTTCGCATTCAGCGAGGAGAGAATGGCGCTGTTTTATACCGGCAACAAACAATCCCTTTTCAAGACATTCAATCTATTGATATGCGCAGGCATCGTTACAGTATCAGGGGATTTCTGTTCATGGATGTGCTCATTCGGAAAATGGATGGGAAATTGATCAAGATTCCGGCGTACAGTATTTTAGATGAAGAAGTATTTGAGCAAACGGTGAAACAAAACATTTATCCATATTTACATGAGACTGCCCAAGAAAATTGGAAACAGCAGCATGGTCATGGTGAAAAGCAGAATCAATAGATGTTTTCGCCATCATTCCATGAGGTGAGACGCCACTTTTTTTAAGAAATCGTGTATGATGTCAGTAAAGACTGAACAATCAAGAGGTGATGAGAGATGGACAAAGAAATGGTAATCGACCTCGTCACAGAACAAATGGCACGAATTCGAAAAGAAAAAAACTATACACAGGACCGCATGGCTGAGGTGCTTGGGCTATCCAAACGGCATTTGCAGCAGGTAGAAAAGAATCGTCTTCGCCTCAACTGGACGCAATCTGCGGCCGTATGTGCATTATTCAGGGATAGTGACATTTTAAAAGGGACACTTGGGGATGATCCGCTTGAGATTTTGGAAGTCGTCGCACACGATGAATTGCATTTATCTGTTGAACGTACGATTGGCGGAAAGGTTTGGTGGCGGACGTCTGTGAAAAAAGGTACGTTTCGTCTCCAGCAAAATGTACTAAGCCAGCATTACCGCATCTTAGATGATGAGAATTATCGCTATTATAGTTCCTTTAATAAAGAAGAAGCGAAGCGGCGGTTAGAGGAATTAAGTGAGCTGTCGTAAGCAGAAAAAGAGAGGTCCCTCTATGACAGGGACCTCTCTTTTTTGTGTTGTTTATACTTTCAGAGTGTTTTTCGCCCGAATAAAGGCAACAAGCTGTTTAATTTCTTCATCTGTTAGTGGAACGCCGTCTACATGGATGGTTCCTTCTTTTGCTTCCGTCAGCTCAATTTTGATATCAGAGATTTTGCGTTGGATCTCTGGCTCGTCCGTTCTACCAAGTAAAAAATCAATGGACGTATCATACAAATCAGCCAGCAGTTTCACTGCTTCAAGCGAAGGTCGTCGGTACCCAGATTCGTAACCGGCATAGGTGCTTTTGGCGATACCTAGGCGATCTGCCGTATGCTGGAGAGACCATTTTTTCTTTTTTCTAAGGGTGGTTAAACGATCGAGTATCATACATGAACGCTCCTTTATATACAACAACAGTATATCATATTTTGACAAAGAGTGTACGCGTTATGCGTAATAATTTCTTGATTAATTCGCGTTATGTGACTATAATGGCAATGAAGGTACGCGTAAAGCGTATATTATAGAATAGCACAAGCTGGCTTATAATATGTGTGACAAACGAAGTAATTTTACTGAAAGAGGTGGACCTGTTGAAGAAATTATTGCTTTTAACCACTGGTGGGACGATTGCATCTGTAGAAAGTGAAAATGGTTTAGCTCCAGGTGTTAAAGCTGAGGACCTTTTAAGCTATTTAAACGAAATTAATGCAGACTACACAATGGACACAAAGTCCCTAATGAGTATAGATAGTACCAATATGCAGCCTGAATACTGGGTTGATATCGCAACAGCCATTTATGAAAATTATGATCAATATGACGGATTTGTCGTCACGCATGGTACGGACACAATGGCCTATACATCAGCAGCACTATCGTATATGCTGCAAAATCCTGATAAGCCAATTGTCATTACAGGATCACAAATCCCAATTACGTTTAAGAAAACAGATGCGAAGAAAAACATTACAGATGCGATTCGTTTTGCATGTGACGGTGTTGGCGGCGTATACGTCGTGTTTGATGGCAGAGTCATTCAAGGAACTCGCGCAATCAAACTAAGAACGAAAAGCTACGATGCATTTGAAAGTATTAACTACCCATATATTGCATCGATTGAAAATCATCAAATTGAATACAATAGCAAAGTAAAAAGATCATCAATGAAACCGCTTAAATTAGATGCATCCTTGAACACAGACGTTTGTTTATTAAAACTGCATCCAGGACTGAAGCCTGAGTTTTTAGATTCAATCAAAGGGTTGTACAAAGGAGTCGTCATTGAAAGCTACGGCAGCGGCGGAATTCCTTTCGAAGGAAGAAACCTTTTAGAAAAAATCAACGAATTGCTGGAAGAAGGCATTTCTGTTGTGATCACCACTCAGTGTCTCGAAGAAGGAGAAGACATGAGTGTGTATGAAGTAGGACGTAAAATCAATCAAGAACTGGTTGCTCGTTCAAGAAACATGAACACAGAAGCCATCGTGCCAAAGCTCATGTGGGCATTAGGTAAAACAACAGATCCACGAGAAGTGAAAAAGATTATGGAAACGCCAATCGCAGAAGATTTAGTGATTTAACTATTCTATAGAAAGCAGGTCATACGAGATGGTTCAAGCAACTTATCGTTACGAGAAGGATTTTCTAGGTGAAAAAGAAATTCCCGCAGACGTGTATTATGGTGTTCAAACGCTTCGTGCAAAAGAGAATTTCCCGATTACAGGATATCGCATGCATGAAGAACTCATTCGAGCATTTGCCATTGTCAAAAAAGCAGCAGCTCAAGCCAATATGGAAGTCGGACGTTTATATGAAGGAATTGGAAATGCAATCGTTCAAGCTTCAGATGAAGTGATTGAAGGCAAACTTCATGAATATTTCATCGTAGACCCGATTCAAGGCGGCGCAGGAACGTCTATGAATATGAATGCCAATGAGGTCATTGGAAACAGAGCCCTCGAGATCATGGGACATCAAAAGGGCGAATACATTCATTTAAGTCCAAACACACATGTGAACATGTCACAATCGACAAATGATTCGTTCCCAACGGCGATCCATATTGCAGTGCTCAAGCAGTTAGACATTTTACTTGAGACGATGCAGGCCATGCAGGACGTATTTCAAAAGAAAGCAAAAGAATTCGATCATGTCATCAAAATGGGGCGTACTCATTTACAAGACGCTGTTCCGATCCGTTTAGGACAAGAGTTTGAAGCATACAGCCGTGTGCTCAGCCGTGATATTAAACGAATCAACCAATCAAAACAGCATTTATATGAAGTAAACATGGGTGCGACCGCTGTTGGGACAGGCCTCAATGCAGATCCTCGCTACATCGAAATCGTAGTGAAGAAGCTTGCTGATATTTCTGGACTGCCATTAGTAGGCGCAGAGCACCTCGTAGATGCGACGCAAAATACAGATGCATACACAGAAGTATCGGCTGCCTTAAAAGTATGCATGATGAACATGTCTAAAATTGCGAATGACCTTCGCTTAATGGCATCTGGCCCACGTGCAGGTCTTGCTGAGATTGCATTGCCAGCCCGTCAGCCGGGATCATCCATTATGCCTGGAAAAGTCAATCCAGTCATGGCAGAGCTCATTAACCAAATCGCATTCCAGGTCATTGGGAACGACCACACCATCTGTCTTGCTTCTGAAGCAGGCCAGCTTGAGTTAAATGTGATGGAGCCTGTTCTGGTCTTTAACTTGCTTCAATCTATTAGTATAATGAATAACGGATTCCGCTCGTTCACAGATCATTGTTTAGCGGACATCGAAGCAAATGAAAAACGTTTGAAAGAATATGTCGAAAAAAGTGCAGGTGTCATTACAGCGGTAAACCCTCACTTAGGCTATGAAGCCGCGGCTAGAATCGCAAGGGAAGCCATTTTAACAGGACAATCGATCAGAGATCTTTGCCTGCAAAATGATGTGTTAACAGAAGAAGAACTTGATATTATTTTGAATCCTTACGAGATGACAAAGCCTGGTATTGCGGGTGCAGAGCTCCTAGAGCGATAATAATATCAAAAATTTTATTTTATTAATATGTGGAATTGCCTGTGAAATAGAGAAAAACAGGCAATTCACTTTCTTTCGAATTGACACACTTTTTTCACAATATTTTGAAAACGCTTAACGCACGCACAAAGGGAGGAAACAAAATGAAAACACCACGTCTACCGTCTATTTTAGAAGTCGTGTCTGTACTTGGCTTATTTTTAGCAATTGTTTTATCATTCACTCTTTACTTCAAATTAGATATTCAGCTAGCATTGTTTATCTCATGGTTTATGGTTATTGCTTTAGGAATTCGTTTAGGGCATTCCTATAAGGATCTCCAAAATGCGATCACAAAAGGGATTTCGAATGGGTTAGAAGCCATTTTGATCTTAATTGCAGTAGGTGCACTTGTTGGAACATGGATTGCAGGTGGAGTTGTTCCTACGCTCATCTACTATGGTCTAGAATTCATTCACCCTAACATTTTCTTATTAGCTACACTGGTCATCTGTGCAATCATGTCCATTGCAACAGGAACTTCTTGGGGTACAGTTGGAACGGCAGGGATTGCGATGATCGCAATTGGTGAAGGTCTTGGGATTCCACTTCCGATTGTAGCAGGGGCCGTCTTATCCGGTGCTTATTTTGGAGATAAATTATCCCCATTATCAGATAGTACAGTGCTCGCTTCGTCTCTTTCAAAAGTGGACGTGCTGGCGCATGTTCGAGCAATGATGGTTTTATCCATACCAGCCTTTGTGATTACAGCGATAATGTTTACGATTACAGGCTTTATGTATGGCGGACGCAACATTGATCAAGGTAAAGTAGAGTTTTTGAAAAATGCCCTTCATGATACATTCACAATCAACATTTGGATGGTCATCCCAGCAGTAGTGGTTGTATTACTGCTCGTATTTAAGAAACCTTCAATGCCAGTTATTGCGATTGGTGCACTTTTAGGAGCCATTTGGGCAATGGCTTTCCAAGGAATGAATCCAGCAGATGCGATTGGTTCAGCATACAATGGCTTCTCTATTAATTCAGATGTAGATTTCTTAAATACGCTGTTAAATCGTGGCGGTATTGTGAATATGCTTGGATCTCTAGTGGTCATTATTCTCGGACTTGGTTTTGGTGGTGTACTTGAATATCTCGGCATCTTAAAAGTAATTGTCGCTACTTTCGAGAAGAAATTATATAATGCAGGAAATGTAACCCTATCTACACTTGTTGTTGCATTCTTCGCAAATATCTTCGGCTGTGCGATGTACGTTTCATTAATTCTTACACCGAAAATTATGGAAAAAAGCTACGATAAATTGAAAATAGACAGACGCGTTCTATCTAGAAACGCTGAAGTCGGTGGAACAATGACGTCTGGTATGGTTCCATGGTCAGATAACGGAATTTACATGGCAGGGATTCTAGGCGTCTCGACATTCTCTTATTTACCATTTATGTGGCTGAGCTTTGTTGCCATTGGTCTTGCCATCATCTACGGATATACAGGGAAATTCATTTGGTACGTGAAAAATCAACAAGACTCAGAAGAATCGGCATCATAAGCCACTGCAAAAGCCGCCCCTCCCCTGGGCGGCTTTTGTTTGTCCTAGGACCGTAAGACTATGTGTGTTACCAGAAGGAAGGATGTGTATTTTGACCCCCTATAAAAGAGGTCTTAAGGTGTGGTATGAAGCAGATTGAAAGCATATTTATACCATAAAAAGGGCACAAATCCCTATTCAAACATGAGTCTTTGAACCTTATAATAACAATATTGGAAAAAGCGCGATTCACCATTACGCTCGTTTAGAGGGACTCTAAGCAGCGTTTTTATTTTTGACAGGAGGAGGAACCCATATGAGCTTATCGGATATGCTGTCTGCCCTTAACGGTGGCATTTCAAATAAAAAGGCAGAGATCGAAGAGAAAATTGCTCGACTCAAAAAGGCAAAAAGTAAGGTTGAACGTGAACAAGATTCCGCAGAAACAGACCTAAAACAAATCAAGCAGCCAAAGCTTGGGGCCTCTTGGAAAGGTGAGCGGAGCCAAGATTTCAAATCAGAGCGAAATGAAGCGCATGATGCGCTGCAAACGATCGTAAGCGATAAATACCCACGCTACGTGAGCCGAATCGAATTCAAAATCAGTACACTAGAAGCAGAGCAGGCTGCCTTATCCTTTGCCAGCTCTTTAGCTGGAGATGCCGCACGTTTGGCTGAAAAAGGAGAAGACGCAGTAGAAGACGCAAAACGTTTGATCTCAAAAGCATGGAGCAGTTTGTAAGCGAGCTTCATGCTGACTAAATCTGGAGGATATCACAATGGGACAAATTAAGTTAAACTACCAAACAGTTATGGATAAACTAGATGAAGTCTCCCAAGCAGTTGAAGCTTTAACAATGAAAAAAGCAGCAGATAAAGCTGGTGAAAACAGCCTTGAATTTGTGACCAAGTGGACGGCACGTGAAGCTGAGGTGGGAGAAATGGTCTCAAGTTTTAAAGAAGCCTTGATCAAAAACGTTCAGGATACACGCTCAAATGTGAAGACGCTAAAAGAACAGGATGAAGCGATTGCGGCAAAATCATAAGCCCCAATCGTTTTATTGATAACGTAGCTGAGTACGATGTAAAATATAGTCGTAAAGACTCATATATAATTCGGGATTTATGACCTTATATTATTCCGTTTTTCTTCCAAACACCATGTTAAAAGGACACCTTTTCCCTATTTAAGCCTAAGGCTTTTCACCTTATACTATACTTAATGAAAGCGAACGATAGAAATGTCAGGACTGGAAAAAGCAGATGATCTGCTCGGTTTCAAAAACTCTGACGCCGTGCTTTCTTATGAGGTCTAATAGAGGTGGATGACATGAGTTTATCCGAGATGCTGCACCATCTGCATATGGGGATTGAAAACAAACGTGCAGAATTTGACGAAATGATCTCTCGGTTAAAGACAGCCAAAATTAATATTCGAACAGAACAAGATCTTGCGCAGTCTGACATAAAGGAAATCAAGAAGCCTGCTCTAGATTCGTCATGGAAAGGTGAGAGAGGAACGGACTTTCACCGTCATCGGAAAGAAGCCTATCACGTGCTACACGACATTGTGAACAATGAGTATGAAACCTATATTACGGAGATAGACCAAAAAATTATGCACTTTGAGTTAAAAAAAATGGAACTCGCTGTCGCTAGTAATTTTGCAGGAAGAGCCCAAGATGTGATGGAAAAAGGCGAGGATTTTGCAAAGGATGTCAAACATTTAATTGAACGGGGCTGGAAAGCTCTTTAATAAAAACGAAACAGCCGGCTGAACAAGCGGCTGTTTTTTTGGTTTAGTCACATCCGCCGCTACCACCTGAATCACCACCGCAGGAGGCATCAGAAGCGTGATGTGTATACGAATCAGTATAGTTACTGGTTGTTGAACTGTGATGTGCAGAATGCTTAGAAGATGAACGCTTATCTTTTGGTGTAAACATGTGGGCGGCAATGGCGCCTAAAGAAGCTAGTATGATCATGATCACAAACATGATGTATCCCTCCTCTTGTTTCATATTCATACGTTTGAGCCATAACAAAGTTCCCGGCCGGAAAGAAAAACTGGGCAAAGAGTTCTATTTTCGTTTATGATGATAGGCAAAAGTAATTGACCAAGGGAGGGGAGTCTATGTTATCTCTACGTCAGGAGGAGCTGTTGAGGCGGTTAATGCAGGCAGAGCAGGAGCTGACAGGTGAAGAAATTGCACGCCTGATAGGGGTCACATCACGAACAGTTCGAACAGATATGAAAGCGCTTAAATCAATATTAGAAGCACATGGGGCAACACTTCATATGAAACGTGGAGCAGGGTATACATTGACTGTCGAAGATTATGGAGCATTTCGTATTTTTTTGAAAAACTCAATGAGAGAAAGAAATGAAAAAAAGAATCAAGTCATTCCCAATCAGCCGGAGGATCGTATCTCTTATTTATTGAGAAGGCTTTTATTGTCTGAAGACTATATGAAATTAGATGAATTGGCCGAGGAATTATTTGTGAGTGAATCTACTGTGAAAAATGACCTGAAAGCAGTCAAGCATCTATTTTCTTTACATGGACTCTCTGTTGCACACCGACCTAAATATGGACTGAGGCTGACTGGAGATGAAATGAGATTAAGATATTGTCTAGCTGAGCATGTGTTTCAGCAGGAGCATCCGAACCCTGCCCTTTTACCTGAAGAAACGTATCAATTGATTCAAGATATGGTGCGTTCACGTACAAAGGCAAGCGGTCTTCATGTGTCAGAGATCGGTTTAAGCAACTTAGTGACACATATCGCCATTGCGTGCAAACGAATTGAAGAGAAAAAATTGGTCATGATGCCGGAAGGAGAACTCAAAGACATTCAAACACAGCCCGCTTTTCAAGTGGCGAGGCAAATGGCAGAAGATATGCGTCACGTACTCGGGATAGATTTTCCATTATCTGAAATGGCCTATATTGCGATTCATTTAATGGGGGCGAAAATGATGGCGTATGGAGAAACGGGCCACACGCTATTTCACATGCTTGATGAAGAGCATTTCCGTTTAACTCACCAATTACTTGGTTATGTCGAAGAGCAGATGTCACTTGATATTCAGACAGACAAGGAATTGATTGTGGGGCTAAGTCTTCACCTGAGATCAGCGATTCATCGGTTCCGATATGATATGAACATCCGTAACCCCTATTTATCAGACATAAAAAGGCATTATCCGATTGCTTTTGAAGCAGGTGTTCATATGGGAAGATGGCTGAAGGAAAAAGAGAATGTAGAGATTCATGAAGATGAAATCGGATATTTGGCGCTGCATATTGGTGCTGCCATAGAGCGGACAAAAACTCAGACTGTGAGAAAAAAATGCTTGATTGTGTGCGCAACGGGTGTCGCGAGCAGTCAGCTTCTTCTTCATAAGCTGAAGGCCGCCTTTAGCGAAAGGCTAGAGATTGCTGGAACTGCAAGTGTCAGTGACCTTTTGTCGTATGACTTGAGAAGTATCGATTTGATCATTAGTACCATCCCTCTTCAGAATACACTACCTGTGCCAGTGATTGATGTACATACGATCCTCAGTGAAGACGATATGTTGAGGCTGAAACGATTTGTACAGGGGTCACAAGAAATGGGTGTCTTGCGATATATCAGTCCGAAGATGACTTTTTTTCAGCAAGATCTACAAACAAGGGAAGAGGTTCTTCAATTTTTCGTGAATGTATTGCAGGAACAAAACCGAATCCCCGATGATTTTGAACAGCTATTGCTGGAAAGAGAGGAAGTGTCACCTACGTCGTTCGGTCATTTGGTCGCAATTCCTCACCCAATCAAACCGGCAACAGATGATACGTTTTGTGCGATCTGTACGTTGAGAAAACCAGTGCTGTGGGGCGAAGAGCGGGTACAGGTCGTCTGTTTGTTAAGTATACAGAAGACGTATCAGAAAGAATTGCAGTCACTTTATCAATTTCTTGTGCGTTTGACAGAGCAGAAGGAAGTGGTGGAGCAAATCATCAAAGCTGCTTCATTTGAAGAACTGACGGCGGCGCTGCACGTGTTGGAACAGTCAGATGAAAAAAAAGGATACCCATTTCCGCATCTGTGAGGAAAAAGATTGGATGTTAATGAAAGCGCTTTTAAAATAACATCAAAAAGGAGGATGATCACGAGTTTTTGTAAAGGGGGAGACGGATCATGAGCTTTAAAGAGAGAGCGGCCGACGTCATGGGACATGTCGCTTATCGTATTACAAATCAGAAATATATTATGGCGATTAAGCAAGCATTTGTCACATTAATGCCAATTATCATTACGGGGGCATTTGCTGTACTGGTCGCAAATATGATCATGAGCCCGGAAACGGGGCTTGCCCATTTTGAGATATTCAGGTTTTTAGCAGAGCTTCAGCCAATTATGAAGGCAATCAATTATGCCACGCTGAACTTTTTAACGATCGGGGCTGTGTTCCTCATCGGGATTGAGCTTGGGAAAATCAATGGACATAAATCATTATTCCCAGGATTAATGGCATTGATTTCATTTATATCCGTTATTCCGACCACACTTCTTCTTGAAGTCGATGGATCGATGCGTGAGGTTGTCGATGTGCTGGCGAGGCAATTCTCCGATCCAAAAAGCTTATTTTTGGGTATGATCATTGCCATCGTCTCTGTAGAGATCTTTTGTAAGCTTACCGAGGTGAAGTGGCTGCAAATTAAGATGCCAGATTCTGTTCCATCAAATGTGGCGACGTCTTTTTCTTCACTTTTCCCATCAATTATTACGATTACAATCATTAGTTCATTCGGGTTTGCGTTTCATCGTGTGACAGGCATTTATTTGCATGAAGCGGTGTATAACGTCGTGCAGCGTCCACTTGAAAGTGTTGTGCAGGGACTGCCTGGTATTTTAACGTTAATGTTTGTGGCTCAATTTTTCTGGGTGATCGGTATACATGGCAACCAAATGATTAAACCAATTCGCGAGCCGCTGTTATTAGGATCAATTGCAGTGAATATGACAGCATTTCAAGAGGGCAAAGAGATTCCAAATATTATCACGATGCCATTTTGGGATGTGTATATGAGCATTGGTGGTTCGGGTGTGACGATTGGTCTGTTGATCGCCATTTTTATAGCAGGAAGAAGGGAAGAGATGCGTAGCATTGCCAAGCTTTCATCAGGACCTGGACTGTTTAACATCAATGAACCAGTTATTTTCGGATTACCTGTCATGTTGAACCCTGTGATGGCAATTCCGTTTATCGTTACACCACTCGTGACAGGTACGATTGGTTATATCGCAACCGCTACAGGTTTTGCGGGGAAAGCGGTGGTGATGGTGCCGTGGACGACACCTCCGATTGTGAATGCTTGGCTGTCTACCGCTGGCAGTATGGGGGCTGTCATCACACAGCTTATCTGTATTGTTGTCGCTGTTTTCATCTATTTACCTTTTGTTCTCTTATCCAACCGGAAGCCAGAAGCAGCACCTGATTCAGAATAGAAGGAGGGCTCATGAATGAACATGCAATTTAGATGGTATGGCAAAGAAGATCCTGTCTCCCTTTCATATATTCGGCAAATTCCCGGCATGAAAGGGATTGTCAGTGCAGTCTATGATGTGCCGGCTGGTGATCTGTGGCCGGAGGAAAGTATTGCTCATTTAAAAGCGGAAGTCGAACGTCACGATCTTGCTTTTGAAGTCGTAGAAAGTCTCCCGGTCCATGAAGATATTAAGTTGGGAAAGCCTAGCCGGGATGTTTATATCGAGCATTATCAAGAAAATATTCGGAGATTAGCAAGGCATGGTGTGAAGGTCATTTGTTATAACTTCATGCCAGTCCTTGATTGGACACGAACACAGCTTGATTTCCCACTAGCTGATCAATCGACGACCCTTGTTTATTTTCAGCATCAGCTTGAACAGATGGATATAGAAAAAGATCGACTTTCCTTACCAGGGTGGGATATGTCTTATACGCAGGAAGAAATGAGAAAGTTGATGGCTGCATACAGGGCATTGGGGGCGGAAGGGTTGTTTGAGAACCTAGACTATTTCTTGGGAAATATCCTTCCAGTTGCAGCGGAAGAGAACATGAACATGGCACTGCATCCAGATGACCCTCCTTGGAACATATTTGGTCTGCCCCGCATTGTCAGTTGTGAAGAACAAATAGATCGTATCCTTCAGCTCGATGAACGCTCACAGCATGGACTGACCTTTTGTTCCGGTTCCCTAGGCTGTAATGCGAAAAATGATGTTCCTTCACTTGCGAGAAAGTATGCCAAAAAAGGGCGTATACACTTTGCTCATTTACGCAATGTCAATTTGTATGAAAACGGTGATTTTGAAGAGTCGGCACACCTGTCGTCAGCAGGTAGCCTCGATATGGGAGCGATTGTGAACGCATTGTTTAAGGAAGGATTTGCTGGCTATGTTCGGCCAGATCATGGACGAATGATCTTTGGTGAGACGGGCAGACCTGGCTATGGATTATACGACCGAGCACTTGGAGCTATGTATTTACAAGGGATGTGGGAAGGACTTCAAATTCACACGAAGAAAGGTCAGGTGGCAACATGAACAAAATCGACATACCCAATGACTTTATTCTAGGTGCTGCGGCTTCTGCTTGGCAGACGGAGGGTTGGAAAGGGAAGAAACCGAATCAGGATTCGTATATAGACCTTTGGTATAAGGAGGGGTATCACGTATGGCACGAAGGATACGGACCAGCAGGAGCAACGAATTTTTACGAGCGCTATCCTGAAGATGTCGCCCTTATGAAGGAAATTGGGTTATCTCATTACCGGACATCGATCAATTGGTCGAGATTTCTCATAGATTACGAGAATGGAATTGTAGATGAGACCTATGCTCGTTATATTGATGATTTCATCAATGAATTACTTGAAGCAGGTGTAGAGCCGATGTTTTGCTTAGAGCATTATGAGCTTCCTGCCGTTTTACTTGAAAAGTACGGCGGCTGGTCATCTAAACATGTTGTCGATCTGTTTGTTCTCTATGCAGAAAAGGTGTTTGAACGCTATGGAGACCGGGTCAAACATTGGTTTACCTTTAATGAACCAATTGTTGTTCAGACTCGTGTGTATCTAGATGCTATTCGTTATCCTTTCGAGCAAAATACGAAGAAGTGGATGCAGTGGAACTATCATAAAGCCTTGGCGACAGCAAAAGTGGTGAAGCTGTTTCAGGAAATGGGCTTGAAGGAATCAGCCGGTGCAAAAATCGGGGTCATTCTCAATCCAGAAGTGACGTATGCGAGATCGACTGCGTCACATGATCAAGAAGCTGCCCGCATGTATGATTTGTTTTTTAATCGAGTGTTCTTAGATCCCTCCATTAAAGGCGAGTATCCAGAAGAACTGCTTGATGTATTGAAAAAGCATGACATTCTTTTCGATGCAACGGAAGAAGAGCTTCAGATCATTAAAGATCATACAGTCGATGTGGTCGGTCTTAATTTATACTATCCGCATCGCGTTAAGGCACCTAGCAAGGCTTGGAACGAAAATACACCGTTTCATCCATCTTATTATTACGATCTATTTGAGCTCCCAGGGAGAAAAATGAATCCATTCAGAGGTTGGGAAATCTATCCGAATATTGTCTATGATATGGGTATGAGAATAAAAGAGGAATACGGGAATATCGAGTGGTTTGTGGCTGAAAACGGTATGGGGGTCGAGCAGGAAGAACGGTTTAAAAACGAAGACGGCATCATTGATGATCAGTACCGAATTTCATTTATCAGTCAGCATTTGAAAAAAGCCCTTCAAGCGAAAAAAGAAGGTTCAAACTGCAAGGGATATATGCTGTGGGCTTTTACGGATAATGTCTCACCGATGAATGCATTCAAGAATCGCTACGGATTAGTAGAGATCCAGCTGGAGAATGAACGGAATCGTCAGATGAAAGCGTCAGGATACTGGTACAAGACATTAATCCAAACGAGGAAATTAAGGGATGAACCAGATTTTATTTATCAATAGGAGTGATGGGATATGAAGCGAATCATTCTCGCTTGTGCAGCAGGAATGTCAACGTCGATTGTGGTATCTAAAATGAAGGCAGCCGCAGAAGGAAAAGGGCTGGATTATGAAATTTATGCGATACCTGAAGGGGCCATTGCGGACGAATTAGAAGAGCATGGGGACGATGTAAAGGTCATTTTGCTAGGGCCGCAAGTTAGCTTTATGAGAAAGGCAGCAGAAAAAACAGCGGCACCTTATCATATACCTGTCGATGTGGTAAATGTAAGATTATATGGAACAGCGAATGGAGAAAAAATTCTAGAACATGCACTGAAACTAGCAAATGAATCTTGAGCAATCGGAGGAGAAGCAGATGACGGTATTAGAGGAAATGCAGGGAGCAGCCTTTCAAATCATTTCCCATGCAGGTGAGGCACGAAGCCATTATGTAGAAGCCATTCGTCTAGCAAGAGCGGATGACTTTGAAGCAGCGCAGCAGTTGATTGAAAAAGGGGAGGAAGCGTTTCGAAGCATCCATGACCTGCACTTGTCACTGATACAAAAAGAGGCGGCAGGGGAACAGCTTCCCTTTTCTTTACTGCTCATACATGCAGAAGACCAAATGCTCACAACAGAGACCATCCATCTGCTTGCCATTGAAATGATCGAAATGTGTAAAAAAATGTATACCCTGTCAAAATAGATATCAGTTATTAACCAATTTCTGTTATAATCATTCGGTAGATAAAGAGAAAGCAGGATTGGTGAATGAAAAAAACATGTATGTGGCTTGCAGTTGGTTTAGTCATGCTGCTCATTTCGGGCTGTATGGGTACGAAACAGCAAACAGAAGGAAACCAGCAAGCCATCAAAGAGGTAAAGGGTCAAGGACAAACGAAAGAAACAACAGAAACGCAGCAAATTGAAGCGGCAGAGATAGACAAACAAAACTGGATTCAGCAAAAGGAACCCGTTGCGCTTCCAATCTTGATGTATCACAGTATCTCTAGCGGTAATTCGTTACGTGTGCCAAAGAGCGAATTTGCAGCTCATATGAAATGGCTGAAAGACAACGGCTATGTCACGCTGTCGCCGAAAGAGGCATATCAAGTTCTCGCGACCAATTCGACACCAAGTGAAAAGTATGTTCTTATCACATTTGACGATGGATATACGGATAACTACACAAAGGCATTTCCGATTTTAAAGGAATATGGAATGAAAGCCACGATTTTTATGATCGAGCAGTCCATCGGCCGCCCACATCATTTAACCGATGCTCAAATGGATGATATGGTGGCGCATGGTATTTCAATAGAGAGTCACACCATTCATCATTTAGAGCTCAATCGTTTATCACAGAAGCAGCAGGAAGAAGAATTAAAAGGATCGAAGGTATTCTTTGACCAGCGGTTTTCTCAACAAACGATCATGGTCAGCTATCCGGTCGGTCGCTATAACGAAGACACGCTGAAGTTGGCGAAGGAAGCAGGATATGAAATGGCTGTAACCACTGAACCAGGACATGCGAAGAAAGAACAAGGTATGATGTCCTTACACCGCCTGCGCATTTCACCGGGACTTTCACCCGAAAGCTTTGGCAGACTGATAGAGGGAAATTGATCAATATTAGATCACAGATGTTTCACATGAAACATTTTACGACACGTTTCGTGGATTAAATACGATTTGTTTGAGATAAATGTATGCAGAAAGAATCAGTTTTTATATACTGATTCTTTTTTATTTAACTAAATAAGGTCTTACAGTTGCCAATAGAAAGTAGGAGGGCTTAGAAGAAAAGTACAGGTTATTATACTTGAAAGTTATTTTGAGTGTTGTTCAGTTTATTTGATTCATTGCATAACAAAAAGCTGTATAATTTATTTGAAATAATGAAAATTCTGCATTTGAAATGAATAAGTAAGATTAAAAAATAAGCTTAACTATGGTAACAAATTGTTACTTATGGTAACATATTGTTGCACAAGTTTTTTGTTCAACTCGGACTAAGTTGAACTAGTTTTCAAACTGAAGCACGAGAGCTTCAAGGTGAATTTCTTGAACGTTCACCATACAACTGAAAAGAAATTTAATTTGGGCACTCGGCTGACTACCGTGTGCTTTTTCTATGTATAAATTTAAAATGTGAGGAATAAACTGAAATAATATGAAAAAATAAAGCAGCCCTCCAAAAAACAGAAACGAGATAGAACCAGCATTACCTTGACTAGGGGTAATGAAGGTGCCGCTTTATTTTTCATTATCATCTTAAGGGTTCATTCAGAACGTTCTCTTATCTAAAATCCATATGATGAACTGGACTAGAGTTCGGATTGAATTTAAGATAAGGAACCAAAGCTTGTACTTACAGGTACAAGCTTTTTTCTTTTTGTTTTTGCGTCTCTCAACGCGTGAACGCACAAGTTTTGTTCTCAAACTGACCCCTCCTTTCTAGGCATAAAAACACCTTTAGTATGGAAGGGGGGAGGACTATCGTTTGCAACACGTTTCTATGTATATTTTACCATCTTTCCTATTTAATGACGAATAGCACCTTGTTGTTTCCTCTCTGTTTTTCTTTGCGTTTCATTCATAAAACTCCATATGTGTTTTCTCTAGTTTGTAATAATCCAATCGATCTTTCAAGGTTCCTGTATGAAATTCAAATTTATGTCCATCAGGGTCTGTGAAATAAATCGACTTCTGATCTCTTTCGTCTCTTGGCCGGCTTGGTAAGATGTTGACGTTCAAATCTTTTAGTTTGTTATGCATTGGATCTACATCCTCCTCATCAATAGAAAAAGCGATGTGTGTGTAAGAGTGATGGATGTCTTGACGAGGAATGTCTTTTTCTACATTGAGGGCAAGCCACAGGCCGTTCAAATCAAAGTAAGCTGTCGTTCTGCCCTTTGTTAACAATTTGGCATTAAAGACCTTTGTGTAAAAATCAATAGATGTCTCTAAATCAGAAACAGAAAATAATAAATGGTTTATTCCTTTGATGTTCAATTTAATCACCTCAAATTCAATGATGAGAAAAAAGCTTGCAGACTCAATCTACAAGCTTTGTTGTTTATTGATAAACAGGATAACCCGTTATCTTTATATCTTTTCCGAGTGGTTCAAGAGAGAGCTGTTCCAGTTCAATTGCATCACTCATGAGGCGTATGCCTTCGCCTCCGAAAAAAGAAGGAGAGAGTCGTCCGCCAATGAGCTTAGGTGCCATGTAGATGACGAGTTTATCGACAAGCTGCTGCTCCAAAAATGAGGCATTGATTTGTCCGCCGCCTTCAATCATCAGGGAGGAGACATTTCTTTCTCCGAGCACTTGAAGTACTTCTTGTAAGGGCACCCGGATATCGCTATCCGTCATGATGACACTGACGCCAGCTGCTTCTAAAGCGGCTCGTTTTTCTTCATCGGCTTGTTTTGTTGTGAAAATCCATGTTGGTGCCATCTGATCTGTGACCACCTTTGCTGTCAGCGGGATAGACAGTTTAGAGTCTAAGACAATTCGAATTGGATGATGACCGTTTGGAATCCGTGCTGTTAATGAAGGATCGTCGTGAATGACGGTTTGCGCACCGACCAAGATGGCATCGTTGATACTGCGAATGTGATGTGCATCATAACGGGACGTCTCTGATGTAATCCACTTGCTGTCAGACGTAGCAGATGCAATTTTTCCGTCTAACGTAATGCCCGCTTTGAGCGTCACGAAAGGTGTTTTTTTCGTAATAAAGTGATTAAATACTTCATTCATCAGAATGGATTCCTGTTCAAGTACGCCCGTGATAACTTGTATGCCAGCGTCTTGTAAAATGGCAATCCCGCGGCCAGCGACCAGCGGATTCGGATCAAGTGCCGCCACGACAACAGTTTCGACGCCAGCTTTCACAAGTGCTTCAGCGCATGGGCCTGTGCGGCCATGGTGGGAACAAGGCTCTAGTGTCACATAGATCGTGGCACCTTTTGCCTTATCTCCAGCCATTTTTAGCGCATGGATTTCTGCATGTAGTTCGCCGGCCTTCATATGCGCCCCGACCCCAACAATTTCATTTTCTCGCACAATCACAGCCCCGACGAGCGGATTGGGAGATGTCTGACCTTTCATTGCTTCGGCATTTTCAAGGGCTAGTTTCATATATCGCTCATGATGTGGCAATCGTACGCACCTCTTGATCCGCCTTCATATGGCCTGAGCGGTTAATTTTTGTCTGCAAGTATTTCTCATTGAACTCAGAGACATCACCCCAAAGTGGAATCCGTCCAGAAAGAGAAAGGCCTGCATGACTGATAGCATCGGTCTTTTTCGGATTATTGGTAATAAGTCTGACTGGTTTTGTACGCAATGTTTGAAGAACAGCAATCGCTTCTTCATATTGACGTGTATCATCTTCAAAGCCTAGTGCTTCGTTTGCTTCTACTGTATCGTAGCCGTTTTCTTGCAAGATGTAGGCCATGGCTTTACTGAAAAGACCAATCCCGCGTCCTTCATGGTTGGCTAAATAAAACAGTGCGCCTGCTCCATTGTCCTCAATCATCCGCATAGACTGTTTCAATTGGAACCCGCAATCGCAGCGTTTGCTTCCGAAAATATCGCCGGTGTGGCAGATGGAATGCATGCGGATCAGCGCTTCATCAGCATGTTCGAAATCTCCGTAAACAAGGACACTTGATTGCTGGTGATCTGCAAGCTCACGGGAGGAAAGGCTTTCGATTAAAGCATCATCTGATAATGGTTCTTTCCCATCATCTTTTAACCATGAATACCAGTTAAACATGACCGTTCTACCGTCTAAATTCACTGGCAGTTTAATAGGTCCAGTGATATATATAAATCCGTCTTCTTGCTGTACTCGTTTGATTTTATCTTTTAAAATGGCTGTTTTAACCTCTGTGTGTTTGTCCATATTCTGCACCTTCTTTTTTGTCTGTTTCTTCAATCTGTAAACGAACGAGAACGCCAAATGGATCAATAAATTCGTTACTTTTTCCTGTCGTGTTCATGTGAACACCTGCTTTTGTCAGACGTTCGACGACGGATGTTCTATCGTCTTCTTTTGGGAAAACCAGTGTATAGCTTCTAATTCCTGAAAAACGTGGATCAATGGCTCCTTTTCTCCCGCGTCCCCATGCATTAAAGGCAAGGTGGTGATGATAGACGCCACCAGCAACGAATAAGCTGGCTGGGGGAGCCATTCGGATATGAAAACCGAGCGTGTTCACATAAAAGGAATCGGCTTCTTCTGGGTTGAGATGGAAATGCAAGTGTCCCATGACTGTACCAGCCGGGAGTCCTTCCCAGGTGGAATCAGCGGCTTCTTGCAGGAGACCATCTCCATCAAGCGGAGCATTTCCGCCACCTTTCAGCTCTCCATGCTCACCTACCCATATGTCCTGAGGACGATCAGCATAAATCTCAACGCCGATGCCATCTGGATCACTTAAATAAATGGCTTCACTGAAAAAGTGATCGCTTGCTCCAATTAAAGGATAGCCTTTTTTGATCACATGCGCCAGCCATGTGCCCAGGTTTTTTCTGGTAGGTAATAAAACCGCAAAATGATAAAGTCCTGGCTCATGATCCGGCTTCTCTTTCAGCTGCACATCTTCTTTCAGCACAAGGATTGGTTCCTTTGCGTTGCTGCCAAGCGTGACAGTAGAATCCGTCTGTTCTAATAAAGTAAAACCTAAAATGTCTGTATAAAAAGGCAAAGAACGCTCAAAGCTGGACACATGTAATTCTGTTACACCTAATCTTACCTGCTCTATTGTATTCAAAGCTCGGTCATCTCCTTCATGTTATATGCATCTGCATGTTCAATGGTTTATTGAAAATTGATAAAAATGATCACCTTGTTACTTTTAGTAACTAAACTATATAATAGTTAGTGACTTATTTCAAGTAATTAATTATGTTATAATGAAAAAAAGTAGAGAAAAGCAGGAGGGAGTAAAGTATGGCTCAAGTAGATGGCTGCCCAATTACAGATGCCATGGAGATTTTAGGGAAGAAGTGGGTGATTCTCATCATCAATCAGCTTTTGACAGGGCCAAAACGTTTTTGTCAGCTAGAAAATGAAATGAACATCAGCGGACGGTTATTATCAGAAAGGCTGAAAGATTTAGAAGCTGAAGGTCTTGTTGAGAAAAAAGTATATCCCGACATTCCCGTGCGGATTGAATATGAACTAACAGAACAAGGAAAGAAAATTGAACCAGTCATACGGGAAATGTATGCTTGGTCTTTAGAGCGAAAAAATAGTGAAAAGGGTGAACATGTCCCTTCTTAATCGATTTCGATCAGTGCCCCTGATCGATTTTTTTTTTGTGATTTTCCAGAAATCTAAGTCAATAGTATGAAAAATGATGTTGACAATAAATTCATTCATCATATAATATCAAGGAGAAGAGGGTTCTTTTCCCTGTAATGGAATGGGGAGGTTATGCCATGGTATCATGAATGGGACAGATTACCTAAACCGTGTATCACTACATCATGTAGCAGCAGACATCTTTGACTTGTCGAAAGCAAAGATTTATTTTTTAAACTCAATTGATAATGATTATCATAATCATTTATGAGTGTGATTCATACGCTGATAAAGGTTATTTTTTTTATTGTCTATTGAGAATAATTATCAATATCATTTAGGAGGATATATATGAAATCACTTCGTTCAGCATCACACGTCTTATTATTCTTTAGCTTTGTTCTATTGTTTGCTCTAGCCCCGGTTAGCTCTGCCTCAGCAGCAGACTTAGCAGATGGTCAATATTCAGCACAATATGTGGTATGGAAAGCAGACAGTGATTCAACGTCAACAGCAAATACGTATTTTGAAAAACCAGCTAAGCTTGTTGTGAAGGACGGAAAAATCAAAGCGCAAGTCACGTTAACGAACAGCTCTTGGATTACAAGCTTTAAAACATTGGATCAAGGTGTCTACAAAGATGCGAAGGTGATCAGTACAAACACAGCTGCTAATAAGAGAACGGTAGAGTTCAATGTCAACAGCCTGACAGATGTTGTACCAGCTAAAGTGAGTGTGACTGTACCGGTCATTGGATATACAGGCAATTACGATATTCGCATCAAGTTTGATGCAGCAACTGTTCAATAAAAAGGGAGGAAATTCATCTGATGAAAAAATGGATCAGGATGCCAGCCTTTGTGGCTGCATTATTGCTGGCACTTATACTGCCTTTTTCAAATGCACAGGCTGCCTCATTAAATGATGGTACATACTCCGTCAATTACACTGTGATGAAGGCCGAAGGAACTGCCGTTTCGATGGCAAATGATTACTGGCTGAAGCCGGCAAAAGTGATCGTGAAAAATGGCAAGCTGACTGTGCAAATGACCATTAAAAACAGCAGCTGGGTAACGGAATTTAAAGTGCCGGGAAATGGTGGCTATGTCGATACGACGGTTCTATCAACGAATAAGAAAGCCAATACAAGGCTTGTTCAATTCCAAGCACAGAGTTTGTCTAAACCAATCAAGTCAAAAATCCATGTCACAGTCAAATCGGCTGATTATGATCACGACTATACCATCCAGCTGAAATTCGATGAAAGCAGCATCAAGTCACTTTCTTCTGACAGTTCAAAAGAAACAGCAGGTGCAGCAAAACATCAAGAATCATCAAAAGAAACAACCAAAACAACTGATTCATCCACCAAAACAAAACAAGAAGAAAATCCTCAAACTGGTGATACAAGCCAGATGGGATGGCTCCTTGTGCTTGTCTTATGTTCAGGCGGGTTTTTAGCGAGAAAGTGGATCATCAAGCATTAACGGAAGGAAGTGTCATCTTTTGAAACGTCTTTTTCATCTACAGACAGCTATTCTGCTCGTTTTATTCAGTTTGTTGACTGCGTTTCAGCTGCCTCAAGGAACGGCTCAGGCGGCATCATTGGTTGATGGTGAATATACGGCCGGATTCACCATTTTAAAAAATGGCAGCACTGAAGCATCCATGATGGATACGTATACAGAAAAGCCAGCTAAGCTCATCATCGAAAATGGCAAGACGACTGCCTATCTTACGCTGAAGCAAAGCAAAGAAATCACAGATTTCAAGGTCGAACAAAATGGCTCTCTCGTCACCACTGAAACGGTCAGTGAAGATGAGACAGCGAATACGCGTGTGATCAAATTTGATGTAGCCGATGTATCAGCCAAATTAAATGGCTGGGTCAAAATTTACTGGGACTTAGGCGGCTTTATTTATGATGAGGCGTATGACGTACAGATCGCTTTCGATCAGAGCAGTCTCACACTTGTCACGCCTGCGAAGCCAGACGATAGTGAAACAACACCTGATGATCAAAACGGTACGACGCCAGGCGACAGCGAAACAACACCAGATGATCAAAATGGTACGACGCCAGGCGACAGCGAAACAAAGCCGGATGATCAAAGTGGCACGACGCCAGGCGACAGCGAAACAAAGCCAGATGATCAAAACGGCACAACACCAGTTGATTCGACGCAGAACCAATTAAAAGATGGTGTGTATCGTATCAACTACAGTGTGCTGAAGGGCGATGAGGATGAGGCATCTCGGATGAGCCAATACTTCTCACATCCAGCATCGTTAACCGTTAAAAATGGAACGCAAACCGTTTCCTTTACGGTGAAGGATCATACGTCAGTTGATTCTTTGAAAATAGAGAAAAACGGTTCTTATCAAGAAGTGAAAAACGTGAGCACAGATCAAGCAAAGAACACAAGAGTGGCTTCATTTGAAGTGTCTGATCTGAAAAAAGCAGTTAACGGAAAAGTACACATTGTAGTAGCAGCCGCTCACTATGATCAAACGTACGATATTCGTTTTCAATTTGATTCAAAAAGTATCGTTCCACTGAAGGACGGTCAAATAGAGGAAGAAACACCGGCTACACCAGAAACACCAAAACCAAATAAACCAGCACCAGACACAACGAACGGCGGAACGAATCAAGAGACAGTTCAGCTAAAAGACGGGGTGTACAAGCTTCCTTTTTCAATGAAGAAAGCAGACAAAGATGAGCTTTCTCGCATGAACGATTACGTCGTGAGCCCTGCGACATTGGTGGTGAAAAATGGCCGCCATTTCGTTTCATACACTGTGAAGAACAGCTCAGCCATCACGTCGTTCCAAGTAGGAACCGGCGGTAAATTTGAAGAGACGCTAGTTGCAAAGGCTGATCAAAAAGCAGATACACGAGTGATTCAATATGAAGCAAAAAGTTTGAGTAGTGATCAGGCAGCACGCGTGAAAATTGACATTCCAGCTGCCAATTATTATGAGCAGTATGATGTCAAACTTGTTTATGATACGAAAGGCATCGCAAGTGGTGAAGGAAGCGGAATTGCGACGGTGATCGGAGACGATGAGAGCATCGGATTTGTAAAAAATCCAAATGATCACGATTCTCAACCAAGCCAGCTTGTGAATCTCGCCCCTGAGGAAACGGGTGCAGAGCAGATGACCTTTACGCCATCAGATGACCAAACCAAGTCTGAGACAGGTCAGCTGAACCCAAAAACAGGAGATACTTCACTTCTTTGGGTGTACATTCTTTTATTCGGCGGATCACTATTCGTGCTCGTCAGAAAGTATCAAACTCGTACAAGATAAAGAATCTATTTTAAGTGAGGTGCGCCATTCATCTCGGCGCATCCACTTCCTTTTTTTCGAAAGGAGGCTTCCGTTTTTTGAAGCATCGAATGTTATGTACCCTGATCACGGCTCTATGTGTGTGCGTCTTCTTAGCAGGCTGCTCACAATCAGCTGAAAGCGCAGCGAAAGGCAAAAAAAATGCAGCATCAAGTGCCCGCATTGTGGCAACGACTGTAGCTGCTGCTGAGATCATGGATGCGCTAGAGGTGGATCTTGTCGGGGTGCCAACAAGTCAAAAATCCTTGCCGGCTCGATACAAAGGACTCCCAGCAGTCGGTAACCCAATGAGCCCGGACATGGAAATCATCCAATCACTTCAACCGACAGATGTCCTGTCTGTCACGACCCTTCAATATGATTTAGAAACGCCTTTTCAACAAGCTTCTGTCCCTGCGACATACCTCAACCTTGAGAGCCTGGACAAGATGGAGAACGCCATCACAAAGCTTGGAGAAAAATATGATAGAAAGACACAAGCGAAACGCATTGTGGATGATTTTGAACAAAAAAAGAAAGACGTACAAGAGAGAACGAAGGGAAAGACGAAGCCATCCGTTCTCATTTTGCTTGGTGTACCAGGCAGTTATTTAGTGGCAACAGAGAATTCCTATATCGGTGATCTTGTGCGTATTGCAGGAGGAAAGAACATCGTAAAAGGTGAGAAAATGGAGTATTTGGCATCCAATACGGAGTATTTACAAAAAGCCAATCCAGATATCATTCTCCGAGCTGCACATGGGATGCCGGATGAAGTCGTCAAAATGTTTGATCAAGAATTTAAAACAAATGATATTTGGAAACATTTTAATGCGGTCAAACAAGACCGGGTGTACGACCTCGAAGAAAGCTTATTCGGGACAACAGGCAACTTAAAGGCAGCAGAGGCATTAGATGAATTGACTCGTATGTTGTACCCGTCATAAGCGGCGAATCTTAATGATAAAAGGACGTTCAAGATGAAAAAAACAGGGATTTTATTTCTGATAGTCAGTCTCTTACTAGCCGGCGTATTTATTTATTCCGCCATTACGGGGAGCATTCATGTTACACCGATTGAATTATTGGAAGGGCTTATGACCGGTCAACATGCACAGGTAGAAATCATTAAAGATTTAAGAATCCCCCGCATGCTCATTGCGATGTTTACAGGGGCGGCTTTATCTGTCTCCGGTGTCCTCTTGCAGTCTGTGATGAGGAATCCATTAGCAGATGCCGGTGTTATTGGTATTTCATCGGGAGCTAGCTTCTTTTCTTTAATGGCAATTACAGCGCTTCCTCAATTTTATTTCTATTCTCCTTTATTTTCAGTTTTAGGCGGGGCAATTGCCTGCTTCCTCGTATACGTGTTGTCTTGGAAAGGCGGCTTAAGCCCGATTCGAATGATTCTGGTGGGGATCGCCATCAATGCCATGTTTACAGGGATGGCAGAAGCGTTTGTGACCATTTGCAGCTATTTCAATATCACCATTAATCAGTCGGGGCAGTCGAATCTGACGATGAAAACGTGGGGAGATGTCCGTTTAATCGGTGTCTATGGCGTCATTGGGCTTGTGGTTGCGCTTTTCTTTAGCAGATGGTGTAACTTGCTTGCCCTTCAAGATAAGACGGCGAAAAACTTAGGATTGCGTGTGACCAGAATGCGCCTTTTGATTTCAATCACGGCGGTGTTATTAGCAGCGGTGACTGCTGCGGTAGCGGGCGTGATTGCCTTTGTCGGTTTGCTCATTCCCCATATCTCTAGAAGGCTTGTCGGTTCGGACCATCGGGTACTGATTCCATTTTCTGCGTTAAGCGGGGCCTTGCTCATTTTGACGGCTGATACGCTCGGCAGAACGCTTGTGGCACCAAATGAAATCCCTGCTTCTACAATCATGGCTGTCATTGGCGGACCGTTTCTGATCTTTTTATTAAGAAGGGGGGATCGTCTGCATGGACATTCGTGAGGTGTCGTTTTCCTATGATCGACAGAGGGACATTGTTCAATCGGTCACCACGAAGATCGAAAAAGGAAAAATTACGACCATTATCGGTCCAAATGGCTCGGGCAAATCCACGCTGCTTTCTTTGATGGCACATAACCATTGTCCACATAAAGGACAGATTCATTTAGATGGACAAGAGCTGAATGCGTTCAAGCCAAGGGAACTCGCGAGAAAGCTGGCAGTCGTACATCAGCAAAATGAAGCGCCGCTTGATTTGACGATCGAACGAGTCGTGGCATTTGGGAGAACGCCGTACCAAACGATGCGCGGCAGTGACAAGGAAGAGGATGAGAAAGCAATCGAGTGGGCGCTGTCCTGTACAAAGCTGACGGATAAGCGAAAGGTGCCACTCGCCTCATTGTCAGGCGGAGAACGGCAGCGTGTATGGATTGCGATGGCTTTAGCGCAAAAAACACCGATGCTTTTCTTAGATGAACCGACGACTTATTTGGATGTGTATTATCAATTTGACATTCTTGAGCTCATTCGAGAGCTCAATGTCGAGCATGGATTAACCATCGTGATGGTCCTGCACGATATGAATCAGGCGATTCGCTATAGTGATGTCATCATCGCCATGAAAGATGGACAAATTATCCGCGAAGGGCGGCCCAATGATGTGTTAACCGAAGAGATGGTGCGGCACATTTATCATGTGTCCGTCACAATTAAGCAAGATGCAGAAACAGGGATGTATATCGTGCCTGTAGGCATATAAGTTGTGCAAAAAGCAGGTGAGACAGTGTGAAACGAGGGAAAAGGATCGGGCAGCGAATGCTGACGATCGTCTGTTTAGGTGTTTTCCTATATAGCGGTACGGCCATTGGCTTGGAGCTCTTTGGCTATTATCAAAATCGTCAGGTGCTTGCAAAGGCTCAGACACTTTACACACACGAGGATGGAATGAAACAGCGAAAACCTGGAGAAATCCGTCAGTCATTTGATGATTTGCGAAAGGTGAATGAAGACATTGTCGGTTGGATTGATATGAAGGACACGATGATTCAGTATCCAATTGTTCAGTCAAACGATAATGCATTCTATTTAACTCGTAATTATGTAAAGGATGACACACGGGCAGGCAGTATCTTTATGGATTATCGTAATGACGTCTTGCATGAAAGTCCCAATACAGTGGTGTACGGTCATCGGATGAGGGATGGGTCTATGTTTGCTGGTCTCACAAACTATTTGAAAAAAGATTTCTTCCAAGATCATCGCACATTTCAGTACGATACGCTGTACCAAAGCTATGAAGCAGAGATTTTTGCTGTGTATGAGACGACAGTCGATTTCGATTATATTCAGACTGATTTTCAGGATCTTGGTGAATATGCGCACTACTTGCAAGCTGTGCGTAAGAAGTCCATCTATCAAACGAAAACAGACGTATCCACAGATGACTTGATTCTCACATTATCGACCTGTGATCACGTGCTGGCACCTAAAAACAAGCGTCTCGTGGTACAGGCGAAGCTAAAGAAAGTTTACTAGAAAAGGAGAGACAGACGGTTGAAATGTTTACATGTGATTTGGGCAGGACTCGTCGTCGTGCTCCTCCTCGGCGGATGCAGCCAGGCGGCGCCTGTCGAGAATGAGAGCAAGCAAGGTGCGCTCAACATTCAGGATTTTGCCGGCAGAACATTATCGTTTCATGAATCACCTGAACGGATCGTCTCGTTGTCAACTGGCGACATGAGCATCATTTATGCTCTAGGTGGTCAGGTTGTCGGCCGGCCAACTGCCGAATTGCCAGACAATCTACAAAAGGCAAAGTCCGTACAATCAATTGGCACAACCCATCAATTTGATGTCGAGCTGATCACGAGTTTAAAGCCCGATGTGGTGCTTGGGAATGAATCATTAAACAGCAAGGATATCTCTACTATAGAAGGAATTGGTTCACAGCTTCTTTTGACAAGTGCCAACTCAGTGAAGGATATCCAGCGTCAAGTTACTTTATTTGGTGATTTACTTGGAAAGCAGCAAAAGGCCAAAGCGCTCAATGCTCAAATCGATCAGCGGATCAAGCAAGTGAAGCAGCCTGAGAAAAAAGTAAAGACACTCGTTGTATATGGTGCGCCCGGCACATATATGGCGGCACTTCCACAATCTTTAAGTGGTGATCTGCTGCGGATCGCTGGTGGGGCGAATATTGCTGAAAATGAACCAGCACTCGAAAAGTTTCCGCAATATGCACAAATCAATGCAGAAAAGGTAATCGAGGCCGATCCAGATCTCATTTTGCTGATGACACACAGCAATCCTGAAGATGTCAAAGCAGGCTTTATGAGTGAAATGAAGCAAAATGCGGCGTGGCACGATGTATCAGCTGTCAAAAATGGACACGTTGAGATTCTGCCAAGTGACCTATTTGGGACAAATCCAGGCGCAGAAGTCATCAGAGCGATCGATGAATTAGAGAAGAAATTGAAGCGATTGTCATCATGAAGATGAATGCAGAACTAGATTTTCAAAAAAGGCAGTCAAGACGAAAATGGCTGTTACCAGGATTGTTTCTCTCTTTATGTGTGGGCGTCTGTCTAGGACTTGCGGTAGGTTCTGTCCAATTATCGCTGACGGATTTAATGGCTGTCTTCACGGGATCAGGTCTGCCTGTTCATGAAAAAATTGTCATGGATTTACGGCTGCCCCGTGTGCTCATTGGTTTTCTCGTTGGGGCCTGCCTCGCTGCATCAGGGGCGATTTTACAAGGAGTTGTCCGAAATCCACTGGCTGACCCTGGGATCATTGGTGTGACTGCGGGCGGCGGGTTAGCTGCTGTACTCAGCATGATTGTTCTTCCACAATTCACGTATTTGCTTCCGGCAGCCGCTTTTCTGGGCGCCTTATTAGCAGCTCTTGTCGTGTATATGCTGTCATTTGATCAAGGGGTTTCACCGCTTAAATTGATCTTGGCAGGTGTTGCCGTCAATGCCTTGCTCGGTGCGGTGATGAATGGGTTTATGGTGCTTTATAGTGAGCGTGTGCAGGCTGTTTTGCCTTTTCTATCAGGGGGATTAAACGGACGGAGCTGGCATCATCTTAGCTTTGTGTCGCCATATGCGCTGGCTGGATTATGTCTTTGTTTTTTCGCCATTAAACCGTCCAATCTCCTTTTGCTTGGCGATGAATCGGCTCAGTTATTGGGCCTTCGAGTAGAGCGGACTCGATTTTTTCTCATTACGCTGGCCGCTCTTTTAGCTGGAGCGGCTGTCAGTGTCAGTGGTTTAATCGGTTTTGTCGGGCTTGTTGTGCCCCATTTTATCCGTCTTTTAATCGGAGATGATTACCGGTATTTGCTGCCGATTTCAATGCTTGGAGGGGGCGTGCTTGTGGTCTTTGCCGATACAGCAGCACGGGTCTGGTTTACACCGGTTGAATTGCCTGTAGGGATCTTGCTTGCTTGCATCGGTGCACCTTTCTTCCTCTATTTATTAAAAAAGAAAGGGAGGGGTTAAGATGGATGTCATTGCAATGGATGACGTGAGTCTCAGTCAAGGCGGCTTTCGGCTGTCTTCCATTTCAGCAGCTGTTCCTAAAGGCAGTGTAACTGGAATCATTGGCCCGAATGGGTCAGGTAAGTCGACTTTTATCAAAGCGGCCGCACGACTGACCTCAATCGAAAGCGGCATGATTTACATTCACGACATCCCGCAAAAAGAGATGACGGCACAGGAGATCGCCAAGGAGGTGGCGGTTCTCATGCAAACAAGAACCGCCATTCCATCGATGACAGTACGTGAGCTGGTCGCACTTGGACGCAGTCCGCATCGTTCCATCTGGAAAAAAAGCACCACGTCAGATCATGAAGCGATTGAGTGGGCGCTTGAGGTGACGAATAGCCGCATGAATGAAAACAGAATGCTCCATACATTATCAGGCGGAGAAAGACAAAAGGCATATATTGCAATGGCACTGGCTCAGAAGACAGAGACCATCATTCTGGATGAGCCAACCACTTATTTAGACATTGCGCATCAGCTTGAATTACTGGAGCTGCTCAAACAGCTGAATCAAACACATGGCATCACCATTTTAATGGTTCTCCATGACTTGCAGCAGGCCGCAAAATATTGTGACCGTCTCATTGCTATGAAGCGAGGTCAGGTGCATCAAATTGGCTCACCAAAAGAAGTGTTAACAGAAGACTTTTTCAAGGAGGTTTTTGGGATTCAGGCAGAGGTTCACTTAGACGGACCGCATCCACTCATTATCCCCATTGCCTCCATTCAACAACAAAAGGGAGATGAACCAAACATGATTATTGTAAATAACCAAGTAAGAGTAGAAAAAGGCAGTGCCGACCACCTTGTTAAACGGTTTAACAAGCAGGGGCAAGTAGAATTTATGGAAGGCTTTTTAGGAATGGAAGTATGGGTCACTCAGCAGACAACTGATTACGATGAAGTAACCATTCACACCCGCTGGAATCGAAAAGAAGACTTTGTGAATTGGACAAAATCTCAGGCATTTGGTGATGCGCACGCTCATGGAAAGGCGAAACCTGAAGGCCTGCTAAAAAACAAAATTACGTACTATGAAGTGCAAGTGACAAGACCCGCTTTACAGAAAAAAGCCTAAATATTCAAAAGCGCTGCAGCGAAGAAGCAGCGCTATTTTTTTGTGATTGTCTCTTTCCGTCACATATTTTTGACAAAGTATTCAAACAACTGACACAATCCCATCCAAATTTTAGGTAAAATTTACTTTATTTTTGAAGCGCATGGGTGTAAAGTACAGGTATAAATAACTAACCGAATGAAAATCAAGAGTAAAATTTCACCGAGTGAACTATATCAAATGGACTTCCACTTGTGAATCATTGAACAAATAGTGAACTTTTTGTGAAATGGTGAGCATAAATATCTCGAATCATTCGGCATGCGAAAGTAAGGGAGGATGTAAGGCTGTGAGTGAGCTGTTTTTAGCAAGATTTCAATTTGCCTCAACGACATTATTTCATTTTATTTTTGTTCCTATGTCTATAGGTTTGGTATTTATCGTTGCATTGATGCAAACCCTTTATGTCGTCAAGAAAAAAGAGATTTATAAAAAGATGGCGAAATTTTGGGGTCACCTTTTCTTAATTAACTTTGCAGTAGGTGTGGTGACAGGGATTCTGCAAGAATTCCAGTTTGGGATGAACTGGTCTGATTATTCAAGGTTTGTCGGTGATGTCTTTGGTGCACCGCTTGCCATTGAAGCGTTATTGGCCTTTTTCCTTGAATCGACCTTTATTGGTCTTTGGATATTCGGCTGGGACCGTCTACCGAAAAAAATTCATTTGTTATGTATTTGGCTTGTTTCTCTTGGTACGATCTTTTCGGCGTTTTGGATTTTACTCGCCAACTCATTTATGCAGGAGCCAGTTGGATTTGTGATTAAAAATGGCCGTGCAGAAATGAATGACTTTGGGGCGCTCGTGACAAATCCGCAACTTTGGGTAGAGTTCCCGCACGTTCTGTTTGGTGCATTGGCAACCGGTGCTTTCTTTATCGCGGGTGTCAGTGCCTATAAAATGATCAAAAAACAAGAAGTCGCCTTTTTCAAAAAATCTTTCCAGATTGCCATGGTGCTTGCTTTCATTTCTGGCTTAGGTGTGGCGTTCTCTGGACATGATCAAGCGAAGCACTTAATGGAATCACAGCCGATGAAGATGGCAGCAAGTGAAGCCCTTTGGAAGGATAGTGGAGATCCAGCGGCTTGGACACTATTTGCTAACATTGACACAGATAAAAAAGAAAACTCTGCGGAGATCAATATTCCGTTTGCTTTAAGTTACTTGGCTTATTCGAAGTTTAGTGGAGATGTGCCAGGCATGCTGACCCTTCAAAAAGAATATGAAGCCAAGTTTGGTACTGGAGATTACATTCCTCCAGTCAAAACAACCTTCTGGAGCTTTAGAATCATGGTAGGTGCCGGCATGTTGATGATTTTTGCTAGTATGATTGGTTTGTATTTGAGCTTTAGAAAAAAACTAGAATCAAACAAATGGTATTTACGCTTCATGGTATGGATGATTGCGTTCCCGTTTATTGCAAACTCAGCGGGCTGGATCATGACGGAAATTGGGCGTCAGCCGTGGACAGTCTTTGGTATGATGACAACCGCACAATCCATTTCACCAAACGTATCGTACGGCATGTTGCTATTCTCAGTCATTAGCTTTACGACCATTTATCTGATTCTTGCCATCGTGCTTGCCTACTTATTCATTCGAGAAATTAAAAAAGGTGCACATTCTGAAGAGAATACAGATCAAAAGGATGAAACGGACCTGTCTACAGATCCATTTGATGGAGGCGCATATCATGGCATATCTTAACGAGATTTGGTTTATTCTTGTCGCAGTATTGTTTGTTGGATTTTTCTTCTTAGAAGGATTTGATTTTGGTGTCGGGATGTCCATGCAGCTTCTTGGAAAAGATGCACATGAGCGCCGCATTTTAATCAATACGATTGGCCCTTTCTGGGATGCGAATGAGGTCTGGCTGATTACAGCTGGTGGGGCTATTTTCGCCGCTTTTCCTCACTGGTACGCTACGATGTTCAGCGGATACTATATTCCGTTTACGGTTCTCCTACTAGCGCTCATTGGGCGGGGGGTCGCCTTTGAATTTAGAGGGAAGGTCGAGAAGGCTTCATGGATCAAAACGTGGGACTGGGTGATCTTCTTTGGCAGCCTGCTTCCGCCATTTTTACTCGGCGTGCTATTCACAAGTATTTTACGAGGAATGCCCATTGATCAAAGCATGAATATGTACGCTGGATTTACAGACTTTGTGAATCTTTATTCAGTGATCGGCGGGGTAGCTGTGACGGTTCTTTGCCTTCTGCATGGATTGATTTTCGTCACACTCCGCACTGAGGGTGATTTAAGAAATCGTGCAAGAAAGCTCGGTCAGCGTGTTTTATTGATTGCACTGCCGGTTCTTGTTGTATTTGTTGGTGTGTCTATTCTTGAAACAGACATTTATACCGTGCGTCCGATCATTACGATCCCTTTAACTGTACTCATTGTGGTTTGTTATGTAGCGGCTCTATTCTTTATGAGAAAAGAGCGTGATGGATGGACATTTTTATTCACAGGTGCAGGTATTATGGTGACGGTGACCATGCTTTTCACAGCATTATTCCCACGTGTCATGATTAGTTCGATCAACCATGCATTCGACCTCACCATTCAAAACGCTGCATCAGGATCTTATTCACTGACGGTCATGACGATTGTTGCCATTTCTTTGCTACCTTTTGTGCTTGGGTATCAAATCTGGAGCTACTATGTCTTCCGTAAACGTGTAAGCGGTAAGGAGCCAATGACTTACTAATGGATAAACGTTTGCTTCAACTAAAAGGAATGAGGGGGCTTCTTGCCCTCTTAGGTATTGTGTCAATCATCCAAGGAGCAAGTATTATTTTTCAAGCACAGTGGCTGGCACATGCCATAACAACGCTGTTTGACGGGAAGAGCCTCATGCAGGCAACGCCTTATGTCTTGCTGTTTCTTGCTGCCTTTCTGGTGCGGCACGGTCTCACCTTGATGCGGGAGAAGGTCATGTTCACCTATTCTTCCCGAATTGGAGCAGACGTGAGAAAGCAGCTGCTGGACCAGCTGTTCCGTTTAGGGCCAGCTTTCACGAAGAAAAAAGGAACAGGAAAGCTTGTGACATTGGCGATGGAGGGCATTGCCCAATATCGTCAGTATTTACAGCTGTTTTTGCCGAAAATGGTGAACATGGCAGTTATTCCGGTGATGGTGCTTGTCTATGTTTGGACATTAGATGAAACATCTGCTGTCATTCTCATTGTCACGCTGCCGATTTTAATTGTTTTTATGATTTTGCTAGGACTTGTCGCTCAGCGTAAAGCGGCCAAACAATGGAGATCGTATGAGAAATTATCCAATCATTTTACTGATTCTCTCCGTGGCCTTGAAACGCTTCGTTACTTAGGGATTAGCAAAAAGCATTCTCGCAATATTGGAGAGGTCTCAAAGCGTTATCGAAAGGCGACGATGAGCACACTGAAAGTCGCCTTTCTTTCATCTTTTGCTCTCGATTTCTTTTCTATGCTGTCCATTGCGACTGTCGCTGTATTTCTCGGCTTGCGCTTAATTGAAGGAGATCTTTTGTTATTGCCGGCTTTGACCGCACTGATGCTCGCGCCAGAATATTTCTTGCCAGTCCGTGAAGTGGGAAATGATTATCATGCGACGTTAAACGGTAAAGAAGCGAATGAGGCGATTCAAGTGATTTTAGAGGAAAAGGGCTTCCGAGAGCAGGAGACACAATCCGTGCAGCTGAACGAGTGGAATGAGCAATCTGAGCTCACACTGCAAGATGTCAGTGTCTTACATGATGAGCATGCACCATATTCGATTCAGGATGTGGACCTCACTGTGAAAGGAAAGAAAAAAATTGGGATCATCGGTGCCAGTGGTTCGGGGAAATCGACGTTAACGGATGTTCTCGGCGGTTTTGTTGAACCGTCTGCAGGTGAAATCATCCTAAACGGAAAGCCGCTTGCTCATTTACAGCTGGCGGCATGGCAAAAAGAAGTCGTTTATATGCCGCAGCATCCTTATTTATTTCACATGACACTGAGAGAAAATATTCGTTTTTATGAACCGAATGCAACCGATGAAGACGTCGAAAGAGCGGTGGAAGAGGCAGGTTTGTCTCATCTCGTAGCGGAACTCCCCAATGGACTGGATGAGGTCATTGGCGAACAGGGCAGAGGACTGAGCGGCGGACAAGCGCAGCGGATTGCACTCGCTCGCACAGTGCTCGGCCAGCGATCCATTATGCTGTTAGATGAACCAACGGCTCATCTGGATATTGAGACAGAGTATGAATTGAAGAAAACAATGCTTCCATTGTTTGGAAATAAACTTGTGTTTTTAGCCACACACAGACTTCATTGGATGACGGATATGGATGAAATCATTGTGATGGATCATGGGACGATTGCAGAGATGGGGACTCATGAATCATTAATGAAAAGAAAAGGTGTGTACTATCAATTGGTACAGGAACAAATGGGGGCGGTCACACATGGTCAGTAAAGGCTGGTTTATACCTTATATCAAGGAGAATCAAAAGCTGTTTGCCTTGGTGCTTTTTTTAGGGGCGATTGCGGTGTTTTCTGCTTCTATGCTCATGTATACGTCAGGGTTCCTCATTTCAAAAGCTGCCACAAGACCTGAGAATATCTTGATGGTCTATGTCCCAATCGTGGCAGTACGTACCTTTGGTATTTCACGCTCAGCTGCTCGTTATGCAGAAAGACTGGCGAGTCATCAGCTCATTTTGACGATGATTGAAAAAATGCGGGTACGTCTTTATGATATGGCTGAACGAAGTGCCAAACAGACGAAGCTTGGAACAGGTGAAATGCTTGGGCTGTTATCAGAAGATGTGGAGAGATTACAGGATGCGTATTTAAAAACAATCTTTCCATCTATCGGTGCGCTGCTTTTATATGCCGCTTCGATTGGAGCCCTTGGGCTTTTTTCATGGCCTTTTGCCGGATTGATGCTGCTTTATATGGCGCTGCTTGTATTTGTATTCCCATACATCACAGTACTTGTGAACCGGGCACGACAAATTCAAATGAAGAAAGGCAGAAATGAACTGTACAGCCATTTAACAGATGCCGTTATGGGCGTGAGTGACTGGTTGTTTAGCGGCAGACAGAACGATTTTGTTGAAGGCTATGAACGAAAAGAAGCAAAGCTATTAGCACTCGAAGCGGCAAAGCACCGGTTTATCCGTCTGCGCCAATTTTTAGCACAGCTAGTCATTGGAGGAGCAGTCGTCTTTGTCGTGTATTGGAGCGGCTCAGTCGTTCAGGCTGGTTCTATGCCGCACACGCTCATCGCAGCCTTTGTGCTTGTGCTGTTTCCATTAACAGAAGCTTTTCTTCCGCTGTCAGATGCAGCAGGTGATATTCCTGTTTATCAGCATGCCGTCAGCAGATTAAATCATTATGAAGAGCAGTCGTATGAAGGATTAGTGGAGAGGGAGGCAGCAGACGAGACACCCGTCTCTGATGGCGTTGAAGCGGTCTGTTTTGATCAAGTCACCTTCGGATATGAAGTCAATAAACATGTACTAAAGCATTTTTCGTTTTCACTGAAGCAAGGTGAATCGCTCGCTCTTTTAGGAAAAAGCGGTGCAGGCAAATCGACCATTTTAAAATTGTTAGAAGGGGCAGTCGTGCCAAATCAAGGGGTTGTCAGTATTCAGGGGAAACCGGTACAAAGCATTCAAGAGGAGGTATCCTCTTATGTGTCTGTGCTCAATCAACAGCCCTATTTATTCGATACATCTGTTTTAAACAACATTCGCTTAGGCTCTCCAGAAGCGACAGAAGAGCAAGTAAAAGAAGCCGCGCGGCAAGTGCAGCTGCACGATTACATTGAGTCTTTGCCAGAAGGTTATCACACAGGTGTACAAGAGACAGGGGTTCGTTTCTCTGGTGGAGAAAGGCAGCGTATGGCTCTAGCTCGGATTTTGCTGCAAAACACACCGATTGTTGTATTAGATGAACCAACCGTTGGGCTTGATCCACGCACAGAGCGTGAATTGCTTGAAACAATCTTCCGTGTGTTAAAAGGAAAAACAGTCATTTGGATCACCCATCATCTCACTGGCTGTGAGGCATGCGATCGTATGATGTTTATTGAAGGTGGACGCATTGAGATGCAGGGGCAGCATCATGATTTGCTGAAAGAAAACCTGCGTTATCAAAAGCTGTATGAAATGGACCGTCCATTTTCGGTCGTGTAAAAAATGGATGACAAGAACGTTCGGACAGAAGATTTCTGCCCGAACGTTTTTTTGAGATTAAGGATTTACTTTTCCTACACCCGCATTTGATACAACTTCTGATTTCACATTGTTCACGTTAAGCAAAGAGTAGTTATAAGGAGGGTTGTACGTACCTGTTGAAGACGTTGGCAGGCTACCTGTGCTGTTAATATAAGAGTTGTTGATGACATGCCAAGTACCAACTTTACTGCTGTCCCAGCTGCCGATGGCATTTTTCGTGTTTTCAAATACGTTGTGTTCAATTCTCATTTTCGCGCCCATACGTGAATTAATCGCTGTTGTTAGGATGTTTTTGTAATAGTTGTTATACACATGGCCTTCCCCGAAGCGCATAGACGGTACACGAGAGTTCAAGTTTTCAAAACGGTTGTTGTGGAACGTGATTTTTCTGTTGTAGTTATCGTTATCGGAGCTGCCCATCAGCATCGTTTTCCAGCTGTCATGGACATAGTTCCATGAGAACGTAATGTAATCAGAGTCATTTTTCACATCGAATAACCCATCATAGTCATCTTTATCAGAGTTTAAAGTGTTGTAGAGTTCATTATGGTCGACCCATACGTTTTTAGAGGCACCTTCGATTCCGATGGCATCTTTATCACCGATTTTGCTGTGATGGATTTTGAGGTTGCGGATGATGACGTTATTGGCGCGCCATACTTTAATACCAATCCCGTTAAATTCGCCGTTTGTCCCTTTACCGACGATGGAGACATTGTTTGTATCTTTCACATCAATTTTATTGGCTGAAGTATTAGAAGGAGTAATCGTTCCGTCTACCACGATTTTCAATTTTTCATTTGTTCCTTTGCTTTTGAGGGCAGCTAATAGTTCATTTCCGGTTTTCACCGTCACCGTTTTACCGCCTTCACCGCCTGTTGTACCGCCATTTAATGTGGAGAATCCTTGCTGATTAAAATTGGCCATAATCGAAGGGCTTTCTGGATATTTCGTTGCTGCTTTTGCCTCCCCATTTGGCGCAAATAATGAAGTCACGAGACCAACCGCTAACACACCAGCTAACATTGGAACTTTTTTCTTCAACATGAACATCTCCATTCTCTATTTTGTTTTAATGTAAACGTTTCCAAAATAAGCTGCGATTCAACCGCTCCTCCTTCCTTTGCCAGCATCGCCTCTTTCGGAATGTAGGAAGAGCATAGCACGCAAAAAGGTATCATCGGCTAAGAATTGAAACGAAGTATTCCACGATTTTCAAGGAAACTAAGGCAATGATTATTTCAATTTATCTACATGAGACAAGGATCATTGACGATAGGTATTGGGGTAACCTAGTGATTATGAAAAGGACGTTCCCCATTTGAAGGAAAATCAAGATGATTACGAAAGCGTCATTTTGTTAGAGACAAAGACCTGTCATAATCATTACATAAGAAAAAATTGGATATCAAATAGATCCGTGCGCTAAACAACAGGTAGACAAGGCTCCAATTAAAAAAAAGAAGGTCTATTTTAAACGATGCGATCACTGGTGTCGTCTAATCAATAAGAGATAGAAAGGAAGGAGGGACGTGTTTGGAGCAGACCGAGGAGACTTTATGGATCAAGCGGGCAAAACAGGGGGATGATGCCGCATTTACAGCCCTTTATCGGCATCATTATTCGTTTCTTTACCGTTATTTGATGAAATTGACCCTTCAACAAGAGCTGACAGAGGAGATCATGCAAGAAACGATGCTCAAAGCGTACATGAAACTTTCTTCTTTTAGAGGAGATTCATTATTTTCAACATGGCTCATGTCCATTGCATCTAGACAATTTTTAGATCATCAAAAGAAAAGAAAACGTGAACAAACGAGAGAAGGAAAGGCGAATCAAGAAGCCATCCGCCGGTTCAAATGGGATGTTCAGCAAAAAGGCCATACTTGGCATGACATGTGGGATGCTTTAAATGAGTTAAAGGCTCAGGAGAGAGCACCGATCCTTCTCCATTACTATTATGGCTTTACTTACCCTGAAATCGCTTCGATGCTCGGGGTGAGAGAAGGTACGGTGAAATCGAGGGTTCATCATGGGATCAAGAAAATTCGAAAGGAGTGGGACTGATGAAAGAAGATCGTTTCGCCGATCGTTTAAAAGAGGAGCTGCAGGAGCTCGATGAACAAATCGAAGTAGAAAAGCCGAGTGAACAAGCTTTGATGTTGATGCTAAAGCAGGCAAAGGAAAAAGAGAAAAAACGTTTTAAACAAGAAGTGCTGGCGTACATCCTCGTCAGTCTGACCATCATGACACTTTTTGCAGCTGCCATTACTCATTTGCCCATCATCTTCATTCTTCTCCAAGTGGTGAGCGTGCCACTCTGTGTGGTTGTCGGCATCAAGGAATATCAACAGATTAAAGGAGGGTCTTCCTTATGAGTCAGACGGAAATGATCATCTTATTGTGCGCATTACCGTTACTGTTTGCACAGGGATTTCTCTTATTTATGGATGCCAAGAAAAGAGGGCGTTATAAATGGTTCTGGGGTATCATTGGGTTAATCAACTTCCCATCTTCTTCTATTTTATATTGGCTGTGTGTTGTCTTACCTGATCGGAAAAGAGGAGAAAAGCTCAGAAAAGATTGAAAGACGTTGTAAAACTTTTGACCTTTTTTTTGAATGATCATCATCTAGAAAAAGTGAAAGTTTCATGAATGTGTCAAAGAAAGCGGGATGTTGAACGTCCAGTTCGTCATTTCTAGAACGATAGTCATTTTTTGAACGGGTCATTTTCATGACGGAAGGTGATTCTGCTTGATCTATCTCATTTCGGCATCGTTTTCATCTGTTATCAATATTGATCAGTTTTTACAAATGGTGTTAAATTAATCTCAATATGCGTTAGAAAATCTAACAACCAAAGAGTGAGATATTGACAAGGAGGCAGATGAGACATGTTGACCTTAGATCGAGCAGCACAAACAGCACAAAGCTACATCCACCGTGTGCTAGAGGATGTAGAAAAACGGAATCCAGGCGAGGCGGAATTCCAGCAAGCCGTGAAAGAAATTCTGGAATCCCTCGTCCCGGTTTTTGCAAAACACCCAGAGTATGAAAAACAGGGGATCTTAGAACGCTTAATTGAGCCTGAGCGGCTTGTGATGTTTCGTGTACCGTGGGTAGACGATGAAGGCAAAGTACAGGTGAACAGAGGATTCAGGGTTCAATTTAATAGTGCCATCGGTCCTTATAAGGGGGGCATTCGGTTTCACCCATCGGTCAATGCAAGCATCATCAAGTTTTTAGGATTTGAACAAATCTTTAAAAACGCACTGACAGGTTTGCCGATCGGCGGAGGGAAAGGTGGATCAGATTTTGACCCTAAAGGGAAATCTGATGGAGAAATCATGCGTTTTGTTCAAAGTTTTATGAGTGAACTCAGTCGTTATATTGGACCTGATCAAGATGTACCGGCAGGAGATATTGGGGTAGGTGCACGCGAAATTGGCTATATGTTCGGACAGTACAAAAAAATGCGTGGTGCGTATGAAGCAGGTGTCCTGACAGGAAAAAGTCCTGGTTTTGGAGGCAGCTTAGCGAGAAAAGAAGCGACAGGCTATGGACTGGTGTACTTTATGGAAGAAATGTTAAAAGCCCACGGAATGCAATTTGAAGGGCGATCTGTTGTTGTGTCTGGCTCAGGGAATGTATCGATTTATGCGATGGAAAAAGTATTGGAATTAGGCGGAAAGGTTGTGGCTTGTAGTGATTCAAGCGGAGCCATTTACGACCCTCAAGGCATTTCACTTGAGACAGTGAAGCAGCTGAAGGAAGTCGACAACCAGCGAATTGCTGCCTACATAGACATTCACCCGCATGCTGAATTGATTGAAGATTGCGAACAAATTTGGTCTCTTCCTTGTGACATTGCGCTGCCATGTGCGACCCAAAATGAAATTTCAGAGTCGCAAGCACAGCAGCTAGTGGCAAACGGTGTCATCGCTGTAGGAGAAGGGGCCAATATGCCGTCCACACTTGGGGCCGTCAAAGTATTTGAACAACATGATATTTTGTTTGCACCAGCAAAAGCGGCAAATGCTGGCGGAGTGGGTGTTTCGGCGTTAGAAATGGCGCAAAACAGTGCGAGAATGTCTTGGACTTTTGAAGAAGTAGATGGTCAGTTGAAACAAATGATGCAGTCGATTTATCGTCAGTGTACTGAGACAGCTGAAGAATACGGATACGCTGGAAACTTAATGGTAGGCGCAAATATTGCAGGATTTCGCAAAGTGGCAGATGCCATGATCGCACAAGGCGTCATTTAACTCCTGCTCTCCCGCACCTGTTTATTTCATGACAAGATCGGGAATTGTCTTGTAAGAATGACAATAAGGAGGCGCGGGAGAAAATGAAAAAGTGGCTGAAACAAATTGTCAAATGGGCACCAGTGATTTATCCAGTGGTGAGGAAAATATACAAAGAACGAAAAGCATCCAAAAGTCGTAACGTATCAGCCGGGTAATCCGGCTTTTTTTTATGAAATGAATGAAACAAAAAAATATGCTGTGGGAATGATCCATTTCACTTCTCTCGCCGTTAAGTACATAACAAACGGAAAGAGGAGGCAAAACAGATGAAAATGAAAAAAGCATTTTTAACGATCCCGCTTAGTGCAGCATTATTATTACCAACTGCTCAAATGGCAAGTGCACACGAAGGACATATGCATGGGGATGCAAAAAAGTCGTCATCATCACAAGAGGTGTCAAATAAAGCAACGGATCTTCGCGCAGCGCTTGATCAGCTCTTCTCAGAACATGCTTATTTAGCAGTGATCACGATGCAAAAGGGAATTGACGGCAGTAAAGATTTTGATCAAGCAGCAGCAGCGTTAAATGAAAACACGAATGATCTATCAGATGCGATCGCCTCTGTGTATGGAAAAAAAGCAGGGAAACAATTTAAAGAGATTTGGTCAAGCCATATCGGCTACTTCGTTGATTATGTACAAGCAACAGCGAAAAAAGATGAAGCAGGTAAAAAGAAAGCGGTCAAAGAGCTTGATCAATACCGCATGAAACAAGCTGATATGCTTGATAAAGCAACAGGTGGAAGATTGAAAGCAAGTGAACTTGAAGAAGGTTTAAAAATGCACGTCAATGAACTGCTAAAAGCTTTTGATAGTTACACAGAAAAGGATTTTGATACAACCTATGAAACGGTCAGAAAATCCATTCATCATATGTTTGAAGTAGGTAAAGGTGTATCATGGGCGATTACAGATCAATTTCCTGGGAAATTTGATCAAAAATCAGTGGATACTCCAGCCGCAGATCTTCGTGAGGATTTAAACTACTTGTTCTCAGAGCATTTGGCACTCGCGGTAGTGGCTATGCAAAAAGGGAATGATGGCAGCAAGGACTTTGACCAAGCGGCAGCAGCGTTAAATGAAAACACGAATGATCTATCAGATGCGATCGCTTCTGTTTATGGAAAAGATGCAGGAAAACAATTTAAAACGATCTGGTCAAGTCATATCGGATATTTAGTTGATTATGTTAAAGCGGATGCATCAGGAGACGAGCAAGCAAAAGAGAAGGCTGTTAAAGATTTAGATGCTTACCGTATGAAACAAGCAAAATTTTTAGATCAAGCGACAGATGGCCGCTTGAAGGCGGCTGACTTAGAAGCCGGGTTGAAAACCCATATTGATGAGCTCATCAAAACGTACACGTCTTATCACAATGGCGAATATGATCAGCTGTACCCGACTGTCAGAGAAGCATACGGCCATATGTTCATGGTTGGTCAAGATGTCGCATCAGCTATTGTCGATCAGCATCCTGAATTATTCAAATCCAACATGCCAAATGAGATGCCGAAAACAGGTATGGGAGGCACAGCCGGTCCATTAGGTATGTCATATGAAGCATTTGCTGGGATGATGGCAAGTCTCATCTTAGCCGGAGGTGCAGTGGGGGCGTTCTTCCTCATTCGCCGTAAACCATCAAATTAAACAATATCAAGACAAGAGGGAACGTGCACAATCGTGCCGTTCCTTTCTTCAAAAGGAGGTCGACTTGCGTGAAAAGATGGCTGTTTAGTATTCTTACGCTTCTCATCATCACGGGCTGCGCATCCCAATCAATAGATGAAAAGTCATCCTCTGAAACTGCATCATCTCCTGAGCCAATGACAGCAAAACAAGCCAAGAATCCATCTCATTCACACGACACGTTAAAAGATGAGCCATCGGGTATTGTCCCCGCTGACATCTCCATTCCAGCGATTGATGTCCAAGCAAAAGTGGAGAAAACGACTTTATCAAAGGATGGCAGTATGGGTGTTCCGCAAAATACAGATCACACGGCTTGGTTTGAAGATGGTCCGAAGCCTGGTGATAAAGGGAATGCTGTCATAAATGGTCATGTTGATAATAAATGGGGTCCAGCTGTTTTTTATCGATTAAAGGAGCTAAAAAAGGGAGACAAAGTCATTGTGACATCCTCGTCAGGGGAAAAGCGAGCCTTTGAGGTTCTCAAGGTGAAAAGCTATCCGCGCGAAGAGAAACCAAATGCTTTTTTCGGGTACGCCTTTACACGGAATCTCAATTTCATCACATGTACGGGAACTTTTGATCATGCAGCCGGTACACATGAAAAAAGATTGGTTGTCTTTACACAACTGATTTCCTCATAAGAAAAAGGCGGATACACGGAGGTGTAACGCCTTTTTTTCATGATTTCCACAACAGCATCTTAGAAGAAGATTCATAGGTCATTAGATATGGTTGGATGTATAAATAGGGGCGTTTGTCATATAAATGAGTTGGCAATTTTTATTTCTTTTCAGTAGAATATGAGTAATGAAGAGAACTGTAAGCGTATACAACCTGTCCAAACAAGGCAGATTCTCCACCCTAAATGAAGGAGGCCGACCTAATGCTGAGTAAAAGACTGGCGCACATTTTAAGTCAGCTGATGGCAGCTGAGACTCCTCTCACGAGCGCTGCGCTTTCTGTCAGTTTACAAGTGACAAGCCGCACCATCCGAACAGACATCAAGGAACTGAATGAGCGTCTAGCCCCTTATCAAGCAGCTGTATCAGCTGTTAGGGGCGCTGGCTATGAGCTGTTGATCAACGATGAGAATGCCTTTCGCCGTTTTATGAAGGAAGAAGTCGAACAGGAAGAACCGCTTGCTGTTCTTCCAGAAGAACGAGTTCGATTTATTTTGAAAAAGCTGCTTCTAGCGGAATCATATGTGAAGCTGGAAGACTTACAGGAGCAGCTGTTTATTAGTAAATCGACGATGAGTAATGACATGAAATGGGTCAAACGTAAGCTCGAACCCTTTGATCTGAAGCTGGAAGCAAAGCCGAATAAAGGCTGCCGGATCAAAGGATCTGAGATGAAAATCCGTTATTGCATGTCAGAATATTTATTCAATGAACGGCGTTCCTATCAAACCATGCTGAACACGGCGGTTACGATTTTGCCGAAACATGAGCTGGAATTGATTCAGAGAACCATGATTGATTATATCAACGAGGAAAAAATGAATCTATCAGACATTTGCATGAATAATTTAATTGTTCATATTGCTATTGCCTGTAAACGGATTAGACACGGAAACTATGTATCTGTGCTGCCTGAAGAAATCAACGAAATCCCAAGGGCAAAAGAATACAAGGTAGCCAAAAAAATGGTTGAGCGTCTTGAAGGGTTGCTGGATGTCTCATTCCCACAAGAGGAAATCGTTTATATCACCATTCATTTGCTAGGAACAGCCAAAATGGTACAGTCTTTTTCAACGGGCGGTCAAAAACAAATTGTGGATGATGACACGAGCCGTCTTGTTCAGCTGATGCTGAAAGCCATTGATCAAAAATTGCAGCTGGATTTAGCGGGAGATGCGGAATTGCTGATTGGCCTCAGTTTGCACTTAAAGCCAGCGATCAATCGGTGTAAGTATGGAATGAATTTAAGAAATCCAATGCTTGATGAGATCAAAGCGGGCTATCCAATTGCCTTTGAAGCAGGGATTGTGGCGAGCAGGGTCATTGAAGAAGAGACAGGTTTGTCCATTCATGAAAATGAGATCGGCTATATGGCACTTCATTTTGGTGCGGCCTTAGAGCGCAGGAAAATGGAGATACCACCGAAGCGATGCCTGATTGTCTGTGCGTCTGGTGCAGGGAGTGCAAGGCTACTTCAAGATCGTTTGCGGTCACAATTTGGGTCGAAGCTGACCATTTTAGGCACAGCAGAGCTTTATTCCCTTCCGCATGTCTCTTTACATGCATTGGATTTAATTATTACGACCATTCCCATTCATATGGATTTACCGATTCCGGTCATTCAAGTGAACACGATTTTAGGAGGCAGTGATTTTTTAAAAATAGAAGAAGCTTTGACAAGTGAAACAAGAGTGACATTAGCCACGCAATATATGAAAAAGGAATTGGTCTTTACAAAATGCGCCTTTCAAACAAAGGAAGAGGTCATACACTTTCTCACGCAAAAGGTCATTGACATGGGCTTAGCGCCAGTAGAACTTACACAATCTGTGATGGAAAGAGAAGAGTCTGCACCGACTTCATTTGGGCATTATACAGCGATTCCGCATCCGATGACCCCGCTGACAGAAGAGACGTTTTGGGCGATCTGTACATTAGAAAAACCGATTATTTGGGGAGAGAAAAAAGTTCAATTTGTGTGCTTGCTTTGTGTCGAAAAAGAGAATGCCAAAGATTTAAAAGGCATGTACCGTCTGCTTGGAGAGCTTGTCCATCATGTGAAATTTATTCAGCACCTCATCACCTGTGATACCTTTGAAGACATGCTGGATGTCATGGATAAAAAAGCGCCTTCGTACAAGAACTAATGGTGTGATATTAACTTTTTCCGCTTCCTAAAGGAAAAAGTATGGGTGTTTATGAAAGCGGTTTCATAATATGATGAATGTGTAAAGAAAAGCTTCATACTTCAAAAAGGGGGCGTTTACAATGAACATTTTATTAGTTTGTGCAGCAGGTATGTCAACAAGCTTACTTGTCACAAAAATGGAGAAAAGTGCACAAGAACAAGGAAAAGACTATCGTATTTGGGCAGTATCTGGAGATGCTGCAAAAAATCATATTGATCAAGCCGATGTGCTTTTATTAGGACCTCAAGTTCGTTATTTATTACCGCAAATGAAAAAACTCGGAGAAGACAAAGGAATTCCAGTAGACGTAATTAATACCGTGCATTATGGCGTATGTAATGGTGCTGAGGTTTTAAAATCTGCTGAACAGTTAGTGAACGGATAAAGGGGGCGGAAGGGATGAATGGATTCAACCGATTTCTAGAAGAGAAGGTTATGCCGTTTGCAGGAAAGATTGCCGCTCAAAGACATTTACAAGCATTGCGTGACGGAATTGTTTTAACCATGCCTCTCATTATCGTCGGTTCACTGTTTCTTATTTTAGCCAACCTTCCGATTCCAGGATACAGCGATTTTATGGCAAGTGTCTTCGGAGCCGAATGGGCCACGAAACTATCCTATCCTGTGAATGCCACCTTTGACATTATGGCACTTGTTGCGACCTTTGGGATCGCGTACAGGTTAGCTGAAAAGTATGCAGTCGATGCACTGTCATCTGGTGCAATTGCTGTCGCAGCTTTCCTCCTAGCCACACCTTATCAAGTACCATTCACACCTGAAGGATCAACAGAAGCTATCCTAGTGAATGGCGGTATTCCCGTCACACTGATGGGCAGTAAAGGGCTATTCGTTGCCATGATTATTGCCATGCTTTCCACCGAAATTTACCGCTTTATTGTACAGCGGAATATCGTCATCAAAATGCCTGATGGTGTACCGCCAGCAGTTAGTAAATCGTTTATCGCACTTATTCCAGGTTTTGTGGTCATCACGCTGATCTGGGTCGCTAGGCTTCTGATTGAGATGACACCTTTTGAGAGTATTCATAATATCATCACGGTCTTAATCGGCACACCACTATCCATTCTTGGTGGAAGCTTAGGCGGAAGTATCGTTGCCATCGGTGTGCAAATGCTCCTCTGGGCATGTGGTATTCACGGAGCCACCATTGTCGGTGGAGTCATGGGTCCGATTTGGCTCGGTGCGATGGATGAAAACCGTCTTGCCTTCCAAGCAGGAGAAGTGCTGCCGAATATTTTCACAGCACAGTTCTTTGAAATCTTTATCAATGTCGGCGGAAGCGGCGCGACGCTTGCTTTGGTACTGACTATGATCTTGCGTGCGAGAAGTAAACAAATGAAACAGCTTGGCCGTCTTGCGATTGGGCCAGCCATCTTTAACATCAACGAACCGATCATTTTTGGAATGCCGATTGTGATGAACCCAATGCTTCTCATTCCGTTTATCCTTACCCCAATTATGATGATCATCACCACATATATCGGAATGAGCACAGGACTTGTAGCAAAACCGGCAGGGATCGCTGTCCCGTGGACAATGCCGCCAATCATTTCAGGCTATCTCGCAACAGGTGGGAAAATCTCTGGCGCGGTCATGCAGCTGATTAACCTTGCCTTGTCATTCGCACTATACTATCCATTCTTTAGAATGTGGGATAAGCAGAAATTGAAAGAAGAAAATGAGCTTGAAGCAAAAGCATCAACAGATGAAAATGTCGTCAGCATGTAATAGAGGGAACAAGGGGGATGCGGCCGATGGAAATGGAACAAATTGTGTTTCAACTCATCTTGCACGGTGGTAATGGTAGAAGCTCGGCCATGGAGGCCATTACATGTGCAAAGCAAGGTAATTTTGATGAGGCGAAGCAAAAATTGCAGGAAGCACAAGACGCGTTAAATGAGGCGCATCACGCACAGACAGAGCTGATCCAAGGAGAAATCAGAGGAGAGAAAACCGACGTCAGTCTCTTGATGATTCATGCACAGGATCATCTGATGAACGCAATGACCGTCAAGGAGCTTGCAGCTGAAATCATTGAGCTCCATGAAAAAATGAAGCAATTCGGAGGTGTCAATTCATGAAAGACGGAATCAAAATTGTCACAATAGGCGGTGGATCAAGCTATACGCCTGAGCTCGTCGAAGGGTTTATTAAACGATATCAAGAATTGCCTGTAAAGGAATTATGGCTTGTGGATATTGAAGCAGGTCAGGAAAAGTTGAACATCGTGGGTGCTCTTGCAAAACGTATGGTTGAAAAAGCGGGTTTGCCGATTGAAGTGCACCTCACCCTTGACCGCCGGGCAGCTCTGAAAGATGCGGACTTTGTCACGACACAATTTCGTGTAGGACTGCTCGAAGCCAGAGCCAAGGATGAAAGAATCCCGCTTAAATATGGCGTCATTGGACAGGAAACGAATGGTCCAGGCGGGTTATTTAAAGGTCTACGCACCATTCCAGTCATTCTAGACATCGTGAAGGATATGGAAGAGCTTTGCCCAGATGCTTGGCTGGTGAACTTTACAAATCCAGCGGGCATGGTCACAGAGGCGGTGTTACGCTACACGAATCTGAAAAAAGTGGTCGGTCTATGCAATGTGCCGATTGGAATCAAAATGGGCATTGCAAAAGCGCTGGATGTCGATGTCAAACGCATTGAAGTACAATTTGCAGGCCTCAATCACATGGTCTATGGCTTAGATGTGTATTTAGACGGGGTCAGCATTATGGATCAAGTGCTCGATGAATTAGGAAATCCAAATAGCCAGTGGTCCATGAGGAATATTGAAGCGAAAAACTGGGAGCCTTCTTTCGTCAAAGGCTTAGGGGTCATTCCATGTCCGTATCATCGTTATTACTATAAAACGAAAGATATGCTGGAGGAAGAACAAAAAGCGGCTCAAGAAAAAGGAACAAGAGCAGAGGTTGTGCAGCAAGTCGAGCATGAACTATTTGAGTTATATAAAGACCCAGATTTATCGATTAAACCGCCGCAGCTCGAAAAAAGAGGCGGGGCTTATTACAGCGATGCAGCATGTAATTTGATCAGCTCCATCTACAATGATAAACATGACATTCAACCGGTAAACACAGTGAACAGAGGAGCGATTGCTAGCATTCCGGCCGAATCAGCGGTTGAAGTGAACTGTATCATTACAAAGGACGGACCGAAACCAATCGCGACAGGTGATCTGCCTGTGGCTGTGAGAGGACTCGTTCAACAAATCAAGTCCTTCGAGCGTGTGGCAGCTGAAGCAGCTGTGACAGGAGATTACGAGACGGCTCTTGTCGCCATGACCATCAATCCACTCGTTCCATCTGATGAAATTGCAAAGCAAATCTTAGATGAAATGCTTGAAGCGCACCGTGAATATTTACCGCAGTTCTTCAAATCAGTGAATGCTTAAAATAAAATGGCCCCTTAATGGGGTCGTTTTTTATGATTTTTTCATATGGAAACTGGAGAAAGCAGTGTATGATAGAAAAAACAACATGTACTGCTTCACAGAAAGGACGGTTAGAATATGGTGGCAATTGGGTTAATGCTTTACGGCTTTATCGTTCAACCTCTACTTAGTTACGGCACAGTGGTTTTGTTTTTGTATGGAATCATTGCTTCATTTATTGGCCTGATTCGGCATAGACAGGATGTGTGGATGTATGTTCTCCGCTTGCTCGTTTGTTTTACCATTCCAGTAACCAATCTGTTAATGTATTTCGCAACCATCGGTGGGGATGAAAGAGACTTTGATTTTCAGCCAATGCCGCCAGTTTATCATCTTGTTTTTATCCTAGAAATCATCATCGTCTTTTTACCAGAGATCTTTTTACTGATCGAGAGAAAGCGGAGTATCAAAGGGAAACAGTGGATATATGCAGGGGCCATTGTGGGGATATCGGTCTTGTTTTGGTGCACGATTTGATGAGAGGCTGATGGACATCTAAGTCTTTTTCGCCTTTTTGTTGCGTAACCTCTTTCGCCTCACTTTTACAAAAGTAATGGAAAGAACGAGGATAGAAATCCCGAGAAACTTAAATAGAAAACGGGTGAAGAACGATGAATCATCGAAACCTGTAGCGATGATGATTGATCCGATGCAAATCCCTAAGAACGCTAGTAAATAAGTAAAAAACATACCATCACTCCTTAAGTGTGGAATAGATCCGTATTTTCCATTATGAGGTAATGGAGGAGATAAAGAAACAAAAAAGAACCCTTCATCAAATGAAAGGTTCTTTCGCTTGCTTATGCCTGCTTGACGACCGAATCGACTTCTACTGTCCAGCCGAAGATGTCTGGCTGAGTTCCTTTTTGGATTCCGGTAATCGCTTCGTACAATTTCTTCGATACTTCGCCTGTTTGACCATTTTGAATGACGTATGGCTGATCGTGATAAATTAATTCACCGACAGGAGAAATGACGGCTGCCGTTCCTGTTCCGAAGATTTCTTCAAGTTCACCTGACTGATGTGCTTCGATTAACTCATCAATTGAAATTTTACGTTCTGTCACAGGGATTTCCCAATGCTTTAACAGCTCAAGCACAGAATTCCGTGTGATCCCTTCTAAAATGCTGCCGTTCAGTTCAGGCGTCACGATTTCTCCGTTGATTTTAAAGAAGATATTCATACTGCCGACTTCTTCAATGTACTTTTTCTCGATGCCATCAAGCCACAGGACTTGTGAAAATCCTTTCGTTTCAGCAACTTGCTGTGCTTTCAGGCTTGATGCATAGTTTCCAGCTGTTTTGGCATTTCCTGTTCCGCCCTTAACAGCGCGGACAAATTCGTTTTCCACCGCAATTTTGACCGGATGGATGCCTTCTTTATAATAAGAACCTACTGGAGATAAAATGATGATCAGCTTATAGGTGCTTGACGGTGCAACACCTAAATAGGGCTCAGTAGAAATAATGAATGGACGAATATACAAAGAAGTGCCCTCTGCATCAGGTACCCAATCCTTATCAATGCGAATGAGTTCATTTAAGCCTTCTAAAACCGTTTCTGTATCAATTTGCGGGATACATAGGCGGTCATTTGATCTGTTTAAGCGTTCCATATTTTTTTCGGGACGGAATAAAAGAATCTTTTGATCCTCAGACACATACGCCTTCAAGCCTTCAAAAACAGATTGGCCATAATGATAAACCATAGAAGCTGGGTCCATTGGAATCGCCTGATAAGGAATAATTCTCGGATCATACCAGCCTTTATCAATTGAATAATCCATCACAAACATGTGGTCTGTGAAGATTTTTCCGAATTCAAGTTGATCAGATTGAGGTTTTGGTTTTTTTGTTGAACTAAGTTCAACGCGGATGGGTTGTTTTGGCATCGTAAATCTCCTTGCTGTTTGATTATTTGAAAATTCTAATAATATGAAATAATTATGATTCTATTCTATACCTTCACAAAATATTAGCAATAGGTTTTCTGGAATTCAGACAAGAAAAATCTGTTAAAGCGCTTTCCTCCTCTCTGTCGTGGTTTTACTGAAGTTTCCCCTTAGAAATAAAATCCAATTTCATTATTAACTGATTAATCTGACAATTTAAAAGCGATTTGTTTTCCTGTAAGATATTCTTTCAACCATACACCTTTTGACTAGTACATTGCAAGGGGCATTGCCATATTTTAATCCTCTTTTTTTTAACCGATAAAGGTAGAAGAGAGTGGAAGGGAGCAAACAACGAGATGAAACGAATGATATCAGGCACCTTATTGATTTTATTGATGACCGCCATTAGTTTTGGCTGTCAAGCGATGACGGAGGAGGCTGGTGCGAAGCAAGGTACTGCCTATTACGTCGCAGCAAATGGGAACGACAAACATCCAGGGACAAAGCAAAAGCCTTTCCGTACGCTGAAAAAAGCGGCAAGTATCGCGAAAGCTGGGACAACAGTTTATATGAGAGGCGGTACATACAAAGAGAAATTGATTGTCCGTCATTCTGGAACAAAGAAAGCACCAGTTGTTTTTCAAGCGTATGGAAAAGAGAAGCCTGTCATTAGCGGAGCATCTCTTAAAGGAAATCAAGCAGACGGTGGTCTTGTGAAGATTGATCAAAAAAGCTATATCACCCTGAAAGGGCTGACAGTCGGTCATATTAAAACGAATCAAGAAGATGTGACACCCATCGGTATATTCATCACAGGAAGCGGCAAAGGCGTCAAACTGCTTAACAACCGTGTGTACGACATTCAGACGACACATCAAAATGGGAATGCTCATGGCATTGCGGTCTATGGAACGAAAGCACCTGCAGCCATTGAAGACATCAAAATCAAAGGAAACACTGTGGAAAAGTTAAAACTAGGTTTTAGTGAAGCCCTTGTGCTAAACGGAAACGTTAAAAAATTCCGCGTGACACATAATACAGTCCGGCATACGGACAATATCGGGATTGATTTAATTGGTTTTGAGAATGTCGCACCTTCTAAAAAGTATGATCAAGTGAGAAATGGTGTCGTATCTAGAAACAAAGTTTATGAGATTACGAGTGTTGGGAATCCAGCGTACGGCAAGGACATCTCCGCAGGAGGAATCTATGTGGATGGCGGGAAAGACATCGTGATTGATCATAACATTAGCCATCATAATGACCTTGGGATTGAGGTCACAAGTGAACATAAAGGGAAGATGGCCGAACGCATTCGCATTGAGCACAATCAAGTATATTTAAACCGTTATACAGGCATCTCAATTGGCGGATATGACAAGAAGCGCGGCGGAACGACAAACACGACCATCTCCCATAACATTTTGTACAAAAATGACACAGCCGGCTTAGAAGGCGGTCAATTGCTCATGCAATATCAATCGGTGAACAATCGAATCACGAATAATATCATGACAGCCAGTGCCTCTCATTACTTAGTCGTGAATCTCTACGAAGTGAACAAGAAGAATACATTCCAAAAGAATGTCTACGATGACCGCAAAGGTGCAAAAGCCTCTCAGTGGGTATGGCGAGGGAAATGGATGGAAGGCTACAAAACGTATCGCTCGAAAAGCGGTCAAGATAAAGGATCAGCACACCTCAATCCCCAATATGTGAATGAGAAAAAATATGATTTCCGTCTTAAGGCATCATCACCTGCTAAGAAAATCATCGGCAGTTAAACAAGGCATTCGGTGCAAATGATCATTTTAGAAATTTTCAAAAAAGTCATTGACATTGATGAGACATCACATTAAAGTAAAGAAGACATTTCAACTAAAACAAATTTCATAACGGATCTCTTATCAAGAGAGGCAGAGGGACTGGCCCTATGACGCCCAGCAACCGTTTCTATTTAAGAAATTGGTGCTAATTCCTGCAAAGCTGTTACAGCTTTGACAGATAAGAGAGGAAGACTTCCCGATACATGTTTCATGCAACGGTGATCAAGCCTCTCTTTATCAAGAGAGGCTTTTTTTGATCTCTTTTTTGAGAATCAAACGACGGGGTTCACAGGCATATTTCCACTTTTTTACCTAGTTTTCCGATGTGAAAAATAAAACAACTTGAGGAGGAACAGCAATGAAACGTAAATATTGGACATCATCTCTTGTATTATTGACGGTCCTGACCGTGCTATTATCTGGTTGCGGTACGGGATCAAGCGCAGGCTCAAAGGCTAATGCAAACGAAAAGGTCTCCTTTGACAATGTCCCGAAGCGATTTGCAAAAGGACAGGGAGCAAAAATTAAAGTCATCCGTAAAATTGGCGGGGACGATCATACTGCTCAGTTTTTAGCAGGAACGAAGGCAGAAGGGGAAGCGCTAGGCTTTACAGTAGATGTCTACACGGCAAATGGTGATACGGCGAAGTTTCATGATGCCATTTCTCAAGCACTAGAAGAAAACTATGATGGCTTTATCATCTCTCATGGGGATGATGAGGCGACCGTCGCTGATGTGAAAAAGATCACAGCGAAAGGCATTCCAGTTGTGGCGTTTGATTCAAATCCGAAGCTGAAGGATATCAAAGGAGTCACAGTGACGTCTCAAGATGACGAGCAATTAGCGAAAAAATCATTAGATGCACTCGTGGCTGATTTTAAAGGGAAAGCAAATATTGCGTATCTTTGGGTAGACGGATTCCCTCCAATGGTGAGACGAAACAAGGTGTACCAAGAAACGCTCAAACAGCATACAGGGATCAAGGAACTTGACCGATTTGGCGTTGCGGCCTCTGATACATCAGTTCAAACACAAAATGCGGTTGCGGCTATGCTAAATAAATATCCAAAGGGTAAACTGGATGCGATCTTTGCCACGTGGGATGCATTTGCGATTGGTGCCGCAAGAGCTTTGAAAGAAGCAGGAAGAACCGAAGTGAAAATATACGGTATTGATGTGTCTAATGCCGATCTGCAAGAAATGACTGCGAAAGACAGTCCTTGGAAGTACACTGCCGCTGTCGATCCGAAGCTCATTGGCGCAATTGACGTAAGGATTCTTGCGAAGAAACTAGCTGGCGAGAAAACGCCATCTTCCTATGACCTTGAGGCCTCTCTCATTTCACAAAAGCAGCTTCAGGATGCAGGAAAGGCCATCAATATGGTCAATCTTGCAGATGAAGTAAAAGGATTCGGTTCTTCGACTGCTTTTGAAGAAGACTGGATGAAGACCTTGAAGAAGCATTATGCAAAATAAACCACGTGCACTCTCTTTTCATAGAGGGTGTTTCGTTTTTCAATTGACGATCAGGAGAGAAGGAGGACACCTATGACAACGCCGCTTGTTCATATGAAAAACATCTCGATTGAATTCCCAGGAGTCAAAGCGTTAGATCAAGCAAATTTCACATTAAAAAAAGGCACAGTCCATGCCCTGATTGGGGCTAACGGTGCTGGGAAGTCAACGTTAATGAAAGTTCTCTCTGGTGCTCATTCACATTTTGAAGGAACCATCCACATCAATGGCGAGGAGGCGACCATTCATACACCAAAGGATGCGGCCTCATACGGTGTGCAGACCGTACATCAAGAAGTGGATACAGCTCTAGTGCCATATTTAAGTGTTGGCGAAAATATGATGATTCATGAAATTGAGAAAAAACCATTCGTCCGTTGGAAAGAGATTCACCGCAAGGCAGCACAGCTGTTAAAAGAGATGGACATTGACATCTCGACGAAGCGTCTTGTGAGTGATTTGACACTGGCAGAAAAACAAATGGTGCTCATTGCCAAGGCTGTGTCGATCAAATGCAGCATTTTAATTTTGGATGAACCAACCGCTCCACTTAGTCATGCAGAAACAAGCAAGCTATTCTCAATGATTCATCAATTGAAAAAGAACGGCACAGGCATCATTTTTATCTCGCATCGCATGCCAGAAATTTTCAACATCTGTGATGAACTGACTGTGATGAAGAATGGAACCGATGTGGCGGCACACCTCATTAAAGAAACCGATCCAAAGCAGGTCATTGAAGAAATGCTTGGCGCGCCATTAGAGGAACAATTCCCATCTCGTACAACGCTTGAGGATGCACCGATTGTGCTTGACGTGAAAGAGTTGCATGACCAGCATAAATTAAACAACATTCATCTTCATGTGAAAAAAGGAGAAATTCTCGGGATTGCAGGACTAGTCGGTGCTGGTAAAACAGAATTGTGCAAAGCCCTATTCGGCGCCTCAGAAAAAAAGTCAGGCACTGTGCAGCTGCATGGTCAAACCATTCATATCAAGTCACCTCATCACGCTGTGAGAGCGGGTATTGCCCTTGTGCCTGAAGAACGGAGAAAAGAAGGGATTCTAACAGAAGAAACTGTTGGATGGAACGTAACAGCTGCAAGTCTACGTTCGTTTACACGGCCGTTCAGCTTCTTACATCGTTCTAAGGAACGGAAGGCAGCAGATGGAATCGTCAAGCGGCTTGGCGTCAAGACACCTTCTCTTGAAGCGAAGGTGAAGCATCTATCTGGTGGAAATCAGCAAAAGATTGCGATTGGAAAATGGTTGTTGGCTGAGGCGGATGTCTATCTCTTTGATGAACCAACCAAAGGTGTAGACGTTGGAGCAAAAAAGGACATTTTCTCTCTCATTGCAGAACTAGCTGAAAGAGGAAAAGCGGTTATTTATGCTTCAAGTGAGCTTTCAGAAATTGCAGGAATCGCCGACCGAGTATACGTCTTATATGATGGCAGCATTGCCCGGGAAATGACGGCACCAATGACTGAAGAAGAGCTTTTATATCATTCAACAGGAGGACAATCATGAGTGAACGACAAGTTTCAGCCCCAGTTCAACAAATCAAGAAACAGCGGCCATCCTTTCATCTGTTTGATTTCTTTTATCAATATGGCACCATCTTAACGATTGTCGTATTGATTGTTGTCTTTGCGGCAGCCAATCCGGCATTTTTACAGTCAGGAAATATCATCAATATTTTACGATCGATCTCGATTGTAACCATCATTGCAGTAGGGCTGACGATCTCATTAGCAGTGAATGGCTTTGATTTATCTGTAGGTTCAGTTGCAACGTTATCAAATGCAATTGTGATCTCCATGTTTGTATGGTTCTCGCAAAACCCACTCATTGCGATCCTTTCTGCGCTGGCGGCTTCTCTTATTGTCGGTTTGCTGAATGCTTGGATGATTGTCAAAATGAAGATTCCAGATATGCTCATGACACTAGCCATGATGTTTATCATTCAAGGGCTGGCACAAACCTATACGAAAGGTGCGACCATTTCTGAAAATATGGTGCTGCCTGATGGTACTTTTTCAACTGGCACCATCCCTGCCTTTTTCAGCAAGATTGGGCAGGTCCCCTATATCATTTTGATTATGGCGGCCATTGTGCTTTTTGCACATGTTTTTATGACTTACACAAAGCATGGGCGGTTGATGTATATCATTGGTGGAAATAAAGAAGCCGCCCGATTGTCTGGTATTCATGTGAACAAATACAAAATCGCAGCATATCTGTTGTCTGCCTTATTTGCGGCGATCGGTGGTATCGTGCTGGCATCAAGGGTGATGACAGCAGAAATTAACGCAGGAACGCCATATTTAATGGATGGGGTAGCTGCTGCTTTTATTGGGTTTTCAGTCATGGGAGCAGGTAAACCAAACGCATTCGGTACGTTTATTGGTGCGGTGCTCATCGGTATTTTACAAAATGGACTTGTGATGATGTCTGTCCCGTATTATGCAATGGATATCGTGAAAGGATCTGTACTTGCACTGGCACTCGCGCTGACTTATTACAAACAACGGGGCTAAGATGTATTTTTTTAAAACCATTTGCGTTCTCTCTCCGTCTAGTAAACGGAAAGCAGTGTAACAGCTGTTTGCCAAAAGGAGATGACAAAAAGAAATGAATATGTCAGCAACTCATGTAGAAGATTTGAAAAGTGTCATGGAAGACTGGAAAAATGAATTATTAGTATATAAATTTGCATTAGATGAAATGGATACAAAGTTTTCGATTATTAGTCAGGAATATAATTTAATCCATGGACACAACCCAATAGAGCATACTAAATCACGGATCAAATCCTTTGAAAGCATCGTGAATAAACTAGCGAGAAAAGGATGTGACATCACCACACAATGTGCCAAGGAGTACATACATGATATCGCTGGTGTCCGCATCATCTGCTCGTTTATTCAAGATATCTATAACATTATTGATGTTCTGAGGCAAAGAGAGGATTTAAAGATCCTTGAAGTGAAGGATTACATTCAGCATCCGAAACCAAATGGCTATCGAAGTCTTCATTTAATTGTTGAGATTCCTGTTTACTTAACGAATCGTGTGGAGCATGTGAAGGTTGAAATTCAGGTGCGGACCATTGCGATGGATTTCTGGGCGAGTCTCGAACATAAAATCTATTATAAGCTGCAAAACGATGTTCCTCATCAGCTCACCGATGAACTAAAGGAAGCGGCAGATATCGCTCACTACTTAGATGAAAAAATGCAAAATATCAAACGGGAAATTGATTAACCAATAAAAAGAGTAGCTGTTTTGAATGACAGCTACTCTTTTAAGTCTTATTAAGGGTTGGTGCCTCGATCTCTCTTTTGAATGATCGTACCGTCATCTTGCGATTGTGCAGACGGGCTGCCTTTTTGTGTAGAAGTACCAATCCAAACACCTGTGAACAAGAGCGCAAAAATCGCACTTGAGATCAGCCATTTTTTCATCATACATCACTCCATCTTCTTAACAAGTTTTGAATGACAATGCCTTGTTCTGAAAATACATTGCTTCTTTCGGAAGACCATTTTCAGTTAAGTAGGCGGCTACATCCTGACAGATAGCCTCAAGATCAACAAGGAAATTCATAGATTCTAATTGATCACAATAAGAAATGATCTGCTCAATCATGTTGTTTGGCTGGAGCATCAATGTTTCTAAAATGGATAATTTAAGTGAAATGTTTCGTTGTTTTAAATTTTCTGCTTTTTGAAGTGAAAGCTGTACATAATAGTGGAACAAACCAGGCTTTTTCAGCTTAAACAGCGCTTTCGTGTAGGCATACAAGGCCAGTAAATAACCGCCTGGAGAAGAAGTTTCGAATGCCTCAATCAATAAAGCTTTTTCTAGGAGCGGCACAGCTTCACTGTATTCACTTCTTAGACTTTTAATAAAGGCTGCATTGCAATATGCGTGGCCAAGTAAATCTGGATCCTCCATCTGTTCTAGTGAGTGAATCACCTGTCCAAACAAAGTTTCTGCCTCATCATATTTCGATTGATCCGCATAATTCAGAGCAAGCATCATTTGACAGCTGATTGATTTTTTCACATAACATGGATCTGCGTCGTAAATAGACGAAGCCTTTTTTAAGTGGTGGATGGAGAGAAGTGTGGATCTTATATTATAGTATAGACATCCTGTTTTATAATGGAATTCTGCCTTTTCAATGTCATCATGAACGAGATCTAATTTATCCTCGGCCAATTTCAAATGGTGAAATGCTGTATCTTGATTCCCTCTGCGCATTTCATACATGCCTTTAAAGAAATAGAAATAGTAGCTGAGCATATCATCTGTACGAATCGCATTTTCATCCACAAAAAGACTGTGATCTAACGAAGCTGTATCTTCGACTAAATCTTTGAAACGGTATTCTAAAAGTTGATAGTAGAGTAAGACATCTTGATTCTCTTCCATTCGATCAAATGCTTGAAGAATCTCTTCTTTTAGCTGTATGGCTTCTTGTATGTCTCTTTTTTTCATCAAGACATACCAGTCATTTAGCATATTTGCTACATCAACGGATGACAAAACACCTGTTTCTGCCAATTGGTATCCTCCTTTCTTCACCTATTCATTTCTGCTGATTCTTATTTGTCTGAATCATCTTTCCATATTAAGTATCTTCTTATATTTTAAGCGGTCTATCTCAATTTGTAAAACATGTTTTTTGATGTAAATTCAACCAGTAGTGAAAAAATTAGGGAGTAGTGATCGAATTGTATACGCTTACATTTTTTTAGGTAAAAAGAGGATGTTGAAAAAATATATCAGGATATCAATAGAGGAAGAGAGACAGTGAAAGAGGGTTTTTTCATAGGTGAGAAAGAAGTGGTATTGAAAAAGGAGTGTTCGCGGTTTTTTGTGAGATTATATCACATGAATATTGTGAAACATGCTTCTTTCAGAATAAAATGAGTTATTCGCAAAAAAGTAAAATTTAAAGAGACTATCGATCTAGAATTGTATGGATCTTTGGTATTGATAAAAAATATCACACAGTATAGCTTTAGCGTGGTATAGTAAGATTGTTATTGCGAATATTTAGACAAAACTGACAATTGGGGGTCGTGTTTTATGAAGAAATCGATGTTACTGATCATGGGACTAATTGTTGTGCTCGTCATGGCAGCCTGTGGTTCAAAATCAGACAGCGGTTCGGGAGAAGGCAAAGGGACATATAAAATCGGGATAGATGTAACATATCCGCCATTTGAATTTGAAAAGGGCGGTAAAACGGTGGGAATAGACGTTGATTTAATTAACGCCATTGCGAAAGACCAAGACTTCAAAGTGAAGCTTGAAGCAATGGATTTCTCAGGGATTATTCCAGCGATGCAAGCAGGTCAGCTTGATGTTGGAATGGGTGGTATGAGTATTACAGATGAACGTAAAAAGAAAGTGGATTTCTCAGATCCATACTTCGACGCTGGTCTGACAGTTGTTGTGAAAAAGGACAGCAGCATCAAATCGATTGATGATTTAAAGGGGAAAAAGCTAGCTGTTAAAAATGGGACAACAGGTGCAAAATTTGCAACAGATAACGCAGACAAATATGGGTATGAAGTAGTTCAATTCAATGACAGTCCATCTATGTTCCAAGAAGTATCTAATGGAAATGCAGATGCTTTAATTGAGGATTATCCTGTCATTACGTATGCGATCGCACAGCAAGACTTGAAATTGAAAACAGTTGGAGATCGCTTGAATGGAGACCAATACGGGATCTCAGTGATGAAGGGTAAAAACCAGGACTTATTGAAGAAAATCAATAAAGGGCTGGAAAACCTAAAGAAAAACGGTGAATATGACAAAATTATTGAGAAATATTTGAAGTCATAACACAAGCGAGGCGCGCTCAGAGCGCGCTTTCTTTATGTGTCAACCGTATGTGAATTAGGGAGGGAGAAACATGGATACGATTGTTAATGCATTTCCGTATTTAATGGATGGTTTGCAAACCACATTATATATCTTTGTTGTTGCTATCATTTTAGGTTTTATCATCGGGTTGATTGTGGCACTATTCCGCCTATCACCATTTAAAATCTTGAACTTTATTTCACTCGTTTTTGTCAATGCCATTCGAGGTACGCCATTTATCGTACAGCTATTCTTCATTTATTTTGGGCTTAATACACTTGAATTCATTTCACTTGACCGAGTGCCGGCAGGGATTATTACAGTAGCGATTAACGCAGGAGCTTATTTCTCAGAAATTATTCGTGCAGGGATTCAGTCCATCGATAAAGGACAAACTGAAGCCGCACGCTCTTTAGGATTCACAGGTGGACAAAACATGCGCTTTATCGTCCTTCCACAGGCATTTCGCCGTATGCTTCCAGCCATTACGAACCAAGCCATCATCAGTTTGAAGGACACCTCTCTTTTATCGATTATCGGTATTGCTGATATCATGCAGCGGGGACAAGTTCAAGCATCGGCTACCTTTGATCCTTTGAATGTCTGGCTCATTGTCGGTGTCATTTATTTCGTGATCATTTATTTACTTTCTCTACTGGCTAGCTACGCAGAAAGGAGATTTGATGTGAAATGAGTATGATTACGGTGAAAAACCTAAAGAAATCCTTTGGTGATAACGAAGTCTTAAAGGATATTAATGCAGTCATCGAGGAAAAAGAGGTTGTATGTGTCATTGGTCCTTCAGGATCAGGGAAAAGCACATTTCTCAGATGTCTCAATAAATTAGAGGATATTACGGCTGGGGAAGTTGTTGTCCACGGACATACGATTACAGACCCAAAAGTGAATATCAATAAAGTACGACAAGAAGTTGGTATGGTGTTTCAGCACTTTAATTTATTTCCTCATAAAACCGTGTTAGAAAATATCACGATCGCACCGGTGAAAGTAAAAGGGATGGAGAAGAAAGCGGCAGTCGATAAAGCATTAGACTTGCTTGAAAAGGTCGGCTTGAAAGACAAGGCCAAAAGTTACCCTAACCAATTATCTGGTGGACAAAAACAGCGTGTTGCCATTGCAAGAGCCTTGGCGATGGACCCGAAAGTGCTCTTATTCGATGAGCCGACATCTGCTCTTGACCCTGAGGTCGTTGGGGATGTTTTAGCTGTTATGAAACAATTAGCAGTCGAAGGAATGACGATGATTGTCGTCACACATGAAATGGGCTTTGCAAGAGAAGTGGGAGACCGAGTGATCTTTATGGATGGCGGATATATCGTCGAAGAAGACAAACCAGAAGCACTCTTTGGAAACCCGCAGCATGAGCGTACCAAATCATTTCTTAGTAAGGTGCTATAAAAAAAAGAGTAAGAGCAGGTATGCTCTTACTCTTTTTCTTTTGTGACGAGAATGAATATACCGATTCGCATGCATTTCCTAGGAAATATTATCGTTGGAAGAACTCAATCCACTCTTGGTCTGGCCCTCGGAAAAAGAAGTAGCAATAGCCATTGGGCAATGTTGTGATTTCTTCATCTATTAGCTCAATTTGCAGCTTTTGAATACGGTTAAATTCAGCGTGAATATTATCTGTTGTGAAGGCGAGATGGTGGACCTTTCCTTCAGATGGAAGGTCACTGCTATACCCTTGAATGAGTTCAATTTCCGTTTCCGCTTCGTCTTTAAAGCCAAGAAAGGCAAGTTCAATGACTCCGTTTGTATGAGTGATGCGATCCTTTAATTTCATGCCCACCACTTTTTCATAAAAATCAATGGACTGATCAATATTTGTCACCATAATCCCTGTATGATCTAAGCGTAATGTTGTCAAAAAAGAGCCTCCTCTATGTCGAGTTGATATTTTTCTCCTCATCTTATCATAATAGAAGTAACGTATACATTCATATGGTAGGATAGAGAGAGTCAATTTAGGATAAGGATGACACAAATGAAAAAAATCTCATTAAAACAAACATTTGCAGAACAAGTGAAAAAGGGATATCCGCTTATTTCAAAAGATGCTGTGTCGCGTGTGAACGGTGTACAGGAAGGCGAGCTCATTGAATGGGTAGATGAAAGAGGCTCTTTTTTAGGGAAAGGATATTATGGTGTGCAAAATAAAGGCATCGGTTGGGTACTTTCCTTTGACGCTAACGAAAAAATAGATCAGCCCTTTTTTGTTTCTAAACTTGAACAGGCATCCAAAAGCAGAACGCATTTATTTCGTGATGCACAGACGACGGCTTTCCGTGTGTTCAATGGAGAAGGGGATGGAATTGGTGGAATCACGATTGATTATTATGATGGATTCTATCTCATCCAATGGTATAGCGAAGGTGTTTATACATTAAAAGAAGATGTATTGGCTGCGATTGAGCAGGTGTACCCTGACTATAAAGGCATTTATGAAAAGAAACGATTTGATACGTCTGGACAATATATCGAAGATGACGATTTTGTAAAAGGGGAGAAAGGTGAATTTCCTCTTATCGTCAAAGAAAATGGGATGAACGTGGCGGTTTATCTAAATGATGGTGCGATGACAGGTATTTTCCTTGATCAGCGTCATGTGCGAAAAGCAATTCGAGATCGCTATGCAAAAGGAAAGACCGTCCTTAATACGTTCTCTTATACCGGCGCTTTCTCTGTAGCAGCAGCGCTTGGCGGGGCAAGCCGTACGACAAGTGTAGATGTTGCAAACCGCAGTTTGAAAAAAACATCTGAGCAGTTTGAAGTGAATGGCATTGATGTAGACGGGCAGGATATCAAAGTCATGGATGTCTTTAAATATTTCCCGTTTGCGGCGAAAAAAGGCTGGAACTATGATGTCGTAATTTTGGACCCACCTTCCTTTGCACGAACGAAGAAACACACATTCAGTGCAGTGAAGGATTATAAGAAACTATTAAAAGAAGCCATCCAGATCACAGCTGAGAACGGCGTCATTGTGGCGTCAACCAATAGCAGTGCATTTGGGATGAAAAAGTTTAAAGGATTTATTGCACAGGCCTTTAAAGAATCTGGGAAAACGTATCGTATTCTTGAGGAATATACACTTCCTGAGGACTTCCGTACAACGAAAAATTATCCTGAGGGGAACTATTTAAAGGTTGTCTTCATCCAAGCATAAGAAAAAGCCATTTTCCGATAGGGGGAAATGGCTTTTTCTATAGGGCAAACGACATCAGGATAGGCGCTGCACATAATGTAATAATGGCCGAAATGATCATGGACACACTTGAGATCGTGCCTGAGACCGAGCTCAGTTCAAAGGCCTTCGATGTGCCTGCACCATGTGCTCCTGTACCAAGCAGAACGCCCATTGCAATGTCATTATCAATACGGAAATAACGGATAACCAATGGCCCAATGATTGAGCCAAATAATGCTGTTAAAATGACGAATACAGCCGTAACGGACGGCATCCCGCCAATCATTTCAGACACACTCATTGCAACGGGTGTTGTGACGGATCTTGGGACGAGGCTCTCGATCAGACTCGTATCCAAATGAAACAATTTAGCGATAAACGCTGTTGATAAAATTGCAACGATAGAACCGCAAGCCACATTCAAAATAATTTCTACTGCATGCTTCTTCAGAATGTGAAAATACTTATATAAAGGAATGGCAAATGCCACAGTCGCAGGCTGAAGCATATTTGTCAGCCATTTTCCGCCTTGATTGTAAGCATCGTAAGGAATGTTCACGATTAACAGCAAGACCACAAGAACAACTGGTGTCACAAGTAAAGGGGAAACATAGACCTTCGGGTGACGTTTATAAACCGCTTTTGATCCGAGATAGATCAGAATGGTTAAGATCAAAAATAGTCCGCCAACTAACATAGCTTTTTTCGCTCCTTTCTTTTCGCAATCATCTGCGTCATCATGCCAGTCGAGAGCATGACCACAAAGGTACTAAGTAAAACCACAAGGACAATACTTGTGCCAGATTGAGAAAGTAATGTTCCGTAATCAATCACACCTACTGCTGAAGGGATAAAGAAGAGCAGCAGTTCTCCGAGCAGCCATACGGCGCCAAGTTCAATCCATTTTAATTTAATGATGTTAAAATGAAGTAATAAGAAAATGACAAGAATGCCTAAGATCGTGCCCGGAATTCTTAAATGCAAAAAGGCCGCCAGCACATTCATCAATTTCGCAAAAGCAAATAAAGCCATAATCTGAAGGGTAGCAATCAGCGACGTTTTGAGCAATTGCACTTTCTGTTCACTCCTTTTTCTATATAAATTGTTCACTGTTTCACAAAAACAACACAACGTTCTAATCGGTGAGCTTACTTTAAAGTGTACAGCACGTTCTATTATAGGTAAAATACATATATCGAATAGTTAGTATTCCTTTTGTCTATAGAAAGGATGAACCATGTGGACATCAGACATTTAACATATTTCTTAGAAGTGGCACGGTTAAAGAGTTTTACGAAAGCATCACAATCGCTCTATGTGTCGCAGCCGACCATTTCCAAGATGGTCAAAAACCTAGAGGATGAGCTAGGTGTGCAGTTGTTTTACCGTAATGGCAGACAGGTTGAAATGACAGATGCTGGACAAACCATGTATACACAGGCGAGTGAAATCACACAATCCTTTCAGAATTTAACGAGTGAATTAAATGATTTAATGAATGTGAAAAAAGGACATATCCGAATAGGACTGCCGCCCATGATTGGATCAAGCTTTTTCCCAAATGTGATGGGGGAATTCCGCCAGCAGTATCCAGATGTCACCTTTCAATTGGTGGAGCATGGCTCCATTAAAGTAGAGGAAGGGGTAGAGGATGGATCATTAGATATTGGTGTCATTGTTCTGCCTGCAAATGATAAAATTTTTCATACATACACCATCATTAAAGAGGATATGAAGCTTGTCACCCATCCATCACATCCGATGGCAGGACGTGATGAGGTTCATTTGGCTGATTTAAAGGAAGAGTCTTTTATTTTCTTTCGAGAAGATTTCGTTCTGCACAGCCGAATCTTAAATGAATGTATGAATGCGGGATTCAGGCCGAACGTTATTTATGAAACGTCACAATGGGATTTCATCAGTGAAATGGTTGCTGAGAACCTTGGAATCGGGCTTCTGCCTGAACGGATTTGCCGTGATCTAGATCCTGATAAAGTGAGGATCATTTCCTTAAATCCGTCTATTCCGTGGCATTTGGGTGTCATTTGGCGAAAGGACCGCTACTTGTCCTTTGCTGCAAGAGAATGGTTAAAGCATACAAAATCCTATGTGTGGGATGCAGAGTAAAAGGGAGGACGATACAGATGAAATTAAGCTGCGTGTCTCATCTTTTGGAAAAGGTTCGAGCGGAAAATCCGCTTGTCCATAATATCACCAACCAAGTTGTGACGAACTTTACAGCGAATGGACTGCTTGCTTTAGGTGCTTCTCCAGTCATGGCAAATGCCAAAGAAGAAGTGGCAGAAATGGCGCAATTAGCGGATGCACTTGTGCTGAATATCGGCACACTAACAAAGGATACGGTGGAGGCGATGGTCATTGCTGGACAAGCGGCCAATGAAAAAGGTGTACCGGTTCTATTAGATCCTGTTGGTGTTGGTGCGACAACGTTTCGGACGAGTGCGGCGAAACAGCTGTTACAGCAAGTGGGCATCACTGTTGTCAGAGGGAATGCTGCTGAAATAGCTCATTTAATTGGAGTGAAAGGCTGGCAGTCAAAAGGGGTTGATGCAAAAGGGGCAAATGGAGATGTATCGTCTTTAGCAAAGCAGGCGGCAAAAGCCCTTCAAACCGTTGTGGCGATTACGGGAAAAGTGGATGTCGTGTCAGATGGAGAAGAGGTTCTATCTATTCATAATGGACACGAATGGTTAACCAAGGTGACAGGGACTGGCTGTTTACTCACCTCTGTCATAGGGGCATTTTGTGCAACAGGGGAACGGCCCATTCATGCGTCGGCATCAGCTCTGCTGTTTTATGGTGTCGCTGCAGAAAAGGCAGCTCAGCAGACAGAAGAGAAAGGGCCAGGCACCTTTCAAATCGAATTGTTAAACGCGCTATCCAATACAAATGGTCAAGATGTGATCACGTTAGGGAAAATAGGGGGAGTTTTGCATGACGAAGGTTGATCAGCAGCTAATCAAACAGCAATTATCGGTTTATTTTATTATGGGAACAGCGAATACAAGCCGGCATCCGCTTGATGTGGTGAAAGAGGCCATTCAAGGCGGGATCACGATGTTTCAGTTTCGTGAAAAGGGTGAAGGTGCTCTGCAAGGTGAAGAAAAGAAAAAAATCGCTCAGCAGATTCAAGCACTTTGCCAAGAAGCGAATATCCCCTTTATCGTAAATGATGATGTACAGCTTGCAATAGATCTTGATGCAGATGGTGTCCATGTTGGGCAGGAAGATACACTTGCACTAGATGTACGGCAAAGAATCGGGAATAAAATATTAGGCGTGTCCACGCACAATCTAGATGAAGTGAGGCAAGCGATGAAGGACGGGGCAGACTACGTTGGGATGGGTCCAGTCTATCCTACAGAAACAAAAAAGGATACACGCAGTGTCCAGGGTGTTTCTTTAATCAACGAAGTACGTCAACACGGTCTTCACATTCCTATTGTGGGCATCGGCGGGATCACGTATGAAAATGCGGCACCAGTCATCCAAGCGGGAGCCGATGGCATTAGCATCATCAGCGCCATTAGCCAAAGCGCTGATCCGAAAAAAGCTGCGGAAGAACTAACATCTCTTGTCGAGTCAGAGAAAGCAGCTCTTTCATCTGTAAAAGACATGGATTGACTCATCCATGTCTTTTCTTATCTGCGTGAAAAATAGACAGTAGAGATACAATTGTGTACAATCTAATTGTTCGATTATTTTCGAAATGACAGGTAAATAAAGGAGAATGAATGATGGAAGTGCTCGATACGTATTTTCGCCGATATGATGAAGCGGGAAAAGGGCAAGAGCAAATGAACGAATTGCTGGCATTGTTTTCAGATGATGTCATGATTGTCTTAAATGGTGCTGAAAAGCCTGGCATCCAAGCGTTCACACAGTTTTTGAACACATTTTTCCACGTACATGAAGACATTAAGCATATGTGGGATGGCTGGGTGAAACGTGAAGATGGGAAGTATGAAACAAACTGGGCTGTTTGCGGAAAGTTAACAGACGGTCGTGTATATACAGCAGAAGGCATTGATATTGCAGAGCTGGATGATCAAGGAAAGATCGTTTATTTAGAAAACGTCCCGAAAAACCCAGAGTTATTCCAGCGATATTAAAAAGCCGGCAGAGCAGCCGGCTTTTTTTATTTGTCTAACGAATAAGCGTCGATCGCTTCTTTAGCAGATGTTTCTTGATCAAAAAGAAGATATCGGCTGTACACTTCGCTTAAATGCAGGGGACCTTCGTCTAAGTTTTCAACTAGCTCAAAGATATCTAGTACGGCTGCTAGTTTTGTGGTTGTTTGTCCATGATCTCCATTTTCAAATGTCTCATCTGGAAAATGGTCTTTGACGATTTGTTTCACTTTTCGATTGTTTTTTGCTCTCACTAAAATGATTCGTTCCTCAAAGATTTTATCCGGTCTCACCTTTGGTGAGGAGCTAGATTCAAATAATAATTTTGCTGAGTACAATTTATGCATATGTTTCACTTCTTCCTTGTGGGGTGAATTTCCAGTATGTGTTTAAAATGATAACATAAGAATAACAAGAGAATTGAAGTCTATGGGGGTAATAGGGTTGAAAAGAATCATTGATAACAGAGGAGAAGTTCATGAAATTCTGTTGATCATCATCACATGCTGTTCGTTGATCACGTTGAGGAAATGTGACAAGTTAGAAAGATATAAAGAGAGATTAAAAGGCCAATTTATCCCATATTGAGTACAGTTTTGAAATAGCAAGAACACTGAAAAAGCCGGCAGAGCAGCCGGCTTTTTCTCATCAATCTGTATCCATATGCATGCCTGTGTGTGCTTTTACTTGAATTTCTGTAAAGGTGTCTTCATCTGCTTTTTCAGAGGAGAAAATGGTGCCTAAGTAAGCTGCAAGGAATCCGAGCGGGATCGAGATAATCCCAGGGTTCGATAGTGGGATAAGCGGCTCTCCTGTGAAAATTGCTGCCCCTGATGGGTCCCAGACGCTTGGGCTGAGTGACACGATCAGGAGTGCGCTCAGAAGACCTGTTAAGCTTCCTGCGATAGCACCTGTTGAGTTAAATCGTTTCCAAAAGACAGTGAAGATAATCAACGGTAAATTCGCACTTGCTGCCACTGCGAAGGCAAGAGATACAAGAAAAGCGACGTTTAAAGATTGCGCAAATAATGCAAGAATGATGGAAAGGATGGCCACGCCGATGGAAGCAAAGCGTGCCGCCTTCACCTGTTCACGTTCACTCGCTTTTCCTTTGCGGATAATCTGGCTATAAAAATCATGGGCAAAGGCAGACGCGGCGGATAAAACAAGACCGGTCACCACTGCCAAAATGGTCGCAAAGGCAATAGCGGAAACAAAGGCAAATAATAAATCTCCTCCAAGCGCTTGGGCGAGTAGTGGAGCGGCCATGTTTCCTGCTGCATCGGCTGCCGTAATTGCATCTGTTCCGACAAAAGCTGCGGCACCGAAGCCGAGGAAAACCGTCATTAAATAAAAAATCCCGATGATCCACGTAGCGGATAGAACAGATTTACGCGCAGAAATGGCATCCTTTACTGTATAAAAACGGATCAAAATGTGCGGCAAACCTGCTGTTCCTAGCACAAGGGCAAGGTTCAGAGACAGGGTCTCTAAAGGCACATCATATTTATTTCCCGGGTGAAGAAAAGCTTCACCAAGCGGGGTCGCTGTTTTCATCTGCTCAAACATCTTCAGCAGGCTAAAATCAAACTTGGCAAACACAAGCAGCGAAATAATCAGCGTGCCCAGCATGAGAAGCACAGCTTTCGTGATCTGTACCCAGCTGGTGGCGATCATGCCGCCAAACACGACATAAATGGTCATCAAAACACCTACAATTAATACAGCGATCCAATAATCAATGCCAAGAAGCAGTTTAATTAAAGCACCTGCCCCAACAAGCTGGGCAATCATATAAAAAGTGGATACCGTGATGGTGTTAAAAGCAGCCACGCCTCGAATAGCAGGGCGTTTGAATCGTGCAGCAATCATATCAGCCATCGTATATTTTCCTAGATTTCGCAGTGGTTCAGCCACGACATAAAGGACGACAAGATACGCTACAAGAAAGCCAATACTATAGAAAAAGCCGTCAAATCCATTTAAGGCGATCATGCCGGCGATCCCTAAAAATGAAGCAGCAGACATATAGTCCCCGGCGATGGCAAGGCCGTTCTGAAATCCAGTCAGTCCGCCGCCTGCGGTATAAAAATCACTCGCATTGCTTGTTTTTTTCGCAGCAAAATACGTGATGACCAATGTGAGACCTACGATCGCTATGAATAAAATAAAAGCGGTCATACTCATTCGTCATCACCTCTTGATTCAACTTTTAAAGCGCTTACATATTTGTCGAACTGAGCTGCTTTTTTTGCATAAAGCCCACATAAAACCCATGTCATCACAAATTGCGTGAGGGCAAATAACCAAGCCCACGTGATCGCTCCAATTGCTGGCGTGTTCAAAAAGGTGAAGTAGGATGTAGCAACCGGAAGTGAAAAGTAAAAGAGAAAAAAGAAAATCGTCATCGGTACGATAAATCTGCGTTTTTCCTCAAGAAGTTTTCGAAAATCCTTTGAAGCGGCAACCTTCTTATAATGAACGTTTTTGTCTGCCATTGTTTCCTCCTTTGTACGAATTAGGGACAAGGTACTCCAATGCATATGAGACGATCTGGTTGTTTATGACAGTATATCATAAAAAAGGCACCCAAAAAGGGTGCTTTCTATCGATAATTTGCAAGAAATGTTTGTCTTGCTTTTTCATATGCTTCTGCATCAAAATGATCTCCGCATTTGTGAATACACCAGGGCTCTTCTTGCCTTGCAATACCGATCTCATATCCTTGCTGAGCGAATTCAAAAGACTGTGACACATCATAAAAATGAAACCCGTCTAAGAGGTCCTCACGCCACTTGATATCATATTGTGTTGCCATAAAAAGACCGTCAATAGCAGAAGCTTTGATATAACCTTGGGGCTCTGTCTGTGGATGACCAGATTCAAACGTCAGTAGCTGATAGGTGTCGTGCCGATATTCAATGACTTTCCCTCTGCAATCATGGCTCTCCCACCAGATTCCATTGTCTGGCACACTTTCTGCACCTATTACCCCAAGCATGCCAAGTGACGGATTCTGCAAGAAAAGTGGGATCAGCTCGAGAAGCATATGCTGTTTGACGATGAGTGTATCTTGATGAAGATAAATTTTAAACTGTGCAGGATGAGTGAGAGCTTCATTGTATCCAGAGGCCATACTTGATGCATGTCTAATAGGCAAAACCTCTACATGATACCCGTGCGGAGCAGGAAGTGAAGCGAGCTGCCGGAAGCAAGCTTGAAACATCGACTCATCATTTACACATAAAACAAATAAGATGGTGGGGCTACTCATTGAGTTGAACCGCCTCAACCACGTATTGATAGGCAGTCGCTGCCTCGTTAAAATCAAAACGGATGCCATGTTTTACGAGTAATTCATGTAGATCATTCATGACGCCCGTATAGGAAGGGTGTTGTACACGAATGGTTTCAAGCTCACGAACATGAAACCCGGCTGACTGAAAGAGGGCATGAATTTCGTGAAGGGTAAAGAAGCGTAAATGTGTTTGATCCATTAATCCTGCATCTGTATAAGAAAATCTCCCAGCCAGTAATTCTAAAACCGTTGAAATATGACCAATATTCGGAATGGAAGACAAGATGGCCCCTTCCCTTTTTAGAAAAGGTTTGACCTTTTTTAAGACGGCCCAAGGGTCCAATAAATGTTCAAGGACGTCTCCGAAAATGATGCAGTCAAATTGTTCATGCTGATAAGGCAGCGCCATCTGTTCAATATTGCCGCATAAAACATGATCCAGCGCTTTCTCAGCCTGCTTTGCCGCATCTTCAAAAGATTCAATTCCATATATGGTACGGTCTTGTTGTTTTAGGACTTTGCCAAGCTGGCCTGTGCCGCATCCGATATCCAAGATAGACGTCCATTCCTTGCGAATACGATGGACAATCACAGGGTTCACACCGTGATAATATTGATCCTTCTTTTGATGATAATAAGATAGGGAATCTGAACTCACGCGCCACCCACCTTTCTTCTTTCTTGTGTCTTATGCTTAATATATGGGTGGGGAGCTTGGTTTTATAACGAAAATGGGCAATTTTCATGAATGACAGCTAAAAAGGGGTCATATAAAGAACAGGGAACGGACTGTCCTCCTAAAAATAGAAAGACAGAACCCCAATGAGTGGAAGGGATTGGTATGATGAGGTGTTCAATTATTGTAGCGTATCGTCATGAAAGGATGTTTAAAAGGTCAATTGACAGGTTAGAACTTTAGCCAAAGCAATCTGAAAGACAAAGGATAACGGCGTTGATTACGGTTTGTTTATCATCTTCTGATCACCGTTGGATGTTAAAAAAGCTTGTATTTCCTCGATGCCTAGTCCAATTTTTTTCGCTTCTTGAATCAAATAAACCCACTCTTCGTCAACTCTTCTTTTCACTTGCGTATCCATAATATCCTCCAGTTCAATAAGACATATTCATCTGCAACCAATGACTTGAACAAACCGTCTAGTAACTGTACGTGTATGTGAATGGAGTACAAAAATAGATTTTTGTCGAAAAATGATGACATTTAACCTATTTTGTAAAATCTATCACCTACCACGTCCCTAAAAAAATGACTAAAAAACCCATAAATATTGAATTCTTACTTCTCATAATAAACAATTGTAAAGTCAGTTAAAAGATTATAAATTAAAATAATGATAAAGACCTAAATCATTTGACTCATATAAACCCATAAGGTTGACATATGCCATCAGCGAGAACAAATTTCATCTTTACAGGACGCACATATTGTTCGTTTGGGAAGTTCTTCTTAAGATGGTATTCTAAAAGAAACAGAATTCACCAAGAAGGAATGAAGAAAGACATGTATAGCCTTTTTCAAAAGTATCAAGAAGTTGTCATGTATCTGATCATGGGTGTGTGTACAACCATTGTCAACATAGTCAGCTTCTATTTATTCGTTGAGATGTTTTCTATGGATTACAAAACAGCAACGGTTGTTTCATGGGTATTTGCTGTGCTCTTTGCTTATATCACCAATAAGAAGTATGTCTTCAAGCAAAAGGCTCGTGACACAAAAAGCCTGATGCGTGAGCTTTCTTCATTTTTTAGTGTCCGTCTCATGTCTCTAGGTGTAGATCTGGGGCTGATGATTTTATTTGTGAGCCAAATGGCGCTCAACGAAACCGTCGCAAAAATTCTTGTTAACTTTGTGATTGTCGTGGTCAATTATGTCGCCAGTAAATGGTTCGTCTTCAAGAAAACAAAAGAAGATGCGATTTAACACATGAAAAAGATAGGTGATGTGAAATGAGCAGCAGGCCAGACGAATTATATGATGCCATATATCAACAAACAGAAAAGCAGCATGAACAAGTGTTGAGGCTAGTCAAGGAAATGACCGCACATCCAGGAGCATTTTCTGAGCAAGAAAAGGAAAAGATCAACCGAATGGACATTGCGCTTCAAACAGCAACGGACATTTTAGAAAATTTAATGACCCCTGATACGCAAATGACCATTGTTTTAAGACAAGGGAGAATTCGTGTTGACCTGACGAAAGCGTAAAAGAAGCAGCCAATTGAAAAGCGGCTGCTTTTTATTATGCATCGCTTGTTTCCCGGAGTTGCTTTGGAGACATGCCGATTTTCTTTCGAAAGACTTTATTCAAGTAATTCGCGTTTCGGTAGCCGCACTGTATGGCGATTTCTTCAATCGAGTATTTCGTTGTTTTCAGTAACGTTTCCGCCTTTTCTAAACGAATATTGGTTAAATAATGAATCGGTGTGAAGCCAGTGGCCTTTTTGAATTCCCTCGTAAAATGACTTTTGGATAAACGTGCCGCAGCTGCCATATCGTCAGGCCCAATCTCCTCGTGAAAATGGTGGCTTGCAAATAAGGCCGCTTGGACGATGGGCTCAGGCCATTTCTCCATTTGTCCCTCAAGCTTTGGCAAATATGAATACAGTTCCATGACAAATTGATAAGCAAGGCTAGACCCCTCAAATGGATTGGTAATCCGTCTTTCACTGGCTTCATCATAAATCTTCTTTAGCAGGCGGATCGGTTTGGAATTCGGATGAAAACGCATGACCTGCTTTCCTTGATCGATAAATTGATCAAAGCAAAGGTCACAGGCTTCCCCATAAAGTGTTAAATAGAGAAATTCCCAATGTTCACTGTCTTCTGGAAAATAGTATTGATAAGCACTGGGGCTTTTCACCAGAAAGGCCTGTCCAGGCAATACTTTGAATCGTTTCTGTCCGATTTCAATCATGCCGTGTCCAGACAGTGTGAGCTGAAAGATGCACTTGCCCTGATCCTTCCGCTCTACGCCATTCCAGCTGTATAACGAAGATGATTGAACTTCCCAGCCAACAGACCAGATTTGGGCCGGCAATGTCACATCAGAATGGTGAAAACGAAATGCAAATGCTTCCTTCTTCAAATTGGAAACCCTCCTTCACAGCAAAAAACAACCTTTTTCTATTTTGAATCATGTTACACCTCATATCACATCGTACCATTCACAGCAAAAAAAGGGTATTTTTTAACGATTTTTTTACCATTGAACTTCAGCTGACGGGGCAACTAAAATAAGATTATCAGAAGAGAAAAGGGGAATGGATATGATCGACACATTACGAGCAGCATTTCACCAGCAATTTGGAGATCAGGAAGAACTCCGCTATTTTTTCGCCCCAGGCAGAGTCAATCTGATTGGTGAACACACAGATTATAATGGGGGCCATGTCTTTCCATGTGCACTCACTCTTGGTACATATGCTGCGGGAGCAAGACGATCAGATGGACGCGTCAGAATGTATTCCTTGAATTTTGAAGAAGAAGGTGTGAAAGAGTTCGACCTTTTTGAAATCGCTTTCTCAAAATCGGACGGCTGGGCGAATTATCCGAAGGGAGTATTCCAACAGTTTATCGAAGCAGGCATGGATGTGAAAGAAGGCTTTGATATTGTGTATGCTGGCAATATTCCAAATGGCGCAGGTCTGTCATCTTCTGCCTCTATTGAGCTCGTCACGGCTGTCTTGATCAATGAATGGTCGTCATTCGGTGTAACGCAAATCGACCTAGCCCTTCTTGCGCAGCGTGCTGAAAATGAGTTTATTGGCGTGAACTGCGGCATTATGGATCAATTTTCAATTAGTCTTGGAAAAGATGGTCACGCTATTTTGCTCAATTGTGACACGCTTTCCTTTGAATACAGCCCATTTCGGCAAGAGGGTCTGGCACTTGTCATTGCCAATACAAATAAAAAACGAACACTTGCAGATTCCAAATACAATGAGCGCCGTTCGGAATGTCAATCTGCTTTAAGCGATCTTAGAAAAGAATTAGATATCGGTCATTTATGTGAGCTCACGGAGGATGAATTCGCTAAGCATGATCATTTGATACAAGATGAAACGTGTAGAAGACGTGCAAGACATGCCATCACGGAAAACGAGAGGACCATGAAAGCAGTAAATTTTCTGAAAGATGATAAAATGGAAGAACTAGGTGCACTCATGAAGGCATCTCACCTTTCTTTAAAGAATGATTATGAAGTCACTGGGCTTGAGCTAGATGCACTGGCTGAAGCCGCATGGCAACATCCAGGGGCGATTGGTTCCCGTATGACAGGTGCTGGCTTTGGGGGCTGTACCGTCAGCATTGTGAAAGAAGAGCTTCTGGACTCATTTATAGAAGAAACAGGTGCGATTTATCAAGAAAAAACAGGCATTCAAGCCTCTTTTTACACAGCTGGAATTGGAGGCGGCGCTAGAGAATTAACGAAGGAGGAATTTTGATGGCAATTTTAGTATGTGGGGGAGCAGGTTTTATTGGCAGTCATGCGGTAGCGGCTCTTTTGGCTAAAGGAGAACAAGTAGTAATTGTGGATAATTTGCAGACAGGTCATAAAGAGGCAGTCGTAAAGGGTGCCGTATTAGAAGAGGGAGATTTAAGGGATCATGCTTTTTTAAGACGGGTTTTTCAAACGCATGACATAGAAGCGGTCATGCACTTTGCGGCAGATTCACTTGTTGGAGAAAGTGTAACAGACCCGCTGAAGTACTATGACAACAATGTCGGAGGGGCAACGGCTTTACTTCAGGTGATGAATGAATTTGATGTGAAACGCATTGTATTCTCTTCAACTGCTGCGACATATGGTGAACCAAAGCGTGTACCGATCGTTGAAACGGATGAGACGAACCCAACAAATCCTTATGGGGAAACGAAGCTCGCGATTGAGAAAATGCTGAAGTGGTCTGAGCAGGCATATGGTATTGAATATGTTGTGCTTCGCTATTTTAATGTAGCCGGTGCTCATACAGAAGGGATTGTCGGTGAAGATCATCAGCCAGAAACGCATTTAATTCCGATTATTCTACAAGTGGCTTTAGGAAAGCGTGATCAAATCATGATTTACGGTGATGATTATGAAACAGAGGATGGTACATGCATTAGAGACTACATTCATGTCATGGATTTAGTAGAGGCACACATTCTAGCGGTTGAGCGTCTGCGTGAAGGAAAAGGAAGCGCGACGTACAACTTAGGGAACGGCACAGGCTTCTCTGTGAAGCAGGTCGTAGAAGCTGCAAGAGAAGTGACGGGGCATGCCATTCCAGCACAGGTGGCAGAAAGACGTGCGGGTGATCCGGCTAAGCTGATTGCTTCATCAGAAAAAGCGCTGAAAGAACTAGGATGGAAGCCGCAATATGCAGATCTCCACACCATCATTCAAAGTGCATGGGATTGGTTTCAGAAACATCCAGATGGCTATCAAAGTGAGTAACGTGTAGCAGGCAAGGGAGGAGACAAAGGGAATGGCGATTGATATTTTTGAAAAGCTAGAACAGCTGATTCAATACGGGATCAATAAAGAGCTAATATCACCACTAGATATGGATTATACAAGGAACCGGCTGCTAGAGGTGCTTGGTCTCGATGATGCTGAGGCAAGAACAGTCTCAGGAGACAGCGACCTTGAAGACATCTTAATGCCGATGCTCGATTGGGCAGTTGAAACAGGTCTTATTCCTGACGGGACAGATACGTATCGTGATTTATTAGATGCCAAAATCATGGGCTGCTTGGTGGCGCCTCCGAGTGTCATCTATGCAAAGTTTGAAGAGAAACGCAAGCATTGCGGGCCAAAGGCAGCGACAAGCTGGTTTTATGAAATGCAGCAGCATGCCCACTATATTCATACAGGCAGAATCGCCAAAAACGTGCAGTGGTTTACACCGACAGAAGATGGTGAGCTTGAGATCACGATTAATCTATCGAAACCGGAAAAGGACCCAAAAGCGATCGCTGAAGCCAAAAAGCTGAGTCAAAAGCAATATCCTCTTTGTCTCCTTTGTAAAGAAAACGTTGGGTTTGGGGGACGCATCAATCACCCAGCAAGACAGAATCACCGGATTATTCCGGTGACACTTACAAATGAGTCGTGGTTTATGCAATTCTCGCCGTATGTGTATTACAACGAACATTGTATTGTGTTCAAGGGCGAGCATGAACCAATGCAGATATCTAAAAAGACCTTCGAGCGTCTGCTTTCCTTCATATCGATATATCCGCACTATTTCATAGGATCAAATGCTGATCTTCCCATTGTTGGAGGCAGCATATTAAGTCATGACCACTTTCAAGGTGGTGCTCATGAATTTCCGATGGCGAAAGCAAAGATGGAAGAAGTGATTTCTCTCGAAAAGTTTCCGAGGGTGAAGGCGGGTATTGTGAAATGGCCGATGTCAGTGATTAGGCTTCAAAGCAGCGACCAGCAGACACTTGCGGAGGCAGCGGATTTTATATTACATGAGTGGAAAATGTATTCAGATCCAGAAGCGGGGCTGTTCTCACATACAGGAGAGACCCCGCACAATACCATTACACCAATCGCACGCCGTCATGGGGATGAGTACGAATTAGATCTCGTGCTACGAAATAATCGTACAGACAAGCAGCACCCAGGCGGAATCTTCCACCCGCACAAAGAAGTTCATCATATTAAAAAAGAGAATATCGGATTAATTGAGGTCATGGGTCTCGCCGTCCTTCCTGGAAGATTAGCAGAGGAATTAAGCCAGCTAAAAGCGTCGCTGCTATCCAAAAAACCTCTTGAAGAAATCAAAGCCTGCCCGTCTATCATGAAGCACGAGTCATGGGCAGAGCGTCTGATCGAAGAGAATACCTTTACGAAGGACAACGTAGAAACCATCTTACAAAAAGAAATCGGCCTCATTTTTTCTCGTATACTCGCGCAGGCGGGTGTGTTTAAAAGAACAGAGCAAGGGAAAACAGCATTTAAACGTTTCATTCAAACACTCCATACAGGCAGGTGATGAGTTGATGATTGAACAGGTAAGAACTTTAATGGAAGAAAAACAACTCGACGGAGTTCTCATTCAAAAGCGTAATAACTTTTCTTGGCTTACAGGAGGAAGAAGAAACCACATTGTGTTAAACACGCCAGAGGGCGTTTGTCAGCTACTTGTGTTGAAAGACGATATTGTCCTAGTTGTGAATCAAATGGAAGAAAAACGAATCATTGAAGAAGAAATGGCGTATTTTGACCATCCCTTTCAAGTCGTCACAATGGATTGGTTTGAGGATGAGACTCCTTACATTCAAACACTCATAAAAGACAAACGAATCGGTGCGGACATTCACATGGAAGGAGTGGAATGGATCGAACCTGATTTGTCTCGTGTTCGATCGATCCTTTCAGCGCCACAGCTCAGCCAATACGAAACCCTTTGTCATGAAACAGCGGTTATTGTAGAAAGTGTCTGCCAAGAAATCGTTCCAGGACAGACGGAGCATGAAATTGCTTCGCTTGTTGCTCAAAGAGCGATCGGGCAGGGGATGACGATAGAAGTGCTGCTTGTGGCGACAGATGACCGGATTCATCAATATCGCCACCCGATCCCAACAGAAAAAGCACTTCAAAAGCATGCACTGGTTGTCCTTTGTGCTGAACGGCATGGACTCGTGGCAAATGTCACAAGATCCGTTTACTTTGGACAGCTACCAAAGGAGCTTGAAGAAAACAAGGAAAGGCTTGCGCGAATTGACACGGTCATGAATGCGGCTACTCGTCCAGGGAAAACCATTGGAGATGTATTGAAGGCAGGCATTGCTCAATATGAAAAAGAAGGATTTCCTGATAGCTGGAAAAAGCTTCACCAAGGAGGCAAGACTGGATTTGTGTCTAGAGAGATCATTGCAGTTCCTTCATCGGTGGAAGAGATCCAGCTTCATCAAGTATTCACTTGGAATCCTTCCTTACCAGGATTGAAATCAGAAGATACGATGGTCGTCGAGAAAGAAGGAAATCGCTTTTTAACCTATACAGGCAAGTGGACGTATATAGACATAGAACATGAAGGAAGCATCTATAGACGACCAGACATTTTGGTGAGAGATGAATAAATGAGAAACCGGCGATAAGCCGGTTTTTTGCTGGAAGTCTTTAGCGAGTTTCCACTCATTTATCACCATTACCAATCATTACAGCGCATAGGCGGAGGATCGATACTTTCTTTTCTTGTCGACTTGCGTTAAAATGAGTAAGGTTTTTGTTAAATATGGGGATACCTATTTTAGAATTGTTTACCTAGATAAAATTTCATTAAGTTAAATTGAAATTTGACCAAACTTTTTTATTGTGGTAAACCTAAATTTGACAAAGTTCTTGATTGTTTGTCCTTTGCCTTCAACTCTCAACTTTTCAAATTCCTAGAAATTTATTGTGTGTGCAATAATATAAATTTATGGCGAATTTATGACATTTCAATAGAAATCTGTTGAAAAATAAATGAACTTTTGAAAAAAGGGGAGCTAACTCCAACAGATTTTGATAGCATTACAAAGGGAAGAAAAGTTTTCGAAGGCAGATGGCTTTTCACAATTATTCAGCAATTTATACATTATTTAAGGAAGGATGGTGATCTTCTTGTTCAGAGCCATTAAACCTATGCTTTTATTAGCGATGCTCGTGAGTGTTTTTGTATTAGGAGGTTGCAGCAATATCGCTGTTTTAGATCCTAAAGGACCAGTCGCAGCACAACAAAAAGACTTAATCCTTTTATCTATTGGATTCATGCTCTTTATCGTTGGTGCGGTATTTGTACTGTTTACCATCATTTTGGTTAAATACCGTGAGCGTAAGGACGTTGGAAACGCCTCTTATAACCCAGAACTACACGGGAATACGCTTCTAGAAGTTGTCTGGACAGTGATCCCAATATTAATCGTTGCTGCCCTTTCAGTTCCAACTGTAAAAACCATTTACTCTTTGGAAGAGGCGCCTCAAGCAACAAGTCATAAAGATCCACTTGTCGTTTATGCTACAGCAGTTGATTGGAAATGGATCTTCAGCTATCCAGAGGAAAATATTGAAACAGTGAACTACTTAAACATTCCAAAAGATCAGCCGGTTTTATTCAAAATCACTTCCGCTGATACAATGGCATCACTATGGATTCCTCAGCTAGGCGGGGAGAAGTATGCGATGGCTGGAATGGAAATGGAACAATATCTTCAAGCTGATGAAGTAGGCACATATGAAGGAAGAAACGCCAACTTCACAGGCGAAGGCTTTGCTCAGCAAAAATTCAAAGTCAATGCGATGACGCAGTCTGACTATGATAAATGGGTAAATAAAACGAAAAAAGAAGCACCAAAGTTAACGAAGAAAACGTATGACTACTTGATGCTTCCTGATGCTGCAGATGTGCAGACATTCTCATCAACACATTTATCTTTTGCGAAGCACGGAGAGGATTCTGAATATGCACTCCAAGCACGCAAACGTTTAGGTTACCAATCAGTTTCTCCGCATTCCAAGACAGATCCTTTCGAGAATGTGAAGAACTATAAAAGAAAACTAGAAAACGAATAAACTGACTAAGGAAAGGAGGAGGCCGTTATGCATTTAAAATGGGATGAGTTTTTTGTAACTGGAGACCCATTAATTCTTGGTGCGCAAATTTCTATCGCTCTTACTTCCATTGCCATTGTGTTTGTTTTAACCTACTTCAAAAAGTGGAAATGGCTCTGGAAAGAATGGCTGACATCAGTTGATCATAAAAAGCTTGGAATCATGTATATCCTTGCTGCTGTGATTATGTTCTTCCGCGGTGGGGTAGACGGACTGATGATGCGCGCGCAGCTGGCGCTTCCTAATAATACGTTTTTAGATTCAAACCACTATAATGAAATTTTCACAACGCATGGTACGATCATGATTTTATTCATGGCGATGCCATTCTTAATTGGTTTAATCAACGTCGTGGTTCCTCTTCAAATTGGTGCACGTGACGTTGCATTCCCTTATTTGAACAACTTGAGCTTCTGGACATTTATGGTCGGAGCAATGCTGTTCAACATTTCCTTCGTTATTGGAGGATCACCAAGTGCAGGCTGGACGAGTTACATGCCGCTCGCCGGAAATGATTTCTCACCAGGACCTGGACAGAACTACTACTTGCTCGGGCTCCAAATTGCAGGTATTGGTACACTAATGACAGGTATTAACTTCATGGTGACCATCTTAAAAATGCGTACAAAAGGTATGACGCTTATGCGTATGCCGATGTTTACATGGACAACATTGATCACGTCTGTCATTATCGTTTTCGCATTCCCTGTTTTAACAGTTGCTTTAGCACTTATGACATTCGATCGTTTATTCGGTTCAGCATTCTTTACACTCGAAGCGGGCGGTATGCCAATGCTTTGGGCGAACCTTTTCTGGATTTGGGGACATCCTGAGGTATATATCGTTATCCTGCCGGCTTTCGGTATTTTCTCAGAAATCTTTGCGACGTTCTCAAGAAAGCAGTTGTTTGGTTACAAAGCGATGGTTGTATCGATTGTGGCAATCTCTGTTCTTAGTTTCCTTGTGTGGGTTCACCACTTCTTTACAATGGGGAACAGTGCAGCGGTTAACTCATTCTTCTCGATCACAACAATGGCGATTTCTGTACCAACAGGTGTGAAAATCTTTAACTGGCTCTTTACAATGTATCGAGGCCGTATCAGTTTTACATCTCCAATGCTTTGGGCACTTGGTTTCATCCCGAACTTCGTAATCGGTGGTGTGACTGGAGTTATGCTTGCGATGGCAGCTGCGGATTACCAGTACCATAATACGTACTTCCTTGTATCCCACTTCCACTATGTATTAATCGCAGGTACTGTATTTGCTTGTTTTGCAGGTCTTGTTTTCTGGTATCCGAAAATGTTTGGTTACAAGTTAAACGAACGAATCGGCAAATGGTTCTTCTGGGTATTCATGATCGGATTTAACATCTGTTTCTTCCCGCAGTACTTCTTAGGACTGCAAGGAATGCCAAGACGTATTTATACGTATGGACCAGAAGATGGCTGGACTGCACTAAACTTTATTTCAACAATTGGTGCATTCATGATGGGTATCGGATTCATCATCCTTTGCTATAACATTTACTACAGCTGGAGACACGCGAAACGTGAAGTGTCTGGAGACAGCTGGGGAGAAGGACGTACGCTTGACTGGGCGACATCTTCTGCAATTCCGCCGCATTATAACTTTGCAGCACTTCCAGAAGTGACGTCACCAGATGCATTCCATCATTGGAAGCAAAACAATGTAGACGTTCATCCTGAAAAAGAATTCAAGAAAATTCACATGCCGCACAATTCAGGCAGACCGCTGATCATGTCTGCATTCTTCGGACTTGGTGCATTCGGTCTTGTATTTGAATGGTACTGGATTGGCGTTATCGGCTTAATCGGTGTATTCGCAACAATGATTTTACGTTCATTTGAATATGACGATGGCTACTATATTCCTGTTGAAGAAGTGATTGAAACAGAGAAAAAGAATAAGGAGGCGCAGAAGTAATGGGACATAATGATAGCAGCTATGCAAATGCACCGCTTGAATATCAGTCTGAAACAGGACGTTTAAACATCCTTGGTTTCTGGATATTCCTTGGCGCGGAAATCGTGTTATTCTCAACACTTTTTGCGACCTACTTTGTTCTTCATGGCAGAACAGCTGGCGGCGTTTTGCCAGCTGAGCTATTTGATATGAAGCTTGTATTGATCATGACATTCCTGCTATTGGTGAGTTCATTTACATGTGGGATTGCCGTTCATGAAATGCGCCGTGGAAGTACAAAAGGGGTTGTCATTTGGACGATTCTGACACTGCTTCTAGGTGCAGGCTTCGTTGGTTTTGAGATTTTCGAATTCTTCCATTATGTACATGAGGGTGCGAGCATCCATACAAGTGCATACTGGTCTGCATTCTTTGTTCTTTTAGGAACTCACGGATTACACGTATCCATCGGTATCTTCTGGATTACGGGCGTCTTGTTCCAAATTAAAAAACGTGGATTAACACCACAAACAGCAGCGAAGATCTTTATCTCAAGTCTATACTGGCATTTCCTTGATGTTGTATGGATTTTCATCTTCACAGCTGTGTACTTGATCGGATTAGGGGGGCTTTTGTGATATGGCTGGAAAAACACATTCCTCAGCAGAGCACGAACACTTCCCTTGGAAACACGTAGTCGGCTTCATTCTCTCCATTGTGCTAACCATCTTAGCATTCTGGATTGCCATCGGAGCTGAAATTGGCAGTTCCGCAAAACTATGGATTATCTTTGGTTTTGCCTTCATTCAAGCATTCTTGCAGCTGTTCATGTTCATGCACATGACAGAGAGTGAGAACGGAACTGTTCAAGTCGGAAATACTTTGTTTGGTCTGTTCTGTGCGATCATTTTCGTCATCGGGTCTGTTTGGATCTTCGCGGCTCACTACAGCCACGGAGAGAACAGCAAAGACGGTTATTCACCATCTGCGCCAAAGCAGTCTGAGCATTCAGAGAAATAATAAAAAACCACTCATCTTTCATAGGTGAGTGGTTTTTATGCTGATTGTGATAACGCTTCCAATTGATGATGTGATATCTATCTGCTGCTGAATCTTTTACGAATGAATGGAAGTCCATAGATGAGGAAAGCTGCAATGTGAGCCAGAATCACGTTAATGGCAAAGAATGCGATCATGAAGGTATGTCCTGCTGGAGATAAACTGCTTGTCATGTAAAGACCGAAGAAAATCCACATAATCATGATGGGTGGAATAGATGCTAATGCAATCTTTCTGTTTTCCAACCATAAAAACAGGGGTGTAGCTGTTGCAATACATAGGTACGCAAAGAACATATCCATCGTATCCAACTCCTTTGTAAGTTGATGTTCAATTCAAATGAGAGGTCAGGATGCAATTGTGTCTGTTTTTAGGAGATATTGTGAACATTTTGTTACAAATATTATACCACAATTGACTTTGAAGTAAACTCAATAATTGGAAAATGGGCCTTATTCCGCAGAAATTGTTTTTTTTCTTATACCTCAGTTAAGCTTATGCTGGCAAGATGTTCACCTTTCATATCGCCACATAAGTCATTGAATTTTCCCCTTAAAATCTGTAAAATAATCTTTTTAAAGGACTTATGATCGGTTGTCATGATAGAGTGGAAAGGAATTTTTTCCTATTGTTAGGATGAAAAGTATTTCATTTTTTGAAAATAGAATGGAACCTTTCAGGTGTCACTTCCGTCATATTTAAGGTGAGTTGCTTTTGTGAAAATTTCAATCTAATATAAATAAGGGCTTTTATGTTTTGTAATAAGGGTGGTTAGTTCATGAACAAGCAGAATACATCTCCTTACTATCAGGGAGATTTGATTTTTATATTTTTAGCCTTCTTTGCCATCAGTGTCATCGCTATTTATGCTGCGGGACAGTTTGGGCAATATGGATCTAATGCATGGACCAGACAGATCATTTACTACATGGTCGGGGTCATCTGTATTGTGGCTATTAATTACTTCGATCTGGAACAATTAGAAAAGTTAAGCCTATATATTTTTATAGGCGGCATTATGCTCTTAATTCTTTTAAAAATTGCTCCTGCACAAATTGCAGGTCATGATTTTGCTCCAATTAAAAATGGTGCAAAAAGTTGGTTTGTGTTACCGGGAATTGGAACATTTCAGCCTTCAGAGTTCATGAAAATTGGTTTGATTATGATGCTCGCCTCTGTCATTGGGAAGGCAACCCCAAGAGGAAAACGAACATTAGAAGATGATATTTTCCTACTATTAAAAATTGCCGGCGTGGCTGCTGTACCAGTCGGACTCATCTTTTTGCAAGATGCAGGTACGGCTGCGGTATGTATGTTTATTGTCGTTGTCATGGTCTTTTTATCAGGGGTCAACTGGAAATTGATCTCTCTCATCGGTTCAGTGGTTGTGCTCTTAGTTGCCGCTGTGTTAGCCGTGATTATTCTATTCCCTGATTTCGCACAAAAGATCGGGATTCAGCAGTATCAGATCAACCGGATTACCGCTTGGCTGCCTGATAGTTCTTCGACAGCCAACCAAGCCCAGACACAAGATGCATCTGGATCGGATAAATATCAAGTCGAGCAAGCCATTATGGCAATTGGGGCAGGACAAATTTTCGGGAACGGTGTTAAAAACTTAAAAGTGTATGTTCCAGAAGCACAGACAGATATGATTTTCTCTATCATAGGGGAAGCCTTTGGTTTTGTCGGCTGTGCATTTGTGGTCATCATGTTCTTCTTCCTGATTTACAGGCTTGTTGTGCTGATTGACCGTATCCATCCTTATAGCCGGTTTGCGTCATTTTTCTGTGTAGGATATACAGCATTGATTGTCATCCATACATTCCAGAACATTGGCATGAACATAGGCGTTATGCCTGTAACGGGGATACCGCTCTTATTCATCAGCTTCGGGGGAAGCTCTGTTTTATCTGTTCTGATTGGATTCGGTATCGCCTATAATGCAAGTGTTCAATTAACGAAATATCAAAGTTATTTATTTAAATAAAACGGGTAAAGGGCAGTCTAAGCGTAGGCTGCCTTTTTGGCGTAAGTTCTAACTTTTGAAAAGCAATATTCATTTGTCTTATGATAGTAGGAGTGAAGGAGGTCTTCGAATTGAATAAAACGATAGAAACCATTTTAAATCATCGGTCCATCCGTTCGTTTACAGATGAGCGTCTGACAGAGGAAGAAGTGCTGACACTTATCAAAAGTGCACAGGCTGCTTCGACATCAAGCTATGTACAGGCGTATAGTATCATTGGTGTAACAGATCAGGAGAAGAAGGCGAAGCTTGCTGAACTGGCTGGAAATCAGCCATACGTTGAGAAGAATGGGCATTTTTTTGTTTTCTGTGCAGACTTGAAACGCCACGACTATATCGCAAAAAAAGCAGGGAAAAACCATCAAGAAGCGCTTGAGAATACTGAAGCCTTTCTGATCAGTGTGATTGATGCGGCGCTCGCTGCGCAAAATGTCAGTGTCGCCGCAGAATCTATGGGACTTGGCATCTGCTATATCGGTGGACTGCGTAATCAGCTGAAGGAAGTATCCGAACTACTTGAAACACCTTCCTATGTGCTGCCGCTATTCGGTCTGGCCATAGGACATCCTGCCAATCCATCATCTCAAAAGGAACGGTTGCCCGTTGAGTTGATCTACCATGAAAACACATATCAGCAAGACGAAGCTCATGTGGATCGTTATTTAAAAGAATACGATGATCGTATTTCATCATATTATGAAGAACGAACAAACGGTGAGAGAAAAGATACATGGTCTGAGCAAATGCTTCGAGGCTTTAGCCAGCCAAAACGTGCTTTCCTCGGAGATTTTGTGAAAGAGAAGGGCTTTAATCGAAAATAAATCAGGAAATCCCCCTTTCAAGTGAGAGAGGGGGATTTCTGTAAGAGGTGCGACATCATGAAATTAAGTATACTGGATCAATCTCCATTGATTGGAGATGCGACGCCTGCTGAGGCGCTGAAGCAAACAGTCGAGCTGGCGAAGCAGGCAGAGAAATGGGGTTATCATCGATTTTGGGTATCAGAGCATCACTTTTCAAACCGGCTCGCAGGATCGAGTCCAGAGGTGCTTCTCGGTCATTTATCAGCTGTGACGTCACATATCCGTATTGGTTCAGGCGGCGTCATGCTGCCCCACTACAGTGCCTATAAAGTAGCAGAGAACTTCAGAGTGCTCGAAGCCTTGGCTCCGGGCAGAATTGATCTTGGCATTGGACGTGCTCCTGGAGGTATGCCGATCTCCTCCATTGCCCTTCATCATGGAGAACGGAAGCGACTTGGTGATCAATACCCTGAGCAGGTAGAAGAATTAAGGGTGTATTTACATGATTTAGCCGATGAATTTTATCCGCTGCCTCACCTGACCGCTTCTCCGAAAGTAGATACTGCCCCAGAGGTATGGATGCTAGGTTCCTCTGGAGGAAGTGCACGGCTTGCCGCAAAAGCAGGTGCAGGCTATACGTTTGCTCTTTTCATTAATGGAGAAGGCGGAGAAGACTCTGTGTCGCAGTATATCAACCGATTTGAACCTTCAGAATTTGGTGCTGAGCCGCGTGTCAGTCTTGCGGTCTTCGTTTTATGTGCAGAAACAGAGGAACAGGCAGAAAAATTGGCTGTTAGCTTAGATTTATCATTATTAGCTAACGAACAAGGACAGAACCTTGGAGGCTTTCCTTCATTTGAACAGGCAAAGGCCTATTCCTACAGTCCATATGAACAAAAACGAGTAGCAGCCAATCGACAGAGAATGGTTGTTGGCACACCATCTTCTGTGAAGCAGCAGCTGACAGCACTCGCAAAGGCGTATCGTACAGATGAAGTGATCGCTGTGACCATCACACATCACATGCAAGACCGTCTTACATCGTATCGTTTATTAAAAGAAGCTTTTGACGCATAACTTATGTAAATTTACCGTCTGCGCAGCCAATAAAAGGGATAGAGGAGCATCATGGTGAGAATAAAGGCAGCTGTCACCGCCAAGCTAAGCGGATAAATGCAGGTGGTATAGACAGTCAGTTCACATGCTTGATGAAAAGGACGAGGCTGTTTTGCATGTAAAAAGGTAAAAAAATAAACCAAGGTGATCGTGAGAAAAAAAGCTGTCATAAAAGAAACGATCCATAGCCATATCAACATGAATTGCTCTTTCCTCCATACATGATAGAAAAGCCTTGTTGAGCTGATGGGCTCATACAAGGCTTTTTATGTGATTCTTGTTTATTCAGGATAAATATCGAATGGTTCTTTTGTTTGAACCGTATCTGATTTGCCTTTCAGGCTTGCATACGCAAGCATTGTATACTCACCTGCTTCTAACTTCTGTCCTTTATTGATCGTGCCATTCCATTTCACACGATGCTCTCCTTTATCAACATGTTGATAAACTCCTGCTTCACCTAAATACTCTCCATCTGTCGAGTAGACGAGGAATGCAAGATTTTCAGCACCGCCTGGGAGATAGCTACTAATAACATAGCTTCCAGCACGGTTATCCGGCTCTACGGAAACCGAAGTGACGCGCGGGTAATCAGGCTCTTTTACAATCAATAAAGTAGGGATTTCAGTGACCTTTCTGCCATTTTCGCGAATGGTGATACTGCCTTGGTACGTTCCTTTTTTCGTTTTTCCATAATTCACTTGTACTGCGGAAGTAAAGGACCCTGTGGAATTCCCTTTTACTGTGATTTTTTTCGTGCCGTTTGTGCTAATGCCGTTGCCATCGAACTTGTAATCAATGGTATAGGTTTTCGGTGCTTTTGACAGGTTTTCTACCTTGAACTTCTTCGTTTTGATTTGAACGCCCTTTTCTTTTAAGAAAGTGCCGTACGAATAGCTTGCATCAGACACAATAGAAGACGCTTGAAGTGATTCGATGATTCGAACGCTGCCTGTGCCCTGCGTATTGTGAGGGAACGGGTTCCCATTTGGGTCATACAATGTTTCTGCTGTATTCATCATCAGCGCTTTAATTTGCTCTGTAGAATACGATGGTTTTGCTTGTTTAATAATCGCTGCTACTCCGGCTACATGAGGAGATGCCATGCTTGTTCCTTGCTTCGATCCATAGCCGTATGGCTGAGAAGGATCGTGTGTCGGAATGGTGCTGACAATACTCACGCCAGGTGCTGAAAGATCTGGTTTGATCATCCACGTATCGACAACAGGTCCGCGAGATGAGAAGTCAGCGACTTGTTCACTTAACTCTTTCACAAATTGAATCGAGAAAGTTGTTGTATTGTTACCAGCCTCAATGGCTTTAACAAGTGCTGTTCCTTCCGCTTTTGACAGCTTAATCGTCGGAAGGGCTAGACCTGGTACATCCACAGGGATTTCTCCATCGGTATTGTTGTACATGACAACGCCGATCGCACCAGCAGCTTTCGCATTGTCCACTTTATCAACAAAGGCAATGGCTCCACGTTCAATCACTGCCACCTTTCCTTTGACATCGATGTTTTCAAAATCTTTTTCGTCACCGATGCCTGCTTGGACGAGTGTGACTTGTTTTTGGTCAAGTGCTTTTAAATCATTTTCTTGATAGTAGCCCATCACTTTTGCTGTTGAATAGTTCGGGAATTTCACGTTGTATAAACTGTACGGAAGCTGAGTGGCTCCGACAGAAATAGCATCTCTTGATGTCCCAGGAGATCCAACGGTCCAGCTGTTTGGCCCGCTGTTTCCGTTTGATGTCACAGCAACAACCCCTTCAGACATGGCCCAATCCAGTGCGATGCTTGTTGCATAATCAGGGTTATTCACACTGTTTCCAAGAGAGAGGTTCATGACATCGGCTCCGTCAGTGACAGCCCGATCGATGCCTGCAAGGACATTTTCAGTTGTTCCTGATCCGCCTGGTCCAAGGACACGGTAGGCGAGAAGGGTGGCATCTTTTGCGACACCTTTAATTTGTCCATTTGCCGCAATTGTTCCTGCGACATGTGTACCATGATCTGTCGATTCGCCTCTAGGATCTCCTTTTGGTGTTTCTTGTGGAGAATAGTCATTATCAACAAAGTCATAGCCTTTGTATAATCCGAAGTTTCCTTTTAAATCAGGGTGGGTATAATCTACTCCAGTATCAATGACAGCGACTTTTACTCCTTTTCCAGAGTAGCCGGCATCCCAAGCTTTTGGTGCACCGATAAATGGGGCGCTTTTATCCATGAGTGGAGAGACATCCTCATTTGGAAGCTGGACGCTTTTCTTTTTCACTTCATCTGTTTGATATGTAACATCCGGATAAACGGCTTTTACTCCGTCAACTGCGAGCAGTTTCGGGATTTCGTTTGCAGGAAGTTTCATAGAGAAACCAGAGAAGACTTTTTCATATTCTTGATGAACACTCGCTTTATCTAGCTTTTTGAGTGCTGCATTCTTTACTTTCGTTCGAGATTTTTTGAGGGAGGCCTTTGTTTGTGCTTCGCCTTCTTGCTTGGCTTCAACTAAGGATTTTTCCTTTAATTCAACAATGACAGTGGTGTGTTTTCTAGACTTAACATTGATTTCGCCGAAGATTTCTGCTTTTTCCAGTTCCACCTGTTTGTTCGATGGAGCGGCAGCAGCCTGACCTGAAAAGAATGTGGATAAGGTAAAAATAGTGGAGAACAATAGAACAGAAGAACGAGAGATTACTTTTTTCAATTAATTTTCCCCTTTCTAGCTGTGTATTTAGGGAGATAGCCTTTCTTTTTGTGGATAAATAGGAAAGATTCACTGCCCGTTATTAAGTATTCCATACGATGAAACCAATTCCTTTACTAAAATGGTCTTATTTTACATAGTCATAAAGAACTATTTTGTTTATAAAGTCACACTTATGCACAATAATCTGTTGATAACTCGATTATTCAGATATATATATGGAAAATAAAAAAATCTCATACACAAAATCTAGTAAGAGGGTGTTGATATGTGGATAAACCCTGTTGATAAGATGTGCTTATCTTTGGGATAGTGTGTGTATAAAATTTTCATAGAAACATTGTGGAACATGATCATCTTCTGCACTTTTCAACAAAACTTCTGAAAACTAGTTCGTTTTTTCACCCAGATTGTGACAAACCTCTCTTTTTTCTCGGGATATGATAGGAACAGTTAATTTGCTAGAACTGCTAGATTCTAAGTAAATCGGAGGGATGTTCAGTGAAGAAATGGAAGAACTGGTTGAGTGTATGGTTTGGTTTTGTGATGAATGTGCTTGTGAATCCTGGTGAGCTGCTGAAGAAGCAAGGGGTGAAAGTGACAGCAGTGGATGGAGGATTCTTTCTTGCGGTGAATGAGAGAAAGCTAGAGAAACTGGCAGTTGAAAAGAAGAAGAAGCGCAGGATAGAAAAGCCGTTTCAAGAAAGTCTGATGATGCTTTATGAAAAGACAACGAGAGAGGCTCGTGCCGGTCCGTTCTTATCTTTACAGAAAAGTTGAAACAGGGTAAAATCCCACATAAGACACGTTATCTGTGGGAGAGGATGCCCCTTGAAGATATATAAAATATTGAATAACAATGCAGTGGTTGTAAAGGAGGGTGATCAGGAGAAAATTGTGATGGGGCCCGGAATTGCTTTTCAGAAGGGGAAAAATGACGTCGTTCCCGTTCAAAAAATAGAGAAGATTTTTGTTGTGCGTGAAGAAAATGAGAAGTTTAAACAAATTCTTGCGACATTGCCAGAAGCGCATATTGAGGTGGCAGAGCATATTATTAGTTATGCAGAGGGTGAACTCATGATGCCGCTCAGTGATCATATCCACATTTCACTGACAGATCATTTATCCTTTGCCATTGAACGCGTTCAAAAAGGCATTGTGCTATATAATAAATTGCTTGGTGAAATCAAAGTCTTATATAAGCAGGAATATGATATTGGAAAGTATGCCATTCGTTATGTAAAGGAGCGGCTTGGGGTTGACCTGCCGGACGATGAGGCAGGGTATGTGGCACTTCATATTCATACGGCCAAAATGAATACGGAGTCCATGAAGAAGACGGTCAAATACACAACGATGATCAAAGAAATGATCGAGCATATCGAAAGCGTTTTTGAGCGCTCGATTGATGAGGATAGTATTTCATATCAGCGGCTTGTGACACATTTGAGGTATGCATTAGGCAGGTTGGAATCAAATGAAGCATTTCAAATCATGGACGATGACATGCTGACTTTTATCCAAACAAAGTATGATTCGGCTTACCGGTGTGCACTTGGACTGGCTGATTTGCTGAAAAAAGAATATGGACTTCATCTCCCTGAATCGGAGATCGGCTACATCACGCTGCATGTCCAGCGTCTGCAGGATGCCGAATTGGTGTAAAGGTTGTGCCTGTCCGCAGGCTTTTTTTTATGCACACTACTCTAATTAGTGTATATGGGTCATTTGATTCGAAAAAATAGGTTGACGCAGGTCACGCTCTTATACTATGATGAAAGCGTAATCAAAAACCAATATCGTGGGATTGTGACTGTCAGGCAGGCAAGACCTAAAATTTGCGTAACGAGGGGACGTGTATGTCCTTTCATCGTTGGTGAATTTTAGGTCTTTTTTGTTTTAAAAAAGGGGGAGACAACATGGATTATCAAAAAACAGCCAAAGAATTAACAACATTATTAGGCGGCAAAGAAAATGTCATTAGCGCAACACATTGTGCCACACGACTCCGATTGGTGATGAAAGATGAGGCGTTAATTGACAAAGATGCCATTGAAGAACTTGAGGGTGTGAAGGGTGCCTTCTCAAGCTCGGGTCAATTCCAGATCATATTTGGAACAGGTTCTGTCAACAAAGTATATGAGCCTTTTGCTCGTGAGGCGGGTCTTGAGGCAGACGACGAGAATCAAAAACCTGCCAGCCATGATGAAGCCGTGAAGCAAAAAATGAATCCACTTGCACGTTTTGCTAAGACGCTATCGAATATTTTTGTACCAATCATTCCAGCGATTGTAGCAAGCGGTTTATTAATGGGCCTATTAGGCATGATGAAAGCCTTCAAATGGGCTGATCCAAGCTCTGCCATCTTCCAAATGCTAGATATGTTCTCAAGTGCTGCCTTTATCATTTTACCGATTTTAATTGGGGTTAGTGCAGCCAAAGAGTTTGGTGGAAATCCATATTTAGGAGCTGTCATTGGGGGCATTATGATTCACCCGAGCTTGCTGAATCCATGGGGACTGACAGACGCAAAACCAGAATATATGCATCTATTCAACTTTGATATTGCGCTTCTTGGTTACCAAGGAACGGTCATTCCCGTGTTATTGACTGTGTATATCATGTGCGTGATTGAAAAGAATTTAAGAAAAGTTGTGCCGAACAGTATTGATTTACTTGTGACACCGTTTGTGACGGTGATTGTGACTGGATTTGTGACGTTTATTGCTGTAGGACCGCTAGGGAGAATGCTCGGTACAGGAATCTCAAATGCACTCACTTATGTTTATGACCATGCAGGATTCTTAGCCGGACTTATTTTTGGAGGCGCTTATTCTTTAATTGTACTGACAGGTGTTCATCACAGCTTCCATGCGATTGAGGCAGGACTTCTAAATGATATTGGACGGAATTATTTGCTGCCGATCTGGGCCATGTCAAACGTCGCTCAAGGCGGAGCTGGGCTAGCGGTCTTTTTCTTAGCAAAGCGTGCAAAAACGAAAGAAATTGCATTACCAGCAGCATTTTCTGCTTTCTTAGGTATTACAGAGCCGGTCATATTCGGTGTGAATCTTCGTTATCGTAAGCCATTTATTGCTGCAATGATCGGAGGTGCATTAGGCGGGGCGTTTGTCGTCTTCACGAAGGTAGCCGCCAACGCTTATGGTTTAACAGGGATTCCGATGATTGCAATTGCAGCTCCGTTTGGTTTACAAAATGTGGTAAATTATGTTATTGGTATGTTAATAGCTGTTGCTGTTTCATTTATTCTTACCATCATCTTTAAAATCAAAGAAGTCGAAAAATAATCAAGGAGTGGTCACAGTGATGACAACAACGGACGCAGCACTTCGTCAAAAGGTAACAGATCGTATTCGAAACTATGAGCATTTGGTGAAAAAAGATGTGTACCGTCAGAACTTCCATTTAATGCCGCCAGTCGGTCTTTTAAATGACCCGAATGGATTGATTCAGTGGAAGGGAGTCTACCATGTGTTTTATCAATGGCAGCCATTTAAAACAGGACATGGGGCAAAATTTTGGGGTCACTACACATCAACCGATCTAGTGAATTGGCAGCATGAAGAGGCTGCTCTCACGCCAAGTGATTGGTTTGATCAAAATGGCTGTTATTCTGGCAGTGCAGTCATTGACGATGGTCGTATGTACGTGATGTATACCGGAAATGTCCGTGACGAGCAAGGGAATCGTGAGACATATCAATGTTTAGCTGTGTCAGAGGATGGGGTTCATTTTGAGAAAAAAGGTGTCGTGGCGACTTTGCCAGCGGGATTCACTGCACATTTTCGTGACCCGAAGGTGTGGAAGCGGAATGGAAAGTGGTACATGGTCCTTGGAGCACAAAGTGAAGATCTCAAAGGACATCTTGTCTTATTTACATCTGATACATTAGACAATTGGACGTTTCAAGGCATTATTGCAGGCAGTGGAAAGAATGGATTAGATCATTTCGGATACATGTGGGAATGTCCAGATCTATTTGAATTAGACGGTCAGGATGTATTGATCGTGTCACCACAGGGGCTGAAGCCTGATGGATTCAAATACAACAATACACATCAATCTGGTTATTTTGTTGGTACATTGGATGATCGTACCTACCAATATACGCATGGAGCGTTTGAGGAGCTGGATCGTGGCTTTGACTTTTATGCACAGCAGACTTTCCAAGATGAATCGGGCAGACGCATTTTAATGGGATGGATGGGTGTACCAGATCAAGGGGAAGAGCATCATCCAACCATCTCTTATCAATGGATCCATTGTTTGACGATTCCGAGAGAGCTTCGTTTAGATGATGAGGGACGTCTTATTCAAAAGCCGGTAAGTGAACTTCGATCTATGCGGACAAATGAGCAGGAGCATGTTTTTCACGTTAAACGATCTGTTCACTCCATTCCTGTTGAAGATTTGACGAGCGCAGAGGTATTCATTGATCAAATTGAAACTCAAAAAGGATTTGAATGCTGTATCCGTGCTGCTGCTCGTATCATTTATGATAAAGATGAAGGCAAACTAACGTTAGAGCGAGATCGATTTGAAGATCGAACAAAGGAAGTTCGTGAAGTAGAAATTGAGGAATTACAGGATCTGCATATCTTTATTGATGCATCATCGATTGAGATTTTTGTCAACGGAGGCCGGGAAGTATTTACTGCACGTTACTTTCCTTCCCCGGGAAATAAATCAATCTCCATCAGTGGTAGAAATGAAACGAAGCTTAAATTGAAGACGTGGCATTTGCAAAAAGAAGCAGATCATTGATCTGCTTTTTCTAGTGAGATCAGCCTGTATCTTAAAGCCTATATCATGTATATACAAGGTTGGCCTAAAGCGGTTTGATGACGTTTTACATATATGATAACAGGTTCAATTATGGTATCATTTTAAAATATATACAGCTGAGGCTGACGTTTATCCAAATGCGGTAGGACAAAAAGGGGTTGTTTACTTGAATTCAAAACAGCAGCCGACGACTAGAAAACGCTTGGAGACAATGGCAGATCATGTTGAAGATAAACGTGAAGAATATAAAGAATTGCTAATTCAAGTCCAATCTATTCTCGGTGAACCTTCTCTAGAGCAGGAAGAATTAAAAGAGAAGCTGTCAGATACGTATAAACAAATGAAAGAATATGCCTTATTTGTTGAATCCATTGAAGCCTTTATTCGAAAAATGGCGAAAGAATCTGATCAGCAAAAGTAGGTGAAAAATTATGGTGAAAGAGTGTACCTGGGAGCGGGTATGCTTTTTTTATTTAAAGATTATCTATGTCAGTTTTATTCTAAATCTTAATGTATGAAGATAAATAGAAATTTATAGATAGAATATTTAATGTATATGAGTTATAAAAGTGCAAGAAACATTACAATGCGGAAGGATAACCATTCTTCTCAAAACAGAGAACTGATATCCAAATTTTATTTAATATATGAGTAGATAGTAAAAATAATCCTAAGGTCTGTCTTAGGATTATTTTTTGAAATTCTTTTATGTATTTCTTGAACCCACTTTCAATCCAGTAAAGTGAGATCAATTATTGTATTTTGTATCTTATTAAATTGTGGAATTTATTTTTATGGCTTTAATAATAGTTTTTGAACTCCGTATATAACATTTCTTCTAGTTTTTTTTCCTCTAGTATACTAAGGACTGTTACAGCTTTTTCAGTATACTCTTCAGGTGAATCCATGTTTAAGTTTTTTAGACATATCCCTTTACGACCATAGCAGATTGCCATCTCCCTGTATGCACCATGTCTTTTACAGAGAGGGATTGCTTCTTCTAATACAACTAATGCCGACTTAAATTTATTGTATTTTATTAAAAGAAGCGAAAAATTAACTCGAATATTAATTTCAATTTTATAAGTATCTTGAAAATTCTTATATATATTAAGTCTTTTCAATGCATTCTTTGCTATATGTATAGCTGTTTCTATAGGAAATATAAAAAGTATAGAGTTTATCAGTCTAATATCAATCAGGTACCAATTTTCATGCTTAGAAAGACGTTCCCAAACAGTATCTACGTGATTGCGTGCTTGTTCAATACTACCCGTTTCATGGAGCACTATTAAAGCTGTACAAATACATTGAATATCACTGACCAATTGGTCCTCCGAATCTGATAGCAACCTTTCAGATTCTGTTATCAATTGTCTTAATTTGTTTGGATGATTGAAAGTCGTACGAAAAAAATCGTTAATAAACTTTTGCCTTCGAGTATATTGAAAATCGTTCATAATATAGTGAAACTCATCTAAAGAAACGTCTACTTTTTCCAGTAAAGCCATAAAAGATGACGCAAGTATGTCGATTCGATGTAGTTCAAACTTTGAATAAGCACTTTGTGATAGTAAACCACTAGAAACATAATGCTGAGTATATCCTTTGTTCTTTCTAATTGATCGCATAGTCTGTCCTATATTGTTAAGCAACTTTAATGTCCCCTTTCAGTCTTATTTGACTAAAATGTTATGAATGGTTCACACCATAATATAATAAATCCTGGAAATTGAAAAAAGCGTAGAGAATTATTTATAAACAGCATTACAAATATAGAGGAGAGTTGACTAAATGATAATTTGGGCTTTAATCACTACAATAGTATCTTTTATTTTAATTTTTTATTTTTGGAATGAAGATAGAAAAACATCATATGTATTCATAATGGCGACTATTTTTCTTATTTTCCTTGACCTTGGTTTAATATTTATTTGAGTATTAAAATGTTTATTTTGCGGGTTGAAATAAGAATATTTGTCGTGATGATGATTTCTCGGCTAATATTAATAACTGCTTCTATAAACTTTAAAGAATACTTAGGTAATAGAGAAGTAATCGTCGATGTTGTTGTACCGAAATAAAAAATTTCTTTTGAGATGATAAATCAGGAAAAGTTCGACTTAAAGAGTACCAAAAATTGTCGTGTTGCAACTTTATGAGAACTCTATGTTCCACGGAAGATGTGGAAAGGTATCTTTGGAAAAGATAGTATCAAAACGAATTAAGATTGATTAAATCAAATGAATGGAAATGGAACATTCGGAGTTTTTATAAAAATAGGAGATTTCAGAAAATATCTAAGTGGAAGAACTCTTATAATGACTGAGCGGAAGGCTTGTAATACTGATATAAGTTGAACCCCCAAAATTGACTTATTACATATAGAATGCAACAAATATAAAAAGGGAGTTCAACTGTTGATGAATTGTGCAATATTAAAGGAATGACTATTTTACACATCAATACGCTCTGTAAGTTTTATAAATTACTTTGAAACTTATTTATACATATGGTTTATTGCGATGCTTCTGTATCCTTTAAATTTTCCCCTTATTTGTCCAAACGATATGCGGAATGTTTCGTTGGTCCGATGTATTCGTTTAGTTGGAAAGAGCCTTTAATGGCAGCTGTGATGAATTCTTTTGCTGCATAAATGGCTTCTTTCACGTCTGAGCCGTTGGCTAGTTCAGCTGTGACTGCGGCTGAGAATGTGCAGCCTGCGCCGTGTGTGTACTCTGTGTCGATCTTGTCTGTTTCAAGGCGTTCGAAGGTTTGTCCATCATAAAGCAAGTCAATTGCTTTATCTGGGCTTAGCTTACCGCCGCCAGTGATGACCACATATTTTGCACCAAGTTCATGGATGCGTTTTGCGGCTTCTTCCATTTGTTCCATCGTTTTGATTTCGCCAATGCCGCTTAATTGACCTGCTTCGAAAAGGTTAGGTGTGATAACTGTTGCCAGTGGTGTGAGCTTTTCGCGCAATGCTTCAGCGTGCTCTGGGTAAAGGACTTCGTTCGCACCTTTACATACCATAACAGGATCAATGACGACATTTTTCAGCTTATATGTTTTGATCGTTTCAGCTGCGAGTTCAATGACGTCAACTGTTGGCAGCATACCTGTTTTTAACGCATCTACACCGATGCCTTCAACGATCGTCGAGAGCTGTGCGCGGATGGTTGATGTATCGATTGGAAACACTTGATGATCCCAGTTGTTATGAGGATCCATTGCAACGACAACGGTTAAAGCTGTCATCCCGTAGACGTTTTTTTCTTGAAACGTTTTTAAATCTGCTTGGATACCTGCACCGCCGCTTGAATCCGAACCTGCGATGGTGAGTGCTTTATTCATAGACATAGTTGCTGAACCTCCAATGTGATGTGTAACAGTTACTGTTCTATCCCTTATTATAATCAGCTTTTCCATTTATCACAATGAAACGGCATAAAAAAGCGTTCCACTCTTCATGGAACGCCTCATTCTTTATCTTTTACAAATCACCAATTTCCCTTTTTTCAGCTCCTCTACAAGCGTTAAGGCTAATTCTTGATCGGCGCCGGTCGACATGATTTTGGCCATCAGTTCATCATCCCTGGTGCGAATGATATTGGCGATTTGATCTAAAATCCCTTGATCGACAGCTGTCATGCTCTTTGCTTCCGTGTACTCAGTAACGGTATCAGAGCGTTCGGGGTCATACGCAAACACAAACACATCGTCCTTTGCTGATTGTATCTGTTCGATCGTCTGTTTGGCTTCTTTACTATTCTCAACTGTGAAAAATTCCATCGTCATCACTCCTTTTCATCAAAAATTCCCATTTTCTCGATCAATCAAACCGCCTTTTATATCATGAGAAGAAAGCCGATTTATGTTTTAATGAAAAAGACGAATCTATTAAAGGAGTTAGGCCGATATGAAGATTTCTTTACTAATTGTGACACATAACCGGCTGAGCGCATTGTGTGAACTGCTTGAATCCATCTCGAGACAAAGCGTACAGCCTTTTGAAATTGTGGTCGTAAATGATGCAGGAGAGCGAGTGGACGTGATTCAGGAACTCTATCCCGAGCTGCCAATCCGCTTGATTCATTTAGATGAGAATGTCCAGCATGTGAACGCAAGAAATGTTGGCGTGCGGGAGCTGACAGGTGACGTCATTATGCTGAGTGATGACGATGATTATTTTACACCTTGTCATATTGAACGTATGAGCAAGGCGCTGGAAGACGCTGATTTTGTCTTTTCGGATGCGGAAATTGTTTCGTTTGAAGAACGAGGTGCGACTCGTTTTCCAGTATCAAGACGTTTGTTTGCTTATACAGCGGACATTGAGGACATGCGTGTTTTTTCTACATATGTTCCTTCTGGCAGTATGTACAAACGCCGCATACATGATGAGATCGGCTATTTTGATCCAGCGATGCATCACTACTGGGACTGGGACTTTTTCCTGCGTGTTACGCAGCATGCACGAGCCAAACGAGTGCCAGCTGCCAGTGTGATCTATGCGTTCTTTGATGGTGGGGGCAATCAGTCGAGTGATCTTGGTGAAACAAGGAAGAACTATTTAGATGATCTGAGTGAAAAGCATGGGCTCGGTGATTTGCCGACAGCGAATTTTGCTGTCCTATTAGAAGAACCAGCGATGAAAAATCGAGAATCAGAGAGTGAGATTGTATGGGATGGAAAACCGATGATCTCAAGATTGGCACAGCAGACAGAAGGAGGACAACCGCAATGAAGCCATTTTTAAATGATAGCTGGTGGGCTGTGATGAAAAGTGAATTTGAACAGCCATATTATCAGGAATTACGTGAGTGGGTAAAGGAAGAATATCGTACGCAGATCGTGTTTCCAAAGCCAGATGACATTTATCGTGCCCTCCATTTGACGTCGTATGAAGATGTGAAGGTCGTGATTTTGGGACAAGACCCTTATCATGGCCCAGGACAGGCACACGGATTAAGCTTTTCTGTTCAGCCTGGTGTCAAGCATCCGCCATCTTTGAGAAATATTTTTCAGGAGCTAAAGGATGACCTCGGCTGTCCGGTCCCTAACCATGGCTCGCTTGTCAGCTGGGCAGAGCAGGGTGTCTTGCTGTTAAACACTGTGCTCACTGTAAGAAAAGGAGAAGCGAACTCGCATAAAGGCAAAGGCTGGGAACGTGTGACAGACCGCGTCATCGACGTCCTGAATGACCGAGATCAGCCAGTCGTTTTTGTGCTTTGGGGCAGACATGCGCAAAATAAAAAAGAACGAATTGATCAAAGCAAGCATTACATCATTGAATCACCCCATCCAAGTCCTTTTTCTGCAAGAAACGGCTTTTTTGGCAGCCGTCCGTTCTCAAAAGTAAACGCCTATTTAAAGCAAATGGGGATCGATGAAATCAACTGGTGTATTAAGGATATTGAATCAAAATAGGACGAGGGAAAATCCCTTCGTCCTGTTTATTTTAAAAATTTGCGGACAATGTCGAGTCCGTTTTTCGCATTTGGATAGCGGAAAGAAAAATCAAAGCGATTGGTCTGGCGTAGGACGCTTTTTTCATGTGTAAAGGTGAAAAAGCTTTCTTTTCCATGATATCGTCCGATGCCGCTTTCACCAACGCCTCCAAATGGTAAATATGGAGTGGCGACATGCATCAGCGTATCATTGATGCAACCCCCGCCAAATGAGAGGTTGTCTAGAATATAGGCTTCTGTTTTTTTATTCGTTGTAAATAAGTAAAGAGCGAGCGGCTTTGGTCTTGCCTTAATCATGTCAGCTGCCTCTTGAAGAGAGTCAAATGTGATGACAGGCAAAATAGGTCCGAAAATTTCCTCCTGCATAACAGGATCTTCCCATGTAATATGATCTAAAATGGTCGGTGCGATTTTGAGCTCTTGTTCATTGCGCTGTCCACCTGTCACAATCGTGCCATTTGAGAGAAATTTTGAAAGTCGATCAAAATGACGCTGGCTGACATTTTTTCCGAAATGCGGATTTGTTTCAGGCTGGTCCCCGTAAAAGTCACGGATACAGGTCGTCATTTCACGTAATAGGTCCTCTTTGATCGATTCATGAACAAGTAAATAGTCTGGTGCAATGCATGTTTGACCAGCATTCGTGAATTTACCAAAGGTGATTCGTTTTGCAGCGAGTTTGATGTCTGCATCAGGCATGACAATGCATGGACTTTTTCCGCCGAGCTCAAGTGTGACAGGTGTGAGATGTTTTGCGGCCGCTTCCATGACGACTTTGCCGACGGCTACACTCCCAGTAAAGAAAATATAATCAAAAGGCAGTTTCAGAAGCTCTGTGCTGACATCCACACCGCCTTCAACGACCGCTGCAAGATCTTCTTGAAACACGCTTTCCACAATCGTGCCAATCACGTTTGAGACGTGCGGCGTTAATTCTGACGGTTTTAAAGTAACGGCATTTCCCGCAGAAATGGCTCCAACTAATGGCGAAAGGGCCAATTGGAAAGGATAGTTCCAAGGGGCAATAATTAGAACACTTCCGTACGGTTCCTTAATGATCATACTTTTTGATCCGATATGGGTCAGAGGTGTTTTCGCGCGAGATGGTTTGGCCCATTTGTGAAGATGTTTGACGATATGATTGATCTCTTCATATACCATGCCAATTTCTGTTGTATAGGCTTCCTGTTCGGATTTATGTAAATCATGGACTAAGGCTTGTAATATGTCCTTTTCATGATGTTTAATGGCTTTTTTTAAATCGTTAAGAAGACGGATTCGATCTTGAACCGCTGGTGTTTGCACGTTTTTTTGTTTGTGAATGAGTTCAGTGAGTTTGCTCATCTTTCAGTCCTTTCAAAGACGATATTGTTTCTTTTTTATTATGTGTGAATCTTGGGTAAGGGTCAAATAAGAGGAACAGAAGCACACAGCTTTGAAAAAATGAGCCCATTCGGTTTGTTCATTTGGTAAAATAATGTTGGAAAACGAATTTTTTAGATTGGAGGGTCTACCCTTGAATATTCATATATCAAGTCTGCTTCAAAAAATGGAGGAAGCCATTCAAAAAGCAAAACAAAGTGGAAATGATGAAGAGGTGAAACGTCAAGCGGCGGTCATTTCTTCACTATGTGATGTCATTCTCGACACATCATCACAGGTGCAAATGCCGCAGTCTTCGGTTATTTCACCACCTCCATCTATACAGACACCATCTGCACCGGCTGTGTCTACGGATCAAGCCATGCTAGAGAAATTGATGGGCACTAGCGGTGCAAAGAAATTTCAGCATAAAGAAGAGGGTCAACAAGAGAAAGATGGCAACGGTGACTCTATTTTTGATTTTTAATGGTCTTGTCACGACAAAGGGAAGGTGATCGGGTTGAAACTATTTTTGGGCGCCATTCAGTGGATGGCATTTTTTATCGCAGCTTCTATTGCTGTGCCGATTGCGATTGCACAAGCATTTGAATTAAATCAAGTGCAGTCGGCGGAACTGATTCAGAGTACATTCTTTTCACTTGGACTTGTGGCGATGGTGCAGTGTTTATGCGGTCATATGCTGCCGATCAATGAAAGTCCAGCAGGGCTGTGGTGGGGGGTATATACCCTTTATGCAGGCATGACAGGGACGATTTTTGCCACATATCCTGAAACCTTGCAAGCATTACAAGGGGCGTTAATTTTTAGTGCTGCGTTCTTTTTTATTTTTAGTCTTTTTAAAATCATTAATTGGCTTGCGTCTTTATTTACGCCGGTTGTCACAGGTATTTATTTGCTGCTGCTTGTTGTGCAGTTAAGTCAGCCAATCATGAAAGGGCTGATGGGGATCGGTTATCGGGGAAATCAGGTAGATGGGCTTGTCTTTTGTCTATCGATCTTGATTATTGTCATCACCTTCATGATCAGCCGCTCAAAATGGCATTATTTAAGGCAGTTTTCTGTGTTATTTGCACTTGCAGGCGGCTGGCTGTTATTTGCTTTACTCGGACTAGCGAAGCCTGTTCGCATTCCTGAGCAGATCATTGAGTTTCCAAAACTGTTTCCATTTGGCATGCCGGTCTTTGACAGTGGACTGCTTGTTACGTCCTTTTTTATTACGATCTTACTCATAGTGAATATGCTGGCAAGTATTCGAATTGTGGAAAGTTCCGTCAAGGCATTTGGTGAACTGCGTGAGCGGAAACGAGCCAGACCGGCTGGTTTTGTCGCCGCATTTGGTCATTTGCTGAGCGGACTGATTGGTGCGATTGCGCCTGTCCCTATTTCAGGGGCAGCGGGTTTTATACAAACAACCAAAATTCCATCGAGAAAGCCATTTTTCCTTGGCAGTCTGCTCATTGTCCTCATTAGTTTATTTCCATTATTGATGAGCTTTTTCTCTGCATTGCCTTCACCTGTGGGGCTGGCTGTGAACTTTGTGGTGTTCTCTTCTATGATTGGGATTGCTATGTCTGAATTCGATCAGTATGAAAAAGAAGACATCCCGCGCATTCGATTTGTGCTTGGCATCGCTGTTTTAGCAGGCGTGGGCGCAATGTTTGTGCCACAAGGGGCATTGAAAGGCATGCATCCTGTGCTGATTTCTTTATTGAGCAATGGTCTTGTTCTTGGCACACTGATTGCGATTGTGGTCGATCAAGTGCTGCTGCGAAAGAAGAAGAAATCCGACAATCTCGTGTCAGCATCATAGGAAAGTTGAATGTTGGATAAGACCCACGCTATGATAAACATAATTGATGAGATAAGGAGAATGACGAATGAAACTATTTTTCATATTAGGTGCCATTAACGCCATGCTTGCGGTTGGTCTTGGAGCCTTCGGTGCACATGGACTGGAAGGGAAAATTCCTGAAAAGTATATTGAGATATGGAATAAAGGGGTTCAATATCAGATGTTCCATGCCATTGGTCTATTTATTGTCGCCTTTCTGGCAGATAAGCTGTCAGGTGTTTCTCTAGTGCCGACCGCTGGCTGGGTGATGCTGGCAGGCATTCTTTTCTTCTCAGGAAGCCTTTATGTGCTTGCCTTGACTCAGGTGAAGATTTTAGGTGCTATTACGCCAATTGGCGGAGTGGCGTTTATCGCTTCTTGGATCATGCTAGTGATTGCAGCAGCAAAAAATTTATAAGCTAGGAAAACCGACGCTCTCATAGGGGCATCGGTTTTTTTCTTAACTCCAATAAGGAGAATAGTTCGGAGGTGCTTGATAATAAGGTACATAGTGAGAAGGGGGGACAGGGTGCGTTTGTGCCTCTTCCTCCCGGTGGCAGAACGGTCCGATAAACACACCAGGCTTCACGGGCTGCGTCGCCTGCTTCCACTGCGTTTCGTTCATGCAATAAGTATGTGCCATGATGTGTGAAGGCGTGAGGGTTAGAAGGTCTGAACCTAAGATGACTTCTGGTGTCGATGCGTTAAAAATGGCTAACAAATGGGTTTTGTCCTGTAAGGCGACTTCGTAATGCCACCAGCCTTGTGGCACATTGGCTACCTGCCCGGGGGTAATGGTGTAGGTGGACAGCTTTTTTGTAAAGGGGTTCAACATGGATACAGCAGCAGAGCCGGCGATACAATAAACAAGCTCGGCAGCATTTTGATGATAATGAGGCTCTACTACTTTGCTTTTACTCAAATATATATCCAGCAGAGATACTTGATCGAGCGAATTTAATTGTTTTTTTCCTAAAACATTAATCAGATTGTGTTGATCATATTTCACAAGGGGGCTTTGATTCAAATCAAATGAATATTTGACATTCGGCGATGTATAATCCAGCTCAACAGTCATTGATGTCACCTCTAGGCGTTTAATAAAAACTACTAGGCATCTTATGAGCCTTCCCCCGAAGGTGTGTCAAAAACCTAGACAAAAGAAAAAAGCAAGGGCGTCTGCACCTTGCTGCTGATATGACCTTGAGGTTATCTCGGAGAATACGTAGACATCGAGTATGGATAGTCATATTGAATTTCCCCATCAAACGTAATGTAATCAAGGTAGATTGTTAATAATAAGTATCGTGTCCCCGTTTTGTTATCACTAATGATAATGTGATCACGTCCTGCGGCCTCAATGACTCCTCTAAAAATCTTAGAGTTCCATTCTTTACTTGCCTCAAACGTCATATAGATCGTGGCTACTTTGCCGCGGTTTAATCGTAAAATATTTTCAATATAGGACTGCTCAAGCGGCAGCTGACCGGTGACGTTCTGCTGATAAATCGGTCCAGAAGGAATTTGATAGGGCTGCCCGCCACTTTGCCCACCTTGGCCTCCTTGTGAAGTACCAGTAGACGGCATTGGCGAATACCCCTGCTGCATTTGACCTTGCATTTGACCCTGCGTTTGGGGAGGGACTGAATAACCCATCTGCTGCGCAGGATACGGATTTGCTCCATATTGTTGCTGGCGAAAATCTTGACCTTCGAAACCCGAACCTTGCCCAAATTGATTTTTCAATTTCATAACGTTCCTCCTCTTTCCTCATGGTGTTCTAAACAGAAGGCGGAAAAGCGCCTGTTGTTTCCATAGCATTCTTTTTCTCTTTCACACTATGAGACAGGAAGAGAGAATATGTACATTGAACGAAAAAAAGGAACTGCTTTGTGCAGTTCCTCAGTGTTCAGACAAACCCCGTATTCGTACTGCCTAGATTGCAAAGGTTTCCAACAATTTAAGGAATGCCTCTTTACATCAACCAATTCATAGCCCGCTGGACGTCATAGAGAAGGGTCATCGTGAGAAAAAATAAGGCGATCGGTGCGATGGCAATGATAAAGGCCTGCCATATTCTCAGCTTCATCACAGCAACAAGGCCTAAAACAGCCATCCCAAATATCCATGCCTTGGTATACGCATCAACCAGTGGTAAAACGCTGAGATAATACCATACTTCATAGTGCTGGTCTAAATAGGGTGAGATTTTCACAAATGTATACGGACCAAGCAACCCCACAGTAATAATCCAAGTAAGAGCAAATAAGGTGGAAGGGAAAATGACCGTCAGTGTGCAAGCTTTGAGCACATCTCGATACGGCGCTTTACTGCCAAAAAACAGTCGTCCTAACCACTGTAAAATGAATGAACCAAAAAATAGAAGAAAATTGCCTACTAAAATACCAAAACCTGCTCCGTGTAACAGAATAAAAGGATATGGAATATGATTGCCCATATACTCACTAAAATACCCTTCGTACATCCAGCTTGTACCAGCGATACTTGCAAGGAGTATCATCAGCCACATGGGAATAGAGGTATGTTCATATGAGCGAATAATCGTTTTTGTCGCGACAAAAATTTTAAAGAATCGAAAAAAACCTTTTGCTTCCTCTTCTTGGGAGAGATCACTCTTCATATACTCCAATGTTCTTTACTCCTTTAATACACATAAATGATTACTTATATTACCAAAATTTTTACGTTTTTCAAAGATAGATCATGAAAAAAATCCAATTTTATAAAAAATAGGTCACTCTACAGTCTCTTTAAGAGGAGACACATATGATAACCATAGTTTAAAAGAGACCGAGGTGAAAACATTGACGAAAGTAACGGTCATTATGACGAGCTACAACAAAGCGGCCTACGTTGGCAGATCAATTGAAGCGGTGCTGCAGCAGACCTTGTCAGACCTTGAACTTTTTATCATGGATGATGGATCAAACGAACAAACCCTTGCTGCTATTGAGCCTTTCCGTAAAGATCCACGCGTCCATTTTATCCAAAGCGGGGTGAAAACGCTGGAGGAAAGAACGGCGAAAACACGCTATGCCGTCCTCATTAATCAAGCATTAGAACAGGCAAAGGGCGAGTATATTTCCTATGCCACAGATGACAATGTCTATGCACCAGACCGTTTAGAGAAGCTCACGAAATATTTAGATGCTCGTCCGAATGAAGAAATTGTCTATTCTAGTTCAAAAGTTATCTATTTAAATAGCGAAAAAGAGCCAGTAAAGGAAACGATTCGACCTGCGCAAACGGTGCAGTGGAATGCACCTTGTGCCATTGATCACTGCTCGGTTGTACATCGTGCATCCATTTTAACAAAGATTCGTGCTGAGTTTGGATCCTACTGGGACGAGAGTCCGCATTTTTATCGAATAGGAGATGCCCGGTTCTTTTTTAGATTAAATCACTTTTATCCGTTCTACCCTTTTGATGAGGTATTGGATACAAACTACATCACAGAACAGTCTATTCATTATCAGTTGGCAGAAGATGAGAAAAGCGATTTTATTCAAGCACTTCCTCCGCAGTCTACCTGCAGGGAGCTCCGCCATATATTAAAACAAAGACATGGGAGGTGACCTTAAGTGTCGCATTATATTCATCATTATTGGCAAGTGTACTTTGAGTATGTGAATCTGATGAAAGACTTATCCTATCGCCACATACCCCTTGGATTAATCAGTAATTTTTATCAATACATCAGTCCTGAAGTGAGGGAACGTATGGAAGATGAGGCGTTTGGTGAAGAGCTGTCAACGACTTGTCCAAAGCCGCAAGACATTCAGCCCTTTTTTGATCAGCATAAACAGCAGATCAAGCGTACCCCTTATCGCCCGAGTCATGGAAAGGTGCTGCTTCACTTTGAACACCTGCGTTTTACTGAACAAAATTACACGCGGTTCCATCCGAACCAAACAGTGGTGCTCGCGCGCTGGAAGAAGGCTGATTATTTCGGATTACCAGTGATCAGCAAGCCGGAATTAGCCGGAGAGGTTAATAAAGAAGCCCATGTTGAATATATTGAAAAAGCAAATGCTCTATTGAAACCTTACGCCCAGCATCCTGTCTTTGGCAATGTCTTTTTTAGAGAAAAGCTTCGGAAGGACCTTGTGCAATTTATTGATGTAATTGACCAAATAGAAACGCTATTTGAGATGCAGCCTATTGCAGCTGTTGTTGTTGGGACGACGGAGGATGCATATAGCCGTGTGCTCGCCTTACAAACTGTGAAGCGCCATCTCACAAGTATTTGTCTTCAGCACGGTGCGCTCATGGGAGACGAAGCCTTTTTGCCGATTTTCACCACCTGCCACGGGGTGTTTGGAAAATATGAAAAGGACTGGTATGTAAACAAAGGCTGTCAGCCTGAGCAGGTGGAGATCACAGGTCACCCGAGATTTGATTTGGTGCAGGAGCGAACACCGCTTCAACAGGAAATGGTCTTTCGTAAATTAAACTTCAACCCTGCCAAAAAGACTGTACTTGTGGCAACACAGCCGTTTTCAGAAGCCTTTTACGGTGATGTTCTTAAAACAATTGCAAAAAGGAAAGACATTCAGCTGATTATGAAGCCGCATCCGTGGGAAATCGCTCGAAATCGATTAAATGACTACACAGCGATTGAGCGTGCGGGGAACCATGTGAGATTAATTAAAAAAGAGATCGACTTGTATGACCTCCTGCCGTATATGGATATGGTCATTACGCTCACATCAACAGTTGGTCTGGAAGCAATGCTCTTTAAAAAGAGTGTACTGATTGGAAAAATGACAGAAGGCAGAAGATACCCTTATTACGAGTCGCTTGGCAGCTGCCACATGGAAAACCCTATTGAGCTGGCCGAGAAAGCGATCCGTATTTTATCGGATGAACAAGAAATGAAGCTGGCGAAACAGCAAGGGGCTCGTTTCATTCAAGAACATTATCCGCATGCACAATCGACCGATGTTCTGCTTTCTCTGCTCAAAACAAAAACAGGCGTGGATTTTCAGAGATGAAGATAGGGGTGTGCAAGCGATATGGGACAAAAGAGAGCACAATTTCTTCCTTATGCACTGCCTTTTATTGAACAGGAAGAAATTGATGAAGTCATTGGAACATTAAAGTCCGGCTGGTTGTCCACCGGACCAAAAGTGAGACAGTTTGAAGAAGAGTTTAAGCAGCTGACTGGAGCAAAGCACGCAATAGCAGTGAATTCATGCACAGCTGCTCTATTTTTAGCGTTAAAGGCGAGAGGCATTGGAGCTGGTGATGAGGTCATCACAACGCCTCTGACGTTCTGCGCAACAGCCAATACGATCATCCATACGGGGGCAGCCCCTATTTTCGTCGATATTGATCCGGCGACACTCAATCTAGATGCGAAAAAATTAGAAGCGGCCATTACACCACATACAAAAGCCATTGTGCCTGTTCATTTTGCTGGTCAATCGTGTGATATGGACCAAATTTTAGCGATTGCCAAGAAGTATGATTTGTTCGTGCTGGAGGATGCCGCTCATGCCCTTTATACGACCTATCACGATCAACCGATTGGATCAATTGGTGATGCGACCGCCTTTAGCTTCTATGCAACGAAAAACATAGCGACTGGTGAAGGCGGCATGCTGACGACAAATGATGATGCCCTTGCAGCTAGAATCAGAAGGCTGGCGCTCCATGGCATGAGTAAGGGAGCGTGGAATCGTTATGGAGAAAAGGGAACATGGTATTACGAGGTCGAGGAACCGGGCTATAAAATGAACATGTTTGACGTGCAAGCATCGTTAGGGCTCGTTCAGCTAAGCCGATTGAAGGAGATGCAGACACGCAGAGAACAGATTGCGAAGACATACAATCATGCATTTCAACATGAAGCTGGTCTCATCTTGCCGCCTGTACATGATGAGGGAAGACATGCGTGGCATTTATATGTGCTACAAGTTGATCCAAAAGAAGCACTGATCACACGCGATGACATGATTGATCAGCTGCAAAAGGAATATAAAATCGGCACGAGTGTTCATTTTATTCCCGTTCACTTGCATCCATATTATCAAGAGACCTACAACCATTCACCAGAGGATTTCCCTGAGGCACTCACTTATTACAAACGAACGCTTTCGCTCCCGCTCTATCCAAGTATGACAGATGAAGATGTGCAGGATGTCATCACCGCAGTCGTGTCAATTTTAAAAGACAAGAAGGCCTCTTCATGAAAGTCGTTCATGCAATAGACGATCAGGTGCTCGCAGCTTGGCTGAAAACATATGGTCTTGAAGCGGAACGCATGGCAGGATTCAAGCAGTTTGCTCTTGTCAGCGGCGCTAAGCTCAAAGCAGTGCTGCTATACGAATGGTCCAAATGGGAGAGCGGTATTTTTGACAAGCATATTTTTCATGTGAAGTTTGTGGAAGCTGAATCAGCGCCGCTCTTTAAAGAATTGATGGAGAGATTCATCAATTGGATGAGAACAGAAAAATGTGATTTTTTCTTTTTACGTCTTGAGGCGGCTGATCTTAAAAAAAACCGCATTGTTCAAAAACTATCTCATGTGTATTATGTCGGTGGTCTCACTAGGCTTGAGGCACCGCCTGCCCTCATGGAGATGCCATCATCAGATCAAGATGTGGTGATGGGTGTGCCAGATGAAAAGGATTACGATGAGGCGGTCTTACTAGGTGATCGGGCTTTTGTGAAAAGCCGTTATGCCCTTGATCCATATTTAGACCAGCGTGTTGTTCAGCATTTTTATCAGGAGTGGATGAGAAACAACCTACTCGGACGCGCAGATATCAACCTCGTTGCCAAGGTAAATGATGAAGTGGTTGGCTTGATTCAAGGTATGACAAAGGGGCATGAGATGGGGCTTGAGCTTTTTGCGATTAGACCGGATGTTCAAGGAAAAGGGATCGGAAAAAAGCTGTTTATTGAGATGATGAAAGTTTCTCATGACAGAGGGCATCACTTCATTTCTGCGGGGACACAGCTTCATAATACGACAGCCATCCAGCTGTACGAAAAGATGGGATTTAGGACAACAAATGCCTTTTTGTATTACCATGTGTGGCCGAAAAAAGGAGAGAGGTAAGATGGCGCATTTCTATATCGGAGATCGCAAAGTGGGAGATGATGCGCCTGTCTTTATCATTGCAGAGGCAGGCATTAACCATGATGGAAAGCTGGATCAGGCACTTGCTTTAATTGATGTGGCAAAAGAAGCAGGGGCTGATGCGGTGAAGTTTCAAATGTTTCAAGCGGATCGGATGTATCAAAAGGAACCGGGGTTATACGAAACGGCCAAAGGAGAAGAAGTGTCTATTTTTTCTTTAGTGGAACAAATGGAGCTTCCGCCAGAATGGCTGCCTGTCTTATTGACACGTTGTAAGGAAAAAGGACTGATGTTTTTAAGCACCGTGTGTGACGAAGAATCGGCTGATTTATTGAATCAAACGAATCCGCCTGCTTTTAAACTGGCATCCTATGAAATCAACCATTTGCCTCTTTTGCGTCATACGGCTTCTTTTCAAAAGCCGATCATTTTTTCAACAGCTGGGGCCACCATTGCAGATGTTCATGAAGCATACGAAACGATTACGAGCCAGCAAAATAAGCAAGTCGCCATCATGCATTGTGTGGCAAAGTATCCAGCGCCTAGAGCATATACGAACCTGCGGGTGATTAAAACCTTAAGATCCGCTTTCCCTGAAGCAGTCATTGGCTTTTCAGATCATAGTGAACACCCGACGGAAGCGCCAGTAGCCGCTGTGAAGCTCGGGGCAGCAATGATTGAAAAACATTTTACAATAGATAAAACATTACCCGGAGCGGATCATTCCTTTGCTCTTGATCCTGAAGAATTAAAGGAAATGGTTCACCACATTCGAGCGGCAGAAAAGCAGCGGAATCAAGCAGAAATAGACGTTCATTCATTACCAGAGGAGCTTCTTGGCAGTTCTTATAAAACGACAACAGCCATTGAAGGGCAGATTCGAGAATTTGCGTATCGAGGGATTTTTACGACCAAAGGCATTGCAAAGGGCGAGACCCTCACGTCAGAAAATGTAGCCGTGCTGCGCCCCGGACAAAAAAATCAGGGATTGCATCCGCGATATATGCCGATTTTACTTGGCACAAAGGCTGTGAGAGACATCCCAGCTCATACAGGCGTTTCGTGGAAAGACGTACTCACGCAGGAGTCTCATGATGATGCATGATGTGCTTTTTGTCATTCAGGCTAGGATGGGGTCAACAAGACTGCCCAAAAAAGTGATGAAACCGATCGGCGGCATGGCGCTGATTGATTTGATTGTGGAGCGGGTGAAGCAATCAGATAATTACCATCACAAAATGCAAAACCTTATGATTGCCACAACGGTCGAGCCAGAGGATGACTATTTGGCTCAATATTGTATGTCAAAGGGCTATAAGGTGTTTCGAGGCAGTGAGGCAGATGTGCTTGAGCGGTTTGCACAGATTGTCCGCCAATTTGAACCTAAAACGGTTGTACGTTTAACGGGAGACAATCCATTTATAGATCCTTCGCTTTTGTCGAAAATGCTTGAAAAACATAGACAGGAAAAGGCTGATTACACATATACGAACGGAACACCACTCGGTATTTCCGGGGAAATGATTGAAGCATCTATTTTATGTGAAATCGACAAATTTCCTCTCACTTATTCAGAACGTGAGCATGTCACGCTGTATATCAGAAAGCATCCCGAGCAATTTTCCCTTCAATTATTCACACCGCCCAAAGAACTTGCATATCCTGCTTATCGATTCACGATTGATACAGAAGAAGATTATGTGTTTGCTACCCGTTTACTAGAGAAAGCTGGTGGTTCTATTGCTGTGCCGACAGCTGAGCTCATTTCCATCTGTGAACAACATCCAGACATTGTTCGTTTGAATCAATCTGTGAGACAGAAGGATGCTGAATGAACAAAAAAATCATGATTGTTGTTTATGGTGGTTTTTTAAGAGGAATGGGTCATGTCGTCAGAATGAAACGTTTGGCAAAAGAACTGCTTCAAGAAGGGAACGACCTATATTTCTATACAAATGATCAGATTTGTGTAGAAATGCTTTCGCACCCAGAGTGGCACGTTCACATGGTGCATGAGTCGAATGCGCTTCTCCAGGTCCAACAAGACATCAAAAAGCTAAAGCCTGACCTTTTAGTCATAGATGTCCTTGATTGTGATCTTCAGTTTCTTCAAACGATCAAAGACTCCTGCGATAGTGCGAGGCTGGTCTTATTTGAGGAAAAAAGAGAGGAAGCCTGTCAGCTTGCAGACACGGTCATAAACGGCATTTATGGCGGTCTGGACGGGAAGCACGAGCAGGTTAATGGCACGGCTTATTATCATGGAACGCCCTATTTATTGTTAGATCACGAGATTAATCGATTCAAAGACACATATGAGGTTCGGAAAGAATGTAAAAAGGTGGTCATCAGTCTTGGCGGTAGTGATCCGTGCGGTCTGTTATCAAAGGCTGTATCGGCGCTTCTTCAAACAAATCACCTAGACATTTTAGCGGTCGCAGGAAAAGCCTCTCACATCAAAGAGCAAGTAGAGGCGGAACATATCCAATTCATTCAACATACAGATCAACTACCGGTTCTTTTATCAGAAGCTGATATGGCTATCGTAGCAGGCGGTATGACGTTATATGAGGTAATTTGTATCGGGGTGCCCAGCATTGTCCTATCGCAAGTAGACCACCAAGCAGTGACAGCGAGCATGTTTGCGCAAAAGGGCGCTTGTTTTCACCTTGGATTAGGTGACCTTGTGGAAGAAAAAGACCTGTTGCAAGCTGTTCAAAAACTGTCTGACAGCTATTTTCTCCGCAGAAGCATTCATCTTAATGGACGTTCACTCATTGATGGAAAAGGAATCGAACGAGTGAAAAACATTCTTATACACCTCATGAATTCACACCAAAAAGAACATAAGGATGTGTAGATGTGAAGGGAGTTATTTTAGCAGGAGGAAAGGGATCACGGCTGGCACCATTAACGAAGATTTTCAACAAACACTTGCTGCCGGTTGGTCCATACCCGATGATTTATTGGTCATTATTCAAACTGAAAGAAGCAGGAATTGTAGATGTGATGCTGATTTCACAGGAAGAACAAATTCCGTTGTTTCAAAAGTTACTGGAAGATGATCGTGAACTTGGGATGAACATTGTGTATCAAGTACAGCCAGAAGCGTCTGGTATTTCCGATGGTTTATCCTATGCAAAGTCCTTTGCTCAAGGGGAAAAATTTGTGCTGATGCTTGGTGATAATGTATTTGAAGATTCTTTACGCCCTTTTGTCGACGCCTTTAGGCAACAAGAAAGCGGAGCCAAGGTTTTATTGAAAGAGGTGGCAGATCCAAAACGGTTTGGCATTGCAGAAATTGATCCTGCTCATCACCGAATTTTATCAATTGAAGAAAAGCCAGAGCATCCGACGTCATCTTACTGCGTCACGGGCATCTATTTTTATGATCAAGACGTCTTTCAATATATCGAGGAAATCTCGCCGTCAGATCGAGGTGAACTAGAGATTACTGATGTGAATAATCTCTACATCTCAAATAGCCAGCTGACCTATGATATGTTAAAAGGGTGGTGGATTGATGCAGGAACTCATGAATCTCTCCACGAAGCATCAACAAAAATGTTTGAAACGATGAAGGAAAAAGAGGGATACGAATGACGAAGTCTTATTTAATTACAGGTGGAGCAGGGTTTATTGGACTGAATTTTGTGAAGCTGCTGCTTCAAGAATCCGATGTCCGGCTGACCGTATTTGATAAATTAACATATGCCAGTCATCCAGAGGAGATGGAATATTTATCAAAGCTGCCTCATGTCCGTTTTGTCCAAGGAGATATCACGCTGCAAGACGAACTAGATCAAGTATTTGATGAAGCGTATGATGCCATCATTCATTTCGCAGCAGAATCACATGTCGATCGCAGTATTGAGTCAGCAGAACCCTTTATTCAAACAAATGTCCTTGGTACCTATCGTATGCTAGAAGCTGTTTTAAAGGGAAAGGCGAAAAAACTCATTCATATTTCCACAGATGAAGTATATGGAGATTTGGAGCCGAATGATCCTGCTTTCACAGAACAAACACCACTTTCACCGAATAATCCTTATTCAGCAAGCAAGGCAAGTTCAGACCTGCTTGTGAAATCTTATATCCACACCCACCAACTACCCGCTATGATCACAAGATGCAGCAACAACTACGGACCTTATCAGCATGAAGAAAAATTAATCCCAACCATTATTAGAAAAGCGGTCAATGGTGAAAAGATTCCGATATACGGAGACGGCCAGCAGATCCGCGATTGGCTGTATGTAGAGGATCATGCGAGAGCCGTAAAGCAAGTAGTAGAAAACGGAACAGCCGGTCAGGTGTACAATATTGGCGGCGGCAACGAGAAAACAAATCTTGATTTAACCAAAACCATTCTCACACATCTAGGCATCTCTCATGATCAAATCGCGTTTATTCAAGACCGGAAAGGGCATGACAGGCGGTATGCCATTGATGCCAGTAAGCTAAAAGAAGAGCTCGGCTGGGTGCAGGCAACTTCATTCGAAAAAGGTATCGAAAAAACGATCGATTGGTATCGTGCCAAATATGATCAAAGTGAAGAAGGGTGACCGATGAAAGTTTTAATCACCGGTGCAGGCGGCCAATTAGGGAAAGAATTGACGAAACAGCTGAAAGAAAAAGACATCACCGTCATTGCTTTAACAAGGAGTATGCTGAATATCGCAGATCAACAGGCAGTCAGACATGCAATGAGACATTTCCGACCGGATATTGTTGTCAGTGCGGCTGCTTATACGTCTGTGGATCAATGCGAAATAGAAACGGAAAAAGCCTATCTTGTGAATGGGATTGGCGCCTACTATACAGCGCTTGAGGCTAAGAACGTAGGGGCTGATGTGTTACATGTCAGCACAGATTATGTATTTGATGGGCAAGCGGATACCCCTTACCAAATCGACGCACAAGCAGATCCGCAAACCATTTATGGAAAGAGTAAAAAACTTGGAGAAGAATTGATTCATCTTGTGTCAGATGAAGTGAAGATCATTCGGACATCGTGGCTTTATGGACATGAGGGACATAATTTTGTGAATACCATTCTTCGACTGGCTGAAACGAAGGATCATTTGCGCATCGTCAATGATCAGTTAGGGTCTCCTACTTATACAAAGGATGCCGCAGAAGCTTTGATTCACTTGTTTGACCAGAAAGCAGGTATTTATCATGTCAGTAACCGAGCAAGCTGTTCATGGTTTGACTTTGCGGCAGAAATTGTGGCAGCAAGCGGTCTGTCTACGACAATTGAACCCATTTCCACTGAAGAGTATGGTTTCCAAACACCTCGGCCCGCCTACTCTGTTTTAGATCTTCAAGCGATTGAAGCGACAGGCTGGAAGCCAAGACATTGGAAGGATGCACTTCACGAATACTTGCAGAAAGAAGGGAGATTCGAGCAGCATGATTGATGGTGTACAAACGAAAAAACTCATGAAACATTGTGATGATCGCGGCTTTTTCGCAGAGCTTATTCGAGATGACGAACCGATGCTGAAGCGCTTTGGGCAGGCGTCGTGGTCGAAAAGTTTCCCAGGAGTCATCAAAGCCTTTCATTATCATGAAAAACAAGACGATGTTTGGTTTTTCCCAGCAGGTCATGCACAGGTCGTTTTATACGATTTGAGAGAAGATTCTCCGACAAAGGATCAAACCGATGTGTATTATATGGGAGAAGATAATCCGATGCTGCTCCTCATCCCAAAGGGAGTTGCCCATGGCTACCGCGTATTAGGGGAGACGCCGCTGCAGATTGTGTATTTTACAACAGAATCGTACGACCCAAAAAACCCAGATGAGAAGAGAATTGCGTGGAATGATGAGGCGATCGGATTTAATTGGGAAACGACATTTAAATAGAGAAGAGAGGCCTTTCGCAGGAGAAAGGTCTTTTTTTGTTGAAATACATTCTGTATGTGTCATTTTATGTATATTGATGAAAAGGGATGTGGATGAGTTTGTCTAAAAGAATTGCATTTGTAACAGGGGCAAGTACAGGCATTGGAAAGGCAATCGCAATAAAACTTGCCGCTCAGAGCGATATGAAGGTGATCATCAACTCTAGAAATATGGCCTCACTTGAACAGACGAAACAGCACATTCAAGATATGACAGAAACAAAGGAACCGCTGTCTCTATTCTGTGGAGATATGTCGCTTGAAGCAGTGAGATCGGAAGCCTTTGAGAAAATAGAAAAGGAGTTTGGCAGACTCGATGTGCTGATCAATAACATTCCAGGAGGAAAGCCAGATACATTTGATTCGTGTGAACCTGACCAGATGCTGGCTGCTTTCTCCCAAAAAGCCATCGCCTACGTCGATACAATGAAGCGTGCAGCCGCATTGATGAAAAGACATGAATATGGACGGATCATTCAAATTGTCGGGAATCTGTGGAAGGAACCTGGTGAACAAATGTTTACGAATAGTATGATGAATGCAGCGATTATTAATGCCAGTAAAAATGCAGCCACACAGCTTGCGTCGTCTAGAATTACGGTAAATTGTTTAAATCCAGGTTTTATTGCAACCGATCGGTATGAACAATTTATCGGCAATATGATGACGAAGCAGGGAGTGTCACGAGAGCAGGCTGTACAAGCTGTCGCATCAGGTATCCCAATGCAAAGAGTGGGCTCAGCGAGTGAGATGGCGTCATTGGCAGCTTTTATGGCATCAGAGGAAGCTTCTTATATCACAGGTCAACAAATCTCCGTAGACGGTGGAACGATGAAAAGTATATAAACTGAAAAAAACCCGCTATAGGCGGGTTTTTTGATGAAATCGAATGGGGAGGATGGACAGGCGATCGATAAAGAGAGCAAGCTCCTCAATCGGGGCAACCATTGAAATGCGTACATGACGGCTTCCATTGGCTCCAAATACTCCTCCGGGCGTGACGACAACATCGGCATGTTCGAGTAAATAGTCAGCAAAGGCATGAGAATGTTCAAAGTCATCAGGAATCGGAGCCCATAAATAAAAGGCGCCGGGTGGACGTTCGATTGTCCAGCCAAGCTTTCTCGCCGCTTGCCGGATGAAGAAATTGATTCGTTCAAGGTATATCGCCTTTAATGATTGAATATGACGGTCATCACTTTGCAAGGCAGCAGTCGCTGCATGTTGAAATCCGCCATACATACTGACAAACACGTGGTCTTGGAAGGTGTTGATGGCTTGGATGATCTCCTCATTTCCAACAGCAAAAGCGACTCTCCATCCTGCCATATTAAAAGTCTTTGATAGAGAATATAATTCCACTCCTACACTTTTCCCGAGAGGAGTATTCATGAAGCTCACGGGTGTTTGTTCATAATGAAATGAACCATAGGCGAAATCATGAATAACATACAGCTCGTGAGTGGCCGCAAAGGCAGCAGCCTCTTCAAAGAATGCCTCATTTGCAACAGCACCCGTGGGGTTATTCGGATAATTCAAGAACAGTACTTTTGCTTTTTTGACTATGTCAGGATCAATTGAGGAGAGATCTGGTAAATAGCCATTTTTCTCTTCAAGTTTGATACTGTATGGCTTGGCGTCCGCCATCAAAATGCCTGAATGATATTCAGGGTATCCTGGATCGGGAACGAGTGCGATATCTCCTGGATCAAGCAGACACTGACTCATGACATACAGCCCCGTTTTTCCGCCAGTGAAAAGAGCAATTTCCTTCTGCGGATCAATCTCAGCACCGAATTCCGATCTATAAAAATCTGCAATGGCTTGTTTGAAAAAGTCAAAGCCTCTAAAAGGGGCATATTGTTGAAATGGCAAAACACCCGCTGACTCCTCTAGGGCACTCACGATATGGGGAGGAGTTGGTAGATCAGGGTTTCCCTGACCTAGATTCATGATGTTTGCTCCGTTTTTTGTCTTTTGAGCAATTTTTTCAAAGACGGTGCCGAATTTCTGTTCAGGCAGCCGTTCAATCATTTTAGATGCTAACATTTTCACCACAGCAGCCTCTCTTTCTATCCCTTCACTAATTCATCCATTAACTGAATCGTTGCCTGTTTCTGAATGTTGCGGATGGACGCGGCAACGTCTTGTGAGGATGATCCTTTTAATTCAAGAGATACGATTCCATTAAAAGCTTCAAATAAAGCAAGATCCACCATAGTCCCTTTGGCAGGGAATGATTGACTGACAATCGCAGTATCTCCAACGAATGCTTCCTGCGGAATAGACACATGATCAATGGTGATATGTGTGGATTCAGGTGGTATGTGCCCACTCTCTTTAAAATGCTGAGGGTACAGGTGGCAGTCCGCTACATAGAATGTATGTCCAGAAAGCAGCTGTTTTGGCAGTACAGCCTTTTTTCCATCAACTAATACATCAATCAATAGCTTGGCCATATCGACGCCAAAGACCTTTTTAATATTCGGGATCATATTCCAGCCAGCGAATCGAGCCGCTGATTCGATCAGTCCAGTTTCTCGATTTTTCATGAGTTTGATTTCTGTATGGGTTGCACAATGTTCAAGACCTAGCCCTTCATTTGCCTTCCTTGCTGCTTCAATGATGATTTGCTTTGCTTCATTGTCTAAGATCGTCGGAGTGATATGAGCCGTTTCTGTAAAACCGATTTGAGGGGTTTTATCATGTATGACAAAAGGGAGATATTCGCCCTCTACGACCAGCCCTTCTACACTGACATAATCAGCATAACCTTCATCTTGATACCAATCTTCGTAAGCACCCTCTAAATACGTTTCAGCGACAAACGGTGCTTCATACGTGACAGCGTCTGGGACTGGTATGGTTTCCAAATACGATTGTACTTGTAAAAACAAGTCATCACTTCCGGCTTTGTCATGAAACAAGGTGACGCCAATAGAACTGGCTAAATATGTAGGCTTTAAAATGAGCGGTGTTCCGATAGACTCAATGGCTTGTTGGAAATCAGATAAAGTCGTGACAGGCTGAGTTTTCACCGCTTTGACGCCAGAGGCATTGAATGCAGCCCTCATTTGGCTTTTATCACGCGCCATTTCGGCTGCCTTGACACCGGCACCTCGTAGCCCAAGACGTTCAGCGGCCTTTGCCATCGGTGCAATGAATAATTCATTATTGGTCGTGATTGCATCTGCTTTGAAAAAGGAAGCCACTTGAATGAAGTCTTCCACAACCTCTTCTTCTGATTTTGGATAATCATCATGTGCCCAGTAAATAGAATCAGGGTGTTCAAAAGAAGGGTGTGTCTCAAAATAATCACGGTCTTTGATGACCGCAATGGAGTATTTTTCGATTAGCTCGGCATGTCCCTTTGTAATCGCAAAGGGTCTTGGGATATAAGAAACGATATGGTATGATGCCGCCACGCTTTCATAAAACATATGAGGCGGGCACCCTCCTAAGTCAGCAATGACAAGTACAGTTTTTTTACTCAATGAAAGCACTCCTTTTATCTAGCGGTGTAACCGCCATCTGCAGTGACGACACTTCCAGTCATATAGCTGGATAGGTCAGAGGCGAGAAACAGCATCACGCCAGCAATTTCTTCAGGTTTTCCAAGCCGCAGCATAGGATTCACCTTTGCTTTTTCTTTTTTGACGATCTCGAGACTTTCTGTGTGATTGTCTAAAAAGGACTTTTCATTTAGTGGCGTATCAATGATGCCAGGGGCAATACAATTTACCCTGATTTGATGAGCGGCATAGTCGATGGCCATTGATTTGGTGAGCTGAATGACACCGCCTTTTGTTGCATTGTATGCCGGAATGTCAGGCCAGCCCACAAGACCTCCGACAGATCCGGTATTGATAATACTTCCACTCTTCTTTTCAAGCATATGCGGCAATGTATGCTTACTCATGAGAAAGACGCCGGTCAGGTTGACCTGAAGAATACGATGCCAATCCTCCAGTGCCATCTCATGAATAGGTGAGACAATTTCGATGCCTGCATTGTTAATGAGGACATCAATGGCACCGAATCGGCTCAGCACGTTCTGAACGGTTTGGTGACAGTCAGACTCCTTCGTAATATCTGTTTTAAAAAATGCAAGGTGCTCATGCGGCAATGATTCAATGAGTTGGTTGCCGCTGCTTGCATTGATGTCAGCGACAGCTACTTTTGCTCCATTCTCGAGGAAGAGCTTGACGGCAGCAAGCCCAATCCCCGACGCACCTCCTGTAATGAGGACAACTTTTCCATCCAGCTTCATTTCTTCACCTTAGATGCCTTTGGCTTCAAGCGATTATAGCGGGGAGGGAAGAAGAGATTAATAGACTTTGATGCTTCTGGCTTTGGATTGATGGCCCCATGATCTTCCCTTGGGTCACAGAAATAGGTGGTGCCAAATTCCATCTTTTCTGTAAAGCCTTCGATCGTCATATCATACCCTCCGCTGATGCAAATGCCGATTTGTTCATTTCTATGTTTATGAAAAGGCATTTCTCCGCCGTTTCCAGGGATATTGGCAATCATCAGCTCCATCCAATCTTCCACAAAAAAAGTCACTTCCATGCCAGGGAGTAAATCCCGTGTTTTGAAAATGTCTAAGAAATAAGTGGGGGGAGCTGTATATTCTTCGTCATCCTTTAATCTCTTAATATCAATGGCGATCACTTCTTCATCTGTCAGATTTGAAGCGCCGTGAGGGACAAACGGTGGTGCGATATAGGCTGATTCTAATGGGGTGAGCAGTTGAGTCGATTGGCCGACAGTCATTTGAAGCTCGCCTTTTAATACAATGCCGATTTGTGCTTCGGGATGTTCGTGAGGTTCAATGATTGTGTGGGGAGGGACGTATGAAATTAACACTTCCGTACCGCCTCTTACAGTGGAATATTGGATAACGCCATTATCCCATTCTAATTTTTTCGCTTGAGGAAAATATCGTTCTTGCGTCTTTTGTTCAGTTTGCATCTTATATCTCTCCTTTTCCGAATATGGACCAACTCATGGGTATACTTTTAAACGTTCGAATGAAGATGAGGCCATATGTGGCTCTTGCCACCTCATTCGTTAAAGCAAAATCAAATTCGCCGTCCCTTACTTTCTGCGCGGCAGTACTTGTAGAATTAACAAGTTCAAATTCAGCATTTTGGTGAATGAAATATTGAATTAAATTGACAGGTGCAGGATGTGAGACAATTTTTAAATGGTGGAGCATTTGTTCATTGAATGGGAAATCAGGTCTGACAGCCAAACCATACATGGGCGTGTCACATCTGAAAATTTGTAAAAGCTGTAGATCTGGTCTCATGTAGAAGTGTTTGATGCCTTCATATGCGTGTGGAACGAGAGTAAATTGAAGTGGTTGAGAGAGAGTATGTTCAATGCAAGTTTCGAATGTGTCATAAAGGGATAGTTTCGTATGAGTGCCGAGTGTAGTGGTGGATTGAGAGATGAAATGTTTTGCTGCGTATTCACTGCTTGTCCCCTTAGGGCCTAGTGTGTTGACTGTAAACATCTTGGGTGAAGGGCTAGGCTCTTCTTTGAAATGAAACACATCATCATTCTTTAGGATCATGTTTACCATCCAATCTTTTTCAAATTTTTACTAGATTATAAAATTTAAAATTGGCAATTGTCAACAAATTTTATAAAAAATGTATTTTGCGATTATATTAAAAATTGATCTAAAAAACTGCACATATCGAGATGTGCAGTGAAATGTGCTTACGTTTCAAGTGTAGTTGGCTGTTTTTTCTGTAAGGCGCGTTCTCTTTTATAGCTGCCGAAGCTGATGATAAAACCAACGAGTGTGATTAATGCACAGACAAGACCTACCGTATGATATCCGAAATGGACATAAACGGGTCCCATCAGTGCGGAACCGAGCATAACAGCAAGGTTGGAGGCCAGGCTGTAAAAAGCCATCACTTTGCCGCGATGGGTTTGAGAGCAGTCGCTTAGAACGGTGCTTAGAAGCGTGACAGATAAGCTTTGCATAGCCCCCCAAATAAATAGGGCGAAAATCAGCAACATCCACGAGAATGGCGCATAAGGAAGCAAGGCTAGAACAAGCGCAATTCCACCCAGCACAAAGACAAGGGAACGGGTTTTACCGAACCAGTCTGCTAATTTTCCAGTAAACATACTCATAGAAAAGCCGACGCCATAAGCCATAATAAGAAGTCCAGCTGTTGATTGTCCGCCATCAAACAGACTTTGCAAATAAGCACCTAAAAACGAGTACATGCCGTAAAATCCAAGCATATTGCAAAACGTCACAGTCAAATAGGCAGGCACACGATCGATTTTCAAAGCTCCCCATAAAGCGCCTGTTTTCTCTCTAGCTTGAGGTGCCTTCGGATCAGCTGCTCTGACTTGTTTTCTTGATTCAAGGATGACGAGTAGCAGGACAATGAGACTCATCATAGCGAAGATCCAAAACGTCCAGCGCCAGTTTAAACTCTGGCCGATAAAGGCGCCAATGGGCACACCAAGGACAAGAGAAAGAGACCAGCTCGATACAATGAGTCCCATCACTTTGCCGCGATATTCGTATGGAACCCGGTCGCCCACAAGAGCATAGGCTGTTGGCACAAATACACCAGTTGCCAGCCCAGAAATAGCACGGCCTGCAAAAAACACGGCCAAATTTGGGGCAGCAGCACACATCACTGTTCCGATTAAAAAGAAGGACAGCCCAATTATCAAACACAGCTCTCTTGAATATCGGTCTCCTAAAGGAACGAGCAGTGGAGCTCCAACCAGCACAGCTAACCCATAAATGCTGATGGAAAGAGCCAGAACATCAAGAGAGTGCTGAAAGGAGTTTGATAAATCAGGCAGCAGTGGTGAAATCACCAGTTCCTCCGATCCCGCCGCAAAAACGCCAAGTGTGAGTGCAATGGCAAGTGTGATGGGAAATGTTTTAGAAGCCTGGCTGTCTAAAGATTCTTTCATCAAGTGATCCCTCCATACTTGCTTTTTCATTCAATTCCGTTAAAATAAATTCTACCATTATTTAGTTTTATTTTACATTTCGTATCATAAGTATCATCATAAAATACTTTTCAAATGGAACGATTTTGGGATAGGAGCGTAACGAATGAAAATCACCGATGTGGATGTGCATATTTTAAACGAATTGAGAGAAGATGCCCGCTTATCAATGAGGGAATTGTCCAAACGAGTGAATTTATCGGCGCCTGCAGTAGCAGAAAGAGTGCGAAAACTAGAGGATGCAGGGATTATCGAAGGGTATTCTGTTCAAGTCAATTATAAAAAGCTGGGTCTGATGATAGACTGTTTACTGGAAGTCACCGTATTAAATGGGGAGTATCAGCGTTTTGTGACATTTATGAACCAGCATCCACGTGCGTTCTTTGCTTATCGAGTGGCAGGACAGTCCTGTTTTTTCATTAAGCTGTCTGTTTCTTCTCTTGAAGAAATTGAAGCGTTTATTCAAGATGTGTCTGGCTTTACAAAAACGGTCTCCCATATTGTCTTATCAGAGCATTCCTTTACCCATCCCATTCAGGAACGTGTGAAACAAATAGAAGAGCCAGAAATGACCGTGGTGAAATAGAAAAAGGACCTGCCCTCAGGTCCTTTTGATTCGTTTATCTGACTGATAGCTCATGATCGTAATGATCAATCCAATGAATGTCACACCTGCCGCAAAGAGCGGGACAAGCTGTAAATGTGTGATTTCGATAGCAAGACCGCCTAGCGCTGCACCGCCTGCATTTCCAATATTAAAGGCAGAATGACTGAGCGTTGATGCGAGTGTCGGGGCTTCATGTGCCATGTTCATCGTGCGGTATTGCAAGGTAGGAACGAGAATAAATGAAATAATTCCCCAAACAAAAATCGTCAGCACGGCAGGCACTTTAAAGGCAGATGTATATGTGAATAACAACAGGACAGCCATCAGCAAGATCAATGTGACGATAATACTCGGCATCAGCTTCCAGTCCGCAAGTTTTCCACCGACTAAATTCCCAACGGTGACCCCAAGCCCAAAGAGGACAAGAATGAGGGTGACCCCGTTTTCCTGAAAGCCAGTCACTTGCAGCAGGATCGGGCTGATATACGTAAAGGCGGTAAACACACCCGCAAAACCGAATATCGTCATCGCAAAGGAGACGAGGACCTGCGGCTTTTTCAACACCGATATTTCATTTCGAATATCTAATACTTCTTCTTTCGATTGATTTGGTACTAAACTGATAATACCGATTAAGGAAATGAGACCAATGACGGCAATAACGAGAAATGACATGCGCCAGCCGAATTGATTTCCGATAAAGGTGCCAAATGGCACACCCAGTACATTGGCTACTGTCAGTCCTGTAAACATGAAGCTGATCGCACTTGCGCTTCGCTCCTTAGGAACAAGCCGTGCAGCCATAATGGCGCCGACACCAAAGAAGGTACCATGGGCAAATGACGTTAAAATACGTGCAGCCATCAAGAGACCATAAGAAGTCGATACAGCGGCGACAGCATTTCCCGCCACGAAAAGAATCATTAATAGGATGAGGAGACGTTTTCTCGACATTTTTCCAGTTGATAACGTTAAAATAGGGCCGCCAACTGCGACACCGAGTGCATATCCGGTAATCAGCTGACCTGAAGCAGAAATAGATACATGAAGATCATTTGCGACATTTGGCAAAAGTCCCATGATCACAAATTCAGTCATGCCAATTGAAAACGCACCGAGCGTTAACGCAAAAATAGCGATGGGGAAGTTTTTCATGATGAGATCACCTTTCTAAACAAATACATAAAAAGGCTCCGGAGAGATCCGAAGCCTTAAGAGTTTATCATACATGGAAATAAGACGCTAGCTGCTCGTTTGCTAATCGGTTTCCAACAAAGAAGGAACCAAATTCGCCGTAACGTGCACTCACTTCATCAAATCGCATTTCGTAAACCAATTTTTTAAATTGAAGCACATCATCAGAGAAAAGAGTGACGCCCCACTCATAATCATCAAAGCCAACAGAACCTGTAATGATCTGTTTTACTTTCCCAGCATAGCTTCTGCCAATTAAGCCATGGCTTCTCATAAGGGATTTACGCTCATCCATTGAAAGCATGTACCAGTTGTCATTGCCAGAACGTCTTTTATCCATTGGATAGAAACAGACATATTGAGAAGAAGGAAGCTCTGGATAGAGGCGCGCACGTACATGTGGGTTCTCGTAAGGGTCTCCGCCATCTCCGCCTCCTGCCAAGTAGTTGCTGAGTTCAACCACTGACACGTAAGAATAAGCTGGAATCGTAAACTCTGCTAGTCGTGTCTTGTTGAATTCAAGTTCAATTTCACCCAGTTCTTCCATGGTCGGACGTAAAATCATGAGCATAATATCTGCTTTTTGGCCGACAATACTATAGATTGTTTGGCTTCCAGCCTGATGGTGCTCGGCTGTTTTCCATTTTTCTAATAGACCTGTGAACTCATGAATGATGGCTTGACGCTCATCGCTTGTCAGCAGCTTCCAAGCCGTCCAGTCGATCGTTCTAAAATCATGCAGCGCATACCAGCCATCTAGTGTTTGAGCTGCTTCATTTGTTGTATGTTGTTCGCTCATTTCTTTCACTCCTATTAACAGTTTTCCATCTGTTCCAACTATAACATAGTTTGTCCAAATGAAGATGTGATCAAAACTTGAACGACGAAAACGCTTTTCTAGAAATTGATTTAATTAGTTTGAAAAATAAGAATTTAAATTGTAAGCGCTATAATGTAAGTTGGTAGTTTGAATTTATGTAGAAGAAGAGTATGCTTAAAAGAGAACGCTTTTTTTGTAAAATCAAGGAGGGTATTGAAGTGGCAGATATTTTTTCAACAGTTCAGGAAAAGGTTGCAGGTAAAGGAGTTAAGATCGTTTTTCCTGAGGGAATGGACGAACGCATTCTAACAGCCGTTCAAAAACTAGCAGATGGCAAAGTATTGCAGCCAATTGTTGTAGGTAAGAAAGAAGAAGTAGAAGCAAAAGCAAAAGAATTAGGTCTTACACTTGATGGTGTTGACGTGTATGATCCTCATACATATGAAGGTTTTGAAGATCTTGTACAAGCTTTCGTCGAAAGACGTAAAGGCAAAGCGACAGAAGAGCAAGCGAGAAAAGCATTACTTGATGAAAACTACTTCGGTACAATGCTTGTGTATAAAGGTCTTGCAGACGGCCTTGTAAGCGGAGCAGCACACTCAACTGCTGACACAGTGCGCCCAGCACTTCAAATCATTAAAACAAAAGAAGGCGTAAAGAAAACTTCTGGCGTTTTCATTATGGCTCGCGGCGAAGAGCAATATGTGTTTGCTGATTGTGCGATCAATATTGCACCAGACAGCCAAGATCTTGCTGAAATTGCGATCGAAAGTGCAAACACAGCAAAAATGTTTGACATCGAACCACGTGTAGCAATGCTTAGCTTCTCTACAAAAGGTTCAGCAAAATCAGACGAAACAGACAAAGTATCTGAAGCGGTTCGCATTGCAAAAGAAAAAGCACCTGAGCTTGTTCTTGATGGAGAGTTCCAATTCGATGCAGCTTTCGTTCCTTCAGTGGCAGCGAAAAAAGCACCAGATTCCGTCATCAAAGGCGATGCTAGCGTATTTGTTTTCCCGAGCCTTGAGGCTGGAAACATTGGCTACAAAATTGCCCAGCGCTTAGGTAACTTTGAAGCTGTAGGTCCAATCCTACAAGGTCTAAATCAGCCAGTAAACGATCTTTCAAGAGGCTGTAATGCCGAAGACGTTTACAATCTTGCGCTTATCACAGCAGCTCAAGCACTATAAAATAGCATCTCGACTAGAGCAGTCAGTACGATAGATTCGTGCTGGCTGTTTTTTTATTTTGTCCAAATGTGTACAATAAAGAGTGAAAAGAAAACACGAATCGTAGATAAAGCCGATAGGATAGGCAGGTGCTATAATGGAGGATTTAATATATAAACTTCAGCATAAGGTCGCACTTTTAACCGATGCGCAGAGGAGAATTGCAGATTATATCGTACAAAATCCAATGGAAGTCGCTTTTTTAACTGTCGATAAATTGGCGTCAAAAGTCGGGACGAGTACAGCAACGATCATGCGATTCTCTGCTGCTGTGGGGTATTCCGGTTTTTCTGAGTTCCAAAAAGAGCTTCAATCAGCTATGAAGCATAAAGCCGACCCTCAAACGAGACTTGAAGCGAATCTCAAGCATTCAAATAAGAATAAGCTCTTGCATGACCATGTAGAACTGCAATTTCAAAATATCCAGTACGCACTGGACAATATCACGGAAGAAACCTTTCAGCAGATTGTTGGGAAAATAGCCAGCGCACGCCACGTTTTGTGTACAAGTGTTCGAAGTGGAAGACCTGTTGGTGAGTATCTGTCACTCGGAATCAATCGGTTATTGGGGAATTGCCAATACATTGATGCAGATCAAAGTGACTGGGTGGATGATTTGGTTCATTTCAACTCGGGTGATTTCATTATAGCTGTCAGCTATCCGCGCTATGCAAAGCGTATGAAAGATTTGATGGAAGCAGCGAAGTCTTATGAGGTGGAAGTGCTTTTAATCACAGACAGTTACAGCTCTCCACTAACCAAATATGCACAATATGTATTACCATGTTCCTCAGCAAGTGTCGGCTCTCATAACTCTGTCGTATCTGCTATCTTTATCGTCGATTACATTTTAAGTGCCTTAGCGATGAATGATCCTGAAAGAACAAAACCACGTTTAGATCAAATCAATCATATGTTAACGAAAATGAGTTACCACACAACACATTAGTCGTGTGGAACTCATTTTTTATTTTTTGAAAGCGCTTTACTAATTGAAAACGAGGTGGTATGATCATATCACAAAAGTAATAAATATTACTTTAATAAAAATAAGTGTAATGAATATAACTCAAAGGGGATGATGGAAACAATGAGTACTGTTCATTTCGTGTCAAATGATCTTATCGCTAGGGCAAAAAAGCTTAACTCGACCTTGCTGTCAGACGTAATGGGGTGCACTGGCGCGATGGATCATCAAATCAAACCAGTTGCGAAAGGCATGAATGTAGTCGGCACAGCTTTTACTGTTAGCTTACGGCCAGGGGATAATTTATTTCTTCATCAAGCGATCTACTCTGCTAAAGAAGGAGATGTACTGATTGTTGACGGGAAAGACCATAAGGGTCATGCCTATTTAGGGGAATTGATGGCACATTCAGCAAAGGCTGTAGGAATAGAAGGAATCGTGATTGACGGGCTTGTTCGCGACAAACTCGCTTTAGAGGAGCTGGCTTTGCCAATCTACAGTAAGGGATTTATGCCAAACGGACCTTATAAAGATGGTCCTGGGGAATTGAATCAAACCATCTCGTGCGGCGGTGTCAAAGTAGCCCCAGGCGATTTAGTCATTGCTGACGATGATGGAGTCGTCATCGTTCCAAAGGAAAAGGCGGAACACCTGCTGACACTAGCGGAAGAGAAACAAGCGTATGAACATCAGAGATTAAAAACGATTCAACAGTATGTGGACGAAGGAAAGCAAGACATCAGTCTCTTAGCACCGGCATGGCTGGAAAGCAGAATGAAAAAAATTCAGGAATAGGGGAATCGGTGATGAAAATAGGCTTTATCGGATATGGTGAAGCGGCATATGAGCTGTCAACGGGATTGAAAACAGAAGGATTAAATCAATTTTATGCGTATGATGTCCTATTACAAAATGAGAAATTAGCTGGCTCGTTGAAAGAAAAAGCATCGCAAACAGGCGTTCAATTAACGAGCAGTATTAGCGAACTCATTGAGAAATCTGATCTTGTGATTGCAGCTGTACCAGCGAATAAAACCTTAGAAGTGGCACAATCTGTAGCGGGAAGTTTGAAAAAGAATCAATTATATGTAGATGTATCGGCATCAACACCAGACATCAAAAAACAAGTAGCAAACGAAATTGAAAAGCAAGAAGCGCTATTTGTCGATGCCGCCATGCTAGGGTCTCTTCCAGTCAACAAACACAAGGTTCCGATCACGGCAAGCGGCAGTGGAATTGACCAATTCATGAAAGTCATGAATGCTTATGGCATGAATATCACAAAAATTAGTGACCAGCCAGGAGATGCTTCGGCACTAAAGCTAATCAGAAGCATTTATATGAAGGGGATTGTCGGTCTATTGATTGAATTTTTGGAAATTTCCAAAAAATATAATATGGAACATCAAGTGATTTCTTCACTAAGCGATACAATCGATAGTAAAAGTTTTGAAGAGACCATGAACCGTCTTGTGACAGGGAGTGCATTGCATGCAAAAAGACGGGCGGTTGAGCTGCTTGGCTCTATTGAAATGCTGGATGAAGCAGAGATTGATGCCAGTATGTCTCGGGCAGCACAACAGAAGCTTGAGAGATTAGCAGACTTTCACTTTGCTGAACGATTTGACGGGGTAAAACCTGCTAGCTGGGAAGAAGTCATTGACGTGATGCAGCAAGGGGAATAATTTGTAAGCGTTTTATTTAATGAAGGGGAGGCGAAGAAACGATATGGGTTTTATTGCGTTGATTGTGTTCATAGCTGTCATCATTATATGGAATGTCGTCGTGAAGCGGAATATGGGAGAAGCCATGCTATTAGGATTTATTGCGACCACATTATTTGGCGGAATGGATGCGTTAAGACTTTTCTGGGATGGTTTAATATTTGCATCCACATATGAGGTGCTTTATGCAGCTGTCGCATTTGTATTTATGGCCTATTTAATCGAAAAGTTGGAATTAATTCATGCACTCTTACGAATCTTGAATTCTGTTGTAGGGAAACTTCCTGGTGGAGCAGCTTATATGAGTACGTTAGGTTCAGCAGTGTTAGGCGCTCTTTCAGGTTCAAATTCTGCAAACACAGCTGCGACTGGCTCTATCACCGCCTCTTGGATGATTAAATCCGGGTGGAGCCGGACCCATACGGCCACGATTCTAGCAGGGAATGGCGGACTTGGAGCGGCACTGCCTCCGAACTCTTCCATGTTTATCATGCTTGGGTTTGCCCCAGTTGCCGCCCTTGTATCTGAGGGAGATTTATATATTGCCCTTCTAATAGGAGGACTGTATCAAGTCGTATACCGATTTATTTTGGTGTATCTCCTGGTGAAAAAGAATAAAATTCAGGCCATGCCGCCAGATGATATTCTTCCTTTCTGGGAAGCGGTAAAACAAGGGTGGAAGTCGATCTTTATTTTTTTCGGTGCCTTGATTCCTATCATGATCACCATTGGTCCGTTGGCAAACTACTTAAAAAGTAATCCAAACATCGGACCGGAGGCAATGGATCAAATTTCTTTAATTACGTGGATTCCGATTCTCATGATATTAATTAGTCTAACAATTGGAAGAAGCAAGGCGTCTGCTTTAGATTGGTCTCAATTTTTCAAATCAGCCATTCCTAAATTCACAACGATTGGCGCTTTGATGCTGTTTGCAGTGGCTGCTAGTCAAGTACTTGCAGAATTAGGGCTCGCAGATGATTTGACGCAAATCACATCAGTACTTGCCATTCCGAAATGGCTCATGGTGCTCATTGTGGGTGTTCTTGTCACACTGGTGGCTGGCCCTCTATCTTCAACAGCGACATTAACAGCAGTTGGGCTTGTCTCATTTTCAGCTTTAATCTCAGTTGGAGTGGACCCAGTTGTGGCTGTAGTTGCCATTCTTGCTTTTTCATCAACTGAAGGCGCTTCCCCGCCTGCATCAGGATCCATATTTATCGCTTCTGGTCTTGCAGGGGCCAGACCAGAAAAAACCTTTATCCCACTGATCCTCTATTATATGCTTCCGATCGTTGGCATTGGCTGGCTCATTGGAATGGAGATACTTCCCGTATAGAAAGGAGAAACAGATGAGAGTATTGATGGAATTCTTATTTAAAGTGCTGCTTGTCCTATTCCTAACGTCAGGAACGTTGTTGGTATTCGGTCAAATACTAGGAATACTCTTGCAAAAGGGAGATATGATCATTGCTAGTACGAACCTATTTAAAAACCCAACACTGGTGTTAAGTGCCTTTTTTAGCCTTGTCGGGTTTTCACTCCATTATATCCCTGAGAAGAAAGACGCTGCATGTAACGATCATGGCTCAGCATCAGTCACTGAAACTTTAAAATAAGCATCAAAAGCTGGATCCTATCAAAGGATTCAGCTTTTTTATGTGAATTAGGTATAAAAACCCAATACATACGATTCATTTTTTAGTGAATTCGTTTTCAATCATATGCCTCTTGTGCTAGTAAATGGTAACATAACGGAGGACTATTTGAGGAATAGAGGTGTTTGACGATGTCTGGAGCTATCATCGGTTATACAACAGCCTTGTATTCGTTAAAGGCAGACATATCCATAAAAAAAGAACAAATCATAGAACTGAACATGTGTCGAAAAGAAATAAAAGAAGCAAAGTCTGCTCTGGCAGATGCTAACAAGAAAATGACTCATCCAGATCTGACATCACATACATGGTTTGGCCATCTCGCAGATACGTTTGATGACATTCGAGACGAGATGGCATCCGCCAGTCAAGAGATAAAAAGTGTACAGCTGACCAATCTAGTGAACCGAATTGATGAGAAAATCAGCGACTTAAAATCAGAGATCCATTCATTAGAACATGAAATTCATTCGGTTGAAAGAAAAATAGAGAAAGAAAAGCAGAAACAACTGGAAGAAAAAAGAGGGTAGTCACATGAGCAGAGAAATTAAAATAGATGCCAGTCAGGTCAAACGAGTATTACAGCATGCAAAACAATCAGGCGCTCAAATGAATGCAACACTTCCAACAACCATCAAAGGAAGAAATCAGCTCCTGACGGCAGACACATTAGAAAAAGTCAATCAGCAGCTGAACGAATTAAGTACATCCTATATAGACATTCTTCAGAAACAACTTGTACAAACAGAACAAGCGGTGAACACCATGATCGAAACGGACAAGGCGCTTGCTTCTAGCAGTAAAAGAAAATAAAGGAGAACGTAATGAAAACCCTTGATGCTTTTGCGCTAATAAACGGAATTGACCAAACGCTGAATACATTAAAACAGCAATCAGAACAGATTAGATCCATAGAAAAACAAATCCAACAGATCATCTCACTTGATGGCGCACTAAAGGGAGAGGCGGGACAAGCCATCCGCTCCTTTTATACAGAATGCCATATTCCCTTCCTGCAATTTTTTCAGGTTGTCATTGAGGAGTTCAGCTCTGCGCTCAAACAAACAAAGCAGGCACTTCATACACTTGAATCAAATCAGCATGGCTTTATATCACAAGCTTTTATTGAACACGAACTTGATTCAGGTTTAAAAAAAGCAGAGCGAGCGATTTCTGACATTGTTTCAGATGTGAGCCAGGCGATCGGCAGGGTCAGTCATATCGTTCACTTGCCTCATGTAGACGAGTCTGCTTTTCAACAGAGCTATCAAAAAGCGTGGCTTGAGACATCCAGAACCATTGGACTGCTCCATGCCTTTGACAGAGAACAAACAAGTGCTATGAATGAAACAACAAGTGCATTGCAAACAATGAAGCAATACATCAACACGCTAAGCACCATGTTCACCGGTCCCAAAATCGACATCACGAGCTATCAAAAAGGGTCTATTTTCAAAAATGGAAAAGAAGAAAAAATAAGCAGCACGATCAGCGGATTGAATGACAAAATAGACAACACGAAAGACAATCCGATGATGATCATGTTGAAGAAATTGAGTGAGAAAGAACAGGCGAATGTGGATACGGTGGTTCATAGAGGTACCCTCCGAAACGTCAACAAGCAAGTCAAAGCAAACGATCCATTGCTTACGACATTACAAAAAGAACCTGTGAGCAGGAAAAGTAAGATTCATAGAGACATCAGGGTCGTAAATGGTAAACTATATAACGTAAAAGGCGTCAAAAAGCTAAAAGAATTCGACATCGCTGATGAAGTCGTCACAGATCCGTCGGACATTGATTTTATAGGCGGGAGATACACCGTTTACGCCAATAAACAAATCATTCGAACGTATATCGCAAACGGCGAAGTAAGAATAGAAGAAGTCGACAACATCCCAGAAAGCCGCAGCCGCGGAAATGCCAAACGCATACTAGACGGTGAGGTCGTCTCAACCGCCGAAAACATCATTTTAGAATACAGCGGCATCTACGACGGCTACCGAGCCGTTACTGGTAAAGACCCAGAAACCAGCCGAAACATCAGCAGCACAGACCAAGCTTTATCCGCAGCCTCTATCATCCCAATCACGAAAATAGTGAAGGTTGGGAAATATGTTTTTAGGTTGGAGCAAGGGAAGAATGTGAAGAGGGTTAAAACACCTGCTTACGGTAAACAATCCGTACCTAAGGGACCTTACCGTGAAGTAAATGGTTTCCCTGCAAAAGTAAAATCAGGAGCTCAAGAAAAACATATTCCAGAAACACCAAATTACAAGCAAGAAGTAGCAAACGGAAAAAAGAAAAGCATTTTTTACGGAGATAATAAAAAGGCACAAGAATTGCTTGATAAATACGCTGGTAGAGGGGAATTCCTAAAAAACGGGAGAGAAGTTATAGATTTTGGTCAAAAGATAGGAAAGACTTATGATATGAAAACTCAACAATATATAGAGACTACTAGAGGCACAATACATTATTCAAAAGATGGTGCTCATATCGTACCTTCAAAACCATTAGAATTAAATTAAAAAGGTGGATACATATGGACTATAACCCTTTAATAAAAACATTAGATGATTACGGCGGGGAAGAGCTGATATTAGAGTGGGGTAACGGATTAAAGATCATAGGGAAACCAGACACACTTTACGAAACTGATAATGGGTTAGAGGATGATGATATCAATTACGTTGAATATTATGCCGTTGCTTTTAGAGTAGAGAACATCATATCGTCTCCAAATAAAGAAAGCAGAGTGTATGATTGGTTGATAGGAGAAGAAAGGTCTTTAGTAGAAATATCCCTTTATGATGATCCACCTAATGCAGTGTATTTAGCAAACGGTCAAAAGTTATGGGAATTATCCCTTGAAGAATAAAAACAATAGGCGTAATAAGAGCCCTCTGTAAGAGGGTCTTTTGTATATTCGAAATATAACGATTCGAGCATCGGCTTTGTTTTTGTTCCAAAAAGCTGTAAATAGGAGAACAAAATGAACAAAAAACAAGAACTAACAAAACAAATCCAAACGGTCATCAACATCCTAGAAAAAGAATATTCGCAAGAGATCAATCAAGGTGTACTTGAATTAATATATAGAAGATACAAGAATGCCCAAAGAATCATGCAAGCCAATGATGATCTCCAAAAAGTCTTTATCATTGGCGGAGTTAGGGCTTACTTGGATAGTCATAATGATTATCTAAATCCATTTTTAGATGAATTACATAAAGCGGAAAGTCTACTAAAAGAATTGTTGTATTGATTATATAGTGATATGTAGAAGTCTTTTTATTAAAAAGCGATACAAAAACACAGAAAGGAATTCGTATGAATCAGAAAAAACACATCAACAAAAAAACAGTCAATTGGCTATTAAGCATCAGTGTTCTTCTCGTCATTGGGACAGCTTTTATGAGAGGGGTTTATGTCCCACATGCCGGTCCGGTTTATCGGGGTTTTCCCATTGATTGGCTAGTCCTGCATTCAAATTATGGTGTTGAATTTCTATTTTTTGGTTTTATACTCGATGTCATCATTTTCTATTTTCTATTAAAAGTGCTCCTGCGGGTGTATAAAAGAATTATGCCAAAATCAGCTGAATAAACGCTTGTACATCCTTTTAGGAGGCTTTCAAAATGATTCATTTTTCTCAGATTCCCAACCTGGTCATAAACAAACCAGAAACTGATATAAACATCAAAGAGACAGAATCCCAGCTAAACATGCTGCTGCCCCATGCTTATAAGACATTGCTGAAACAGACAAATGGATGTTCCGTCGAAGGCGATGTTCTACTATACGGAACTGAGGACATAGTGGAACGCAATAAAACATGGGAAGTCCATCATTATGCCAGCGGCTATGTAGCCATTGGTGACGATGGCGGTGGGCGAGTACTTCTCATGCGGCAGGCAGAAGAAGAGAAAAAAGTGTGGATCGTCGATGTTGGTGTGATGGACCCTCAGCATGCGGAATTAGTGGCTGAAGACTTGTTAAGCTGGGTAAGTCACGGCTGTTTCATAGAAGTTTAGTCTATTAAGGAGATGATCGATTTGCCGTGGAACACATTGATCGCTGCATGCCTCTTGGTTGGGGCTCCTGTCGTTTTGATTGCAGCTGTTTATTTCATTTCGAAAAGGAAGAACAAGAAAACCAAATCCAGTTGAAAAGCTCTGTGACGTTCCTTGTCATAGAGCTTTTTTCTCTCTCATTCTCCCTCCATGTTATAATAAACACAGTTTATGAACGAGAGGATATGCAGGAATGAAAAATGAACCTATTGAGTTATTGACGCAGCCGACATGGCGAATCATAGATCAATCGAGCCTTGGTCTTTATGTGGACCCGAAGCAATCTTTTGCGATGGATGATACGCTTTGTGCGTCGGTCGGGAAAGGACTCTCACCAGCGACAGCGCGTTCTTGGGTGCACCACAATACGATCGTTCTTGGGATTCAGGATACAAGACTTCCATTTCTCCAAGATGGTGTAAAGCTTCTTGAGGAAGAGGGATATCGCGTCATTGTGCGCAATTCAGGCGGTCTTGCTGTGGTGCTGGATGAAGGCGTACTGAATGTGTCTTTAATCTTTGCGGAACAAAAGAAGGGCATTGATATTGACCGAGGATATGATGCGATGGTGGAATTGATCCGCCGGATGCTGTCGATGTATGAGGTGGACATTGAAGCTTATGAGATTGTCGGATCTTATTGTCCGGGCAGCTATGATCTAAGCATCAATGGAAAGAAATTTGCCGGCATTTCTCAGCGTAGATTACGCGGAGGGGTCGCTGTGCAAATCTATTTGTGTGCAGATGGAAGCGGCCGGGAACGAGCTGATTTGATTCGCCGTTTTTATGAGGCGGCCTTAAAGGATAAACGGCATGAGGTGAAAGCGGTATTCCCTGATATACAGCCTGATACGATGGCATCCCTATCAGAATTAACTGGAAAACCCATTGACTGTGCGCTTCTCATGCGTCTTTTACTTGAAGAACTTCAAAAGCTGAGCGAGCAACTGACCGCTTCAGGGTTGACCACCGAGGAACAGCTGGAGTTTGAGAAAAACATGACGCGGATGATTGAGCGGAATGAGAAAGTGTTCTCGTAAACATATCTTTCCAGCCATCTTAAAAATAGGGGTGATGTAATGGAAACGAAACTTCTGAGAGCGATTGAACTTCGAGAAAGTGGACAACTTCAAGAATCCAATGACATGCTCATCCGTCTTGTAGAAAAGTATCCAGATCATGCCTCCATTCACTATCAATGTGCTTGGAGTTATGATGTGTTAGGGAAGGAAAAACAAGCTGTCTTTTTTTATGAGAGGGCGCTTGAGCTAGGTTTGTCTTCAGAAGAAAGAGAAGATGCTTTTTTAGGATTAGGAAGTACATACAGAACCTTAGGGGAATATGAAAAGTCAAAACAGATATTCCTCCATGCGATGGAAGCTTATCCGCATAATAAAGCCATTCAAACGTTTTATGCCATGACTTTGTATAATTTAAATGAACATAGCAAAGCAATGGAAATATTACTGAACTGTTTAACTGAGACGACAAACGATCCTGCTATTTTGAGCTATCGAAAGGCCATTGATTTTTATTCAAATCAGTTAGATCGATTGTGGAAATGATTTATATAGACATGGAGGGGCAATCTAATGGAAGAATCCCCTCCTTTGTTATGACATTTTATATGTGATAGTCCTTTATGACATAAGAAAGAAGGAAAATGTATTGTCATTCATCACCACGTATTACCCGCTGTTTATGCTTTGTATGTTGTCTCTGTTGTATATGATATATCGTATCCAGCCAATGGCCTCTACTGTGAAAAAAATCATCATTGTGCTATGTGTGTTAACAAATGCTGCCTATATTTGCTGGCGCCTCTTCTTTACATTGCCGCATGAAGGTACTTTTAATGTTGTCATGGGCATTTTGCTTGTTGTCTGTGAATGCATTGGGTTTATCCAGTTGCTTGTGTTTTATACACTTGTGTGGAAGCCTTCAAATCGGAAACAAGTCATGATCAGTGATCTTGAAAGGCTGCCAACAGTTGATATTTTCATAGCTACATATAATGAACCAATTGAGGTGCTGAAACGCACTGTTGCAGGTTGTTTGAATCTCTCTTATCCGAAGGAAAGCGTTCAAATTTATTTATGTGATGATGGTAATAGGGAAGCAGTAGAGCAGCTTGCTTCTGCGTTTGGTGTTCATTACCTGACAAGAACAGATAACAGATTTGCTAAGGCAGGTAATTTAAATCATGCGATGTCTCAAACGGATGGAGAGCTGATTCTGACACTTGATGCAGATATGGTCCCTCTTCCTTCCTTTTTAGAAAAAACAGTGCCCTATTTTCATGATGGAGCAACTGCGTTTGTTCAAGTTCCACAGGCGTTTTATAACGAAGATCCTTTCCAATATAATATGTTCTCGAAAGATCGAATTCCAAATGAGCAGGACTTTTTCATGCAAACTCTCCAAGCTGGTAAGGATCGGTTTAATGCCGTCATGTATGTTGGGAGTAATACGGTATTTAGAAGAACGGCATTAGATGAAATTGGCGGATTTGCTACTGGAGTGATTACAGAAGACATGGCAACAGGAATGCTTCTCCAAGGGAAATTCAAATCTGTGTCTGTCGGAGAAGTATTAGCCGTCGGTCTGGCACCTGAAAGCTGGCTTGATCTGTTAAAGCAAAGAGATCGCTGGTCGAGAGGGAACATTCAGTGTGCCCGTAAGTTTAATCCTTTGAAGGTGCGCGGCTTAACGCTGATGCAGAGAGTTCTTTATTTAGATGGCATTTTGTATTGGTTTAACGGTTTGTTTAAAATGATTTACATTCTCACACCGATTTTGTTTTTATTGTTTGGTATTCAAAGTTTCTGGGCAGATTTCCAGTCCGTTTTCATGTTTTGGCTGCCGGCATTCTTTAGCTCGTATTTAGCGTTTAAACTTGTGTCGAATCAAAAAAGAAGTATGTTTTGGAGTCATATTTATGAAAGTTCAATGGCATTCCACTTAGCTGGTGTGGCACTCAGTGAACTGTTCTTGAAAAAACGGGTTGAATTTCTGGTGACACCGAAGGGAATTCAAACGGACAAAAGGCATTTCCATTTAAAAACGATGATTCCCCATCTGATCTTCTTGCTGCTCTCATTGCTTGCCCTTGTGAAAATAGGTTACGATGTGAAGGTAAATGGGACGATGAACGCTGATCTTATGTTGATTAATATTTTTTGGGTGCTTTATAACGGTGCAGGCTTATTCATGGCACTGCTTGTGGCGTTTGATCGACCGCGTTATCGGAAATCAGAGCGATTTGTCATTGAAAAAGAGGGGCATCTTCGTTCTGATCATCAAGATCAGTCGCTTGCTTGTTTTCTACTAGATATGAGTGATTCAGGTGCGCGTCTGTCCATTCCATTGGACCAAGCGTCTTCTCTTTATCAAGGACAAACGCAATTATTTTTTTCAGAGAATGAAAGCGTGTCGTGTGACGTGGTTTGGAGCTATCCAGAGGGAGACCAGCTGATGGTTGGTGTTGCTTTTACTGACACACAAAAATCAGAGTATTTATCACTGATCCGTTTCTTATTCACACGAGAGCATGTAGCGATGACGGATCGTGAGAAAAAATCGTATGCTGTTCGGACGTTTCTCCGCTTTTTAAGAGAAACGGAGAAGGTACCAAAGGCTCTGCGTCGCAAATGGATGAGAAGGCCATTGCAAGGTGTGACAGGTACGATCGCCTATGAGGACCGACTAGAAGAGAAGGTGCCGGTGATCATACATGATATCAGTTTATCTGGGTGCAAAATTGAGTTTGAAGATTCAATTGAATTAAATGGGAAAGTGCTGATCACCATTGACACAGAGTCTCTAACAGATCAGCCGGCGATTGCGGTTTGGACATCACAAAAACGCAGACGTACAATGGCCGGACTCAAGTTTGTTCAGCCTGAAATCAAGCAGATAGAAGAAAGAGAGGGAGTGGTTTCTTGAAATCTAAAAATGGCGGTTACCTCTATTTACTATGGCTTCCTGTCATCATAGGAGCCGGCTACGGCATTTCGCTTTTCGTGCCGTTTCTTCAGCCTGTACTGACGCTTGGTATCGCAGGGCTTTATATTTTTATGTTTGGTGATTTTCAGGTGAGGCAAGTCAGGTATATTTTTATGTTCGTCTTCTTGATCAATGTCCTTTTTAGTGTGATGCTATTTTTGGATATTTAAAAAAGTGCTTCCCGCAGGTGGGGAGCACTTTTTGGTTATTCAGCCATTTTTTCAAGGTTGCCGTTACGATCCATTTTAAAGGTTGGTGCGGCACTGTCGTCCTCTTCAAACAAAACTAGTTTTCTTGCACGGTTCATGATTTTGACGAGTGTTTCATAATCTTCTTGAATCGTGAGCTGATCCTTTTCAAGCTTTTTCACTTCAGCTTCTAGCTGCGTGACTTTATGTGAAAGTTCGTTGTTTTCTCGTTTTAACCGGCTGTTTTCCATCCGTAAGGCAGATGATTGCTGTCCATCGCCTTCATAGCGGCGTAAGAAATCAATGATATCCTCAATGGTTAACTCTTGGCGCTGCCCAAATGGATTAGCTTCTGGCTTTTTCTCTGTCACTTGAGAAGCCTGTGACAATAAATGTGATAAACTAGCTAACTCTTCATTGTAGCTTTGATCCACAAATTGAAGCTGTTCGGCTGTTTCGGCTGCAGGTGCAAACGTTTCTTCTTGCGCAGGTTCCAGTTCTTGAGAGAACTCTTCCTGTGTGATCGTTTCTTCAACTTGCGGCTGATAGAGCAAACGTTTTTTCGCAGGCTGTCCATTGCCGAGTGCACGCATGCGTTGTTTACGCTGTTTTTTGGCAAGTGCCAATGCTTTTTCATATTGATGCCTCACGACAGCATTCCATCTAAATCCGCATGCCGCTGAGGTACGGTTTAGCTTGTCTCCAACTTCTTCAAATGCGTTCAGCTGTGTACTGCCCTCTCTGACGTGACGTAAGACGGTTTCTGCCAGAAGGAGATCATTTTCCTCTGACCAAGCATCTTGTCTTTGTTTTGACATGTGTTTAAACCCCCATAAGATTTGATGGTATTAGATTAGCCAAGTTGAAGAAGGTTTATACAAGTTTGCTAAAAGGATAGTGGAAAATACTAGCTTTTATGTGAATACGTCTCTGTGCTGACAATGCTTCTTGCAACTCCAGTCGCTTCGATGTACAATGTTGGGTGGTATATTATTCACTCTTAGTTGTCCAACTGTTTCATATAGAATGAAGTTTCATCATTGAAAGGAAGCGTAAGAACATGGCTAATGAGTTTCGCGTATGTGACGATTGTGATGCGACGAACCTAAAAACGTTATTGCCTCGACTTAAATCGGTTGACCCTGATGCAAAAATTGAGATTGGCTGTCAATCGTATTGCGGTCCAGGACGAAAAAAGGCTTTTGCGTTTGTGAACAATCGCCCATTATCCGCACCAACAGAAGATGAGTTACTCGAAAAGGTTCAAAAAAAAGTCAAATAAATGTCACTGAATGTGTTCAGTCGACCTAAAAAGAGGTCCGTCCCTGTCAGGTCGGGCTTTTTACGTCCGTTCAATCTATGAGAACACATTCGCCAGCAAATTCAAGGATGTTTTCGGGAAAAGTTACCCGATATAATAGAAACACGTCTTAAAAAAAGAGGGACGAAACGATGGCGTATCCAAAAGGGAAATTATCCGAAGAAAAGGTATTTAAAGATCCTGTGCACCGCTATGTTCACGTACGGGATGCATTGATATGGGATTTAATCGGAACGAGAGAGTTCCAGCGCCTTAGACGAATTAAACAGCTAGGCACCACTTATTTAACGTTTCATGGGGCAGAACACAGCCGATTTAATCATTCACTCGGTGTATACGAGATTGTCAGACGAATTGTGGATGATGTGTTTAAAGGAAGACCCGAATGGGATGAAGGGGAGCGTGAGCTTGTACTGAGTGCCGCCCTGCTTCATGACCTTGGACATGGTCCGTTTTCTCATTCCTTTGAAAAGGTCTTTCATTTAGATCATGAATCGTTTACAAGAGATATCATTTTAGGGCAGACGGAAGTAAATGAAGTGCTGCGCCGGGTCAGTGACGATTTTCCAAAGCATGTAGCAGAAGTCATTGCCAAAACGTATCAAAACAAACAGGTGGTCAGTTTGATTTCAAGTCAAATTGATGCCGACCGAATGGATTACTTGCAGCGTGATGCTTACTATACAGGCGTCAGCTATGGTCACTTTGATATGGAACGTATTTTACGCGTGATGCGTCCAAGAGAAGATCAGATTGTGATGAAACAGAGCGGGATGCATGCCGTAGAGGATTATATTATGAGCCGCTATCAAATGTACTGGCAAGTGTATTTCCACCCAGTGACCCGCAGCGCGGAGGTCATTTTAACAAAAATCCTCCATCGTGCAAAAGAGCTGCATGAAACGGGATATATTTTCACACATGCTCCTGTGCATTTTTATTCAATTTTTGAAGGAAATGTCACCACAGAGGACTATATTAAGCTGGATGAATCCATTGTCTTATTTTATTTTCAGGCGTGGGAAGATGAAGAAGATCACGTGCTGGCTGATTTGTGCCGCCGTTTTATGAACCGCCGTTTATTCCAATATACAGAGTTTAATCCAAACGAAGAAATGACGAAATATTTCAAGCTGACGGCTTTGTTCAAAGAAGCAGGAATTGATCCTGACTATTATTTAGTGGTCGATTCTTCCTCTGATTTGCCTTATGACTTCTATAGACCGGGCGAAGAAGAAGAACGGCTGCCGATCCACCTTTTGACGCAAAGTGGTCATATTAAAGAACTGTCGAGACAGTCAGATATTGTTGACGCCATTTCCGGTAAACGAAGAACCGATCATAAACTTTATTTCCCGATGGACTTAATTGTAGATATGTCGGAAAAAGCTGAAGAAAAGAAGGCGATCATGAAGCTGCTTGGATTGGGATAAGGAAGTACTGAAAAAGGAGATGTCGGGAATTTGTTGAAAGAGCATGCAAAGTTGATGAAGGTGTTCTCTGAATCTGGGGAAATCGTTGGACGGAAGAAGCTGCAAAAAATGATTTACATAGCAAAAAAGCTAGATTTGCCTTTTTACGAGAAATACGATTTTCATTTTTATGGCCCCTATTCAGAGGAGTTGACGCTCAGAATTGAAGAGCTGTGCAACCTTGGATTCTTGGACGAAATGAAGGAAAAAAAGGGCGGATACTATCAATATCGTTATTCGCTGACGGACAATGGGAAAGAGTTTCTCGATCAGTGTGAAGTGGACATGCCTGACCTCAAAGTGCTGACGCAGCAGATGAATGAGCAATCGTCTCGTTTTCTAGAGCTTGTCTCAACGATTTTATACTTTGATGATCTGCCAAAAGATGAGGTAAAGGAAAAGGTCTTCACCATTAAAAGCAAGCAACGCTATACGGACGAAGAATTTGAGGCAGCCCTTGCGTATATTGATCAGTTGAAGGAATTGAACTAACTTTGCAAAAGCCCAATTTTTGGGCTTTTTTTGTTTTGTAAGACCCGGACCGAAAGCGCTATTTTTGAATGAAATGTGTGTCAAAATATCCGAAAAATTAGTGAAAATGACATGATTCGACTTTCTTCCTGTATATCAAATTCCCTGTTTTTGACTGAATAGAAGGAAAATGGTGAATTTTCAGTGAATATATAACCTTGTGAAAAACAAAGGAGGGATAGGAATGAAAAAGCGTTCAGTCTTTTTGTCATTTTTATTGGTAGGTAGTTTGTTACCGGGGGTAAGTTCAGCTTCAGCACCAGTTGCAAGTGCAGGTCATGGGCATGATCATGATCATGCACCGTTCGAAACACATATTAGTGAAGGGTTGCCAAAGGCAAACGATTTTAAAGATTTGACGAAGGCACCTCCTATTGAAAGAGATGTGACAACAAAGATTTTAGATGAGTCTGGTAAACAGGTAGGGTCTAGAACCTTTAAAGCAAATACAGGAGATTCGATTTCAACAAAAGCTAGTACAGGCAGTCAGAAAGTGACCGTCTATGCAGTAGCTGATGCGCAGTATCGTGCGAAATATAGTGATTGGCAGACGCGCATTGTCAGCATCATTGAGCAAGCGGATGTGACATTTAACCGTGATCATGATGTGGACTTTGTTGTACAAGCCGTAGGGTCTTGGACGTCCTCAGGATCAAATTCATCACAAATTTTGTCCAACCTTCAGCGCAGCTTTGATGGCAGAGGATACGATTTTGTCACAGGATTTACAGCAAATCCAAACTTTGATGCTGGCGGAATCGCTTATGTTTACAATAGTGCACCGAGCGGAAGTGCATTCAGTGTCAACCTTGATCAAGGAACAGCGAACACAGCAAAAGCGGCTACACATGAATACGGCCATAACTTTGGTTTGCCGCATGACCCTCAAGGCAGCGGAATTGTCTGCTTAATGAATTATGATTATTCTTACACTGTCGATTTCTTCGATGCGGCTCATAAAAATCAAGTGAACCGTAATAAAGCTTGGTACAGATAAGGTAAGAGACAAAAGGACAAACACAGAAAAAGTGTTTGTCCTTTTTATATGCTTACAGGTCGCTCATTCGCTTTCCTGCTACAGCATAATGTTCTTTTTTCATTTCTTCAATAATGACAGAGACTTTTTCTGCACCTGCGCCTGTTGTTTCAACAACGGCATCTGTGACTTTCTCCACAAGAGCTCTTTTCTGCTCATCTGTTCTTCCTTCAAGCATTTGAACGGTGATAATCGGCATGATGGCAACCTCCTTTTTCCTGTAGTGCTACGCTTCCCTTTAGTTTAAGGGACTTCTTATAGTATACTGAATGAAGTAAATCATTGTATAGAAAGAAAGAGGGATTCATGCCTTTGGACCAATTTCTTGTTTATCCATTAGAACTGATTCCATATGTCGCCATTACGCTTGTTGTGGCTTTTACGATGCACGAGCTGGCGCATGCATATGTTGCGTATCGTTTTGGAGATCCGACAGCTAAAAATCAAGGCAGACTGACACTCAATCCATTGAAGCACCTTGATATTTTCGGGACGATCTTGATCTTTGTGGCTGGGTTTGGCTGGGCGAGGCCTGTACCTGTGAATCGGTACCATTTCAAAAACCCGCGCTTAGCAGGAATCTGCGTCTCGATTGCGGGCCCATTAAGTAACTTGGTGTTGGCGTTTCTAGGCTTTTTTGTGTATGTGCTTCTTCAGAAATTTGGCGGGGAGTCGCTCATGCGCTTTGAGCCGGGGATCGATTATTTCTTCCAAATCTTTATTAACTTGAACGTGATTTTGTTCCTATTTAACTTATTACCGATCCCGCCGCTGGATGGATATCGTATTATTGAGGATGTTGTCAGTCCCGGCATCCGTGCAAAGATGACGCAATTTGAACAGTATGGAATCATCATTTTCCTCATCTTCGTCATCACGCCGCTAGGTCAGTTTGTTTTTGGTCCATTGATCGGAATGCGTAATCAAATTATTGACTGGTTTAATCTTATTTTGAAGCCGCTGCTTTAGGAGGTTTAGTGAATGGAAGGTAAAAAGAAGAAACCAATTGGTTTTAATATCATTAAAAAAACAGATGCAACGGATGGGCATGGAGGTTTTGGGGCAGGTGCCCTCAGCCTTGATAATATCTCGCCAGTGATCATTGATGTGGAGGAAAAGGAAGCCGTCATTGATATTGGTGCGATGCATGCAAGAAGTGCCGTCGAAAAAGGAATTAAATTTTTAAAAACCAAAGAAGAGGTACCTAACGGAAAACCTTACTGGCTCGTATGGGTGACGATTGACCGTAGAGAAGAGGGACCATATTATGCTGGTGTCACAGCTTGTGAAATGACGGTTGACCGCTCGATCCGCAGAGGATATAAATCACTTCCTGAGCATGTGAATTTAATGGATAAATCCATGAAGCGTAAAATCGTTGTCAGTCATATGGATGATGGTTCGAAAAAGGTGCTCGCTGATTTCTTGAAGAGTCACAATGAGGCGTTATGGGAAGCATCCACAGATGAATTAAAAGAAGGATTGGCTGTTCCTGAGTAATTGTGAAATTTTTGTGAAGAATGATGAATGGATACCAATTCCAGTCGTTTTTTCAGTAAACTGGTGTTAAAGCTAGGACATGGAGAATCCCGAGATGCAGATCTCGGGGTTTTTCATGTCCATTTTTAACGCTTCAGCCACTTTTCCCACCATTTCTTAGGCTGTTGATCCTGAGCCGTGTCTTGCTCAGATGCTTTGTTCTCGGCACCGTAGCAGACACCGGTCGGCTCCGTTCCTTCTATAAAATAGGTAAATACCTTTGATTCGCATCCTGGGCCTGCGAGATCACCCGTTTTTGGATTGATATATACGCCTTTTACACCGTCTGGCGGCATGAAGGAGGAGGCTGGCTGGTTTGAGAGGGCTGATTCCATAAAGGAAGCCCATATCTTTTTCGCATAGGCGGTTTCTTTGACCGAGTCAATGGTGCGTCCTTTATCGTAGCCGGTCCACACACCTGTGACGAGCTGGGGAGAGAAGCCGATCATCCAGCTGTCAGCGCCTGTCGTCCCCGATTTTCCTCCATAATTTCTGGTAAGATCTTTTGAAATGGTACGTCCTGTGACACTTGTATAGCCATTTAATTGATCATTGAACATCCCTGACATCATGTCAGTGGTGACAAATGCTGCTTTTTCATCTAGTACTTGCTCTCGTTTTTGTTTCTCCTCAAAGAGTAAGTTGCCCTTTGCGTCCGTTACTTTCGTAATAAAGGTTGGCTTGACACGTTTTCCTCCATTGACCAGCATCGCGTAAGCATTGGTCATTTCGATTGGTTTGACAGGTGAAGTACCTAGCGCAAGTGAAGGCACTTGATCTAGTTTTTCGTGAATCCCGAACGTTTTCCCTGCACGTACAAGCTGTTCCATTCCTAAAAATAGATGGGTTTTGACCGCATAAATGTTATCAGATAGAGCCAAAGCCTGAAGCATCGTAATACCGTCATTGGCGTAATAGCCATGATAGTTGCTTGGTGAATAAGCGGCGCCGCTTCCTTGCTCATCGAGTTCAAAAACAGTTTCTTCACTGCGCATCACGGTTGCTGGTGTAAACCCATTTTGCAAAGCCATGTAATAGAGAAGTGGTTTCATTGTTGAACCCGGCTGTCTTTTTGCTTGTGTGACACGATTGAATGGGCTTTTCTCGTAATCTCTCCCGCCTATGAGGGCGAGTACATGCCCTGTTTGGGGATGGATGGCAGCAAAGCCGATTTGGATATCTGATTCAGAATCCATGATGTTGGTTAAAGTCTTTTCAGCGATTTTTTGTAATTCAGGTTGTAAGGTCGTTTCGATATGAAGACCATACGTTTCAATTTGTTCCTCGGTTAAACCCAGCGTTTGTTTCAGTTCGCGAATCACATCATCATAAAAATACGGGGCCTGCTTTGCTTGTAGCTGCTTTTGTTTGAGCGGGCGATAGGACAGCTTTTCCTTGCTGGCATCAGCAACCGCTTTTTTCGTAATCATGCCATCCTCTTGCATTTGCCTCAGAATCATATTCTTTCTTGCGCTGGCTTTCTCCTCATTCACATAAGGGGAGTAGAGAGAAGGCCCCTTTGGAATACCAGCAAGCAAGGCAGACTCTGCTAAAGTTAAGTTTTTCGCTTTTTTTCCAAAGTAAAGGCGAGATGCCGCTTCCACGCCGTATGCGCCGTGGCCATAATATATGGTGTTCAAGTATCCTTCTAATATCTCATCTTTTGTATAGTTTTGTTCTAAGCGGATCGTGTAAAAGGCTTCATTCCACTTTCGCTTCCATGTTTTATCATGATCTAAATATAAATTTCGTGCGTATTGCTGGGTGATCGTGCTGGCGCCTTGTACCTTTGCCATTGCACGAATGTCTGCCACCGCAGCACCCGCCATGCGTTTCACATCAAAGCCGTGATGCTGATAAAAGGTTTTATCCTCAACCGCGACCACTGCCTGCTGTATATGAGGGGACATGTCCTTTAACGGAACCCAATATCTCTTTTCTCCAAAGTTTGATTCGCCAAGTTTAGACCCATCGGCTGCATAAATGGTCGTGGATTGGGGAACTTGAACAGAGGGAGCGCCTTGCCACTTAGCAAGTAAAAGAATCGTCAAAAAGACTGTGCCTGCAAATAGAAAAGCGAGCAAGCCGATAAAAAAACAGGCCCGAATCGTTTTCACGGTCATGCGGATTTTTTTATTACTCATGATTGTGTCCATGCAAAGCCCCCATTTTGACGGTTTTTTATCAGTATGGGACAAAGAAAACCGTTTTAAACAGGCGACTGCAAGGGTGCGCTTTAAAAATGAAGTTATCTCATGCGGTTCTTTACAATTTGATATGAATCCACTATACTTTTTTCTTGGACAATCGATATAGTCATAGCCGATAAAAGGCGCTAACAATAGATGTTTGTTTATTATTGGATGAGAGGAAGATGAACAATGAGCGAACTTTGGTATACAGAGAAGCAAACGAAGAATTTTGGCATTACATTGAAGGTGAACAAAACCCTTCACACAGAACAAACAGATTTTCAGCATTTAGAAATGGTGGAAACAGAAGAGTTTGGCAATATGCTGTTTTTAGACGGTATGGTGATGACATCAGAGAAAGATGAGTTTGTATACCACGAAATGGTGGCACATGTTCCTCTTTTCACTCATCCAAACCCGGAAAATGTTCTTGTCGTAGGCGGAGGAGACGGTGGTGTTATTCGTGAAATCCTGAAGCATCCAAGTGTGAAAAAAGCGACACTTGTTGATATTGATGGCAAGGTCATTGAATACTCGAAGAAGTTCCTTCCTTCAATTGCTGGGAAACTAGACGATCCTCGTGTAGATGTGAAAGTCGGAGACGGCTTTATGCACATTGCGGAAGCCGACAACGAATATGACGTGATCATGGTTGACTCAACTGAGCCAGTTGGACCAGCTGTGAACTTGTTCTCTAAAGGTTTCTATGCAGGAATCTCAAAAGCACTAAAAGAAGACGGTATTTTCGTTGCACAGACGGACAACCCTTGGTTCACACCTGAGTTAATTACAAATGTACAGCGTGATGTAAAAGAAATTTTCCCGATTACCAAGCTATACACAGCGAATATCCCAACATATCCAAGCGGTCTTTGGACATTTACCATTGGTTCTAAGAAGTATGATCCACTAGCTGTAGAAGACAGCCGCTTCTTTGATATTGATACGAAATATTACACAAAAGAATTGCACAAAGCGGCATTCGTTCTGCCGAAATTTGTGAGCGATTTAATCAAATAAATCAAGCGAAATGGAAATGCGCAAATGTCAGTTTGCGCATTTTTTGAAGCGTAAAAGGAGGAATCTTGTATGAGATTCGACGAGGCTTATTCAGGAAAAGTGTTTATTGGAAGTCATCCGACATGGGAAGATGCGAAAGTCATTTTATACGGGATGCCAATGGATTGGACCGTCAGTTACCGTCCAGGCTCACGTTTTGGCCCGAACCGTATTCGTGAAGTATCCATTGGATTAGAGGAATACAGTCCTTATTTAGATCGTGAACTGCACGAGGTGCCATTCTTTGATGCTGGCGACATCCCGCTTCCATTTGGTAATGCACAGAAAAGCTTAGATTTAATTGAAGAGTATGTTGACAGCATTTTAGAAAAAGGGAAGTTTCCATTAGGAATGGGCGGCGAGCATCTTGTGTCTTGGCCGGTTTTCCGTGCGATGTATAAGAAATACCCTGATTTGGCCATCATCCATATGGACGCACATACCGATCTTCGTGAGGAATATGAGGGTGAGCCGCTTTCACATTCGACACCGATTCGTAAAGTGGCAGGACTTATTGGACCTGAAAGTGTATACTCTTTCGGCATCCGTTCAGGGATGAAAGAAGAATTTGAATGGGCAAAAGAAGCAGGTATGCACATTTCTAAATTTGAAGTGCTGGAGCCATTGAAGCAAGTATTGCCAAAGCTGAAAGGCCGCCCAGTTTATGTGACAATTGACATCGATGTACTTGACCCGGCACATGCGCCTGGTACTGGAACTGTGGATGCTGGCGGTATTACGTCAAAAGAACTGCTGGCATCTATTCATGCTATTGCTGGTTCTGATGTGCATGTCGTCGGTGCAGACCTTGTGGAAGTAGCGCCTGTATACGATCATTCCGATCAAACAGCGAATACAGCAAGCAAACTTTTACGAGAAATGCTGCTTGGTTTTGTGAAATAACATCTTGATAGAGGAGCTTGTCATCTCATATGGACAAGCTCTTTTTTTTACATTGGTGACATGATAAAGGAGGCAGGTCGTGTTTTCTTCTGTATTGATGGTATTACTCGCTTTATGTGTGTTAGCGGCAGGCTTTCTTACGCTGAAAAGAGAGCTTGCAGCGAGTCCGCCCACGTTCACCTCGAAAAAAGAGGCAAAGGATGAGATGGTTCATCTGTTTCAGGATCGAGGCTTTTTCTATCTCACTGGCATAGCGCTGTTGATGCAGTTTGTTTATAAGCAAGGGCATCTTCTCCCATTTGATTTGTTTCAGGCATTTTTGGCAAGTTCAGGCATCCAAGCACTGTTTTATCTCATCAATCGAAAAAGCGCAGGGCTCAAGACTGGACTCGTGATAGGGGTGAGCTTCATTTTTCTTTTTTTCTAAAGAGACATGTGAAGATCAAAAATGGGGTTTCATCCACACGGAGATGAGAAATGATGGGATGATAGGCAATCGGGATTATGGTATACTATTTTAGTTAAACGGGTCTTAGCAAAGGAAGTGCAAAATGACACAAAACCAAATTTCAATTCATGTAAAGTCAGTGATGAAACCAGAGACGGAACCGGCTGAAACGATCGAATTCCGAACAACTGGAACGTATCAAGAGAAGAATGACAAAACGTACCTCACTTACCATGAAGAACATGAAATGGGTCAAGTAAAAACTGTTGTCAAAATAAGTGAAAAAGAAATTTTTGTCATGAGATCAGGTGCGATTCAAATGAAGCAGCGCTTTCTCATTGGAGAAACGACCGTGACACATTACACGATGCCATTTGGCACACTTCAGCTCGATGTGCACACACATGGTATTGATCTTGATGTAGACAATGGGCTTCTGCACATTACGTACGATATGCTGACAGGTGAAGATCAAAAGCATTTACATACATTATCGATTTCATATAAGGAGGATTTACGTTCATGAATATCGCAGAACAGGTCAAAGATGCGTTAAAAGAAGAAATCATTGCGGCAGTCGTCAAAGCAGGACTTGCTGATGAAAGCCAGGTGCCGGATGTTCTTTTGGAAGTGCCAAAAGACAAAACTCACGGTGATTATTCCACCAATATGGCGATGCAGCTTGCACGCATTGCGAAAAAAGCACCTCGTCAAATCGCCGAGGACATTGTGAATGCTTTTGACAAAGGCAAAGCTTCAATTGAAAAACTGGATATTGCAGGTCCAGGATTCATCAACTTTTATATGAACAATCAATACTTAACGAAACTGATTCCCGCAGTCCTTGAAGCAAAAGAGGCATATGGAGAAACAAATACAGGCAAAGGCCAAAAGGTTCAAGTTGAGTTCGTATCAGCAAACCCAACAGGGGATTTACACCTTGGACATGCCCGCGGCGCAGCTGTAGGAGATTCTCTTTGCAACATCCTTGATAAAGCAGGCTTCGACGTGAGCCGTGAATACTATATCAACGATGCAGGCAATCAGATCAATAACCTTGCTCTATCTGTAGAAGTACGTTACTTTGAGGCGCTCGGTCTTGAAAAAGAAATGCCAGAGGACGGTTACAGAGGAGAAGACATCAAAGGCATCGGGCAGAAACTTGCTGATGAATTTGGTGACCGTTTCGTGCATGAATCAGAAGAAGAGCGTATGAAATTCTTCCGTGAGTACGGTTTAAAATATGAACTAGAAAAACTACGTGTCGACCTAGAGAATTTCCGTGTCCCATTTGATGTGTGGTATTCTGAAACGTCTTTATATGAAAACGGAAAAATCGAACCAGCGCTAGAAACACTTCGCGCTAAAGGCTATGTCTTTGAAGAAGATGGCGCAACATGGTTACGTTCAACTGATTTTGGTGATGACAAGGACCGTGTCCTGATTAAAAAAGACGGCAGCTTCACGTACTTGCTTCCAGATATCGCATATCACAAGGACAAATTGGACAGAGGTTTTGACCAGCTCATCAACATTTGGGGAGCGGACCATCATGGCTACATTCCTCGAATGAAAGCGGCGATCCAAGCACTCGGATATCCAGCGGACAAACTGGAAGTCGAAATCATTCAGCTCGTTCACCTTTACAAAAACGGTGAAAAAATGAAGATGAGTAAACGTACAGGTAAAGCCGTCACAATGCGTGACTTGATTGAAGAAGTGGGCTTAGATGCTACTCGTTATTTCTTTGCGATGAGAAGTGCGGCAACTCATATGGACTTTGACCTAGACTTAGCAATTTCTACGTCTAACGAAAACCCTGTGTACTATGCGCAATATGCACATGCGAGAATATGCAGCATGCTCCGTCAAGGGGAAGAAAAAGGCTACGAGCCAAACCTTGAAAAAGCTGATTTCTCTCACATTCAGTCCGATAAAGAATACGATCTTCTGAAAATCATCGGCAGCTTCCCAGAGGTTGTAGCAGAAGCAGCAGAAAAACGTATTCCGCACCGCGTCACAAACTATATCTATGATCTAGCATCAGCCCTTCACAGCTTCTACAATGCCGAGAAGGTCATTGATGTTGAAAATGAAACAAAAACAACAGCACGCCTATCACTAATGAAGGCGACACAAATTACGCTTGCGAATGCATTAAAACTCATTGGCGTATCTGCACCGGAAAAAATGTAATGCACAAAGCCCCGCTCTATTTTATGAGCGGGGCTTCTTTATATAAAAAACCCGCTATTCTCGAGAGATAGCGGGTTTTGAACATTAACCAAGCGTATTAATAATGTTAGAAATAGAATCGAATAATTGACTAAGTACATCAGAGAACATGAGCGTATCCTCCTTTCAGAAAGCATGTAGTATGTGCGTGTCATAGGAATTACCCAAGTGTGTTAATGATGTTAGAAATAGAATCGAATAATTGGCTAAGTACATCAGAGAACATAGTTTGTATCCTCCCTTCGGCAAGCATGTAGTATGTGTGCGTTAATGGGATTATCCAAGTGTATTGATAATGTTAGAAATAGAATCGAATAATTGACTAAGTACATCAGAGAACATGTTTTTGCCTCCTCTCTTTTCTTTTTACATCTACTTAACGAAGGGGATGAAGGATTGGATCACTTTTTCTAAAAAAATTTTAAAAAAAGAATCGATGAAATAGAAAAAGCACCCACATATGAGGGTGCTTTTTAGGTTTTATTTATGCATGAACACGCCATTGGATTTGTCCGTCGTAGCAGGATAGCTCGGCACTCCCGCCAATCGGCAAGGTGAAGACCGGCTGTGTATGTCCGATATCGACATCGTAAATCACTGGAATGTGTTGAAGCATTGAGTGCTTATCTAGAATGAACCTCAAATGTTCTTCTGTCATCTTGGATTTCTTTTGAAAACGTCCGATGATTAACCCTTTAATGGATTCGGCATGCTGCAAGAGCGAGGCAAGGTCTCTGGCGAACATTTCAGGAAAGACCAAGTCATCATCCTCCACAAATAAGATGGCATCCTTGAGGTGAGGCATAAAGGGTGTCCCTTGCAGTAAGTTCAGTGTACAAAGATTTCCGCCATACAAGGTGCCTTCAGCTGTTCCTTCCTGATAAATCCCCCATGTTGTCGGATGAAACTGCCTATTTACTTGATCAAGATACCACGCATCATCACTCCACTTTGTAGAAGGGGTGAAATCAAATGGCTCGCTACTCATCACGCACGCTTGAAACATGGCTGTCTGCTCCTCTTGTCCTTGTTCCATTTGGAAACTGGAGAAATGAGGGCCTGAGTACGTCACCATGTCACATTTGGCGGTAATGGCGTTTGCAAGTGCGGTAATATCACTGTAGCCGCAAAGAACTTTTGGGTGCTGACGAATCAAATCATAATCTATATAAGGCAAAAGCTCATTGCAGTTAAAGCCGCCGATTGCTGTCAAAATGCCGTCGACTTCATCATTTGAGAATGCCTCATGTAGATCAGATAAACGTTGTTCAATAGAAGAAGAGGAATGCAGATCACATTCAAACACGTGTTGTCCAAAAGAAACAGTGAACCCTAATGCCTCTAAACGTTTTTTCGCCTGAGCCATTCCTTCTTCTGATAAAATGCTGGCACTTCGGCTTGGAGCAATTACCCGAATGTGGCTTCCCTTTTTTAAAGCAGATGGTGTACGCATAAGTCATTCGTCCCTTCCTTCACATATTTTCCATTATATCGGATCAAAACGCTCCAGTCTGTAAAAGCTAAAAGAAAGCAGCAAACCGTGCGTTTCAGACGAGCTGTGCAAAGGGTATGGAAGAGAAAAAGACAGAAACGAATGAGGGCGGAGAATGTGAAAAAGAGGAGACTGGAATTTCTATTTTTATATTTCATGATATTTGGGGCATATGTGGTGTTTTGGTGGCCGGTTCCAGCGTGGGGTTTTCAGCTTTATGCAGCTAGTTACATCGCCATCATTTTATTTAGTATTATCTCGCTTATGCTAGAGAACCGGACATCACAGCACACGCTGTTATGGATGTATGTACTGATCTTTTTCCCGATCATCGGCTATATGTTTTATTTGTTCTCAGGACAGCTATATGTCAAGGGACATTTGTTTAAATCAAAGAGAATGTATAACCGAGAAAAATTACGCAGAATATCAGAGCTTGAGAGTAAACCGGATGAGACGCGTTTAACCGATAATCAGCGTGCTTTTTTTCATTACACAGAAAAAGCAACAGGGATGCATGTAAATACAAATAGTGATATGGAGATTTTAAAGAATGGAGAGGAAACCTTTCCACGTATTTTTGAAGAATTAAAAAAGGCAAAAACGTTCATCCATATAGAATATTACATGTTCAAATCTGATTTCCTCGGTCACCGGATGATGGAGATCCTGATTGAAAAAGTGAAAGAAGGAGTAGAGGTCCGATTCATCTATGATGCGGCTGGCAGCATTCGCTTCTCACGAAAAGATATTAAACGATTGAAGCAGGCGGGGATAAAGGTCGCCCCTTTTCTGCCATTAAAATACGGATTCTTTAATCAAAAATTCAATTTCCGAAATCACCGAAAAATCGTGATTATTGATGGAGAAACAGGATTTGTTGGCGGGCTCAATGTCGGGAAGGAATATGTAGGACGCGATGAAAACATCGGCTTTTGGCGTGATACGCATGCGATGTTAAAGGGTGAAGCCGTTCAGACACTTCACTCCATATTTATGCTGGACTGGGAGTATGTATCAGATGAAGTGTTAATTGATGATCCGAAGTATCACACCCCGCATCCTGTGACAGGAAAAGATGTCATTCAGGTCGTGCCGACTGGACCTGATATGAAGGAAAGTATGAGTGATTTATATGACGCACTCATTTCGAATGCACAGCAATTTGTTTGGATTGCGACCCCTTATTTTGTCCCAAATGAATCTATTCGCACAGCGTTAAAAATTGCGGCCACAAGAGGGGTGGATGTGCGTGTGATGGTGCCTGAGATTAATGATGGCTTTCTCACGCAATACGCCACACGATCTTATTTTTCTGAGCTTTTGAAAGAAGGCATCAAGGTGTATCACTATCAAAAAGGCTTCATGCATCAAAAGGTCATGATTGCAGATGGAGAGCTTGCCTCTGTCGGAACGGCAAATGTCGATATGAGAAGCTTCCAGCTCAATTTTGAGGTCAATGTCTTTACAGCGGCAAAGAAGCCGATCGAGCAATTGATGGCTCATTATGAGGAAGATATGAAAGAATGCGAGCAAATGGGGCCGGTTCATTTTTATAAAAGGGGCTTAAAGGAACGTTTAAAGGAATCGTTTGCGCGATTGTTTTCAGGTGTATTGTGAGGGTTTCCAGGGAAAGAAATCATTTCCTGATCTAGTATTTCTATGACGATTCCTCTATAATTGAAAATGATTATCAATTATAGAGGAAGTGAGGTTCTTTTACATATGCTAAAACGCTTTTTTGCCTATTACAGGCCCTATCGCGGTCTGTTCTTTTTAGATTTCTTTTGTGCTGTGGCCGTCGGACTCATGGAACTAGGTTTCCCGCTGATCGTGAACTACTTCATTGATACATTACTGCCGACAGGGAACTGGGCGGTCATTGGCTGGACCGCACTTGCGTTGTTTGTCATTTATGCGCTCAGTTCAGTGATGCAATTTATCGTGTCATATTGGGGGCACATGCTTGGCATTAATATTGAGACAGATATGAGAAAAAAGCTGTTTGATCATTTTCAGCGTCTGTCCTTTAAATTTTTCGATAATAACAAAACAGGCAAACTCATGTCACGGATGACAAATGACCTCATGTACATTGGAGAGGTGGCGCATCATGGGCCGGAAGATTTGTTTATTGCCATTATGACCATTCTTGGCGCCTTTGCCGTCATGCTCATGATTAATTGGCAGCTTGCCATTTTAACCTTCTTAATTATGCCAGTCATCATCTGGTTAGCCCTTCATTTTAATAAAAAAATGACACAGGCGATTACACAACTCAACAATGACATTGGAGATTTTCATGCAAGGGTTGAAAACAATATTGGCGGTATTCGTCTTGTTCAAGCCTTTGCAAATGAACATTTTGAGAAAAAGCGCTTTGCTGAAAATAACAACCGCTTTCGAAAAGCGAAACTGCTTTCCTATAAAATTATGTCGGTTAACGGATCAATCAGCTATATTCTCACAAGGCTTGTGACGCTGTTCGTTCTTCTGGCAGGTACATGGTTTGTCCTTCAAGGTCAATTAACGGCAGGCGGATTTATCGCCTTTGTCTTGATCACAAATGTGTTATTCAGACCAATTGATAAGATCAACACGGTAATTGAAATGTATCCAAAAGGCATTGCCGGTTTTAAAAGCTATGTCGATTTACTGGAAACAGAGCCAGATGTGAAGGATACAGAAGGAGCACGTGATCTTTACGGCTTGAAAGGTGAAATTGAGTATCGAAACGTGACATTTGGCTACGATGAGCACAGTCATGTATTGAAGGATATCAACTTGAAGATCAAACAAGGGGAAACTGTTGCGTTTGTCGGGCCATCAGGAGCGGGGAAATCGACCATTTGCAGTCTGCTGCCTCGTTTTTATGATGTGGACGAAGGAGACATCACCATTGATGGTGTGAGCACAAAATCGATGACCTTGTCCTCTTTAAGACAGCAGATTGGCATTGTGCAGCAGGATGTCTTTTTATTCTCAGGCACCATTCGTGAGAATATTGCGTACGGCAACCTAGAAGCGAGTGATGCAGACATTTGGGAGGCGGTGCGACGTGCCCATTTAGAGGAGCTCGTTCAGCGGTTCCCAGAAGGGTTGAATACTGTCATTGGTGAACGCGGCGTTAAGCTATCTGGCGGTCAAAAGCAACGCCTGTCAATTGCACGGATGTTTTTGAAAAACCCGTCTATTCTTATTTTGGATGAAGCGACGTCAGCGCTTGATACAGAAACAGAAAAAGCGATCCAAGACGCACTAAGCGAACTGGCAGTCGGCCGGACGACACTCGTCATTGCTCACCGCCTTGCGACAATTAAACATGCAGACCGAATCATCGTCGTGACAGAGGAAGGCATTGAAGAACAAGGCCGCCATCAAGACTTAATCCAAATGGGCGGCGTCTATAGCAGACTGCATGAAGCGCAGTTTGGTCATTGAAGAGAAGTGATTGAATGAGTCCAGCTATTAAGCTGGGCTCTTTTTGATAGAATAAAATCTTCTTTTCCATTTAAATGGAATGTTGATATACTATAAGGCAATTGGATTCAAAAGGAGAGGATGGCTTGAGTGAAACGGCAAAAACAGTCATGATCAAAAGCATTCACTATGTGACGCTGGTTGGCTTATTTATCTTAATCATTCCCGCTGGACTCAATCCAGTCTTTTTTTATGTGGGAATGATTTTGTTTGGCATCAATACTGGAGTGAACATCATAGGTAGTTCTCTGAGCAAAAAAAAGATATTTGTGATGCTGGCCATCAGTTTTGCTGTCATATTGTTTGGGCTGTTTAAGCTCTTATATTAAATCTGAGCCCTTTTGAAAAAGGGCTTTTTTTGCTAGGATAGTAAAAACTCGTGTAGGAAGGATCTGATGGAATGAAGGGGCTTCGGCATTTACAGAAGGGCGATAAAATAGGTATTTATTCTCCCTCAAGTCCAGCATCTGCTACCTCGCCTCTTAGGTATGAGCGGGCGAAGGAATGGCTTGAACAAAAAGGATTCAATGTGGTACCAGGATCATTAACAGGGAAAGAGGATCACTATCGTTCGGGAACAATTCAAGAACGAGCAGCTGAGCTGAATGAGCTGATGGCGAGAGAAGATTTGTCCTGTATCATGTCGATGATTGGGGGGACGAACTCGAATAGTTTGCTGCCTTATCTCGACTTTGAGCTGCTGATGAAGCATCCGAAAATCATGATTGGTTATTCAGATGCGACGGCAATTCTTTTAGCGGCTTATGAAAAAACGGGCCTGCCTGTTTTTTACGGGCCTGCACTTGTGCCGTCTTTTGGAGAGTTTGAACCATTTGTCAATCATACATATCAATCTTTCGAGGACATTCTCATTCATCCGCAGCCCATCCCGTATCAGGTGAAAAAACCGCCCTTCTGGACGGACGAACGGATCAACTGGGAAGAGAAAATACGAGAAAAAGAAAAACGTCCAAACGATTGGATGTGCGTCATTGAAGGGCAGGCAGAAGGCAGACTGATCGGCGGGAACCTAAATGCCATGTATGGCATATGGGGAAGTGAATTCATGCCTCAAATCCAAAAGGGCGATATCCTTCTCATTGAAGATTGTATGAAAACCGCCTCCACCGTCGAAAAGAACTTCTCTCTGTTAAAGATAAATGGTGTGTTTGAACGGGTATCTGGTATCCTCTTAGGGAAACATGAGCTGTTTGATGATGAAGGAACGGGCAAAAGGCCGCACGATCTTTTACTTGAAGTACTGGGAGATACAAAACGGCCACTCATCGCAGAATTTGACAGTGCCCATACGCATCCGATGCTCACGATGCCAATCGGTACACAAGTAAAAATGAATGCAACGTCAGGAGAGGTTTGGCTGACAGAAGCGTGGATATAGAAAGAAGAGCAGCCCTAATGCTGCTCTTCTTTACGAAGCATGTTCTTTTTCAAATGGCTGTAGAAGGTCTTGTGCCTCTTTTCCTTCTACCACAATTAAATAGTCTGATTCTAAATGAGTGAGCCTAAAGGTTTCTAGCTCTACGATGTTCTTAATGTTGCACATTGTTTTTTTAGAATATACATATAAACGATGCTGAGCGTGCTGGCACTTTTCGTATAGAGAAATAAGCTTATGTAAATTCAATGCTTTCGCAGCAATTCGGATTGAATAGATTTGTGACATCTTCATATCCTCCTGTTAAATACTTTCTCACAATAGCTTTGTTACCCCTGTTGCGATAGAGGTAAACCTTTCTCTACGATTTCCACTCAATGGTGCCTCCGCCCGTCCGCCGATTGCCTCTGATCGCTGACAGCTCCTCAACAAGACGGAGCAAAGCCTGATCCTTTTTCTTTGCCTCAATCATAAAATCCACATCACGACCATACGGCTTTAAAGCTTGAAAAAGTGGCAATACAAAGGACATCTCCACACCATCCGCATGGCTCCGTATCGCCTTGTCTGATTTTGGTGAGGATAAGTGGACTTTAGGCGGTATGCCAGTGTTTGCCCACGTGTCAAACACTCTTGGCAAAATGTCATCAAGTGCCGCATCATCATCTTTGTTTGCCATGTGATGGTGGTAATCAAATACAAACGGGATGCCATGCTTTTCACAAACATCAAGCGTTTCTAATGACGTGTATGTTTTGTCATCATTTTCAAGCGTCATTCTCGCCTTGATATGTGCAGGAAGCTGCTTTATATTGTCATCAAAACGCTGTAAAGCAGATGCCTTGTCGCCATATGCACCTCCGACATGAATGTTCATATAGCCTTCCTTTTCAAGCTTCATGGCCTCAAGCATTTCATAATGATAGGTCATATCAATGACGGCGTTTTCTGTAATAGATGGCTTTGGACTTGTGAACAAAGTAAATTGATTGGGGTGAAAGCTCACTCGTAATCCGTGCCGCTTTACGAGTTGACCAATCTCTATAAATTCTTTGCGAAAGGGTGTCACAAAGTCCCACCGCACCTCAGGATGGGTGGCGAGCGGGACAATCGAGCTTGAAAAACGGTAAAGCGGAATATCATGGGCAATCGCAAAATAAAGCGTTCTTAATGTATTGACGAGGTTGGCTTTCGTCGTTCGCAATAGAGCCTCTGTCCTCTCTTCCTTTGAGAGCTTACTGTATCTTGCAAAGGTCAGCGACTTGGCAGGTGAAGCTTCCCATAAAGTGACGGCGTTGGATACATAACCAAATCGATAACGCATAGGTCAACTCCTTTATAAAAAATACGAGAACAGGGCGCCTATCCACTCAATTGGACGCGTGAGAAGTGGGCGTTGTTTGTATTTTTCTTCAGTCATCAGTTCTGACACTTCCATGTGTTCACGAATCTTTTCCTCTACATGTGCGGTGAAGGCGGGATCATCAATGGCCACATCCACTTCTTCGTTGAAAAACAAACTTCGTTTATCAAAGTTCGCCGTACTGATCATACAACGGCTATGATCGATGAGAATGGCTTTCGCATGATAAAACCCTTTATAAAAACGATACACAAGACATCCAGCAGCGATCAGATCTTTCAAATAATGAAATCCAGCTTCTTTCACAAGCGGGTGATCCGCCTTCATTGGGATGATGATGTCGACAGTCACGCCTCGCTTCCGTGCGTCAAGAAGGGCGCTTAGAAGAGGAGCAGATGGAATAAAATAGGGCGTGCAGATGGTGATTTGCTTTTTCGCCTGTTGAATATCGTGAAGAAATAAGGCTTCTAAAGAAAAACCTGCCGTCGCACGTGTAGTGCACTGTAATGTTCCCGGTTCCAGTGCAGGAAAAACCTCGTATTGCAGCTGGTGAATACCAGATGACCGGTACAAATCATTCAGAAACACATGCTGTAGGTCTGCGACAACCTGTCCTGTCATGCGCAGGTGATAGTCTTTCCAAATGCCAAACCTGCCGTTTTTCCCTACATATTCATCTCCAATATTAAACCCGCCAATGTAGCCGATCTTCCCATCGATCACCGTGATCTTTCGGTGATTTCTCATGTTCAAACGATAAATGAAAAAAGGAAAACGTGGTTTATTTAAAAAGTAAAATTGAATGCCGCTTTTTTCTAGCATCTGAATGGATGTTTGATCAAATGGATAGGAGCCTAACCGATCAGTGAGCAAAAAAACCGAAACACCTTGCTCTGCTTTCGCTTTAAGTGCTTGCAGAATCCTTTGCCCAATCTTGTCGTTCTTTACAATAAAGAACATCATATGAATAGAAGAAGAGGCTTGCTGTATATCCGTAAGAAGCTGATCAAACAGTGGTTCGCCATCATGATAAAAGGCTGCATCGCCGCTTGTTTGGTCAAAAGACCGTTCAAAAGCATGGGTAGAAAAATATTTTCTCCCTATATAAAGATCTAGCCTGACGAGTAGAACAATGACGAATACGACGAGTAGAATGATCCATGCGATCATGAAGGTTCCTCCTTTTTTACATATGACGATAGTGTACCCAAATGGGCAAAAAATATTGACTGAATACTCATTCATTATTTATGATAGAGGTACAACATGGAAACGGAACAAAGTGGGTCTTGGGGAATGAAAGGGGGAGCAAGATGAATAGCCTTTTAATTGTTAACTTGATTGCATTTGCGGCAGTGACCGCTTACGCTGTGTATTTGTTTATTTATCTCATTCGAACACGAGCGGCGTATATTCGTCTTGGCAAAAAAGAAGAATTTCAGAAAGACATGAAAAAACGTTTAGAACGTGTTTGGGTGAATGTGTTTGGGCAAAAGAAACTGCTGAAGGACAAGAAGAGCGGCATCATTCATGTGCTGTTTTTCTATGGATTTATTTTAGTGCAGTTCGGAGCCCTTGATTTTATTATGAAGGGACTTGTTCCAGACAGCGGGCTACCATTAGGTCCGCTTTACGGTGTCTTTACATTCTTCCAAGAGGTGGTCACACTTCTCATTTTAGTGGCGGTGGTTTGGGCGTTCCATAGAAGATATGTCGAGAAGTTAGTCCGTTTAAAAAGGGGCTTTAAGTCAGGGCTTGTCCTTTTGTTTATTGGCGGATTGATGCTGACCGTTTTACTGGGAAACGGAATGAACATCATTTGGCATGGGCACTCACTATCGGCAACTGAGCCAATTGCTTCCGGCATTGCTTTCTTGCTGGGCTGGCTTTCACCACTTGCGGCAACAATTGTGTTCTATGTCGCATGGTGGGTGCATCTTCTCATTTTACTGACGTTCTTAGTGTACGTCCCGCAGTCTAAGCATGCCCATCTCATCGCTGGTCCGGTCAACGTATTTGTCAGCAGATTGGACCCGCCAGGCAAACTGCAAAAAATTGATTTTGAAGATGAGACACAAGAAACGTTCGGCGTTGGGAAAATTGAAGATTTCCGTCAATCTCAGCTGATCGATCTTTACGCTTGTGTGGAGTGCGGGCGCTGTACGAATATGTGCCCGGCGACAGGGACGGGGAAAATGCTGTCTCCAATGGATTTGATTTTACGATTAAGAGATCATTTAACAAATAAAGGGGCTGCCATTACTTCAAAGACACCGTGGGTTCCGCAGCTTGCTTTCAAGCAGACGACAGGCAATCAGCTGGCGATGCAGGCAAGAGGAGCTGGAGCGGAAGAATCTGCGGCGAGCGCAATGTATCATCCTTCTCTCATTGGTGAGGTCATTACAGAAGAAGAAATCTGGGCATGCACGACATGCCGAAACTGTGAAGATCAGTGTCCTGTCATGAACGAACACGTCGACAAAATCATTGATATGCGCAGATACTTAGTGCTGACAGAAGGAAAAATGGATGCAGATGCACAGCGTGCGATGACAAGCATCGAGCGCCAAGGGAACCCATGGGGATTGAACCGAAAAGAAAGAGAAAACTGGCGTGAACTAAGAGAAGATGTGCATGTTCCGACAGTGAAAGAGCTGAAAAAAGCAGATCAGACCTTTGACTATTTATTCTGGGTTGGATCGATGGGTGCATATGACAATAGAAGCCAAAAGATTGCTCTTGCCTTCGCAAAACTGCTCAATGAAGCAGGGGTTTCTTTTGCCATCCTAGGCAATAAAGAGAAAAACTCAGGTGATACACCGAGAAGACTTGGGAATGAATTTTTGTTCCAAGAGCTTGCTGCAAAGAACATCGAAGAATTCCAAAAAAATGACGTAACCAAAATTGTCACGATCGATCCGCATGCTTATAATTTATTTAAAAATGAATACCCAGACTTCGGGCTCGAGGCAGAGGTGTACCATCATACAGAATTACTGGCAGAGCTAGTAAAAGAGGGAAAATTAACGCCTATTCATGAAGTGAACGAAGTCATTACTTTCCACGATTCTTGCTACCTAGGCAGATATAATGAGGTCTATGATCCGCCAAGAGATATTTTAAAATCCATTCCGGGTGTGACACTGAAAGAAATGGAACGGAATCGTGAATCCGGGATGTGCTGCGGTGCCGGCGGCGGCTTAATGTGGATGGAAGAAGAGACAGGTACTCGGATTAACACAGCGAGAACGGAGCAGGCCTTACAGGTACAGCCGTCCATCATCAGCTCAGGGTGCCCATATTGTTTAACCATGCTTGGGGATGGGACGAAAGCGAAGGAAGTAGAAGAGCAGGTCGGCACATTTGATGTCGCAGAACTTCTTGAAAAATCAGTGTTTGGCGAAACAAGAACGCAGGCTTCATAAAGGTGTCAGGCCGATGGATCGACTGTTCATCGGCCAGTGGACACCGATATTTAAGAGCTGTCTAGCATTTATGTAAGCGGTAACAAAAAGGAGGGGAAAGAAATGAGCACGACGGTCATTGTATCTGGAGCGAGAACACCATTTGGAAAACTAGGTGGAACTTTAAGTCGTTTGACTGCTGCAGAATTAGGGGGGATGACGATAAAAGCTGCGCTGGAAAGAGCCTCAAATGTCCATGAAGTGGATGAAGTCATCATGGGCAGTGTCCTTCAAGGAGGACAAGGTCAAATTCCTTCAAGACAGGCAGCTAGACATGCAGATCTTCCTTGGTCGGTTCCGACGCAAACCATCAACAAAGTCTGTGCTTCAGGAATGCGCAGTGTCACGACAGCCGATCAAATCATTCGAGCGGGAGATGCCAATGTGATCGTGGCAGGCGGTATGGAATCCATGTCTCATGCTCCTTATCTTCTGAAAAAAGCACGATGGGGTTACAAAATGGGAGATGGTGCTGTACAAGATGCCATGATTTTAGATGGATTAACCTGTTCGTTTACAGGTGTTCATATGGGTGAGTATGGAAGCATGGCGGCGAAAGAGCTTGACATTACACGAGAAGAACAAGACCTTTGGGCGTTAAGAAGTCATGAACGAGCCATTGAGGCGCAAAAAAGCGGCTTTTTTAAAAATGAGATCATCCCCGTTACCGTCAAGAATAAAAAAGGTGATCAGCTGATTTCAGAAGATGAAGCCCCGCGGCGTGATACGTCATATGAACGTTTGTCAAAACTGATGCCCGTTTTCGATCAGGCAGGTACGATCACCGCTGGCAATGCACCGGGTGTCAATGATGGTGCAAGTGCGCTTCTATTAATGAAAGACACATACGCCATGCAGCAAGGTGAAAAACCTCTGGCAGTTGTGCTTGGGCATGCGCAAGTGGCAGTAGAGGCAAAGGACTTTCCGAAAACACCAGCCTATGCCATCGAAAAAGTGTTAAAGAAAACAGGGAAGCGAGTAGAGGATATTGATTTGTTTGAAATCAATGAGGCTTTTTCAGCGGTTGCATTGGCATGCGAAAAAATTCTTGGGCTGGATCGGCGGAAAATGAATGTGAACGGAGGGGCAGTCGCGATTGGTCACCCGATTGGAGCAAGCGGAACACGTATTATATTGACCTTGATCCATGCACTCAGACAAAGAGGCGGGGGGATCGGCATTGCGGCGATTTGCAGCGGCGGGGGTCAAGGTGATGCGATCATGATCAAGGTGGATTAAAAAGGAGGCGTTCATTGTCATGAGTATAGAAGAGACCGTCATGGTCGTTGGGGCTGGTCAAATGGGCTCGGGTATTGCCCAAGTATTTGCACAGTCAGGTTATACCGTCCTGCTCCATGATACGGAAGAGGAGCAGATTCATCGAGCCATTTCCTCTATGACCAAACAACTGACGAAACGAGCAGAAAAAGGAAAGCTGGCACATCAGGCAGTCCGTGATATTACACAGCGACTGGCTGTTTCAACAGATTTAAAGGATGTACAGCAGACGCATTTAGTGATTGAAGCCGCATCTGAACAAATGAAGATCAAAAAACAAATCTTTGAAACCCTCGATCAATTTGCACCTGATGACACGATATTTGCGTCAAATACGTCTTCCTTGTCGATCACAGAATTAGCAGCCGTGACGAAACGGCCTGAGAAAGTGATTGGCATGCATTTTATGAATCCAGTTCCCGTGATGAAACTTGTGGAAGTAATCCGTGCGCTACAAACGGATGATGCCACGTACCAATTTGTTTTTGACACCGCAAAGACATTAGACAAAACGCCAATTGAAGTGGAAGACTTCCCCGGTTTTGTGTCAAATCGCATTTTGATGCCGATGATCAATGAAGCCATTTACACCCTTTATGAAGGCGTGGCAGATGTAGAAAGTATTGACGGCATCATGACGCTTGGAATGAACCATCCAATGGGCCCGCTTCGTCTTGCCGACCTCATCGGGCTCGATACTTGTTTATTTATTATGAATACCCTTCACGAGGGTCTTGGAGATAGCAAATATCGACCTTGTCCTCTTTTGAAAAAATACGTGAACGCAGGCTGGCTGGGCAAAAAGACAAAGAGAGGTTTTTACACTTACCACGACCACTCATAGGGGGAGTCAAGATGGATGTGTTGCTGACAGAAAAACAACGTCTTTGGAGAAAACGAGTAGCAGAATTTGCACGCCAGTATGTATTCCCTGAAATAGAAGCGATGGAACAGGGCGTGTTCCCGAAAACGCTTTTAGCTGAAATGGGTCGGCAAGGCTTTTTAGGCATTCCGATCCCAGATAAGTATCACGGATTAGGGGCAGATTTCACAACCTATATCATGGCGATTCATGAATTATCCAAAGTAAGTGCAACCATCGGTGTCATTGTATCCGTTCATACATCTGTTGTGACGATGCCGATTTTGGCGTTTGGAACAACTGAACAAAAAGAATCCTACGTTCCCAAGCTTGCGTCTGGGCAGAAGCTGGGCGCCTTTTGTCTAACTGAACCGAAGGCAGGATCAGATGCCTCTAGTATTCAGTTGAAAGCAGAGCGCACAGACGATCACTATGTGTTAAATGGAACGAAAATTTTTATCACAAGCGGCGGTGAAGCGGAAGTCTATCTTGTATTTGCCGTGACAGACCCTACTTCTGCTAAGAAAAATATATCAGCGTTCATTGTGGAGAAGGGGACACCAGGATTTACGATCGGAAAAGATGAGAAGAAGATGGGTCTGCATGGATCAAAAACAGTCACACTTCATTTTGACGGTGTTCGAATTCCAAAAAAACAGCTGCTCGGTGCAGAAGGAGATGGCTTTCGGATTGCCATGTCTAGCTTAAATGCGGGGAGAATCGGCATTGCGGCTCAAAGCCTTGGCATTGCAGAAGCCGCATTAGCTGAGGCGGTGACGTATTTAAAGCAGCATCCAGCTGGCCTTGAAACGACCATTCGGTTGGGCGATCTGGGCACTAAGCTGGAAGCGGCAAAACTTCTTGTCTATCAAGCGGCTTCTTATAAAGAGGCCAATCGCCCTGTCACGAAGAAAGCGTCGATGGCGAAGTTATTTGCATCTAAAACAGCGGTTGATATTAGTACAGAAGTCATCCATTTGCTTGGTCTAGCCGGTTACACGAAGCAATACCGAGCAGAGCGGTACTTTCGTGATGCGAAAATTTGTGAGATTTATGAAGGAACAAGTGAAATACAAAGGCTGGTTATTTGTAAACAGCTAATATGAAGTGAGGTGGCTCATGATGCAGTTCCAATTAAGTGACGAACACGAAATGATACAAAAAATGGTGAGAGATTTTGCGAAAAATGAAGTGGAGCCAACAGCAGCAGAGCGAGATGAAACAGAATCGTATGATCCGGCTATTTTTCGTCAAATGGCAGAGCTTGGTTTAACGGGAATCCCTTGGCCAGAAGAAAATGGAGGGATTGGTAGTGATTATTTGGCCTATGTCATAGCGGTTGAAGAGCTCTCACGAGTGTGCGCCTCAACAGGCGTCACCCTATCTGCTCACACATCACTCGCCTCATGGCCGATCTATACATTCGGAACAGATGAGCAAAAGGAGACGTATTTAAAGCCGCTTGCAGAGGGACAGAAGATCGGCGCATACGCACTGACCGAGAGCGGCTCGGGTTCAGATGCTGGCGGAATGAAAACAACAGCAGTAAAAGCAGGGAATGAATACGTCTTGAACGGTGCAAAGATTTTTATTACCAATGGAGGCATTGCGGATTATTATATTGTGTTTGCTGTTACTGACCAGGATGCTTCATCCCGCAATACAACCGCTTTTCTTGTAGAAAAAGAGACGCAAGGCTTCTCAATCGGCAAAAAAGAAAGCAAACTGGGCATACGCTCGTCGCCAACGACAGAAATCATCTTTGAAGACTGTCGTATACCCGAAAGGAACCGGCTTGGTCAAGAAGGCGAAGGTTTTAAGATAGCGATGATGACACTTGACGGCGGCAGAAACGGTATTGCCGCACAAGCTGTTGGTATTGCTCAAGGTGCTCTGGATGCAGCAGTCAATTATGCAAAGGAGCGTAAACAATTCGGCAAACCAATCATTCAGCAGCAAGGCATTGCTTTTAAGTTAGCGGATATGGCAACGGCAATTGAGGCCTCAAGACTGCTCACCTATCAGGCAGCATGGCTTGAAACGAAAGGGCTTCCGTATGGGAAAGAATCAGCTATGTCCAAGCTCTTTGCCGGTGATACAGCCATGAAGGTGACGACAGAAGCCGTACAAATCTTTGGTGGATACGGCTATACAAAGGATTACCCAGTCGAACGCTACATGCGTGATGCGAAAATCACTCAAATCTATGAAGGTACACAAGAAATCCAGCGGCTGGTCATCTCACGGAAACTGCTAGATATGTAGAAACGAAGCAAAGACCACCTGATGTGAGGTGGTCTTTACTTTGTACAGTTCAACTAGTTTTAAAATTTTAAAACAGTAGCAAAATCTAAAGGTTTTTTAGAGTGGAAAAGGATTGTATAGCAGTATAACAGCTTTAACTTAAGAGTGATCTGTCACCGATGATGTAGAGAGTATTGATTCATATGAACTGGCAAAAAAACTACTAAAGTATTAGATACTAAATAAAGGATTAACTAAATCTGCACAAAAGGTAATAGTCGTTTTTCCCTGAATTTAATATGATTTCCAGTATTGACCCATCTTATCATGGGGTTATGTTAAAATTGAAGAAATATAAATATTTGGAGGTTATTATGACCACTACTACCATCTTAGGAATCGTAACAATGGTTATATGGATTCTGGTTTCGACAGAACTTTCTAAGAATTCAAAAAAGGACAGTGATCAAAAAGAAAACAGTCGTAGAAAATTAATTGTATTAATGTTTGCAGGAATTGTATTGACCATAGCTGTAGTAATTTCATTATTTCAAAAACTTTAGATTAAGATAAATAAAAGTGTATAGCTATAAAGTTTTCATCATTTAATTTTTAAACATATTTATAAGTAAGGCGATCATCTCACAGACATTACATATTTAAAGCAAATCTCAATGTTTGAGAAATATATAACAAATCAATGATTAGCTTATTTCTAAAAGAGAATGAATTTCTAAAATGCTGGATATTATTCAAACATAGATGAAGAAAAGATTTTATTTGTCCGAAATTGAAAAGTTCTCCGTGAGGTATTTAATACAAAATAGCCAAAATTAATACTAGTAACCTTTAAAATGAAAATATAACCTTTATTAAAGTACATTTATTCTGTTATCAACCTAAATCGGGACATCTCATAATGAGTGTCTCGATTTTTTGGAATACTAGAAATTGGTACAATTTAATTGGTTGACTTCATCCGTTCCAGTCTTTTTCAAAATCCATATACAGGGACCTATGTTGGGTTTTTAAGAGTAGCATGTTTATCGTATTTTCTAATATTTTTCAACTTTTGAAGACTTTCATAGGTATTGCGATGTATAAAGATACTGACATGTTCGATCATACTAATATAACTTTAAAAAATTATAAAGATCTTGTCTTTACAAGGTTCAAGGGGGTAGGATTAGTACTGAAAATTCAATTCATTAAATTTGGCTTTGCCTCTGCCTTTAGTGAAGATGGACTTATTTTATTAAGAACATTATGTTAATAAATTCAAGAAATAAAGGTAGCTAATCATATCTTGAAAATATAAATGCCATAATTATTTCAGTCATGATAAAAGCTATCTACTTCTAAGATATTATAGATATGAGATGAATTGATTTTTAATAGTGTTTTATTAGAAATTTCCACTAGATTTTGGCGAATTAGAGTGTTTTATACCATTAAATAAGTACCCTGTGAAATGAAAAAAGAGCTTAATTTCTAAACTCTATTTAAATAATTATTACAAATTTTCCAAAAAAATATTGAAATGTAATTTACTTCTTGTTAGACTAAAGGAGTAGTAAATAATCGAAGGAGGTCATATTATGACGAAAGCAACAGATTCTAAGTTTTATGCTTTATTATCGCTGTCACTTCTTGCAGTAACATTAATAGCTTTAGTGATTGGTAATGGTTCTTTGATTGCAGCAAATCTTGGTGTAAGTACTGGAACCGCGTTTACAATAGTTAATTTCTTAGATGCTTGGTCCTCGGTAGCAACTGTCATTACTATCGTTGGCATGTTCACTGGCGTCGGAACAATTAGTGCAGGTGTAGCTGCTTCTATTTTGGCTATCATCAAGAAAAAAGAAAAATCTAAAGCTGCTGCTTTTTAATCTCAGAAAAAATCATCTCAATCTTTATTGAGATGATTTTTTCCAATATTATTGTATGGTGAATATGTGTGAATAAACGGTAATTTTAAAACTAATTTAACGTTTTATGCCCATTTTGGATTATTATAAAACATTAATTAGGAGGTATTTTTTGATGATAAAACCCAAAAAGACTTACTTATTCTCATCATTGTTATTTGCAGTTATAATGGTTGCTTTATTTGTTGGTAGAGGTTCTTTGATTGCAGTAAAGTTGGGTGTTAGTAATGGGAATGCTGGTATTTTGGCTGTACATGGGAAAGCCAAAGCTACTGCTTGTTAAAGTGACTTATGTACAAACTAAATAAGCTATTTAAAATGTATGATCGAAGTATAATGGGGTACCTCAATTATATTGGGATGATCCTTTTTTCTTTTATTGTTATGGTAGGGATTATTTTCTATCGTGGTATAATTCCTAACTCTTACCTGAACAACTTTATTTTTATTTCAATATATATTGTAGCTACAGCTAATATCAATCGTTGTGTATTACCATACAGAAGACAACAACCAGGCTTGGTCTTTATCTCTAAACAATTGTTGATGAAACATTTATTCTTTACTATGAAAAAAGGATATGCAGTTCAAATACTTCTTGCTTGTTTAATCTCTACAATCTTTTTGTTAGTAGAAAAGGAATATTTAATTATTATACTATCTATTGTTGTTATAATACTTTCATTTGCATCTCAATTATTGTCGGGTTTATTCAATATTATGAACAGAGTACTTCTTTTGTTGCAATTTTGGTATATCTTAACATCAACTCTTGAAGCAGTTATTATACTGCAGATAGTACAATCTCTTCTTATTTATGTTTACATAAGTAATTCTCATAGAATACCGATGACAATTGGACTTTCATTTTTAAAAAGTGCTAATAAGAAATATAGATCTGGTAATATTCTGTATCTATTTTTATCTTATATGAATAGCAATAAAATATTAATAGTCTTAATAGGTACCTTAGCTTCAGTGCTTACTTATTTTGCCCAATCTCTTTTAACAAAAGTAGAAAACCTGCCTGCGCTAATTCTAGTCTATATAAATTTTATAACGATCTTAGAAATCTTAATAGGGTCAAAAAAGGAAGAAATCATGCTTGATAAGGCCAGAGTTGAAATGTTACAAGCCTCTTTGATTGTAGGTCCATACGAGAGATTTAAATCTAGTACGATTTATTTACTATGTCTTGTGCTCATTTTTATAAGCGCATGTGGAATAGTCGGAGTAATGGTAAACACTTCTGATATCTCAATTAATCTTAAAAATATGTTGTCGATTCCTATAATAATCTTTATTGGGGTTGTATATTTCAGAAAAACCGAACTATTAATCAACGATTATGAACATACATTGCTGAAACTCTCTTTGCCTATTTTATTACTAATATGCATTACAATATTTACTATTACTTCATGAAAAGAGGAGGAAAATGATACATAAAAGATTCAAATGTTTTCTTTGGTACTATTCTAGCTACTGTATATTACTGATTAGTATAGGAATTTATTTTGGAAACATAGTCAACAAAGAATTATTTGAAGCAGCCCCGCCAACTTCGGGTCAAGATTTTATGTCTGTAGTCCTGATGCATAACTTAACGAACTTTGGAATGTATTTATTGGGTTTTTTATTTTCGCCATTATTTCAAATAATGGATTTCGGAGGTTCGTCCTTCGTTATTACAATGGGTTTTAGGACGTTAGGAGCGCAAGAAGCTTTAGATAAATTAATTCCTCATGGTTTATTAGAATTCCCAAATATGCTGCTGTATCAAGGAATAAGCCAGTATGTGCTTTTCACATTAATCTATACGAAGTCAATTAAAGCTGCTCTAGGGGTCATGAAAAAAATGATTCCTTATTATGTACTATCGTTAGTCATCCTAATAATAGCTGCCTTTATTGAAGGGTATGATTCCTTATTATTTTCTATCATTATCAACAATAGCTGATTTTATTGAGGACTCTATATTACAGAGAAGGGGATTCAAGTGGGATTAGAATTTGTAGAATGTACGAAGAAATTCAAAAATAATATGATACTCGATAAAGTGAATTTTTCAATTCCATCGGGTCTCTTTCATTTAGTAGGCCGAAATGGTGCAGGTAAAAGTACTCTCCTTAGAATGATATCTGGATTAGATAAAAGATACTCTGGAGTTATTGAGATAAACAAAGAATCGACTCTTTATTTAAATGTGGACTCTATTGGTATTCACCCATTTACGATTAGAGAAAATCTAGAGATCTTGTGGAATACGTTTAATATTACACCCACTGAAGAACAAATGTGTAATGTGAATGATTTTTTTGATGGCAACCTAGATGGTTCGTATAGTAGAGCATCTACGGGTATGAAAGCGAAGGTAGGGTTATCTTTAGTGTTCGTAAAAGATTGGGAAACAATACTAATTGATGAAACCATGTCATCGCTCGATTCAGAAAGTATAGATATGCTATCTGAAAGGTTAGTGGAAATTTCTAAAAAAAACGCAACCATTATTTATGTTTCCCATAGCATGGTCAATAAACGCTTAAATGATAATTCAAGCATTATTAGTATAGGAGATGGGATGCTTTTATGGAACAACGTCCAAGAATAACATCACTGATATCATTGATCATTTTTATTTTTGCCAATTATTATTTTGTAACTTTTGCTATTGAGTTGAATGGCTACATTTCTATACTAGATGATTTGAAAGCTTTGTTAGAGGATATCTCCTATGAAACAATGCTGAATCTAATTGTTGTCATCACTACAACTTTAACAACAATAAGCCTTTTAGTGCAGTATCTAATTGGTAAATTCTTATTGATGATCTTTGCTCCTGAAGTTAAGAGTAAGTTGTTCTATGCTCTGATTCCTAAGATCCTCATTATGTTTATCAATGTAATATGCATGGGGATTTTGCAGATAAATAACTTATTGTTGTACATGTTGACAGCGCTTATAGGGTCTGTTCTCATTTTGCTCTTTTTCCAGTACAAAAAAGAGAACTGGAAAGCATCAATTCTCTTTGCTACGCCGTTTATCATTGATGCATTAATCTCCTTAGGGAAAGAAATTTTCTCTATACTGTGATGTATGATAAGTAGAGCATGAACTTGCATTTATAGGTAGTTTATAAACAAGATCTGTGAAAAAGGGGAAACCATATTAGTGCAAGTTAAGAAAAGATGCATCTAAAAAAATGTACAAGAAGTTTTTCAAAAAGGTACACGTAGACTTAAACCCGTTTATGTGTACCTTTTTATATGATTGATAATCGCTTCGTTCAATCGATAGCCGATCAGGTGCATTGTCTTTATTGTATTCATTCCTAACATTGCCTTTCATAGAAGGGACACTTGCAAAAACTATATCACACACAGGAATCAGGCCAATTTAACGCAAAAGACTGGCTTCATATGAAAAAATCAAAAATTAACATCAATAAAGGTGGCATAAACTCCCCTAATTTGTTTATAATGAGAGGTATGGTTTGTCGTAAGAATAAGGTATAAATACTTATTATTTCACTGATAAATGGATACATACATGTAATAGAAAGGGAGTGTCTGACCTTGAGTTTGAAAGAATACTCACAGGAACAGCTCAAACAAATGTCTTTAGTTGAACTTGCTTATGAAATTTTCAGAGACAGCAAAACACCGATTACGTTTTCCGAGTTAATAGATGAAATTGTCCGTTTGCAAGGGATACAAAAATCTGATCTTGATGATCGACTTGCTCAATTTTATACAGACTTAAATATAGATGGCCGCTTTATTTCGTTAGGTGATCAGAGATGGGGACTTCGCAGCTGGTATCCAGTTGATCAAATCGAAGAAGAAGTTCAGCCAGCTGTGAAAACAAAAGCGAAAAAGAAAAAAACAAAAGCTGCTGTCGTTGAAGAAGACTTCGATGATATTGAAGAGGAAGAAGAAATCGACGAGCTTGAAGAAGATCTTGATCTTGTTGAAGACGATGAGGACCTTGACCTAGATGATGAAGAAATCGATGAAGAGATAGAAGACTTCGACGAAGATGATGATGAAGATGATGACGGCTTAACGGAAATTGATGAAGACGATTTAGACGATGATGAGGAAGACAAATAACCCTCACAAACCGGTCCTGAAAACAGGACAAAACCGTCTTGACTTTCCAGAGTGAACTATGTAGTATGTATTTTGGGCTCTCTAAAAAAGAGTACGTAAAGATACGTTCATTTACGCTCCCTTTCATTTATTTGAAAGGGAGCTTTCTTATTTTTCAAGAGATTTAGGGATACACTCTAAAAGGATGAAGCTGTGCATGTCTAGTCATGCAAGGGTAAAAAAGAGAGGAGCATACGAAATGACAAAGTATATTTTTGTAACAGGAGGAGTTGTTTCCTCACTTGGAAAAGGGATCACGGCTGCATCGTTAGGCCGCCTTCTGAAAAATAGAGGGATGGATGTCACCATTCAAAAATTTGATCCATATATCAACGTAGACCCAGGGACAATGAGTCCATACCAGCACGGTGAGGTATTTGTTACAGACGACGGTGCTGAAACAGACCTTGACTTAGGTCACTACGAGCGTTTCATTGACATTAACTTAAATAAGTACAGCAACGTTACAACAGGTAAAATCTACTCTACTGTTTTGAAGAAAGAGCGTCGCGGCGACTACTTAGGTGGAACAGTACAGGTTATTCCCCACATTACAAATGAAATCAAAGACCGTGTGTACCGTGCCGGAAAAGAAACGGGTGCAGATGTGGTCATTACAGAAATCGGTGGAACAGTAGGAGACATCGAATCCCTTCCATTCCTTGAAGCGATTCGTCAAATGAAGAGTGACATCGGCCGTGAAAACGTGATGTACATTCATTGTACCCTTGTTCCTTACATCCGTGCAGCAGGCGAACTGAAAACAAAACCAACACAGCATAGTGTAAAAGAACTTCGCAGTCTTGGTATTCAGCCAAACGTCATTGTGGTCAGAACTGAAATGCCATTGGCACAAGACATGAAGGACAAAATTGCGCTATTCTGTGATATTGATACGAAAGCAGTCATCGAATGTCAGGATGCAGATACCCTTTATTCGATTCCGCTTGATTTACAAAAACAAGGATTAGACAAGCTTGTATGTGAGCACATGAAGCTTGACTGTCAAGATGCGGACATGACGGAGTGGACGGCGCTTGTTGATAAAGTGCAAAACCTTTCAAAACAAGTCACAATTGGTCTTGTAGGGAAATATGTTGAGCTGCAAGATGCTTATATTTCTGTCGTTGAATCACTTCGTCATGCTGGTTATGCGTTTGATGCAGATGTTCAAATTAAATGGATCAATGCAGAAGAAGTGACAGCAGAGAATATCGCTGATTTCGTACAAGATGTTGACGGCATCATTGTTCCTGGAGGCTTCGGAGACCGCGGAGTAGAAGGGAAAATCATTGCTACACAATTTGCCCGTGAAAACAAAGTGCCATTCTTCGGAATCTGCTTAGGAATGCAAGTGGCATCAATCGAATACGCGAGAAACGTATTAGGCCTTGAAGGAGCTCATTCAGCGGAAATTGATCCTGAAACAGCATTCCCAATCATTGACCTTCTTCCAGAACAGAAGGATGTAGATGATCTAGGCGGAACACTTCGTCTCGGTCTTTATCCTTGTAAATTAAATGAAGACTCAAAAGCATTTGCTGCATACAATGACGAAGTCGTGTACGAACGCCACCGTCATCGCTATGAGTTTAATAACGAATTCAGACAGCAAATGGAAGCAGCAGGTTTTGTCTTCTCTGGTACAAGCCCAGACGGACGTCTTGTTGAAATCATTGAACTGAAGGATCACCCTTGGTTCCTTGCTTCTCAGTTCCACCCAGAATTCGTTTCAAGACCGACAAGACCACAACCATTATTTAGAGATTTCGTTGGTGCTTCACTACAAGCATCTGAATCAAAATAAAACAAAAAACTGCCGAGAATATCATCTTCTCGGCAGTTTTTTTTATTCATATTCCTCAACGATTTCTTTCACAGTAAACGATAGAGCATGGTAGACATATAAGCAGGTCATCAGTGCAGGATAGCCGAACCTTGTTCCATCTTCAGCAGGCACAAGTGGTTTTTTGAGCTGAAAATCAATGTGGACATCACAATGCTCTTCAATAAATGATGTCTCCTTTTGTGCAGGGCCGACACCGACAATAGGTGTGCCTTGTTCGTGCAGCTCTTTGACAAGGGATTGAATCTCTTGAGCTTCTGGATCTGAATAAAATAAAAGCACCCTGTCACTTGGATGAAGTATGCTGCGCTCCTTTTGATCCAGCGGCAGAACCTTCGCACCCGGAAACGGCTCCTTGCTCTCAGATGCCTCTAAGGCTACAGCCGCCAGTTCATTCTTGCCATGGAAATACACGGCATGTCCACTGACAACGGCCTGAGCAAGAAGGCGTGCACCGTCTTCGATCGCTTCGGCCTGCTTATCTCCAATACGTGAAAAAATACCTGATAATTGGGTAGTGAAAATTTTTAACAAGACTCATTTCCTCCTTCTGTCAGATCATTTTATAATAGAATATAAAGAGAATATTAGGAAAAATGCTCAGAAAATGTCGTAAAGTAAACTATTATAATTAAAGGAAATGTGAAAATCAAACAGAATTATTTAACAACAGCTCTTTTTATGGCGAAAAATGAAAGCAATGGGGTGTAACAGATGAATGAGAAAATTTTAATTGTCGATGATCAGTACGGTATTAGAATATTGCTGAATGAAGTGTTTCATAAAGAAGGCTATCAAACCTTTCAAGCCGCTAATGGACTACAGGCATTAGATATTGTGAAAAACCATAGACCAAATCTCGTCCTGCTTGATATGAAGATTCCCGGAATGGATGGCATTGAGATTTTAAAACGCATGAAATTAATTGATGAAGACATTCGCGTGATCATTATGACAGCTTATGGCGAACTAGATATGATTCAAGAGTCTAAAGAGCTCGGTGCATTAACGCATTTTGCTAAACCATTTGATATTGATGAAATCCGTGATGCGGTCAAAGAATACTTGCCACTCGAAACAAATGGCTAGATGGAAATGATTGAATCAAGTCATTCTGTTGCCGATTTGTCGAATAATTGGTATTCTAGATAAGAAGAAGAAAGCGATCTGACTTTGAAAGTTTACATATGGCGAGAAATTCTGGTCATGCTAGGGTGGAGAGCTTTTTTTAGTAAGCAAATTAGCTACATAGGGAGGATTTTTCATCATGCCTTTAGTTTCAATGACAGAAATGTTGAAAGACGCAAAGGAAAAAGGTTACGCTGTTGGACAGTTTAACTTAAATAACTTAGAATTCACGCAAGCGATTTTACAAGCTGCTGAAGAAGAGAAATCTCCAGTTATCTTAGGAGTATCTGAAGGAGCAGGACGCTACATGGGCGGCTTCAAAACAGTTGTCGCAATGGTAAAAGCGTTAATCGAAGAATATAATGTAACAGTTCCTGTTGCGATTCATTTAGATCACGGTTCAAGCTTTGAATCTTGTGCAAAAGCGATTCATGCAGGATTTACTTCTGTGATGATTGATGCTTCTCACCATCCATTTGATGAGAACGTAGCGACAACTGCAAAAGTGGTTGAGCTTGCACATTTCCACGGTGTATCTGTAGAAGCTGAGCTTGGAACTGTTGGTGGACAAGAAGACGACGTCATCGCTGAGGGCGTTATTTATGCTGATCCAAAAGAGTGCCAAGAGCTTGTAGAACGTACTGGTATTGACTGCCTTGCGCCTGCACTAGGTTCAGTTCATGGTCCATACAAAGGTGAACCAAACCTTGGTTTCGCTGAAATGGAAGAAATCGGTAAAACAACTGGACTTCCACTTGTTCTTCACGGCGGAACAGGTATCCCAACTGCTGACATCAAGCGTGCGATTTCACTTGGTACAGCAAAAATCAATGTAAACACTGAAAACCAAATTGCTTCTGCGAAAGCAGTTCGCGAAACACTTGCTGCAAAAACAGAAGAGTATGATCCACGTAAATATCTTGGACCAGCTCGTGACGCAATTAAAGCGACTGTTATCGGCAAAATGCGTGAATTTGGTTCTTCTAACCAAGCATAATTTGATGAGAACCGAAAGCCGCCTGAGTCACAGGCGGTTTTCTCCATATCATGAGAAAGCGCAATCAAATTTACATTTCAGACAATTTATTGATAGGAGAGTGGCACAGTTATGTTATTTTTCGTAGACACAGCGAATATCGCAGACATCAAAGAGGCACACGAGCTTGGCATTTTAGCAGGCGTGACAACAAACCCTAGTTTAGTAGCGAAAGAAAAGGACGTATCGTTCCACGACCGCCTTCGTGAAATCACTGACGTGGTATCAGGTTCAGTTAGTGCGGAAGTCATTTCCCTCAAAGCAGAAGAAATGATCGAAGAAGGAAAAGAGCTGGCTGCTATTGCACCAAATATCACAGTGAAAATCCCAATGACAACAGACGGCCTTAAAGCGGTCAAAGCGTTAACAGACCTTGGGATTAAAACAAACGTCACGTTGATTTTTAGTGCAAATCAGGCACTTCTTGCAGCTAGAGCTGGTGCGACGTATGTCTCTCCATTCCTCGGCCGCTTAGATGACATTGGCCAAAATGGTCTTGATCTCATTAGTGAAGTGAAAACCATTTTTGATGTTCATGGATTAGATACACAAATCATTGCTGCATCCATTCGTCACCCTCAACATGTGACAGAAGCTGCGCTTAGAGGTGCTCATATCGGCACAATGCCGCTGAAAGTCATCAAGCAGCTGACAAAACACCCATTAACGGATGCAGGCATTGAGCAATTTTTAGCAGACTGGAATAAATAAGTGATTGTGGCAGACGGATACGCATCCGTTTGCCGCAGTTTTCCTTAAATACGCTAAGAAATGTTTTGTGCAAAGAAGAGAACATCACAGCCTCGCAAAGCTTCGATTATTTTTCTTCCGACAAATTTCGTTTAACCTGTATTCTTTCTCTTGATATTGGCTAAATTTTGGACAAGACCTTTTAAAGCGCGACATCCACAAACAGTATAACTCCAACAGTGATCTTCTTTAAGAAGGGAGACAAATATGGAAAAGTTAAACATTGCCGGCGGTGACCCCTTGCGCGGGACCGTACATATTAGTGGTGCGAAAAATAGTGCTGTGGCACTGATTCCTGCCACGATTCTCGCTGATTCTCCAGTAACCATTGAAGGCCTTCCGCATATTTCAGATATTGACACATTACGAGATCTGTTAGAAGAGATTGGCGGAAAGGTCACGTTTGAAAAAGGTGAGATGGTTGTCAATCCTGCCTCCATGATCAGTATGCCGCTTCCTAATGGGAAAGTGAAGAAACTACGAGCATCCTATTATTTAATGGGCGCCATGCTCGGTAGATTCAAGCAGGCTGTCATTGGATTGCCAGGGGGATGTCACTTAGGACCTAGACCGATCGATCAGCATATCAAAGGCTTTGAAGCACTTGGAGCCGAGGTGACAAACGAACAGGGTGCGATTTATTTGCGCGCTGAAAAATTAGTCGGAGCCCGTATTTATCTTGATGTTGTCAGTGTAGGTGCGACCATCAACATCATGCTGGCAGCCGTTCTAGCTGAAGGGAAAACAGTGATTGAAAATGCCGCAAAAGAACCCGAAATCATTGATGTAGCGACACTGCTTGCAAGCATGGGAGCTAAAATCAAAGGTGCGGGGACGGATGTGATTCGGATCGAAGGTGTGGAATCTCTTCATGGCTGCAGGCATTCCATCATCCCTGACCGCATAGAAGCAGGTACATTTTTAATTGCAGGTGCAGCGATGGGGGATGAAGTTGTGCTTGATAATGTGATCCCAACTCATTTAGAATCAATTACGGCGAAACTTAGAGAGATGGGATTCACAATTGAAACAAGCAACGATCAAATGCTGATCGTTGGCAGAAATGAAGGACTCAAGCCTGTCGATATCAAAACCCTTGTGTATCCGGGCTTTCCGACCGATCTTCAACAGCCGATGACGGCTTTGTTAACAAAAGCGAAAGGCACGAGTGTCGTGACAGATACCATTTACTCTGCCCGCTTTAAACACATTGACGAATTGCGTCGAATGGGTGCTAACATGAAGGTGGAAGGAAGATCTGCCATTATTACAGGTCAAACGCAGCTTCAAGGTGCTAAGGTCAAAGCAAGTGATCTGCGAGCAGGTGCTTGTCTCGTTGTTGCAGGGTTAATGGCAGACGGTGTGACCGAAATCACAGGGCTTGAACATATAGACAGAGGATATAGTATGCTTGAGGAGAAGCTTGAAGGCTTGGGTGCAACCATCTGGCGTGAAAAGCTGAATGACCAAGAAATAGAAGAACTTCAAAATTCATAAGGCTTTGACTGTGAGAGGAGATTTGGACAAAAATGGAAAGAAGTTTATCGATGGAACTAGTACGGGTGACAGAAGCAGCTGCATTAAAATCTGCTCGTTGGATGGGTAGAGGTTTAAAAGACGAAGCGGATGATGCTGCAACAAGTGCCATGCGTGATGTATTTGATACGATTCCGATGAAGGGAACTGTGGTCATCGGCGAGGGAGAAATGGACGAAGCGCCAATGCTTTATATTGGGGAAAAGCTTGGAAACGGATATGGACCTCGCGTGGATGTCGCTGTTGATCCATTGGAAGGAACAAATATTGTGGCAAGCGGCGGCTGGAATGCTTTAGCTGTTATCGCTGTTGCAGATCATGGCAACTTGCTGAATGCACCTGATATGTACATGGATAAGATCGCAGTAGGTCCAGAAGCGGTAGGCTGCATCGACATTGAAGCGCCTGTCATTGACAATCTTCGTGCTGTTGCAAAAGCAAAAAACAAAGATATTGAAGATGTTGTTGCGACAATTTTAAACAGAGAGCGACATGAAAAGATCATTGCTGAGCTGAGAGAAGCTGGAGCAAGAATCAAGTTGATCGATGATGGTGACGTTGCAGGAGCCATTAATACAGCATTTGATCACACAGGTGTTGATATTCTATTTGGTTCAGGTGGAGCGCCTGAAGGTGTCCTTTCTGCTGTTGCGCTTAAAGCACTTGGTGGAGAAATCCACGGTAAGCTTCTTCCACAAAGTGAAGAAGAGCTGAGACGCTGTGAGAAAATGGGACTGGATGTTGGAAAAGTCCTCAGAATGGAAGACCTCGTGAAAGGCGATGACGCCATTTTTGCAGCGACAGGTGTAACAGATGGCGAGTTATTAAAAGGTGTTCAATTTAAAGGCTCTGTTGGAACAACACATAGTGTTGTCATGCGTGCGAAATCAGGTACTGTTCGATTCGTCGATGGCAGACACAGTTTAAAGAAAAAACCGAATCTTGTCATTCGTCCGTAATCTGAAAGCGGGTATTCTTTACCCGCTTTTCATATAGGTGTCAAATATATATCATTTTCTTTTTAAAGTTGAATATTCCCTGCAAATGAGGTAAAACTAAAGAGTGCTGCGAAATTTTCTGCGAATTTACTTCTTTTAAGCTTCAACAAGTTTAAATACTGCCGCATCATGACGATATACTCATTATCCTTCTCTATGTTGACAAAGCTCAATTTCACATTGTTCCTATCTTTACGATAAAACGAGTGGGAGCGTTACCATGAGAGCGAGGTCATTCCAACAAAAACGGAATTAAAAGCTAATCAAATACAATGGTCATGCATTTGTAATGAAATACATTGACTAGAAAAGTGTGGTGTCCATATTGAAAGATGTTTCGATTTCATCTTTGGAAAATATGAAATTAAAAGAGCTGTATGAGTTAGCAAAAAAGTACAAAATCTCTTATTACAGCAAACTAACAAAAAAAGAATTAATTTTTGCCATCTTAAAGGCGAACGCTGAGCAAGAGGATCTCTTATTTATGGAAGGGGTTCTAGAAATTATTCAGTCAGAGGGATTTGGTTTCTTAAGACCAATTAACTACTCCCCAAGCTCTGAAGACATTTATATTTCAGCTTCACAAATCAGACGCTTTGATTTAAGAAATGGTGATAAGGTGTCTGGAAAGGTACGACCTCCAAAAGAGAATGAACGCTACTATGGCCTCCTTCATGTCGAAGCGGTAAATGGGGACGACCCAGAATCAGCTAAGGAACGTGTTCACTTTCCTGCACTCACGCCGCTATTCCCTGATCGTCAAATGATTCTTGAAACACAGCCTAATCACCTGTCTACTAGAATTATGGATATGATGGCACCAGTTGGGTTTGGACAGCGTGGTTTAATTGTTGCACCGCCTAAGGCTGGGAAAACCATTTTGCTCAAAGAAATTGCCAACAGTATCTCTGAAAATCATCCAGAGGCAGAACTGATTGTTCTTCTTATTGACGAACGTCCAGAGGAAGTAACAGATATCGAACGTTCTGTTGCAGGGGATGTCGTTAGCTCAACCTTTGACGAAGTACCGGAAAACCACATTAAAGTAGCAGAGCTTGTATTAGAGCGTGCGATGCGTCTAGTTGAACATAAAAAAGATGTCATCATCTTAATGGACAGCATCACAAGGCTTGCTCGTGCATACAACCTTGTCATCCCGCCAAGCGGCCGAACGCTTTCCGGCGGTATTGATCCAGCGGCTTTCCACCGTCCAAAACGCTTCTTTGGTGCTGCGCGTAACATCGAAGAAGGTGGGAGCTTGACCATTTTAGCTACTGCACTTGTTGATACGGGATCACGTATGGATGATGTGATTTATGAAGAGTTTAAAGGAACAGGAAACATGGAGCTCCATTTAGATCGTTCTCTTGCAGAAAGAAGAATTTTCCCAGCCATCGACATTCGTCGTTCCGGTACAAGAAAAGAAGAACTGCTTGTGCCTAAAGAGCATCTTGATCGTCTATGGGCGATGAGAAAATCAATGTCAGATACACCTGATTTCGCTGAGAAATTCATGCGCAAAATGAGAAAAACAAAGACAAACCAAGAATTTTTCGATATTTTAACGCAAGAGTGGAAACAAGCAAATATGTCTGCATCAAGAAGATAGCTTCATGAAAAAATACATTTGCAATCATAGACTCACACTGTTATAATTTTATCATGTGCGTTTCAGAATTTATTCTGAGATATTAACTCTGTTTCCGAATTGGATTCAGGGCGGAAGGAGATGACAGTAGATGAAAACAGGAATTCATCCTAACTACAAAAAAGCTACAGTCAAATGCGCTTGTGGAAATGAGTTTGAAACTGGATCAGTAAAAGAAGAGGTACGCATCGAGATTTGCTCTGAGTGCCATCCTTTCTATACAGGCCGTCAAAAATTCGCTTCTGCTGATGGACGTGTTGACCGCTTTAACAAAAAATACGGTCTTAAGTAATAATAGATACAATAAACAGGCAGGAATCCGTTCTTGCCTGTTTTTTTACGTGGATTGATGGAACTTTAAAACGGGGGAGAAGACCTTATGTATGTGATGAAACAAAGCGGTTGGCTTGAAGTCATCTGCGGAAGTATGTTTTCTGGAAAGTCGGAAGAATTGATTCGGAGAGCCAAAAGAGCCACCTTTGCCAAACAAGAAGTAAAAATATTCAAACCAGCGATTGATAACCGGTATAGCACAAGCTCAGTTGTGTCACATAACGGTTCATCCGTCGATGGGATTGCAGTAACCTCACCAAAAGACATAATAACGCACATATCAGAACGAACCGATGTCATTGGCATTGATGAGGTGCAATTTTTTGATGAGACAATCATTGATATTGTCACTCAATTGGCTGATAAAGGCTACCGAGTCATTGTTGCAGGCCTTGATCAAGACTTCAGAGGAGAGCCATTTGGTGTTGTTCCGCATTTAATGGCATGTGCAGAGCTTGTAACAAAACTTCAAGCAGTTTGTTCGGTATGCGGCTCCCCAGCGAGTAGAACACAACGCTTGATCGACGGTAAACCCGCATCCTATGATGATCCCATTATTTTAGTAGGTGCGCAGGAATCATACGAAGCACGATGCAGACATCACCATGAAGTACCAAAATTAGATGTTGGTACAACACTTGACAATTAAAAAAATAGCAAATGCCGCTGTGTTTCGTTTTTCGAGATTTTGGCTGAACACCCATCATTTGTACTTAAATAAATTAAATAACGCTACGAAAAAATTATCTAATTTTCAACGCTTGCGTTTTGGTATAAGCAGGCATAAAATGACTAACTGTAGTGTAAAGCATTTAAACGAAAAGTTCGATTTCTTGTCATAATTTTTTTGATTAAGGATTTTTCTCCTTGATCGTTCTTTGTATTAATAGTTCACTTTATTTATATTTTAGAAAGAGGGTAGTTTTTGATGAACAACGTGAAGAAAACAAAAGAAGGGTACCTCGAAACCACTTTGACAGGTAAAGATGTATTATCGATTCCAACGTTGAACAAAGGCGTTGCTTTCTCTGAAGAAGAAAGACAAGAGCTTGGACTAGAAGGATTACTTCCTCCAACTGTTCTGACTTTAGAACAGCAAGCAGAGAGAGCATACAAGCAATTTCTAGCTCAGCCAGATCGTCTTCGTCAAAACGTATACTTAAGTGATTTGCAAAACCGTAACGAAGTATTATTCTATAAGCTTCTAACGGACAAGCTTCGTGAAATGCTTCCTGTTGTTTACACACCAACTGTTGGTGAAGCGATTCAAGAATACAGCCATGAATACAGAAGACCTCATGGTGTCTACCTTTCAATCGACAACATTGACGGCATTGAGAAAGCATTTGAAAACTTACATGCAACAGCAGGCGACATCGACCTCATCGTAGCAACTGACTCTGAGAGTATTCTTGGAATTGGTGACTGGGGTGTTGGTGGTATCAACATCGCAATTGGTAAATTAGCTGTTTACACGGCTGCAGCAGGGATTGATCCAAGCCGCGTCATTCCAGTTGTATTAGATGTTGGAACTAACAATGAGAAATTATTGAATGATCCATTGTACATCGGGAACCACCACAAACGTGTACAAGGTGAAAAATACGAAGAATTCATTGATGCGTATGTAAAAGCAGCACTTAAATTCTTCCCGAAAGCATTGCTTCACTGGGAAGACCTTGGAAACAAAAATGCGCGTAACATCATGAAAAAATACAACGACAACATCTTAACTTTTAATGATGATATCCAAGGTACTGGTGCCATTACTTTAGCGGGTGTTCTTGCAGCTGTCAAGAAAACTGGTACTCAATTGAAAGATCACCGTGTGATGATTTTCGGAGCTGGATCAGCTGGAATCGGAATCGCCGATCAAATGCGTGACACAATGGTTCTTGAAGGTCTAAGTGAAGAAGAAGCAAACAATGCATTCTGGACGTTAGACTACAGAGGATTGCTAACAGATCAGTTTGAAGATGAAGTGCTTGATTTCCAAAAACCATACCTTCGTTCTTCTGATGAAGTAGAAGGCTGGGCTCGTGATGAAAAAGGACAAATCTCATTTGCTGAAGCTGTTCGCAAGGTGAAGCCAACCATTCTTATTGGTACATCAGGTCAAGGCGGCGCATTCACTGAAGAAATTATTAAAGAAATCGCAGCTCATACAGAGCGTCCAGTGATCATGCCGATGTCTAACCCAACTCCACTTGCTGAAGCAGTACCGGAAGATCTATTCAAATGGACAGACGGTCGTGCGCTTGTTGCAACTGGAAGCCCATTCGAAAATGTCGAGTATAACGGAATTGAACATGAAATCGGACAATCAAACAATGCGTTCGTTTTCCCTGGACTTGGTCTTGGTTCAATCGTAACGGAATCAAAAATTATCACAAAAGGCATGTTCGTTGCTTCTGCAAATGCGATCGCTGAAATGGTTGATCATGAAAAACCAGGCGCTGGACTGCTTCCAAGCATTGATAAATTGCAAGAAGTATCAATCAAGGTAGCTGTTGAAGTGGCAAAAGCAGCAATTAAAGATGGTGTCGCAAGAAGAACACCTGACAACATCGAACAAGCTGTGAAAGATGCTATGTGGATTCCTGAATATAAAAAAATTGTAAGAGCATAATAAAATGTGTAACGCGGCATTGTTTCGGGTAATGTAAGCAATGCCGCTATAAAATAAGAAACATGTAAAGGATTCAAGGAGGAATAGTAAGATGGACTTTTTAAATATTTTGATCCTCCTAGCACCGATTTTTTTCGTTATCGCGCTGGGTTGGTTCGCAGGGAACTTCGGCAGCTATGACGCTAAATCTGCAAAAGGTGTAAGTACACTTGTTACAAAGTATGCTTTGCCAGCGCACTTTATCGCCAGCATTCTGTCAACACCAAAAGATAAATTCTATAGTCAAATTCCATTTTTCGTTGCATTGATTTTCGGAATCGTAGGCTTTTATATCATTATCCTTTTAGTTACGAAATTTGCTTTTAAATATGATTTAACAGATTCATCTGTTTTCTCATTAAACTCAGCACAACCGACCTTTGCATTTATGGGGATTCCGGTCTTGGGCAGTTTATTTGGGGCTCAAGAAGTTGCAATTCCGATTGCTATTACCGGAATAGTTGTAAATGCATTGCTTGATCCAATTGCTATTATTGTGTCAACTGTCGGTGAAAAAACAAAAGGAAAAGCCAAAGACGGCGAAAGTTTCCTAAAAATGACGACGAAAGCGATTTTGCACGGTTTATCAGAGCCGCTTGCGCTTGCACCGTTAGCAAGTATCATTCTTGTTCTTTTAGGATTTAAACTTCCTGAAATCGGACATGAAATGCTAGAGGAAATTGGAAGTGTGACATCAGGGGTTGCGCTCTTTGCAGTCGGTGTCACAGTCGGTATCCGCAAGATTAAACTGAGCTTACCAGCTTTCAGTATCGCATTGCTCAAAGTAGCTGTACAACCGTTACTTATGTATTTCATCGCCATTCTTATGGGTCTTTCGGCGGATGAAATTACAAAAGCTGTATTGCTTGTTGCCTTCCCAGGTTCAGCTGTTGCGGCCATGATCGCCACTCGATTTGAGAAACAGGAAGCAGAAACAGCATCCGCATTTGTGATCAGTGCGATCATGTCACTCATTACATTACCAATCATTATTGCACTTACCGTATAATATAGTAGAAAGGCTGCCTCGTTAGGCAGCCTTTCTTAGCGAAATGAATGAAACAGAGGGAAGAGTGCACGCTTTTTTTTCATTTCGGGGTGTGCCTTTTCCTTTTCTTCTTCTTTTGATGGTTTTGGTTTTGTCAATGTGGCTGTGAGGCGTTCTAATTTTGCAGTTAATTCTTCAATTTCTCTTCTGTGCTGGAGGAGCTGGTAGGAAACGCCTTCATCTGCTTTCTTAGCGAGTTTCCGTTCTAATTCTTGAAAACGGGCTTCAATATGACTGACATGTGATTGCTCTTGAAGGAGCTGTTTCATTTGTTTTTCTAAGGCTTCTATCCGTTTTGATGAGTCAGAAGTTTCTACAGTAGGTGATAATTGCTGGGCGGTTTCTTCATGGATCGGCAGTCTAATGTCATGGAGAATCACACCTTCGTTCATTTGGTGTTGGACCTCTTTGAGCAGCTGGACAATGTCATCATGAAATTCGTAATGTCCAAGTTCATTCCGGGCGACAGGGATGTTGAGCTGTTTGACCCAGCGCTGAATGGTTTTTGAAGATACACCAATTTCCTTTGCAACCTCATTTGTATTCAAACCAAATGCCCTCCCTTTTTTCAATTACAAGTACCATTCTCTTTCGTGAGCATCCGTTCCTTCACGTTAGACAAAACAAGTAACCAATCGCCAAAGATCGTGTTTTCTAGTGAAAAATTGCAGAAAATCAATTGTTTTGGAAATTTTTTTGACTGTCATACCCCGCTATACTATAATTAGACTGTTACGCACAAAACAGAGGTGAAGACCATGTTAGACCGTTTAAAATCAATTGAAGAACGCTATGAAAAGCTAAATGAATATTTAAGTGACCCTGAAGTGGTGAACGACCCTAAGAAGCTTCGTGAATATTCGAAGGAACAATCTGATATTCAAGAAACTGTTGAGGTATATAGACAATATCGTGCGGCATATGATCAGCTAAGTGATGCGAAAGCCATGCTGGAAGATAAGCTCGATGCCGATATGCGCGACATGGTCAAGGAAGAAATTTCAGAGCTCACAGAGGAAACAGAACGTTTAGAAGACGAGCTGAAAATCTTGCTCATCCCGAAAGATCCGAATGACGATAAAAACGTTATTGTGGAGGTTCGTGGTGCAGCGGGCGGAGAAGAGGCTGCGCTGTTTGCAGGAAACCTGTACCGTATGTACAGCCGTTATGCTGAAATGCAAGGGTGGAAAACGGAAGTCATGGAAGCGAGTGTCACTGGAACTGGCGGTTATAAGGAGATCATCTTTATGATTAGCGGTAAAGGTGCATATTCTAAACTAAAGTTTGAAAACGGTGCACACCGCGTGCAGCGTGTTCCTGAAACTGAGTCAGGCGGCCGTATTCATACATCAACAGCGACAGTTGCTGTATTACCAGAGGCTGAGGAAGTTGAAATTGATATCCACGAAAAAGATATTCGTGTGGATACATTTGCATCAAGCGGACCAGGGGGACAAAGTGTTAATACCACAATGTCTGCTGTTCGTTTGACTCACCTTCCAACCGGTGTAGTGGTTTCCTGTCAGGATGAGAAATCACAAATCAAAAACAAAGAAAAAGCGATGAAAGTTTTGCGTGCGAGAATTTATGATAAATTCCAGCGTGAAGCACAAGCTGAATATGACCAAACCCGTAAATCTGCTGTTGGAACAGGGGATCGTTCAGAGCGTATCCGTACGTACAATTTCCCGCAAAACCGCGTGACGGACCACCGCATTGGATTGACGATTCAAAAGCTTGATCAAATTTTAGAAGGAAAACTTGACGAGGTCATTGATGCATTAATTATGGAAGACCAAGCAAGAAAACTTCAAAATGCAAAATAAAGAGCGAACGATCTTTGAAGCCCTTAAATGGGCTTCTTCTTTGTTAACGGAAGCGGGCAGAGACCAAAACGCAGCAGAGTTAATGTTGATGCATGTGCTTGGATGGAGCAGAAGTGAACTTCTTGCCCGTTTTCATGATCCACTGCCAGAGGAGCAAGATTCACAATTCAGTGAGTTCGTCGCGCAGCACAAGCGTGGAGTGCCTGTGCAGCATTTAACGGGTGTTGAATTTTTTTATGGGCGTCCTTTTGAGGTAAACAAACATGTTCTGATTCCTCGTCCTGAAACGGAGGAAGTGGTGTTGGCGGCATTGAACATGATGAATCGTGTGTTTCCTAATGATCAGCCGCTCAAAGCTGTTGATGTAGGAACAGGTAGCGGTGCAATTGCGATTACGTTAGCTCTTGAAAAAGAATCTCTCACTGTGACAGCGACGGATATTTCACATGAAGCACTTGAAGTAGCAAAGCGAAATCAAGAAGCGCTTGGTGCAGACGTTCATTTTGTCCAAGGGGATTTACTTGAACCGATTATGGCTCAAGGCATCAAAGTCGATGTGTTTATTTCCAATCCGCCTTATATTGCGGCAGAAGAAATGGATGGTTTATCAGAGGTTGTCACAAAGCATGAACCTGTCAATGCGCTGACAGATGGGCGTGATGGCCTGTGGTTTTATGAGCGTATCGCCTGTGACCTCCACAAGGTACTTCATCAGCAAGCAGTGGTTGTCTTTGAAATAGGACATACACAAGCACAAGATGTAAAAGCGCTTCTTTTGCAGGCGTTCCCTTCAGCTGATGTTCATATCATCAAGGACATCAACGGAAAGGATCGAGCGGTTTGCGCACACATTCAAAACGGAAGTCCGGCTGAATAAAGTCGGACTATTTTATTATGTAAAGATGAAACTTATGGTAAAAGGGAAACGTATATATAGAAGAATGAACATTCTGATCATGATTTTTTACATAAATTTGTTTTGAAGGAGCGAATGGTGTGAACAGAAGGTATGCGATGGTGTTGGTCATCGTCAGTGTACTATTGATTGTGAGTGCTTGCGGTAAACCGAGCTTTAAAAAAGAAGCAGCAGCATTTGGGGAAAACTATAAAAAAGCACAATACACAGTGAATCGGACGGATGACCTATCTGACATGAAGGAGAAGTTGAAGGATTATTTAACCGAGCATGAATATCAAGAATATACACAAGACAGCATGTTTCCAAGTGTATTAGAAGCAGCAAAAGATCAAGATTGTCAAATTAAACTGAAAAAAATTACGTTTACACCTTCAGATGAAAGCGATGACAGGATTGAATTTGACTATGAAATGATCATTCAATTTATTGACCATAAAGGAAAGGTCAAAAAGGAAATTGAGAAAAAAGGTGCAATGACAGTCATCAAAACAGATTCGGGTTTAAAAATCAGCCGAGATTGGGATGGGAGATTGTACCCTTCCGATTACCAATCCTCACTAAAAAGCCGTTCATAAGTTGTTGAATGGCTTTTTTGCATGCAGAAAAAACATTGATTCGCTCACCTCATGTAGTTGTTTTTTACTCATAATCTATTAAAAAAATCATTTTTGCTGTTTACGAGATGCGTTTCCTGGACACAATGTTTGTAGCGAAGAGAAAAAGTGGGGGGAACACATCATGTTCAAAAGTAAAATGATGATTTGTCTTTATATGTTTCTATTATTATGTGGTGCTTTTGCAAACCTTGGAAAAGAGGAGACGGCGGCTGCTTCTGCTAATCAGCCTGTTGTGATTCCAGATGAAGCCATTCGTTTACGCATTTTAGCCAACAGTGACCAGTCGGCAGATCAAGATGTGAAACGAAGTATTCGAGATGAGGTCAATGCCAATATAACGGAGTGGGTGAAAGACCTCACATCCATTGAAGAAGCTAGACGTGTGATTCGTTCAAAGCTTCCAGACATCAATCGTATCGCCAAAGCAAAATTAAAGGAACAACACATTGATCAATCCGTATCGGTCAGCTTTCAAAAAGCCTCATTTCCAACAAAGCTATATGGCAACTTTGTTTATCCTGCTGGGAAATATGAAGCCATTTTGATTACGTTAGGGGAAGGAGACGGAGCCAATTGGTGGTGTGTGTTATTCCCACCTCTCTGCTTTATCGATTTTTCAAACGGAGAAGCGATCGCCTCACCAGAAGGAGATGATAAAGAGCAGGTAGCCGCAGAGCCAACAAATGAATCTGTCAATGAAGTGGTAAAAGAAGAAGAGACGGGTGAAGTGAAATTCTTTCTGTTCGAATGGGTCTCTAGTCTTTTCTCTTAAAAAAGGTCTAAATCTGTTTTTGCCTCATAGAGTTGAAGTAAGAGAACAAAAAGAGGTGAAAGCATGTATTATCAATTAAGAATAGCGACAGAAGAAGATGCTCCGGCCATTAATGCTTTTCTTAAAAAAGGCCAAGCAAAAGGCGGGGTGACGATTGCAGAGCGTACGTCATTTGTGGTCATGGAAGATGCAGACGGTGAGCTTGCAGGTTGTTTAGGTCTTGAACGACTAAATGAACAAGAAGGATTGCTAAGATCACTTGTGATATCAGATAAACTTGGTCAGGGGCATATCGTTTCTCTGTTCCAAAGTGTTCAAACGCTAGGGGAAAAACAAGGTGTGGACACCTTTTATGTTGTAGCCAATCACTCCTCTTCGCATGATTTTTTAGCGCTGATGGGCTTTACGCCTATAGAGGAAATCCCAGAAAGTGTATGGGTATCTGCGCATGCAAAAGAGTCATTGGGAAAAGAGCAGGCGGTTGTGCTGCAAAAAACAGCTAGTTAATCACAAAACACCGGACTTATTCACATACTTATCCACTGTAAAACAAGCGTTATCCACAAATTGTGGACAACGCTTGTTTTATTTAGCATCATCTTTTATACTTTCAAAAGGATAATTGAGATATATCAACAGTTTTATCTTTTTTAAAAGGAGTTTGTATGATGTTAAATACAAAAAGGTGGTCTGTGGATTTAAAAAAGGATTTATCCACATACTATCCACAAATTGAACAAGCAGCTCTGTTGTTGCGGCAGAATGAAGTGGTCGCTTTTCCGACAGAAACGGTTTATGGACTAGGGGCAAATGCAAAAGAGACAGAGGCTGTGAAGAAAATTTATGAAGCGAAAGGACGCCCAAGTGATAATCCGTTGATTGTTCACATTGCGGACGTTCAACAGCTTCATGAATTTGCGCAAATAGAAAATGAAAAAGTAACAGCGCTGATGGATGCCTTTTGGCCAGGCGCTCTCACCATTGTTCTACCTTGTAAGCCGGGCACATTATCAAAGCAGGTGACGGCAGGTTTATCTACAGTAGGCGTAAGAATGCCTGATCATCCTGTTGCGCTTGAACTCATCCGAGCAGCTGGTCTGCCAATTGCCGCGCCTAGTGCCAACCGTTCGGGAAAACCGTCGCCGACACTTGCGGATCATGTCGCGAGTGATCTTGATGGGAAAATTGCAGGCATTGTCGATGGTGGTTCAACAGGTATTGGCGTGGAGTCAACGGTTGTATCTTGTGTAGACGAGATTCCAGTGATCTTAAGGCCGGGCGGTATTACAAAAGAAGCATTAGAAGAGGTCGTAGGAACGGTCAACACGGATCCAGGGTTGACGAAAAAGGATGAGGCGCCAGTATCGCCGGGAATGAAATATACACATTATGCACCTGAAGCACAAATGTATATATTTCATGGAAGTGATGAAGACATGCAGCTGCACATTCAGAAGTACCGAGCTGAAGGACTAAAAGTAGGTGTGCTGACGACAGAAGAAAAGAAGGAATGGTTTGCGGCGGATGTTATCTTTAGCTGTGGATGGAGAGAAAAGCCTGAAACGGTTGCGGCAAACTTATATCGTGTGCTAAGACAATTTGACGAAACGGACGTAGACTTGATCATTTCAGAAGCCTTCTCAGAGCAGGGAGTTGGTTCTGCGATCATGAACCGTCTGCAAAAAGCGGCAGGAGGGCGCACTCTCTCTTCATTCAAATAGTTCTATCCTCTCTTGGACAAACATAGGTTAAAGGAGAATGCGTGTCCAAGGGGGATTTACATGAATGAACTAGCTGGCGAATTGCTGACACTCAGTATCATGGCTTTTGCACTTGGAATGGATGCCTTTTCGGTTGGACTCGGCATGGGGATGATTCAGCTGAGATTCCGCCAAATCCTTTATATTGGACTTGTCATTGGGATATTTCATATGTTTATGCCTCTTTTTGGCATGCTAACAGGTCAGCTTTTATCTGGCTGGCTTGGGCTCCTAGCAACCTATATAGGCGGGGCGCTGCTTTTGGTGCTGGGTCTGCAAATGATCATCGCTTCTATCCGAAAAGAAGATAAGCCATTTATCGCACCTGTTGGGGCCGGTCTCGTTCTTTTTGCAACAAGTGTGAGTTTAGATAGTTTTTCCGTTGGCTTAAGCCTGGGGATTTACGGTTCTCGGGTGTTGATGACCATTTTATTGTTTGGCTTTTTTAGTATGATGCTCACATGGCTTGGATTATTACTCGGTAAACAGGTTCGGTCATGGGTAGGTTCATACAGCGGGGTGCTTGGCGGATTGATTTTACTAGCCTTTGGAATCAAATTATTATTTCCGCTCTAGCCTGTCTCCTTACATAACATGTAGAATGAAATGCTATATAATAGAAGAAAAGGAGGTCGAAAGATGAATATCTTATTTGTTTGTACGGGAAATACTTGCAGAAGTCCGATGGCTCAAGCCCTTTTTTCCTCCATTGCAGATGAAAAAGGCTTACAGGTCACTGTAAAATCAGCGGGCATCTTCGCCTCTGATGCAGGGAAGGCTTCTCCTCAAGCAGTCGAAGCATTATTTGAGAAAAGCATTCCACTGAATCACTCGTCGTCTAAACTAACAGAAGAACTTCTTCATGAAGCAGATTATGTCTTCACCATGACGATTCAGCATAAACAGTTGATTGTGGAGCAATATGCTCATGTGAAAGACAAGGTCTTCACTCTAAAAGAATTTGCGACAGGATCAGAAGGTGACGTGTCGGATCCATTTGGAGGGAGCCTCTCCATTTATCAGGAGACACGAGATGAACTAGAAACGCTATTGTATCAACTTGCTAAAAAGCTTAAACAGGATCATAAATCCTCATAAATGGACAACCTGTAAAACCGTTGCGCAAACGGTTTTTCTGCTTTTGTTTGCAAATGACTAGGCAGAGGTTAAAATATAACTGTAAATAAAGAATGAATGTAAGACATGACAGATTAACTCACCCTTAGGAGGAATTGCCCGATGAAAGTAGCCATTGCATCCGATCACGGCGGAACGAATATTCGTGAAGAAATCAAACAACTAATGGATGAATTAAAGATTGAATACATTGATATGGGTTGTGAATGTGGATCAGGTTCTGTAGACTACCCTGACTATGCTTTTCCTGTAGCCAATATGGTGGCAAACGGGGAAGTCGATCGAGGCATTTTGATTTGCGGGACAGGTATCGGTATGAGCATTTCAGCAAACAAAGTGAAAGGCATCCGCTGTGCACTGGCGCATGATACATTCAGTGCAAAGGCGACGAGAGAACATAACGATACAAATGTTCTTGCGATGGGAGAACGAGTCATTGGACCAGGACTGGCAAGAGAGATTGCTCACATTTGGCTGACAACAGAATTTACTGCAGGACGTCATGCTGTGCGGATTGGTAAAATCGCTGATTACGAAGAAAAGCACTTGTAAGGAGCGCTTAACATGAACATTGGTCAAGATTGGCTTGAAATGTTAAAAGAGTTTCATCAAACAGTTGAACTGCGAGCTGGCCACATTTTAGTGATTGGCTGCAGTACGTCAGAAGTGGCTGGCGAGCACATTGGGACAGCGGGAAGTGAGCAAATTGCTGAAGCTATTTATCAAGAGCTCGATCAACTGAGACGCGAGACAGGAATTGAATTGGCCTTCCAATGCTGCGAGCATTTGAATCGTGCCCTCGTTGTGGAAGAAGAGGTGGCGTACCGGCTTAACTTAGAGATTGTAGCGGCAGTACCTGTCCGTAAGGCGGGTGGTTCTATGGCGGCTCATGCGTATCAGCAAATGGAACACCCTGTGCTGGTTGAATCCATTTCAGCACATGCAGGTATTGATATCGGTGATACATTCATCGGCATGCACTTAAAGCGGGTAGCCGTACCGGTCCGTCTCAGCCGTCATCAATTAGGACAAGCACATGTGACGTTTGCAAAAACTCGTCCAAAGCTGATTGGCGGAGAACGAGCCGTTTATACAAGATCATAGTTCGGATATATTTCTAATATAATGTTGAATGATGAAGACGCTTCACCCTTTGAATATTCGGGTTTTCATAAAAAAGAAGTCGATTTTCCAAAAAAAACTTTTACATTTTACTCAAAAACCGTGTACAATGAGATGGTGAAAACATCGAATGGAAATAGATTGGAGAGGATTTCGCTGATGAAACATTTACCTGAGCAAGACGCACAAGTATTCAAAGCAATTCAACTAGAGCGGAAACGCCAGCAGGACAAAATCGAATTAATTGCATCAGAAAACTTCGTAAGCGAAGCAGTCATGGAAGCGCAGGGCTCTGTCTTAACAAACAAATATGCAGAAGGTTACCCTGGTAAACGTTACTATGGCGGCTGTGAACATGTAGACGTTGTAGAAGATATCGCACGTGACCGCGCAAAAGAAATTTTTGGCGCTGAGTATGTGAACGTACAGCCTCACTCAGGAGCTCAAGCGAATATGGCCGTATACTTTACAATCCTTGAGCATGGCGATACAGTGCTAGGCATGAACTTATCACATGGCGGGCATTTAACACATGGAAGCCCTGTAAACTTTAGCGGCGTACAGTACAACTTTGTAGAATACGGTGTAGATAAAGAAACACAACATATCGACTACCAAGATGTACTTGAAAAAGCACGTGAGCATAAGCCGAAACTAATCGTAGCGGGGGCAAGTGCTTACCCACGTCAAATTGATTTCAAAAAGTTCCGTGAAATTGCCGATGAAGTCGGTGCTTACTTTATGGTAGACATGGCTCACATCGCGGGTCTTGTTGCAGCAGGTCTTCATCCAAATCCAGTTCCTTACGCTGATTTTGTGACAACGACAACTCACAAAACATTGCGCGGACCTCGCGGCGGAATGATTCTATGCCGTGAAGAGTTTGGTAAAAAGATCGACAAATCGATCTTCCCTGGTATTCAAGGTGGACCACTCATGCATGTGATCTCTGCAAAAGCTGTTTCTTTCGGTGAAGTATTGAACGGAGATTTCAAAACATATGCACAAAACGTGATTGATAACGCAAAACAACTAGCTGAAACACTTTTATCTGAGGATATTCAGCTTGTATCTGGTGGAACAGACAACCATCTTGTTCTCATCGACTTGCGCTCTCTTGGCATTACAGGAAAAATTGCAGAAAACGTTCTTGATGAAATTGGTATCACAGTGAACAAAAATGCGATTCCTTATGATCCAGAGAAACCATTTGTTACAAGTGGTGTACGTGTAGGTACAGCAGCAGTGACAAGCCGTGGCTTCGATCAAGAAGCGATGAAAGAAGTCGGTTCCATTATTGCGCTTGCTCTGAAACATCATGAAGATGAAGCGAAATTAGAAGAGGCGAAAAAGCGTGTATCTGATCTGACAGCTCGTTTCCCTCTATATCATGAATTAGATTATTAAAATGCAGACCCATTTGCCTATTTTTGGCATGTGGGTTTTTTTTGTAGGATTTGCGAATCATATTGAAAGATGATGTCTTTTTATGTAGAATTGTAGGAAGTGTGCAAAGTTCACCGGAAGATGACAGAAAAGGAGTTGTAGCAAGCAATGGCAAAGGTTTATGTATTTGATCACCCGCTTATTCAGCACAAACTTACATATATTCGTGACGTTCATACAGGAACAAAAGAATTTAGAGAGCTAGTGGATGAAGTCGCAACATTAATGGCATTTGAAATCACAAGAGACTTACCGCTTGAAGAGGTAGATGTAGAAACACCTGTACAAGTCGCTAAATCAAACGTGATCTCAGGTAAAAAACTCGGAGTTGTGCCGATTTTAAGAGCAGGTCTTGGAATGGTAGACGGGATTTTGAAACTCATTCCAGCTGCCAAAGTGGGACATGTCGGTTTATACCGTGATCCGAAGACATTAAAGCCTGTTGAATATTATGTGAAGCTTCCATCTGATGTGGAAGAGCGTGAATTTATCGTAGTAGACCCAATGCTTGCAACGGGCGGATCAGCAGTAGAAGCATTAAACAGCTTGAAAAAACGCGGTGCGAAAAACATCCGCTTCATGTGTCTGATTGCTGCGCCAGAAGGTGTAGAAGAAATGCAAAAGCATCATCCAGATGTTGATATCTACATTGCAGCATTAGATGAGAAGTTAAACGAAAAAGGTTACATCATCCCAGGTCTTGGTGATGCTGGTGACCGTATGTATGGAACAAAATAAGAATGATTCATGAAAAGCCCACATGCAAACGTGCATGTGGGCTTTTTTGAAAAATATGACAAACGGTTGATATCGTTCTTAGAAAAATCAATGTATACTGAACATTAGCAGTTTTTTTGAATGAATGTCACATCTCTCCTAAAGTTTGATGAAATTGTGAACATTTTGTGTGCTCTCTCATTATAGAAAAGTTTTTTAACTTTCAACGGATTGACACATCATAGACGCTATTGTATGCTAAACGAGGGTATTATGGTAAGGTTTTCATAGCCTATAGCACTCTACTAATCCTCATTGTGAACCCTTTAATAATCAGGGTTTGTATCAGCGAATGAAGCAGAATCCCATAGATCTAAAGATTTCAAGTCTGATTGCACAATTAGACCGATGGGTGATTGATTTTTTTCAAACAGGACGGCTTATCATAAGCGTCTTCTACGCAGTTTTCATCACCATTTATCACCTTTTTTACAATATTTTTCATCGGGAGTCAGATGAATGAACGATCCAAACGTCATTTTCCGCAGACAGAGTAAATATATGTTCTATTTATTGGCAATTTTTGTGTTTGGCTATGCCATGCCTGGTTTTAAACCACTGTTTCTTGGTTTCATTATCGGCACAATTTTTGCTTTCTTTAATTTATTCCTGCTTATTCGGAGAATGCATGCTTTTGATCGAGCAGTTAAAAAAGGAAAATCTATTCGTTCAATGGGAAGTACAGCCAGGTGGGCCAACGCAATTCTCGCAGTAGCGATTGCTTGGCGTTACCCTAACGAAGTTCATCTGGCAGGTGTTGTTATAGGATTAATGACAATATATCCTGTCATTATGATAGATTCCTTCATTCAACTTAAACGTTCTACTATGGAAGAGAGGTGAATACTCTTTGGGTCACAGTTCAAAAACTACAGAATTTTTAGGGTTAACGTTCAACTTATCCAATGTTCTCATGATTACGATTGCTAGTATCATCGTTCTTCTCATAGCGGTGCTGACTACTCGTGTTCTGGCTATTCGTCCGACAAAGGCGCAGAACTTCATGGAATGGATTGTTGATTTTGTTCGAAATATCATAGGTAGTTCGATGGACATGAAAACAGGAGCCCCATTTCTAGCGCTTGGCGTTACATTACTCATGTACATATTTGTTTCAAACATGCTTGGACTGCCATTCTCGATTACGGTCGATCACAACTTATGGTGGAAATCACCAACTGCTGATCCTGCAATCACAATGACACTAGCGGTTATGGTCATGGGATTGACACACTACTATGGTGTTAAAGCAAAAGGAGTCAAGGAATATACAAAAGACTACTTTAGACCAATCCCACTTTTAGTACCGCTGAAAATTATTGAAGAATTTGCAAACACATTAACACTTGGTTTGCGTCTTTATGGAAATATTTTCGCTGGAGAGATTCTTCTTGGTTTACTTGCAGGACTTGCGACTAATTTCTATTCGCAAAACCTTGCACTAGGTATCATTGGTACATTAGGTGCCATCGTGCCGATGATTGTATGGCAGGCATTCAGTTTGTTTGTCGGAACCATCCAGGCATTTATCTTCACCATGCTGACAATGGTGTATATCTCCCATAAAGTCAGCGACGAACACTAAAAAATTGAGAGTCCAAAAAGGACGTTATTTTAAAGGAGGAGCTTTTTAATGAATTTAATAGCAGCAGCAATTGCAATCGGTTTAGGAGCACTAGGAGCAGGTATTGGTAACGGTCTAATCGTATCTAAAACAGTAGAAGGAATCGCTCGTCAGCCAGAAGCTGGTAGAGAACTAAGAACACTTATGTTCATCGGGGTAGCTTTAGTTGAGGCACTTCCAATTATCGCTGTCGTTATCGCATTCTTGGCATTCTTTGGTTAATATGTGAGAAGCGTTCTAATATGAATTTTAATGGCGAAGATCAGATTAGTTCGAAACTTCGCCATTCCTTTATGTTTTGTTTCTTAACATATTATTTAAAGAAGGGAGTTGCCGTACTAAATGTCTCAGTTACCAGTAGTTTTAGGAGCAGGTCTAAACACCGGAGATATCATATTCCAGCTGATCGCTATGCTCATCCTGCTTGCACTTTTAAAGAAATTTGCGCTTAAGCCTTTATTAGGGATTATGAAACAGCGTGAAGATTATATAGGAAATGAAATTTCAAGTGCTGAAGAAAAGCACGTTCAAGCTGAAAAGCTTCTTGAAGAACAACGTGTCTTATTGAAAGAAGCACGCGAAGAATCACATACACTCATCGAAAATGCGAAAAAGATTGGTGAGAAACAAAAAGAAGATATCATTCAAGCAGCGCGTCAAGAATCAGAGCGCTTGAAAGAGTCTGCTAGAACTGAAATCGTGAAAGAAAAAGAACAAGCTGTGGCTGCACTGCGAGAGCAAGTTGCATCACTTTCTGTATTAATTGCTTCTAAAGTGATTGAAAAAGAACTTGATGAGCAAGCACAAGAGAAATTGATCCAAGAGTATCTTAAAGAGGCAGGCGAAAGCCGATGAGCGTGACTATTGTCTCTAAGCGTTACGCTTCTGCTCTTTTTGACATCGTTCTTGCTTCTTCGGCAGTAGACGAAACTGAAAAAGAGCTGAATGAGATCAAAAAAGTTCTGAAGGCTGACCAAGAATTAAATGACTTTCTTGTTCATCCGAAGATTACGGCAGACAAAAAGAAACATCTGATTGCAGAAGCTTTCAAAGGTGTTTCGACATATGTTTTGCACACAATGTATTTACTGATTGACCGCGGGCGCACGAATATTTTTCCTGAAATGGCGTCTGAGTTTGTGAAACTTGCAAACCGTACGAAACAAATAGACGATGCGATCGTGTATTCAGTTAAACCGCTCAGCGGAGCTGAAATTCAATCTTTATCTGAAGTATTTGCCAAAAAAGCCGGAGTCACATCACTGCGTGTAGAAAACGTGATTGACAAGGATCTAATAGGCGGAGTGAAAATCCGTATCGGAAACCGCATTTATGACGGCAGTGTTAGCGGAAAGCTTTCCCGCATTGAACGTCAGCTTGCAGGCGAAAATCGTTAGAAGGGGTGAAACCTTAGTGAGTATCAAAGCTGAAGAGATTAGCGCGCTGATAAAGCAGCAAATCCAAAACTATCAATCTGAAATTGAAGTAAAAGATGTCGGTACAGTCATTCAAGTAGGGGACGGTATCGCGCGTGTACATGGCCTTGACAACATTATGGCAGGAGAGCTTGTTGAGTTCTCTAACGGTGTAATGGGTATGGCTCAAAACCTTGAGGAGTCTAACGTAGGTATCGTAATCTTAGGACCTTACAAAGATATCCGTGAAGGTGACGACGTAAAACGTACAGGTCGTATCATGGAGGTTCCAGTAGGAGAAGAGTTAATCGGACGTATTGTGAACCCACTTGGTCAGCCTGTTGATGGACTAGGTCCAATTTTAACAAGCAAAACACGTCCAATCGAAAGTGAAGCACCAGGCGTTATGGATCGTAAATCGGTACATGAGCCGCTTCAAACGGGAATTAAAGCAATTGATGCCTTGATTCCAATCGGACGCGGACAGCGTGAATTGATCATTGGGGACCGTCAAACAGGTAAAACATCTGTTGCAATTGATACGATCCTTAACCAAAAAGATCAAGACATGATCTGTATCTATGTAGCGATCGGACAAAAAGAATCAACTGTTCGTGGTGTTGTTGAAACACTTCGTAAGCATGGTGCGCTTGACTACACAATCGTTGTCACAGCTTCTGCATCACAGCCAGCTCCACTTCTTTACCTTGCTCCTTATGCAGGTGTAACGATGGGTGAGGAATTCATGTATAACGGCAAGCATGTGCTTGTTGTGTATGATGACCTTTCTAAACAAGCGGCAGCTTACCGTGAGCTTTCATTATTGCTTCGTCGTCCTCCAGGCCGTGAAGCATTCCCTGGTGATGTTTTCTATCTTCACTCTCGTTTATTAGAGCGTGCAGCGAAGCTTAGTGATGAAAAGGGTGGCGGTTCTATCACAGCATTGCCTTTCGTAGAAACGCAAGCTGGTGATATCTCTGCATATATCCCAACAAACGTTATCTCAATCACAGATGGACAGATCTTCTTACAATCTGATCTCTTCTTCTCAGGCGTACGTCCAGCGGTAAACGCAGGATTGTCTGTATCTCGTGTAGGTGGTTCTGCACAAATCAAAGCGATGAAAAAGGTAGCAGGTACACTTCGTCTGGATCTTGCTTCTTATCGTGAGCTTGAAGCATTCGCTCAGTTTGGATCTGATCTAGACCAAGCGACTCAAGCCAAATTAAACCGTGGTGCTAGAACAGTTGAAGTCTTAAAACAAGACTTGAACAAACCGCTGAAAGTTGAAAAACAAGTAGCGATTCTTTATGCACTGACAAGAGGATACTTAGATGATGTAGCGATTGCTGATGTCAAACGCTTTGAAGCTGAGTTATTCATGTACATTGAAGAAAACCATAAAGACTTGTTTGACACAATCTCTCAAACAGGAAACATGCCTGCTGATGAAGAGTGGAAAGCAGCGATCGAAGGCTTTAAACGTACGTTTGCACCAAGCAACTAATTAGTAATCTTTCCGAGAGAAAAAGATTCTCTTTTTCTCTCTTTTCACGTAAATGAACACGGATTCCTGAAAAAAGGTGGTGAAATCTTTGGCCTCATTACGCGATATTAAGTCAAGGATCACGTCAACAAAAAAATCGAGTCAGATCACAAAAGCGATGCAAATGGTATCAGCTGCGAAACTGAATCGTGCTGAAAATAATGCGAAGTCCTTTGTTCCTTACATGGAGAAAATCCAAGAAGTCGTTGCGGCAATCGCAACTGGAACAAGTGCTAAGCACCCAATGCTTTTTTCAAGACCTGTTAAGAAAACAGGGTATCTCGTCATTACATCTGATCGAGGACTTGCAGGACCTTTTAACAGCTCGATTTTACGTGCCGCTTACCAAGCCATTCAATCTCGTCATCAATCTGCTGATGAATATGCGGTGATTGTGATTGGTAAAATCGGACGCGACTTCTTCAAAAAGCGTGGTATTCCAGTTATTTCTGAAGTAACAGGGCTTGGAGACGAAGTAGCGTTTGCTGATATTAAAGAATTAGCAAGCAGTACAGTGCAAATGTTCTCTGATGAAGCGTTTGATGAGCTTTACATGTTCTATAACCATTTCGTCAGTGCCATTTCACAAGAAGTAACAGAGAAAAAATTATTGCCGCTAACGGACCTTTCGGCCGCAGCGACACCAAATAAACGTTCCGCATCTTATGAGTTTGAGCCTTCTGAAGAAGAAATTCTTGAAGTTCTCCTTCCTCAATATGCAGAGAGTTTGATTTTCGGTGCGCTTCTTGACAGCAAAGCAAGTGAACATGCTGCAAGGATGACAGCAATGAAGAGTGCAACAGACAACGCAAAAGAATTGATCGACAGCCTGACACTCTCTTACAACCGTGCTCGTCAAGCAGCGATTACACAAGAGATTACAGAAATTGTCGGCGGAGCAGCTGCCTTAGAATAGAAATAATTGTCAGGAGGGAATGCAATGAAAACAGGACGCATCAGTCAGATCATGGGACCAGTCGTAGACGTTCGTTTTGAAGACGGTCACTTGCCTGAGATTTATAATGCGATCAAAGTTTCGCATAAAGCGGAAAGCGAAAGTGAAGTTGATATCGACTTAACTTTAGAAGTAGCACTACATTTAGGTGATGATACAGTGAGAACCATCGCAATGGCATCAACAGACGGTGTGAAGCGCGGTATGGAAGCTGTAGACCTTGGAAAACCAATTTCAGTACCAGTTGGTAACGTAACACTTGGACGTGTATTCAACGTACTGGGAGATAACATTGACTTAGATGAGCCACTTGGTGTGGAAGCGCAAAGAGACCCAATCCACAGACAAGCGCCTTCTTTTGATCAACTTTCTACAGAAGTTGAAATTCTTGAAACAGGTATCAAAGTTGTTGACCTTCTTGCTCCTTACATCAAAGGTGGAAAGATCGGTCTATTCGGTGGAGCCGGTGTTGGTAAAACCGTTCTGATTCAAGAATTGATCAACAACATCGCACAAGAACACGGCGGTATTTCTGTATTCGCTGGTGTTGGAGAGCGTACACGTGAAGGAAATGACCTTTACTACGAAATGAAAGATTCTGGCGTTATCGAAAAAACAGCGATGGTCTTCGGCCAAATGAACGAGCCACCAGGTGCACGTATGCGTGTAGCTCTAACTGGTTTGACAATGGCAGAGCATTTCCGTGATGAACAAGGTCAAGACGTATTGTTCTTCATCGATAACATCTATCGTTTTACACAAGCAGGTTCTGAAGTATCAGCCCTTCTTGGACGTATGCCTTCAGCGGTAGGTTATCAGCCAACTCTTGCAACAGAAATGGGTCAGCTTCAAGAGCGTATCACGTCTACAAACGTAGGATCGGTTACATCGATTCAAGCGATCTATGTACCTGCGGATGACTATACAGATCCAGCTCCAGCTACAACGTTCGCTCACCTTGATGCAACGACAAACCTTGAGCGTAAGTTGACAGAGATGGGGATTTACCCAGCGGTAGATCCACTTGCTTCAACATCTCGTGCCCTTGCACCTGAGATTGTTGGCGAAGAGCATTATGCGATCGCGCGTGAAGTTCAGCAAACATTGCAACGTTATAAAGAATTGCAAGATATCATTGCCATTTTAGGTATGGATGAATTATCTGAGGACGATAAGCTTGTGGTACACAGAGCTCGTCGTGTTCAATTCTTCCTATCTCAAAACTTCCACGTAGCAGAACAGTTCACTGGCCAAAAAGGTTCTTATGTGCCATTGCAAGAAACTGTTAAAGGCTTCAAGGAAATCTTATCTGGTAAATACGATCACCTTCCAGAAGATGCATTCCGCTTAGTCGGTCGCATTGAAGAAGTGGTTGAAAAAGCCAAAGAGATGGGTGTAGAGGCCTAATCTGGTCCTTAGGAGGGTAAAAGCATGAAGACCGTTCAAGTCAATATCGTTACTCCCGACGGCCCAGTGTATGAAGCGGATGTGGAAATGGTCAGTGTAAGAGCAGAAAGCGGTGAGCTTGGAATTTTAGCTGGCCACGTTCCAATGGTTGCTCCGCTAAAAATCGGTGCAGTTCGCTTAAAACATAGTGGATCAACTGAATTGGTTGCAGTAAGCGGTGGATTTGTTGAAGTTCGCCCCGAAAAAGTAACCATTCTTGCTCAGGCTGCTGAAACATCAGACAAAGTTGATGTCGATCGTGCAAAATCAGCGAAACAGCGTGCTGAAGAGCATTTGAACCACCCGAATGAAAGTGATGTACGCAGGGCGGAACTCGCATTAAAACGGGCATTAAACCGTTTAAATGTAGCAGGGAAATAAAACAGAAAATCCTTCTTATCATTGCGATAAGAAGGATTTTTTTAGGATGACATGAGAGACTGATACATCGACACATACGGATGAGATGCTTGCTTTTCAAGATATAAATGCTCGCAAAAATGCGTACTATGCCACGTTTTATTGTTTCGGCGCAAGCCAAGGGTATATTGATGCGAAGAGTCCATATAAGGCCGCACGACCCAATCAGCATCTGAATGATGCTTGATGACAACCTCTCCCATGTACACACTCAACATCGCTTCCAATGCATCAATAGGCATTTTCCACTCAGCAAAAAGCTGCTGACGGAAGGCATCGAAGTATAATGACTCTAACTGATAAAGGCTTTCCTCTGAGTAATCCAAAGAAATGTTATGAAAATGACACAATTGTGCTAATTCTTCTAGCTGTGTCTGTCTATAATCAAAGTAGAAAGCAATGGCTTCCCATTCATGTTCAAATGAGGGAACCAGTTCTCCGTACAAATCAACAAAGTCAGGAAAAGAATCTTTCAAATATGATCAGCTCCTTCCACCGCAGTATATCATCTCCTTCGCATCAGAATAAGAGGGGATTCACTCTAAATGTAGCTCTTTTTTCCAAATGATTCATCTTTCCGATTTTGGAGGATATAATGAAAGGGAGTTTTCCTTTACAGAAATCAATAAAAGGAGGATTCAAGTGTATGGAAGACGTAGGACAACAAGCAATTGTCAGTATTGTGATCCACCTATTTTTTATCGCCATTACGTGGTGGGCATTGCTTGCGGTGAATATTGATCCACTGATTAAAAAAGGAAAAATTATTCAAGCTAGATTGCTCATGATGCTGCTCACGATTGCTATTGCATCGGCAGTCAGCAATTTCTTCCTTGATTATTTAAATTTCTCCAGACAAATCCCTTATATGTTTTAACATAAAAGGTTTGGTCACTGCCTTCTGCGGGAACGTAAAAAGAAGTGTCAAAAATATGGCCTTTGATGACTTTTCCACGTATGCATTGATCTCCTTGCGGCAACACTTGTAGCAAGGGGGAATGACAAGTGAGAAAGTATTTAAAAGGTTGGCCATTATTTGCATTTATTCTTTTTTTTGTTCTGATGATTCAAGGTGTTCGGGCGGAAGAAACATCCACGCTCGCCCAAATAGCAGAAGGTATGAAAAACCAGCAAATCGAAGTAAGTGGATGGACGCTTCATGCCAAAACAAATATAGACATTTCATCCGAACAATTTTCAAAAAAAGTGAAACGTTTGAAAGACGAACTACGACAGTATGAGTGGACCGAAAAAAAAGAGAAACATGTCACCAAAGTCACAGGAATTTACAAAGATGAAAAAAATGATACATTATCGAAAATTTTACTCGTGAAGACCGACACAAAATCAAACCAAAAGTCGTATTTATTATATGAGCAAAAAGGTGCTCGCCCACTGAATACCTGGGAGCATACATATGATCAGTTCGTACGTCATGCAAAAAGCATATTACAAGAAAAATTTGTGATTTTTACTTGTCTCGATGGTCATGTAAATGGTATGATGGATGTTGTTTTGCAAAAAAAAGCTGAAATGATAGCAAATGAATTTCAAGCAAAACCAGTTGAGTATCTCGTTGAGTCTAATTTTGTGTCGCTTTCCGCTTACACAGAGAAGTGGGAACAGTTCATTATGACTTCAAATGATAAAATGAATGTTCAAATTGCCATCAGAAGTTCGGAAATGAACGAAAATCATACGATTACGGTTGGCACACCAATCGTAACGACTGAATATTAATATAGAGAATTTGGGACGCGGAGGGGAAGACCTTGGAAAAAATCATCGTCCGCGGCGGTCAAAAGTTAAACGGCACAGTTAAAGTAGAAGGCGCAAAAAATGCCGTTTTACCAGTTATCGCTGCATCTTTGTTAGCAAGTACAGAAAAAAGCGTAATTTGTGATGTACCTACGCTCTCCGATGTATATACAATCAATGAAGTGTTACGTCATTTAGGAGCAGAAGTACATTTTGAAAATAACGAAGTATCAGTAGATGCATCTCATGCACTAGAAACTGAGGCTCCGTTTGAGTACGTCCGTAAAATGAGAGCATCTGTGCTCGTCATGGGACCACTTTTAGCTAGAACAGGTCATGCAAGAGTTGCATTACCTGGTGGTTGTGCGATTGGTTCAAGACCAATTGATCAGCATTTAAAAGGCTTTGAAGCAATGGGAGCTAAAATTCAAGTAGGTAATGGTTTCATCGAGGCTGAAGTAAATGGCCGTTTAAAAGGTGCAAAAATCTATTTGGATTTCCCAAGTGTAGGGGCAACTGAAAACATCATCATGGCAGCAGCATTGGCTGAAGGAACGACGATTTTAGAAAACGTAGCAAAAGAACCTGAAATTGTTGACTTGGCAAACTACATTAATGCCATGGGCGGTAAGGTTCGCGGGGCTGGAACTGGTACAATCAAAATCGAAGGTGTAGAAACACTTCACGGTGCAAAACACAACATCATCCCTGACCGAATTGAAGCTGGTACGTTTATGGTGGCAGCAGCCATTACTGAAGGAAATGTTCTTGTAAAAGGCGCTGTGCCTGAGCACATGACTTCACTTGTGGCAAAAATGGAAGAAATGGGTATTCAGATCATTGAAGAAGAAGAAGGTTTAAGAGTCATTGGACCATCTGAGCTCAAGCCAATCGATCTAAAAACAATGCCGCATCCTGGGTTCCCAACGGATATGCAATCTCAGATGATGGCGCTATTGCTTCGTGCGAACGGAACAAGCATGATCACAGAAACTGTGTTTGAAAATCGTTTTATGCATGCTGAAGAATTCCGCCGCATGAATGGCGATATTAAAATTGAGGGTCGCTCTGTGATTATCAATGGACCTGTTCAACTTCAAGGTGCTGAAGTGGCAGCGACTGATTTAAGAGCAGGAGCAGCACTTGTACTTGCTGGATTAGTGGCAGAAGGTCATACACGTGTCACTGAATTGAAGCATATTGATCGTGGATATGTGAACTTCCACCAAAAACTAGCAGCAATCGGTGCAGATATTGAAAGAGTAAATGATGAATCAGCAGATGTGACACAAGAACAAGTTGTATCAGATCTGAACGCGTAATGATAAAAGAAATCAGTGTGTCCATTTGGGCATGCTGATTTTTTTTAGAATCATAGACTGGTTGCATTTTCAAAAGCTTATCATTAGTGTATCCAATCATTTTAAATTTTATTCATAAAGACGAACAGTCAATCAAATGATGAAGAGCACAAACATATCATCAAAAGACTTGTCCAATGAATGAAAGAAGCTGTCATATTAGCTTGTCCTTGCCCATAGGATAAAAGAGATTCAATGACAAATGGGGGCAGCCAAATGAAACCAATGATATGGACAATCGCAGGAATTTGCATCATCATTTTAATGATTCCAACCTTACTCGTGTTGCCGACGTTCCAAGGAAAACCAGCGGCCAGCCAACACGTAGCAGCAGAACCATCAGTTAAAAAAGAAGTGAAAGGTTCAGTCAAATTGAAACAATCACCCGTCTCCATTCCCGTCTACCGTTCAGCGCATCAGCAGGTAGAAAACATCCCCTTAGAAGAGTATGTGATCGGTGTCGTCGCTTCTGAAATGCCAGCCGATTTTGAAATTGAGGCGCTCAAGGCACAGGCACTCGCCGCTAGAACGTATATCGTCAGACAAATGATCATTGATAAAACCGTCAAATCTCCACAGGGTTCCCTTGTAGATGACACCCAAATGTTCCAAGTGTACAAAAATAAACAGGAACTGAAGAAAATTTGGGGAAAAGCGTACAATTGGAAATTAAAAAAGGTCACAGAAGCGGTCGCCAGTACACAAGGGAAAGTACTGACGTATGACGAAAAACCAATTGATGCTTCCTTCTTTTCGACAAGTAATGGGAAAACCGAAAATGCAGAAGCTTATTGGAAAAATGAAATCCCTTATTTGAAAAGCGTCTCAAGCAAATGGGACGAAAAATCACCCAAATTCCAAAACAAGAAAACCATCACAGTGAGCGAATTTCAGCAAAAACTGGGTGTGACCCTTGGCCAACAGCAGGTGGGAGAAATTGTAGAACGTACACCAGGCAATCAAGTAGCCAAAGCCGTCATTAACGGAAAAACATTGTCGGGTAGAGACATTCGCGAATCACTAGGATTGCACTCTGCGGACTTTACATGGGAACGAAAGGGTCAGCAAATCGTAATTACGACAAAAGGGTATGGCCATGGTGTGGGCATGAGTCAGTATGGTGCACATTATATGGCACAGTCAGGTAAAAAAGTAGAGGCGATCGTGAAACATTATTATCAAGGGATAAAAATTGAATCAGCTGATCGCTTTCTGAACACATATATGGCTAAGAAATAAAAGCAAAGATGCCTCAAAATGGGGGCATCTTTTTTTATGTGTGAAGAGGTTTGAACAGAATGTGACAAATTGCGACTTAAGACGCACCTCAGGAAATCTTAAACATTTACATCCCGACAAGAACCGATGGCCGATACAAAGCCCCTCGAAAGAATGAGAAAACGAGGGTGACAAAAGAGTCTTTAGGTGAAAATATCTAGACATCTGACAGAATTTTAGTGATTTTGATAAAAGAGAAAAAGGGATCGAGTCCTATACCATTCCAAGACAGAATATTTTACGATTAAGATGTTTCAATCAAATACATAAGGAGGAAGGAAAAGCATGTTGAAAAAAGTATTTACACTCGTAACCTTAGCTGTATTGACATTATCAATGTCAATCTCTTCACCAGTATTTGCAGAAGCAGCATCAGCCAAAAAACATAAGAAAGATGTAAGAGTGACGATCTTACTTGATGCAAGTGGAAGTATGGCAAGAAAAGTGGATGGAGAGCGCAAATTCGATTTAGCAAAACAAGAGGTATTTAAATTTGCTCAGTCTCTTCCGAAAGATGCTAAAATCCGTATGAGTTTGTTTGGGTCTGAAGGAAACAACAAAAACTCAGGTAAAGCTCAATCATGTGAAGTCATTAGAGGCGTTTATGGCGTTCAGCCTTATGAAAAGGATAGTTTCGAAAACTCTCTAAACGGTCTTGGACCAAATGGCTGGACACCGATTGCACGTGCTCTTGAAAGTGCAAAGCAAGCAGATAAGCAGCTTCATAAAGGAACAAAACACATTGTGTACTTAATTACTGATGGTGAAGAAACTTGTGGTGGAGATCCAGTGAAAGTAGCGAAAGAGCTTCATAACTCAAAGGGATCTACTGTAGTCAATGTGATTGGATTAGACTTTAACGATGGCTATGAAGGTCAATTGATGCAAGTAGCTAAAGCTGGTAAAGGTCATTACTACCAAGCAAGCACTGGGAAAGAAATGGGTTCTATCCTTACAGCAGAATCATTAAAACTACACGAATAACTTGCTGAAGAAAAGGGAAACGATTGATTGATGCTTTCGTTTCTCTTTTTCTGTACAAATGAAAAAAAGGGAGATTTTTTAATGAAAAGAAATATTATATTAACCATTTTAGCGAGTCTTGTTCTGCTTCTTTCTTCACCAGCTCATGCTGTAACGAAAAAGGAGCCTGCTCACGTGGTGATTTTACTTGATTTAAGCGGAAGCATGGCACAATCAGTTGAAGGCGAAAAGAAAATTGATATCGCAAAACGCTCGATCCAAAGTTTCGCAAGTATTTTATCAGAAGATACACAAGTCTTGCTTCGTGTTTTTGGTCATGAAGGAACGAATAAAAATGCAGGAAAAGCCGTTTCTTGTGCAAGTTCCGAAGCAGTTTATGGATTTGGAACATATGAGCAAGCAGCCTTTCAACAAGCGCTGAATGTGTATGGTCCAACAGGCTGGACACCACTTGCCAAAGCATTAACTGATACGAAACAAGATTTTGAAGATCACCAAGCTGAAGGGAAAAATATTGTATATGTTGTCAGCGATGGTGAGGAAACATGTGGCGGAAGCCCATCACAAGCAGCGAAGCAATTACATGAAGAAGGTATTGACACAATCGTCAACATCATTGGCTTCGATGTAAATGAAAAAGAAGCAAAAAGTCTAAAATCTGTTGCCAAAGCTGGTGGTGGACAATATCAACCAGCAGCAAATGCAGAAGAATTGAATCATATTCTTCAAAAAGAAGCGAACTCTTTTGGTCAATAGGATGTGAATAGACAGCTGGGGAGAAACCCCCAGCTGTTTTTTCATAAAGGATCAATTTAAAGTCGTTTCTAATTCATCAATCCGTTTCTCCACGTAGTGCTGATCTTTTCTTGCATGAAAGGTTTCGGCTTTTTCTAATATCGCGGTGGTATTGTATTCTGGAATCTGGGAATAGCTTTCGTAAACTCCTTTTGGTATTAACACGTTTCCTTCAGGCCAATAAACTGCAATATTTCCACGTTTCAGCTCTCCGAATTGAGCAACTCCTTGGTAGGATCCATATTGATTGAAAAGGACAACAGGATCGCCTTCTTGGACGTAAAGCTCTTTCGCATCTTCTTCATTCATCAAGATAGAATGCCGCTTTCCACCATTAAAGGCATCCTTTTCACTGTAAATCATAGAGTTGAATTGCTTGCCTCGTCTTGTCGTGATATTGAAATGCCCCTCAGTTTTTCGATATTGGGGCAGCTGTGCTGGGAGCAGGTGTCCTTTTCCATCCGGTGTTGGACACACCCCATCTTCGCAAAGCCATGCGCCACCCCATTGAAAGACATCCCCTTTATGACGCAAATGCTGGATCCCATCATAGTTCCGATTTGCGATGGCAATCTCACGACGAATGTCTTCAGCATGGTCAAAATGAATCAGCTTCGCATCTTCTGGACGAACCCTTTTTGCTAGGTCAATATAAATGTCCCATTCAGCTCTGGCTTCTTCAATGCGTGGCCCTTCAATTTCCGGACTGAAATACACCATGCGTTCCGTACTGGTTGATGTACCGCCGCCTGGCTGTTCATATCTTGTCATTGCAGGCAGAACAATCACAGTCTCTTCTGCTTCTACCAGTGTAGAGGTGTTCAAAATAATATCTTGATGGACACGGAGTTCAAGCTCGGATAGTGCTTTTTCAATCGCTTCAGGATTTGGCATTGTTTCTAAAAAGTTTCCACCGCTAGTAAACAGCATCTTCAGCTTTTGCGGGTGTTCTTTTGGAAGAGCCATTTTTTCAAATGATTGCCCAATCGTGTCACCATGCCATTTTGGAATATCAAATCCCCATATCTTCTCGATTCTTTTAATATTCTCTTCATCAAAATCACTGCCGGGCAATACGAATGGATCGGCACCCATTTCGCCTGAACCTTGGACACCGCTATGGCCACGAATAGGCATAACGCCACAATGTTTTCTGCCAATAAACCCGCGTAACATGGCAAGGTTTGCGACTTGTGATATATTATCAGTGGCAAAGCGATGCTGAGTGAGACCCATACTCCAAATAAACACCCCTGAATTGGCATTGGCAAGCAGTACAGCGAATTCCTTCATTCTTTCTTTAGATAAGCCTGACGATGCTTCGAGATCCGCCCATTTTAACTGAGTGACATGCTGCTTTACATCTTTTATGCCGGTTGTATGCGCTTGGATAAATTCATGGTCAAGAGCGGAATGGGGCGCTTGCTCCTCCATATCAAACCAATGTTTGATGACACCATTCATAAACGCAATATCGCCGCCTATATTGACTTGATAAAAATCATCCGCTATTTTTGTGCCGAATAAAGCACTTTCTGGAATAGAAGGGACCCAATATTTTTCCATTGCAGGCTCTTTATATGGATTGATGACAATGATTTTGGTTCCTTTCTTTTTAGCGGCGTACATATATTTAGTCGAAACCGGCTGGTTGTTTGCTGCAACAGAGCCCCAAAATATCAATACATCTGTTCCAATCCAATCACTGTAATTACAGCTGGATGCACCTATACCCAGGGAGCGTTTAAGAGCGGTTTTGCTTGGTGAATGGCAAATACGAGAAGCATTATCGATATGATTTGTTCCAATAAATCGCGCAGCTTTCGCCGCAGTATAGTACACTTCATTCGTAATCCCTCTAGCCGTTAAATAGAAAGCAAGCTGACGTTTATCAATCGATTTGATTTTAGCGGCGATTTGATCTAATGCACCATCCCAAGAAATGCGTGTAAAGGCATTCTCACCTTTTTTTCGAATCAGGGGATAAGGAATACGCCCAAGTTTTCGAAGAGACGTGCTATCCATTTGTTTGAGCCGCTCAATATCTTCGAACCATTTTGGATCAATAGCTGGCATTGTGTTAAGCCGTAGCACATTCAGTCTTGTTGTGCATATATGGGGTCCTGCTAGTGTTTGATCGTATAAACCTGATACACCAAGAGCGCAGCCGTCACAAACGCCCTGAGTCAATATACGGTACGCATAGGGGAGGTTATCTTTGTTCTCCCATGCCACTTTCATTGTGTCTCGAATGTGTTTCGGTTTTACTTTTCCAAGCCCCATAGGAGCAAAAGAGGCCCATAGCTTTGGTGAGGGTTTTTTGTTGAGTTTAATAGGCCCCTTGTGTTTTGTTTTTCCCATGATATCGCCACCCTCCTATCACTTTGTAAAGCGTTTTCATATCTAAAAATTACCTGTAGATTGTCATTCTGTCAAATTCATCTTAAGAGCGGACCGTGACAGAAGAAGGAGCAGTAAGATTTGATTCACGAAGTTGTTTAATATCCTTCCGAATGAGAAGAGATATGATAAACGCAATGAAAAATAGGCCAGAGAAGACCATGAGACTTTGTGTGTAATTGCCTGTAATGTCACGAATAAAGGAGGAAAATAAAGGTCCTGCTAAACCAGCAGCGGCCCAAGCGGTGAGAATATAACCGTGTATGGCACCTAGCTGCTTCGTACCAAATAAATCTCCGATATAGGCTGGAATTGAAGCAAACCCTCCTCCGTAGCACGTATAAATGATTGCCATCACGATTGAAAAGATGAGCGGTTCTTTTAAGTAGGGAAGTAAGGGAAAAGCAATGAGCTGTATAGTAAAGAAAATCGTATACGTATTTGGCCTTCCGATATAATCAGAGAAGGATGCCCATCCGATCCGTCCTAGCCCATTAAAAGCACCTAAAATTCCAACAAGAGTAGCTGCTGCACCGGCCGTGAAACCAACACTTTCTTGAGCAAGTGGTGATGCTACAGAAATAATAGCAATTCCGCATGTGATATTGATAAAGAGCATGATCCACAAATAATAAAAGCGCCGTGTTTTAATGGCTTCATTTGCGGTGAGCTGTGATAAATCTTGAGGAATTTTCCTTTGGCTTGTTTTTAGCACGTTAAATTGTTTGACATCATCAGGTGTTGGTGGTGATAAATAAAGAGATGAAACGACCATGATGATAAAATAAGAGATTCCGAGAATATAGAAGGTATTTGCAATATCAACTTTTTCAATGAGAAATTGAATAATGGGACTGCAAATCAGAGAAGCAAATCCAAAACCCATAATGGCTAAACCCGTTGCGAGTCCTCTTCGATCTGGAAACCATTTGACTAATGTTGATACTGGAGCAATATAACCTACACCTAATCCGATTCCAGCGAGTACACCATAAAATAAATAGAGGAGAGGTAATGAAGACATGTGGACAGCAAACCCTGATCCAGTCATCCCAATGCCGAAGAAAATAGCTGAGAAGAGCCCTGATGCCCTCGGCCCATACTTTTCAACGAAATGCCCCATGAAGGCAGCTGATAAACCTAAAAATAAAATAGCAATGCTAAATGTCAGGCTTATTTCTGTTAATGACCATTGAAAGGTTTGATGTAAAGGATTCGTAAAAACACTCCATGCATAAACAGATCCGATAGATAAATGAATCCCCACAGCACTTGTAGCGATCAGCCAACGATTTTTTGTTTTATTCATTGTGTTCCCTCCATATAAAGCAAACAAAAAGTTTGATAAGATAGAAATATGTTACATTTTTATGACTTTTTAAAATAATATCACAATTCGTCTGGTTCATATAACTAAATTTGTGTTGAAAGGAAGATCAGATCATGAATCCTTCTGTTAAAACGAAACGACGCATACACCAATATCGCAAAGGTCAAATGACATGTAAAACAGATGAAGTTGTAGAAGAATTCCCTTTAACCGTGCTGGTGAATGGTGAAGAGTTTGTCACACTCGTTTGTTCACCAGATCATTTGAAAGAATTGGTGATCGGTTTTTTAGCTTCAGAAGGAGTCATTCGATTTGAAAAAGAGATTAAAAGGTTTACAATAGATGAAAGTATGGGTTTTGCATATGTTGACTTACATCACTCAACTCAGTTCCAATCCTCAGATTTTACAAAACGAGTGATCGGATCTTGCTGTGGGAAAGGAAGACATTTTTATTTTCTCCAAGATGTGAAGACGGCAAAAACAGCCATTGACCGAATCAGTATTTCTGCTGAAACTTGTATTCATTTAATGAAATGTTTACAGGAGGAAAGTCAGTTATTTCAACATACTGGTGGTGTCCATAATGCTGGACTGTGTGATACAGAAAAGCTATTCATCACTAGGACGGATATAGGACGGCATAATGCGTTGGATAAAATCTATGGATATTGTTTACTTCATAAAATCCCACTGAGAGATAAAATCCTTGTATTTAGCGGCCGGATATCATCTGAAGTTCTGTTGAAGGCAGCAAAATTAGGGGTATCAATCGTCATATCAAAATCAGCTCCTACTGAGTTAGCACTTAAAATGGCAGAAGAATTAAATATAACAACAGTTGGATTCGTAAGAGGAGAATCTTTTAATATCTATACTCATCATCAGCGTATTACAGAATAGGAGGCTAAGTATGGTCAGTATTTTGGATAAAAGACATCGACCATTGCGCGATTTAAGAATATCCGTAACAGATCGCTGTAATTTTAGATGTACGTACTGTATGCCTGCTGAAATCTTTGGACCAGATTATCCTTTTTTAGATAAAGAAGAGCTGCTTAGCTTCGAGGAAATTGAACGACTTGCTGCGCTTTTTGCAAAGGAATTAGGTGTAGTGAAATTACGTATTACGGGTGGTGAACCTTTAATGCGTAAAGATTTGCCCGTTTTGATAGAAAAACTCGCAAAAATTCCAGGTATTGAAGACATCGCGATGACAACCAATGGAACGCTGTTACCTTTGTACGCAGATAAGCTAAAGAAAGCAGGTCTGAATAGAGTCACCATTAGTTTAGATTCTTTAAATCCAGATCGTTTTAAGCAGATGAATGGAAGACACATTTCTATCCAAAAAGTATTTGATGGGATAGATGCTGCAAAAAAAGCTGGACTTGCTATTAAGATCAATATGGTTGTCCAAAAAGGTGTGAATGATCAAGATATCTTACCAATGGCAGCCTATTTTAAAAAAGAAGGACACATTCTACGATTTATTGAATTCATGGATGTTGGCAATACGAACAAATGGAATCTCAAGCATGTATTGACGAAAAAAGAGATTATGGAGCTAATTCATTCAAAATACCCTATCAAACCAGAACCCCCTCGATATCAAGGTGAAGTAGCCAAGCGTTATTTTTATGAGGATGGGTCAGGAGAGATTGGCATTATTTCTTCCGTTTCAGATGCTTTTTGTGGATCGTGTAATAGAGCTAGACTATCTGCACGTGGCGAATTATTCACCTGTCTTTTTGCATCATCGGGCTTTGATCTGAGACGATTCATCCGTAATTCAGAAAATGATGAATATCTAGTGAACATATTGAAGGAACTTTGGTCAAACAGACAGGATCAATATTCAGCTGAGAGAGAGCAAAAGAAAGATCAGAAAAAAGTTGAGATGTCCTACATCGGCGGGTAATGACAACAAAGTATCATGATCATCGATTTTTGAAAAGAAGAGAAAATGCTATAATCACTGTTGAAAATCTTCTTTTAACATCATGACAATTTTTCCTATAAGCTCATCCCCATAAAAAAACAGCAGAGATTCTGCTGTTTTTTTAAAATGCTATTTTGCACCTCAAAATTGACGGAGTAAGGATGAAAAAAAGATTTTTATTCATTTTGTCCTGCTTTACATTGACAGGAACTATGCTAAGATCAAATCAATCTTTACCAACTCGATTTTTTCACTCCTGGAATCTGTCCTTTATAGGCAAGCTCACGAAAAGCAATTCGAGACATTTTAAATTTTCTCAAGTAACCTCTAGGACGGCCAGTTAATTCACAGCGGTTTTTTAAGCGAGTGGGTGAAGAGTCTCTAGGTAGTTTCTGCAAAGCTTCATAGTCACCTTTTTCTTTTAGCTCTTTCCTTAATTGTGCATATTTCAAAACGAGCTGCTGCCGCTTTTTTTCTTTTGCTATTTTTGATTTCTTTGCCATTTAAAACCCTCCTGGTTTAAGTGTGTATGTTCCATTGAAAGGGGTCTTCAAACGTTGTCCAATCTTGATCAAATTCTTCAGGTGTGAGTAAGCATTGATCTAGTGTACGAATAATATCTGCTTTAGGTAAATCTACACCGATAAAGACAAGTTTTGTATGTCGATCACCAAACTCTGCATCCCACTCATCTAGAATTTCTGGTTCCTGATTTAAGATCCGTGATCGTTCTTGCTCAGGTAAGGCAGCAATCCAGTATGCGATTGGTTCAATTGCCACAGATTTTCCGGCTTGTGAAATTAAAATGGTTAAATCATGATGTGTCGCTAGCCATGTAAATCCTTTCGCTCGAACGATTTGCTCTGGCATTTGATCTAACCAAGCATTCAGTCTGCCAGTATGAAAAGGAAGCCTTCTTTCATAAACAAAAGATGAGATTTGGTATTCTTCTGTTTCAGGCGTATGCTGAGAGTGTCCAGCATTAATTTCTTTGATCCAGCCCGCAGAAGCACTAGATTTTTCAAAATTGAATAAACCAGTATTCAAAATATCACTAGGCTGTACATTACCTTTAGAGGTTCTAATAATGGTTGCTTCTGGTTGAAGTTTGGTTAGCACATTCTCAAGCCGATCTAGTTCTGATGCCGATACAAGATCACATTTATTGATAATGAGCACATCACAAAATTCAATTTGATCAATAAGTAAATCGGAAATCTCTCGTTCATCATCATCTGAAACTGCTTCTTTACGATCCAATAAACTTTCTCCTGACTGGAAATCTGTCCAGAAACGGTTTGCATCTACCACCGTTACCATCGTGTCTAATCTGCAAAAACGTGTCAAATCTATGCCCATTTCTTCATCAATGTAAGAGAAAGTTTGAGCGACAGGAATTGGTTCACTAATACCTGTAGATTCAATGACAATATAATCGATATTCCCAGCCTTACAAAGGCGTTCTACTTCAATTAATAAATCTTCTCTCAATGTGCAACAAATACAACCATTAGATAGTTCAACCAGTTTCTCATCTGATCGAGAGAGTTCGCCGCCTTGCTTAACTAATTCCGCATCAATGTTTATTTCACTCATGTCATTGACAATAACAGCTACTTTTAGGCCTTTACGATTTTGAAGAACATGATTTAATATCGTGGTTTTTCCAGCTCCTAAAAAGCCGCTTAGAACTGTGACAGGTATTCTTTTATCCATTTGATTTAGTCCTTTTGAACATGCTCATTTTGTATGCCGCCTCACTTATATAGTAATGATTACGATTTAAATATTAAAAATTATTTTGTTTCCCGATGAAGGGTGTATTTCTTTAATCGTGGAGAATATTTTTTTAACTCCAATCGGTCTGGATTCGTTCGTTTATTTTTTGTAGTGATATAGTTTCTGTCACCTGTTTCAGTACAGGCTAAGGTGATTTTCACGCGCATAATTGCTATAATCCTCCTTTATTTCGTAATGATTACGATTTGTATTTTAAAATGATAAAGGCTGATTGTCAAGTTTAGTATCAAGTCTATGCCAACTCAAATAAAAAAGGGGTATCGTATTTCATTGATACCCCTTTCTATTAATAAAAGTCACCAAGTTCTTCTTCGTAATAATCTTCGTACTGTTGGACATCGGTAGGGAGTTCTTGGAGGAAGGCTAGCCCGCCTAGTATAAACATCAAAACGATCGCGATGAATGAGAGAATAACGGCGGCAATACTTGAAATCGCAAACAGTGTTTGCATTTTCATCATCTTAGCATATTGTTCCAATAATTCTTCGTAAGAAGTATCAGGCGCTTGAATCAATTGTTCAGCTGCTTTCACGGATTTTTGGACATGTATTCCCATCATGATGAGAAAAACGCCAATGGCAGCAGGAAGAACAAGCCAAAACCCACTGAGGATGGATAGACCACCTGAAATATAGAGAAAGATGCTCCCAACCTTTCCCCACTTTGTTATTGAATGAAGAGATTGAATGATTTTCTCAGTTTGTTGCAATTGTGTTCACTCCTTTATGTACTCATTCTTTATCATACTGGAGCATGTAGTACTTTAGGAAGAGTGAATGTTGATCAATTGATTTTTTTCATCATTTATTTACTTTTTATGATAATTAAATGATTTTCAAGCTATCAATCTGAAAAGAAGACAAAGGGCTAAATTAAAGTTCGATTTAGCACTTTGTCAACAATCTAAATCGTCTCTTTCTTCAAGAGACGCTCAGTTTATAATTCTTTTCCTAAAATATCTAAGTCGTACCGATTGCCGTCCATTTCTGCGATGCGTGGCAAATGTCCCCAAGTCTCAAATCCGTGCTTCTTAAATAATTTGATGCTGGCTTCGTTGTGGCCGAAAATAAAGGCAAGTAACGTTCGGATGCCTAATGAGGGTGCCAATTCGAGCGCCTCTTGTAAGAACAGTGACCCTAAACCTTTTCCTCGATAGTTTTGGTTCAAGTAAATACTCATTTCAACAGTACCGTTGTATGCAGGTCTGCCGTAAAACGTTTCAAAACTGAGCCAGCCGTAGATATTTCCTTCCTCATCTGTTTTCACATAGAGAGGACGTTTCTCTGAATGATGCAAAAACCACTGACGGCGGTCTTCTACTGTAACAGGTTCTGTATCGGCCGTTACTTCTCTTGAAGCAATCGTTGAATTGTAGATATCGACGATCTCTTTGAGGTCATCTTCTGTTGCCATGCGGTTGAAAGTTTTCACCATATGTACCCCCATCTTTTTTCATTCATCATACATATTATTGATGCGATTGCGCAAAATAAAAAGAAAAATAATTTCGTGTGTATATATTTTTTGAAAAGTGTTCAGAATGTTGCTGAGGTGATGAAAAATGAGAGAGGAAGAAAAGAAACGTACTTCCAAAATCACAAAAGTTCAGCAATTTTTCCGTAAGCGCTGGGTATTCCCTGCTATTTACTTGGTCAGCGCAGCGGTCGTGTTAACAGCCGTTCTTTGGTATCAAGCTGTATCGAAAGATGTGAAAGACCAACTATCTGATGGAAATCAAACAGGACAAGAACAGCGTGATGATGCCGTTGAAGTTGGAAAGCCAATTGAAAATGTTGCTATGCCGGTCCAGAATTCTGAGAATGTTTCTGTCGTGAAAAAGTTCTATGAAGCAGATGCTGATCAAAAAGAAAAAGAAGCAGCACTTGTAAACTATAATAACACCTATACCTTAAGCAAAGGTATTGATCTTGCAGATAAAGATGGCAAAGTGTTTGATGTCACAGCTGCTCTTAGTGGAACAGTCGTTCAGGCGAAAAAAGATCCAGTTCTCGGTCACGTTGTTGAAATTGAACATGAAGATGGATTGTCTACTGTTTATCAATCGTTGTCTCAAGTGAGTGTAAAAGAAGGCGATGAAGTGAAACAGAATGATGTCATCGGTGCTTCTGGTAAGAATCTATATGGTGCTGAAAGCGGCAACCATGTTCACTTTGAAATTCGTATGGAAGGTTTAGCGCTTAATCCACTTAGCTTCATTGATAAGCCTGTTTCTTCCATTGAAAAAGCAGCGCAAGAAGTGACGGAAGAAGCAAAAGAACCTGCTCAGCCAAAAGCTGATGACAAAATGAAGGAACCTGCTGCTGACGATAAGGCAAAAGAGCCGACTGAAGAAAAATCTGAAGATAAGTCTGATGAAAAGGGGAAATCCTCTGATCAAGAAAAGTCTTCAGATTCCTCTAAAGACCGCAGTCAGTCAGAAGAAACAAAACAATCTTAATGTCATGTCAGATCCTCTGTGTAGATAAATGCACAGAGGTTTTTTTCTGTCTTTAAAAAACCTCCGCCATATGGCGGAGGGGATGCTATAAGGCGGCAGGTCCTTCTTCACCTGTCCGAATGTTGATTGTATTTTCTATCTCATATATAAAAATCTTCCCATCCCCTGGTTCTCCTGTACGAAGTACCTTTTGAGCCGTTTCCACGACCTGTTCAACAGGTACTTTGCTTAAGACGATTTCGATCTTTAAACGTTCGTACACATTGCTTTCCTTTTTGACGCCACGGTATAGTTCCGTATGTCCCTTTTGTAATCCGCAGCCGTGCACATTGGAAAAGGTAATCGAGGTGACACCAATCTTTCCAAGCTCCACCTTTAATGTTTCAAAATTAGCTGGACGTGTGACAATCTCCACTTTATACATTTTGCTCATAGAGACACCCCTTTTTCTTTAATCTTGATATGCTTTTTCGCCGTGCATCGTTAAATCAAGACCGACTGATTCTTCTTCTTCAGTTGCGCGAATCTTGAAGAAGATGTTGACGACTTTGATGATCACATATGTGACAACTGCAACAAAGACGTATGTGGCCACGATGGCGACAACTTGTTTCCAAAGTAAGCTTGGATCGCCATAAAATAAGCCGTTGGCTCCGCCATCATTGACAGATGTAGTGGCGAAAAGGCCTGTAGCAATGCCTCCCCAAGTACCGCCGATTCCGTGGAGACCGAATGCATCCAGTGCATCGTCATAGCCGAACCTGGCTTTGAGTGAATAGACGCCCCAGAAACAAACGATCCCGCCGATGATTCCGATGATGATCGAAGCGAATGGTGTGACAAAGCCTGCGGCAGGTGTAATCGCTACTAGGCCTGCAATGGCTCCAGAGATTGCACCTAGCATCGTTGGTTTTTTGTTGATCATCCATTCGACTAACAGCCAGCCGATGATTCCTGCAGCAGCTGCTGTATTGGTGTTAATAAAGGCATACATGGCGACACTATCTAATGTGAGGGCACTTCCTACGTTAAACCCAAACCAGCCAAACCAAATCACAGCTCCACCAAGAAGTGTGTAGATCAAGTTATGCGGAGAAGAACTTGCCGCTTCTTTTCGCTTCCCGAGAACAATGGCTACGACTAGACCAGCCACACCGGATGATATGTGGACGACGTTTCCACCGGCGAAGTCAAGTGCTCCCATTTCTCCAATCCAGCCGCCGCCCCATACCCAGTGTGCGACTGGAGCGTATACAAATGTGACCCAAAGGAGTGTAAACACGACCACCGCTGAGTAACGAATACGTTCAGCGAACGCACCAGAGATAATGGCTGTTGTGAGGACGGCAAAGGTCATTTGGAACATCATGAACAATGAATGTGGAATCGTGTCACTATATGAACCAGGTTCAAAGCCAACGCCTTTTAGTCCAACCCAGTCAAAGCCTCCGATCCATGCATTGCCTGGCGCAAAGGCCAGTGAATAGCCAAACACGATCCAGACGATAGAGACAATGGCTAGTGAGGTTAAGCTGTGCATTGTCGTACTTAACACGTTTTTACTTCTCACAAGTCCTCCGTAGAATAAGGCTAAACCCGGTGTCATTAACCACACGAGTAGTGCGCAGAAGAACATAAATACTGTATCACCCATTTGCATGCTGCATTCCCCCGAATCATTCAGAATTAATAGATTTCTTAATTCTTCATTATAGAGAGAAAAGTCATATATAACATATTCATGTAAGTTTATCTAACATGGTTTTTGGTCATTATCAATATAAATGGATGAAAAGTTCGTAAAAAATGAGAATAAACGTGCATGAATCACGAAAAATAAAGGGCGTTTGACCTATAAAATCGAACTGAGAAACAATTTGGTTCGCTCCTCTTGAGGAGAATCAAATAATTCTGATGGGGTACCTTGTTCGACGATTCGTCCTTCATGCATATAAACAACTCGGTCAGCTACTTCTTTTGCGAAGCCCATTTCATGAGTGACGATGACCATTGTCATGCCTTCTTTGGCAAGACTTTTCATGGTTTGCAGCACTTCGCCTACAAGCTCTGGGTCCAGCGCAGAAGTAGGCTCGTCAAATAACATGACATCGGGCTTCATGGCGAGAGCTCGTGCGATGGCAACGCGCTGTTTTTGACCGCCTGATAGCTTTGAAGGGTACACTTTTGCTTTATCCGCTAGTCCGACTTTCTCTAATAAGACATTGGCTTCAGTTATCGCTTGTGCTTTCTTTGTTTTTTTCACCATGACTGGTGCTTCGATGATGTTTTCAAGCACGGTTTTGTGCGGGAAGAGATTAAAATGCTGAAACACCATGCCTATTTTCTGCCTCATTTTGTTTAATTGATCTCGTTTTGGATGAACGGGACTGCCATCAATGATGATCTGACCGTCATTTTTTATTTCTAAAAAATTCATACAACGGAGCAAGGTGCTTTTTCCAGAGCCGCTTGCACCAATTAAGACGACGACATCATTTTCATATACAGTGAGATCGATATCTTTTAAGACATGCAGCTCTCCAAAGTATTTATTCAGTTTTTCAACACGAATGATCTCTTTTGATTCTGTCATGCTTCTCCTCCTAATGATCACTGACTGAAAGTTTCTTCTCAACGGTTTGCACAGCGAATGTTAACAGCAGGACAAGAACTAAGTAATAGACAGCCACGACAAGTAAGTACGTCATGTTGTCAAAACTGTTGGAACCTTGAGTGGTGGCGATGTTAAAGAGTTCATTGACGCTGATGAAGGCGGCAAGTGAAGAGTCTTTTAAGCCGATAATAAACTGATTGCCAAGAGGGGGGAGGGCGCGCCGCATCGCTTGCGGGAGAATGATACGTCTCATGGTTAGAAATCGCCCCATGCCAAGAGAACGTCCTGCTTCTTTTTGACCTTGATCGATTGATTGAATCGCCCCTCTGAATATTTCTGCTATATAGGCACCGTTATGGAAGGCAAGCGCAATAGAGGCTGCCCAAAAGTCGGGTATATTTAATTCTGTCAGCCCAAAATACAGGATAAAAATCTGCACAATGAGTGGTGTCCCGCGTACAAGGAAGATATAGGCATTTGCAATATATCCGAAAACGGTCACGCGGGATATTTTTAGTAAGGCAAAGAAAAGCCCGATGAACATGCCGATGAAAATACTGATGACAGTGAGTTGTAAGGTGAGCAACATTCCTTCTAAGAAAACGCCTCTAGAATCAATCAGCGTTTGAAAAAAATGTGATAAGGTAGGCAAAACAATCATCTCCATTTGAAGAAAGTGCGCCTAGAGAAAGGCGCACAATCGTGGTTTTAATCCTGTTTGACGGTAATATCTTCGTCAAAATACTTTTCGCTAATTTGTCTTAATGTTCCGTCTTTTTTGAGTGCATCAATCGCATCATTGATCTCTTTCATGAGTTCTTTATTGTCTTTAGAGACAGCGATTGCTTGCTCACTTTGCCCGAGTCTTTCTTGTGCTTCAATTTTAAGTTTTTTCTTCATGGCTTCTGCACCTGTGGCAAAATCAGTGACGACCGCATCGTGTTTGCCGTTGGCTAGTGCTTCTAAAGCGACAACATCACTGTCGTAATATTTTGGTTCCTGCCCGCTATGTTCTTTGGCAATATCCGCATAGGACGAACCTTTAGAGACAGCGATTTCTTTGTTTTTTAGGTCATTTGCACTGTGAATGTCTGCGCCGGGTCTTGTGAAGATTTGCGGACCGGAGTAGTAATACGGTTGAGAAAAAAGGACGTGTTTTTTTCGTTCCTCGTTGATGGTATGACTTGCAACGGCCGCATCAAATTTACCCGCTTTGACGCCTTCGACGATGCCTGCGAATTTATATTTTTTCTGTACAGGCTCTAGGCCCATCTTGTCGCTAATCGCATTGCCGACATCAATATCAAAGCCGGACATCTGGTTTCCATCCATGTAACTGAATGGGTGGAATTCACCTGATGCTGCAAAAATAAATTTCCCATCTTCCAAAATCGGCGACCCTTTCGCTGTAGAATTACGTTTATCTCCGTTCCCATTTGTTTCATTTGAACCGCACGAAGACAGAAGTAATACTGCAACCGAGAAAAGGGCTGGGACCCAAAACCGTCTTTTTTTAATAATAAGCTTCTCCTCCTTTTCAGCCGTTCTCCGTATAAGGAGAAAGTAGGCTTTTAAATATGTGTAGCATGTTACCATTTGTTCCTCATATTCTCAATTTTATATGCGCTTTTCCAACACTTGCCCTTTTTAGAATGTATGTCTTGCTTTTCGGAGAGAGAACTTGAATTGCTAAGGGTAAAAAAGGGAAATGAATCTCATAATAACGAGGAGATAGACAAAGAACGTGTATGTCAAAAGAAGGGGGCGGGTGTATGATCAAATGGAAAAACAATCGAAAAGTCTTTTTAACGGCGATTGCTTTTGGAACGATGTTAAATCCACTGAATTCCTCAATGATTTCTTTAGCCTTGCATCAAATTCAGCATGAGTTCGGTTTGTCGTTTACGACGGTATCTTGGCTCATTTCAACCTTTTATTTGGCCAGCGCGGTCACGCAGCCGATGAGTGGACGAATTGGAGATCATGTGATGAGCCGGAGAACTTTATTTTTATTTGGACTAGTTCTAGTGGCAGTCTCAGCCATTTGTGCGCCGTTTGCCCCGACTTTTGCGGTGCTGATTGTAATCCGGCTTCTTCAGGCGATTGGAAGTAGTGCGATCTATCCTTCAGGTGTTGGACTGATTCGGGATCATGTGAAGGAACGACAAGCTTCTGCTTTAGCGGTATTGTCTATTTTTGCTTCAGCGATGACAGCACTTGGTCCGACACTTGGCGGGTTTTTGATGACGATCGGCAGCTGGCCGGCGATCTTTTTAGTGAATCTGCCATTCATATTGATTAGTTTTTTTCTAGGCCTTTCCTTGTTTCCTAAGGAGAAAAAGAAAAAATTGCGTATCGGAGACACTGTCCGAAAGCTTGATTTGCCAGGGATGTTTCTATTTACAGTTTGTATTGTCCTTTTGCTTTCTTTTTTATTATCACTATCTGATGGTATTCAGTATGTGCAGGGCATTCTCTGTCTTGTGAGTGCGGGTGCTTTTATATGGTGGGAGCATCAGGTGGATGAGCCATTTATCCAAATTCGGATGTTCAGGCAGGAGAAACGGCTTTCACTTGTGTATGTGCAATTTATCATTTTAAATATTTTCTTCTATTGTCTCTTTTTTGGCTTGCCAAGTTATTTTCAGGATGAATTGGGCTGGCGTGTGGAGATGACGGGTCTCTTTATGCTTTGCATGTCTGGCGTGAGCATTATGGTATCGCCGCTGACTGGCAAGTGGGTAGATCGCGGCGATGAACGGCATCCTGTTTTGGCAAGTGCTGTGCTCATGCTGGCCGGCGCTTCCGCCATGACTTTCTTTTTTATTCCTGCGCCATTCTGGGGGAAAGGACTGGTTCTTGCTTTGCTTGGACTCAGTTACGGGATTGGAAATGTTGCGCTTCAAGCTGCGATGTTAAAAGCGAGCCCTCAACAAATGATTGGCACGACCTCTGGGCTTTTTCAAACATGCAGGTACCTTGGTTCCATTCTGTCATCTGCCGTGCTTGGCATGCTGTTTGGTGAGGAAATTGCAGGTTCTCATTTTGACCAATTAGGCTGGACATTGATCATGATTTCTCTTGTCGGCATTAGCGTCAGCCTTTATTTTTCGAGTATGGTCAGAGGAAAACAAACAATGAAAAAAGCGGCTGGGATAAAGTAGAAGAGAGGTCTTCCATACTTTATCGCAAGCCGCTTAAGAGTTGGACAGGTCTGATCCTTGGTCCTTTTGCTTCCTTCTGAAAATTTTGCCCACAATGTTCTCGTAAAATGTCACGATACGGTCAATTGGAGAGTCAAAGAACTTCCATAATTTATTCATGATAAAGACAACCACAATCGATACGATCAAGCTGCCTAATACATCAAATGGATAATGATGACCGACCCAGATGCGGGAGAACCCTGTCAGTAATCCAAAAACCAGCAAAATATTGCCGAGTTTTTTATTACGGGATCGAATGGCTAGTGAAAGAGCCAGTGCACCTGTTGTATGGTCACTTGGGAAGGAAGCGTCTGCTGAGTGCGGGATGAGTGTGTCGACTTTGTGCGCCACAAACGGCCGCTCTTCATAATAAAACAGCGTAATGGCAAAATTGACGATGAGTGCCACGATGCCTGTTACACCAGAAAAGAAGACATGCTTCTTAAATTTGTGATTACCTAAAAACCAACAAATCAATAAGACGAGGGCATATACGAGAATGGCCTTTTTCGTAATGAAAATCATGGCCTGATCTAAAAACTCAGAATGATGAGCCATCCCGTGTATGACTTTAAACAATTCGTAATTCAAAACATCACCTATACTTTCGCTTAACGCCAACTATTTTTCAAAAGACCTATCTGTTCATTTGAAATATCCTATATTTTAGCATGTTTTCAGTGAAGTTTAAAACAGTATCCTATTCTGATAGGGAAACCTTTTGTGCTTTTGCTTCTTGCGGTTTTCGTTCGCTCCAATAAAAAACGCCCATGCTGAGTAACACGACAACGCCAGCAATGAGATATACATTTGAAAAATCTGTGAAGCTGACAAGCAGTCCGAAGACAAAGGATCCAGCGGCAATCCCCGTATCATACAAGGTAAAGAAAGTTGCTGTGGCGTAGCCTGTACGGTGTGCTGGTGAGTGCTGTATCGCAAGTGTTTGTAGACATGGCACCAAAGAGCCGTAGCCAAGGCCGATGACAGCGCCGGATAAAAGAAGCATGGTGGCTGTTTGTGTAGCGGTCAGCATCCATAAACCAATCGCAAAGAGAGCAATAGATGGATAGATCACAATATGAGGCCCGACTCGGTCAAACAGTCTGCCTGTAAATGGACGTGATCCAAGCATTGCAGCTGCAAAAACGATGAAGAAATAACTGCTTGCACCCATCAGGTGAAGTGAATTGGCATAGACTGAAATAAATGAAATGATCGGCGAGTAACAGAAGGAGATAATGATTCCAACTGCTGCCGTTTTTAAAGCACCTTTTTCAAACAGGTGAGAAAAAGTGAATCGAAAGATGACACTTCCGCCGTTTTCAGGCTCTGGCTGTCTAATCAGCATCGTGAAAGCTGCACCGATGGAGACTATTATCGAAAAGAGAAGAAATAAAGAATGGAATCCTACTTTTCCGACTTGATTCAGTGCGATAAACGGACCGATGACCACGGCAAGGTTCATCGACATCACAAAGTATCCAAGACCCTCTCCTCGTTTATGTTTCGGAATCATATCAGCTGCAATAGCACTTGCTACGGTTGTCAAAATGCTGAAGAAGATTCCTTGCACGAAACGCAATATGAGAAGTGTTTGGAATTGATCAATTGGAATGTATAAATAAGTGAGCAGGGCAAAAGCCGTTGAAGAAAAAATCGCCATGCGTTTCTTGCCGAATTTCTCAATAATGGCCCCTGAAAATGGTCTTGTCACAATTGCTGATAATAAGAAGACCGTCACAAGGAGGCCGCCCTGTGATTCTGTTCCATTTAATTCATCCATTGTGTAAATGGGGAGTAGTGTCAAAAGGGCATAAAAAGAGGTGAATGTAAATAAATTCACCAGGACAATCATGATAAAGTCTTTTGTCCAAATGCGTTCGTTCATGGTGTAAGTCACTTCCTATTCAGTTGATAATTTGTGTAAAAGTGTATGGAGGAGTTGTTTTTCTTCGTAGGTAAAATCTGAAAGACATTCTTCTTCAAATTGTTCCATCGTCTGTTTGATTTCTTTAAACTTTGCTTTTGCATCGTCTGTCATGACGATGAGATTCTCACGTTTGTCTTTTCCTTGGACTCGTTTCACCCAGCCGTTTGCTTCTAGACGCGTCACGGTTCTGGTAATCGTCGGTGCTTCGACGTTCAAATAGGTCCAAATGTCTTTTTGCGTTTTAGGACCGAATGTATCCAAACAAAAAAGTACAGTCCACTGGGACATGTACAAGTCATAAGCAGCAAGCGCTTCGTTCGCTTTTTTAGACAGCAGCCGGGCGCTTTGATGTATTTGATGTAAACACTCTCTGTTTAACGTATCCATAGGCTCACCTTTATTCATTATTTATCTAGGTAAATAAATTCACCTTTCCTATTTTACGTGTTACACCGATGCTTGTAAAGTGAAAATTTTCGCCACTCGAAATGATTTTTTGTTTTGTCTTTTCTGATAAATCCCTTGTCCCATCTTCATTTTTAGCATATTCCCTATGCAATGCTAATACACTGTTACAAACCTGACAAAGAGAGTGTTTGAGGTGAGGGATCGTGTTTGGCATTTACTACCTAATGGATGAGAAATTAAGACGAACAAGCGCCGCTGAAAATGGATAATATTGATACGGATCTCATTTCACACTTCTCACATCCATTTTAGGGAGGTCGAGTGGTGTGCACGATTACATCAAAGAGCGAACAATCAAGATAGGAAAGTATATCGTGGAGACAAAGAAAACCGTTCGTGTAATTGCGAAAGAATTTGGAGTCTCTAAAAGTACTGTACACAAGGATCTAACAGAAAGACTGCCAGAAATTAATCCAGATCTGGCTAACGAAGTGAAGGAGATACTGGATTATCATAAATCAATCCGTCACCTGCGAGGGGGAGAAGCCACAAAGTTAAAGTATAAAAAAGAAGAAATTTTAGAAGGTGAGCCTGTAAAACAGTAAGCTTTAGTTCTTTGTTCATAAACATGATATATATATCTTCCTCTTATCGGTAGTTTCTAACCACAAATTTTGTAAAGACTTTTGTAAAGAAATATCTTTTTTTCTGCAAATTATGATAGAATATATAATTAGGGCAGAATGTGGTATTTGCTATGGAAACAGATTTTCAAGGAGGATATATATAGATGTTTGCTAGGGATATTGGAATTGATCTTGGTACTGCAAATGTACTGATTCATGTCAAAGGAAAAGGAATTGTGTTAAATGAACCATCTGTTGTCGCTCTTGATAAAAACAGTGGGAAAGTATTAGCTGTTGGAGAAGAAGCGAGACGTATGGTTGGACGTACGCCTGGGAATATTGTTGCGATTCGTCCATTAAAAGATGGCGTAATTGCTGATTTTGAAGTAACTGAAGCGATGCTCAAGCATTTTATTAACAAATTGAATGTGAAAGGGCTGTTCTCTAAGCCGCGTATGCTCATCTGCTGCCCGACAAACATTACATCTGTTGAGCAGAAGGCAATCAAAGAAGCTGCTGAAAAAAGCGGCGGGAAGCATGTATTTCTTGAAGAAGAGCCAAAAGTAGCAGCAATTGGTGCTGGTATGGATATTTTTCAGCCAAGTGGAAACATGGTCGTAGATATTGGAGGCGGAACGACAGATATCGCTGTCATCTCGATGGGTGACATTGTAACCGCCTCTTCTATTAAAATGGCTGGAGACAAATTTGATCTGGAAATTCTCAACTACATCAAAAAAGAGTACAAGCTGTTGATCGGTGAGCGAACTGCAGAGGACATTAAGATCCAAGTTGCAACGGTATTCCCAGACGCACGTCACGAAGAGATCTCGATTCGTGGACGAGATATGGTGACAGGATTACCAAGAACGATTACCGTCACAAGCAAAGAAGTAGAAGAAGCATTACGTGAATCTGTATCTGCCATTGTTCAGGCTGCGAAACAAGTTCTTGAAAGAACACCACCTGAATTATCAGCTGATATCATTGACCGCGGCGTCATCATTACTGGTGGCGGAGCGCTTCTAAACGGGCTTGATCAATTGCTTGCAGAAGAGCTGAAAGTACCAGTTTTCGTTGCAGAAAATCCAATGGATTGTGTAGCAGTTGGTACTGGCGTGATGCTTGATAATATGGACAAGCTGCCAAAGCGTAAACTCAGCTAATGATTTCCCTCATTCTTTTTAGAAAGAATGGGGGATTTTTATTAAAGAAGCCTGCCAATATGCCGATATATTTCATAGAAGATTGTGTACTGATGATTTTAGGTCATGTGAAAGAATTTGAATGAGGTGAGCACGTGTTAAAAGGACTATACACCGCAACATCTGCCATGATCGCTCAAGAGCGGCGGACAGAAATGCTTTCAAATAATATCGCAAATGCGAATACTCCAGGCTATAAAGCAGATGAAGGGGCCATGCGCGCATTTCCAGAAATGCTGCTAAGCCGAATGGAATCAGGACGTTTCCAAACATCTTCAGGCAAAGGCTTTAGTATCCCGCAGCAAACGGCGATTGGCGGAATTAATACGGGAACATACATGCAGGAGTTAATTCCTCAATTTACACAAGGAACATTAAAAACAACGGATCAAACAACGGATATCGCATTAGTAGAAAATAATGTACCCATCAACCCAGAGACAAATCAAAAGTCAGCGCTTTTTTATGCTGTGAATACACCAGAAGGCGTTCGTTATACGAAAAGCAGTTCCATTACATTGAATGATCAAAATCAGTTGACGATCAATGGACGTGCCCTTCTTTCCGTGACGGGCCAGCCGATTACCGTTCAAAGTGAGAATTTCAAAGTGAACGCAGATGGAACCGTGAGTGAAAACGGACAAAACCTTGGACAAATTGATGTACGTGTTGCAATGGATACAAGAAACCTTGCGCGTGAAGGAAATGATTTATACCGTACAGCTGATAATCAGCCTCTTCCAAGTGCGGTCAATAACGGTCAAATGTCCTATACATTAAGCCAAGGTGTATCAGAGCTGTCGAACGTTGATGTGACGAAATCATATACAGAAATGACAACAGCCTACCGCGCATTTGAAACAAACCAAAAAGTGGTTCAGGCATATGATAAAAGTTTAGAAAAAGCAGTGAATGAAATCGGAAGAGTGTATTAATGAAGAAATGAAAGAGAGAGGAGGATTCTCATGCTTAGAACGATGATCAATGCAGCTGTGTCGATGAACGAGGTGCAAAAGCAGCTTGATATCATTAGTAATAACATCGCAAACAGTGAAACAACAGGGTATCGTGCGAAAAACACCCGTTTTTCAGAGCTGGTGAGACAACAGTTTAATCAGGTAGATGAAAAAAATGAGCAGGTGGCAAACAGTCGTCTGACACCTGCTGGTTTAAGGCTTGGAACTGGAACGATGGTCAATGCATCCATTAACTCATTGCAAGGGTCTATTAAAGAAACAGGTCGTGACCTTGATGTTGCATTTGGTGCGCCATCTCAGTATTTGCAGGTCAATGCTGGCGGTAACATCCGGTATACAAGAGATGGCTCTCTTTATTTACAGCCAGGAAATAATCGGAATCAAGTCCAGCTGGTGACAAGCGAAGGCCATCCGATTCTTGACGAAAACGGGAATGAGATTGTCTTAAATGCGAATTTTCGTGATATTTCTATCGATAAAAATGGCCGGCTTACAGCTATTTCTCGAGGCAATCAACCGAATCAGCAGGTGAATCTTGGGGTTGTTCAAGTGAATAATTCTTCAGCACTCATCTCTGAAGGAGAAAATTTGTTCTCAGTCGACGGCAACTATCAAGGCGCTTTAACGGCACTGAATGGGGCAAACCGTCAGGCCATTCAACTTCAGCAAGGTGCACTTGAAACGTCGAATGTGGACATGTCTAAAGAATTAACAGACCTCATGACAACACAGCGTTCGTATCAGATGAACTCAAGAACCATTACGATGGGCGATCAGATGCTAGGACTCATTAATACCATTCGATAATGAGCAGGCGGATGTCAGCCTCTCATGATAAAAAAGGCGGCTCGCTCAAAGTCGCCCTTTTTTTTATAAAAATCTGAGACATCTGCAAGCAGATCTTCAAGATCAATCCAGGCTTCTTTTCGTTCAAGACATGTGACGAGTGTAGCAATCTGTTCATCTGCCTTGGGCGTTTGGCTGTAGAGAAGGAATAAAATTTGGAACTTGATTCTTAATAGATCAAATTGGGCATCAACGGCTTCTTTTAGCCCTTTTTGAATATATTTCATTCCTTCATCAGTTAAATTCTCTTTAAAGCAGGAACGCACAGTTTCATAGAGACACGATACATAGGAGTGGGCAGACTTCCGGTATGCTGGGAGCCGAAGCGCTTTTTTAAAGTATTCTAGTGCTTCCTTATGACGATTCTGTCTCGACTTGATAAAACCAGCGTCATAATACACGATACCAAGCAGTTCTTGGTCATCAATCATTTTCACGTATTCAATAATTTCAATAAAAATAGCTTCTGCTTCTTCATATTTTTTTTGGTCACTAAAGTTAAGTGCGAGCACAATTTTGCACCGATAAATGCTGTGGATATCCCCGTGCTTTGCAAAGATATTCATGGCTTTTTCAACATGTCGAATGGATAACAGTGAATAGCGGTTGTTATAATAAACACCACTTGTACGGAAATGAAACTCTGCTTCCTCTAGCTCATCGTCTAGCAGGGGCAGTTTCTCTTCTGCTTTTTCAAGATAATGAATGGCATCATTTTGATCGCTCTTTAAAGATTCGTATAAACCGAGAAAAAAGTAAAAATAATATTGTAGTTGATCGTTCATTTGATCTTTGTGGAGCATGAGTTCATGCTTCAGTTTTTCTAAGTCTTCTGTTTGGTTCATCCAGAGCTGATGGCGAAAAAGCATAAGCTGATAATGTAAATGAAGCTCCTGTTTCTTTGACAATCTACGTTTATATTTGGTTAAGGACGTTTTGATCTCTTCAGCCTTCGAAAAGTGTCGATGTTTTAGCATTGTATACCACGAATGGAGAAGTTTTTTAATGGATTTATCGCTTATAAAATTCATTTTTACCCTCTTATTCAATCAATGATGTAATATATATTACCATATTTGTGAAAAAACGATGAGTGTAGAGTGGATTATATTTCATGACAATAGGTAATAATAGATGTTATTTTTTACCATAATTGTTGGCTAGACATTGAAAAATGACTGCATTCATAATATACTTCAATAGGAATCAAATGAAGATTAGCGATATAGAAAAGAAGGAGAGATCAAGACATGCTTGATGCTCAGCAAATTCAAGACATTATTCCACACCGTTATCCATTTTTATTGGTTGACCGTATTTTAGAAGTTGATGGTGAGAAAAGAGCGGTTGGAATCAAAAATGTCACAGTAAATGAAGAATTTTTTAATGGCCATTTCCCAGGATACCCCGTCATGCCGGGTGTGCTTATTGTAGAAGCGCTCGCTCAAGTTTTTGGGGTCATCATGTTAGGTAAAGAAGAGAACAAAGGGAAAATTGGTTTGTTTGCAGGGATTGACAGCTGCCGATTCAAAAGACAGGTCAAACCCGGCGATCAGCTACGTTTAGAGGTTGAAGTCACGCGTCTTCGCGGTCCAGTTGCCAAAGGAAAAGCAGTTGCAACAGTAGATGGCGAAGTGGCATGTGAAGCAGAACTGACATTTTCTATCGGTCCTAAAGTATCGTAATGTGTCTGACGGTTCATCATGTATGAACCGTTTTTTATATGGAAACATTCAGCCAAAGCGGATAAGGACTTGCTTTTTTGACAAAAAAACGTCATATTAGACAAAAAAAGATGAAGGTGATAAACAATGCTGAAAGAATTTAGAGAGTTTGCCGTCAAGGGGAATGTGATTGACCTGGCTGTCGGTGTCATCATCGGGGGAGCATTTGGCAAAATTGTCACTTCTCTTGTGAATGATTTAATTATGCCGCTTGTTGGTATTATTGTCGGGGGGCATGATTTTAGTGGATTGTCTATTAAAATCGGTTCTGCTCAAATTTTGTATGGAAGTTTCATTCAAACAGTGGTCGATTTCTTGATTATCTCCTTTTCCATTTTTATCTTTATTCGTTATTTAAATAAATTAAAACGGAAAAAGGTAGAGGAAGAAGAAGTGGTTGAAACGCCAGATCAAACGGAAGTGTTGTTAACCGAAATTAGAGATCTTTTGAAAAATCAAAGCCAATCGAAAGATGTGCAATAGAAAAAGAGCGGCTCATCCCGCTCTTTTTTATGTGTTCTGTTTAAAAGCATCCAGCAGTTTTTCTCCTGATAGCCCCTCTTTGACGAGGTCTTTTAATACTTCTTCGGTTTCTGTTCTGTAACGATTTGTGATCATTTTACCGTCGAGTAATACAGATATGTTTTCTTCTAAGGCAACGATGTTTTTGACTTGGACCGATAGATGAACAGGGCGGTTGTTTTCTTTTGTAATCGTCACGAGAATCTTTACTTCTGTATGCTGCTGGAAGAGCACCTCAAACACTTGTCTATGCTTCTTTGGAATCAGTGCCTCGATCATCCAGTGATTTTCGCCATCTTCTTTATTAATGATTAAGCCGTCACGAAGGGGAATGCTGGACATTTTATCTTGCTTTGGATCAAGTTCGATTTTTAAATCAATCAGCCTAAAGGTTTTCATATTTATCACCTCACAAGCGTTCATTATTCGTAAGTATCATTATAGCATACAACATCTGTATAAATGAAACCGCTGCCTACTCAGAACTAGCTGCATATAAGTGAAAGGAGATGTTTTATGGAGTCCTATCAACTTCGAAACATACATATTGGTGAGGAAAAGGAAAGCAATGTTAGGGTCTATACATGGGGAGATATTCTCTCATTTTGTGATGTGTATATGGAAGAAGGGGAGTCCCTCACTTTTCAATACGTGACAGACGATCAAATGGACTGTTTTGAATTTCAGTTGTCAATTCATGATGGAAGGCTTTGTTTTTATTGGTTTGCGTGGGACGGGTCTGACTATATTCACATGCCTTCTAGTAATTGGATTCATTCAGATGTTTTTTATCAATTTATGAAAAATAAGTATTTCGTCAAACAAAATAAGATGATGTTTTATACGCAAGCGGTAAAAAGTAAAAATGATTGAGAAAATAAAGAATTTGAAGAACGATTTTGTCATTTTCGTTTTTTGTCTCTTGTGCTATTTCTCAGTAGACTAGGGTTAGCTGAAAGGAAAGGAGGCAAAAGGCAAAGGTCTAGCATCTCGCGGCCCCCCTCTAGCTATAGCTGATAGACTTTGCCTTGTACACATATTCACTGCGTAATAGTAGAACCAAGGTTTATTTGTATCAGTCATGTGTCCCCTGTGAATCCCCTTATGCGTATCCGGTCATGTAGCGTGACCGGGTACTCTTATATTCATTGATAAGCCGATCATCCCTTGCAAATAGTGGATACTCATTTCATAATGATGATGGATTTGATAAACGGAAGGTCAACTGAAAATGCAGGCAAAAAAGGAGAGACCGATGACAAACATTCAATTAATCGCAACGGATTTAGACGGAACTTTATTGAACAGTGAGCACAAAGTGAGTCAGGAAAACGAGCAGGCGTTAAAGGAAGCAGCAGCGAGTGGGATTGAGGTTGTCGTTTCAACAGGCAGAGCGTATTTTGATGTGAAATCTATTTTTGATCAGCTTGGGATGAATACGTGGGTCATTAGTGCAAATGGAGCTGTGATTCATGATCCAGAAGGTCAAGTATATCATTCGGCTGTTCTAGAAGAAGAAAAAGCAAAACACATCTTATCATGGCTTGAAGAGCGTGATTATTACTATGAAGTGTTTACGAATGAAGCCATTTACACACCAAACCGCGGCAGGGAGCTTCTGGCGATAGAAATGGACCGCTTAAAGAGTGCAAATCCAGAAACGGATCAGCGTGTTCTTGAGCAAGCGGCTGAAGTTCAATACAGCCAGTCAGGTTTTGCTTATATTGATACATATCAAGAATTGTTTCGTGAGGATCAGAATCTTTCGTTTTATAACATCTTAGGTTTCTCATTTTTTCAAGACAGATTGAAAGCCGGATGGGAGGCGTTTGGACATGATTCTGAATTAACATTGGTTAGTTCGGCTGATCATAACTTTGAAATTGGAGCAAAGGAAGCGTCGAAAGGGCAGGCGTTAACCAGGCTGGCAGAAAAGCTCGGTATTCCATTAAGCCGAACAGCGGCTGTAGGAGACAGTTTAAATGATGAATCGATGATTCGGGCAGCTGGGGTTGGAATTGCAATGGGGAATGCGAGAAAGGATATAAAAGAATTAGCTGATCACGTCACGTTAACAAATGATGAACATGGTGTGGCACATATGATTCAACATCTTTTGAAATAATTGAATCGCATGTATTTGTATAAATGACATAGGGTGAAGCGCATTCTACAAAAGAGGAATTCAGAACTACTTCTATTTACACCTGCTATGGAACATCATATAATTTAATTATGAATATAACCCGCTTGTAAGGAAGTTAAGGAGAGTAAACGAATGGCGCTGGAATCTTATAAGTCCGACAATCTGCATTTAATCAAGGAAGCCTTAGACTATACTCAGGTTGGCCTGACGGTGACGGACCCGTCTTTACCTGATAATCCTTTAATATATGTGAACAAGGGCTTTTTAGATATGACAGGCTATCAAGAAACCGAAGTATTAGGAAAGAACTGTCGTTTCCTTCAAGGAGATGAAACTGAACAGATTGCTCTCAAACAAATTAGGACAGCCATTGAAAACAAAGAGGCTGTCACTGTTCAGTTGAAAAACTATAAAAAATCTGGTCAAATGTTTTGGAACGAGTTAAGTGTGGCGCCTCTATGGATTGATGAAAATGAAGGGAAACGCCTTTATTTCGTTGGTCTGCAAAAGGATGTTACGAAAGAGAAGGAACAGCAAGAGCTTCTTGAGCAATCCATTGATGAAGTATTGAATATTTCTGTCCCGATTGTTCCGGTGAAGGATGGTATTTCTGTCCTGCCCATCATAGGTACGTTAACAGCGCCAAGATTTGATAAAATCATCTCAACGGTTTCCACTTATATCTCTCAATCCAAAGACGATTACTTCATTGTGGATCTGTCTGGTTTATTAGAGGTGGATTCATTTGTGGCGGATGCGATCTTTAAGCTAAATGATTTGATTTTAATGACTGGCACAGAACTGATCGTGACAGGTATTAAACCAAATCTTGCGATGAAAATGGGAGAAATGAGAGAGGACTTCCGTGAGTTGAACACGTATATGAATGTGAAATCTGCATTGAAAAAGCTGCAAATTTAAGCATTCCTTTAGATGAGATTAAAAAAAGAGGACTTTTCATCACGCCCTGAGAAAAGTCCTCTTTTTGCTGTCATTACGATGATTGAGCGGCTGCACTTAACGTGAATAAATCTTCTAGTTCGTTCGTTGACAGCTCTGTAATCCAGCTTTCACTTTGGATAATTTGATCATTTAACGTTTGTTTTGTTTCGAGCATTTGATCAATTTTTTCCTCTATCGTGCCGGTTGTGATCATCTTATGGACATGAACAAACCGCTTTTGCCCGATGCGGTAAGCACGGTCTGTTGCTTGGTTTTCTACAGCAGGATTCCACCATCTATCGTAGTGAATGACATGATTGGCGGCGGTTAAGTTTAGTCCGGTTCCTCCTGCTTTTAAAGAAAGAATTAAGATGTTGAACTCTTTTTTCTGGAAGCGTTCCACCATTTTGTCCCGATCATGTTTTGATAAGCTCCCATTTAAAAATTGAACTGGTTCTCCAAACATCTTTTCAGCCAGCTGTTTGATCATGTTGCCCATTTCAATATACTGCGTAAAAATGAGGCAGCTTTCTCCTTGTTCGTGTATGGCTTTTAACAGCTCTGCTAATTTATCCATTTTTAATGAACGCTTCAACAATTTTACATCTGTTCCGCTCTCTTTTAAATAAAGAGCAGGGTGATCGCAAATTTGTTTGAGTCTGCCAAGCATACTTAAAATGATGGCTTTCCGCTGCATCCCTGTTAATGAGGCCATATGTTCGAATGTATCTTTGACCAGCTGTTCATATAAAGATGCCTGCTCTGCAGATAACGGGATGAATTCTTTTTCTTCTAGTTTCTCTGGCAGATTGAGTGCGACTTCTTCATCTTGTTTTGTCCGTCTTAATAAGAATGGCTTGATCAGCTGCTGCAGCTGTTGGATTCTTTTTTCTTCACGGTCTTTTTCAATCGGAAGGACGAATTTTTTATGAAAACTGGTCAGGCTGCCGAGATATCCTTTGTTCACGAAGTCGAAAATAGACCAAAGCTCTGTCAAACGGTTCTCCATCGGTGTCCCGCTGAGGGCAATGTGGTGCTGTCCTTTTAATTGCCTAATGGCTCTCGATTGTTTCGTATGGGCATTTTTAATGTTCTGGGCTTCGTCTAAGCAAATGGTATTCCATTTGGCTGCTGTTAATTCATCACGGTCAGAATGTGAGAGACCATACGAAGTGAGGACGATATCTGTTGATTCGTACGCTTTTGTAAAGTTCTCACCTTGTGGACGTGATGGTCCATAATGCAGAGCGACATTCAAATGTGGTGCGAATGTTTCTAGCTCTCTTTGCCAGTTCCCTAATACGGAAGTCGGTGCAATGATGAGAGATGGAGCGGCGTCTTGTTGATGCTCCTTCAAATAGGTGAAATAAGCGATCATTTGAATCGTTTTTCCAAGACCCATATCATCTGCTAAACAAGCCCCGAATCCATGAGACCTTAAGAACAGAAGCCAGTTGACACCGTGCTGCTGATACGGGCGCAGTGTGCCCTTAAAGGACTCACTCATCTCGTAGGATGGCAGCTCTTGTGTATCATTTAACTGATGAACAAGCCCTCGTAATTGAGACGAAAGTTCAAATTGAATATGGGCAAAGGCCGAACTGTCTAGCAGCTCAGGAATCGACTCAGAAGAGGCCTCTTGGTCTGCGAGTTCACGTGACAAAATATCCGACATATGAAGTCCTTCGTTCTCAGCGCGCTCCATCCATTTCTTCATTTGCTGGATAAAGGTCGGATCGATTTTAATCCATTGTCCACGAATATTGACAAGACGACGTTTACTTTGAACAAGCTCGTTGAATTCATCTTCTGTCAGCTCAATCCCGTTTGTGGCAAAGCGCCAATTAAAGTCCATAAGGGCATCCATTCCAACGTGCGATTCGCCTCGTGGTGTGGAGGAAATCCGTGCTTTTAGCATCATGGTGCTTTCTTTGACGATTTGCCACCATGATGGGAGCAGGATCTCAATCCCCATGTTCACAAGTGTTTCACTCGCTTCAGACAGGAAGAGCCACGCTTCTTCTTCTGACATGAGGGTGGTACCAGATGTAAATGAGAGCCAAGGGACAATCTGACCGAACCGCTCCAGCTCTCTGGTGATTTTTTCTTGAAACGGACGCCATGATTTTTTTAAAGAACGGATGCCTTCAAAGAAATGCAGATCACTGTTTTTCTTATCACGCAAAAACAGTTCAATTTTCCAATCATCTCCGTCGAAATCAGGCTCATTTAAACGCAAGCCGACAGTGAAAGGCGTCTCATCATCAATCCAGCCGATCGTTTCCAAGAAATCCTGTTCATCTAAAAAATGACCTTGGAAGGAGGAAAGAGCAGGCGATTGTGCAGTCATTCGGTTCCATTTGTGCTGCAAGGCATCATCATATTGAATGTAATCCTGTACGGCAAAGGAGAACCAATCAGCTGTGTAGCCATCTAACAGACCTTCTTTGTCTTTAAAGCGAAGCATTCCTTTTGTCCATGCCTCGAAATCTGGGACAAAATCTTCATCCTCGATGAATTCGTAAATGGTTGAGGCTGTTTTCATAAGCGGCTCTGTTTCATCCGTTAACGTCACATGGCTGAAAGTATTGAATGAATTTTTCCCTAGCAATTCAACGGTCATCCAAGGACTTAACAGGAAGGCAGGTGTGCCAATAAAGCTCACATCTTCTAAGAATGTTCCGTAAAAAGATGATTCGTGCCATTGGAAAAGCTGCCTCTTCATTTCATTTAGCGGTACAGGCTGTCCGTCCTCTGCTTGCGCTGAAATGGTGAAAGAGAAATCTTCGGTTTGTTCTGCATGAATGACAATTTGTTTATGGCGTGTCATCAATTAATTTTCCTTTCTTCATTTCCTCTTGGAACGCACGCAGCCGCTTTGTTGAATCTTGCAGCTGCTGTACATATCTTTCCCACACCGCGTTTTTCTTCGTTTTATGATAAAGCGTACGCAGTTTCTTGAGCATTTTCACAGATTCCCGGTAAGCACTTCGATTCTTTTGATCGAGAAGCAGTGAGATTTCCCGGTGGTATGAAGGAATGAGTGCTTCAGGCTCTTCCTTTGCAATCTGTTTTATTAATTCTTTCTCCAACTCACTGATAGAGAAACCAACGAGGCTGTGTATTTCAATCCATTCTGCATAGCGTTCTTGTGCATATAAGAGCTGACTATATTCAGTAAATGCATAAGGCATACAGATTTGGAGATAGCGTTCATACAAGAAATGATCTTTCGTCTGTTTAAAGTACGCGTCTAAATAAAAGAAGAAATCGCTGACGGCTCCACGCAGTTCTCTATAAGATAGGTCAAGCTGGCAATATTCTTCTAATACATATGTGATCTCTTGATACCAAAGTTTGAGACGCTTCCAGTCCTTGCGGTTTGTGAGATCCTTTAGCCAATTGAGCACATTTGGCAGCATATCTGCATTGAGCAATTTTAATTGCTGGAAGAGTCTTTCGTCTTCTTTTAGCAAATAATCCATATGCATCAGCCCAATGGTGCGCTCAACCGTTTGCTCCTGCTGTTGGGCGCTCTTGAGTAATTCTGTTTCTTTTTTGACCCATTTCCCTCTATTTAATATAGTTCCCCACATTTCCATAAAGACCGCAACTCGTTCATGCTGGAAAGGTCCGCTGATTTGAAGAAGTGTCCGAACGGCAGTTGGTGTGTTTTCAAGAAACGGATCGAGGGAAAAGGAAAGGGCGTATGTCCTCAAATGATCCACTGAATCAAAAATGGTGTTCATGAGCTGTTCTACATATGGATTCATTGAATAAAAGTCTTTTTCGGCATCGAGGCGGCCGAGGTCGATTAGCTCATGGAGCCTTAACCACACATCGATAGACGTATGAATCGCATACAAACTCTTGAATTCAGGTGAAGTGGGTGCGTGTTTTTTCAGGATCGATAAATAGCCGTAATACAAATGCTGTGGTGTTTGCTGGTGCTTCGGTGTCCGTTTCAGCCAGAGGTGAAATTCCTCCTGGAAAAAATTCAGCCAGCTCTGAAGTGATTGTTCATCTGGGCGCTTCACTTGGAAGTGCTGACGAATGAGTTCTTTGCTGCGCTGTAATTCATCCTTCTCTGACCAATTTTCTGTAAAGCCGGTCACACTCTCTACTTGAGCGTATAGCGAAAAGAAGACAGCGAGGATGTGTTTACATAGTCCATCAGCTGGACATGAGCAGCTGCTTCTCACTGGAAACAGCACATGAAGGTGGACTCTTGCTGCCACGACATCATGTACATAAGCTGACCATTCGGTATCAGACTCTTGCTTGAGCCGATATACGCTGTCCTGTCTATAAGTAATCAATGCTTTTTTGATGAGTTGCTTGTTTTCATCTGTTGCAGGAAGAAGTTCTTTGATCTGTTCGGCTGTTTGTTTGATTTCTTCTTCGTTGATGTTGTGCTGAAGCATTTGATCCGCTCCTAACCAAGTAAAAGATTCCAATTCTTTTATTATAGCTCAATGGTGATTTATAAAAAAGTTTTTCATGAAAATGGTCATAAATTTCAAAAGCTGTCGAATGATGTATTAGAGTATTGCATAAACCAACCATACAGCATATAATAATGAAATTAGTGGAATCGAAAGGATACAGACATGGATAATAAGGGTTTAAATCAAGAAGAGTTTTTAAAGATTTTGATGTACGCTCATGATATTGGTGAAAATTCCAATGATGTCACAACAAAAGAAATGCTTGAAAATCTGATTGCTCATATTCGAAATGGCCTTGTTTCATAAAAGTAACCCCCTGCTCTCTCAGCAGGGGGTTTTTGTATGCTTTTATGAATGGAACGAAAATCCCCGGCATACGATGACATTACAAGCATAAGGAGTATGGGGAGCTGATGTGTCATGAAGGTTGCGATTGCAGGCTGTGGGTATGTAGGGCTTGTCACAGGGGTGTGTTTAGCAGAGGCGGGACATGATGTGACATGTATGGATATTGACCGGCGGAAGGTCTTGCAGCTGAAGCAAGGGAATCCTCCGATGTACGAGCCGGGATTAAAAGAACTGCTCAAACGGAATATGGAGCAAGGACGCATTCGTTTTCATATGAATGGAGCGTCAGCCTATTCGCAGGCTGACGTGTTAATGATTGCTGTCGGTACCCCGCAGCAGGCAGACGGTCAAGCAGATTTGCAGTATGTCTTTCAAGCGGCAAAGGAGATGGGCTTACAAGCAAAGCCAGGCGCAGTGCTTGTCGTGAAAAGTACAGTGCCTGTCGGAACGGGCGATCAAATTGATCATTTGATTCATCACGTGTTAGGTCGTAAGGAGCCATTATCTATCGCATCGAATCCAGAATTTTTACGAGAAGGGTCTGCCATCTCAGATACGCTGCGAGCGGATCGGCTGGTGATTGGAGCCGAAACAAAGAACGGATTAGATCAGCTAGAGTCTATGTATGCGGATTTCCACATTCCATTCGTGAGAACAGATCGGAAAAGCGCAGAGATGATCAAATACGCATCAAATGCATTTCTTGCCACAAAAATCAGCTTTATGAATGAAATTGCTTCGATTTGTGGAAAAACGGGAGCTGATGTTGAGAGAGTTGCAGAGGGGATGGGACTCGATCAGCGGATTGGTGCTTCGTTTCTTAGGGCAGGCATTGGTTACGGAGGTTCCTGTTTTCCGAAGGATACAAATGCCCTTGTCCAAATTGCAGGGCATGTGTCCCATGATTTTGAGCTATTGAAGGCTGTCATCAAAGTCAACAATGAGCAGCGAGCAAGTTTTATTCGAAGTGTGAAGGAGCGGATGGGAGAAAACTTGGAAGGGAAGAGAATGGCTCTTCTTGGCCTTTCCTTTAAGCCGAATACAGATGACATGAGAGAGGCGCCGTCAATCCCGATCGCTCATCAGCTCCATCAATTAGGAGCGGAGATCGTAGCCTATGATCCTGCTGCCGCTCGCAATGCAGCTCAAGAACTGCCTGATCAAGTCCTTTTTGCTCAAACGATTGAAGAGGCGATCAAGGATGCTGATGCTGTCTGTATATTAACTGAGTGGGCGGATATTCAGTCCTTTCCACTTTCAGCTTATAAAGATTTCATGAGGCAGCCGATCATTTTTGATGGCCGGAATTGTCATACGCTTGAAGCGGCAGAAGCAGCTGGTGTCGAGTATCATTCTATTGGGCGCAGGCCTGTCTCTCCTATTTATATGTAATGAGAAAAACCGATAACTTCACGTGTTATCGGTTTTTGCGTTAATGCGGAAGAATGAATCCGCCATATAAAAATGCAGCCACTATTAGAAAAGCAGGGTGCAATTTGAATTTGGTCATAAAGAAAAATGAAATGGCGGCAATGGCAAGTGATTGCGTCCAGCCAATGGCTTTCACGGCATCTCCGCCAATTTCCCATGTTAATAAAAGCATCATCATCGCAATGACAGGCTGCACAGATAGAGTCATACCTCTGACGACAGAAGATTGGCGAAAACGATCAATGAGTTTTAGCAATAAAATCAATCCAATAGCAGACGGCAGGACCGTCGCAAGTAGTGCAACGATAAAGCCTGGCCATCCCATGACATCATAGCCTACATAAGCCGCAATTTTCGTAGCGATTGGACCTGGAAGTGCGTTGGCTAATGCGAGCATATTGGAGAATCCTTCGTTTGTCATCCAATGAAAATGATTGACGATTTCTTCATAATTGAGCGGAATGGAGGCAGGTCCTCCGCCATACCCTAACAGATTGGATAAGAAGAATGCCCAGAATAAAAAGAGAATCAGCATCACGAAGACACTCCTTTCTCTTTATTTGTTCGAGTCCAGCGATCTTTCAGTCTAAAATGAAAGGCACCATAACATAAAAAGATGATGACAATGATTCCTGGATGAATCGAGAGTACTTGAAGACCGACAAATGCCAAAAGGAATAGGGCGATTCCGAAGATCATGCCGAAGCCCTTCAACGCTTTTTGTCCAAATTCATATGCCATCATTCCTAACAGAACGGCAATCACTGGTGTCACAGCACCGATCATATTTTGAATGATGACTGAAGAGCTTAAGACGCTGACAAGTGTAACAAGTGCCACCATAGCGAGACATGTCGGTAAAATATGTGCAGCTGTTGCAACAATGGCGCCAGATACACCTTTTAATCGATAGCCGAGGTATGCCGACATTTTCGTAGCAATCGGTCCAGGTAATGCGTTGGCGATGGCGAGTGTTTCTCCAAATTCGTCATCATTGATCCATTTGTATTTGACGACCGCTTCATGGCGAATGAGCGGGATCACAGAAGGTCCTCCGCCAAATCCCAGAATACCGGTTCGCACCATGGCGATCATGAGTTCAAGATATGATTGCAAGTGGTTCAACTCCTATCTACAATTTCATGCCCATTCGGCTTTTGTATCGTTTAATGAGCATTTGACAGTCAACACTGACGACGCCTTCAAGTGGGTACAGCTTCTTTGTCAGGAACGTCTCCATTTCCTGTTCATTTTGAAAAATGCCATGCATATGCAGCTTGCTTGGTCCTGTCATATGATAAAGGCTTGTGACGGCTGTTTCCTGCTCAAGCTGAAGGGCGACTGTTTCTAAACATTTCGGCTCAACCTCTACGTTAAAAAAGACAGAGACATGAATGCCGATCTTTGCTGGATTAATGACAGCGGTGAATCGTTCAATGACACCTGCTTCAATGAGCTGCTGAATACGGGCTTGTACAGCAACACGGGAAAGGCCGACTTGTTTCCCTAGATCCGTATAGGACATACGCCCGTCCTCGTGTAATAAGGAAAGAATTTGTTTATCTCTTTCATCTAATGTTAAGTTTGGAATGCGATATTCATGTGCCATCGTATAACCACCTTTCTTCTGTTGATATTCTATCATATTTTATTACGGATAGAATGTTTGATTTTTAATTGAGTAACGAAATGAAATAATAAAAGAAGATAACATATCTTTTTGCATAAAAAAACACCCCGGCATCACCGAGGTGTGTTCATTTTATTTTTCTGGGCTGCTTTCCGCACTGGCAATTTGTTGTGCAAGGTCAGCACGATCAATGTCTGCTTGGAAGAACTCCTGCGTATTTGGAAGGTGTAAATTCATGTGACGCTTTTGGGAAATTCGGATGGTCACTTGATCCACAGTGTAATCAAATACGTGCCCGCCGACACTGCGATCATCATCAATAAAGTGGAGATGATATCCGCTTACCGCAATGCCATGTGCGTACTGCGGTGTTCGGAATCCTGCGATTGTCCCGCGAATATTTTCGAAATCGAAAATAGGCTGTGACTTAACTGCTTCTACCATCGGAACGTAAGGTTTTTCCTGTTTTTCAACCGTACGGGTTTGAACCTTTTTGAATGACCCATCGATGCGGATCGCATAAAAGACATTTTTGCTCGGTAAGATTCGGTCGATTTCTTCCTCTAGCTCTTTGGACGTCATCGGTGCATCAATTCGATGAACGATGTCCGTTTCAAAGAATGCTAGAGAGCAGAATGGTGAATAATCTTGATCGGTTACTGGTGTGGCTGTTCCATCAGAGCGCAGTCGATAAAAAGCGCCATCAAAGCCGATTAGTTCCCCATCTAATTGATTGAATGTGCCAATGCCAAAATCACCGTGCTCGGGAATATGTGATAGGGAGAAATCTCCATCGTATACGGCTTCCAGCAAGGAGGTCATGGTTGATACTTGATAGACCTCTTGCTTTTTGTCCTGCGGTATTGTGTTGTTTTGTTGATTCATTGGGTGCATCATACCCATATCCGCTCACTCCTTTAACGTAATGTATCGAAGTCTTATCTGACGTTCGTTGTGTGTTTTTCACGAAAGACTTCTGGCCATTTTTGACTGGCGAGGTCTGGGTTGTCTTGATAGTCTATCGGAATATCAATAATAACGGGTCCTTCTATGTTTATACCCTTTTGAAGGACAGTTGAAAGCTCTTCAGGTGAGTTGACACGTAATCCAGTTGCTCCAAAGCTTTCTGCATATTTCACTAAGTCGATCTGACCGAACTCAACACAAGACGTACGGTCATACTTCATTTCCTGCTGGAATGCCACCATATCGTATGTGCTGTCGTTCCAAACGAGATGAACGAGATTTGTTTTCATGCGCACGGCTGTTTCTAATTCCATGGCGGAGAAGAGAAAACCGCCATCACCTGAGACTGAAATGATCTTTTCATCTGGATTCAATATGGAGGCTGCAATTGCCCATGGTAAAGCCACGCCAAGTGTTTGCATTCCGTTACTCACTAGGAACGTGTTCGGTTCATAAACACGGAAGTGGCGAGAGATCCAAATGGCATGAGATCCGATATCACATGTCACTTTCGTGTCATCTGGGATGATACGTCTCAACGTATGAATGACATCCAGCGGGTGTGATAAATGACTTTCTCTTTCTGGTGCTTTTTCGATATCACTTAACAGCTCTTGTAATTCTGTGACCAGATCTATGTTCTTTTTGCATAATGAAAGTGGAACGCTGTCGTGGGCTAGATGTTGCACCGTTTCAGATATATTGCCCACAAGCTCAAGCGTCGGTTCATAGAAATGGTCAATATCTGCCTGCATGTCATCCACATGAATGATTTGACGCTGCTGCGGTTTCAAATTCCAATGCTTCGGATCGTATTCGATTGGATCAAATCCAATAGTTAAAATCACATCCGCTTTCTCAATGAGAAGGTCCCCTGGCTGATTACGGAATAAGCCGATTCTGCCCACATATTGAGGCTCAAGCTCTCTTGAGAGAACGCCGGCTCCTTGGTACGTTTCGACAAATGGGATACCAAGTGTTTTTAATAATGTTCTTGTCGCATTTGCCGCAGCTGGACGGCTAGCTTTCATTCCCACAATTGCAACAGGTAAGTGCGCATTTTGAATTTTGGCGATGGCCGAACTGATGAGAGCATCCGGTGCAGGACCTAGTTCTGGAGAAGGGTGAGCAGACACTGGTGTTTGTGTGGTGTGTTCGGTCACGACATCTTGTGGAAAGCTGATAAATGCTGCTCCAGCTTGACCTCTTTGTGCCGCGCGAAAAGCATTTGTTAATGCTTCTGGTATATTGTTTACGTCTTGTACTTCAACGCTATATTTTGTCACTGGTTTGAATAATGCCGCATTGTCGAGTGATTGATGTGTTCGTTTGAGTCGATCCGCACGGATGACGTTTCCAGCGATTGCAACAACAGGGTCACCTTCTGTATTGGCTGTTAATAGACCTGTCGCTAAATTGGATGCGCCAGGACCTGATGTGACGAGACAAACGCCTGGTTTGCCAGTTAAACGACCGACAGCTGCTGCCATGAATGCCGCATTTTGTTCGTGTCTGCATAGCACAAGCTCTGGACCTCTGTCTTTTAATACATCAAATACTGCATCAATTTTTGCACCTGGAATCGCAAAAACATGGGTCACACCTTGGGCAATGAGCGTATCGACAATCAACTCTGCTCCTCGTTTTGTTAGGGGTTGTGTTTGAGAATTCATATACCCCGCACTCCTTTCGGCAAGTAAAATTTTTTATGAAAATATATTTTCATGATATGATTTACTATACATTTCACAAAATAAATTTTCCAATATATGTTTAACGTAGTTTTAATATGTTTCACGAATAAGTGTTTGAGGAGTGAAAGGATGGAACTGAGACATTTGCAGTATTTTGTCACAGTCGCGGAGGAGCTGCATTTCGGTAGAGCGGCCGCACGATTGAACATGACACAGCCTCCACTTAGTCAGCAAATTAAGCAGTTTGAGGAAGAATTGGGATTTCCTTTGTTTCACCGGTCTAAACGGGTGGTGGAGTTAACAGCTGCTGGAAAGGTTTTTTTACATGAGGTCCGGGGGGTGCTGCATCAGCTTGATAAAGCCGTTGATCATGCCCGGCATACGGCAAGAGGGGAGCTTGGGAAGATTATCATCGGTTTCGTTGGTACAGCGACATATGATATTCTGCCGCCAGTTGTCCGTGAATTCAGAGAGCTGTACCCCTCTGTCAGTATTGAGCTGCAACAGCTCTCTGTCCCGCAGCAGCTTGAGGCGCTTTTGAATGGTGAGATTGATATTGGTTTTTTGCATCCTACATCACCGCAAGAAGAATTGGTCAGTCGTTTAATGAAGCAAAGTGAATGTATTTTTGCGATTCCGAAAAACCATCCGCTGGCGGAAAAAGAAGCGGTCACGATTGAAGATATTCGTGATGAGCCGATTATTTCTTTATCAAAGGAATCATGGCCGTCCCTTTATCAGTATTTTGTCCTACTTTGTGAAAAGTATGGATTTTCACCTAATATCGTGCAGGAAGCAGCAGAATATCAAATGGTCATTGGGCTTGTCACAGCGGGAATCGGAATTGCTATCATTCCAACATCGGCCCGGCGTTTATTTAATTTAGATGTGGTGTATCGGTCAATTGAAGGTGAGCAGCTACTCGCGGAATGGACCATTTCTTATAGACGAGAAAATCATAATCCGGCATTGTTTCATCTTGTCCATCATATTCTCCATCGCGCTGAGCCGGAATAAGGGAAGAGAGAACGGGGTATGGTATGATGTCGTTACATACAAGAGGAGGCATGTCTGAAGTGATTACATTACAAATGGATCAGTTGTCACGAAAAGAAGCATATAAAGTATTATCTGGTTCCGTCGTTCCAAGACCCATTGCATTTATTACAAGCCTTTCTAAAGAAGAAGTCGTCAATGCTGCACCATTTAGTTTCTTTAATGTCATCAGCGGTCATCCTCCGCTGATCGCTGTTTCTATTGGACGTCGTCAAGGAGAGATGAAAGATACAGCAAAACATATCATCGACAGGGAAGAATTTGTTGTCCATGTGAGTGATGAAGCGATGATTGAAGATATTAATGAAACAGCTGCTACTTTGCCAGAGGAAGAGAGTGAGCTGACTCGTACCGGTCTTCATCAAGTGAAGAGCAGCGTGGTGTCAGTGCCAGGAATCAAGGAAGCACGCATTCGCTTTGAATGTCAGCTGGAAAGACATCTGACCTTTCAAAATGATGAAGGGGAGGTCACAGTCGATCATATCATTGGCCGGGTGGTGTGTGCGCATTTAGATGAGTCTGTCTATGATGCGGAAAAAGGATATATTTTTACGAATGAATTAAAGCCAGTCGCGCGCCTAGCAGGTAATGATTATGCCCATTTAGGCACGCCATTTGTACTGAAGAGACCGGAATAACATCTAAAACCCCCGAGGCTATCGGGGGTTTAGTGTTTATTTCTTTTGTTCTAGTTTCAATGGTGCGGCGATATTTTTTTCTACCTTTTTGCCTTTTAATACATCGTCAGCAGCGCCGACTGCCAGTTGACCGATCAGCTCTGGCTGCTGCGCGACTGTTGCAGATAGTTTTCCTGCTTTGATCGAGTTGAGTGCATCTTCGTTACCGTCGAAACCGACGACAAGAATGTCTTTTCCAGAGCTTTGGATGGCCTCTAGTGCGCCAAGCGCCATTTCATCATTGTGGGCAAAAACGGCTTTGATGTCAGGGTTTCCTTGAAGAAGGTTTTCCATCACGTTGAGCCCTTTTGTCCGGTCGAAGTCAGCGGCTTGTTTTGCTGTGACATCTAACTTTTTGTCTGCAATTTGATGGAAACCTTTTCCTCGTTCACGTGTCGCAGAAGCACCTGGTACACCTTCTAGTTCAGCCACTTTTGCGCCTTTACCAACCTTGTCGATGATAAAGTTAGCGGCCATTTCGCCGCCTTTGATGTTATCGGAAGCAACGAGCGCTTCAACCTTTCCGCTTTCTGCGGAGCGGTCTAATGTGATGACCGGTATGTCTGAAGCATTCGCAGATTCGACAGCCGTTGATATGGCAGAGGAATCGGCTGGGTTAATGAGTAATGCATCAACCCCTTGTTGAATTAAATCTTCTACATCACTCGTTTGTTTCGCTGAATCATTTTGTGCATCGGCAATGACAACTTCGATGCCAAGCTTTTTCGCTTCTTTTGTCACGCCGTTTTTAAGAGAAACGAAGAATGGGTTATTTAAAGTCGAGATCGACAGTCCGATTTTAATGTCTTTTTTCTTGCCATCCTTTGTTGATTTGGCCCACTCTGGCGGTTCAAGCGAGCAGGCAGAGAGCATGAATAATGAGAGAGTCACGATCAGGATTACATATTTTTTCATAGCAGCTGCCTCCTTAAGCAGATTTCTTTCTGTCGAGTAGGACTGCAATCAAGATGACAATCCCTTTCACAACAGATTGATAAAATGATGAAACACCAAGTAAGTTCATACCATTGTTCAAGACACCAATAATGAGCACCCCGATGAGTGTGCCGACAATTCGTCCTCTTCCGCCGGATAGGCTTGTCCCGCCAAGTACAACGGCAGCAATTGCATCAAGTTCATACGACGTACCAGCTGTTGGCTGGGCTGAGTTGAGACGAGATGTTAAGATCGCACCTGCTAAAGCAGACATAAAGCCGGCTAATGAGTAAATCATGATTTTGACGCGTGGTACTTTAATGCCTGAGATGAGGGCTGCTTTTTCATTTCCGCCAATGGCATACGTTCTTCTGCCAAAAGGTGTTTTATGAAGCAAGACCCAAAGTACGATAAAGGTGAGAAGCATGGTGATCGCTGGAACAGGAATTCCTAAGAAATATCCACGGCCAAATAGCTGAAATGCATAGTTAGAGCCAAGCCCTGTAATTGGATTTCCGTCTGTATAAACAAGCGTCAATCCTCTGAAAATCGTCATCGTCGCAAGTGTTGCGATAAAAGGAGCCATTTTTCCTTTTGTGATTAAAAGACCGTTGATCATTCCAAGGATGGCACCGATGATACATCCAACGATGATGGCAAGAATTGGGTCCAAACCAGATACAATAAAGCCGGCAGTCAGAGCACTAGACAGCGCTAGAATGGCACCGACAGACAAATCAATTCCTCCGGTTAAAATAACAAACGTCATGCCAAAGGCAATGAGGGCGTTAATGGAGATCTGTCTGAGTAAGTTTAAAATGTTTAATGGTTCTAAAAAGGCCGGATTTAAAATAGAAACAATGGCAACAAGGATGATGAGTCCTAAGAATGGCCCAAGCTTTTGCATGATGTTGTCAAATCGTCCATTTGAAGTAAGTGGTTTCATGTTACTTCCCTCCTGTAGCTAATGTCATAATTCGTTCTTGTGTAGCTTCTGTTTTACTTAATTCGCCGCTGATGGTTCCTTCATGGATGACAAGCACTCGATCGCTCATCCCAAGAACTTCTGGGAGTTCAGAGGAGACCATCAAAATCGCAACGCCTCGATCCGTCAGCTCGTTCATAAGCTGATAAATTTCTCGTTTCGCCCCGACGTCGACACCTCTTGTCGGTTCATCTAGAATGAGTACCTTCGGTTGAATGCCGATCCATTTGGCGATGACGACCTTTTGCTGATTTCCACCGGACAGGCTGCGTGCAGAGATTTCAGATGAAGCGGTTTTGATCGTGAGTCGTTTGATGAGAAGGTCAACAAAGTCCTGCTCGTTTTTCTTATCGATCAGCCCCTTTGGTGAGAAGCTGTCTAAGTTAGGCAAGCCGATGTTTTCCCGAATGGATGCATCCAGCATCAGTCCTTCATCTTTGCGATCCTCCGTGATAAAACCGATGCCAAGTTTGACTGCATCACTTGGTTTTTTAATGACAGCCTTTTTCCCATGAACCCAAATTTCTCCTTGATCCAGGGGATCGAGTCCAAAGAGCGACCGCATCATTTCCGTCCGGCCAGCGCCCATTAAGCCTGCAACACCGACAATTTCCCCAGCTTTGACGGAAAAACTGACATCTTGAAAGCGGCCTTTCCTCGTTGCTTGCTTCACCTCTAGGACGATATCACCAGTAGAAGGTGTGCGCTCAGGGTAACGATCGGTTAATTCGCGGCCGACCATTTTTTTGACGACTTCATGGAAATTCGTGTCTGGTATCGCTTTCGTATCGACCGTTTTTCCGTCACGCATGATCGTAATCCGGTCACAGATGGCAAAGATTTCTTCCATCCGGTGAGAAATGTAGACGATGGAAACGCCTTCTTTTTTGAGTGATTCAATGACCTGAAATAGCTTTTCAATCTCACGGTCTGTGAGAGCAGCTGTTGGTTCATCCATAATAATGACCTTTGCATCGGTCATTAACGCTTTCGCAATCTCAATCATCTGCTTTTGTCCGACAGAACAGCTTCCTGCCTCTTGATCGAGCGAGAGGTTGACAGACAATCGGTCGAGCTGCGCTTGGGCGAGGGCTTTCATTTTCTTGGTGTCTAGGAGACCAAGTTTTGTATAGATTTCTTTCCCGATAAATAAATTCTCGAGTACCGTCATATCAGGCCATATATTCAGTTCTTGATGAATGAAGGCAATCCCGTTCTGCTCGGCTTCTTTCGGATTTTTGAAAGCGGTTTCTTTTCCGTCGATTTGAATCGTTCCTTGATCCAGGGAATAGAGTCCTGTCAGCAGATTCATTAACGTTGATTTTCCTGCCCCGTTTTCACCCATAAGTGCATGGACTTCACCTGTGACGAGGTCAAAGGAGACCCCGGCGAGAACGGTGTTTTTTCCAAAGGCCTTATGGATGTTATGCATTTCAATGTTCATAAGTGGCTCCTCCTTTTAAAAGATGACACCGGCATGAAGAATGCAGTTTGCGTATGGGGTGGCTTCACCCGTGCGAATCACTGCTTTTGCCTGTTTGGTCATGTCTTTGAACGTCTCGTGATCGACTTCATTTAACGGATGTGAGAACGCTTTCTTTAGAAATAAATGATCTCTCTCATTGGCTTGTTTGATTTCACTGGCAATTGTGATGTGTTCAACGGCCATTTCCTCAAGAAGGAGGGAAGTAACCTCCTGAAAGGATGGTGTGCCGATGGATAATGCAAGGTCGATCTTGACCGGGCCTTCTGGAATGGGCAGGCCACAGTCTGCGATGACAATCGTATCTGTATGACCAAGGTCAGCAAGCACCTTGGCGATATGACTATTTAAAATACCATTTTTCTTCATTTCTTATTCTCCAATTCTTCTCTTGCTGGCATGCCGCCTTGGGCACCAAATTTTGTGACTGAGATAGACGCAGCTAAGTTGGCAAAAGCAAGTGCGTCGTATAGGGATTTTCCTTCTGTCAGTGCTACAGCTAGAGCGCCGTTAAAAGTATCACCAGCGCCTGTAGTGTCGACGGCTTTCACAGGATAGCCCGGTACCAACACTTCTTTTGATCCATCAAAGTAACGAACACCATTTTTTCCTTCTGTAATGAGTAATTTGTTTGGATATTGGCGCAAAGCTTCTGCTATGGTGAGTCCATCAAACATAAGAGCTGCTTCGTGTTCGTTTGGCGTGATATAGGCAGCTTGATCTAATATTTGCTGAGAGACTTTGCGAGCTGGTGCGGGATTTAAGATGACAGGAATCCCTTTTTCGCTGCAAATGGCGCAGACGGCTTCGACTGTTTCTTCAGGAATTTCCTGCTGGATGAGGACGATTCCGATATTTTCAATAGAAGAAAGAGCATCTTTTACATAATGAGGTGTTACCTCATTGTTTGCTCCTTTGACGACAACAATGCTGTTATCTCCTTCAGCTAAAATGATATGAGCTGTTCCGCTTTCCATTTCGGTAACCGGTTTCATATAGGTGGTGCGAACACCTTGTGCTTGCAAATTGCTCATAATGTCCTGACCATACGCGTCATCACCAACTCGGCCGATCATATATACATCTGCACCGAGCCTTGCGCTTGCTACTGCTTGATTTGCTCCTTTTCCCCCAGGGACCGTTTTAAATGATTCGCCTAGGACGGTTTCTCCTGCACTAGGACGTTTATTCGATGTAACAACTAAATCCATGGAACAACTTCCTACGACAACTATTTGACTCATTGTGAATCCACCTTTCTTGTGGTCTCTCGTTCAATAAAAGAGACGGGCATTTGAATAACTGCTTGATCTATAGGCTGTTTCTGAATGGCTTTAATGATCAGCTTTGCGGCTTCTTTCCCCATATCATAGGCAGGCTGCCGGATCGTTGATAGAGAAGGGAAGAGCAGTTCACTTTGCGGAATATCATCAAATCCAATGATTTGGACGTCTTCTGGAATGGCTTTTCCAATACGAAGCGCTTCGTGTACGACGGCTGCTGCGACGATGTCATTGCTGGCAATGATGCCATCTGTTTCAGGGTACAGCTTGAAAAGAGCCTTGGCGCTTTTTCGGGCTTCCTGAAAAGAAAAAGAAGCGTTAGACATCACATGAAAGTTAGCACCTTCTTCAGTCAGAACATCAAGTGCGCCTTTGAATCTTTGCCGCGCCGTTTGAAGATGAGCGGGCCCTTTTAGCAATGTAATCTGCTGACTGCCGCGTTTGATTAATTCCATTGCAGCCATTTTCCCGCCAGCCGTAGCATCTGCAAACACAGAAGGCGCATTTGGAACGGTACGATCTAAGAAGACAACAGGCAGTTCATCATCATTGTACAAATCCGATTCAGGTTCGTTTGTGACAGCGATGACACCGACCACCTGGTTTTGCTTAAAGGTTTGTAAATAGGCCATTTCCTTCTCCCGATCTTCATCACTGTTTCCGAATAATAAGCGAAAACCGTGTGCATGAATCTCATCCTCAACGCCTCTAGCCAGCTGAGGGAAGAAGGGGTTTGTGATATCAGGTAAGATGAGACCAACTAATCTTGATTCTCTTTTAAAAAGGGATCGTGCCACTTCATTGGGGAAGTAGTTTAGCTCCTGCATCGCTTGTGTCACACGGGTTTTCGTATCAATATGGACGTATCCAGTATCGTTGAGCACGCGTGAAACAGTCGCAACAGACACTTGAGCAGCTTTTGCAACATCTTTAATTGTAGCCAATGGAGTGCCTCCCTTCTTTGATGTGTAACCGTTTACACAGATAGATTATCACGAAAGCATTAAAAAGACAATCTTAAAAAAATAAAAAAAGAAAAGAAAGAGGACGTCTTCCTTTTCTTAACTAATAATGCCCGTTTGGGTAATGTTCACTTTGATTTTTGGGATGATCTTCACTTTTGGATAATCAGTGACCCAATTCATTTTCATATACTCATCATAATGTCTGACTCTGTATTTTCTGCCAAGGCTTAAGACGTCAGAATTTGCTTCTTGTAATGTAGCAACAATTTTTTCTGCTTCTTTTGTCAAGATGGTTGAAAGTCTTTTGTTCAGCATTTCAATTTTTTTGTCTGTATCTAGATTATCTTTTGGGTACTCAAGGACAGAAGTATTAAATTCAAATTTGAGTGAGTATGTTAAGTTTCGATGATCGGGATTCAGAATCTCGATGTCTCTCTTCACATCAGTGACTTGGATGGTGATGTAATTGTTTTCTTTTGACTTCATGTCGCTTCTCACTTTTTTTGTGAAGTTGGCATACTTGCCCATTTTTCCGTCCATGACGGTGAGTAGGATCGCATCTTGACCGTACAACTCGCCTTTCTTCTTCTCATTGTCAAATAGAGCAACCCCTTTTACACTGATTAATTTCTTCGATTGATCAAAATAGATTAACGGCAGTGTGAAGTCCTCTCCAGTTTGGAGCATTTTAGATCGAATACTTTGAATGTTTTTAGGTGCTACTTGGGAGGAGCGTGATGCGGTTGTGATCAAGTTATTTAAATAGTCACTCACGATGAGTTTTTCCTTCAGCAGCGAGTTAATCACTTCTTCACAGGTCCCCCCTTGAACAACGGCAAGATTTGCGAGGAGGGGACTTTTTGGATCACGATAAAACATATCTAAGTAGGGCAGAAGACGATTTTGGGCAAATTCATCACCGATCAGCATCACCCGCATTTTCGACATGTCTATTTTTTGATCCACAATCCGGCTGAAGTTGGTTCTCGCTTTTCTTAAAGTAGGGGCTTCAGTTGTGAGAAGAGTGGTTAAAAAGCTACCTGTATTTCCTTGCTCCATACTTTGAGACTGCTGCACCTTTCGATAAGTAATCGAGTACTTCGCATTGTCATCCTCTCCTTGATCAACAGCGGAGGTTAACACAAGAGAGATGTTCTTTAATAAATTTTGATCCCAGCAGCCAGGCATGAATATGAGAGAAACACACATGAGCAACGTCAGTATGTACTTATGACGCATGTGATTTCACCTTCCCTTTGCGATGTTTGATAAAGATGATAATGGCCATAAAGATTGGGAGTGTGTAAATAAATGAATATTGAGCGATGGTGGTAAAATCATTAAAACGCTGAATTCTAAAATTATCGGTTGCAAGGTAACAGCTAGCCGCATAGATCAAAATGGCAAAATAAAAGACATATTTTTTGTGTTCTTTTTTCTTAAGAATACTTGCCACGCCATTCGCACAAAAGTAAAGGTAATTGCTGAGTGTGGCAAGAATGATAAATACCCAGAAACTGAGAAAGATCAAGTCTGTTCGCTCAATCACACCGAACGAAATGGTTTTTAACAAATAAAGAACAGGGTTGGGAATGATATTGAGCTCAATCGGACTGAAGAACATAAAACAAATCAATGTAATAAATAGGTAGTAAAGCGTCGTGCATATATTGGCAATGGTCATGACTTTATATCGTTCCTTAATGGTTCCTTTCATCAATGGAGAGATAATGAGGATCATCTCGAACCCATTCATAGATAGAACGACGTCCTTTAATCCGAGTGAAACTTGAGAAACGTCCACTTGGAAAAAGGGCATGAGGTAGTCGATATTGGTTCCTTTTAATGAATAGAGCATTAAGAGAGACAGCATGAGCAAAAAGGGCGTCAAAATGAAGTTAAACCTGACAATCGCCGTAATTTGCTCCTTTGCAATGTAAATGATGGAGATCATCAGTAATAGATTAATGACCCAATTTGGTGTGAGCGGCAGCACCCAAATGCCAAGAATTCTTGTGAAAATGGATAAAACAACAATGCAGACGGAGGCGAAGTATAACGTATATAGTGCCACCAATGTCCGGCCGATCCATTTTCCGAACACTTCAATTAAGGCTTGGAAAAATGATGTATCAGGATACTTCTGAATGATGTAAATAAAAATGGTGTTAATGATTTGAATGAAAAAACAGGCTAAGATAATCGCCATCCACCCATCGTGTCCCATGTCTTTCATCAGCAAATGGGGGAGAGCTAAAATACCGACACCAATTTGAGATTGAATGATAAAAAAGACAGCTTGAGGTGGAGATATTTTATTTTTCATCTTTATTTTTCCATCCTCTCAAATTTTCAATTTGCTCTTTCTTTTTTGGATTTAAGTAAACAGGGCGCTTTTTGTACATCCACATCGGTAATCGGATCACAGTATCTTTTAAGTCCTGCCAGTTAAATGGAGCCACTGGTGATAAGTACGGGACACCTAGTGATTCGAGGCGGCATAAATTCATCAATACGATCGACAGGCCGAATGAAATGCCAATAAACCCAAACATCGATGCCATAAACATGAGAGGGAAACGAAGCATACGAATGGTGGACGTCATTTCAAAGGATGGGAGGACAAAGGATGCAACAGCTGTCACGGCAACAACAATGACAAGGACATTCGAAATGAGTCCAGCTTTTACCACAGCGTCTCCAATCACCAAACCGCCTACAATCCCAATCGTCTGACCAATTGGCTTTGGCAGTCGCACCCCTGCTTCTCGTATGAGCTCAATCGTAATTTCCATCAGCATTGCTTCAATTAACGGCGGGAAAGGAATGCCGATGATGGAATTTTTCATCGTAATCGCTAATTCATCCGGGACCACCTCATAATGAAAACCAATGACCGCAATATAAAAAGAAGGCAAAATCACTGCGATGATACAGGCAACATAGCGAAGAATACGAATAAATGTAGCCGGAATCCAGCGGCTATTATAGTCATCTGGTGATTGAAAGAAACTAAAGAACGTAATAGGCAGAATGATAGCCATTGGGCTGCCGTCCATTAAGACGACAATTCTTCCTTCAAGAATGGCGGATCTCACTTTGTCAGGTCGTTCTGTGTCAATAAGCTGCGGGAAGATGGAATACGAATCATCCTCAATCGCCTCTACAATAGAACCTGGGCTAAGCAGCGTGTCTACTTTAATAGAAGAAATTCGTTTGTTAACCTCATCTATCTTTTCTTGATTGGCAATATCAGAAATATAAACCGTCGCAACCTTTGTTTCAGATTTTGTACCGACCTTATGATACTGGATTGCAAGTTTTCGATCATTTAAGTGTGAACGCAGCAAATATAAATTGGTATCTAAACTCTCAACAAACCCATCATGTGCGCCTGCAATAATACTTTCAGAAGAAGGTTCAGAAATGGAACGCAGCGGCGGCTGCCCAACAGCAAATATTTTGATCTGTGCGGATTTTTCATCAAGGAAGGCAATACTTCCGGCAATAATGCTGTCGACAATCAGCGTCAAGTCACCTGTTTCGAGTGAACTAAGAGATTTTGCATAGTCCTGTTTTCCAGGAGGACCGAGCAAGTTGCCGATAATGAAGTCGTTTAATTTGCTTTCATCGACTCTAGTTTTAATAAAAAACAGCACTGATTTCGTTTCATTCACCATCAATTCCCGGTATTCAAAATCAGCGCTTTGTTGAAATGCTTTGTTCAGAATCCGAATCTTTTCCTCAAAACCGCCTGATAAAAAGTGTAAGCGTGTTTGCTCATTCGTATTTGGCATCTTTAGCCTCCTCTCACAGATTTTTTAACCATAGTGTAAGCCGAGAAGATGATTTTATGCGTCATCTTTGGGGAAAGCATGACACGAACCGACAACTTTCAACTAAAATCACATTAAAAATGTTAAGAAATGATGAATCTTGATAAAAAGAAATGAATAATGTTTCATTGTTTAGGTCATAAGGAGTGAATATCGTAAAGAGAGGCTATAACAAAATGATTAATCTTTGACATCTTATCCCAATTTTTTGTGACCTGAAAATAAGCAGATGACTTGATTTTTTGACAGGTGACCTTTGTCATAGGTCAACACATAGCGTTCTGACCGATGAGGATGACTTTCTAACCTGTTCATTTAAAAATATAAAATATTCTAAAACACGCACTATTCATTTAAAGCGCTGATATGACTGATTTCGTAGAGATGAAAGGGCTTTAAAACATTGATTCAAAATACATCTTAATAATTGTCGAAAAATTTAGGGAGAAAAGGACAAAAGATTTTTCACTGTTTGATGGTAACGCTTTCTCTTATTCTGAGCAGAAATTCAGTCGTCATTTTGTCCGTCTTTTGGCCTTTTCATTTGAGCGTGAGATAGGCAAATACGCCTTCTGATTAGAGGAATTTGGCATACGAGGAAGTGAAAGATTATGTTACATAATACCGATTGTGATTTTATGCTGAACCTATATACTGTTGATTGAATTTACATATCACACTCATAAAAAAAGGAGATGTAGATAAGCGATGTGGTTAATCGTTATAGCCTGTGTCATCATGTTAGGGATTGGCTTTATTGAAAAGAAGCGTCATCAGAAAAATATCGATGCCCTGCCGGTACGCGTCAATATTAATGGTATACGCGGAAAGTCTACCGTTACAAGATTGACAACCGGTATCTTAATGGAGGCAGGTTATAAAACTGTCGGCAAAACAACAGGAACGGATGCAAGAATGATTTATTGGGATACGCCAGAAGAGAAACCGATTAAAAGGAAACCGCAAGGACCAAATATCGGAGAGCAGAAAGAAGTTATGAGAGAAACCGTTGAAAGAGGAGCAAATGCCATCGTCAGTGAATGTATGGCGGTGAATCCAGATTACCAAATTATCTTTCAGGAAGAGCTGCTTCAAGCGAATATTGGCGTGATCGTAAACGTTCTTGAAGATCATATGGATGTGATGGGGCCAACTCTTGATGAAATAGCTGAAGCCTTTACAGCGACAATTCCTTACAATGGGCACTTGGTTATTACGGATAGTGAATATACAGATTTCTTTAAAGAGATTGCGAAAAAACGCAATACTGAAGTGATTGTTGCAGATAATTCCAAGATTACCGATGAGTATTTACGGAAATTTGAGTATATGGTGTTCCCGGATAATGCTTCACTTGCACTTGGTGTCGCACAAGCATTGGGAATTGATGAAGATACGGCATTTAGAGGCATGTTAAATGCGCCGCCTGATCCAGGAGCGATGAGAATTCTTCCATTAATGGACGCAAAAACACCTGGACATTTTGTAAATGGATTTGCGGCTAATGACGCAGCATCTACATTGAACATTTGGAAGCGTGTGAAGGAAATTGGGTATCCAACAGATGAACCGATTATTATCATGAACTGTCGTGCGGATCGTGTAGATAGAACGATCCAGTTTGCGGAGGATGTACTTCCTTATATTGAAGCAAGTGATCTTGTCTTAATTGGTGAAACGACAGATCCAATTGTGAAGGCATTTGAGGATGGAAAAATTCCGGCTGACCACTTACACAACCTTGAATATCAATCTACAGAACAAATTATGAACATGCTTGAGAAAAAGCTTCATAATCGAGTGGTTTATGGAGTCGGCAATATTCACGGCGCCGCTGAACCTTTAATCGAAAAAATTCAAGAATACAAAATTAAGCAGCTTGTCAGCTAGGAGGAAATATAGAAAATGTTCGGATCAGATCTTTATATCTCGTTAATTTTAGGTGTTCTACTCAGTTTAATTTTTGCAGAAAAAACAGGAATCGTACCAGCTGGGTTGGTTGTTCCAGGTTATCTGGCGCTCGTCTTTAACCAGCCAGTCTTCATTTTAGTTGTTTTATCTGTCAGCTTGCTGACATATGTGATCGTTCGTTTTGGTCTATCGAAATTTATGATTTTGTACGGACGCAGAAAGTTTGCGGCGATGCTGATTACAGGAATTGCCCTAAAGCTCATATTTGATTTCTTCTATCCAGTGGTTCCGTTTGAAATAGCAGAATTCCGCGGAATCGGAATCATCGTGCCTGGATTGATTGCGAATACGATTCAAAAGCAAGGTCTTACGATTACCCTTGGAAGCACATTACTTCTAAGTGGTGCAACATTTGCCATCATGTATGTTTACTATCTATTTTAAGATAAGGTGTGTCCAATGATGAATAAAAAATTGAGCTTTCAGGAAAAGCTGCTGAAAATCACAAAGAACCAAAAGAAAAAGACGAATAAACACGTACTGATTGCTTTACCGATTGTCATTGCTTGTACATTTCTATTTACATTTATCGGGAAAGCACAAGTACCAACTGTAGAAAAGAATCCAGAAAACATCCTGACCGCTTCGTTTGTCGGAGATATTATGTTTGGAAGAAATGTAGAGAAAGTAACAGACCGCTATGGAAAGCAGCACCTGTTCCGCTATGCGAAGCCGTATTTTGATGTATCAGATTATGTAACTGGGAATTTTGAGCATCCAGTGGCTTCAGATAAGGAACAGGCAGCACAAAAGAATATTCATTTGAAAACAGATGAAGATTCTGTACAAGCGTTAAAGGATTTGAATTTCTCTGTACTAAACTTTGCGAATAACCATGCAGCAGACTACGGTGAAAAAGGCTTAAATAACACGATTGATGCTTTTGAAAAAGCTGACATGGATTATACAGGGGCTGGGCGCAACGTCAATGATGCGAAGCAGAACATTTCATACAAAGAAGTGAATGGCGTTAAAATCGCTACCCTTGGTTTTACAGATGTATATGGAAAAGATTTTAAAGCAACAAATCGAAAGGCAGGTATTCTGCCAGCTGATCCATCTATCTTTATTCCGATGATTTCACAAGCTGCTGAAAAGGCAGATATCGTTGTTGTTCATGCGCACTGGGGACAGGAATATAACAATGAAGTAAACGACAGACAAAGAGAGCTGGCAAGAGCGATGTCAAAGGCTGGTGCTGATATCATTATCGGTGCACACCCGCACGTTCTTGAGCCGATGGAAGTCTATAACGGAACAGCGATTTTCTATAGCTTGGGGAACTTTATTTTTGACCAAGGTTGGTCAAGAACACGTGATTCTGCTATTGTTCAGTATCATCTGAATGAAGATGGAAAAGCGACATTTGAAGTGGTTCCAATGTACATCAAAGAAGCGACACCTGCTCCAGTCAAAGCAGGATCTCTTGAATCAAAATCGATTATCCGTATGCTGACAAATGGCACGAATGCGGATTGGAAAGAAAAAGACGGACATATTTTCTTTGAAGTCGATCATTCTGATAAAGTTCAAACATTAAAAGAAAACGAAGGGAAGGATAAAAAATGAAATTCCTTAAAGCAAGCTGGCCGTTTGTTGCGTTAATTTTAGTCTTTGTCTTTATGTCTGCTTTTAAATTCAGTGACAGCCTCACAGATCATGAGAAACAAAAGATCTCGGTTGAAATGCAGAAAATTGAACAGCAAAAGCAGTCAAAAGCGGAAGCGAGTAAATAAAGAAATGATGATGAAAAGAGCACGCGAGGCGTGCTCTTTTTTGACGGAAAAAGGTGTAAAATGAAAGGGGTCATGTCGAAACTATAAAAGAAAGGGGGAAGAGAGGATGAAATGGAAAGGAATACTGCTTGGAGGATGTGCCATTGTAGGACTCATGTTTATGTCCCAAACAGAGGTGTCTGCTCAAACAACATCTCCTTTAAAACAAGCGGAAACGCTGATAGGCACGCCTTATCATAAAGGAGGAATCGATCCGAAAACGGGCTTTGATGCTTCTGGCTTTATACAATATGTATACAAAACAACAGGTGCATTTGATTTGCCGCGAAAGGTGATCGATCAATACCAAATCGGTGAAAATGTATCATGGGAAAAAGCAAAGCCCGGAGACCTTGTCTATTTTCGCAGTCTTGAAGAAACAAAAGACATCCCGACACACGTTGCTTTGTACGCTGGAAATGATCAAGTGATCCACATCACACTCAGTCAAGGGGTGGTGAAAACAGATGTCAGCAAAAGTAAATATTGGACCGATCGGTTCTATGCGGTCAAACGGCTGCCTGTCTCCCAAGAGATGTCGGATGATCAACTGGTGAAAGATGCGATGAAATATTTAGGAATCCCTTATGTATTCGGGGCATCAGATCCAAAAGTAGGATTCGATTGTTCAGGTTTTTTACAATATTTATTTGAAAAATCACTTGGGATTTATTTACCAAGAAGTGCTGAGCAGCAATGGATGGTTGGAGAGAAAGTAGCACGAGACGATATTCGCCCTGGAGACTTTGTTTTTTTTAGCAACACGTATAAAAAAGGAATTTCACATGTAGGCATGTACATCGGAGGAGACCGCTTTATTCATGCGAGCCGTTCGGAAAGTGTGACGATTTCTTATTTGTCTGAATCGTATTGGCGTGAGAAATGGACAGGTGCGAAACGATTAACTGAGCTGAAACTAGCGAAAGAAGACCCAGTCGTATCAAAAGCTGCCACGTATATTGGAGAAGTACCCTATGTAAAAGGTGGTGCGAGCCCAAAGCAAGGCTTTGATACAGCAGGATTCACGCAGTATATCTATCAAGAAGTGCTTGGAATGGAGATGCCTCGCTATGCGCAGGGACAAGTTAAAGCAGGTACACCTGTGAAACGATCGGAACTAAAGCCAGGAGATCTTGTCTTTTTTAAAGGGACTTCGTTGATGCCAGCCATTTATGCTGGTTCAAATCAAGTCATTCATGTGACGGTTTCAAATGGCGTTGTCATTACCAATATGAAAACAAGTACGTATTGGAAGGATAAATATGAGACGGCTGTTAGAATTAAAAAATAAAGAAAAAGCCCGATCAATGCTCAGATCGGACTTCTCGACTTCTCACTAGGCGCTGATCAGACAAGCGTCTTTTTTTCTTGAAATTGATTCTGCAAAAGCAGATCAATAAAATAGGCGACGCCATCTTCATGGTTGCCTTTTGTGATATAGGTGCTTTTTTCTTTAATGACATCCACCGCATTCCCCATCGCTATTCTGTGTCCTGCTTCATCGAACATGGATAGATCATTAGGGCTGTCACCGATCGCATAAATATTGGATCGGTCAACGCCATAATGGGCTGCAAGTTTCTTGAGGGCATGTCCTTTGCCTGACTCTTTTGGCAGTACCTCAATGATATGTTCTCCAGATGAGGTCAAGGAGAGCTCAGGCATCTTAGAAAGAAGATCTCGTGCTTCTTGCAGCTTATTCATATCAAATGAGAAGCATAGTAATTTATAAGTTGGTTCATTCGACTCAAAAATTTGACGGATGTCATCGACAGGTTTGATGCCAAACTGTTTAAATTGAGTCATCGCTCCTTCCCATAAATCAGCTACATCCTCGTTAGGATTGGCGCTTTTGATCATATCAAATTCAGCTTTGAGCTTATCTTTTCCATCAAATGGGGAAAGGAGGGCATCGTCTGTATAGACCTCGAAATAAATGTTCCGTTCCACTAATTCCTTTGCGGCACGTCTACCAGCTTCTTGATCAAGGGTGATTCTGCTGAAGAGCTTGTACCCTTCTGTATGGACAGTTCCTCCATTTGCCGCAATAATGGGAATGTCTAAATCCCCAAGAAGCTCTTTTACATCAAAAGTCGCGCGCCCTGTACAAATGGTCACAATATATCCAGCTTCCTTCGCACGAATCAATGCTTGCCGGTTTTGAGCGGATATTTCACTTTTCGTATTTAAGAGTGTACCGTCTAAATCAATCGCAATCATTTTTTTCATTGCTGTTATATCCTCCTTCATTCATGCAATAGCCTCTTCAAAGTATGTACGATTTCCTTCATTCTCATGAAAGAGTCGGATCGTGGATTCCTCTCTTTAAGGCTAAACAAAAATGGTCAATTGATCAAGGATATAAGAAAAAGGGCAAACACCTTTTTCAACACATAAAAAGCGCCCAAAAGGACGCTTTCTGTTTTTATGATAATTCAAGCTGTTTCTTCAATTCCGTTTTGACTTCGTTCAGTTGGTTTTGATCCAATTGGTAATAATAAACGCCATTTGGCTGGTAATCAGATCCTTTTAGTTGAATCGTATCAACAGATTTCAATGAAGTGAGTAGTGGGAAAAGACCGACTAGTTCTTTCATTGACAGGTTAGTTGAGACGTTATCACCTAGAGTATCTATGATATTGTCATAAGACGGAATGGACGTTACTGATTTTGATTTATCGAAAATGGCTTTTAAAACTTCCATTTGACGCTGTCCGCGCATGAGATCACTGTCTGCTTTTCTTGTTCTCACATAAGCGAGAGCTTGATTACCATCTAGTGTGTGAGTACCCGTTTGCAGCTGAACTTTGCCCTTTGTATCTTTAAGAATCTGTTTCACAACATATTCATCTTTAATGTTAACGGAAACACCGTTTAATTCGTTCACAATTTCCTTAAACGCTTTGAAATTACTTTCAATTACAAAGTCGACAGGGATATCTAGTAAATTCTCAACTGTACTCACCGTGAGGTCTGCATCACCAAATGCGTGTGCATGTGTGATTTTGTCATAACCATGACCTGGAATATTAACATATGAGTCCCTTGGAATACTTAATAATTTCACGGTTTTATTCGTACGATTTACTGTCGCTAATACCATTGCATCGCTTCGTGCTTGTTTGACGGTTTCGCCTGGTCTGCTGTCAATGCCAAGCAGCAAGACAGAAAAGCTGTCTTTCCCAGGATCAAATGCTTCAATCCGTTTGACAGATTGTGCACCGCGGTCTAGAGAGACTTGTGCTTTTTTCGCAGCCGATGTCACTTTATAGTAGGCATAGCCGGTGACAGAAGCGGTTGTCAGTAAAAGAATACCAAAAATAAAAAGAGTGACTTTCACCCATGGTTTTAAACGCTTTTTGCCTTTGCGTTTACTTCTTGTTTGATCCATATATTTAAACCCTCGCTATGATTTTATAGTAAAGATGTCCTTCTTCCTGCTTACAAACTAAAACAAATATACCTTAAAACGGGATATAGTGCGACATTTTTTTCACTAACGCTTAATTGACGTTTCCTTATCTAAAAAAGTTTCAATGATACGCAAATGAAATATATTTGTCATAAAACATCGAAATGTTTGAAATGACAGGAAGTGAGGAAAATGATTTTTCATAGAGAAACATCTAGTCATTACATAGATAAAAGAGGGGTTATGATCATGAAAAATCGGAATGGGTGGCTTTATTTCTTCGGCGCACTTGGCGGCGCCTTATATGGTTACGATACAGGTGTCATTTCTGGCGCTATCTTATTTATGAAAGAGGATTTGGGTTTAAATGCATTTACAGAGGGACTTGTGGTCAGCTCGATTTTAATCGGGGCGATGCTCGGGTCTTCTCTTTCTGGAAAACTGACAGATCAATTCGGACGGAAAAAAGCGATAATCGCCGCAGCCATTTTATTTATTTTCGGTGGATTTGGAACAGCCCTTGCGCCGAATACGGAGGTTATGGTTTTATTCCGAATCGTGCTAGGACTTGCTGTCGGATGCTCGACGACGATTGTTCCATTGTATTTATCTGAACTTGCGCCAAAGGAATCAAGAGGGGCACTTTCCTCATTAAACCAACTCATGATCACATTTGGTATTCTTCTTGCCTATATTGTGAACTACGTTTTAGCAGATGCAGAGGCATGGCGTCTGATGCTTGGAATTGCCGTTGTTCCTTCTGTGCTCTTGTTATGTGGTATTTTGTTTATGCCAGAAAGTCCTCGCTGGCTGTTTGTCCAAGGACAGGCGGACCGGGCGAAAGAAATATTGTCAAAACTTAGACAAAGTAAGCAAGAAGTTGAAGACGAGATTGCGGATATTCAAAAAGCAGAAAGTGAAGAAAAGGGCGGTCTTAAGGAATTACTCGAACCATGGGTGCGCCCGGCTTTAATTGCTGGTGTCGGTTTAGCCTTTTTACAGCAGTTTATTGGGACAAATACGATCATTTATTATGCACCAAAAACATTCACAAGTGTCGGCTTTGGCGATTCAGCAGCCATTTTAGGAACTGTAGGAATTGGTGCAGTCAATGTTGTCATGACGTTTGTTGCGATTAAAATCATTGATCGTGTCGGGCGGAAAGCGTTACTCCTATTTGGAAATGTAGGGATGGTTCTTAGTTTGATAGTTCTAGCAGTGGTCAATCGTTTTTTCGAGGGATCAACAGCTGCAGGGTGGACGACGATTATATGTTTAGGACTTTTCATCGTCATTTTTGCTGTCAGCTGGGGCCCGGTCGTATGGGTGATGCTGCCGGAGCTGTTCCCAGTACATGTCCGGGGAATCGGTACGGGGGTATCGACCTTCCTACTGCATACAGGGAATTTGATCATCTCGCTCACATTCCCAGCCTTGTTAAGTGCAATTGGCATCAGTAACCTTTTCCTTATTTATGCAGCCATCGGCATAGGTGCCTTCTTATTTGTGAAATATTTAGTCACAGAAACGAAAGGGAAAAGTCTTGAAGAGATTGAAGAAGATTTAAAAAAGAGAAACCGTGCCGTCGTGAATGACGAAGGGGAAACGGTATGAAAAAAGACCAGCTGCATGAGGCCGCTGGTCTTCCTTTGTTAAACAAACGTTTAATCAAGAAAGGACAATCACTCATCTTCTGAACGTGCTGCCTATGACATACATATGGAACAGGCGGGCGAAAGGTGGAAATGAGATGAAAGGAAAAACGAGCATTGTGATGCTGACGTACAATGAACTGCACCTAACGAAAAAATGTATCGACAGTATCAAGAAGCATACTCGGCGTGATGAATATGAACTCATTATCGTGGATAATGCTTCATCAGACGGAACAAAGGAATATGTGAGACAACTGGAAGATGTCGTGTTGATCGACAACGAGAAGAATCAAGGTTTTGCCAAGGGCTGTAACCAAGGGGCGAAAAAAGCAACAGGAGATAGTCTTCTTTTTTTAAATAACGACACGATTGTGACCGAAAACTGGCTTTTGCCTTTAAGAGAAGCCCTTTTTGCATCAGATCGTATTGGCATGGTAGGCCCTGTCTCCAATTATGTAAGTGGTCCTCAGCTCGTTCAGCCATCTTACACAGATGTGAAGGAGCTTCCTGCCTTTGCAAAGGCATATACGGCTTCGAGAAAAGGTCAAAGAACATATGTGCACAGACTTGTTGGTTTTTGTTTGCTGGTCAAAAGAGAGCTGATCGAGGATGTAGGGTTATTTGATGAGCGGTTTGTATATGGATCATTTGAGGATGATGACCTTTGTCTGCGCTCATTGCTGAAGGGGTACCAGCTTCAAATCGTCCATGATTCTTTTGTGCATCATCATGGTCATGCTACCTTCAATGCCAATGAAGAAACGAACATCTCTACGTTGTTTGCGGAGAACAGGCTTCGTTTTTTAGATAAATGGGGCATTGATTTAAATCTGATAACGCCCCATCCATATTTTGCAGCACTGCTCCCTGAGGATGCCGGATGTGTGCTGGATGTTGGCTGCGGTGCTGGGGCGACAGGGCTTGAACTGATCAACCGGCAGTCCGTTGACATGTACGGAGTAGAGGCGGATGCATTAAAAGCAGAGATGGCAAAGGCGTATTACAAAGAAGTAATTGAGACAAAAGCGGAGGCGTATCCTTGGTCAGAGAAAGAAGCTTTTTTTGATGCTGTGATCTTTTCTGATGTGTTAGAGCATGTGGCAGATCCATGGAAGATGATTGCTCAAGCGCATGCGTCTTTAAAACCAGGTGGCGTGATTATTTGCTGCTTACCTAATATGATGCATGCGGAAGTACTGCTGCCTTTAATGGCAGGCGATTTTACGTATCAAGATGTGGGGATTTTAGATCGAACACATATGAGATTTTTCACACCAAATACAATGCGGGCGCTCTTTCCAGACCATTTGTTTCATCGCGTGATTGAACAGCCCATCAATGTGCCAATTGATCAAAACGTTCAATTGTTTTTTGACGAAGTGGCGAGAGTAGGAGAGTCACTTGGCTTTCAAACAAAAGCATTATCTGATCAAGTGACGCTCTATCAGCTTTTGATCGTTGCACGTAAAAAAGGCGGTTCCCCCTCCGGGTAATCCGCCTCAGCGTGTAGGCAAACCCTCGCATTCTTTGTCAGTCCTCTGCGCCAGTGCTCGCGAATCCTTCATTCGCTCTGCTCCGGTACTCGTCCTTCCTAGACTGCAAAGGTTTTCTATCACGCTGAAAAGAAGAAAAAGGGCTAAAGCAAAGTTCATTTTAGCCCTTTGTCAACCATCTAAGGCGGTCATCCGCCTTTTGTGCTACCATTTAAAGCTTTTCGTTGCGCCTTCTGCACCAAAATTCAAAATGCTGACTTTTACGTCATATGCAATGTCTACTTCTTGAAATAGTGTATCCCATTCGTTGCGGTGCTGATCCCAAAAGTCTGGATACTTGATGCGCACCTGCCGATTTAAAAGGATCGGGTCAACACCAACTTCTTTTTGCATGTGGTGGACAGCTTTTTGAATGCGCTCTTTGATTTTGCGTTCAAAAATGCGCTCAAATCGTTTGATGTATTGCTCATCGTATGAGTTTTCAGGGGGATATTGATCTTCTGATAGTTTCCCGTTTGTTTGTACACTAATTTTAAAGGAAATCTTTCCGTTCTTCAGATAGGGTTCAATCTTGGACTTTGCTTTCTTGATTTCATACGTAATCGGAAAGCCTTTGTAGGTGGCGGGTACGACTCCGCCTGAGATGCGATTCATGACCCAGTTTAAAGATTGGACATCCTTTGCTGGTATGAATCCTATCAGTTTTCGCGTTTTCCCATGGATAATGCCTGCACCATCATAGGTGAGTTCTCCGTTTACGACATCCACACTTTGGACAAGAAAGCTTGTACCCATCTGAAAGTAATCCGACGCTCGGCCAATACGTGTTGGCAGTAAAATCTTCCCGTTAAAGCTCCGGTTTTTTGATGTTTCAAAAATATGCTCGACTGGAACCCTCTGTTGTGATTTTAATTTTTGATTGATGACTTTTGAAGCCTCATGGCGTGACACTAAGAGGTAGCTGCTTCTTCGAACCTCATCATCTCGTATAAAGTGGTTGAGTGTCCCTTGAATATCATGATGTTCAGCTTGATCTTTGCCAAACAAAAAGATTTTAAGGTGATCACTGTAAATCGGCGGGTCCTTCAAAGCGACATTGCTGACTGCTTCCAGTACATTTTTCCCCTTTGAGACGACATTCACATAGCCAGGGGAATCTGCTTCTTGTGTTCCGCCCATTTTAGGGACAAGGTTTTGATAGGTGAGTTTGACTCCGTTATCATCTTCCTCGTCAATGCCAACACCGCGCACAAACGATAATTTCTCAATATCTTTTAAGTCCCAGCAACCTGTCGATAAAAGCAAAAGACAGCAAGACAGAAAGATGAGCAATAAACGCCTCCCTTTCATGCAGATCGACCTCCCCATTTTTTACGTATCATGAGCAGAATAGCTGTTATAAAAGGAATCGCCAAAACAGCGAATAATGCATAGCCGAGTAAAGTCGAGTAGTAAAAGACTTCATTGATATTTCTCGGAAAAAGAGAGAGAGCTGAGGTCAGCAAAAACAGCAACCATAGCAGTCTCGTTAAATTGGTTGTCTTAAACACCGTTTGACATCCTTTAATCGCAAATTGGAAAAAGCCAAGCATACAAATAAACTGCTGGCACGTCCAGATCGTCAGTAAGAAAATATCAAAGCGTTCAATGAAGACCCCTTCTAGTTCTAGCGCTTGAATGAGTGAGACAGTGGGCCAGGTGAGTGATTTCGTTTCTCCAACCGTCATGGAACCAATCACAATAAAGAGCGTGAGGGAGTAAATAAGTGTGGTGATCCCTACACCGATCGCTGCGGCCCATTTCGCTTTTGACCATTTGTCTTTATAGATAAGCGGTACGACAAACAAAATGACTTCAAAGCCTGTAAATTGAATAAATGTTTGAGAGAACAAATTACTAAAATCTTTAAACCCGTGAGCCATTACCGGGCGTAAGTAATCAAAATCAAATATTTTCAAACTAAACAGCATGAGCCCAATGTAAATGATCATGGTCATCGGATAAATATATGTCACCATTTTCACTACCGGAAAAATGCCGCTTTTTAAATGATAGATCGCCACCAGTAAAAAAATCATCACAATCACTGTCATCGGGGTCGATTGCAACAGGAAAAATTGAACCACTTCCCCCAGTACACGCGCCTCAAAGCCAACAATGGCTAGTAAATAACCGATCAGCATTAGGTTAAAGATCGTACCAAAGAAGGCACCGGCTCCTTTTGTATTCGATTCAAAAATGGTATCCGGTGCATTCTTCTCCGCAATCCAACCTAGCAAAAAAGCAACGAAAGCAAAGATGACTCCCTGTATTAATACAATGATCCAGCCATCAGGGAATCCTGAATTGGCAGAACTGCGAGGAATGGTTAAAATTCCAGCGCCTATCATTGTAGAACTGCACAGAATGGTGACTTGTAACAATGATAGCTTCTCAGCTCTGTACATCGTTTACTCTCCTTGTCTTTTGAGATTTTTTGTCTTGGCTGTTTTCGGTCTTGATTTAAATAGCCCTATTGGTAAACGAACGTACGTATCTTTTAAATCTGAAAACGGTGAAGACAAAACAGGTGTGAAATAGTCAAAACCAAAGGTCTTCAGCTGCATCAAGTGACAAAGTACAAATAAATAACACATGATGAGGCCGTATAATCCAAACATGGCTGAACTGAAGATCGCCATAAACCGCAGAATGCGTAAGGGGAAGCTGAAATCATATGATGGAGCAGTGAAATCGGCTAGTGCCGTCAGAGACACAATAATGACCATTAAGGCACTGACGATATTGGCTTGGACAGCCGCCTGTCCAATAATGACGCCGCCAATCAGTCCAATCGTCTGCCCGATCGCCCTAGGAAGACGAAGTCCAGCTTCCCGCAGCAGTTCAATCGTAAACGACATCAAAATGGCTTCCACTACAGGAGGAAAGGGCACATTTTGCCGGCTGCCTGCGATGGTCAGTGCCATTCGTGTTGGTAATAAACCAGGATGATAGGAAACAAGGGCGATATAGAGTCCCGGTAAAAAGATCGTCAAAAGCACGGCAATATAACGGAGCAAACGCAAAAGAGTCGCACTTGTCCATCTTTGATAATAATCCTCCGGTGATTGCATCAAGGCAGTGAGTGTCATCGGCATAATGAGGGCAAATGGCGTCCCATCGAGCAAAATAGACACCTTTCCTTCGAGCACAGAGGCAATCACCCGATCAGGACGTTCTGTATTTTGAATCTGCGGGAAAATAGAGATATGACTGTCTTCAATCAGCTGTTCTATGTAGCCGCTCTCAGGAATATCATCCATTTTGATTTGCTTCATACGAGAGAATACATCATCTACTAGTTTGGGGTCTGCGATATCACGAACATACACAAGAGCAGCAGATTTCTTGTTACGAGTACCTATGTTCACCTTTTGAATGACAAGATTCGGATCGTTTGCTCTTTCACGAAGCAATGCCGTGTTTTTTTCAAGATTTTCAATAAATCCAATCCGGGGTCCTCTTACAAGGACTTCTGATTGCGGCTCCTCTACTTCTCTAAATTGAAAAAGATTCGTATGGAGCGCAAGCGCTTGAGTGGCCCTATCCACAAATAAAATAGCCCTGCCGCTGTATAACTGCTCGATGGCAAGGTTCATATCTTCCAGCACATCATTTTGAATGCCAAAGAACGTTTTAGAAAGGGAAGAAAGTGTGGTGTGGTCGACCTCGGTAATGGTCAGTTCCTTTTGCATAGGTGAAATGATTTGTTTGGAAAGCATCTCAAATTCTGTGAGTCCTTCAACGTACACGAGACATGCAGAGACAGCGGAAGGACCAAATGAAAAAGAGTGGAACACGATATCATCACTTTTGCCGGCAAAGCTTTTGACACGCTGAATGACGGACTCTATATCTTGTTCAATACGACTTTTCATAATACCTCACCCTCATGTCTTTTTTTATAGAGTGACTCGAAAGGAGAAGAATTATGCAAATAGAAAAAAGAGAATCCCCTAAAATAGGAATTCTCTTCACATGTTTATCTCGCCAGCCAGCCGCCATCTACGGCTAAAATATGACCGTTCATATAATCAGAGGCAGGGGAGCTGAGAAAGACGGCGGCACCTGCTAGATCTTCAGGCCGTCCCCAGCGTCCAGCGGGGATTCGTTTCAGAATCTCTTCATTCCGGTTCGCATCGTCACGAATGGCTTGCGTGTTATTGGTTGCAATATAACCAGGCGCGATCGCATTGACCTGAATATGCTGACTTGCCCATTCATTTGCAAAAGCTTTCGTCAAACCTGCGACAGCATGCTTACTTGCTGTATAAGCGGGAACAAAGACACCACCTTGAAATGATAGAAGGGAAGCGATATTGACAATTTTCCCTTGCCCTTTTTTCAGCATCTGCTGTCCGACCTTTTGCGTGAGGAAAAAGAGACTGTTGATATTCACATCCATCACAGTATGCCAGTTTTCCTCTGAATATTGAGCGGCCTCTTCTCTTTTAATGGTCCCAGCATTATTGATTAAAATATCAATTGAATGCTGCTTTAAAAGGGCATCAACATCCCGCTTTGCGGACTTAGGGTCTGAAAAGTCTACTTGAATCGCATGAAATGATCTGCCGGTCTGTTCGACAAGTTCTTTTGTTTCATCAAGCGGCGTATGGTGGTAGGTGCCGATGATATCTGCACCTGAACGGGCAAGCGCTACGGCAATCCCTTGCCCAATACCAGTTCCAGGACCTGTGACAAGAGCTGTTTTGCCTTCGAGGGAAAAGAGGGACGCTACATATGATGTCGTCGTCATCTCATTACCTCAGCTGGTCCATCGGGACAAAGTCCATATCTTTAAACGTATAGTTTTCTCCCGCCATTGCCCAAATAAATGAATAATTTGCGGTACCTGAGCCTGAATGAATGGACCAGGCAGGTGAGATGACGGCTTCTTCATTTGCCACAACGAGATGTCTCGTTTCAGATGGCTCCCCCATAAAATGAAAGACACGTGCGTCTTCCTCTATATCAAGATATAAGTACACTTCCATCCGCCGGTCATGTATATGAGCAGGCATCGTGTTCCATGTGTTATTGGTTTCAAGCTGAGTGATGCCCATCATAAGCTGGCAGCTTTGGATGCCGTCTGCATGAATGACCTGATACAGATTCCGTACGTTCGAGGCGGATGCTTCCCCTAAATGATTCGGTGTTAATTCAGCAATCGCAGCCTTTTGTGTCGGATACGCTCTATGAGCTGTGGCTGACACAAGATAAAATTTGGCCTGCTCACCTGATGAACTAGCAAACTGTACATGTTCGTGTCCAAGTCCAATATATAAGAAATCTTTATGCTCCAGCACAAATGACTCACCATCGACTGTAACCGTACCTTGGCCGCCGACATTCACAATGCCAATTTCCCGTCTTTCAAGGAAATATTCTGTACGTAAAAAGTCGCCGGCATCTAGCTTGATCGGTTCTGATGTCGGCATAACACCGCCAATCACCACACGGTCCTCATGCGAATAATACAGCTTCAATTCACCACTGACAAAAAGTGTCGGAATATGAAAATGACGACGAAGTTCCTCTGTTGTAAAACGCTTGACCTGCTCAGGATGTACAGCATAACGATTTTCCATTTGAGATAAGCCTCCCTTTCCATCTGAAACATATGATTGTTTTATTTGGTATCGGTTTCAAGGAAAATTCTAGAGGAAAAAGAGGGCGGCGTCAACCGTTAATTTGAAATCGCTTTCTTTAATTGTATAAAAGCTTTTTTTCTTCATGTTCATGAAAAAAATCTTCTGATACAGCTCAACTTGTGGTATGATTTTTTTAAGTTTATTTGAAATCGGTTTCGAAACAAATGAGAAGATCGATCTTGGGAGTTTTTTGTATGAAAGAGAAAAAGCAAACGAAAGTCACCATTAACGAAGTTGCAGCATATGCAGGTGTCTCAAAATCAACGGTATCCAGATACATCAATGGCAGAACAAATGAAATTTCTCCTGAAAAGGTAAAAAAGATTAAAAAAGCCATTGAGGAGCTCCATTATCGTCCGAGTCAGCTTGCCCAAGGATTGAAAGTAAGAAAGAGCAAGGTCATTGGTTTTATTGTGGCTGATATTACGAATCCATTCTCTGTTGCGACACTTCGTGGTGTGGAAGAGATTTGTGATGAATATGGATACAGCATCATGGTGTGCAACACAGATAATCGTCCAGAAAAAGAACGAGAAATGCTTCTGAAGCTGAATGCGCATTATATTGAAGGGCTGATCATTAATACGACGGGTCAAAACAATGACATTTTGCAAGACTTTAAGCAAAACGGTGTACCGATTGTTCTTGTTGACCGTAAGTTACCTGAACTCAAGGTCGATACCGTCACAACGAATAACCGTGACATCACGGCTCGTCTACTTCATCAAATGATTCAAAAAGGCTACGAGCATATCGCTTTCTTTACTGAGCCGGTCGATGGGATTAGTCCTCGTGAAGAACGAAAAGAAGCCTATGAACAGACGGCCATGAGTCAACATAAGACACCCATGATTGCAGAAATCAATTTGAAGCAAAAGGAACAAATGCGAGATGAGATTTGTCGTTTTTTACAATCAAACCATCAGAAAAAAGCGATTTTAGCAGGCAATGGATTACTCATGCTGAAGCTCATCAGTGAACTCGTCGATCTTGGGGTGAAGATTCCTGAGGAGATAGGCATTGCCGGATTTGATGATACAGAATGGTATAAGCTGATCGGGCCAGGCATCACTACGGTGGCGCAGCCATCTCATGAGATGGGGAGAGCGGCGATGCAAAAAATCAAGACGCGTCTTGAAGGGGATAAGAGTGCACCCCAGACCATTCAACTTGATGGAGAAATCATTGTGAGAAAATCTTTATAAACGTCAGGCAGAGAAGAGTATACATACGTGCATGCTCTCTCTTTTTCAACTGTTTTGAAACCGGTACCAAGAAAGGGGAGAAATCAGTGAAAGCATTGGATGTGATCACATTTGGGGAATCAATGGCGATGTTTTATGCAAAAGAAATTGGCGAGCTTCACCAAGTGCATACGTTTCAAAAAGCACTTGCTGGTGCAGAGAGTAATGTTGCGGTCGGCTTGGCAAGATTAGGCTTTAGCGTAGGCTGGATGAGCAAGGTCGGGACGGACTCACTTGGCACATTTATTTTAGAAGAGCTTCAAAAAGAAGGGGTCGATACGAAGGCAGTGCTTCGTTCAAATGATGGGGCTAAAACAGGGATATTGCTGAAATCAAAAGTCATCGATGGAGACCCTGATGTGACGTACTACCGAAAAGGCTCTGCTGCGAGCACATTGAACCCAAGCGACTTCCCGTCCACTTATTTTCAGCAGGCAGGACATCTTCATATGACCGGAATCCCGCCTGCTGTGTCTAGTGAAATGAGAGCGTTTTCTTTTCATGCCCTTAAAGAAATGAAGAAAGCAGGAAAAACCATTTCCTTTGATCCGAACCTTAGACTTCAACTATGGGAAGAGGAAGAAGACATGATTCATACGGTGAACCAGATGGCTGCTCAAGTAGATTGGTTTTTCCCAGGGCTTGCAGAAGGTCAAAGACTCACAGGATGTCATGAGCCGGAAGCGATTGCGGATGTTTATTTACAAAAAGGTGTCAAGCTTGTGGTCATTAAACTGGGAGCAGAAGGAGCCTATTTCAAAAGTGCATCCGGCCAAGGTGTAGTGGCTGGTTTTCATGTGTCTCATGTCGTGGATACAGTCGGAGCTGGTGATGGATTTGCAGTGGGAGTGATGAGCGGTCTGCTGGACGGATTATCATATGAAAAATCGGTGACAAGAGGCAATGCCATTGGAGCACTTGCAGTCATGTCCCCAGGAGATCACGAGGGACTGCCGACTCGGGAAGAGCTTCAGGCATTTATAAAAGAAGCCAAACGATATCAAAGGCGACACGATATGAAGGGAGATGAGAGGTATGGGAAAGTCAGCAAGTATGAGCGTTAAAGAGAAGCTCGCAGCTTGTAAACTCATTGCGGTGGTCAGAGCAGGTAGTGAAGCAGAGGGGATAGAGATGATTGGTCGTTTAAAGAAAAAAGGGGTGCGGGCCATCGAAGTGACATATACCACGCCCAAAGCAGAGCGGATCATTGCATCTTACCAGCATGACCACGACTTGATTGTCGGAGCCGGAACGATTACAACACTTGAGCAGGCACAATCAGCCATTGAAGCCGGCTCTCAATTTATCGTCAGCCCGGGATATCTTCCTATTATCGGAGAGCACCTATCTTTTCACGATACACTTTACGTGCCAGGTGTTTTGACCCCGAGTGAAATTATGCAGGCAAAAGCAAATGGATACAGCGTGTTAAAGCTTTTTCCGAGCGGCTCCTTCGGTTTGTCCTATATGAAAAATTTGCAAGGTCCGTTTCCAGAGATTGAGTTCATCCCAACAGGAGGCATTCATCCAGTCGATGTGCCAAAGTGGCTTGAAGCAGGAGCCGTGGCAGTAGGTGTCGGCAGCCAGCTTGAAAGCAGTACAGCAGAAGAATTACAGGCTGTTCTTTCTTCCACAATCTTGTAGTTCACATAAACAACCGGCGGATGACTGCCGGTTGTTTGTTCGTTTATCTGACAAAAAAGCTCAGAAGACGCATCTTTTCACGTAAAATGAGCATAAAGGAGAGGTCGATATGTACATTCAACAAGATGAACTAAAAGATGGTCAAATTGAGCAATTGATTCAAGCTCATGTAGAAGAGATGAAAAAACATTCACCGCCAGAAAGCATTCATGCCCTTCCGTTAGACGATCTGAAAAAACAAGACGTCACAGTATGGAGTGCAAGGGATGGAGAGGCGCTTCTTGGCTGCGGAGCCATCAAGGAGCTATCAAGTGAACATGGTGAACTCAAATCGATGAGGACGGCAGCAGCCCATATGCGAAAAGGCGTGGCGAAGCATCTGTTGACTCACCTTCTCCAAGAGGCGAAGCGGCGGGGGTATAAAAGAGTCAGCCTTGAAACAGGTGCGATTGCTTTCTTTGAACCGGCAAGAAAATTATATGAAAGCTTTGGATTTCAATATTGTCCGCCTTTTGGTTCATACCAAGAAGATCCAAACAGTTTATTTATGACAAAGGAATTATAGAGGTCGAGAGAGTATGCTTTTATAAGCAGCTCTTTTTTTATGAGGCAACAATGGAAGGAGGGGAATGTGAATGAAATGGTCGAAGTTGTTCGGAATGGGCGCATTTCTCACATTTTGTGTTATATCTGTTCTTTTTTTATCTGTATTAGGTCAAGATTTAGTTAAAATTGAAAGCGCTTCCGATGAGGCGGTATCAACTTATCGATATCACTTTGTTCTTGTACCGGAGGAACTTGATAATGAATATTGGCAATTGGTGCAAAAGGGAGCTGCTGATGCGGCGGAAGTTCATCGGGTGTATCTTGAATACCTAGGTCCAAAGCAGGCTGATTTGGATGATCACCTGAAAACCATTGATATGGCGATTGCTGGTCATGTGGACGGCATTATGACACAAGGGCTTGATGCAAAGAGATACAAACCGCTCTTTCAAAAAGCAAGAGAGAAAGGTATAGATGTCGTCACAGTCGATACCGATGCAGAGGGGAGCAAGCGTCAAGTGTATGTCGGAACAGATAACTATTATTCTGGCTTTATCGCCGGACAGGCACTCATCGCCGATACAAAAGGTGAACAGTATGTGGGCATTGTGACGGGACGGCTTGATGCGATTCACCAGAAGCTTCGCGTGAAGGGGTTTCGAGATGCCGTCTCTGGTGAGAAACGCATTCATATTGCTGGAATAGAAGAGTCGGCGATTACGAAATCAGGTGCTTCCGGTGCTGCGTATAAATTGTTAAATGATCATACGCAGCTCACCGCATTTTATGGAACAAGTGCATTAGACGGTGTCGGCATTATTCAAGCAACAGAGCAATATCATTCGTCTAAAGATGTTTATGTGCTCGCATTTGATACTCTGCCTGATACGATTCAAGCTCTGGATGATGGGGAAATTGATGCAGTGGTTGTACAGCACCCTTATGAAATGGGCTATCAAGCGGTTGAATCTCTTGTTCGTTTGCAACAAGGGGATAAACAAGAACCGCTGCAGTACACAGGGACGAGTGTGATTCGGCGAGGAGACCTGCCCCTTCATCAAACGGAAAGACCACAGGGGGTTCAGCCATGAAGAGAATTCGAAGTAAGTTATTATTGGCTTTTTTAATTCTTGTGCTCCTTGGCAATGTGGCCGCTTTTTTTGTGTATTGGAGCAGTTCAAAAATCACATCAGAATATAGCAAGAGCTTTCGTTCCTTTCTCCTGCTGAATGATATTTCGACAGAGGCAAAAACGATGTATGAAAAGGTCAACGCCTTTGCCATCGAAAAGGATCAGGCGTTTGCCAAGGGCTATGCTGAATCAAAACAGAAAATGACATCATATGACCAAGCATTACTCAAAGATGCAGGGCTTCATGCCGCCATCCCCTCCATTGAAAAATATCAATATATGATGCGGACGCTCATAAACGAAAGTGATGCGACAATGAATCATGTCAAAAAAGGGAAAATCAAAGAATATGCTGCAGGTGTGAAGGAAGTAAGAACCGTGTCCTCTTATATCCAAGAACAGACAATGACTCTTTTGGATGATGAATTATCTGAGTATCAAGTACTCTACCAATCCCTTCAAAAAAGACATCAAACGTATGCGCTTTTTACTCTATGTCTGTTTACATTATCGATAGGCATCGCTTTATGGATGGCCTATATCATTGCGGGTGGAATTTCAAGACCGATCGTTCATCTGTCTCGAAGTGCCAAAGAAGTATCAGAAGGAAATTTTGATGGTCCGAATTTGCATGTGTCATCAAAGGACGAAATCTCTGTGTTAAATCATGCCTTTGAGCGAATGCGGCGAGAGATGAAGGTCATGATTGAAGAGATGAAACAAAAGGCCGCTTTAGATCAGAAAATTAAAGACATGAAGCTGAAAACACTACAAAACCAAATGAATCCACATTTTTTATTTAATACATTAAACATCGTTTCACGTATGGCGTACTTAGAATCAGCTGATGCGACATCGAGATTGATACAATCCGTTTCTACGCTGATGCGGTATTCGCTATCTCCTCTCAGCGCATCTGTTACGTTAGAACAAGAAGTGAAAGTGGTAAAAGAATATTTTCATATACAAGAAACAAGATTTTCCGATCGTATTACATGCAAAACGACCATAGATGAGTCGTGTCTATCTGTTCACATTCCGAGCCTTACATTGCAGCCGCTTGTCGAAAATGCCTTTATTCATGGGGTAGAACCAAAAGAGGAGGGTGGGCTTGTAGAGCTCTCTATTGATCGAGATGATGGCTTTGTCATGATTCGGATTCGGGATAATGGACTTGGCATCAGTGATCAAGAGAAAAAGAGATTGCTATCGCAAGAGGAAGAAGATCTTTCAGACACACGTAGTAAAGGTCACTCGACAGGAATTGGACTTCGAAATGTGATGTCGAGGCTGCGTTTGTTTTACGGAGTGCAGGATGCCCTTCAAATTGATTCAAAGCCAAACGAAGGGACCACTATTCAATTGACAATACCAATCAAGGAGGAACGAGCATGCTGAACGTGCTGATTGTGGATGATGAAAAAATTGAACGAATGGCGATGCGTAAGTTCATGACCGAATGGCTGCCAGACTGTCATATTGCAGGGGAAGCTGCGAATGGAAAAAAGGCGGTGGAATTGGCGCGGTCTAAGCCAATTGACCTTGTGCTCATGGATATTCAAATGCCAGGCATGGATGGACTCACAGCGATCAAACAGATCAAAGCAAGCTGTCCTCATACTAAATTTATTATGCTGACAGCCTACGATACGTTTGATTATGCCAAGCAAGCCATGCAGGAAGGGGTCAAACAATACCTTGTCAAACCAGCTGATAAAGACGAAACCATTACAGCGATTCGTTCTGTTGCGGCAGAAATTCAGCAGGAGGTCTCCCTGCGGCAGGCGGAGAAAGTCAATCAGCAGTCAAAATGGCTGGAAGCTCATGTGTTAAACGGTCAATCTTATTCCTCCACAGCGTTTGAGCGGCTGTTTCATGATTTTCAAGCAGGTCTAGTGATCGCTGTTCAGCGGACAGGTGGGGATCAACTCCTGAATCATTTGCAGGAGTCTGCTCTTTTTCAAGCAGTGCCTATCAAAGTGAGCGGTGAGCTGTTTACATGCTTGATTTACAGCCGTCAATCACCTGGTCATCTAAAGGCGAATGTACTGCAAGCCATTCGCGCTGCTATGACAAGCGAACGGCATTCCCCTGTCATTGTTGGCATGGGTCATCCTGTCTCAAATCCACTTCAACTTCAGAAAAGTGCGGCAGAAGCGAAGCTTTCCTATTATCAGCGAAAAAAAGATGACGGTGCGGTTCGTTATGGCTTTTACTATACAGATAGACAACCTTACGTATTGATCAACTTGCCTGAGCTTGCCGATGACATGATGCTGGCACTAGAAGAAGGGAGAAGAGATGATGCTCTTGCTTACTATGATGCCTTCCAATTAGAAGGGGCAACCATTTCTCATGTGAAAGAGCTGCTCATTTTACTCAAATCACGACTTCGTGCAGATGTGCCGATTCTAGCTATCACTACAGAAACAGGATGCCGCCAATGCTGTGAACATTTATTTGATCTGTATGAAGCAAGAACCCAGACGGTGAATGATATAGAACGGGCGAAACGATACATTCAAACACATTTTTGCGAACATATCACGCTGGAGCAAACGGCCGCCTATGTTGATTTAAGCCCGACGTATTTCACCAAACGCTTTAAGGATGAGACAGGTCTGACGTTTAAAGAATATGTGACGACCTGTAGGATGGATAAAATGAAGAAGCTACTGAAAGAGAGTTCGCTTAGTTTAAAAGAAATCACCTATCAAGCAGGATATACTGATCCGAATTACGTCAGTCGTGTGTTTAAAAAAATGGTTGGCTGTTCACCGAAGGAATATCGAAAACAGGTCGTAAAAAAATGAAGAATTTCATAAAAAAGTGAAGAAGTTTGCCTGAAAAAAGGCAAGGATCTGCCAGTATACTTATTTTGATAACGCTTACAAAATAGGGATGGGGGATCCATGATGAAGTTTAAATTAGGCTTTACTTTATTGGCACTCTGTATGCTGGTCGTCTCTGCTTGCAGTTCATCGACGAACTCAGATGCAAAAAAAGAGGGCGGAGCGGAGAAACTAGAAATTTTCTCTTGGTGGACTGGTGCAGGTGAGGAAGACGGGCTGAAGGCACTCATTCAATTGTTTGAAGAGAAAAATAAAGACATTCCAATTGAAAATGCAGCTGTCGCTGGTGGCGCTGGTACGAATGCAAAGGCTGTTCTAACAAGCCGGATGCAAGGAGATGATCCGCCAGCTACTTTCCAAGTACACGGGGGAGCAGAGCTGAATGAGAGCTGGGTAGCCGCAGGCAAAATGGAGCCACTGGATGATCTATATGAAAAAGAAGGCTGGAAGGATAAATTTCCAGAATCACTGATTGACCTTGTGAGCAAAGACGGGAAAATCTATTCCGTTCCAGTGAATATTCATAGAGGCAATGTGCTTTGGTATAACAAAAAAGTATTTGAAGAACAGGGCTTACAGCCACCAACGACGTTTGATGAATTTTTCAAAACAGCCGATGCCTTAAAGAAAAAAGGGATTACACCACTTGCGCTTGGGGATAAAGAACCTTGGGCAGCGACTCATTTGTTTGAGAGCGTTCTTCTAGGAGTACTAGGTGCAGATGACTATCAAAAACTTTGGGCGGGCGACTTAAAAATGGATGATGCAAAAGTGAAGGAAGCGGCAGACATCTTTGGACGTATGCTCGAATACGTCAACGACGATCATAGCTCGCGTAACTGGCAGGATGCCTCACAACTCGTGGCAAAAGGGGAAGCTGCAATGAATGTCATGGGCGATTGGGCAAAAGGATATTTTGTGAATGATCTAGATTTGAAGGTGAATAAAGACTTTGGATACGTGGCAACTCCTGGTACGGAGGGCAGCTTTATGGTCATCACGGATACATTCGGACTGCCGAAGGGTGTCAAACAACCAGAAAACGTGAAAAAATTCTTATCTGTCTTAGGATCTGTGGAAGGACAGGATGCGTTTAATCCGCTGAAAGGGTCAATTCCGGCTCGTGTGGATGCAGATGTATCAAAATATGATGAATACGGAAAATCGGCAATGAAGGCGTTTAAAGAGTCAAAGCTGGCACCGTCTCTTGCGCATGGCTCAGCTGCTGAAGAAGGTTTTGTCACGAAGGCGAACCAAGCCGTCAATATTTTCGTGACACAAAAAGACAGCAGCCAGTTCGTTTCTTCTTTAAAAGATTCAATGAAATAAAGATGAAAGAGGCGGCCGTTAGGCACCGCCTCTTTTTTAAAAAAAGGAGTGTAGCTTCATGCGCATGGACACATCGCCGACCACAAAAACACCAGCAGCAAAAGTGAAACGTGTTCGGAAAAAATGGAATGGAGACCAGCTGCTTGCCCTGCTATTTTTAGCACCGTCAGCTGTTTTATTATTCATTTTTGTTTACGGATTTATTGGCTGGACAGGATATGTTTCATTATCGAACTGGACCTCGCTTGTTCCTGATTTTTCTTTCGCAGGTATGAAAAATTATGTCATGCTGTTTCAAGATTTTCGCTTTCAGTCAGATCTTCGAAACACGGTCTTTTTTACATTATTCTTTATTGGAGCAGTCATTGCTTCTGGGCTTGTGCTGGCCATTTTACTAGATCAGAAGATAAAGGGGGAATCACTTTTTCGGAATCTCTTTTTCTTTCCGATGGCCCTTTCCTTTGTTGTCACAGGTGTTGTGTGGCAATGGATCCTAAATCCATCAACTGGGGTAAATCTGTTTTTAAAAACACTCGGCATCCAGCCCAAGTGGTACACGGATACGAACATTTTAGCTGGATTTGTCTGGGGAAAAATTGAGTTTGGTGTACCGGCAGCAATGATTGCAGTTGTCATCGCTGCTGTGTGGCAGATGACAGGATTTTCACTTGCGATGTATTTGGCTGGTCTTAGAGGAATTCCAGAGGAAGTGAGAGAGGCTGCTAGAATGGATGGCGCAACCGAGTGGCAAATCTACTGGAAAATCATTTTCCCGCTGTTAAAACCAATCACAGCGAGCGTCGTCATTATCATGGCACATATTTCTTTAAAGATCTTCGATTTGATTTACTCGATGACAGGACCAGGTGCAAACTTTGTCACCGATGTGCCAGGTGTGTATATGTTTGAAATGACCTTTAGAGGAAACCATTATGCAGGTGGTGCCGCCATTGCGATCGTTATGCTGATTTCTGTTGCGGTCTTTATCGTGCCGTATCTCCTGTCTAGCCGGAAGGGGGCTTCATCATGACCGCAAGAGGGTTTGTCCGTCCAGTTCTTTATGCGTTATTAATACTGTGCAGTTTGTTTTTTCTCATGCCTGTTTATGTCATGCTCGTCACAAGCTTAAAGCCATTAGGTGAAGTGACCCTTGAGCGAATGTGGTCGCTTCCATCTACACTTGATTTCTCAAGCTACAAAATCGCTTTTGAAAAGTTATCACCTAATTTAATGAATTCTCTTTATCTAGTCATTCCTGCTACCTTATTGTCAGCTGTATTAGGTGCGATGAATGGCTATGTGCTGTCTAAATGGCGCTTTAAAGGATCAGAAGTGGTGTTTACCTTCATGCTGTTCGGTATGTTTATTCCATACCAAAGTATCCTCATTCCACTTATTCAATTTTTACGTGAAATCGGCTTGTATAACTCCATTCCGGGACTTGTACTTGTCCATGTCGTATATGGCCTGCCAATCACAACACTCATGTTCCGCAATTTTTATGTGAGCATTCCTGATGAAATGATTGAATCAGCGAAGATGGATGGGGCCGGATTTATCGGGATCTTCAGACATATGATTCTGCCGCTTTCCATCACAGGGTTTGTCGTGGTTGCCATTTGGCAGTTCACAAATGTGTGGAATGAGTTTCTATTTGCGGTTACTATGACCACGGCAGAGAATCAGCCGGTCATGGTTGCGTTGCAAAATTTATCAGGCAGTCAAATTGTGCAATGGAATGTTCAAATGGCAGGGGCCATCTTGGCTGCGCTGCCGACACTTTTGGTCTATATTCTACTCGGAAAATACTTTGTGAAAGGGCTTCTTGCAGGCTCAGTCAAAGGGTAAATTGATTTTCTTGTTATCGTTTTCATTCGGTGTACTGAAAGGATTGACTTCTCTTTAGATAGCGTCATAATAAAAGTTGAGACTTGCTAGTTTTCATTATGCTAGTCAAGGATTATCAAAGGGTAGCAAAGGGAGGAGTCATCCTGAATGAAGCAGTCACCAATTTTTTTACTGCCTGAATTGAAGGAGAGAATATGGGGAGGTACAGCCTTAAGGGATCAATTTGGCTATGATATTCCTTCTGATCAAACGGGAGAATGCTGGGCAATTTCTGCTCATCCAAACGGACCAAGTGTCGTGCAAGACGGTCCATATAAAGGGAAAACGTTGATCGAACTATGGGACAATCACAGAGAATTGTTTGGGGGAATAGAAGGCGATCGCTTTCCGCTCTTAACAAAAATTTTAGATGCAAACCAAGACTTATCCGTTCAAGTTCATCCAGATGATGATTATGCGGAAAGACATGAAAATGGCGAGCTTGGAAAAACAGAGTGCTGGTATATCATTGACTGCAAAGAAGGCGCAGAAATGATCTACGGTCATAATGCAAGGACGAGAACTGAGCTTGTGACCATGATGAACAGCGGAGATTGGGAAGGCCTTTTGCGGCGAGTGAAAATTAAGCCGGGTGATTTTTATTATGTGCCAAGCGGTACCATTCATGCGCTATGTGAAGGCACACTGGTTCTTGAAACGCAGCAAAGTTCAGATACGACCTATCGGGTGTATGATTATGAACGAAAAGACCAAAATGGCCATGAACGTGAACTTCACTTCACGCAGGCCATTGATGTCACAACGGTTCCTCATGTAGACGGTTATGCAGATGAATCAGTAGAAACTCGTCCAGGGGTGACCATTAGAACATTTGTAGAAGCAGAATACTTCTCTGTGTATAAATGGGAAATTGATCAAAAAGTAGAGCTATCGCAAGATTATCCGTTTTTGCTGTGCAGCGTTATTAATGGGGAAGGGTCCTTAGAGCATAATGGGCATACATATCCGCTGCCAAAAGGAGCCCATTTTATCCTGCCTGCTGAAACAGGGAACTTCACAATTGAAGGATCTTGTGAACTGATTGTGTCACATATATAAAGAAAAAGAGGACTTCGAGAGGTCCTCTATTTTTCTATTGCATAAAGGACTTGAAAGAGACTTGTTTTTGTCGATAAAGAGATTAGTAGACTATTATGCAAAGTTAAGAGAGGGACAGGGAACGTGAAAAAAACCATCAAGATTATGTTACTCGCAGCTGCCTTTGGTATGACATTACACACAGGCAAAGAAGTGCAAGCAGCCTCCTATGTCGATCAATCTATTTATACGATTAGCACCTCAAAAGTATTTACAACAGAAGCAGAAGTGAAAAAAGCGGTTGACACGTTGAAAAAGGATAAGAAATGGACAGCCACTTATCAAACTTCAGGAAATACATCGACTTATCAACTGACTGCCTCAGGATATGACTCACAAGTAGCAGCTAATGCAAGTGCCGCTGCATTAAAAAAAGAGTTAGGCATGAGCGGTACGGTGTCTCCAGTAGGTGACCGCCTTCCTTTACAGAAAATCGTATCTGATCCAATCAACGATGAAAGTCAGGCGAAAAAACTGACGCTCGAGCTGACAAAAACATCAGGACTCAATAGCACGTATGAAGCTATCAATCAAAGCAGACCATCTTATCAGGTCATTTCAGGAGCCATTGATTCTGAAACGAAAGTCAAAAATATTCAAACCGAACTACAAAAACAGGCCGGAGTCACGAGTACATACCAAACTGAAAACAAGGCCGGCACCGTGTATCAGCTGATCTCAGGCAATATGGTTGGACAGAGTAAGGCAAATACCATCCTGCAAGGTTTTCAAAAGGAATCTGGTTTAAAAGCAGTACTCCAAACGGTAGCAACAGGCAAACCGTATTACATCGTCACATCTGCTGCACAAACGAATCAGTCTAAAGCGCAAACCCTTCTGACCCAGCTGCAAAAAGAAGCGAAAATCAGCGGAAAGATTCAGAAGGCTGGAGCTGTTAAAAATGTATATAGCATGGAATCAGGCTATTTCAAAGACAGTAAGCAAGCAGCCTCAGCGGCGTCTCAGATTAAAAAACAAGCTGGTGCGTCAGGTACTGTGCAGCGAGTAGGAAAAACGAAAAATTATATCGTAAAGCTCAATCAATTAAATGACACAACTTACGCAAAAACAGTTGCCTTTTTCAAGAAAAAGAAATGGCGCTATACATCTAAAAAGATCTCCTCTACACAGCCATATCAAGTAGTGACTGGGAATCTTTTGGGCGATGATCAAGCGAAAAAAGCAACGGCATTTTTCCAAAAGAAAAAAGTATCCGCCACAACGAAAAAAACAGGCAAAGCATCTGACAGCACGTATCGACTTGTTGTGAATCAAGCAACGGATCAGACAAAAGTAAATAAAGGTGCTGCATACTTAAAAGCACAAAAGGTGACAAGCAGCATCACAACAGGCAAGGGGCAAGCCGTCAGTAAAGCATACAGCCTGATGACAACTCCTGTATATGATCAAAGCAAAGTAAAGCAGGCGCAAGAGATCATGAAAAAAAATGGAGTTGCCAGTAGTACAAAAACATTAACAGAAGCTGTTAAGCAATACCGTATTACGACAGAGGCAACTGTGAATCAAACAAAGCTGAATCAAGCCTTAAGTTATTTAACCAAACAAAAAATGAAAGCAGCCGCTCAAAAAACGGGAGCAACTGATTATGGTCAATATCAGATCAAAACAGGGGTTATTTCAACTGCTGCCTTAAGAGATCAAGGCATGACATTCTTCAAAAAACGAAATGAACCAGCTGCTTATACAACAACGACAAAACCGGCATATAAAATCAACATCACACAGCAGTTTACAGGGTTACCAAATGCGAATGCGGCCATTGCTTTTGTGAAAAGCCAATACGGCTGGACAGCCACAGCGACAAAAATCAAAAACGGTCCAATGGTGATGCAGACGAATTATAACCTCACTGTCAATGAGATGGTAAACAAACAAATGAAGGTATCGCCGCAGACAGATGGTGCAGCATATGTCTATGCGACATATGTAGACCCAGCGACATCCACAGTGAATACAGACGGGCTAAATGTACGTTCTACACCTGATTCAAGTTCGGCTAGCAACATCGTCGCACAGCTGAACAAAGGAACAAAAGTGAAGCAGCTTGGAAAAGAAGGCAACTGGATCAAGATCAGCCTCGGCTGGAGAAATGCGAGTTCAGCAGAAGTATTAAAATATGTAGACCCAGCGAATATCGCGGAGGGCACTCAATCTTATTTTCAATTTCTCAAACTCTCTGAAGCTGCAAATCTCAACCCGACTGAAGTGAATACGAAGATTTTAGCAGGGAAAGGCATTCTTGCCGGAAAAGGACAAGCCTTTATCACAGCAGCGAAAACGTATCATATTAACGAAATCTATCTCATTTCACATGCATTGCTTGAAACAGGCAACGGCAGTTCCATTTTAGCGAACGGTACGAAGTTTAATGATAGAATCGTGTATAACATGTATGGCATTGGTGCATATGACAGTAACCCGAATTACCTCGGTGCAAAGTATGCGTATGAACAGCAATGGTTCACACCAGAGGCAGCCATTATTGGCGGGGCAAAATTCATTGGCAACAGCTATATCAATAACGCCACATACAAACAAGATACCATTTACAAAATGCGGTGGTCTGCGACAGCGACTCACCAATATGCAACAGATATTGGCTGGGCTTCTAAACAGGTCACTCGTATGTATAGTTTGTATAACTTACTTGATAACTATACGCTGTATTATGATATCCCCGTGTATAACAAATAAAAAAACGTCCGTGCTTCTTAATGAGAAGCCGGACGTTTTTTGTGTAAGAGCTGATGTTCAATAAAGGAAAGAAGCTGCTGACTTGATTTCCCTTTTGAATATTGGTTCCATTCCTCAGCAAAGGTTTTCAATAAGTCTTGATTGGCTGATTCGTTTAGCCCCTTAAGCTCCTTTAAGAGCATATCTTGTGTGACGCAAGCCTTTCCTGGAATAATGTCTTCATAACGTTCGACTAAACCGCGTTTCATGCGATAAGTCTCTAGATCGTAAGTGAAGAACAAAACAGGCTTTCGGAGCAGCGCATATTCAAACACAATGGACGAATAATCTGTAATCAGGACATCGCATACAGAGAGCAATGGAAAGAGCGGCTGATCGGACACATCAAATATCCACTCACCATCTGTTTCTGCTTTGGCTAAATGTTTCACTGCAGGATGAAGTTTGACGAGCAGGATATAGTCACCATTCAGCTCTCTATGCAATTGTTCTTTAGAAAAAGGTAAGACAAGACCGTCCATTGCAAAGTCCCGGTAGGTCGGCGCATACAGCAGCACTTTTTTGCCTTTTGGAAAAATATCCGTCTGAAAGGAAATAGGGCGCTCATCATAGTACGCATCTGTGAATGGTACACCTGTTGGCAGAAAACGATCGTCCTTGACGCCAAATGAAGTTTTGAAAATCTCGCGCATGTGATCTGAGCCAGTAACGATATAATCGAAAGACGCATAGACCCGCTTGAAACGCTGCAGATCACGAGAACTACGGTGATGATTTGAAGCGTCTTCAAGACCGAACTTTTTCAAAGCACCATTGGCGTGCCACACTTGAATACAAGTGGTAGAAGGTCTATTTCTTAGCACACTTGTCATCAGAAAATAATTATCTGTGACGACAACTTTGCTTTTTAGCATCGTATAGATACATTGAATGAGATGGAAGGGATTTTTTTCATGAAAATAGCGAAATGACACATGAGGCACGTCCTTTTCTATCACGGAAGCATGCTTCGTATAGAGGACAGTGAGCTTCATTGTCATATTCGCCTGTTGTTGATAAGTATCGATGAGAGCAGCTGCATTCTCTTGGAATGAAACAAGCAGCGTCACCTGATTGTCACGAGGTTTCACGCCGCTCATGAGCCATCCAGCAAAAGAAACAAAAGCTGCATAGCATGAGATGATCATTGAGCGTATATTCATCATGTATCAGTCTCTCACAGCTGCTTCGTCTGATCTTTTACTTGCTCAGGATAGTAGCGCTTTTTCCCTTTGTTTTCTTTTAATACGGCAAAAGCGTACTTTGGGATATTCAGCATTCGTTTCCATCTCCACGGATTGACAATGAGTCTGTACAGCCATTCCGTATTTGTTTTAATCATCCAGCGTGGTGCACGCTTCACCGTACCGCTAAATACATCAAAGCTTCCACCTAAACCGATGCAAACAGCTTGCGGGAACAAATGACGGTATTCATAAATAAAGTTCTCTTGGTTTGGATAACCTAAAGCAACAAACACCATATCTGCTTTTGAACGAGCAATTTGTTTTGCCACAAATCGTTTATCCGCTTGATAACCATCACAGCTGCCTGCAATCACCACATTTGGATATTCTGTATCAATTCGCTGTTTGACAGCCTCGAGCACTTCTTCTTTCGCCCCATATAAAAAAATACTTTTAGATTGCTTGTTTGCGAGATCAAGCATAGACATGAACACATCAAAACCTGCAATTCTTGATTTCAATGGACTTTGCGTCATGCGTGACATCAACACAACACCTACACCATCCGGCAGTACATAATCCGCGGAAGAAACCACTTGATGATATGCATCATCCTTCATGACAGCATAGCCGATCTCTGGATTCACTGTCGCAATCATGGCGCCTCTTCTCTGGGAAATATGATGCTGGTTGATATAGCTAATAAATTCATCTAAGTCACCATTAACATAAGAAAGGTTAGAGACCACTTCTGTTTGCATTGTTCAGACCTCCTTTTTCATTTTGTTATCTATGAAACGTTCATTGTAAATTCATTCTTCGCCTACTCATCATTTTATCACAGTTGCTCCATGAAATATTAACAATAACTTTACAATCCTTTAAATTTCGTGACATTTTGATAACTTCATATGGAAGGTGCTTCATAAAACATTGATTTTTCGGACTTTACGTTCCGTGCCCATTAAATTGGAAATAGTTTGTCTTTACATCTGCTTAACGTTTGTTAGGCGCTGTGATATAATGAGGTTCCGAAGAGCGAAAAACACGATCGAAGATAATAGGATTACGGATAAACATTACTGCTTGAAGCAGTCGAATAAGGAATGAAGAAAGGAGTTTATGTTTGCAATGAAGAAAGTTATTACTTACGGTACATTTGATTTATTACACTGGGGGCACATTAAGCTGCTAGAGCGTGCAAAGCAGCTTGGAGATTACTTAGTGGTAGCCATCTCGACAGATGAATTTAATTTACAAAAATCCAAAAAGGCTTATCATAGCTACGAGCATCGAAAGCTGATTTTAGAAACCATTCGTTATGTAGACGAAGTCATTCCAGAAAACAGCTGGGATCAAAAAGTCCGCGATGTACAAGAGCATGACATTGATGTCTTTGTCATGGGAGATGACTGGGAAGGTAAATTCGATTTCTTGAAAGAGCATTGCGAAGTCGTTTACTTGAAGAGAACAGAAGGTATCTCGACAACTCAAATTAAGGAAGAAATTGCGGGACTTTAATAGATCGAAAAAAAGTACTTCTTATCTTTTGGTGAGAAGTGCTTTTTCATGTAAAATACAATGAGCAAGTTATCATGATTTTTAAGGAGAGCTTCCTTTGTTTCAAAATTGGATGAAGAAAAAAGTTGAAGATACATTGGATCAACCTGAACAAAATGAAACGATGACATTAGTTGAAATTCCTGACATGGACTACTACTTTATTGTAGGTGACGTACCAAATGAGGAAGACGGCTTAACGAAGTCTTTAAAAGCAAGAATAGAGCCATTGGCTGAGAAACATAAACGTACTGCGATGTTAACTTTGAATTTCGATGTAAATGTGAAGGAACGTATTCGCCGCTTGGAGGAGACCTTTCATCCTCAAATTGACATCCTGAATGTATTTGAACATTACATTCTGCCAGAGAGCGGAAGTAAAAGGTATTATTCGGAGTTTATTGCGGGTGAAGTACCTCAATCCATCAATGAAGCAGTTATCCCGGCAGATACATCGACCATTCAGGTGACGAGATATGAACTGCCTTCTTCCCCAATCTGTATGATTGATCAATATAATGAAGAGCAGCAATTAGTGAAGAGAGAAGAATACAATTGGCAGGGAGCTTTACGCAGAGTTCAAAGCTTTGTTCCTCATACAGGTGCTCTCTATTTAGAAGAATTGATCAAGGACGATGGCAGCATTTTTATGGAGATCATCTATGCTGGTGATGCAAAAAAGAATCCAGTCCGTCACATTAATTGGTATAAAAAAACAGGAATTCAAACATTTACAAAGAAGACGGATATAAAACAACAATGGCTATCCAGCATTCAATTACAAAATGACCGGTTAAAACTGATGGTCACAGAGGACCGGGACCAGGACCGCCATTTGTTTAAAATAGATCAACCGGAATCAACTTATTATGCTGCTTTTGTGCATGAAGCCCATTATGAGGAAAATCCGCACCATATCAATTCTCAATATGGAGAATTATTTAAACAAATAAGAAAACAGCAAGTGGATGCCGTCTTCTTTGGCGATACTAAGCATAAAGAAGATGTTGAGAAGGTTTTAGGAGAACAAACTTATTTCTACCATGTGCCTTCTGATGAAATGTCAGCTTGGAAAACAGTACTTCATCAGATGCTGGAAAACCGTATACGTAAAGATGAGCTGAGAAAGATCGTGGATCGCACGAAATGGGTGCTGCATGATCTTAGCTCTGAACACCATGTTCTTCATCTTCAGCTTAAGATGACAGACGAAATGAGCCAAGCGGATCATGTGGAAATTGATTTTGCAGGATATGATCGAGTGAATGGAGCTGAAATCATTTCTCAAACAATTGATGAGAATGATCAAGTCAGTTTCCCAATTGGTCATTTTCAAACAAAGAAAAACATCGAAACCAACCAAACAAAATTTGTGGATTTTTACATCCGCTTTAAAACAGAAGAACTTCAAGAAGTTTTACAACGTCTAGAAGTAGAGGGAGAGCTCCTTACCAATAAACCATCTTCAATTGATGGTTGGTCGTATCAAACGAAACAGGGGAACTATTCTTGGAAAGTAAAATAATGATACAAATAACGGTAAGATTTTTGAACAGAGGAGATTAACGATTAATGATTGAAGAGGGAATCCATAAGAAGAGTGTCGTTGAAGGTTTAAAAAATCATCATGAAAAATTGGAAATGCTCGTTCGCATCTACGATGACATGCCATTAGCAGATAGAGAGTTTTATCTGTTTATGAGGGAAAGGGTCTCAAAACAAGAACTATTCCTCCCGCTTGTTCATCAAGAAGAGAATCTATTCAAATTGGTACTGAGTGAAGCATCGCTTCCGCTTGCGTTAGAGCAAGGCCAGACATACAACTTGTATGTCACGGACTATCTGAGCGCAAACAAAGAAGAGGACGAAGACGAGCTTGAAGACTCAGCCTATGATTCTGATTCGGAAGAAGAGGATGAAGACGCAAAAGAAGCGGATACCAGCGCGACTTCCGAAATAGAAGAAAAAACACCATATTATAAACGTCGTTTGAAAATGGAAATTGAAACGCCAGAGCTGACATTTTTAGAAAATAAAGAAGCGCTGTTGTATGTTATTCCATATCGTACAGACAAAGGCAATGCTTCATTGAAAATCAAACGGGAGCTCAAAGTTGTGAAATTCCATCATATCGAGCTCAACAAAGAATGCACGCTATCTTTATCTGGGTATGCAGGCGTTCTAAGTGCAGAGCATCCTTATCAGATCAAAGAAGTAAAGCTTCTATTGAAGAAAAATGGTGAGGAACCAGTTGAGCATCGTTTTCCTGTCAAGATGACACATAAAAAAGATGAAGTCATTCAATATCGTGACGACCATCAAACACCACAACTGTATCAATTTTCAGCAGAAGTTCCTTTAGAGGAGTTAACTTATTCCTTAAACAAACGGTTTGTCTATCGCTTCTATTTTGAGTTTATTTGCGATGTTAACGGAGTGGAAGAAACGTTAACAACAACTTCTTTAGTGCTTGGAGATCGTTCAAACAAACTCAAAGGACTTGTTCAAATTCATAAAAGAAACGATGTACCAATTCGATATGAAGTGTACAGAAAGAAAAAAAGACAAACTTTAGGCATCCGAATAAATGATTACACCATGAAGACACGTGCTAAGTACTACGTAAAAAGCAAGTGGAAGAAATTCAAGAAGCAAGTGGGTAAGATTAAAAAAGTTCGCAATCGCCTTGTGACAAGTACTTTCCAAACGACCTTTACACTGGCGAGTAAACTGTCCGTCAAAAAGAAAACCGTTATTTTTGAGAGCTTTAATGGGAAACAATTCAGCTGTAACCCGCGTGCTATTTATGAATATATGAAAGAAAATCACCCTGAATATACGCTGATCTGGAGTGTTAAAAAAGGTCATGAAGCACCATTTAAAGAAAAAGGCATCTACTATATCAATCGTCTGTCATTGAAATGGATTTTTGCAATGGCAAGAGCTGAGTATTGGGTCGTAAACAGTCGTTTGCCGCTATGGGTTCCAAAACCAGAACACACCCAATACTTACAAACATGGCACGGCACGCCATTAAAACGACTGGCGATGGACATGGACGAAGTGCATATGCCTGGAACAAACACGAAGAAGTACAAAAAGAATTTCACGAAAGAAGCATCGAATTGGGATTATCTGATTTCTCCTAATGCATACTCGACCGAAATTTTTACCCGTGCGTTCCAATTCCAAAAGACCATGATTGAGTCAGGATATCCGAGAAATGATTTCCTTCACAATCAAAACAATGAAGAAACAATGAGAGCGCTCAAACAAAAAATGAACTTGCCGCTTGATAAAAAATTGATTTTATATGCACCGACATGGAGAGACGATCAATTTTATAAAAAAGGGCAGTACAAATTTGATTTAGACCTTGATCTGCATGAGCTACGAGCATCTATCGGAGAAGAATATATCATCATCCTTCGTATGCACTATTTAGTAGCGGAAAACTTTGATCTCGGACCATATGAAGGCTTTGCCTATGACTTCTCTCATTACGAGGACATTCGAGACCTTTATATGATTTCCGACCTACTCATTACAGATTACTCTTCCGTGTTCTTTGATTATGCAAACCTTAAACGTCCGATGCTGTTCTATGTACCAGACATCGAAACATATCGTGACAAGCTCAGAGGATTCTACTTCGACTTTGAACAAGAAGCACCAGGACCACTTGTAAAAGAAACATCACGCGTGATTGAATGGGTAAGAGAAACAGAACAGCCGACATTTACATTACCACCTTCATTTACGCCGTTTTATGAAAAATTCTGCTACCTAGAGAGCGGAGAGTCATCGAAGCGTGTGGTGGAAGTAGTGTTTTCTGAAAAATAGTAAAAAAAGTACCGTTCCTCTCATGTAGAACGGTACTTTTTTGTTTTTTTTATTCCATTGTACACATATTTAAAAGTAATGGTAAAAATAAAAAAACATAGAAATTTAACAGTAAACATGCTAAATTTAGATAAGATTATCCGGTATTGTAAATATGCTGAAAATAATATAGAGGTGCTTCAATGTACAAACTTTATCATAATTTTATAGAAATTCTAAATTTAGATGAACATAAGCTAGTAATATATATTGACGAAATAGAGAAGTTGTCCACTTTTGAATTTAAAGAGTTAAATGTAAACGATTCAAAGTGGATTTGTAAAATTGATGTAAAGGATCAAATGATTTTTGAATCCACAATAGATCATTCTAATGAAATGATTTATCTCTATGCTAAGGATCAAAATTTGTATATCTTGAAAGAAAGCTCTGACATGATTCAGCCAAAACAAATACATTCAATTGAAATTAACAATCAATTTGAAAAAATCTATGTTAAACAATTAGGATTAGACCGCTATGGCTTGTACAGTGGAGAAAAGGAACTGTTGTTATTTTCAGGGCTGCTAAATGTAGATGAGATCAATCAAAATTACAAAATGGATTTAGCCATTGATGGAGAAGAAAAAAGATTTGTGGACATCTCCTTTATCATATATGGTCTTTTCCACTTTGTTATTACGTACGATTGTCAAAATAAAGAACTAAATGTTAGAAAAATCTTGTTTGATGTGATGCAGGAACATAAAGAGATTGAAGTGACTGTAAATAACCGTAATCAAATCAAAATTCTAAATAAGGTAACTGAGCAAAAGAAAATCGTCAACTTTAGACTCGTTCCTACATATCAGCCGCTTAAGATTTTCGGTAAAGATACATTAGAGCAATTCAAAGAAGATAACATTCTTAATATTCTAGTGATAAATAAACAAAGATATTACATATATGTAAGAACAAATGGTGTTTATTTAGTAAGAGGAAATCCATATCTTGTCACAAAACACACTTCTAGATTACGTATTTTTAGTTTGTTTAATAGCTTCTATGTTTATGGAAGACTGACTCATTACGCATATAATTCAGACCAGAAGTATGAATATCTTTATATTAGAAACTCTGAGCACCAATTGGCGAAATTTACAAGACCATTTAGAAAGATCAAGTTTCTGAAAAGATATGGCTTCTTTAAAATTTCGTTAAATGATCTTGATTTAGATAGCAGAATCCACAATAACTTGTTCGTAGGAAATGATCACCGGATTATCCATAGTTTAAGATTGAAAAAAAGAGATAAAAAGGTTAAGACATATATCACGAAAAAGAATGGGGACAAGCTACAAGTACTAAGAACAAATCTTTTTGGAAATGTCACGTCAACTATTATTCCTTATTCTGAGGAATATTCTTTATTTAGTAAGGTCAAAATAAAAGTAGCGAGCATTTTATCATCGTTTTATAAAGACAAAAAATATGGTGTCAATTTGTTTTTTGAGAAAAAGAGTGACAAAGCAGATGAATCAGCTATTAGGGTTTATGACTATGTTCAAGAGAATTGTCAAACAGACTCAAAGAATTACTTTATTCTCAATAAGAAATCCAGTGCATATCCAGCATTGAAGGCGAAATATGGAAAAGGAATCATTCCGAAATATAGTCTGAGACACTATTTAAGTATTTTTAATGCCAGTTATTTTATTTCAAGTGAGCTATCTAACCATGTTCTGAATGATAGACTATATATTGATCATCTTAGAGAGAGAATCATGAGTGTTCCGCTCGTATTTTTACAGCATGGCATTATGTTTGCTAAGCCAGTTGATAATCCAATGGCTTTTGGATTCCATAAAGACAAGAACCAATACAATATTTATAAATCAGTCATCAGCTCTGAATTAGAAGCCGGTGAGTTTTATAAAATGAACTATGACCGTGATGATTTAATTTTGACCGGGCTTGCGACCTTTGACCATGCAAAGTTAGTAAAGGGTGCAGATAAGATTGCCTTCATGCCAACTTACCGATATTGGGAAGAGGGGCTTATTTATACGAATAGAATTGAGGAAACCTCTTATTATAGAGTTCTAATTAAAATCATTAAAAGCTTTGAAGAAGCAGGCTTGCTTGATCGTCTTTTACTTGTACCGCATAATAAATTTTCACAATATGTGTATCAGAATTTACCGCAGTATAAACATATTATTTCTGATAACCCTTCAGAAGCGCTAAAAGTGTCGAAAGTGTTTATTACAGATTATTCTTCTGCTATTTATGATGCGCAATATAGAGGAGCCTACCCGATCTTTTATTGGGAAGAGAAAGATTACTTAATTAGACAGTACAAGGCCATTCCGCCTGTGAACGAAGAGAATGCACCAGGTCCAATTGCATATAACACTCAAGACCTGATTCGTATTGTCAAACATGCAATCGATCATCAGTATGTGGTAGAAGATGAGTATAAAGAAAAATATTTGAAGATCAATAGCTTTAACGATAATCAAAATACAAAAAGAATTACTGATTTCTTAAAAGAGCATCAAATCATCTAACATCTGAGGGGCCCCCTGAATCTACGATCGCAAGGATTCAGGGGGATTTTTAGTTTCTTGAATAAATGATACGACTTTTGTTATAAGATGAAATGTGAATCGTTATCTGTTACAATTATGAGCGGTGCTTTTTAAAAAAGTGATCCCAAAAACTTATATCTAAGGAAGATTAGAATGAACGCAATGTTGACGATACTGAAGGAGCAAATCAGCTCATTTTCGCTGATTATGCGACTTGCTGTTTATGAAACAAAATCAAAATATCAGATGAATTATTTAGGTGTTTTATGGCAGTTTTTAAATCCATTGATTCAAATGCTGGCTTACTGGTTTGTTTTTGGTTTAGGCATTCGCGGAGGACAGCCAATTGTCATTGGAGGCATGGAGGTTCCATTTATCATCTGGATGCTTGCTGGATTAATACCGTGGTTCTTCATTAGTCCGACGATCCTTGATGGATCAAACAGTGTGTTTAAACGCATTAATATGGTATCAAAAATGAATTTTCCGATTAGTGCGCTGCCGTCTGTGGTCATTATGTCCAACTTATTCAGCTATTTTGTCATGATGGGTGTCTATCTCATTGTGTTGATTTCTTATGGCATATATCCTGACGCGCATTGGCTACAATATATTTACTACCTTATATGTATGATCGCGTTTATGTTTTCGTTTAGTTTGTTTAATTCAACAATTAGTGTACTCGTAAGGGACTATCAATTTCTTTTACAATCAGTGACACGTTTACTTTTCTTTTTGCTGCCGATTTTTTGGAATATCTCAGAGAAGCTCACTGGAGACAAAGCATGGATAGGAGATATTTTAAGATTAAATCCTCTTTTCTACATTATTGATGGTTTCAGAAATAGCTTGTTAAAGGGAGAATGGTTCTTCCATGATGTGAAATATACGCTTTATTTCTGGCTGATTACGCTTCTTTTTTTAACAGTCGGTTCATTGCTTCATATGAAATTTAGGGATAAATTTGTCGATTTTCTTTAAAAAGTAAGGAGATTATACGATGAAACTAAAGGTTTCGTTTCGAAACGTATCCAAGCAGTACGTCTTATATAAAAAGCAGTCTGACAAGATCAAAGGGCTGTTTTTTCCTAATAAAAATGAAAAAGGTTTCTTTGCCGTTCGTGATGTGTCGTTTGATGTCTATGAAGGAGAGACGATTGGTTTTGTAGGGATCAACGGTTCTGGGAAATCCACGATGTCGAACCTTCTAGCGAAAATCATTCCACCGACAAGTGGTGAGATTGATATGGACGGCCAGCCATCGTTAATTGCCATTGCGGCAGGGCTGAACAATCAGTTAAGCGGTAAAGACAACATTCGTTTAAAATGCTTAATGATGGGTCTGACAAATAAGGAAATTGACGATCTTTATGAAAAAATCGTAGAGTTTGCGGATATTGGAGACTTTATAGACCAGCCTGTAAAGAGCTATTCAAGCGGAATGAAATCCCGTCTTGGTTTTGCTATTTCAGCACATATAGATCCAGATATCCTCATTATTGATGAGGCACTGTCTGTAGGAGACCAAACCTTCTATCAAAAATGTGTGGATCGCATCACCGAATTCAAAGAACAAGGAAAGACGATCTTTTTTGTCAGTCACTCCATTAGTCAAATCCAAAAAATCTGTGATCGGGTTGCTTGGATGCATTATGGTGAACTTCGTATGTTTGATGATACGAAAAAGGTTGTGAAAGAGTATAAGGAGTTTGTTGATTGGTTTAACAAGCTTTCCAAGAAAGAAAAAAAGGAATACCAATTGAAGCACAAAGAAGGTCGAAAAGGCGTACAAAAGACAGAGAAGGTGTCTCGTTATCATGAGAACGGGAAACGACGTTCATTTTTTGGACCGGCATTTCAAGTGACCATGATAGCTGTTTTAACCATCTTACTTGCCCTTTCAATGTTTTCGGATCGCCCGCTTCGTACACTGGCAACATTTGGTGCAATTCCTTCAGGTAAAACAGAGGCGCCTCAGTCAACGAACCATGAGACGAAAGGTGCACCTAATGATATGAAAAAGATTGACCAACAGGCCATAGTTAAGGCAGATCCAATGACGGTTTATACAGACAGGGCCCTGAAAAAAAAGGCAGACGTCACATTATCGTTTGGACAAGAAGTAAAGGCTGTGGCTAAAAATAAACAAGCCGTTCAAATCAAAACAGCATCAGAGACGTATTATGTGAAACCTGATGCGCTACAAAACGCAGATGAATTGAAGCCGTTATCCATCGGACCAGCACAGTTCAATTCCTACGTATCACCCGCATCTGCAGGTTCGTATGAGTACTTACTTTCTTTTCTTGGAAAAGAAGAGTCTGTGCTGAAGCAAAGAATGCAGACACTTAGCTCGGTCAAAAGTGAACAAGGCAATACCATTGAGCGGCTGACCACTGAGAAAACCGATTATGTGATTGAAAATGGCCAGGCAAATACGATGGTGTTCCGCGAGATCATGCCCATCTCTCCTTCAACACTTGGACTGACAGAACAGGATGTCTGGATGAATGAGAAACAAACGAAGTTCGCAGTAAAGGGCGAACATAACCTGTTTGTCATTGATAATGAACAGCATACGCTGACTGTTTCAGCGACCAAATAAAAAAGCTGCCGATGCCGGCAGCTTTTTTTAATTCACTTCTTCTTTTTCAAGAAGTTGTTTCATAAATGGAATGAGTTTTTTCTTGAGCTCTTCATCTTGAAGGGCAAACTCTAGCGTCGTTTCAATGAAACCTTGCTTCTCTCCGACATCATATCGTTTTCCTTCAAAGTCATAGGCAAATACACGCTGGATGTCATTGAGCTTTTGGATGGCATCTGTCAGCTGAATTTCTCCGCCTGCACCAATTTCTTGTTGATCAAGGTACATAAAGATCTCCGGCGTGAAAATGTAGCGCCCTAAAATGGCTAAATTGGATGGTGCGGTTCCTTGCGGCGGCTTTTCAACAAAGTTTTTCACTTGGTAGCGGCGCCCTTCTTGGGTAAGAGGGTCAATGATCCCGTAGCGATGCGTATCGCTGTCCGCTACCTGCTGAACGCCGATCACGGACGAAAGGGTTTTTTCATATTCATCCATCAGCTGGCGAAGTCCAGGTGTTTCGGCTTGGACAATATCATCACCTAATAAAACAGCAAAGGGTTCATCACCGATAAAGTTGCGTGCGCACCAAACGGCGTGTCCGAGTCCTTTAGGTTCCTTTTGGCGAATATAATGAATATCAGCAATATTAGAGGATTTTCTCACCTTTTCTAAAAGCTCACTCTTTCCTTTTTCCTCTAGATTGCGCTCAAGCTCTGGCGCAAAATCGAAATGATCCTCAATGGCTCTTTTCCCTTTTCCAGTGACAATAATAATGTCTTCAATTCCTGACTCAACGGCTTCTTCAATAATATATTGAATGGTTGGTTTATCAACGATTGGTAGCATTTCTTTAGGCATAGCCTTTGTGGCAGGGAGGAAACGTGTTCCGAGACCTGCAGCTGGTATTATGGCTTTACGTACTTTTTTCAATGAACTTTGCACCTTCCTTACATAGATAACCGATTTAATAATCAATGTTAGTTCTTGGTCGTCTTTATAAAGTGTAACTTACAAATCATAGGAAAGACAAATGATTTCACTAAAAATGATTTTTAGATAGTTTACATTTTATATGTTAAATGTAAAGGAGGGTGAATGATAACGTTAATTCAATGTAAATTTCTTTTTTATATCATTAAATTTATCCTCCAAATTGTGTATAATTGAAAGTATTATACTAGGAAAGAGGCATAAACAAGTGAAAAAACTAAATGTAATGACTATTTTCGGTACTAGACCTGAAGCAATCAAAATGGCTCCACTTGTCCTTGAACTTAATAAACATCCACAAATAAATTCAATTGTCACTGTAACAGCTCAGCATAGAGAAATGCTAGATCAAGTTCTTGAGGCATTTTCTATTACGCCAGACCATGATCTAAACATCATGAAGCAGCGCCAAACATTATCTGAAATTACATCAAATGCATTGTTGAAACTAGATCAATTATTCCAAGAGGAAAAACCTGATATTGTCCTTGTTCATGGAGACACCACTACAACCTTTGCAGGAAGCTTGGCCGCATTCTACCACCAAATTTCTGTCGGCCACGTCGAAGCGGGTTTAAGAACTCACAATAAATACTCACCGTTCCCTGAGGAATTGAACCGCCAAATGACAGGCACTATTGCTGACATTCATTTTGCCCCTACGGCTGAGGCGAAGCAGAATCTTTTAGTAGAAAATAAAAAAGAAGAGACCATCTGTGTGACAGGGAATACGGCCATTGATGCCCTGCAAACAACAGTCACAGAACAATATCAACATCCAATTTTAGAGAAGATCGGTTCAGATAAAATGATCTTATTAACGGCTCATCGCAGAGAAAATCTCGGCCAGCCGATGAAAAACATGTTTAGAGCGATTAGACGTATTGTAGAAGAGTTTGAAGATGTTCAGGTTGTATATCCTGTACATTTAAACCCTGCTGTTCGTGATGCGGCTCAGACAGAATTCAGTGATCTTGATCGTGTGCACTTAATTGAGCCGCTCGAAGTAGTTGATTTCCATAACTTCGCTGCTGCCTCGCACTTTATTCTAACGGATTCTGGCGGTGTACAAGAGGAGGCGCCTTCTCTAGGGAAGCCAGTACTAGTGCTGCGCGATACAACAGAACGCCCTGAAGGTGTGAAAGCTGGTACGCTGAAGCTCGCAGGTACAGATGAAGAGACCATTTACAACATGGCAAAACAGCTTCTAGTCGATCAGAAAGAGTACGACAACATGTCAAAGGCGTCTAATCCATATGGTGATGGACAAGCGTCAAAACGAATTGTCGAAGAGCTTCTCCATCGCTATGGTTTAAGTGATGAAAAACCAGCCCCATTCCAATCATAAAAAAAGAAGACTACATTCCTGTAGTCTCAGATTGTAGAGAAACCCATGTTTTTCTAC
>NZ_ASJC01000003.1 GCF_000691145.1 Bacillus altitudinis 41KF2b | reverse complement strand
ATAAAGCTGTCGAGATTTTCTCGACAGCCTGGAGGTCTAATAAAGACCTCTTTTTTATTTTCCACAAAACGAAAGACCGCCATCATAGCGGTCTTTTCTTACATATTCATGGAATAGATCGTATAAGACAAGTATGTCGCAAAGAATCCCCATAAAACATAAGGAATCAATAAAATTGGGACAACATTGCTTAGTTTACGTGAGACGATGACAAGTGCGAGTGCTGTCAGTGCTACAAGCAGGCAGTCGATCGTAGCTGCAAATAAATCTTTTTGTGTAAATTGAAAAAAGCTAAAGGCTTGATTGAATACATAATTTAAAAGAAACAGAATCCAAAATGGTAATGTGATTTTTTGAAAACCGTACTTTGCATAAATGATGGCGGCAGATAACGAAATGAGGGCGAATAAGATAGCCCAGACCGTACCAATGACACCACCACTAGGTGTCCATTCAGGTTTATTTAGTGCGTCATACCATTCTCTGTCGATAGGGAACAGGAACCCTGCAATAGAAAATAATGCGTATGTAATAAAGAAGACGATAACCGCCCAAATGATACTTTTTTTAGCCATCCAGAAATCTCCTCCCAATCAAATTCACTCTTCAACTTATTTCCCAATTATTACATGATATAAACATCAAGCCCCCAATATGTGGGGACTAATGATTTTTTTTAGTATAAGGATCTTCTTCGTAAGGCTTCAAGTCACCAAACACCGTCATGACGCCTTCTTCATCTAATGCTTCTTCATAAGCTTCGTGTGCTTTATTTGGATAGACCTTACTTGCTTTTCCTTCAATATCAGCAGCTGCAAACCCTTCATAGTCTTCCACATAATCTTCATCTTCTGATTGTGTATACACATCATCGTATGTCAATGGAGGAAATTCCATATCGGACGGGGTATCAGAGTTCCCATAGCGTTCTACGTCTTGGTAGGCATCTTCTCCATCATATGCAGCACTTTCTTCATTTTCAAATTTCCCTGATGGTGGACTTAATAAATCTTCTTCAATGGGACGGTTTTGTGAAACGGTCTGTTCTTTTGAATGCTCTGTGCATGTGACGGCGATGGGAAGGGCTTCTAAGCGTTCTTTAGGAATAGGGGCTTTACACACTTTACACAAACCATAAGAGCCGTCTGCCATTGCTTGGAGTGCTTCATTGATATCGGAAAGATGCTCATGTTCCAAACTGTTTAAGGCAATGTCTTTTCCGCGTTCGAATAGTTCTGTCCCTTGGTCGCCAGGGTGGTTATCATAGGCTGACAGTTCGCCCACTGAATCATAAGGAAATGATACTTTCTGTTCATCATCATGGCTTTTGGCTTCAATTTCTTGTTTTTCATCGAGAAGTCGCTGCTTCAACTGATGTAATTCGTTTTTAGACAACAAAGCGATCACCCTTTCATATCAAACATATTGTTAGTATGAGCAAATTTTTATGTAAGACTTGTGCCAATTTGAAGCAATTCTTCAATAAAAAACGCCTGCGGCTGCAGGCGTTTCGTGTTATGCGAGATAATATTGTAAGATCAATGCGATCGTTAACAGGAAACCAAAAAACGTATTGGTTTGTGCTGTCGACTTCATGGCATTCATTAATTCAATTGGTTTTTCTTTTTGCTTAAATTCTTTAATGGCTGTATAAGCTTTTGGCACACTGAGTAAGACAAGAAGACTCCAAAGACCCACGATATCCATAAAGATATAAACAAAAATGAGTACATATGAGATCACAAACATGGAAAGTAGGATGTTGACTGCCGCTTTACGTCCAGCTAGGATAGCAAGTGTCTTTCGTCCATTCTCTTTATCACCGTCTAAATCACGGATGTTGTTCGACAGTAAGATGGCACCAACTAAAATAGAGATAGGTAATGAAATGAGCACAGCTTTTGATGTCAATGTTCCTGTTTGGATATAGAAACTAATTAAAATGATGCCTAGTCCCATAAAAGCACCTGATACAAGTTCTCCAAATGGTGTATAAGCAATTGGTACAGGGCCACCGGTATAAAAATAGCCTGCTGCCATACAAATTAGTCCTATGAGTGCAATCCACCAGCTAGACATCATGCAAATATAGATCCCAAGTAATAAAGAAAGCGCAAATAAGGCATAAGCGAGGCCTAAAACTGTTTTTGGTTTTACACCGTTTCTCACGATCGCTCCGCCGATACCGACAGATTTCTCATTGTCCAATCCGCGAACATAATCAAAGTACTCATTAAACATGTTCGTTGCAATTTGGATAAACATCGATGCAAATAGCATAGCTAAAAATAGCCCAACATGTATTTGACCACTCGGAAGTGCTAGGACAGTTCCTAAAGTAACGGGAATAAATGCCGCTGTTAATGTATGCGGTCGTAGTAAATTCCACCAAATCCGCCAGTTTTTATCAGGCTTAATTGGTGAAAGCTGATCTGATATCGATTGATGCTGCATAAAATATACTCCTTTAAATAAAAAAATACGTACACGTCCAAATTCCAGTTTAGCAAAGTTCAAAAAGGTGTCAATATATTGATGCGATGAAACAAGAAAAAGATGTTTGCTAATCGTTCCCATCTAGAGAGAAAGCTTGATCTTCGAACAGGTCTTACCATTTTTTAAGGGATGTTCTCATTTCAATAAGCGGGAGCGAAAAAATCTTGAAAGCGTGATATAATAAGGATTCGAGGTTTTAAAAGCTGTTTTCTTTACTAAGTTCATCTGTTAAGGTTTATAATAGAAAAGCAGGTCATTCGACATACTCGAATGTTCATGTATTTTTTTACATGATGGTTTTATTTTTATATGTTATTTCATGGATTTTGGAGGAATGTATCATGGTGACAACAGTGCAAAGTACTTTCCGGCAGGAAGCGCTTGCGACATTAGAAGAAGCGAATAACGTCAACCATGCTGTTTTGATAAGCTACTCCAGAAGAGTTGACGATCTGGATCCTCTTGCCTTTTTCCAAAGCGGCGAAGCGGATTTTTTAGGCGAGCGGTTTTTTTGGTCTGATCCAGAAAGCCAAATGATATTTTCTGGACTTGGCAGAGCGGCCGTGATTAAATCATCAGAGCAAGGCAAAGAACGATTCAATATCGTCCATCAAGAATGGGAGCAGCTGAAACAGCATATGTTCCATTTTCATGATGAGAAGGAGTTAAAGCAAGCGGCAGTTGGTCCGCTTTTATTTGGAGGATTTTCATTTGATCCATACGAAGAAAAGGCGCGTCACTGGGAAGCATTTGGCGAGGCTCATTTTTTTGTGCCATCGATGATGCTGACTGTTTCAAAAGAAGGCACGTTTCTAACGATCAATGAATGGAACGAGGTGGACGGGAATGTTCATCAGCTCATTCAAGAGTTAGAACAGAAAGCTTCTAATTTTGATGCATTGCCTGTCAGAAATCATGGACAAGCTGAGCTTGTTCATATGGAAGAGTTAGATGTCCAGGAATGGATGAAAGCAATCCATGAAGCGACAGAACACATTCGTGTGAACGAATATGAAAAGGTTGTTTTAGCAAGAGAAGTCTTGCTTCACTATAAAAATCAAATAGAACTCGCTCCACTATTAGCAGAATTACTAAAACATCAAACAACGAGTTATGTATTTGCTATAGAGCAGGGAAGACAAGCATTTGTCGGGGCGACTCCTGAACGTTTAGTGAAAAAAAGCGGTGGTGAAGTCTTTTCATCTTGTTTGGCAGGTTCTATTGTACGTGGTCAAGATGAAGTAGAAGATCAGGCACTAGGTGAGGAACTGCTTCATGATGAGAAAAATTTGATTGAACATCAAATTGTCGTGAATATGATTGAGCAGGCATTTGAAGCAAACTGCCATCATGTGCATAAGCCAAATCAACCAAGTCTTTATAAAACGAAAAACATTCAGCATTTATTTACACCCATTGTGGGAGAAATCAAAAGCAGCTGTTCACTCTTTTCATTAATTGAACAGCTTCATCCAACACCAGCGCTTGGAGGATATCCTAAGGAAAAAGCGGTAGAGGTGATTCGTGAAATCGAACCGTTGAAACGCGGTTGGTATGCGGCGCCAGTGGGATGGATTGATTCTAAGGACAATGGAGAATTTGCTGTCGCCATTCGATCAGGTCTTATTGAGGAAGACCAAGTTCGTTTGTTTGCTGGATGTGGAATTGTAGAGGATTCCCTTGCAAAACAAGAGTATGAAGAAACGCAAGTGAAATTAAGACCAATGCTGTCTGCTCTTGGAGGTCGTCCTATTGAATAATCAAATCATGACAAGATATATTGGCAGATTAATGGATGAATTTGTGCAAAGTGGTGTGAAGGAGGCAGTTGTTTGTCCTGGCTCCCGTTCAACACCGCTTGCGATGCTCGCTCTTGCTCATCAAGAAATCAATGTCCATGTGTTAGTGGATGAACGGTCTGCTGCTTTTTATGCACTGGGTCTTGCGAAAGCGAGCCAAACACCAGTGCTACTCATTTGTACATCAGGTACGGCAGCAGCTAACTTTTACCCAGCTGTTGTCGAGGCACATTATTCCCGGGTACCACTGATTGTTTTAACTGCTGATCGGCCGCACGAATTGAGGGAGGTTGGGGCACCTCAAGCGATTGATCAGCAATTCTTATTCGGTAAGTTTGTTAAATGGTTCACAGACTTAGCCTTGCCAGAAGAAAGCCAAACGATGCTGCGGTATGTCCAAACTGCTGCTGCTAGGGCAAGTCACGTGTCAATGCAGGAGCCAAAGGGACCAGTTCAGGTGAATGTGCCGCTGAGAGAACCATTGCTACCTGACTTGTCTATTGATCCTTTTGATAGAGAAGAAGTAGCTGCGAACAAAGTTTTAGCAACAGGTCAAGCTCGTCCGGATGATCGGGTTATGTCAGAATTAGTGTCTATCATGAACAAAGCGGCAAAAGGAATCATTGTTGCTGGTGAACTTTACTCGGCGGAAGAGCAGGCGTCAGTGTTACGTCTTGCAAAAGCTTTGCATCTGCCAATTTTAGCTGACCCGCTTTCTCTTTTGCGAAATGGACATGAAAGTGAAGAATACATTATAGATGCATACGATTCTTTGTTAAAAGATGAGGCATTGCAGCAGCATCTCTTGCCTGAAATGGTCATTCGTTTTGGACCGATGCCTGTGTCTAAGCCTTTATTTAAGTGGCTGGAAAAGCATGCGGAAGTGAAGCAGATTGTCGTCGATGCTGCGGGTGGTTATCGAGATCCTGGTTTAAGCGCATCATACATGATTGAAAGTCATGCAGCCTCTTTTGTAGAAGAAGTCTTGATGAGAGCGGAAAAGCGTCAGGATACATCTTATTTACGACGCTGGCAGAGTGTCAATTCTTCTTTTAGAATGCATGCAAATCAATACAATGATGAGGACCTGACATTTGAGGGAAATGTGTATCGTCAGCTGCAGCACATTTTGCCAAAAGAGAGTGTGCTCTTTATCGGAAATAGTATGCCTATTCGAGATGTCGATACCTTTTTTGAAACGCAGTCAAAACCGTTTCGGATGATGGCGAATCGCGGAGCAAATGGCATTGATGGTGTTGTGTCCACAGCTCTTGGAACATATGCAGCCTTGAAACAACCCATCACTTTAGTCATCGGCGATTTGTCTTTTTACCATGATATGAACGGTCTTCTTGCAGCTAAGCTAATGGACATTCCGCTCACGGTTGTGTTGTTAAACAATGATGGAGGAGGAATCTTTTCTTTCCTTCCGCAGGCATCCGATGAACCGTATTATGAAAAGCTCTTTGGTACGCCGACTGGGTTGAATTTTGAGTATGCATCAAAGCTATATGGGGGAACCTATTCGAAGCCGACAACGAAAGAAGAGTTAAAAGATGTGTACTTGGCGCATATCCAAGAACCAGGGCTTCATTTAATTGAGATTGAAACTGACCGGCATTCTCGCGTGGGCAAACATCGCCAAATGATGGACGAGATATTGAGGGAAGTGAAAAAAGAATGCCTTCACTCATAATACGAATGCACGATGGTGTGGCGTATGAGGTGATAGACCATAACCCATCTGCTGAAAATGCCACGTTATGTTTACATGGCTTTACAGGGAGTACAGCTTCTTGGGCTTTTTTGAATACTTATACAGAAAAACATACGAGATTGATTCAGGTCAGCTTGCTTGGACATGGCCGCACAGACTCACCAAAGAGTATAAGAAGATATGCAATGTCCCAGCAGCTGGCAGATCTTGCTGAGATTTTAGATCAATTAAAGCTTCATAAAGTGAACATTCTCGGATATTCTATGGGAGGGCGTATTGCTTTATCATTTGCCTCCCGTTATCCAGAACGAGTAAACAAGTTGATTCTTGAGAGTACATCTCCAGGGCTGAACTCTTTTAAAGAGCGGATGGAGAGGCTGAATCATGATCATCAGCTAGCTCAAAAGATCAGACATGAAGGATTAGCGCAATTTGTGGATTTTTGGGAGAACATTCCGCTGTTTGCTTCGCAGAAATCCTTGCCAGCGGACAGGCTAACGCAACTGAGAGAGGGAAGGCTAAAAGCCGATCCTAACGGGCTGGCTCGCAGCTTAGAAGGTATAGGAACGGGCTCACAGCCGTCTATGTGGGAAGCATTAAAGCAGATAAAACAGCCTGTTTTACTCATTTGCGGAACACTTGATAAAAAGTTCTGTCACATCGCCAAACGTATGCAGCAGGCGCTTGAATACAGTCAATTCACAGTAGTAGAGCATGCCGGGCATACAGTTCATGTGGAACAACCACATTTTTTTGGTAAAATAGTAAGTGAGTTTATTTTATCGCAAGATTAGAGGAGGAAATATTGATGGCTATTGAATGGCAAACTGAGCGTCAGTATGACGAAATTTTATATGAAACATATAATGGGATTGCAAAAATTACCATTAACCGTCCGCATGTACATAATGCATTTACACCAAAGACTGTAAGTGAATTAATTGATGCATTCTCACGTGCTCGTGATAATTCAGATGTTGGTGTCATTGTCCTTGCAGGTGCTGGAGGAAAAGCATTCTGTTCAGGTGGAGACCAAAAAGTACGCGGGCATGGCGGCTATGTAGGAGACGATCAAATTCCACGTCTAAACGTCCTAGACTTACAGCGTTTAATTCGTGTCATTCCAAAACCAGTTATTGCGATGGTTGCGGGCTATGCGATTGGCGGCGGGCATGTGCTTCATGTCGTGTGTGACCTCACGATTGCAGCAGACAATGCGATTTTTGGACAAACAGGACCAAAAGTGGGCAGCTTTGATGCTGGTTATGGATCTGGCTATCTTGCACGTATTGTGGGTCATAAGAAAGCAAGAGAGATCTGGTACTTATGCCGTCAATACAATGCACAAGAAGCGCTTGATATGGGACTTGTCAACACAGTTGTACCATTAGAGCAGCTGGAAGAAGAAACAGTGAAGTGGTGTGAGGACATGCTAGAAAAGAGCCCGACTGCTTTACGATTCTTGAAAGCTGCATTTAATGCGGACACAGATGGATTAGCTGGTATTCAGCAATTTGCAGGAGATGCGACCCTTCTTTATTACACAACAGATGAAGCAAAAGAAGGACGCGATTCCTTTAAGGAAAAACGGAAGCCAGACTTCGGTCAGTTCCCTCGTTTCCCTTGATTCAATGATACGGATGAAAACAGCTTAGTGCATCAGACTGAGCTGTTTTCTTTTATGAAAAGGAGGTGTCATGATGAAGCAACCCAATTGGCTGCTGCACCGTGCGTATTTAACGCCAGACCGGGTCGCACTCATTTATCAAGACAAAGAGTGGACATTTCGTGATTTAGCCAATGATGTAGACCAACTTGCGAATCGACTGACACGTGCATCTTTTAAAAAAGGGGATACGGTTGCGATTTTAATGAACAACCATCCTCACATGGTCATGCTTGTTCACGCTTGTTTTTTATTAGGCTTCAAGATTGTGTTATTGAACAATAAGTTAACAAAAGCAGAGAGACGTTTTCAGTTGGAAGATGCGAAAGTCATGGCTTTATTAACAGAGCCTGCATATGCAAATGAGCATCATGGTGATTTACCTGTTTATACAATAGAGACTTTACCTGATGCAGATCATGATATGGAAAAGAAGGTCGTACATGATATTGATTTAAATGAGACGGCGACGATTATGTATACATCTGGAACGACAGGACGCCCTAAAGGGGTGGAGCAAACGTTTGGCAATCATTTTCATAGTGCTATTTCCTCGGCATTGAATTTAGGGATCAGGGAGGACGACCGCTGGCTCATTGCCTTGCCTCTTTTTCATATAAGCGGTTTATCCGCTATATTTAAATCTGTCATATACGGTATGACTGTCGTGCTTCATCAAAAGTTTGATGTCGATGAAGTCAAGAATGCTATTGAACAGCATCGAGTGACGATGTTGTCAGTTGTTCAAACCATGCTGTCCCGTTTATTAAGTGGACTTGAAGAATGTCCGTCTTCTTTGCGCTGCCTGCTGTTAGGGGGAGGTCCTGCACCTTATGCGATGCTTCAAGAGAGTAAGGAGAAAGGATTTCCTGTGTTTCAATCGTACGGTATGACGGAGACCTGCTCGCAAATTGTGACGCTTGCGCCTGAATTTAGTGTGGAAAAGCTTGGATCAGCGGGAAAGCCCCTTTTTGGGTGTGAATTAAAGATTCAAGATGAGAACCGTCCGTGTCGTCCTTTTGAGCATGGTGAAATCATGGTAAAAGGTGCAAATGTCATGAAAGGCTACCTTTATCGTCAAGAGGCAACAGCTGCTGCATTTGAGCAGGGCTGGCTGAAAACGGGTGATATTGGCTATGTAGATGAGGACGGATTCTTATTTGTGCTTGATCGCCGGTCAGACTTAATTATTTCTGGTGGAGAAAATATTTATCCAGCAGAAATTGAAGCAGTTCTTTTAACACATCCAAATGTAAAGGAAGCCGGAGTGACAGGTATGTATGATAAAAAATGGGGAGAGGTACCTACTGCCTTCCTTGTGACAGATGAGCAGATTCCGGAGAATGAGCTCTATGCTTTGTGTCAGTCGCAATTAGCCAAGTATAAATGGCCCGCCGCTTTTCACTTTGTGGATGAGCTGCCAAGGAATGCGTCGAATAAATTGCAGAGGCACAGACTCAAATCAAAGGGGTTTTTAGATGATTCAAATTGAACGTGTGATCTTATATCATGTCACGATGAAACTCAAACAGCCGTTTACAACGAGCCTTGGGACCATTTCAGAGCGTGAGTTTATTATTGTCGAGGTCAAAGATCAAACAGGATTAACTGGATGGGGAGAGGTATCTGCCTTCTCTTCTCCGTGGTATACAGAAGAAACCATCGAGACCTGCTATCACATGCTCAGGGCTTTCTTTATCCCGAACGTGCTGACCCGATCTTTTACACATCCTTCGGACATACCAGACAGCTTGTACCATTTTAAAGGCAATAGAATGGCCAAAGCGGGAATTGAGGCAGCTGTGTGGGATATTTATGCGAAGCGAGAAAATAAGTCCTTACGTGACGTCTTAGGCGGTACTAGAGATAGAATTCCATCTGGTGTCGTTGCGGGGTTAGGACCAATAGATGATATGATTCAGCAAATCGAGCAATTTGTTGATCAAGGCTATCAGCGTGTGAAAGTGAAGATTAAGCCGGGACAAGATATTGGACTTCTACAAAAGTTAAGAGAGTCTTTCCCTCACCTTCCGTTAATGGCGGACGCAAACTCTGCTTATGAATTAAAAGATATTAGCAAACTGAAGCAGCTCGACGATATTCGTTTATTAATGATTGAACAGCCTTTAGCTGCAGATGACATTGTCGATCATCGGCATTTGCAAAAGCATTTAAAAACACCAATCTGTTTGGATGAAAGTATTTGTTCTTTAGATGATGCGAGAAAAGCTGTAGAACTTGGAAGCTGTCAGATTATTAATGTGAAGCCTTCACGAGTTGGAGGGCTGACTGAAGCACTTAAGATTCATGCGTTCTGCAAGGAGCAGCAGATTCCGTTATGGTGCGGGGGAATGATTGAAACAGGCATTTCTCGCGCGCAAAACGTGGCACTTGCATCACTTCCGCAATTTACGATTCCTGGGGATATTTCAGCATCGTCGAAATATTGGGAGCAGGATATCATTTTTCCTGAAATTAAAGTTGAAAATGGGTTTATTGAAGTACCGCGTTCTCCAGGTATGGGTGTAGAAGTTGATTATCAAGCGCTTCGTTCTTTCTCAGATAAAATTGATGTGTTTACAAAACATGATTTTGTGAAATGAAAACGAATGAATCGCCATTTGCACCATCCATAGAACCACTGTATAGTTGAGGAAAGTTTTTCCTTCCTGTCTGAACAAAAAGAAAGAGCGGTCATCCGCTCTTTCTTACTCTTCTACAAGCCCGCTGTCGTAAGCAAGCTGGCCAATATACTGATGCATGTCATTGGGCATGTCGGAAACATGTCCGTATTCATAATCCCAAAGATTTAAAAAGGAGTGAGCTGCTTGATAAAATGCAGCCTCGTCCGCGTCCTGAATTTCTTCAAGAAACGTTTGAGCAAGCCGATCGTTTTTCAAAGCGAAGCGCCTCCTTTAATGAGACTTAAAGGTCTTGAGGTTTAAATGTTTTACAGTCAGTTTCTTCACTTTTCTCAGCCGTATTTCCTGTATGGCTGACGACATAAATTGCATCTGCACCACAACGATTTCCAGCATTCCAGTAGGAACAGTTGTTTACTTCACAAAGGATTTTTTGACTCATACAGATGACCTCCTTTTGAGTATGTCTTTCATCTATAATGTAACCGAAGTAAGGGGCGTTCATTCATGTTAATCTTCCTGACGAATATAACGCTTATCTTTCATAAACAATTTCCAGAAGAAGTAGAACCCAGGGAATAGGATGATAAACCCTACAATATACGTAATAAATAATGCCCTAAATGTTACGGGATCTGTAAACCCAGACATGATGGTAATATCAGGATAGGCCATATAGGGCAAATGCGCATGTCCATACACATAGCTTGCTAAGAAATATTGAATTGTAATGGCGATAACCGCTAAACGTGGTCTCCCTTTCCGATGTTTAAAGCGGCTGTTTGGTAAAAATAGAGCCAAACCTGCAAGCAAAAACATGAGTAGAGAAACAAGAAGGATCGGGATGTTCTGCATCATTTTTGTGAACAGCCAATTGGCCTCACTTCTCAGTGTGAGCATGATAAAGAAAGCCATCATGAGAGAAAGCGGACCCGTAATCAGTGCTCCTCTTCTATAAATGTTATAAGCCTCATCTTCGTTTGCAACATTAGAAAAATCAGCTAAAAGCAAAGATGAGAGGAAAAGGGTACTGAAAATCGCAAAACCTACGAAAGAATAGACATTTGCGCTTGTAAAGACCAATCCTAAATCTAATGAGTAGACATTATTCTCCTGAAAGATGAATCCACCATGTGTAATGGGGAGAACCATGATGAGGATGGACGGAATAATAAAGCCGCTAATTCCTGAAATATATGTCACGGCTTTTCTATATTTTTTAGGTAGTGAATGAGAGAAGACGAGAAATCCGCTTCGCAGTGCAAGAAGCAACAAAATAATGCTGCCGGGTATTAATAGAACAGTGCCTAGCACAAATGTTGCACCTGGAAACAGGCTAAACAAGGCAACGACGATGGCCACAATGAAGACGTTTGTTACTTCCCAAGTTGGAGAAAGATACTTATTTGCGATATTTGCGGCCTTTGTCTGCTCTTTGTTCATGTAAATCATTGACCAAAATCCTGCACCGAAATCCATTGATGCCATCACTGCATAGATAAACACGAATCCCCATAAGATGGTGATTGCAATGAGTGCATCAGTTGTTACATCCATTTGCATCAAGATCGCTCCCTTTTTAAGATTCTGTTAACCGTAAGTCTTCTTCAATTGAATGTTTTCTAAAGTAGTACGTCAGTACAATCACAGTTGCGATGCCTAAAATGAGATAGACAATGGCAAAAAGGATGAAAAGTGTACCGATAGATCCTGATGATGTGACGACTTCAGAGGTTTTGAGCATTCGATAAATCACCCATGGCTGACGGCCTGTACAGGCAAAGATCCAGCCAAATTCAATCGCCAAAAGACTAAGAGGCCCGCCAAATAAATAAAGGACAAGCAGCCATTTTGGATAATGAGCGCGTTTTAAAATTTTGCGGTAAAACAGTGCTAACACAGCAAAGAAAATGAGCAATGAGCCGATAATGACCATTCCGTTAAATAATGTGTGAATAAATAAAGGCGGCCACTCGTCCCTAGGAAAATCATTTAACCCTTTAACCACAGTATCAAAGCTATTTCCTGCAAGAAAACTAAGCGCCCAAGGGATTTCGATAGCTCCTTTGATTTCTTGCGTATTGGCATCAGTAAAACCGCCAATAGCCAGAGGCGCATGTGATTGCGTTTCAAATAAACCTTCAGCACCCGCTAATTTTTCAGGCTGATATTCATACAGAAGCTGAGCTGATTCGTGACCGTTTAAGGCTGTGAGAAAAGAGAAAAGTCCACCAACAATCAGTCCAAGAAAAAGGGCTTTTCGATGAAAGGTATAGAGCTTTTCGTTTTTTCTTGTTTTCAACATTTTAAATGCAGCGACAGAAGCAATGACAAAAGCGCCTGTTGTAAAAGCAGACAGTACTACATGTGTAGCAGTGACAACAAAACTTGGATTGAAAAATGCCTTCCAAGGTTCGATATTCGTTATTTCTCCATTGACCATTTGAAAGCCAGCGGGTGTTCCTTCAAAAGCATGTACGTTTGTAATGAGAATCGCTGAAGCTGCTGCACCAATGACAACGAAAATAACGGTAATGATGCGCATGGCTGGTGATAGACGATCTGCTGCGTACACATAAATAGACATAAATAATGCTTCAATAAAGAAAGCATAAATTTCTATTTGAAATGGCAGTGACATGACTTTTCCGATGACCTCCATAAAACCAGGCCATAGAAGGGCAAGCTGCGTACCAGCAATGGTACCGGTTGGAATGGCGACCCCTAACAGAACAGCCTGCGCTTTTGTCCATCGTTTGGCCATGATGGCATAATGCGGGTCCTTCGTTTTTTGAAAGATGAGTTCAGCTAACAAAATCATTAGCGGGATGCCTACGCCAAGCGAGGCATAAATAATATGGAAGCCCATTGTTGTGCCGAACAGACTTCTAGCTAAAACGAGATCAGTCAATTTTTTCTCCGCCTTTCTTATCGCATCTCTTTTGATGGTGTTTATTATTCTCCACCATTTTTAGATTATTCTTCCTGACTAAGAAAGCTTGTTTTTTGACAAGTTGTAAAAGAGGGAGTAGAATATAATTATAAAACGTAATCGTTACGTTTTAATGATGAAGGGAGTTTTGACATTGAAAAGAGATATTCATCCAACCTCACATGAAGTTGTATTTATGGACGTAAACAGCGGTTACCGCTTCTTAAGTAGATCAACAAAGACATCACATGAGACCGTAGAGTGGGAAGATGGGAAGACTTATCCTGTCATTAAAGTAGAGACAAGCTCTGATACGCATCCATTTTATACAGGACGCCAGAAATTCGGAGAAAAAGGCGGCAGAGCGGAGCAGTTTAAGAAAAAATATCAAATGTAAACAAAGAAACACACCTGATCATGGTGTGTTTTTTTGTGCAGTAAAAAACCCCGGCTGATCGCTCGGGGTTCATGAATTCATTCAACATTTAAAGCTGTTTTTAATGTGTTTAAATTTTGTTTCATTAAGCTGACATAGCTTTCGCCATTTTTAGCATCATCTTCTGTAATGGATTCTAGATTTTTCAGTGTAAGGCTTTTTGCCCCAATTTCACTGCGAATCGTATCTGATACTTTACTGCTGACGTTATTTTCAAAAATGACATACTTGATGTGATGCTTTTCTGCCTGTTGTACGATATTTTCAAGCTGTTTTTGGGAAGGCTCTTCAGAAGCAGAGAGTCCTAGTACACTGATTTGCTCAATGCCATAGCGCTTTTCCCAGTAGCCGTATGCTGCGTGAGAAACAAGAATTTCTTTATGTTTTGCTTTAGATAACGTTGTTTTGAATTCCTGATCTAACGATTGTAATTCTTTTTTTAGTGATTCATAGTTTTTTGTGTATTCGTCTTTATGATCTGGATCTAGTGAAACAAGTGTGTCTTTAATGTTTTTTGCCATTTGCTGTGCATAAACAGGGTCTAGCCATGCATGGGGATCTTTATCTCCGTGGTCGTGTCCATCATGGTCATGATCTTCACCTTCATGATCGTGATCATGGTCCTCACCTTCTTCATGAGCATGTTCTTCTTGTGTTGATAATAGCTTGATGCCTTCAGCTGCTTTCACTGTTTTCACGCCTTGGTCTTTTAACGTAGAAGCCGTTTTATCAGCAAATGCTTCAGCGCCTGTTCCGCTGTAAATAAAGGCATCTCCTTCAGCCATTTCAACCATCGTTTTTGAACTTGGTTCAAAGCTGTGTGCATCTGCATTGGCAGGGTACACACTTTGAGCGTTCACGTGAGAGCCGCCAATTTTTTCAGTGAAATCTTGAATAGGGAAGATCGTCGTGTAAATGGTTAATTTCCCGTCTGCTTTTCCTTTTGAAGCATTTGTCCCCGCACTGCTTGAGCAAGCGGCAAGACCGACCGCTAATAAAGCAGCTGTTAAAATAAAAAAGATTTTTTTCATCTAAGAATGTCTCCTCTCAACCTATTAGATAGAAATGATTACGATTTAATGTCCTGAGTTATTGTATCGTAATAATTACGATTTGAAAAGAGGAAATTAAAAAATTTTCATCAGAAGATGTTTCCTCTAAAAAAATAGACGTCAAAACGTGACGAAATTTAAAACATTGTGCTATATTTATTTTTAAAAAAAGAAAAAGGAATGGACAAACTTATGAAACTTTTAGACGAAATCATCGAATATAACCAACAATTTATTGAAGAGAAGCGATATGAAGAGTTTACAACAACGAAGTTTCCACAGAAAAAAGCTGTCATTCTATCATGTATGGATACAAGACTTGTTGAACTGCTTCCGCGCGCCATGAACATGAAAAATGGCGATATTAAAATTGTCAAAAGTGCTGGCGCTCTTGTTTCTCACCCATTTGGAAGTATTATGCGAAGCATTTTAGTGGCTGTTTATGAATTGAATGCTGACGAGGTGTACGTCATTGGGCATCACGATTGTGGTATGAGTAAAATAGACAGCCAAACCCTCTTAAATAAAGCCGTTGAGCGCGGTATTCCCGAAAAACGAATTGAAGTACTGGAATACTCAGGGATCGATTTTCAACAGTGGCTCAAAAGCTTTAGCTCAGTTGAAGATAGCGTGAAGGACAGTGTGTCTGTCGTTAAAAATCATCCGCTTCTTCCATCTGATGTGCCTGTGCATGGTCTAGTGATTGATCCTGGGACAGGTAAGCTTGACTTAGTTGTCAATGGTTATGAAGAAAAGTAAGTTATTTTTCCTTTTTAGGTGGGACTGGATCCATGCCTCCAGGATGCAGCGGGTGACATTTTAAAATTCGCTTAATCGTGAGCCATCCGCCTTTTAAAGCGCCGTGCGTTTTGATCGCCTCTAGCCCGTAGTTTGAGCAAGTGGGGTAAAACCTGCAGCTCGGCGGTGTTAGAGGGGAAATGCATTTTTGATAAAAGCGAATGATGCCGATAAAAATTTGTTTCATAGAGGTTCCTCCTTGTCTGTCTTTTCACAGTATAAGAAAAAAGGACAAGGAAGGGAAGTTTTATAAACTAAACTGGTCGGAACAATATGTTATAATATAGGAAATTGCAATTATAGGAGTGGTGATTAATGCCTTCAGTTGAAAGCTTTGAACTTGACCATAATGCTGTAAAAGCACCTTACGTTCGTCATTGCGGCGTTCATAAAGTGGGATCAGATGGAGAAGTGAACAAATTTGATATCCGTTTTTGTCAGCCAAACAAGCAGGCAATGAAACCTGATACGATTCATACATTAGAGCATTTACTTGCGTTTAATATTAGAACACACTCAGAGAAATACGATCATTTTGATATCATTGATATTTCTCCGATGGGCTGCCAGACTGGCTACTATTTAGTTGTCAGCGGTGCACCGACACCAAGAGAGATCGTTGAACTGCTTGATGCAACATTCAAAGATGCAGTGGAAGTAACAGAAATTCCTGCTGCAAATGAAGAGCAGTGCGGTCAAGCGAAGCTTCATGATCTTGAAGGAGCAAAACGTTTAATGCGTTTCTGGCTGTCTCAGGATCAAGAAGAGCTATTAAAAGTATTTGGATAATCAGTAAGATGATGAACCGGACATATTGAATGTCCGGTTTTTTATATGAAATGAAACGAGAGCTGTTAAAATAGGGGATATTTGTTAAAATGGACATGTCAGTAAAAAAGGGGGATACACGAATGCGGAAAATGGTAGGAATCATTTTGATGCTCGCATTACTTAGTGCATGTGGAAACTCGGCAGCGAGCAATGACAAGGGAGAAGTGCCTGAGCTATTAGAAGTCAAACTAACAGGGCCGGAGCAAGTGGAGAAAAATGAAAACGTTATCGTAAAAGCAGCTGTCACATATGGTGATACGCCTGTTGATGATGCAGATGATGTTCAATTTGAAGTGTGGAAAGATGGCGACAAGGATAACAGCAAGATGATTCAGCCAAAGAAAAAGGAGAAAGGTGTATATGAATTGCATACAGCTTTCAAACAAGATGGCCTTTATATCATACAAGTCCATGTGACAGCTAAACAGCAGCATAATATGCCGAAGACAAACATCCATGTAGGTGATGTGAAAAAAGAGAGTTCATCTACTGAAGAAGAAGATACCTCACATCATTGAAAGCGGTTTTATTTTGGGTTAGGACGTTGGTTTGGTTCAGCATCCTGTGGTGAATCGACTTTATGCTTGTAATCATAAGCCTTTGATGTCGTCCACAGTGATAAAAAGACAACGATTGAGATAATGATAAAGCTGATAATCCCAAGTAACAGCATCTAACTCCCTCCTTATTTCCATATTAACATATATTTCATGCGGTCAAAATAGAAGAAAATGATGGCAGGTTTCAGTATAATAAAAAAAGGGTAATCCCATACTAAACGCAACTACATAAGGAGGAATCAACATGTCTGAAAAATTATTAAACGTCGTCAATAAACAAGTAGCAGATTGGACTGTGCTTTACGTAAAATTACATAACTATCACTGGTATGTAAAGGGAAAAGATTTCTTTACACTCCATGAAAAATTCGAGGAATTATATACAGAAACAGCCACTTATATCGATGATTTGGCTGAGCGTATGCTCGCATTAAATGGACAACCTGTTGCGACAATGAAAGAGTGCTTAGAAATTTCTAGCATTCAAGAAGCGGAAGGCAATGAATCAGCCGAGCAAATGGTGAAAAATCTGTATGATGATTTCTCTAATATTGCAGAAGAACTTAAGCGAGGCATGGAGCTGGCTGCAGAAGTTGGCGATGAAACAACAGGTGATATGCTGCTTGCGATTCATCAATCCATTGAAAAACACAACTGGATGCTTAAAGCATACTTAGGATAAGCGAATGTGAAAGGAATGTCGATCATTAAACAGATCGGCATTCTTTTTTTATGGATTTGTGACAGACAGCCCATTGAATTGATGGGGCTTTCAGCCGAAGAGAAAAGGGAAGGGAGGGGAGAAAATGTCCTCAATTGCAGGAATGATGAGCCAGCAAGTGGCGAGTATTCAAAAAACACTTAATATCAGTTTATTGAATTCACAGCTTGCCACGAACACAGCACAAGCTATGGTGATGCTCGATCAAGTGCAGCAGCAGCCTCAAGCTGTTCAGCCCAAAGATTCAGATGCTACGTTTATTGATGTCAGAGTTTAACCAAGAAAGCCGCCGTCACAGGCGGCTCTTTTTATGCGCTTCACGAATTTTTTGCACAGCTAACCATGCCTTTATTTTTTGTCGTCCAAGCTATTCATCAAATGCGGCATATACTATTGAGGTAAGAAGTTCCACTATGAAAGGATGTTGATGCCAAGTGAGCAAGGATTTAGGCATCTTTTCGTTGTTTACAGTCAGTTTGTCGGCAATGGGCTTTCTGTTTGGTGGAGCAGGATATTTACTCATGATATTAGTGACACTCATGGCTATAGAATTAATTTGTTCAAGCCTAAGAGAATCTGTGACTGGACAACTTACGATGAAGCGTTTTTTGACCAGGCTTGTTCGAAAGGTTGTGACGATTTCTTTAATATCCATGGCACACTTCTTCGATGTCATGCTGAAGACTGGGGGGACAATTAAGGATTTAGCGCTCATCTTTTATATTATTTATGAATCGTACCAGATTGTCTCAACAGCCAGAGCTCTCGGAATTCCTATTCCACAGTTGTTTATTGATGTGTTAGACATCATTAAAAATAAATTGCGCAAAAAGCCGTAATTTCTTCATATCTGGTCATACTAAAGGAAAAAGGATGAATCAGATGGCGAGACACACATACTATGTATCCGTTCAAGACGGATCAATCTCACAGCACAGAGACGTGGCTGCTTGGCAATTTCAGATAGAAGCAGATGATGACCAAATCTTGCAGCTAAGAGAATATTTTGATGAACAGTATATGACAGATTGGAAAGGTTTCTTTCGGGCGCATGTTCCATTTCTTGAATATCATTATGATAGTCCAAACGACGAAATGGATAGGAAAAGAAAAGAAATTTATTCCATGATTCATGATCTCGGTAACGAAGAGACAAAGAACTTTATTGAGACCAATGGACTGATGAATTGAAAAAGCATGTAGAGACATTCTACATGCTCAGCGTGTAGACAAACCCTCGCATTCTTTGTCAGTCCTGCGTGCCGGTGCTCACGAATGTCAAATTCGCTCTGCGCCAGTACTCGTCCTTCCTAAACTGCAAAGGTTTTCTATCACGCTGAAAAGAAGACAAAAGGCTAAAAGAAAGTTCATTTTAGCCTTTTGTCAACGATCTGAAAGTATGTAGAGACATTCTACATGCTTTTATTTTCGAGGCTGTAAGATACCGCCGATTAGATCACTGATTCCGCCTCTATTTTCCTGCTGTGAGTTGGTGATTTCGTGTGAGGTACTCTGACTCTGGGGTTTGTACCGGTTATCATCTATCCCGACCCGCATTCCAGATGTTCGTTCAGATGGCTGGATAATCACAATTTGGTCCTGTTCATGAAATTCAAACAAGTAGGATTCGCCTGATGTTTGTCCAATGAACGTTTTCCAGTTCACATCTAATTTGACTTTCGGTGCTTTGCCCGTCCAAGCGACAATGGCGTCAGGATCTACACGGCAAGGTGCTTTTAAAATCAGCGGGTTTCCATTTGTTTTGATGGCAACCTGCGCCCCGTGACCTTGATACGAGAGCTTTGAAGTAAATAGCCCTTTCTGTGATAAAATCCCAACGCCTACTGGTGTCACGCCATAGTGACATTCTTCAGTAAAGGCAAGTAAATCTTCACTTTCCACGCTAACATGTTGCCAAGGACCGTTCGGCTCAAGATTGATGACGGTCACATGCTCGCTAGAATCAGCCAAGTAGCAAGTGCCTTGTCCACTCACTTCCATCATCTCAAGGTTTTCACCTGTTAATTTTCTGCTAATATGATTAAATACTTGGCTGACCATATTTCCTTTATTCGTCCCAAGTAATCGTTTACGGTATTGAAATGTACCTTGATCGGCAATCATAGCGCCTTTTTTAGCAAAAAAGATCCCGTTGCCTTCTGCTTGTAAGGTCAGTTCTTCGATCGTGTTGAAATGAAATCCCATTTGTGCCAGCTCCTTTCCTTTGTCAAGATGTGAATCCGTAGATGCGGCATAGGTCGTTTAAATCAAGGGTCGTACCTTGTCCGGTTGCGGTGATTTTCCATTCGTTCTCAACTCTCGTTAGTTCAGCACAAATGATGGATGTACAAAATGAATAATCCTCTGTTAATTGAAAGGTACAAATCTCCTGTTGTGTGATTTGATCTGAAAGGCGCAAGTAGGCATTGGTCACCTGTCCAAAATGATGTGCCCGCTCGTGTGCATCATGTATCGTGGCTGTTACGACGATTTTCTGAATATCGGGTGAGACTCTGCTCAGTTGCATAATGATGATCTCATTGTCCCGATGGCCTCCACCGACCTGATGATCACCTAGATGGCGAACAGCTCCATCTAAGCTTTGCTGCTGATGATAATAGATCAGGTGTTTTGGAGACAGAAGCTTGTCCTCTTCATTTAAGAGAAACACTTGCGTATCTAAATCAATTGGCTGACCAGATAAGTCCCAGCCAAGTCCGATATGAATTTGATCTACGTTTGGATTGTCTTTTGTTAAATCTAACTTTTGTCCTTTCATGAGGTGTTTCTTCACTTTCTCAAGAGAAGCGTCTTCTTTCTCATGTTGCCTCATTGGCCATGCTTTGTTATTTTCTTGTTTTGATCCATTTGTGATGCTCATGCTGGTTTCCTCCTCGTCTGTGTAGGACAAACACTTATTGATTTACGTCATCATGGGCAAAAGGTTTCATGATTAAAATGGGATGAGGATGGAGATGATAAAAAGGTTTTAGCAAGAATACTTATTTTACATACAGACGAGATAGAAGTACTCGTTTGTTTCACTTTTCATAAAAATTCTTCAGAGAAATGTGATCTGTGGTATGATGTTTTACAAGAAGCAAGGACAGGATATGAGGGATTTCACATGCATGTATTTAAAGACTATTATCATAATACGGTCAAGCTCTCTTTTGAAGAGCAGCCTTTTTCAAGTCATCCTAAGCATGTTTGGGCTATTTGCCGCTATCAAGGAAAATGGCTACTTACTGAACATGAGGATCGAGGCTACGAGTTTCCAGGAGGGAAAGTAGAGCCAAATGAAGAAGCAGATCAAGCCGCTATACGAGAGATTCACGAAGAGACGGGTGCTGTTGTTCGTGAATTAACGTATATTGGTCAATATCAGGTGCTTGGCAGAGAGAAAGTCATTGTCAAAAATATTTATTTCGCTGATATTGAAAGGCTCGTCAAGCAGGACACGTATTTTGAAACGAAAGGACCCGTTCTTTTCGCAGACTTACCAAGATCCATCGCAAAAAATAAAAATTTCAGTTTTATTATGAAAGATGATGTCTTGAGACAAAGTCTTGCTTATTTAGAAAAGAACGGTTTGATTCGTTAAAAAAAGCGCAGGGACATGACCCTGCGCTTTTTATTTTTGCAGAAAACGGCGTTCCAGCCATTCAACAAGCTGATACATGATGGTGGCGAAGACGGCGATAATGAAAAGACTTAAGAACACGAGTGTAAAGTTGAAGACTTGAAAGCCATAGATGATCATATAGCCGAGTCCTTTTGAGGAAACAAGGAATTCCCCCACAATGACCCCAACCCAAGAAAGACCAACATTGACCTTAATGGCAGAGATCATCGTTGGAATACTTGCTGGCAAAATGACCTCACGGAAGACCGTTCTTTTTTTCGCGCCAAAGGTTTTCATGACCTTTAAATAATTCTCATCGACTTCTTGAAAGGCTGTATAAATGACGATGGTGGTAATGATCACACTGATAATGGCACCCATCGCGACAATGCTGATCATGCCTGGTCCAAGGGCAACAATTAAAATGGGGGCGAGAGCAACTTTCGGCATCGCATTTAAAATAACCAAATAAGGATCAAGAACATTTGCAAGACGGGTGGACCACCATAAGGCGGCGGCTAATAAAATGCCGCAAAAAGTACCAAGTAGAAAGCCGAGCACTGTTTCAAACAGCGTAATGCTCATATGATTGATTAATGAACCATCTGATAATTTTTGTACAAACAATTGGCAGACGGCAGATGGTGAACTGAAAATGAGCGGGTCAATCAGTCTGAAATGGCTCGCAAGCTCCCAAAGCGAAAAGAAACTGGCGAAAATGATCAACTGGTAGACTCGCGTCATGCGTTTTTCCATTCGAACTTTTTTTCGATAGGCTTCATGTAAAAGGTCACTGTGTTTCAACTGTCTTCAGCTCCTTCCAAATCGTTTGAAAGAGCTCTTGGAAACTTGCTGTCTGTCTCGCTTCAAAAGGAGAGAGCGTCCTCAGATCATCTGGAACCGTAAACATTCGCTGGATAGAGCCGGGATGCTTTGAGAATAAGAAAATGCGATCACTCATCGCAATGGCTTCGCCGATGTCATGCGTGACAAGAACAGCCGTTTTTTGGTAGTTTTTTAATGTGTGAAAGACGAGGTCTTCTAATGTCAGTTTCGTCTGGTAATCTAGTGCTGAAAATGGCTCATCTAGCAGAAGCAGTCCGGGATCAACTGCAAGCGTTCGGGCGAGAGCCGCACGCTGCCTCATCCCGCCTGACAGCTCCTTCGGGTATTTATCTTCGACATCATTGAGTCCAAGCTTTGGCAGTAAGCTAAGGGCAGCTGAGGTGGCTTCATGTGAATCTTGTTTTGCAATTTTTAACCCGAGAATGACATTTTCCTTGATCGTTTTCCAGGGGAACAAATAATCTTGCTGGAGCATATAACCGATTTGATGCTCCTGTTGATTCGGTTCTTTTCCTTCGATTAAAATTCGACCTTCAGAGGGTGGCGTAATGCCTGCGATGATGGACAGCAAGGTTGTTTTCCCGCAGCCGCTGGGACCAATAAATGAGATAAATTCACCTTGAGTGATCTCCATATTGATGTGCTTGATGGCCGTTGTTTTTTCTTTTAAAGAGAAGTACGTGTGGGTCACATGGTCAATTTGAAGGAAAGACATGTGCTACCTCCTGTTCTATTTGTGATCTGTGACCTTCTTGGCAATGGATGAATTGACAAGTTGTTTGTACGGGATAAATTCCGGCAGTTCACCACTTGCCTTCATGATTTCCTGTAATTTGTTCCATTCCTCTTCATTTAGAAGGGGATCTGTTGCGTAGGAGTTCTGCTGCTTGTAGCGTTTAATGGCTGTTGATAAGACATCAAGGTCTGTATCAGGAAATTGAGATTGAATTGTCTCGGCAATCTCCTCTGGGTTCTTTGCTTTGACCCATTTTTGCGCTTTGTAAATGGCACGAGTAAAGGCTTCAGCTGTCTCTTTGTTTTCCTCTAAGTAACTCTTCTTTGCCATAAAGGTGGTATAAGGCACCTTGCCGGAAGCCTCACCAAAGGAGGCGGTAATGTACCCTTTGCCTTCTTTTTCAATTAAGGAAGCTGTCGGTTCGAATAACTGCACAAAATCGCCAGTTCCAGAGGAAAAAGCACCTGAAATGTTGGCAAAGTCAATATTTTGAATCATGCGAAGATCCTGTTTCAAATCAATGCCTTCTTTTTTCAGGACATATTCACCGACCATTTGCGGCATGCCGCCTTTCCGTTGTCCGAGAAAGTCCTTTCCTTTCAATTGATCCCAAGAGAATTGATTGATTTTTTCCCTTGAAACAAGAAATGTACCGTCTGTTTGTGTCAGCTGTGCAAAGTTCATGACAGAGTCTTTCGTGTCTTGTGCTTCCACATAAATAGAAGATTCAGATCCGGTCAGAGCGATATCAGCGCCGCCGGATAAGAGAGCTGTCATTGTTTTATCGCCGCCCCAAGTGGTTTTTAATTCAACCTCTAAGCCTTCATCTTTGAAAAATCCTTCGGATAGGGCGACATAAAGCGGTGCATAAAAGACCGAATGGGTCACCTCGGCTACTTGTACGGTCTGCTCTTGGTCTTTTTTACAGGCGACAAATGGAATAAAGAGCAGGACAACGAATATGAATGCCAGTCTGACTTTAATGGAACGATTCAAGAGTAATTCGCCTCCTTTGTTCTAGATCACTAATTAAAGTATGTCAAAAGGGATTTTTGGTGAGTGCCTAGATGAAAATAAGAAGCGCATTGTTTATTTATAGAACGTGTCTTTTTTTCTATACTAGAAGCATGAATGCTTTCTTGAATTTGGTAGAAATAAAGGAGCGGTTTCGTGTATAGATTGAGTTGGGTATTTGTTGGATGGTATGTAGTGGGTCTTATTTTAATGGTCTTTTTTGAAGTGCCGGCATGGCTTCAGTTTGCGAATGGTATCTTTCTTGTGCTTTACGCCTGCTGCGTCATTGAGATTGGCCGAAATATTTACGGGGCATGGAGCTTTGTGATCGTAAGAGCAGCCATTGTGGGTGTGTTGACGTTTACGGTTGAATGGGTGGGGATCACAACTGATTTTCCATTTGGGGCCTATGATTATTATCCGACGCTTGGATTTCTTGTGGCGGGAGTACCTTTGACGATCGCTTTTGCATGGGTTGGTGTGTTTTTAAATAGTCTTTTTTTATCAAGACAACAATCGAAGTGGAAACGAGCCGTCGAAACGGGTATATGGATTGTGCTGCTTGATCTCATATTAGATCCGGTAGCAGCTGAACGAAAGTTTTGGGTGTGGTATGACGGCGGAGGTTTCTTTGGTATCCCTTTTGAGAATTTTGTCAGCTGGGGTATCATTGGAGCAGGACTTTCATTTCTGTTCCCGCTCGTCTCCATTGATCAGCAGGCATTGCGCTGGAATGGGCGTATTTATCAGGCCATGGTGTTCTTCTTTGGTCTTTTAGCATTAAAGGGCGGGCTGGATGTCATTTTTTATTTAGCACTGATCATTGTCATCTTGTGTGAAGGAAGGGTTCGATTTGAAAGAAAGCGACAAAAACCGATCGTTTAGACGACTCTTTTATTTTTATCTTGAACGATATTTACTGAACAAACATTTTCGCTGTGTCATGATGAAAGGTACGGTTGATCCAAAGGAGAAACATCCTGTTCTTTATCTTGCCAATCACAGTTCATGGTGGGATGGACTGATCATTTTTCTTTTAATAGAACAAATGTCTGAGCTGGATCATGCCATGATGATGGAAGAGAAGCAGTTGAAGCAATATGCTTTTTTTCAAAAAATTGGTGCATTTCCAGTTCATAAAGAGAAGCTGAAAAGTGTCAAGCAGGCATTAATGACTGCAAAGGAGAAGATGGAGGCTGGCGGGGCTGTGTGGCTCTTCCCGCAGGGGAAAATTATGCACCAAGACACACGGCCGCTTGAACTGGAAGGCGGAGCTTCTTTTTTAGTCAGGCAATTTGAGCAGGTCGTCATCAAACCTGTGACGCTGCATTATACATTTAATCAATTTCAAAAACCGACGGTATCGGTTGAGTTTGGAGAAGATGTCCTAGTAGCTGGCGAATCACTTCGCAGTAAGGAAGTAACAAGTTTACTCGGAGACCTGCTTGAAACACAGTTAAACACACATCAAGCACAGGTTATTGCTGATCCAGATTTTTCAACAAACGAACAATTTAGGCAGGTGACAAGGACAAGCCGGTCAACTAGTGATGCGTTTGATTCCTTTAAAAAGTGGGTGAAAACATGGCGGTCTTCTTAATTGTCATCAGCGTTTTGCTGATCTGCCAATTGATGTTTACGATTTGGAATATGAAGCAATTTCCTGTACTCAAGCCGGCATCTCTTTCACCTGATGAACCCATTTCATTATCGATCCTCATTCCAGCGAGAAATGAAGAAAAACGGCTGGAAGCCTGCCTTCAGTCGATTGTTGATCAGCGTCTCCATCCGAAAGAGTTGATCGTGCTGGATGATCACTCGACAGATCAGACGAGAATGATTGCAGAGGGCTTCGCAGAGACATATCCATGGATTCGTGTGCAGTCAGGTCAAGTATTGAAGCGCGGCTGGCTTGGAAAATCATATGCTTGTTCCCAGCTTGCTGAGGCAGCATCTTCTGATTGGCTGTTATTTTTAGATGCAGATGTCCGCTTAAAACAAGGAGCTATTGAAGCGGTGTACAAGCAGTTATGCATACAAAAAACGGGCATGCTCTCAGGTTTCCCAGAGCAAAAAACGGGAACGCCTTTTGAGCATCTTGTCGTTCCTATGATGATGTTTACGATTGGCTGTCATCTGCCAGTGAAGTGGGTCAGAACATCTCAACATCCTGCTTTTGCCGCAGCACATGGCGGTTTTATTGCCATTGAAAAGAACTGTTATCAAGAAATAGGTGGTCATGAAGCGATCAAGGATTCTCTTGTGGATGATATGGCTTTGGCTAAACGAGTGAAAGCGAAGGGCTTTCCGTTCACACTGGCAAGTATTCATTCTTTTGTCTACATGAGAATGTATGAGAGTGGACAGGAAGTATGGGAAGGATATCGGAAAAATTTGTTCCCGGGAGTGAATCGAAACATTGCTTTGTTAAGCAGTGTCTTTTGTTTATACTCCGTCCTTTATGTAGTTCCTGTTATTTGCTTTATGATCGCACTGATTCATTTTGATGTGGTCAATCTCTGTTTAGCCCTTCTTTGCTACGGGCTGGGTGTATCCATTAAAGCGGTCATTGATATCGAAAATGGAAGAACATCTACGATGGCCTTTTTATTGCCTGTCAGTATCATAAGCCTGATGGCCATTGGTTTTGCTTCTATGAAAATTGGGCTGAAAAAAGAAGGCTATGAATGGAAAGGAAGAAGGTACGAATGAGAAAAGTGATCATTATTGGCGGCGGACTTGGCGGGTTATCGGCTGCGATTCGCTTACAGTCACGCGGTTTCCAGGTCACCATTTTAGAAAAAGAAGCTTCTTTAGGCGGGAAATTACAACGCCATCAAGCGTCTGGCTACTCTTTTGATTTAGGACCGAGTACCATTACAATGAAGGCGTATTTTGAAGAAGTATTTACCTCCTGTCATAGACGAATGGAGGATTATGTGACGTTTTATCCGATTTCTCCCCTTACTAAAAACGTTTTTGCAGATGGACATACGGTCGAGTTTACGCCAGATATTGAGCAAATGGAATCACAAATTGCAGTTTTTAGTCCAGAGGATGCACAGCAATACCGGGCATTTTTACAGGAATCGAAGAAGCTTTTTCAAATGGCAGAGGATCAGTTTTTAAATCGTTTATTATTGACTTGGAAGGATAAAGCGGATGTCAAGCTAATGAAAGCCCTTCTTGCTGTCAAACCTTTTACATCCGTTCAGCGCTTGCTACGTCAATATTTTCGTCATCCTCATACATTGGCGATGTTTGGCCGGTATGCGACTTACATTGGCTCTTCGCCATACGAGGCACCTGCTATTTTTAATATGATGGCTTATTTAGAAGGAGAAAAAGGCATTTATGGTATTAAGGGCGGTACGTATCGTTTAGTTGAGGCATTTGAGACACTGGCAAAGGAATTGGGTGTCCAAATTCATCTCAATGAATCAGCCAAAAAGATTCATGTAAAGAATAAGCGAATCCAAGGAGTTGAAACGGATCAACAGTTATATGAGGCAGATCAAGTCATTGTGGGGGCAGATGCACTGACTGTTTATCGCCAATTAATTGATGAAGAAGACCGCCCGAGTTTTGGAAATCAAAAACTGGCAAACATTGAGCCATCGTTATCAGGTTTTGTTCTTTTGTTGGGCGTCCCTAAAGTCTATGAACAACTGTCTCATCACAACGTGTTTTTTCCAGAGAATTATGAACAAGAATTCAAGGATATTTTTCAGAAAAAACAGCTTCCTCATGATCCGACGCTTTACATCTGTTATTCAGGTCATTCAGAGCCAGCTTTAAGCGGAGGACCAGGAAGAAGTAACTTGTTTGTATTAGCCAATGCGCCATATGTGACAAAAGAGCAAAATTGGGACATGCTAAAGGAGACATATGGTCAGCATATGAAAACAAAACTAAAGGAAAAGGGTCTCTTTGATCTTGACCAGCTTGTAGAATTTGAAGCGGTACAAACCCCGCTTGATTTGCAGCAAAAAACGGGAGCGTATCATGGGGCCATTTATGGCATGTCGTCAAACTCATTCAAGCAGGCATTTTTTCGCATCAATAATCAATCAAAGGATATTGAAGGACTTTGGTTTGTTGGTGGCACAAGTCATCCAGGCGGCGGCACTCCGATGGTGACAAAATCAGGACAGCTCGTCGCAGAGGCCATTATCAAGCATTTAACGTAACACCGAATGAAAAGGAGAGAATTCAAGTGATTGTGGAAAAGAGAAGGTTCCCGTCGCCACATCCGCATATTCACTTATATACAGTGACATATGAGGCCGATGGACTTCGAATGAAGGGGCTGCTCGCTGAACCGGCCGGAGAAGGTCTCTATGACGGTTTTTTATATTTACGCGGCGGCATTAAAAATGTGGGAATGGTTAGACCTGGCCGAATTGTGCAATTTGCTGCGCAAGGGTTTGTCGTCTTTGCGCCCTTCTACCGAGGGAATCAAGGAGGCGAAGGGAACGAGGATTTTGCCGGAGAAGACCGGAAAGATGCATTTGCTGCATTTCAGCTGTTGAAACATCATCAAAAGGTGAAGCAGGAGCGCATTCATATCTTTGGTTTTTCCCGTGGCGGAATTATGGGCATATGGACCGCTGTTGAAATGAAGCATGAGGCCGCTTCCTTTGTGACATGGGGAGGCGTAAGTGATATGAAGCTCACCTATCAAGAACGTGTGGATATGAGAAGAATGATGAAGCGTGTGATAGGAGGTCCTCCGCATAAGGTACCAGAAGCATATGAGGCTAGAACGCCTTTGAATGATGTGCACCAAATTGAAGCACCTGTCTTAATCATTCATGGGGAGCTGGATGAGAATGTATCCATTGAGCATGCGTATTTATTAGAAGATGCACTGCGTCAGCATGGCAAGTCTGTGGAAACATGGTATTTTCACGGATATCATCATTATTTCCCGCCACAGCATAACCGGGAGATTGTCAGACGGCTGACGACATGGATGCACAGCCGAAAAGGCGGAAATGTGGTAAAATAAACGGTAGAAAGAAATATAGAAAGTAGGGGGATTTTCATTATGGGAATGCCTGTTGAATTTAATACAATGATTGTCACAAAAGGAAAAGAGACAAGAATTGAAGAAAATGTGTTTGAGCTCATGAAGGAAGGGTACCGCATTTATCCATTAAATATTCCGCTTGAGGTGCGTAAAACGAAAGACGGAGAAAAAACAGGAACAGCACATGTTGAAAAGCTGGAGCTCACAGACAATATCACGAAGGTGACGTATCGTCTTGTGTCATTGCATTCAACGAACTAAAAAAGCTGAGGGATTCATTCCCTCAGCTTTTTCCTTTTGATTAGACGAGTGGTCCGCCTTTTGCTTCAATATCACTTGCTGCATGGCTGAATTTTTTGAAGTTCTTTTTAAATTCATTTGCAAGGAAGTGTGCTTTTTCTTTGTAAGCCTCTTGATCGTCCCATGTTTTAGCAGGCTGAAGCACTTCATCTGGCACTCCTGGAATATGAAGCGGGATGTGTAATCCGAAGATGTCGTCAGTGATCATTTCAGCGTTATCAAGATCACCTTCGATCGCTGCCTGCACCATTGCTCTTGTATGAGCAAGATTCATTCGTTTGCCCGTACCGTAGCCGCCGCCAGTCCAGCCTGTATTCACAAGGAATACTTTTGCGCCGTGCTCATCGATTTTTTTACCAAGCATTTCAGCATAGACATGAGCAGGAAGTGGCAAGAATGGTGAACCAAAGCAAGTTGAGAACGTTGTTTCTGGTGACGTTACACCACGCTCAGTTCCAGCTAATTTACTTGTGTAACCACTCAAGAAGTGGTACATCGCCTGTTCTTTCGTTAAACGGCTGATTGGAGGTAAAACGCCGAATGCATCAGCTGTTAAAAAGACGATGGCAGATGGGTGACCTGCAATACTTGGTTTCACGATGTTATCAATCATTTCGATTGGGTAAGCCGCACGTGTATTTTCAGTAAAGAATGTGTCATCATAATCTGCTTCACGTGTTTCTTCATCAAGTACTACATTTTCAAGCACTGATCCGAAGCTGATGGCTTTGTAAATTTGGGGTTCTTTTTCTTCACTTAAGTTCACGCATTTTGCATAGCATCCGCCTTCAATATTGAACACACCTGTGTTAGACCAGCCGTGCTCATCGTCTCCAATCAGCTTGCGGCTTGCACTTGCAGAAAGCGTCGTTTTTCCAGTACCTGAAAGGCCGAAAAATAAAGCAACATCGCCTTCTTGACCGACGTTAGCAGAGCAGTGCATTGATAAAATATCTTGTTCAGGAAGCAGGTAGTTCATAACAGAGAAAATGGATTTTTTCATCTCTCCTGCATATTCTGTTCCACCGATCAGAATCGTCCGTTTTTCAAAAGAAACGATAATAAACGTTTCAGAGTTTGTGCCATCTGTTTCAGGATCTGCTTTAAAGTGAGGTGCAGATAAGATGGTGAAAGGTTTTTCGTTTGATGATGGTGTTGATCCATCAGGTCTGATGAATAGCTGCTTTGCAAAAAGATTGTGCCAAGCGAATTCATTTACAACTGTAATGGGCATACGGTATTTTTCGTCAGCACCGGCAAAACCATCAAAGACAAATAGTTCATCACGTTCTTTTAAGTATGACACAACCTTTGTATATAAACGATCAAATGCCTCTTTCGAGATCGGCTGATTGACTTGACCCCAATCAATTTTATGTTCAGAGTTTTCTTCTTTTACGATGAATTTATCTTTAGGCGAACGTCCAGTGTAGGCACCCGTTGTGGCGCGGACAGCACCAGTTGAAGTTAAAACGCCTTCATTACGTGCCAAAATCTTTTCAACAAGTTTCGGAACAGATAAATTTTGGTGCGTATTTTCTAATGAGAGCAATGACTGCAAATCTTCTTTTAAATCCACTGAGTTCATAAAAAAACCCTTCCTTTACCGTTGAATTTGTTTGTTTTGATTAGTATAACACATTGATAATAATAGTCTATACTATTTAAACATTTTTGTGTGTGTTTTTTCATTTCTGCTATGAAAATATGCTTTTTGGTGATGCTAATGATGAGGTGAAAAAAGAGGGGAGATAATTCCTATGAACCATTGACATGACGCAAGGGTTTAAGATAAGATATCTTATTGAACGGATACTCTTATCCCGAGTTGGTGGAGGGACAGGCCCGATGAAGCCCAGCAACCGGTTTCTTATGAAAAGGCATGAACATGCTGAGAAACCAAGGTGCTAACCTGATGCAAGGTACAAGAACACCTTGAGCGATAAGAGTGAAAGGCATGCGATCTCAGACCCTTTCCTCGCAATGAAGGAAATGGTTTTTTTATTTTTGGGATATCATATGAACAAATTGCCAATAACATCTCTAATATAAACATGTTGAAATATAAGAGGGAACGAGTTCCGTATCATATTGGAGGCCTCATCTTGGGATGATGTGGTCTTGTACAGGAGGAAATAGCCATTATGAGTCAAAATCGTCGTTTATTTACTTCAGAATCAGTGACCGAAGGACATCCAGATAAAATCTGTGATCAAATTTCAGACAGCATTTTGGATGAAATTTTAAAGAAAGATCCAAATGCACGTGTTGCCTGTGAAACTTCTGTAACAACCGGTCTCGTATTAGTAAGCGGTGAGATTACAACGTCTACTTATGTCGACATTCCAAAGACGGTGCGTGACACGATTAAGGAAATTGGCTACACACGTGCGAAATATGGTTTTGATGCGGAAACATGTGCGGTTCTTACATCAATTGATGAACAGTCTGCTGACATTGCGCAAGGTGTAGACAAAGCGCTTGAAGCACGTGAAGGAACAATGACTGAAGAAGAAATTGATGCGATCGGTGCAGGTGACCAAGGTCTTATGTTTGGTTTTGCAAACAACGAAACTGAAGAGCTTATGCCACTGCCGATTTCTCTTGCACATAAATTATCTCGCCGTTTAACAGAAGTACGCAAGAATGAAACACTTGCATACCTTCGTCCAGACGGAAAAACTCAAGTAACAGTTGAATATGATGAACAAAACAAACCAGTTCGTATTGATACGGTGGTTATTTCTACACAGCATGCACCAGAAGTGACGCTTGAACAAATTCAAAGCGACTTAAAAGAGCATGTCATCCGCCCTGTCGTTCCAAGTGAACTGATCGATGAAGAAACAAAATACTTCATCAACCCAACAGGCCGCTTTGTTATCGGTGGACCTCAAGGGGATGCTGGTTTAACTGGACGTAAAATCATCGTTGACACTTATGGCGGGTATGCTCGTCACGGTGGCGGTGCTTTCTCTGGTAAGGATGCAACGAAGGTTGACCGTTCTGCAGCATATGCGGCTCGCTATGTAGCGAAAAACATCGTAGCAGCTGGTCTTGCAGATTCATGTGAAGTACAGCTTGCTTATGCAATTGGTGTTGCACAGCCTGTCTCCATTTCAATTGATACATTTGGAACAGGAAAAGCCTCTGAAGAGAAATTAATTGAAGTGGTACGTGCAAACTTTGATCTTCGTCCAGCCGGCATTATTAAAATGCTTGACTTACGTCGTCCGATCTATAAACAAACCGCTGCATACGGACACTTTGGCCGTCATGACTTGGATCTTCCATGGGAAAAAACGGATAAAGCCGACACGCTTCGCAAGGAAGCATTAGGACAATAACAACATACAAAACCGCTTATTTTAAGCGGTTTTCCTTTTGATTAAAAAAAATTCTACAAAAAGCGTAAAAATGTGAAACAAAATTGGACAAAATACTGTCTAATTATAGGTCTACTTTTAAGAAATAACATAACGTGGAGGCAATAATATGTGTGGGTTTGTTGGTGTATTTAATCACCGTCCATTGTCCGAAACTACTGAGCAGGAAGAGTTAATTAAGCAAATGAATCGTCTCATCGTTCATCGAGGTCCGGATGATGAGGGGTACTTTCATGATGAGCATGTAGGATTTGGATTTAGACGTTTAAGTATTATAGATGTTGAACACGGAAAGCAGCCGCTTTCTTATGAAGATGAAAAATATTGGATTATTTTCAACGGAGAAATTTATAACTATGTGGAGCTGAAAGAAGAGCTTGTGAAAAAAGGCTATACGTTCAGCACAGATTCTGATACGGAAGTCCTTCTTGCCACATATCGCCACTATAAAGAAGAAGCGGCATCGAAGCTTCGCGGCATGTTTGCCTTTTTAATTTGGGATAAAGAAGCGCAGTTATTATATGGCGCAAGAGATCCTTTCGGCATTAAACCGCTCTATTTTACACAAATAGATGACCAAGTGTACTTTGCTTCTGAACGCAAAAGCTTAATGGCTGTGAATGAGAACATTTTATTTGATGAGACTGCTTTGCAGCAATACATGTCTTTTCAGTTCGTTCCTGAGCCAAATACACTTGATCAAAAAGTGCACAAAGTCGAGCCAGGTCATCAGTTTACACTGCGTCCAGGCCAAGACATTGCATTTAAGACTTACTGGAAAGTTCAATTCAAACCTGAACAAACACAAGAGCAGAAATTAGTAGAAGAAGTACGTGATGCTATCTATGATTCTGTAAAAGTCCACATGAGAAGTGATGTGCCTGTTGGTTCATTCCTATCAGGCGGGATCGATTCTTCTTTCATCGTGTCGGTCGCAAAGGAATTTCACCCTGAACTGAAGACATTCTCTGTTGGTTTCCAGCAGGATGGATTCAGTGAAGTGGATGTAGCAAAAGAAACAGCTGATAAGCTGGGATTGCAAAACTTTAGTGCTGTGATTTCTCCTGAGGAATATATGAATGAGCTTCCGAAGATCGTCTGGCATTTAGATGATCCTTTGGCTGATCCAGCGGCGATTCCATTGTATTTCGTAGCAAAAGAAGCGAAAAAACAAGTCACAGTTGTTCTTTCAGGTGAGGGAGCAGACGAGCTATTCGGTGGATATAATATTTACCGTGAGCCGCTATCTCTAAAGCCTTTTGAATCTGTACCATCCATGCTGAAAAAGCTTCTTCTTCGTCTGGCTCGTTTAATGCCAGAAGGAATGAAAGGGAAAAGCTTTATCGTTCGCGGCTGTACGCCATTAGAGGAACGTTATATCGGCAATGCGAAAATCTTTGAAGAGCCAGTGAAGAAAAACCTCTTAAAGCAGTATGATCCGAACATCACGTATCGTGACGTGACAAAAACATACTTCGAGGAAAGTGCAGGCTATAGTGATATTAACAAAATGCAATATGTTGATATTCATACGTGGATGCGCGGGGATATCCTGCTGAAAGCAGATAAGATGACAATGGCGAATTCTCTTGAGCTTCGTGTTCCATTCCTTGATAAGGTCGTATTTGAAGCAGCTTCTAAAATTCCAGAAGAGCTGAAAACGAAAGACGGCACAACGAAATATTTATTGCGTAAAGCAGCAGAAGGCATTGTGCCGGACCATGTGTTAAACCGTAAAAAACTAGGTTTCCCTGTGCCAATTCGTCATTGGCTGAAAAATGAGATGAACGCTTGGGCGAAAGATATCATTAAAAACAGTCAGACAGATGAATACATTAACAAGGCATATGTTCTTGATTTATTAAATGATCATTGTGCTGGAAAAGCAGATCATAGCCGTAAGATTTGGACTGTCCTGATCTTTATGATCTGGCATAGCATCTATGTAGAGCGCAGCATTGATCCAGAGCAGTTGAATCACCAGCCGAAAGAAGTTATTTTTAGCTAATGAAAAAGGTTTTCAGCTTTGTGCTGAAAACCTTTTTTGTCATGATAGAAAGTAGTGGAAAAGGGTAAAATAACAAGCGGTACACAGTTATTGCTTAATATCCTGAAAAAAACATGATAAAGTGAAGATACATGTATGATGTTAACGCGATAAAAGGGAACGATAGTATTGTCCTTTTTCTACATATTCTCTGCGGATACGATCCATGTCTTGGATATCTTCATCTGTTAACTGGCGAACGACTTTGGCTGGACGGCCAAAAGCGAGTGAGCCTTTTGGGATGACTTTTCCTTGCGGGACAAGGCTACCTGCACCAATAAAGGCTCCTTCGCCAATTTCCGCACCATCGAGAATGATGGATCCCATGCCAATGAGTGCATTTTTTCGAATGATAGAGCTATGTAATGTGACTTGGTGTCCAATGGTAGCACCATCTTCAATAAGAAGTGTTTTTCCAGGACTTTGATGCAGGCAGGATAAGTCTTGAATGTTGACGTTTTTTCCAATTCTGACAGGAGCTACATCGCCTCTAATGACCGTTTGGAACCAAACGCTTGAATATTCTCCTATTGTGACATCACCTGTAATGGTGGCGTTTTCTGCAACAAAGACCGATTCATGAATCTCAGGTGTAAACTGATGATATGGATAAATCACTTTTTCGACTTCCTTTCTTAATACAACATTTGTGAGGTGTTTACTTTGTGGACTTGGCATGCTGAAAGACCGGTTGGTACAATTGTCATTGTACATGGTGCTAGTGAATATCATGGCCGATATAAATGGCTGATCGAAATGTGGCGAAATGCAGGCTATCACGTCGTCATGGGTGACCTGCCTGGGCAAGGGACATCGACACGTGCGAGAGGCCACATTCGTTCTTTTCAAGAATACATTGATACAGTGGATGAATGGATTGAACATGCGAAGTCGTTCAGACTTCCGACATTTTTACTTGGACATAGTATGGGGGGACTGATTTCGATTGAATGGTTCAAGCAGTATACCCATACGAAGATTGATGGCCTTATTTTATCATCACCTTGTTTAGGTCTGCAATTTAAACCGAAGAAGCTGATGGATTTTGCGTCAAAAGGGCTAAATGTGCTGGCACCGTCTTTTAAAGTCGAATCTGGGCTGTCGATTGAACTTGCCACGCGGAATCAAGATGTGATAGAGGCAGATTCGAATGATTCGCTTTATGTGACGAAGGTGTCGGTTCGCTGGTATCGAGAACTGGTCAAAAATATTGATGCGGCGATGCAGCCTACGAATGTTTTTCGGTCGATTCCACTCCTGCTCATGCAGGCAGGCGATGACAAGATTGTAGATAAAACAAGAGTGATGAAATGGTTCAATGGCATTGAATCAACCAATAAATCATACCGTGAATGGGAAGGGCTTTATCATGAAATTTTTAATGAGCCCGAGCGAGAAGAAGTGTTTAAGGCGGCAAGAGCCTTTACTGATCAATATATTTGATTGTGAGTTTAAGTTGGGGGTGGATTGATTTGTCAGTACCAGAACGTCCTTTTGCACTGATGACGAAGGTGTATAAAGATATTTTTCCGCTAGTTCATCAGGAGCTAAAAAAGTGGCGGGCGCATGCAGAAATGATTGAAAATGAAGAACTGAGAACGCAGGCACTAGCGAGCATATCCAGTAAAACCTTTCACTGTGAAGGCGGGGGAATTTTATCTCTGCTTGCAGGTGAAGCGAAGGAAACGTGTATTGAATTCATTGTGGCGTACCAAACGATTAGCGATTACTTAGATAATTTGTGTGACCGCAGTTCATCACTTGATCCAAAGGATTTTCATATGCTGCATCAGGCAATGAGAGATGCACTCGATATTCATGCGGAGCTTAAGCCGTATTATCAATTCCGTGATGATCAAGAGGATCATGGTTACCTGCATGCGCTAGTCAGGACGTGCCAAGATGTGCTGTCACGTCTAGCGCATTATCCGATCGTTCAGCCCTATTTACATACGCTGTGTGATTATTATAGTGATTTACAAGTACATAAGCATGTGGTTCCTCATGAGCGTGAACCTCGATTAGAGTCATGGTTCCGCCAGTATGAAAAGGATTTACCGAAGATGGAGTGGTATGAGTTTTCCGCATGTGCAGGATCAACGCTGGGTATTTTCTGTCTTGTGGCTTATGCACTGCAGCCTGATTTTACAGAGAAGCAGGCGAAGCAAATTTACGAAAGCTATTTCCCTTATATCCAAGGTCTGCATATCTTACTGGACTATTTAATCGACCAAGAAGAGGACAGGCTGGAAGGCGATTTGAATTTTTGCTCGTACTACAACTCTCATCATGAGATGATGGATAGACTACAGCATTTTATTGAAAAAGCGGATGAACAGCTGAAAGGCATTCCACACGAGAATTTTCACAAACTAATCAATAGAGGGTTACTTGCGGTCTATTTGTCTGATGAAAAAGTGACAGCCCAAAAAGAGATGAACAAGCTGGCAAAGCGGTTGATCAAATCAAGCGGGAAAACATCGTTCTTTTTCTATATCAATGGCAGAGCCTATCGCACCTATCAGAAAATGCCTTGGATGAAATCTTCATAAAGGATAAAGTAAGCTCATCAGCTTGTAGAAAACAAAATGGTTTTCTACAAGCTTTTTTGTTTTGAACGGTTTTGCTTGGGCGATGTACCCTTTTTAAGGCGAACCATGATCAGACGTATCCTCTTTTTTCATTACAATCCTCTTATTTGCTGCCGATAATATTCTTAGTGTACGAAAAATAGGAGAAAAGTATGGATTGAATGAATCGTATCTACTCCTTATGACGTATATTTGTTGAAAAACTTAAAAAAGGGGAAGGTCGAATATGTCATTTTTTAAAAAGTTTGCAGCAAGTGTAGGAATCGGTGCAGCAAAAGTGGATACAATTTTGGAGAAAGATGCGTATGAACCGGGAGAAGAAGTAAAGGGAACAGTCCATGTGAAGGGCGGAAAAGTGCCTCAAGATATCCGCTATATTGATTTAAAGTTGAAAACATGGTACACCATTGTAAAAGATGATGAAGAGCAACGAAAACACACAACCATCCATTCTGTCCGAGTGACTGAATCATTCACGATTCAGCCTGGGGAAGCTCAGCAGTTTACATTCTCGTTTCACCTTCCTCTTGATACACCAATGACTGTAGGTAAAGTAGAGGTTGCTGTTGTGACAGACCTTGATATTCAAGGTGGTATTGATAAATTTGATCATGACCGCATTTTTGTAAACGCACACCCTTGGGTGAATCGTGTGCTTGAAGCTGTTGGAAACTTAGGCTTTCACCTTCATGAAGCAGACTGCGAAGAAGCACCTTATTTTAGGCGCCGCCTTCCCTTTGTTCAAGAATTTGAGTTCATACCGACTTCCGACTATTATCGTCAAATGCTTGATGAGTTAGAGGTGATTTTCTTCATTGATGAAGAGGGGTTAGATATCATTTTTGAAGTCGACCGTAGAGCAAGAGGGCTGCGTGGCTGGCTGGAAGAAATGTATAATGACGGAGAACAGCTTGTACGTGTCCGCTTTACTCAATCAGAGCTTGCAGATGTAGAAGAGCTGGAAGTAGTACTTGAAGAAATCATTGACCAATACGCTTATTAAATAAAAAAACTCAAATCCATTAAGAGGATTTGAGTTTTTTTTCGATGGCTACCACGAAGGGCGGATCGTTTTGAATATTCATGTATTGATAAGAGATCACCTGTACTTCTTCGTGATGGAGTGTTTTGCAATAATCAAGAAGGATGTCCTTCTCTTTTTTTCCTTCGGGATGACCGTGGTAAATCACAAGAACGATCAGACCTCCAGGCTTAAGCCAATCCATGAGCTGTTTGATCGCTTCAATGGTCGTATGGGCCTGAGTCGTGACGGTTTTATCGCCTCCTGGTAAGTACCCAAGATTGAACACTGCACCAGATATGTGACCATAAGCTTCGGCTGGCAGATGCTCAGCAAGTTGTTCATGTCCGTCATGGATCAGGTGAACGTAAGGGTAGTGCTCACCAAGTCTTTTGCTTGTTTGCTCAATGGCTTCCTTCTGTACATCGAATGCGAAAACTTGTCCATCCTTCCCGACAAGGTCAGCTAAATAGCGTGTATCATGGCCATTTCCCATCGTTGCATCAATGACAATATCGCCTTTTTGACAAGTACGTTCTAACAGCTCTTTACTAAAAGGGAGCATCCGTTTTAAAATCATTTTGCCGCTTCTTCCAATCTGACGAAGCGTTTGCCTTGGTAGCTGTTACGTCTTTCAAGCTCAGCATTAATGGCATTGAGCACTTCCCATTTATTCACACTCCACATTGGACCTACCATTAATTCAATGGGACCATCGCCTGTAATACGATGAATAATCATTTCTGGGGGCAGGATCTCCAGCTGATCACAGACAAGCTGGACATATTCCTCTTGGCTGAGAAATTCTAGTTTGCCTTTCTCATATTGCTTCACCATCGGTGTTCCTTTTAACAGGTGAAGTAGATGAATTTTAATTCCTTGCACATCTAAATCAGCGACAGCTTTTGCTGTTTCCATCATCATATCTCGGTTTTCAAGAGGAAGACCGTTGATGATATGTGAACAGACTCGAATGCCATGTTTTCGCAGTTTTTCTACACCTTCTACGTAGCATTCATAATCATGAGCACGGTTGATGAGCATCGCTGTCCGCTCATGTACAGTTTGTAGACCAAGTTCAACCCATAGATACGTCCGCTCATTTAACTCAGCTAAATATTCCACGACGTCATCTGGCAGACAATCAGGTCTTGTGGCAATCGATAAACCAACCACTCCATCCAGATTCATAACGGTTTCGTATTTTTCTTTTAAAACAGGCAGCGGCGCATGTGTATTTGTGTAAGCTTGGAAATACGCCATGTATTTTCCGTCTTTCCATTTTGTATGCATCCGGTCCTTGATTTCATTAAATTGAGTGATGAGATCATCCGCACGGTTCCCTGCAAAATCACCAGATCCTGCTGCGCTGCAAAATGTGCAACCTCCATGTGCGACAGTACCATCACGGTTTGGACAATCAAAGCCACCGTCTAATGCGACTTTAAATACTTTATGACCAAAGTGCTCACGCAAATGATAATTCCATGTGTGATAACGTTTTTCGCTGTTTGAATATAAAAAAGGGTTATGCTGATCCAAGTCAGTAACCTCCTTGCATAATAATAGGCATCCTTAAAGTTTAACAAAAATCACGAAAGAGGACAATTGAATCTGTCCAACATTTTCTTTAGTGAAAAAGCTTTACGTGGGCAAAATAGGCGAGAGCAATGATGAAATGGAGGAATGGCAAGATGGCAACAAGAAAATCAATCGATGAATTTGTCCAAAAAAGCACTGAGACTCTTGAGTTTGCAAGCGAACAGTTTGATTTGAGCTCTCGCCAAGAACATTATAACGTAGAAGAATTTTCAAAAGCGCAGCTCATGCTTGAGGATGCGGTGAATGAATTAGAAAAGTTAAAAGATGTCGCCAATGATCAGCAAAGAGAACGTTTAGACAGAACGCGTGTACAAATTCAAAGTCTTCAAAACCAAATGATTTTGGGTATTTCATACGATAACGAATGATGAACAGATCCTTCTTTTAAGGGTCTGTTTTATTTTTTGGCTGTTTTCGCAAAGATTGTTGTTTTTGGATATATATTTGTCATAGGTTTTTATTCTGTTAAAGTATGTTATATATAGAAATTGCAAATATCTTCAAGGGGGTAGAAGAAATGTGGGAGACTCTTCCTAATTGGTTTTGGGCATTATATTATTTGTTTTTCTTAACAACATTAGGAACCGCAATATTCAGTGTCGTGAAAAATAAACATAGGGGATTGTCCATTCTAACCATTGTATTTACTGTTACAATTCCGATGATTAGCCTGATAAATAGCATTGGTAGAGTAGAAGGAATGAATGAATTTGAACACTTATTTAGTCAATTGCGACAGGGGGCAGTTTGGTCTATCTTTACAGTTATAGGCTATATATTTTTATTAGTATGGTGGGTGCTAATCCTGTTCAAAAGCAAGTCCAAAAACAAAGTAATAGTATCTAATTAAAACATTGTAGAGACCTCAATATTCGGGGTCTTTTATTTATGCACTTTTCAGGCGATTATGAAAGTGATGAACGTGTTGAACACCCTAAACCAGAAGCAAACCTGACTTCACGAATGCTTTTGAGTAGTTTCGTAAATTTTATCTGGTTCGTCTGCCTATTTTTTTCTAGAGTCCCTTGACTTTTCAATCAAGTGTCTATATTGTATTAAGTGTACTACATCAACTAATACACTATAGACACTTAAACGTGAAGAAAGGTGTTTAACCATGAAAAAAGAAAAAAAACCAATCAATTTAAAGTGGATGGTGCTGGCTGTTGCGTTAGCATGTACATTTTTTTTCGTTCTCGTTTTCATTGGTTTTGAAGTTCAAAAAGATTTTATTCCAAATTCGGTCCCTTTAATGCAAGGACATGATCAAGCGATAGGACTGCAAAAGCATGAATGAGAAAAGAGGGAGCCATCATGATTCAAATAGATCCAAGAAGCGCTGCACCAATATATGAACAAATCATTGAGCAGTTAAAAATTTTGTGCTTAAAAGGCGTGATGAAACCAGGTGACAAACTGCCCTCTGTGAGAGAGCTTGCCACCATTATTATTGCGAATCCAAACACCGTCAGCAAAGCGTATAAAGAGCTTGAACGGGAAGGAATTATTGAAACATTAAGAGGCCGTGGAACGTATGTGACAGAAGGTGCACAGTTAAAGCTGAATGAAGGGAAGGTGTTAGAGATGAAGGAGCAATTAAGGCAACTCATTATTGAAGCTCATTATGCCGGTATTGATATTCATCAACTCAAAGAGTGGTTGGAGGAGATCGGCTCAAGTCTAAAAGGAGGAAACCAAGTTGATTGAGGTCAGAAATGTATCAAAGAAATTAAATGGACGTGAAGTACTCAGCAACGTTTCCTTCAAGATAGGCGAAGGAGAGATCTTTGGTCTGCTTGGCCGGAATGGCTCTGGTAAAACAACACTTCTTCGCTTGATTCAGCAAATCCTTCTTCCAGATGAAGGAGAGATTTATTTTAAAGATGTACTCGTAAAAGACCACCCGTTAGTGAAGCAAAATATTGTGTATATGCCAGTCGTAAATCCCTACTTTGACCGGTACAATTATGGACAGCTTGTAAAGCTGTTAAAACAACTGTATCCAAAGTTTGACGTGACATATGCCAATGAGCTTGTGAACCGGTATGAGATTCCGGAAAAAGTGAAATACCGTGAATTGTCGACAGGTTTAAAGAAACAGCTGTCTCTCATTTTAAGTTTTGCCATCAAACCAGCAGTCATTTTGTTAGATGAGCCGACAGACGGGATTGATGCAGTCACAAGAAATGACGTTCTTCAGCTGATGATTGACGAGGTGGCAGAACGACAAACAACGATTTTAATTACATCGCACCGTTTAGAGGATATTGAGCGTATGTGTAACCGAATCGGGTTTTTGGAAGGAAATCAGCTCACAAGTGTTATGGATTTAGATGAATTAAAGAATGACTACGTCAAAATCCAGATGGCATTTGAAGAGGATATGAACTTAAGTATTAGAAAAAAAGGCGTTGCCATCTTAGATCAAGCGGGTGTGTTCTATACAGCACTTGTACTCAAAACAGATGAAGAAGCAAAAGAGTATTTGAAATCGCTTGAACCAAAAGTCTGGCATGAACTGCCTGTAAATTTAGAAGAAGTATTCATTGCAAAGTTTGGAGGGAAACGCAGATGGTAAAGCGGCAATTGTTATATAAGGAATGGAAGCAGTCTGAGCTGACATTCATTTTAGTGATGCTTGTTGCGGTCTTTGCGACGCCATTATCCTTTTTAATGGGATACTCATCCTTTCAAACTTGTTTAAACGATCCGACTTGTACACCACTCGATAATTACTTTTATTATGATTTCGGTTCTGATATGTTTATCACCTTTTCATGGACGATGAGTTTAATTTTTGCAATTACCCAGTTGGGTTTTGAAAGAAATAAAGGGCAAATTGATTTTACTTTATCTTTGCCGTTTAGCAGAACGACCATTTATCACACAAAGTTTTTCCTAGGTGCCGGAATTATCACGCTTGTTCATGTATTGTCATATGTCTTTACTTATATACTCATTTTATGCATTCAACCACAATATACGATTGCGTTTAACAGTGGTTATTTGATTGCACTTGTGTCCACCTTAATGTTTTATAGTTTGTGTCTTGCAGCAGGTGCTTTAACAGGAAGCGCAATTAGTCAAGCCATTGTTACATTCAGTACATCAATTTTACCTTATTTATTAATTTGGCTACCGATGTTTCATTTAGACTATTTATTAAAAACGGATAGAAGTTGGGTTGATATCAGTTATGACTACTTTATTATGCCCATAGCTCCAATTACTTATATAACAGACCGTTTTCAATTTCGAAATTTAGTTGAAAATCCAATTTGGTTTACAGGTGTAGAATTCATCGTGCCAATTGTGATGCTAATCGTATTTTATCTCATTGGTTTGTTTAGTTTTATTAAACATCCAGTTGAACGAAATGGACGATTCTTTGTTTACCCTAAAATGGATAGGCCCATTCAGATATTGGTCATTGCCTTCGGTGTTCTAGGATTTGGCTGGGTTGGATTTTCTTCAGACAATTCCATTTTTGGTTATATCGCTGGCATGTTAATCGGTGGAGCTGTAGGCGCGCTGACGAGTTATTTCTTAATCTATCGAAAAAGATAAACAGAGAGCAGGGGAGTAGAGATGATTCAAATTCAATCGTTAGATCATGTGTTTAAAATTGGGAAAAAGGGCAGGGAGAACGAGATTCCTGTGCTCAAAGACATTGACTTGTCTATTAAAAGAGGCGAAATTGCATGTATCGTCGGACGAAGCGGTTCGGGGAAATCAACTTTACTGAATTTAATATCGGGATATATTACGCCAACAAGCGGACAAATTATGGTTGATGGCACCAATGTGACCGGCTTTAATGAGAAGGAATGGGCAGACTTTCGGTTAGATCATTTTGGCTTTATCTTTCAAAGCTTTCAATTGATCGGGAGTTTAACAACATATGAGAACGTTGAACTTCCGCTCACTTTAAAAGGTGTGAAGCCGTCTGAGCGAAAAGTGAAAGTAAAGGAAATGCTGAAACGAGTTGGTCTTGAACATCACGCAGGACATTATCCTAATGAACTGTCAGGTGGACAGCAGCAGCGTGTGAGTATTGCAAGAGCCTTGATCCTTAATCCGTCTATTATTTTAGCGGATGAGCCAACAGGTAGTCTGGATTCAGAAACTGAAGGAGAAATTCTAGCCTTTATCCAGCAGCTTAATCGTGAAAAAGGAATTACATTTGTCATCATTACACATGACGATGAAGTCGCTTCAATCGCAGACACAACGTTCCAGCTTCATGATGGTGTATTAAAGAAAGGGGATCAGTCCATTGAAATTTAGAGATCAGGTCAAATTCATCAGAAGAAATATGAAGAAAAATAGATTGCGTGTGTTTATGACCATACTTGCAACGACAATGGCATGCTCTTTCTTAATCGTTCTAGCGTCAGTTGGTTTTGGTCTGCAAAAATCGGCTCAAGATGAAATCATGAAACAACAAATCATCACAGAAATTAAAGTGTTAGGCAAAGAAAAAGGTGACGTCAAGGTTGACGATTTAAAGAAATATGATCATGCGAAATCTGTCGTTGCAAGAACGTCAATCATTCCATCGGTTCACGTCGAGCTCGATAATCGCTCAAGTGATACGCAGGCTGTACTGACAGATATGAAAGAAGAAAAAGAGGCAGGCCTTGAACTAGACCGTGGAAAAGTCCCAACATCGGCGAATGAAATTGTAGTTGGGTATCAAATGGCAGAACAACTTTGGACGGAAAAAGAACGAAAAGACTATGAAAAAGAAATGAATCAGACATCAAATGGTGAAGAGACACCGGAAGAGCCAAAAGGCTATACGAAGGAAATTTTAAACAAAGTCATTCAAATCAAGGTGCCGAAACTGAATGAAGAAAATGAAGTGGTGAAAGAAAAGACGTTCGATTTCCGTGTCGTCGGTGTATTGAAGAAACCGAATTTGGAGTGGCAGCAGGATCATAAAATTCTTATTCCGAATGCTTATGAAAAAGAATTTAGTCAAGTGCTCGATCTGTCTCCTGATGCAGGAAATGTCGAAAAAATGACGTCTGTCTATGCTGATAAGTTCGACAATGTCGGTACGCTCACAGATAAGCTGACAGATGACGGCTATCAAGTCATCTCTGTGACGAATCAGCTTGAAGGAATGGATATGTTCTTTACAGTCTTTAAAATTGGACTCATCTTTGTTGGATGTATTGCGGTCATTATTTCGGCGATCGGCATTTTCAATACGATGACAATGGCCGTAACAGAGCGGACACAAGAGATTGGGATCATGAAAGCCATCGGTGCGAATCCTTCTATTATTAAGCGAATGTTCCTCATGGAAAGTGCTTATATTGGGGTAATTGGATCGATCATCGGGATTATCATCTCGTACATCGTTAGTTTTGCAGTGAATTTAATCATTCCAGCAATTTTGTCTTCTATGTCTGAAGGGGGATCCAGTGATCAATTCTCGATCACCTTCTCCTATATTCCGCTAAGCCTTGTGGTCACAGCAACAGTGATTAGTGCAGGAGTCGCCATTATTTCTGGACTCAATCCAGCACGTAAGGCGACAAAAACGAATGTATTAACAGCATTAAGAAGAGAAATTTAAAGAAGAACCTCCTGTACCTATATTGGGCTGACAGGAGGTTTTTTTATCGTCAAAAGATGTCTATTGCTTTGGTGCCCGGTACCCTGCACGCTCAGCTTCTTCTACGGAGCAGAACATTTTGGTCACGTTTTTTGTCCGTGAGTAGTATCTGCTGCTCGGTGTGTGATATATGCCGTTGACACTTCCTTTAATATTACAGGCGGCAGATTCTTTTTTTGTTTCTTTTTGTGACTCATGACCGCTAGTATTGGCCCCATCATCTTTAGGAGCAGATCGCTGGGCCGATGACGTGGTGTCTTTGTTTACTTTCTGGTGTTCTTTTTTGAGTGTTTCGTTTGTAGAGGTGAGCTTGTCTATTTTCTCTTCAAGCTCATGGATGGTTTTTTCTTGCTGTTTGACTGTCTTCTTTTCGGAGGTGATGGTTTCTAATTTCTTGGATAGCTTTTCTTTTTCTTTGGTCACGTCTTCTAAAGAGGCCGTCAGCGTTTCTTTGTCTTCCTTTAGACGAGAAAGGTCAGATGCTAATTGTTTTTGCTCTTTCAGCAGCTGTTCAGAAGATGGATCTGCTTGTGCTTTCGGAGCACCTGTGCCGGCAAACGGTAATGACATAATAGAAAAAACAAGACCAATGGTCAAAAAAGGATAGAAGAGTTTTTTTGAAAAGATTTGTTGATTTTGGTGTTTAAGTAATAAGAAATTGACGGCATATCCTATGGCGAAACAAATACATAAAAGACCTATGATGAGTAACATCATCATCTGGCAGCCCCCCTATATCGCTATTTATACCTATCATACCTCATTTTTCCATTTTGGGGAGCGGTTCAATTAAAAAAACCCTGTTTATACAGGGTTTTCAGCTAATGGCAATCCTTTGATTGCTTCTTTTACCGTTAAATAAGTGATCGTATTCTGGAAGTCTGTATCTAAGTCTTTCATTTTCATCGCAAGCTGTGGTTTGATCCCAGTGATGATGAGTTCAGTTCCAGTTAAGTTCAGCAGGTGATGCAGTTTGAAAATTCGCGCTGCAACGGAATCATCGACATCAATTAAACCAGAAAGATCGACAATTAAATAATCATCCTTTGAATCTTCTAATATACAAGTTAACTTCGCGACGATGGCATCAAAGCGTTCTTCTGATAATTTTCCGATGAGTGGAAGAGCGGAAACACCATTTTTGATTGGGACAATTGGCGTCGACAGAGAGGTGACTTCCTGTAAGGAATCTTCTAGGAGTTGTTCATATTCTTTCTGCTTTGTAATGTCCTTTTGAAAGCCAATAAAAAATGTTTTGTCATCTTGTTCAATGTATAGAGGATCTATATTGAGTTCATTCCAAAAAAAAGTACCGTCTTTTTTATAATTTTTGAGCTGTGTGGTAATAGGTGTTTTGTTTTGAATTCCGTGACGTATTAAGGCAAGTTGCTCTTGATTTGTGTCTTTTCCTTGGAGGAATCGACAATTACGTCCAAGAATCTCATCTGGTTTGTATCCAGTCATTTGTGTAAAGCCATGATTCACATAAACGATAGGGTTATCCTCTAAAGAAGGGTCTGTAATGACAACACCAATCCGCGCATGATCCAGCGCTTTTTTTATGAGTTCAAGCTGTTTTTGCAATCCGAAGATGTTCGAGCTGACCATATTACCCTCCTTTGCTGCTACTATTAGACATTTAAGATGGTTTTTTTGAAACCAAATGAATTCTTTTTAAACGTAACATAACATATGTTCTGTTTCAATGATTGCAATCGCTTTGTTAAATTTGTCATCATAGTTTGTCCTCCATTAGAATAGAGTAAGTAAGGAGACTTTTCATTAGAAAAAGAAGGGATCATTTGAGGATAATTCATAAAATGACAAAAATAGTTAATATGGATTAGGTGAAAATGATTCCAATGCATCAAGATTGTTTTTGGGTCATTCACATATAATGGAAGAAACAAGCTTTTTTTCTTCGTTAGAGAGAATAGACCTTTTACATGGATTATGACGGAACAGCAGAATGGCATTACAGGGGGCTGGACAGCCTGAAGTCGCTTTACTATTCTAAGGGCTTTAGGAAGGTGATGAAAATGCTGCAACAAGTCATTATTGCTTGCGCCATTGGAGGGGTCATGGGCATTCTCGGTCACGTAAAGAAAAAAGGCAGGCTAGAGAAGCCCAGAATGACAAAGAAGTTTATTTATCTAGGGTTTATTGAAGATTGGCTCGTTGGGATGATTGCTGCTACACTGCTTGTCTTATCCTCAAATCCCGAATCTAGTCTGCACTTGATCATCTTATCCATTATTTCAGGTTACGGAGGAGAAGCAGTTCTGCGAAGCTTCGATTTTGTGAGAGAAGAACGTTCACAGGATGCAGGCTCCAACCGTCATAACCGATCTCCACACGAATAATATCCTCACTTTACCCTAGTCTAGGGTACATTCCCATTGTATACAAACCTGCTTGCACTTATGATCATAATTCTATAAAATACTACTTAGATGACGGTTACGATAAGAACAGTGAAGAGGAGTAGTAGGAAAGCAGTATTTGTCTTTAGAGAATTGACGGCTGGTGAAAGTCAATCAAATCTGCTTCTGAACTCGCCTCAGAGTTGCAGTTGCGTTAAAGCTTCTGTCGCATGTCTGCGTTAAAGATATTAAGTGAGCGTATGAACAGTTCATGACGCTAACAAGGGTGGTACCGCGGGAACCAAAAAATCTCTCGTCCCTTTCCAGGGATGAGGGTTTTTTGTTGATTTTAGAAAAATCTGAATTCTTGCAGTGGTCATCTGAGCAGATAAAGCCGTACATATTAAAGGAGGTTTTCACATTGAGTTTTCAGCATCGGGAAATTGAAAAAAAGTGGCAGGATTATTGGCTGACACATAAAACATTCGCCACATCTGACTCGGAAGATAAGCCAAAGTTTTATGCGCTAGATATGTTTCCTTATCCATCAGGAGCAGGGCTTCATGTAGGGCATCCTGAAGGATACACAGCAACGGATATTTTATCACGTATGAAACGTATGCAGGGATACGATGTTCTTCATCCAATGGGATGGGACGCATTTGGTCTTCCAGCGGAACAATATGCGCTGGATACAGGAAATGATCCAGCTGAATTTACAGAAGAGAACATTAATAATTTCCGCCGCCAAATTCAATCATTGGGCTTCTCGTATGATTGGGATCGAGAAATTAACACGACAGATCCGAATTATTATAAATGGACCCAGTGGATTTTCTTGAAATTGTACGAAAAAGGATTGGCGTATATTGATGAAGTACCTGTAAACTGGTGCCCAGCACTCGGTACAGTCCTTGCAAATGAAGAAGTCATTGATGGGAAAAGTGAGCGCGGAGGGCATCCTGTTGAAAGACGTCCAATGAAGCAATGGATGCTAAAAATTACAGCATATGCGGACAGGCTGTTAGAAGATTTAGAAGACATTGATTGGCCTGAAAGCATCAAAGACATGCAGCGCAACTGGATTGGACGTTCTGAAGGTGCACATGTTCACTTCGAAGTAGAAGGACATGACGAACAGTTTACTGTGTTTACAACACGTCCTGATACACTATTTGGTGCAACATATGCCGTTCTTGCACCAGAGCATGCACTAGTTGAAAAAATTACAACAGCTGCTCAAAAAGAAGCAGTTGAAGCATATATCAAAGAAATTCAGTCTAAGAGTGACTTAGAGCGAACAGATCTTGCTAAAACGAAAACGGGCATTTTCACAGGTGCTTATGCCATCAATCCATTGAATGGGGAAAAGATGCCGATCTGGATTGCAGATTATGTGTTAGCCACATATGGCACTGGAGCGATCATGGCAGTTCCTGCTCATGATGAGCGTGATTATGAATTCGCCAAAACATTCGATCTTCCAATCAAAGAGGTTGTCGAAGGTGGAGACATTGACAAAGAAGCTTACACAGGTGATGGAAAGCACATCAACTCTGATTTCTTAAACGGCTTAGGGAAAGAAGAAGCAATTGAAAAAGCGATTGCATGGCTGGAAGAACATCAAAAAGGTGAAAAGAAAGTCACTTATCGTTTAAGAGACTGGCTGTTCAGCCGTCAGCGTTACTGGGGAGAGCCAATTCCAATTATTCATTGGGAGGACGGAACATCTTCAGCTGTTTCAGAGGAAGAGCTTCCACTGATTTTGCCTAAGACGACTGAGATTAAGCCAAGCGGAACAGGTGAATCACCTTTAGCCAATATTAAAGACTGGGTTGAGGTTGTAGATCCTGTAACAGGTAAGAAAGGCCGCCGTGAAACGAATACGATGCCACAATGGGCAGGTAGCTGCTGGTACTTCTTACGTTATATTGATCCACATAACACAGAAGAACTTGCATCGCCTGAAAAGCTGAAGAAATGGCTTCCGGTTGATGTGTATATTGGTGGAGCAGAACATGCTGTGCTTCATCTGCTATATGCACGATTCTGGCATAAATTCTTGTATGATATTGGTGTTGTTCCAACAAAAGAACCGTTCATGAAATTGTTCAACCAAGGAATGATTCTTGGTGAAAATAATGAAAAAATGAGTAAATCAAAAGGGAATGTTGTCAACCCAGATGATATCGTAGAATCTCATGGTGCAGATACATTAAGACTGTATGAAATGTTCATGGGGCCTTTAGATGCGTCAATTGCTTGGTCTGAAACAGGTCTTGATGGTGCTCGTCGTTTCCTAGATCGTGTATGGCGTCTGTTTACAAATGAAGATGGCTCCATCAGTGATAAAGTGACAGAGCAATCTGGCGGGCCATTAGAGCGAAGCTACCATGAAACCGTCATGAAGGTAACAGATCATTATGAAGGCTTACGTTTCAATACTGGGATTTCACAATTAATGGTGTTCATCAACGATGCATACAAGGCTGACACACTGCCGAAAGAATATGCAGAAGGCTTTGTGAAACTTCTTTCTCCAATTGCACCGCATGTAGCGGAAGAGCTTTGGAACAAACTTGGTCATGAAGGGTCTATTTCTTATGAAGCATGGCCGCAATATGATGAGTCAAAACTTGTCGATGATGAAGTGGAAATTGTCGTACAGCTAAATGGAAAAGTGAAAGCAAAATTAACGGTTCCTGCTGATGCAACAAAAGAGCAGCTAGAAGAGCTTGCGAAAAATGATGCACGGGTAAAAGAACAGCTTGAAGGGAAAACAATCCGTAAAGTGATTGCGGTTCCTGGAAAACTTGTCAATATTGTCGCGAACTAATGAACGCACCCATCGGTTGATACCGATGGGTGTTGTTTATTTCCCGGGACATAATTTTGTCGAAAACAAGGTGATTCCCCCATCAATCTCGTATTTAACAAGTTGATCAAGAAAATGAGGAGTGACGTCAATGGAAAAGGAAAGCAAACGTGAACAACTGCTCAGTTTATTAGGGGAAATGCCAGAGCGCCATCGTGTGGAGGCGTATACGTTAAAGATTGAGGAACGTGAATCGTACTTAGTAGAAACTCTCATTCTCTCTATTCATGGGGTGGAGGAAGTTCCGGCTTATTTTGTGAAGCCGAAAGATACAGTGAAAAAAAGGCCTGTTGTCTTGTTCCAGCATTCTCATGGTGGGAATTATGTGGATGGGAAAGAAGAGTTATTGAAGGGGGCTCATTATTTGCAAGCGCCTTCATACGCAAAAGAATTCACTTCAAAAGGTTATAGTGTGTTGGCGATTGACCACGCGGGATTTGGTGAAAGAAGGGGCAGAACAGAAAGTGAAATTTTCAAAGAAATGCTGTTAACAGGAAAAGTGATGTGGGGCATGATGCTGTATGAGAGCATGTGTGCAATTGATTATTTGTTTTCCCGCTCTGATGTGCTCCCAGAGCGTTTAGCTGTTTTTGGGATGTCAATGGGCGGTCTTCTTTCATGGTGGACGGCAGCACTTGATGAGAGGGTCAGTGTGTGTGTGGATCTTTGCGCACAGGTTGATCATCACACATTGATTGAAACGAATCATTTAGATAGACACGGTTTTTACTATTATGTACCAAGCTTAGCTAAGTACTTTACAGCAGCTGACATCCAAGAAATGATTTTCCCGAGACCGCATTTAAGCTTAGTTGGAAAACATGATCAGCTTACACCTGCTGAAGGTGTTGGACGAATTCAACAGACATTAAGTCAAGCCTATCAAGCTGCTTCCTTAAAGGAACGTTATCAGCTTGTAGGTCTACATGCAGGTCATTTTGAAACGGCTGCTATGCGCCACGAGGCTACACGTTTTTTGAAAAAGTGGCTGTAATCAATAGACGGCATGGACATACTACTCCGATAGAAGATGAAGGAGGAAACAGATGAAAAAAATCACCATGATTGGCGGATGTGGTGTCATCGGACGTTTATTAACTAAAGAGCTCTCTTCGGAGTATGACGTGACCATCATTGATCAAACAAGGTGTGTAGAAGAAGTCATCATGGCAGATGCGGCAATTGAAGAGAATTTGTTTCAAGTCATCCCAAGAGATACAGATGTGATCATTCATCTTTTAAACGTGGACATGACGCATGATGTGATGAATGAAAAGGAGTTTGCAAAAATGAATGATGTGTTTTGGAAAAGCACGTATGATATGTTTCGTTCAGCGGCCCGGTTAAGCATTCCAAAAGTCATTTTTGCAAGCAGTAATCATGTGACAGATCGATATGAAAAAGATGGTCACTCCTTACTAGGGCGAGAAATTACGACTGATGATGTACCAGCAACGAAAAATGTGTATGGCATTTTAAAATTTGCTTCCGAACAGCTTGGGCGTTTGTTTCACGATCAAACAGGTATGTCTGTCATCAATTTGAGAATTGGAACCGTCGTGACAGATGAGATGGAAGGATTGCACACCAAAAAAAGAACGAAACGAACGCTTCTTTCACATGAAGACCTTTTCGGCATGATCAAGGCTGCCATCGAAACGGACGTTCCATTCGGGACTTATTATGCCGTATCAGAAAACGAAGGAAAACCTTGGTCTACTGAGAAAACGAAGCTGGAGTTAGGCTACAGGCCAGATGTCAATACGGCAGAAATTCTGAAAGAAAACGATCAGGCATAGGGCATAATCATGACATTAGCTCATGATCTTTTTCTTTTCATTGATGAGGCTAAAAGCACGAATGGCATGATCATCTCTGTGGTCTGTCATGATGATTATAGACGCTTTCTTTCCCCGTTTGTTACATTTTAATCACGATATCGTCAAAGGCTGCAGCTTATGTTCAGACGAAATGATAACGCTTACAAAGAAAGGGCGTGATGAACATAGATCGTTCTATTAAAGGCCGATTGTTCAATGTATTTAATTACTCTTTTCTACTCATGTTCGCATTAATATGTGTGCTCCCGTTCATCCATGTCATTGCCGCCTCTTTTGCGACAGTAGAAGAGGTCATCTCAAAGAAGTTTATTTTGTTTCCAACGACGTTTTCTCTAGAGGCCTATCGCTATATCTTTTCTACAGATATTGTGTATCGCAGCCTGATTGTATCCATTCTTGTGACACTCGTTGGAACAGCGGTCAGCATGTTTTTGTCCTCACTTATGGCGTATGGGCTGTCTCGTCAGGAGCTAAAGGGCCGAAGAACCCTCATGTTTCTCGTTGTCTTCACGATGCTGTTTAGCGGAGGGATGATTCCGACGTTTATTGTCGTGAAAACACTTGGGCTGCTTGATACTTACTGGTCACTCATTCTGCCAGTGGCCATCAATGCATTCAATTTGATCATTTTGAAAAACTTCTTTCAAAACATTCCGGCAAGCCTTGAAGAATCAGCGAAGATGGACGGCTGTAACGACTTAGGGATCTTCTTTAAAATTGTGCTGCCACTTTCTTTGCCAGCTATTGCGACGATTTCACTTTTTTATGCCGTGACGTATTGGAATACGTACATGACAGCCATTTTATATTTAAACGATTCAGTGAAATGGCCGATTCAGGTCCTGTTAAGACAAATCGTCATTGTATCAAGCGGTATGCAGGGAGATATGTCAGATATGGGCTCATCAACACCGCCGCCAGACCAAACCATTAAAATGGCGGTCATCGTCGTGGCGACCATTCCCGTTCTGCTTGTCTATCCATTTATTCAAAAGCATTTCAACAAAGGGGCATTACTAGGTTCTGTAAAGGGTTAAAAAGATGGAATAACGGAGGGATCTTATGGGGAGAAAGAAATTATGGCTGATTGCCTTTGTTTTGTTATTTGCCGCAAGCGGTATTCTGTCAGCTTGTTCAAGTAAAGGGGCAAGCTCATCAGATGAAAAGGTTGATTTAGACAAAAAGGTGAAGCTGACATGGATGGCGATTTTGTATCATCAGCAGCCGCCGAAAGATTCAGTGTTAGAAGAGATTGAGAAGCTCACAAATACAGAGCTTGATATTACGTGGGTGCCTGATGCGGTGAAAGAAGACCGTTTAAATTCAGCACTTGCCGCAGGGAACCTCCCGCAAATTGTGACGATTCAAGACATTAAGAATTCATCTGCTATCAATGCGTTTAGATCAGGCATGTTCTGGGAAATCGGTCCATACTTAAAGGATTATCCAAATTTAAGTAAGATGAACGAACTGATTAATAAAAATGCCTCTATCGATGGGAAGCTTTATGGCATTTATAGAGAGAGACCACTTTCAAGACAAGGGATTGTCATTCGAAAGGATTGGCTTGAAAATTTAAATTTGGATACACCAAAAACGCTGGATGACCTTTATGAAGTAGCCAAGGCATTTACTGAAAAAGATCCGAACAAAAATGGTAAGGACGATACAATTGGTTTTACAGACCGTAATGATTTGATTTACGGTGCATTTAAAACGCTTGGTTCTTATGAAGGAATGCCAACAGATTGGAAAGAAGAAAATGGCAAATTTACGCCAGACTTTATGACAGATGAGTATATGAATACAATGAAATATATGAAAAAGCTGCGTGACAATGGTTATATAAACAAAGACTTCCCAGTCACAAGCAAAACGCAGCAGCAAGAATTGTTTTCACAAGGAAAAGCGGGTATCTATGTTGGAAATATGGTAGATGCAGTGAACTTAAGAGATGATGCAACAGATAAAAACATGGAAGTGGATATTATCAACCGAATCAAAGGCCCAGATGGCAAAGAACGTGTATGGGCATCAGGCGGCCATAATGGCATCTTCGCCTTCCCGAAAACAAGCGTCAAATCAGAAGCAGAGTTAAAGAGAATTTTGGCTTTCTTTGACCGCATTGCAGAAGAAGACGTGTATGGTCTCATGACATACGGGATTGATGGAAAGCATTATAACAAACAAGATGGAAATACATTTGTGAGGGAAGAAAGCCAAGTGAAAAGCTGGCAGACAGATGTACAGCCGCTTGTCAGCCTCGTAGGGATTGATAAACGTTACTTGAAAAATAAAGGCGATGCAGTTCGTACAAAATATGAAGAGCTGGAAGAAGACAATAAAAACATCATTGTCGCTAACCCTGCTGAAAGCCTGTATTCAGAAACAGCATCAGAGCGAGGAAATGAATTGAAGAAAATCATCGATGATGCGACCTATAAGTTCATTCTTGGTGATATCAACGAAGAACAATTTAAGAAAGATGTAGAGAAGTGGAAATCAAATGGTGGAAATAAAATCATAGAAGAATATGAAGCTTCCTTTAAAAAATCAAAATGATGAACATGAAGACCCCCGCTTAGTAAAAAGCGGGGGTGTTTTCATTAAAAATCGAAGTTGTCTGGATCAGGACCAATTCGTTTATTTTCATTTAAGTCAGACAGGCGCTTCATATCCTCATCAGATAGGACAAAATCAAAAATATCGGCATTTTCTTTTAAACGATGGGCTTTCGTTGATTTAGGAATCGTAATGACGCCTTTTTGCACATCCCAGCGCAAAATAATTTGAGCAGGTGTTTTGCTGTATGTGCCCGCAAGCTCCGTGATCAGCGGGTGGTGCAGCAGCTCTCCCTGCATAAGTGGTGACCAGGCTTCCATTTGGATGCCATGTGTTTTCAAATACGTAAACAGCGTTTCCTGCGTGAGTTTTGGATGAAACTCGACTTGATTAATTGCTGGAATGATGTCCGCATCTGTCAATAATTCGTCTAGATGATGCGGCTGAAAGTTACTCACACCGATGGCTCTGACTTTTCCTTCACGGTACAGCGTTTCAAGCGCGCGCCATGCTTCCTTGTATTTCCCTTCAACTGGCCAGTGAATTAAATACAGATCAAGATAATCAAGCTGAAGTTTTTTCAGGCTGTCTTCGTATGCTTTTAGTGTCGCTTCATATCCTAAATCGGCATTCCACACTTTGGATGTCACAAAGATGTCTTCGCGGCGAAGGCCTGTTTCTGCTAGACCAAGTTGTATGCCTCGTCCAACACCTTCTTCATTGCCGTAAATAGAAGCTGTATCAATACTGCGATATCCTAATTGAATGGCTGTTTTAACAGCTTCAATTAATTCCGTTCCCTCTTCAACCTGAAAGACCCCAAGACCAAATCCTGGCATGCGGACGCCGTTGTTTAATGTTTTTGTACTTTGTAAATCGTTCATATGAAAGACTCCTTTACATGGTTTGTTTGTATTCTTTTTGTTCGATTTGATGACTCACCATCGTGAGTATGGCCGCCATGAGCACCATGATGCCGCCAACCCAGCCGGTATGCACAAGCCCAAGGGTATCTGTCACGATGCCGCCTAAAAATGAACCAATGGCGATACCTGCATTAAAGGCAGCGATATTCAGAGCGGAAGCAACGTCGACAGCTCCAGGTGTATACCTTTCTGCAAAATCAACGACGGCAACTTGAAGGCCGGGGACATTCATGAAAGCAAACAGTCCCATCAGCATCACAGTTCCAATCCCGAGTGTCATAAATCCAGCAGTAAAGCTAAGGATAAACAAGATGAGACTTTGAATGATAAACATATAAATCAGTGCCTTCATTGGCTGTTTATTCGCTGCTTTTCCGCCAATGACATTCCCAGCGGCGATGGTCATCCCGTATAACAGCAGGATCAATGCAACTGTTCCAGGCGCAAGACCTGTCACATGCTGCAAGAGAGGGGATAAATAGGTGAAGACGACAAAAGTTCCTCCATACCCTGTAGCAGTAATGACAAATAAAAGCAATATTCTTTTCGACTTTAATAAGGCTGCTTGATCCTTAAACGTTGTTTTCACGCCCTGTTTCAATTGAGACGGAACAAGGAAATAGTTAGAAATCAGTGCGATTACGCCAATCATAACAATCACACCAAATGACGTCCGCCAGCCGAGCTCATGACCAAGAAACGTACCGAATGGCACACCGGTCACAGTAGCGACTGTTAAACCAGTGAACATAAAGGCAATAGCGCTTGCCCGCTTTTCTTTCACCACAAGGCTTGCGGCAATGGTCGAGCCAATCGACATAAATACGCCATGTGATAGGGCTGAAATCACTCGTCCGATTAAGAGTACAGAAAAAGTCGGGGCAATCGTGGCGAGTGTATTTCCGATCAAAAAGACGAGCATAATGAGCAGAAGCAATGTCTTTTTTTTCATCGTTGACGTAAGTGAGGTTAGAATTGGTGCGCCAAAGGTAACACCGAGCGCATATAAAGAAACGGTCCATCCGGCCTGACTGACACTCACGCCAAAGTCTTCTGAGATCATCGGCAGGAGACCTACAGAGATAAATTCAGTTGTACCTATAGCAAATGCACTAATCGCTAGTGCGAGAAGGGCAAAGTGATTTTGTTTGTTTTGCATCGTGATTCACATCCTTCTTTCATGACATTTTGATAGACGAAGCCGATCGGCAAGAGTTATTATCTAACATAGATGACAGAAAAAAAAGTACGTACTTTTTTGTAATATAGGTACTAAAAAGTGCCTGTTCAGCATCAAAAGGAGTGAAGAGACGTTGGAAAAGAAGAAATATAATATCTCTGTGGAAGCAACGCTTGAAGTGATCGGCGGGAAATGGAAGTGTGTCATTTTATGTCATTTAACACATGGGAAAAAGCGGACGAGTGAACTGAAGCGCCTCATGCCAAATATCACGCAAAAAATGCTCACACAGCAGCTGCGAGAGCTTGAAAATGACGGTGTGATTAACCGCATTGTGTATGAACAAGTGCCGCCTAAAGTGGAGTATGAATTAAGTGAATACGGACAGTCACTTGAGCGAATTTTGAATGCGTTATGTGATTGGGGGGCAGCCCATATTGAACGAGTGTATGGCGAGCCGCTTTCAGTGCTGGAAGACAGTATCCTAAATGAACAGTTTAAATAAAAAAGTCCCGCTTCTTGTGAGAGCGGGACTTTGCTTTATGTGCCTTTTTTCTGATCACGGTATTTCCCAGGTGTCGTGCCTTCCAGCTTTTTGAAGGAGCGGATGAAATTTTGCGGATTTTTGTATTTTAGCTTTTCCGAAATTTCTTTCACCGACATATCCGTCTCTACCAACCAGTTTTTGGCGACATGATGTCTGTAAGACGAGAGATATTCACTAAAGGAGATATCCATTTCTTTTCTAAAAATACTACTTAAATAATTTGGATTATAGTGCAGGCGTGTAGCGATTTCGTCCAAGGTCAGATCTGAGTCAAATTCTTGATGAATGATATGAATGATTTTCTCTGAGATATTTTTATATTGAGAGTCTTCACGTGCGCCGAGCTGATCAATGATGGGTCGAATGATCTCATGTTTCAGCCACGCTTCTGTATCTTCAAACGTTTTAAACTCAAAGATCGTATCATAGAGCATTTTATTATCTTCGACTTCAAACAATTCAATGCCTAGCAAATGCATCAGCTCGATGAGATTGTTTAAAAAACGAGCGAGAGCAATCTGGTACTCATGTGGTCCCGCATTTTTAGAAAAAATGGATTGCAGAAGGACATGTAAATAGTGATCTGCCTTGCCTTGATCGCCTGCTTTAATGGCATCAAATAAATCATGCTGCAGTTGTTTTGGGAAATGAGTCTTAAACGTCTTTCCTTGCTGAATATGCTCGTATAAAAGAATGGATTTTTTCTCTGCTTTGAGCCTATATTTTAAGGCTTCTTTTCCCTCAATATAAGCATGTTTGGCCATAGAGAGCTCTTTAAATGAGCGACTGATCCCGATGCTGATCGACAAGCCCAGCTCTTCCTCAATCCGCTGCTGAATTGTTTCGGCTAATTGATTTAAATATTCAGTAAATTCCTCTTCTGACTTCGATTGATTGAGGACAATCGTCGTTTGATGCTGATTGACAACGGTCGGCTGAAGGTGCTCCTCTAGCGGAATAATCTGCTCAATCAGTCCATTTATCGCAAATAAAAGCAAGTCTGCATCCTTTTTTTCATACGGCGTTCCTTTTAGTGTATCGATTTGGGTCACAAGCATGGACAAATGGGACCAGTCACGAGGAAAGCCTAGACTTTGAAATCGGTTGTGAATCTCTTCTTCCGTCAGCTTGCCAAGCAGCAGCCGCACCATAAAGTATTGCTGTAAGTGTGTCACTTGCTGTTCAATTCGTTCCTCTAGATCATTGTTTTGATCTTTCATTTGTTTAATGCTCGATTCGATGAGCTCAAATTCATTTTGGAAAGGCTGTTTATGCAAAAACGACTCATTACGTGCAAAGGATTCGTATAATAAGCGAATCGGTTTATAAAAGTGTCTAGAGCCAAACCATGAAAATAATAATGAAAGCGCTAACAAAATAAAGCAAATAATAAAGGTGATCCACCCGATTGATTTCGTTTGTTGCTTTAGTTCGGGAATGGAGACAAAGGATAAGTATGTCCATTCGTTATAATCTGATTTTTGAAACGTAACTTGATAGTTTAGTTCATCGATTTTCATATCAAATTGTCCGGATCGTTCTTCAAGTGACAGGACATGTTTGACGAAATCTTGATTTTTTAACGAGTCACCAATTTGTTCTTTTCGATTATGTAGCAGCACTTTTCCGTTTGTATCAATGACAAACATACTATCAGATTGTGAGAAGTCAGGCATGTTGTCAGCAATCACGCAGCTTGGAATGCTGGCGACGGCGATCCCCTTCTTTTGGACACTATTCATCGGAAGCTGCTTGATTAAATTCACATTGTATTTGCAAAAGGATGTCTTTCCTTCTTTTGTTGAGACAAGTGGATTATTTTCTTCAAGTGCCCAGCTGGAATGACTCGGAATATTGAGGTAAGAGGTTAACGCTTTCTCTTGATCTCCGTTTGAGACATGATAAAGACCAGAATTGTTCATATACCAATCTTCCATTTTACTAACAAGTGTAATATTGGAGAGATCAGTGTCGAAGGTTTGCAGGTAATTCAGTTCTTGCTGGACTTGATTATAAAGTTGGAATTGGTCTGGATTTAAAGGTTCTGCCAGTGTTTGAAGGAGAGGCGGCGAACTGACATAGTGAGTGAGAGAATGATCTACTGTCTTTAGAATATGCTCAATATTGGATTGCGTTTGTTTGACGCTGTCCAGCTTTTCATTTGAAATATTTTCGAGTGCAGTTTTTTGCGAATGCTGATAAGAAAAAATACCGACAATAATAACAGGAATCGTACTAAGCACGAAAAAAAACGTCACCAGCTTGTAATAAAATTTATACTGCTTTCTTTTCATAAAACCCCCCATTTCAAACGAAACAATCTTTTCCCCTTAGTTTATTAATCCAAAAATCTGGTAGGTTTGTCAATAATCATTTTCTGAGATTAGGATCATTTTCTTATGTTTTATGTAACGTTTTGAGTAGCTTCCCCTGAGTAAATATGATCTGATGATATGATTGTAGACGGATTTTTCATCCTTAAGATACAGTTAACACATGCATCAGCATGAGGGGAGGCTTTATCTGTGAAAACACAGGATGTCACTGCCAAGGGTGTGCCTGCGGCAGCTTTGAAAAAAGAAAAGAGAAAGCGCTTACTTAACCAATTACTTAGTCAAAAATTTCTGTATTTAATGATTTTGCCAGGGCTCCTTTATTTTCTTGTCTTTAAATATGTCCCAATGTGGGGGCTGATCATTGCCTTTCAAGATTACCAGCCGTTTCTCGGAATTCTTGGCAGTGAGTGGGTTGGCTTCAAACACTTTATTCGCTTATTTACAGAACCAACATTTTTCATCTTATTAAAAAATACGCTCATTTTATTTGCCATGAATGTCGTGATTTTCTTTCCGATTCCAATCTTATTAGCTCTTCTTTTAAACGAGGTCAGATTGGCACTGTTTAAGAAATTTGTTCAGACAATGATTTATATTCCTCACTTCATGTCATGGGTGATTGTCGTGTCCTTATCTTTTGTTTTGTTAACGGTAGATGGCGGGTTGATCAATGAATTGATTGCTTTCTTCGGAGGAGAAAAGATTAACTTCCTTCTTAGTCAAGAATGGTTTAGACCCATGTACATTTTGCAGGTAATCTGGAGAGAAGCGGGTTGGTCAACCATTATTTATCTTGCAGCGATTACAGCTGTAGATCCGCAGCTATATGAAGCAGCAAAAATGGATGGAGCCGGCAGACTTAGACAAATGTGGCACATCACCCTTCCTGCGATTAAAAGTGTCATTGTTGTACTGCTCATTTTAAAAATCGGTGATACGTTAGAGCTTGGATTTGAACATGTCTATTTATTACTCAATGCGACCAACAGGGAAGTCGCAGAGATTTTTGATACGTATGTGTATACAGCTGGTCTGAAGCAAGGACAATTCAGCTATAGTACCGCTGTTGGTTTATTTAAAGCAGCCGTTGGACTTATTTTGGTCATGATGGCAAACCGTTTAGCGAAGAAGTTTGGAGAAGAAGGGATTTATTAAAAGGGGAGATGAAGACCAATGACATTATCGATTGAAAAGGGATCACCGCTTGAGCATGCAGAGAAATTAGCACAAACAATAATGAAAGCGTATACACCGATTGAACTTCCGCCAGCTGGAAGGTGGCACTATCATCAAGGGGTTTTCCTTTGCGGAGTGATGAAGCTTTACGAAGCAACAGAAAACGAGGCGTACTTTGATTATGTGAAAAATTATGCAGACTCACTCATTGATGACCATGGGAATCTGTTATTCCGCAGAGACGAGCTTGATGCGATTCAAGCGGGGCTCATTTTATTCCCGCTGATTGAAAGAACGGGAGAAAAGCGGTATGTGAAGGCAGCAGAAAAGCTTCGGGGGCTTTACCGGACGCTGAATCGCACGTCTGAGGGCGGATTTTGGCATAAAGACAATTATGCTTATCAAATGTGGCTAGATGGTCTTTATATGGGTGGGCCTTTTGCTTTAAAGTATGCCCAGTTGACAGGAGAATCGGAGCTGGTGGACATGGTCATCCATCAAGAGCATCTCATGAGAAAGCATACCAAAGATGAAAAAACGGGCCTTTACTATCACGCATGGGATGAACGGAAAGTGATGCCATGGGCTGATCAACAGACGGGCTGTTCCCCAGAATTTTGGGCAAGATCCTTTGGCTGGTATGTACTTGCGTTAGCCGATATGATCGAAGATTTGCCAGAAGGTCATGAAGGACGAAAATTGTGGAAGGACACACTGACAGATATGCTGGAAAGTGTAGCAAAGTATCAGGACGACGAAACGGGTCTATGGCATCAAATCCTTGATAAAGGAAGTCATAGTGACAATTGGCTTGAAAGCTCAGGGTCATGTCTATTCATATATGCGATGGCAAAAGCCATGAATGAAGGATATGTCAGTCTTCGATATGTTGATCATGTGGTCAAAGCGTATCAAGGGTTGATTGAGTATAAAACGGAGGAAAAAGACAACGGCGATTTTACAGTGAACGACATTTGTATTGGAACATCTGCGGGATTTTATGACTATTACGTTGGCAGAGAGCGGAGCACGAATGATTTGCATGGAGCAGGCGCTTTTATTATGGCGTTAACTGAACTAGAAAAGCTGTCTGTGTTTCAAAAGGTATGAGGCGGCATCAAAGGGCTGCGGCATGGCTCCTCAGCTTCATCGCTGCCTTTTATTTGTCCGCCTGTCAGGGGAAAACAGAGGGGATTGATGTCCTTATTTTTTCTGACATGTCAAAAGCAATGAAAGACCAATTAGTGGAGAAAGCTTTTCAACCAAATCAGGAGACATACGACGTTCACATCTTCCCTGCAATTCCTGAAAAACTTCTTGTTGAAATTACTGCAAAAGAGGGGGACGTGATGTTTGTCCCGGAAGAAATGTTTAGAACATATGATGATCCTGAAAGCTTTCAGCTGCTTGAAGAGATGCGGGTAGATGGCGAAGGGGCAGGACCATATACGGTAGAAGATGCAAAGACGGGAAATACAGTCGATTATGCGGTCCAAATCAAGAAAGGAACAAAGCAGCTAAATGGCTATACCTTTCGATTACACCGAGATATGGTCGCCTTCATACCTGTGTATGCGGAGAAATCTAAAGAGGCACTGTCTCTCATGAAGCAGCTTCGTGAAAACCAATAGAAAAAGGGGTGGGGGAATGTGAAAAAGGTCGCCGTTTGCGGGCTCAGTCACCGTGCTTTCAATATGTTTATCAAACCGCTCACCGAGGATTTCAATGAGCATTACAGGATTACAGGGCTCTTAGATGTAGATGAGAAGCGGTATACACTGTGTCAGGAGCGTTTTCCATCACTAAGGGGCGTCTCATTTTTTCATGAGGATGCATTTGATCAGATGGTGAAGGAAGCAAGACCAGATATCGTCATTGTGGCGGGGCGAGATGATACACATGTCACATATATCCTGCAGGCACTGGATCATGATCTGGATGTCATAACGGAAAAGCCGATGGTCACAACAGCAAAAGACGCCAAACAGGTGATGGAAAAAGAGGCAGAAAGCAAAGGGGAGGTCACCGTCACCTTTAATTATCGCTACAATCCATTCCACAGAAAGATAAAAGAGCTCATTTTAGATGGAAAGATTGGAAGGGTCACGTCTGTTGAGTTAAGCTGGCTCATTGATACGTATCATGGAGCGAGTTATTTCAAAAGGTGGAACCGCTCGCGTCAATATTCTGGCGGACTGTCTATTCATAAATCGACCCATCACTTTGACTTGGTCAACTGGTGGATTGATCAAAAGCCGAAGCAAGTATTTGCCTATGGTGCACTGAATTATTATGGGAATGAAAGTCCTTGGAATCCTTTGCAGGGTGAAGAGAATCGATATTGTGGAACCTGTCATGTAAGAGATACCTGTCATTATGAAGCAAGGTGGAATCCGCGGGTAGAGCGCACAAAGGTGGAGGATGACCATATTGAATCAGGTGAGCAGCAGTCAAAGCAATACTCGAATTATCGCCCAGATGCCTGTATTTTTGATCAAGAAATTGATATTGAGGATACATATGTGGCGTCAGTGGCTTATGATCAGGGGGCTTTGTTAAGTTACTCGATTCAATTTTCAGCGCCATATGAAGGCTACCGGCTTGCGATTAACGGGACGAAGGGACGGATTGAAACAAATGAGTTTCATGTGCCATCGAGAATCCCTTTTCAATTCCCTGAACAGACAATTGCATACTACCCGATGTTTGGTGGAAAAGAAACGATTGAAGTTGTGAAGCAATCAGGTGGTCATGGAGGCGGAGATCCGCTATTAATAGCAGATTTATTTTTAAGAAAAGATCCGCTCATTCCTTATGACATTTCGGCAGGAGCAGAGGCGGGTGCTTATTCCATTGCACTTGGCGAAGGCATGTGGCGCTCAGTTGCAGAAAAACGTCCGATTGAAATAGAAGAATTGTTTCAAAAAGAGACGGTGTAACGAGAAAGAGAGGAGGGAAGAGAGATGGATCATGATGGATCAATGAGCAGAATGTTGCGCATGTGTGAGTGGGTGATGAGACTTGCCTATACGAATTTGTTATGGCTTTTGTTCACTTTACTTGGGCTTGGAATCTTTGGCTTCATGCCTGCAACAACAGCGTTATTTTCTGTGATGAGAAAGTGGATACAAGGGCATGAGCAAGTCAGCGTCTTTCAAACCTTTTGGAAAGTATACCGCGAAGAATTTGTACGCTCTAATGTCATTGGAGTGGTGCTGGTCATCATCGGGACAATTATTTATGTAGACCTTGCTTATATTTATCCAACGAGCTGGTTTTTACACGTGCTTCGCTTTGCGATCTATATCTTTGGTTTTCTGTTTATTGTCAGCTTGTTTTATATCTTTCCGCTGCTGGCTCATTATGATTGGAAAAAGCGTCTTTATTTGAAATTTTCCCTTCTGCTTGGCATCTCGTATTTGCAATATACGCTCTCTATGCTCGTTTTCTCGGCTATTCTCTTTATCCTATTTGCTTATTTGCCAGGGATCGTGCCGTTTTTTAGCATCAGCATTCTCGCATATGGCCACATGTGGCTAGCCTATCAAGTGTTTAAAAAGATAGAGTTTGAAAGCGAACAGCCGGCAGTTGATGTGAAGAAACGATTCCCGTCTTTCCTTCAATCCAAGCGGGTGAATACGCAGTGACGTGTATGATTTGCTATAATGGTGTCACCGTGATTAAAAGGAGAGATGAGAGTCGTGTCTGTAAAAGAAATTTCAATAGAAGAATTAAAGCAAAAGCTAGCGCAAGAAGAAGCCATTCAGCTCGTCGATGTGCGTGAGGATGAAGAGGTAGCAGAAGGCATGATTCCAGAGGCTGTCCATATTCGAATGGGGGATATTCCTGAGAAGCTAGATGCGTTTGATAAGACGCAAGAGTATTATATTATTTGCCGTTCTGGTAAACGCAGTGAGAATGTCTGCTATTTCTTAGAAGACCAAGGCTATCAAGCAACCAATGTCGTTGGCGGCATGCTTGCATGGACAGGAGAAACAAAACCGAAGCTGTAAAAAGAAGTCCTTTCATCGACAAGATGGAAGGCTTTTTTTGTTCATATGTCCGTCTCTATTTGCATAAAAATAGAGTAGCAAGAGAAGGGAGAGTGGCATATGTGCTGAAGGTAGCTGTATTTGATGAAGAACACGAGAAAGATTTGCAAAGCGAAATCAATCTTTTTTTAAAAGGAATGGACGACGACCAAATTATTGACATTAAATACAATGTGGCGGTGATCTGTGAGCAAGGAGGAGAGCAGCTCTACTGTTTTTCAGCGCTCATTTTATATAAAAAATAAAAGGACCTGCTGAAGGGTCCTTTTGCCATGATCAACTAGCATCAATATGTAAACGATGCTTTTTGCAGTGAACGCATTGAAAGAGATAGCCTTGCAAGTCTCCTCCGTTCACGAGCCATTGTTTCAGGTTCTCTTTTGTGAAATGTCCACCGCTGCAAATCTCTTCAATATCCTCTGAGAGTTCTTCTTCTAAATGCTCAATCTCTTTCCATCCAACATTCTGCACAATCGCGCAAAAATCCCCGCAATGGCTTAACCAATATTCCTGCTGCCATCCTCGGTAACCCGGCGTTCTGAAGATCAGTTCATCTATATATTCTTCATGATCGACGTCATCACAACTCACATCGTCTTGAAACATTCCATTATATGTTTGAGCAGCTGATCCATCTTTAATGCACCAAGGACAAATGCCAGAAACGTCTTCAACAGAATAAAAAGGACCATGATATACATAATCTCGTTCTTTCTCACAAACGGGGCATATCGTCTGCTCTTTTTTAATCACATGTAATGAAACTGGGTCTGGGTTGTACTTGAACGTAGGTAACGTCATATAAACCTCCATTATGTAGAAAAGTGATGATTCAACACTATTTTATCGGAATACGCCATGTCATGACAATCTTCAATTATTTCAACGAGAAAAAAAGCCGTTCGGATGAGGAACGACTTTTCTCTTGTGATGATTATGCTTTTTTTACTCTTGGACTTCTTGGTTTATTGTACTTATTTGCTTGTTTAATTGCTCTTCGTTCTTCATTTAATGATTTGTACAGGGATACAATCATTAAAATGATGACAACAGAGAACGGTAAAGCAGCAAGTTTGGCTGTGTTTTGCAAGGCCTGAAGACCGCCTGAAAATAAGAGCACTGCCGCTACTGCTGACTGGATAATCCCCCAGCTGATCTTTACACTATTCGCTGGATTTAATGATCCATAGGTTGTCTGCATTCCGAGAACGAATGTAGCTGAGTCTGCTGATGTGATAAAGAATACCGCAATTAAAATCAGTGCCAGAATGGATGTAATCATGGCGAGTGGGTATTCATTTAAAACACCAAACAGCATCGTTTCAGTAGACATGTTTGCAACATCGACGATATTGTTCTGTTGTAAGTCCATTGCAGATACGCCAAAGATTGAGAACCAAAGGAACACGAGGATGGAAGGAGCCACTAAGACACCAATTAAAAATTCTCGAATGGTTCTCCCGCGTGAAACCCTTGCAATAAAAATACCGACAAATGGCGACCAAGAGATCCACCATGCCCAATAGAAGATGGTCCATCCATTAATCCATTCTCTCTTTTCAGGATCATTTGGTGATAATCTAAAGCTCATTTGTACAATATTTGATAAGTATTGACCGATTGAATCAGTAAATGAATTTAAAATATACACAGTTGGTCCAACAATGAGTAAAAAGATCATAAGCAAAGCAGCAAAGATCATATTTGAATTACTTAAATATTTAATCCCTTTACCAATACCGCTCCAAGCAGAGAGAAGGAACAGGACCGTGACGATTGCAATAATGATGAGCTGAGTTAGGAAGTTATTTGGAATACCAAATAAATAGTTTAATCCGCCATTAATTTGTGCGGCACCTAGTCCTAAACTAGTGGCTACACCGACCACCGTTGCAAATACTGCGATGCAATCAATGGTTTTTCCAATCCATCCATGAATTCTGTTTCCGAATACTGGGTATAAGGTGGAACTGATTAATCCAGGTGCATCTTTTCTAAATTTAAAGTATGCAATGCAAAGGGCGACAATTGCATAAATGGCCCATGCATGAAGTCCCCAGTGGAAAAAGGTATAACGAAGGGAATCACGGAAGGCTTGTGCATTTTCCGTCTCGCCTGTTGGGGATTGAATGGCAAAGTGGCTGATCGGTTCAGCGGCTCCGTAAAAAACAAGCCCAATGCCCATTCCAGCACTAAATAGCATGGCGAACCAAGAAAAAAGACCAAATTCAGGCTCTTCACCTGGCTTTCCTAACGTAATTTTTCCGATAGGGCTAAAGATAAAGAATAGACAAAAGCCGACTAGCAGCGATACGACTAATAAATAATACCAGCCAAAGTCATTTGTAATGTATGTTTGAATTTGATCTGTCACATTTTGCAGCGTATCTGGAGAAAGGGCTCCCCATAGAACGGCAATAAATGTGATAGCAATCACAATCCAAAATACACTTGATACGTTTTTCACACCATCTCACTCTCCTGTTGTTCTACACGTTTAAGCAGAGGATTTAATTTAATATCCCCTGTCTCAACTATTTTCAAACAAAAAGAGGCGAGTTTCTCACTCGACCTCTATTTTACCGTAACATGTTTTGCTTCCATTTATCAACCATCGATATGTGAAGATGACTTTTCTTCAATTCGTTTGCGCAGACGGTAGACATATTCTTTTAAACAAACAGCGAAAATCGTAAACGCTAAAATAATGGCGATTTTTAACGGGGTAATGGACAGCTTCATAAAGAAAGCGGCTGTCAAACTAATGACAACTGCAAGGACAATCGGAAGTGCACGTCTAATCATTGGAATCTCTCCTTTACTTCTAGTGCGGCATTCATGCCAGCTAACCTGCCTGTCACAAGTGCTGACGTAATATTGTAACCGCCTGTGTAACCGTGAATATCTAAAATTTCTCCGCAGAAATAAAGACCGGCCATTTTTTTGGATGCCATTTTCTTCGGTTCAATTTCTTTGACAGAAACGCCGCCTCCTGTAACAAAGGCTTTATCTAAAGAAAGCGTCCCATTTGCATGGACGATGAAATGTTTACAATCATGAGCAAAAGCGCGCAGTTTATCTTTAGCAAGACCAGAAAATGTCTCCTGCGGATCAATGCCATTTCGTTCTAAAAGGAACAATAAATAGCGCTCTTGCATCCAAGATTTCAGGACATTTTTAATGGCTTTTTTTGGTTCATCTTTTAGATCGCGATGAAGCTTTTGGAATAGTTCCTCGTCATTGATCTTTGGGTATAAGTCAATTTGAAGACGGACGGCCGGTTGCTTTTTCAGTTCCTTCACAACAAATCCGCTGCATCTCAGAACGGCAGGACCTGATAAGCCAAAGTGTGTAAAGATCATATCCATGACATGAGTGACGACGGGTTTTCCTTTTTTATTTAAAACACTCACAGCCACACTTCTTAATGAAAGACCTTGTAGCACTTTGTCCTTAATAAAACGCTCGTCTGACGTGACGGGTACTTCTGTTGGGAAGAGCTCTGTAATGGTATGACCAGCGGCTTCTGCCCATGCATAGCCATCGCCAGTAGAGCCTGTATGCGGCACACTTTTCCCGCCAACAGCAATGACAACGGCATGACTTGAAATTTTTTCATCATTATTTGTAACAATTCCAGCTGTTTGTCCGTCTTGATACAGAACGGTTTTAATCTTTTCATTCGTTCGAATGGTCACATTGAGCACGCGGAGCCTATCTAATAGGGCATCCACAACAGATTGTGCTTTGTTTGAGACAGGGAACATACGTCCATGGTCTTCTTCTTTTAGTTCAATACCTAGATTTTCAAAGAACGAAATAATATCCTCGTTATTGAACTCAGAAAATGCACTATATAGAAAACGGCCGTTTCCGGGAATATGCTTGATAATTTCTTCTACTGGAAGGCGATTGGTCACATTGCATCGTCCACCGCCAGAAATGGCGAGCTTTCTGCCAAGTTTGTTTCCTTTGTCAATTAACAGAACCGATGCACCGTGTTCTGCCGATGCAATCGCGGCCATCAGTCCAGAAGGTCCACCGCCAATGACAATGACATCATAATGTTTCATGTTACATTCCTCTTTCTACTTTCAGTCATTTCTCTATTATAACGAAGATTGGGGAAGGCTGAAATATGAATTGATTGGTTTTGTGACTTCTGTATTGGATTTGTTACCTGTGCGATGAAATGATGTGTTAAAATAGTTAAGTTGAATATTCATTAGAAAAATGGTGGTTAAGCGCATGTCTAATAAACTGCTTCGTGGTACGTTGGTTTTAACGATAGGGACTTATCTCTCTCGTATTCTTGGTATGATTTACTTAATTCCATTTAGCGCAATGGTCGGAGCGACTGGTGGTGCGCTATTCCAATATGGATACAATCAGTATACGATCTTTTTAAGTATTGCTACGCTCGGCTTTCCAACAGCGGTATCGAAATTCGTCTCTAAATATAATGCAATTGGCGATTATGAGACAACAAGAAAAATGTTCAGGGCGGGTATGTCGGTCATGCTTGTCACCGGTATTATCGCCTTTTCTATTTTATATTTGACCGCACCGATCTTTGCCAAGATTCAGCTTGGAGGATCGAATGAAACGGGCGGTTTGACGGTCGATCAAGTGGTTTATGTGATTCGGATGGTCAGTTTGGGTCTATTGGTTGTACCCATTATGAGTCTTGTGCGAGGGTTTTTCCAAGGGCATTCGATGATGGGCCCGACAGCTGTTTCCCAAGTCATCGAACAACTTGTCAGAATCATCTTCCTATTAACAGCGACGTTTATCATTTTAAAAGTGCTTGACGGCGGTCTTGTTATTGCGGTTGGTTATGCCACATTTGCCGCACTCATTGGTGCGTTTGGCGGTCTATTTACGCTTTATTTATATTGGCTGAAGCGGAAAGATCGGCTTTTGGCAATGCAGCCGAATACAGGGGACTATTCTGGATTATCTTATAAGCAAATGTTTACAGAGCTGTTCAGTTATGCAGCACCCTATGTGTTTGTTGGCCTTGCCATTCCAATTTATTCTTATATTGATACAAATACAATTAACAGAGCGATGATTGCATCAGGACATCAGGATATTAGTACAGCGGTTCTGTCTATTGTGACGTTATATTTACCGAAGCTTGTCATGATTCCTGTGTCACTTGCAACTGCATTTGGTTTAACATTGATTCCTACCATAACGGAATCCTTTACAGCGCGAAATTACAAGCTGCTGAATCGACAAATTGATCAAACGATGCAGGTCATTTTATTCTTCGTTCTGCCTGCTTCATTTGGTATTTCGGCATTGGCTGGACCAGTTTATTGGTTTTTCTATCCGTCTGTGCATCCTGAGATTGGGACTTCTATTTTGTTTTGGTATGCACCTGTTGCGTTACTGTTTTCTTTATTCACCATTAATGCAGCCATTTTACAAGGGATTAACAAACAAAAATTTGCGATCGTCAGTCTTTTATTAGGGATCATCATTAAAACGGTTCTCAATATCCCGCTGATTAGCTGGCTGCAAGGAAACGGTTCTGTTCTTGCAACGGCATTAGGCTACAGTGCCTCGATTTTGTATATGTTCATCATGATCAAGCGCCATGCAGGCTATTCGTTCCGCAGGATTTTCAAACGGTTTATTTTAATTGGTATTTTAACGGCAATCATGGCTGTAGTGGCTTATGTGACATGTCAGCTTGTGAGTCAAGTCATTTCATATGAAGGTGGAATCGTACAAGCTGGTATTGTTATTTTGATTTCAATGATTACTGGCGGCGGTGTGTATATGTTCTTATCTTATAAAGTTGGATTGTTAGAGCGTGTACTTGGCAGCCGGATGCCGTCATTTTTAAGAAAAAAGAGTTAAGAAGAGGTGGAGAAGCATGAGGCTTGATAAATTGCTGGCCAATACCGGCTTTGGTTCAAGGAAAGATGTAAAGAAGCTGGTCAAGGCCCGGGCCGTCACAGTGAATGGAGAAGTGGCGAAGCAGGTGAAAGATCATGTCGATCCAACAAATGATGAAGTGCTCGTGCATGGAGAGCGTGTAGAGTATAAAGAATTCATTTATCTCATGATGAACAAGCCAGACGGTGTCATTTCAGCAACGGAGGATCTGCGAGATGAGACGGTTGTTGATCTACTAGAGCCAGAGGATATGGCAAGGGAGCCATTCCCTGTAGGGAGACTGGATAAGGATACAGTCGGTCTCCTCCTCCTTACAAATGACGGCCAGCTTGCTCATCAATTGCTATCTCCGAAAAAGCATGTCCCGAAAACGTATGAAGTTCATCTAAAATACCCGCTTGGAGATCAAGACATCACTCGTCTTGAAGAGGGAGTTGTGATTTTAGACGACTACCGGACGAAGCCGGCGAAGGTTGAAGTAGATGCCAATCAAGAGGCAGATACACGGATCCGTTTAACGATTACTGAAGGGAAATACCATCAAGTGAAGCTGATGGCACAAGCAGTGGGCAATGAAGTGATCTTTTTAAAACGGCTCTCGATGGGGGCTGTTTCATTAGACGAAGATTTGGCGCCAGGAGAATACCGTGAATTGACGGAGGAAGAGTTAGACAGCTTAATCAATCGTGATTAATATAGAGAAAATGAAAAGAACCGGCATATCGCCGGTTCTTTTTGTTATATGGAAGTTCATTATTCGCTTATGATGATATTTTTACTTTTTTTCTCGTTGTTTCCCATTTGCCTCTGCTTGGACTATGAACAAGATCGTTATAGGCAAGCACGTTTAAGTCTCTTTGGATGGTTCTAGGTGTGATCCCGAATTCATCAACCAGCTCTTGTGTCGTCACAAGACCTTTCTCTTGAATGAACATATAAACTGATTTTATTCGAGTCATCATACGGTTTGTTGAAGGTTTCAAAAAACCACTCCCTATCAATAAGATCGGATGGACTTGACTAACCACAACTTACTACACTAAAACTGCGACATAAGGACATGCAACAATGGTAAATGTTCGTGTTTCTTAATGTTTTATTCTATTATACACGTTATTATGCATCTAGTTCCACCAAAAAGTCAACTTTACGTGTTTTTAAACTTGTCTTCATGAATGAAATTATGGTATATATCATGATTTGAATCCGGTTACAACCCAATAAACACAAGGCGTATAAAGAAAATTGCCACTTAAGAAAGATCAAAAAATAAACACAGAAAATTTACAAAATAAAAAATCATTCATACAAAAAAGACACATTCAAATGAGAAATGTGTCTTTTTATTTTGGTTATCCTTCTAAGAAAAAGAGCTGCACGAAAAATAAGACGGCAAAAATGAGCACAAGAATATGCACTTCTTTCCATTTTCCTTTTGCCAGCTTCACAAGTGGATATGAAATAAATCCTAGTGAAATCCCAGTAGAGATGCTAGATGTCAGCGGCATGGAAAGAATCACAAGAAAAGCAGGAAATGCTTCGTCAAGCTCATTCCAGCGAATACGTGACACTGAATTCATCATCAAACAGCCGACAATGATTAAGACAGGTGAAGTGATGGACGGCAAAGACGAAATGGCTTGAACGAGTGGACCAAAAAACAAAGCCACAATAAACAATGCAGCAACGGTTAAAGAGGTCAGTCCAGTTCTTCCGCCAGCAGCAACTCCTGATGAGGATTCAATGTAAGCTGTGGTTGGGCTTGTTCCAAACATTGAGCCAATTGTCGTTGCAGCAGAGTCAGCAAGTAAGGCTCTGCGTACTTTTGGGAGCTGACCATTTTTCATTAAACCTGCTTGTTCCGCAACCCCGATCATTGTTCCTGTTGTATCAAAAATCGTTACAAGTAAAAAGGAGAAGACAACAGCATACAAGTGATGGGAAAACACATCGCCAAACGCAGCGAATGGATTTGTAATCAGCATTCCTTCAGGCAGTGCTGGGGTATCCACTAACACTTTAGGAAAATGAAGCTGGCCTGTTGCAAGTGCAATTAACGTGGTTGCTAACATGCCGATAAACAGCGCTCCGTTCACTTGAAGAACCATTAATATGACAGAAATCATTAAACCAACGAGTGTCAAAATGACAACAGGTGAGCTTAAATTACCAAGCTTCACAAGGTTTTGTGGATCAGCAATGATGATCCCAGACTGTCTTAGCCCAATGAATGCAATAAATAGTCCGATACCTGCTGTAATCCCGTACTTTAAATTATCTGGAATCGCCTCAATGAGTTGTTTTCTAAGGGATGTTAACGATAAAATGATAAAGAGTATTCCAGCAACAAATACCGCACTAAATGCTGTTTGATAGCTGAGACCCCCACCACCGACAACAGTGACGGTGAAATAGACATTCAGCCCCATACCTGGTGCAATGGCAATCGGATAGTTTGCAAAGAGTGCCATCCAGAGGGTACCGACAACAGCAGCGATAATGGTTGCAGTAAAGACTTGGTCAAAAGGAATGCCTGCATCTGAAAGGATTCCTGGATTGACGGCTACAATATATACCATCGTAAAGAATGTCGTCATACCAGCGAGTAATTCTTTCTTTATATTGGTTTGGTTCTCTTTTAACTGAAACATAAAATCCTCCATTTACGAACATTATTACAAAACACTTAATATAATATTCGTTTTAAGGGTGGATTGCAACCTTTTTTCAAGGAGGAATGGAAAAATGAATTGGGAAGCAGAAGTCATACGAAAAAAAGACAATTTGATTCAGGATACACAATCTTTTTTACAAATTGAAAGTGTCTTGGATGAAGAAGGCGGCACAGAAGGAAAACCGTTCGGTGAAAAAGTGGATGAGGCTCTTCAGTATATGCTCAAAAAAGGGCAGGACGAGGGCTTCAAAGTGAAAAATGTTGATGGTTATGCTGGTCATATTGAATATGGAGAAGGCGAAGATATCGTCGGTGTGCTATGTCATGTGGATGTCGTGCCTGCGGGAGACGACTGGACAACCCCGCCATTTTCAGCGGACATAAGAGAAAATAAAATCTTTGCAAGAGGAGCCATTGATGATAAAGGGCCGACCATGGCGGCGTTTTACGCATTGAAAATGTTAAAAGATGCCGGTCTGCCGCTGTCGAAAAAGATTCGAATCATCATTGGCACAGATGAAGAAAGCGATTGGAGATGCGTCGATCACTATTTCAAGCATGAGGCGATGCCACAAATTGGCTTTGCGCCAGATGCTGATTTTCCAATTATTCATGCTGAAAAAGGGATCATAGATGCCATCGTATCCTTTACATACGAACAATCAGAAGAAAACAAGCGTTACATCCTCAAGCAATTCACATCAGGCATGCGTCTCAATATGGTCCCAGATGATGCTCGAGCGATTGTGGCAGCAGCAAATGATCACGATGCTGAAGCCTTAAAAACGGCTTTTGCAGCCTATCTTGCGGAAAATCAGTTAACCGGTGAGACAAACCATACAGCAGATGGACTGACATTCACATTAAAAGGTGTATCAGTTCATGCAATGGAGCCGGCGAATGGCACAAATGCGGGCATTCATATGGCGAATTTCTTATGTGCGCATGAATTAGATGAAAGAGGGCTCGCTTTTACATCACAAATAAATGCTTTATTTGATCAAGACACAAGAGGACAAAAACTCGGCATCGCTTGTAAGGATGATATTAGTGGTGACTTGACCTTGAATGTTGGCACAATCCGCTATTCGCAAAACGAAGAAGCGAAGCTTGGGCTGAATGTCCGTTATCCCGTAACAGCGGACGGTGAGGAAGTCAAAAAAGGGATTGAACGAATAAAAGGGGCAATGATTGAGAAATTTGATGACAGTCCTCCTCATCACGTCTCAAAAGACCATCCACTTGTGAAAACATTACAGCGTGTCTACGAAGAACAAACAGGAGATCCTGCCCATCTTATTGCGATTGGGGGAGGAACGTATGCAAGGTCATTAGAAGCAGGTGTTGCCTTTGGCCCTCTATTCCCTGGAAGACCTGATTGCGCACACCAAAAGGATGAATATATCGAAATCGATGATTTACTACGAGCAACTGCTCTATATGCACAAGCCATGTATGAATTGGCGAAATAAAAAAGGAAAGAGAAGAGGGGATTCACCGTGAAAAAAATGTTCTTATGCTCTTCATTCAAAGACAGCTATTCTCTCTTGTCTGGCTTTGCAGGCGACACCTTAAAAGGAAAAAGTGTGACATTCATTCCGGTAGCCAGTGAAGTGGAAGAAGTCACGCACTATGTCGATGCAGCAAAAGAAGCCTTTCATCAATTAGAAATGCGTGTAGAGACTGTTCAGCTGACCGGGCAAACGGTTCAAGAGATCACACAGATCATTAGGAAGAATGATGTCATGTATGTATCTGGCGGCAATACCTTTTATTTGCTGCAAGAATTAAGAAAGCACGGGCTCGATCGTGTATTGAAAGAAGAGATCGGCAAAGGCAAGCTGTATATCGGAGAATCTGCGGGGAGTATTATCATGGCGCCAAGCATCGAATACATCTCACTGATGGATGATCAGGAGAAAGCGCTAGAATTATCTTCCTTTGAAGGATTCAATGAGATTAGCAGCTATCCGGTACCACATATAAACAATCCTTATTTAGGTGAAGCCGCACAGCATATCATAGAGAAAGATCAAAATACGCTCTCTTTATGCCCGCTCACTGATGAACAAGTTCTACTTGTGACAGGCGAACAGACTGAGGTCAAGACGGTCTGAGTTGTTCCTTTCAGCGTGTAGACAAACCCTCGCATTCTTTGTCAGTCCTGCGTGCTGGTGCTCACGAATGTCAAATTCGCTCCGCTCCAGTACTCGTCCTTCCTAGGGCTGCAAAGGTTTTCTTTCACGCTGAAAAAAACAAAGGGCTAAAATCAAGTTCATTTTAGCCCTTTGTCAACAATCTGAAAGGAACAGGAGCATACGCCCTGTTCCTTTTTTAATCTTGAAACACATCACTTGATAAATACCGTTCACCCGTGTCTGCTGTCATACAAATGACAATGTGATCCTTTGGCATTTGCTTGGCTGCTTCAATGGCTGCATAGCATGCCGCACCAGATGATGGACCGACTAAAATACCTTCAAGACGGGCGAGCTTTCGTGTGATGTCGTAAGCATCTTCATCACTCACTTGCACAATCTCATCATACACCTGTTCGTTTAAAATATGTGGGATAAATCCTGGACTTGTGCCAACAAGCTTATGTTTGCCAGGTTTCCCGCCTGATAAAACAGGAGACCCCTTTGGCTCTGCCACATGTATCGTCAATTCCGGGAATGCTTTTTTGAGTTCCTCTCCAGTGCCTGTAATGGTTCCGCCAGTTCCAGCAGTGGCGACAAAAGCGGCAAGCGGCTGCCCAATCTGTTGCACTGCATCCATAATTTCTACAGCCGTTGTCCCTCTATGAGCATCGGGGTTCGCACCATTGTCAAATTGCATGGGAATAAAGCTGTTAGGAATTTGAGCAGCTAATTCTTCTGCCTTGCGAATACAGCCTGGCATTTTTTCCTCCCCCGGGGTTAAGACGACCTGTGCGCCGTATGCCTTTAAAATATTGATTCTTTCTTGGGTCATCGTATCAGGCATGATCAGAATGGCTTTGTAGCCTCTTGCAGCAGCGTTCATCGCTAAGCCAATTCCTGTATTCCCGCTTGTTGGTTCAATAATCGTTGCCCCTTTTGTGAGCTTTCCTTGTTTTTCTGCCTCAAGGATCATATTGTAAGCAGCCCGATCTTTTACACTTCCGCTAGGATTAAATGATTCCAGTTTTAAATAAATATCAGCGCCATGTTCTGGCTGAAGGCGCTGTAATTTTACAAGTGGTGTATGACCTATTAATTCAGCTATATTTTGTGCAACCTTCATCATGTGACACCCTTTCTTCTCATTCCGCATTACTTTAGTTATACTATCATCAATGGGGATTCGTAAAGTTTGTTAAAAAGGACAGGTGAAGATATGACTGAAAGCCGTCATTATTTTATTGGGATTCCAATCCCTGAACAACTCGCGTATCAAATGAAAGCGGATATAGACAAGAGGAGCGAACTGTCCTTTCAAAAATGGACAGCACCCATTGATTATCATGTCACCCTTGTGTTTTTAGGCGCGATTCCAGAAGACCGTTTAAATAAGATTTCTGAGCTACTTGCACAGCTGTCTCATGAGGTGTCTGCTTTCCCGCTGAAGCTGAATGAAGTAGGGGTATTTGGTCAAAAGGAGCGCCCGAGAGTCTTTTTTGCAAAGCCTAGTGAAAGTAAGCCTTTGATGGATCTAAGAGAAAAGGTGAAAGCAGCCGTTTTGACAGCAGGTCATCCTGTCGAAAAGAGACCCTTTCATCCACATATGACGATTGCGCGCAAATGGAATAGAGAACAGTCCTATATAGAACAAGCGCCCTTACGGAAAGAACCATATTCGATGGAGGTTTCTAGTATCGCTTTATTTGAAATTCGTCTAAAAGAAACCCCACGTTATCACGCGATCAAACAATTTACACTACATAAATGATTCTAGAGGTTGGAGTGAGCAGCAGATGGCGCAAATTATTAAAATCCAAGATTATATATCACGATATGAACAAGACCCGCATCATTACATCAATCAGTTTATTCGGTTGAAAAAACAAAGATGGGACGAGTTAAAAAAGGCTTCCAAAGAGCAGGTGCAAAAGCAGGCTGACCAAGCCACGGAGCAAGCACCTGAGCAAGAGGAAGAAAAGAGAAAGAAATTCTCCTTAAAAAGAAAGCAAAAAGAAGCCGATATGAAAAAGGAACGTGACCTGAGTCTTTTTAACGAGCCAACAGATATAGAACAAGGTGTTTTTACAAACGTTCCTACCGATGAAACGAAGCTGATTCACTTTTTTAAGGATCATCTTTACGATGTTCAGTTAAAATGGGCCAGCTCGACGATCTCTCATATTTCAACTGTCTCCCATCACATTCGCTATGATGAAAAGCTGCGGATGCTTGCAAGGCAGCTGCCAGATTCTTATTTTGTGATGTACAAGCCGGTGCTGCTCATTCAAAAAGCTGAGATGGAATTGTGTCCAGTGCTCATTACGCCGCTTGAAGTCATCTGTTTATCATTCTTAGAAGCAGAGCCAGACAGCGTATATATTGGATCGAAGGAACGTTTTTGGGAAAAGCGGGCGACGGGAAAAGCTGTTCAATCCGTTTTAAACCCTTGTGCAAGCCTTCTGCGCTCTGGAACTGTTGTGTCAAAAATTTTACAGCAAAGTGGTGTAGAACTTCCTGTGAAAAAAATCCTCATCAGCCGCACCTCGTATATTGATTTGCCCGAAGTTCCATTCGGGATGGAGGTTGTCGATAAGAAGAAAGCGGAGGATTGGTTTGACAAGCAACGGAAAAACACCGCGCCGACAAAGCACCAGCAATTCAAAGCGACAAAGGCATTGCTTGCTTATGGTGAATCAGACAGCAAAAGAAGGCAGGAATGGCTCGATTAAAGGCATATCAAGGTCACCAAAAAATGAGACCTGAGTGGAGCTAATATATGAATGAATGGTACTTTATCGTCAATCCAGCAGCAGGACAAGGAAAAGGACTCCGCACTTGGAGAAGCATAGAGAAAGAATTACAAAAGGTAGAGATCTCCTACAGATCGTTTCTTACCCAGCATGAAGGACATGCCGAAGTTTTGGCGAGACAGATTAGCGCTATGCAAGACGACAGATTGAAACGGCTGATCGTCATTGGCGGTGACGGCACATTTCATGAAGTACTGAATGGTTTAAAAGAAATTGATCATGTGCAGCTAAGCTTTGTCCCAGCAGGTCATTGGAATGATGCTGCGAAGGGGCTGGGCATCCAGCGTCATGATGTGATCAAAGAAGTGAGAAAACAAAAGAGGATGTTGACGAAAACATTTTCTCTCGGCTCCTTTCAAGATCATGCAGAAAGTCCGCAATCTGTTCTTTTTCTCAATCATATTGGTGTAGGGTTTGATGCGCATGTTTTGAAGAGAACGGTCCATTTTAGAGGGAAAAAGTGGCTCAATCGACTCAAACTCGGGTTTATCATCTACCCGCTGTCTTTTCTACATTCGTTATGGTCATTCAAACCGTTTGACCTTGCTCTTTTTATTGAAAATGAGAGAAAAGTTTTTCGCCAAGTGTGGTTTGTGATCGTATGTAATCACCCATATTATGGAGGCGGGCTGGAAGCAGCGCCGGAAGCAAGTGCGAGGCAATCAGGATTTCAAACAATCGTTGTCACTGATTTGAATCCATTGAAAGTCCTCTTATTTTTAAGTGCAATGGTTTTTAAAAAGCACCTTGTAATGGAGGGAGTCACCCTTTTTCAGCATGAAGAAGCCTACTTGGAGGCAGATGAAAAAATCCTATTTCATGCCGATGGAGAAGTGATTGGCGCCACTCCAGTGTTTGTTAAGGCTAGTGAGCGATTGTTAAAATTACGTGGCTAAGAAGCAGCCAGTGTGCGCACGAGCAAAAGAAACATGAAAAAAGACTTCCCTTTTCATAAGGTTCTTGTCCTGTTTTTCTAGTTTTGCTTGACGAGTATAAGAAGGTAGCGATAAAATCTATAGGACGGCTATTGTTTAGCATCTCATTCTCAATAGCTGTCCTTTTTGTTTTTATGATCATATAAATAAAAAATAAACAGCCAATTGATCTCAATCGGCTGAATTTTGTCGACTAAAAAAGCATGATTTAAAATATTTTAAGAAATGATGGGTTGAAAATTGATATGAACTGGTTGGGACAAATATTAGGTAGCGAATGGCACATCTCTCCTGCTGGAGGCGCTACGGGAGATGCGTACTTCGCAACACACAATGACCAAAAGCTATTTTTAAAACGCAATACGTCACCGTTTCTTGCGGTTTTGTCAGCTGAAGGCATTGTGCCGAAGCTTGTCTGGACAAAACGAATGGAAAATGGGGATGTCATCACTGCACAGCACTGGCTGAGCGGCAGAGAGCTGAAGCCAAAGGACATGAATGACCGTCCTGTAGCGGAGCAGCTAAGAAAAATTCATACATCAAAAGAGCTGCTCGATATGCTGAAACGATTAGAAAAGCACTCGCTTGACCCGGCATCGATCTTGATGCATCTCAAGGCATCGATCTTAAAAGAGCAGATTGACTCACATGATATCACGCGCGCCATCCAGTATTTAGAGAAACATGTGGAGGCAGTTCATTTCGAGGATAAGGTCGTATGCCATTGTGACCTCAACCATAATAATTGGCTGCTGACAGATGAAAACCAGCTCTATTTAATTGATTGGGACGGGGCAATGATTGCGGATCCAGCGATTGATCTTGGACCGCTCTTATACCATTATGTTGAAGAAGAGAACTGGGAAAGCTGGCTCTCTATGTATGGTGCTCCGCTGACCGACAACTTGCGAAAACGCATGGCATGGTATGTGCTGGCTGAAACCGTATCGTTTGTCGTTTGGCATAAAAGAAAAGGAAATGAAAAGGCGCAAAAAGAAGTGCAAGCCGAGCTACATGCACTTTTAAAACGGTTAAACATCCATTAAGACAGTGGAATGTTCTCGACCCAGTTAGATAGATGCGATTGATGCGCTTCGATATGTGCATCAATTGAACTGACAGAGGTGCCTTTTTGGCTGTAATCATAAATATCTGTTAGTAGCTGACGAACGTCAGCATCCAAATCTTCTTTTGCCAGCATTAATTGAATCACGCGTCCCACCTGTTCATATTCTGCAACAGTCCCGCAGCAATCCAGCTGGTGATCAGTTAAAATATCTTTGATTAATTGAAGCTGATGTTGGCGGTTTAATCCCATACGTATGCTCCTTTCAAGGCGTGTCATTTATGTGGTTAAACTGTGCATTCAGCTTTGATTTTATACATGAAGCAGACCAGCCCAATTAGCAGCTGGTCTTTTTCATATGTGCGGATAAGATGCTGTCTTGCGGCTCTTTATGTTTCATGGTATCTTGATAAAATGTAAAGAAAATAGAGGTGTATCAAATTGAGAATGCGACATAAACCGTGGGCGGATGATTATTTAGCTGAAAATGCTCATATTGCTTTAGCCAACCCTGAACAATACAAAGGGAAATGGCATGAGCTGTTTGGAAATGATCATCCAATCCATATCGAAGTCGGTACAGGAAAAGGGAGCTTTATTGCCGGAATGGGCAAGCTTCATCCTGAGATAAACTATATCGGCATTGAATTATTTAAAAGTGTCATTGTGACGGCAGTCGATAAAATCAAAGAAACAGATGTAGAAAACGTAAAGCTTCTAAATATCAACGCAGAGACACTGACAGATGTCTTTGCGGAAAATGAGATTGACCGGGTGTATTTAAACTTCTCTGATCCGTGGCCAAAATCAAGGCATGAAAAACGTAGGTTGACGTTTAAAGCCTTTTTAAAGCGATATGAACAGATCCTCCGTCCAGGCGGTGAATTACATTTCAAAACCGATAACCGCGGACTATTTGAATATTCCTTGAAAAGCTTTTCGTCTTACGGACTCCTTTTAACGTATGTGAGCCTTGATTTACATGAGGATGGTCTCGAAGGAAATGTCATGACAGAATATGAAGAGAAATTCTCTTCCATGGGACAACCGATCTATCGATCAGAAGTAAAATTCCCTGAATAACAAGTGAACAAAGCTGGCTGCAACGAACGATTGCGGTCAGCTTTTTTTGATAAAAAGATTAGCACATGCGATTTTCCTTTGTATTTGCTACGATAGAAAAAGGAGGGATGACAGCAATGGAGACAATGAAAATAGGCGAAATGGAACTGTTCTGGTTAAATGGGGGAGATACACACATGGATGGCGGTGCCATGTTTGGCGTGGTGCCAAAGCCATTATGGTCAAAAAAATACCCTGTGAATGATCGAAATCAAATTGAATTACGGTGTGATCCAATGCTCATACGGTGGAACGGTCTTCATCTGTTAGTAGATTCCGGAATCGGGTCAGGGAAGCTGACAGAGAAACAAAAACGCAATTATGGCGTCACAGAGGAAACAAAAATAGAAGAATCACTTGCGGCTCTCGGTTTGCGCCCATCTGATATAGATTACGTCTTAATGACTCATTTGCATTTTGATCATGCAAGCGGGCTGACAAAACGTGAAGACGATAAGCTCGTGTCTGTTTTTCAACAGGCAAAAATCATCACGTCCAAAATTGAATGGGACGAAATGAGAGCACCGAACATCCGCTCAAGAAATACATATTGGAAAGAAAACTGGGAGCCTGTTGCCGATCAAGTCATGACATTTGAAGATAGCATTGAAGTAACAGAAGGCATTCGCCTGCATCATACAGGTGGACATAGCGATGGGCATAGCATCTTAACGCTCACAAGTCAGGGAGAAACGGCTATTCATTTAGCGGATATCATGCCGACACACGCTCATAAAAACCCGCTTTGGGTGTTGGCATACGATGATTATCCAATGATCTCGATCCCGGCGAAGCAAAAATGGCAGGCATTCGCCGAAGAAAACAATGCATGGTACTTGTTTTATCATGATGCCATCTACCGTGCTGTAAAGTGGGATGAAGACGGGGCAATGACCCATGAGGTCAAAAGAGAAACCGGAAGATAAAAGATCATCTGTATGTTTTTTCGCCTTTCACACAAAATAACGACAAAATGAACTTGTGAAAGGAAGAGTGCAGGTGAATCAATTTTATCGTGTACATGGTGATGTCATCGAGACACCGTTAAGAGGGATCGAGGTCATGTCTGTCCCTTATTTAAACAAAGGGGTCGCATTTACAAAGGAAGAGCGGGAAGAGCTTGGGTTAAAGGGATTTCTGCCGCCGAAGGTGTTAACACTAGAGGATCAAGCAAAGCGTGCATATGAGCAGTTCAAAGCACAGCCAGACGCACTTGGGAAAAATGTCTATTTAACTGCGCTTCATGACAGAAATGAAGTGCTCTTTTATAAATTATTAAATGAGCATTTGGCAGAAATGCTGCCGATTGTTTACACACCGACCGTAGGAACAGCGATTCAGCGTTACAGCCACGAGTATAGAAAGCCAAGAGGAATTTATTTATCCATTGATGACCTAGAAGGAATGGAAGAAATTTTTGCATCTTACGGAGTGGATGAATCAATTGATCTCATTGTCGCAACAGATGCAGAAGGAATTTTAGGCATCGGCGACTGGGGTGTTGGCGGAATTGCCATTTCAGTCGGGAAGCTGGCTGTTTATACAGCCGCAGCAGGGATTGATCCTAGCCGTGTGCTGGCAGTGGTGCTTGATGCTGGGACCAACCAGGAAAGCCTTTTAAATGATCCGCTTTATGTGGGAAATCAGCACTCCCGCGTTCGAGGAGAGCGCTATGATCAGTTTATTGATCAATATGTTGAGCTTGCCCGTGCGACTTTTCCAAATGCACTTCTTCACTGGGAAGACTTCGGTACAAAAAATGCGCGCGCCATTTTGGAAAAATATAAGGACCGTATTTGTACATTTAATGATGATATTCAAGGAACTGGAGCCGTCTCACTTGCTGCCGTTCTGGCTTGTGCAAAAGCATCGAAGGTTCCGCTGAAAGATCACCGAATCGTGATCTTTGGAGCAGGTACAGCAGGGATTGGTATAGCCGAGCAAATTCGTGATGCGATCGTGCGAGACGGTGTCAAAGAAGAGGAATCATATGATCATTTCTGGTGTATTGATAAAACGGGATTGCTCACAGATGATTCACCCGACATTCAGCCATTTCAAAAGCCGTATGCAAGACGTTCTGATGAAGTGAAGGATTATGCACGTAATGGTCCAAAGCATTCAATTGATTTGTTAGAGGTCGTGAAGCAGGCGAAACCTACGATCTTAATTGGTACCTCAACTGTAGGTGGGGCATTTACAGAGGAAATTGTGAAAGAAATGGCGTCACATGTAGAGCGGCCAGCGATTTTACCGATGTCAAACCCGACACCTCTTTCAGAGGCAAAGCCGGAAGATCTCATTGAATGGACAGAAGGACGTGCGCTTGTCACAACGGGAAGCCCGTTTGATCCGGTTGAATATGGTGGTGTGACATATGAAATTGGGCAGGCAAATAATGCTCTTGTGTTTCCAGGGCTTGGTCTTGGAACGATTGTGTGTAAAGCCCGCCTCATGACAGACAGCATGTTTGTTGCGAGTGCTGAAGCGATTGCGAGCATGGTCAATGTCGGAAAACCGGGTGCTGCGATGCTTCCAAGTGTTGATCAGCTCAGAACAGTTTCAGCGACAGTGGCTGTCCGTGTGGCACAAGCAGCGATTGACGAAGGAATTGCGGAAGAAACCCCTGATGATCTCATTCAGGCTGTGCAAGACGCCATGTGGCACCCTGTATACAAAAAAATCAAAGCCATCTAAAAAAAGCTTCGCAAGGACTTGTCTTTGCGAAGCTTTCTTATTAAGCAACAGAATCAATGACATCAACGATCATGCCTGTTTTTGCATCAATCATGACTTCATACTGTTCCAGCTCGCCAAAGGCGGAGCGTGTAATGCCAGATTTGTACACATCAATCGTTTCACCATTTACGGTATACGGTTCTGGTACAGTATAAATCCAAGAGCCATCAATCGGGCCGCGCTGTTTAAAAGCAGATTTCACAATTTTTAACGCTTTTTCAGACGAGATATACGTAGGGAAAAAGACTTTCTTTGCAACAATTGCAGCGGCTACGCCTATACTCGCACCAATCAGAACATGTTTTAACTTCAACGTGCTGCACCTCCGTATTGCTGTTTTTTCCATTATACAAAACTTGTCCAGCGATGTTAAGAAATCCGAATACTTGAAAGCATATTCAAAATTTCTGGAGAGATACTTGGAAAACCGAAAGAATTCTTATAGTATAAAGTGAGTGTTATTTTTATAGGAATTTATATGGTCATTACATAGAAATGAGGGTAACTGTCAAATGAACGAAGAAACAATGTCGCTTTTCCGAAATTTAACAGAACTACAGGGAACTCCAGGTAATGAGCACCATGTGCGTGCTTTTATGAAAAAGGAACTTGAGAAATATTCCGATGAACTCATACAGGATCGTCTTGGCGGAGTGTTTGGTGTCCGCAAAGGTCCAGAGAACGCGCCGAAGATTATGGTGGCTGGTCATATGGATGAAGTCGGCTTTATGGTGTCATCCATTACGAAAAACGGAATGATTCGTTTTCAAACACTTGGCGGCTGGTGGAGTCAAGTGATGCTTGCGCAGCGCGTGGATGTTCATACGGATCACGGGCCAATTCCGGGCGTTGTATCGAGCACACCTCCTCACCTTCTGACACCAGAACAAAAAAGCAAACCAGTAAAACCGTCAGATATGCTGATTGATATTGGTGCAGACAGTGAAGAAGAAGCGAAAGAGCTTGGCGTTCGCCCAGGGCAGCAAATCGTTCCTGCAACGGTCTTTACCCCAATGGCCAATCCGAAAAAGATTTTAGCCAAAGCTTGGGATAACCGCTATGGGTGCGGACTTGCCATTGAATTATTGAAAGAATTAAAAGACGAAACCCTCTCATGTCAATTGTATTCAGGTGCAACCGTACAAGAGGAAGTAGGGCTCAGAGGGGCTGAGGTAGCTGCGAATATGATTCAGCCGGATCTGTTCTTTGCTCTAGATGCGAGTCCTGCAAATGATGTGACGGGAGACAAATCACAATTTGGCCAGCTTGGAAAAGGTGCACTTCTTCGTATTTATGATCGCACGATGATTACGCACCGAGGCATGAGAGAATTTGTCCTCGATACAGCCGAAACAAACAATATTCCATATCAATATTTCGTATCGCCGGGCGGTACGGATGCTGGACGTGTTCATATCTCAAATCAAGGTGTACCATCTGCTGTTATTGGTGTATGTGCGCGTTACATTCATACAAGTCACTCTGTCTTGCATGTGGACGATTATGCAGCGGCAAAAGAATTAATTGTTCGTCTTGTGAAAAATTGTGATCAAAGCACGGTGGATTCGATTTATCAACAAGTGTAAACGATCAGAAAAAGGCTGCCTCTTTTAAGAGCACAGCCTTTTTCTTATTCCTGTTCAAACACGTATGACAACGCCTTAATCGCTTGATTCACTGTTTCGACAGTGATATTTGCTTTGTTTGATAATTCCTTTAGGGGATGATGTAATTCTTTAGGACGAATCAAAATAAGGGGTTTTCCTTTGGCGATGGCAGAAGAAGCATCCATTGCCGTGTTCCACTGTTTATATTTCTCACCAAAGCGGGCGATGACAACGTCTGCCTTATTTAATAATAGTTCGGTGCGGAAATTGTTCAAATCAGAAGCCGCATCGTCTTTCAAGATGGCATTTGGCTGCCCGCCTAAAATATCTTCTCCGATGTTATCTGATCGGTCATGATTCTCCATTGGACCAACAAACGTCACTGGTAGTTTCAACGACTGGCTTTTTTCCTTAATTTCATCGCGCCACTGGCTATGAATTTCTCCAGCTAAATAAACCGTTAATTGCATAACAATCTCCTCCTTGTGCACAAACTTAGTAAAGGTTTGCCCTGTTTCTTTTCATGTTACACAAGAAGTGCTTGATAAAGCAAAAAAAATATGATTATGATATTCATGGTAGAGACTATTTTTCATCGTAAGAAGACTACATATAATGGGAAGGACAGGCCTCTTCGTCTTTCCTATGAGAAAGCAGGAAGACGACGTTGATGACTTATTTAAAAAGAAAGGGTATTTCCCTTTCGCCAAAGGTGTATTTTATTGATGCACTCTCTTATATGGCTTTAGGTCTATTTGCTACATTAGTGGTAGGGCTGATTTTAAAAACAGCAGGCGGCCTGTTATCATTTCCTCTCATCGTGGAAATGGGAACGCTCGCTATGGGGCTAATGGGACCAGCAATTGGCGTAGCGGTTGCTTATCGCTTAAACGCTTCTCCTTTAATTATTTTCGCAAGTGTTGTTTCAGGTGCCGCTGGAGCAGAGCTTGGGGGACCTGCTGGAAGCTTCGTGGCTGCTCTCATTGGTGTGGAATTAGGCAAACTGATCAGTGGTGAGACAAGAATTGATATTATTTTAACGCCGCTTGTGACCATTATCACAGGTTTTCTCACCGCTGCTTTCATCGGCCCTGGGATTCAGGCGGTGATGACAGGGCTCGGCAGACTGATCGTATGGGGGACTGATCAAAGTCCACTCATCATGGGCATGCTGGTTGCAACCATTGTTGGACTTTCTCTTAGCTCACCGATTTCAAGCGCTGCGCTTGCGCTGATGCTTGATTTAAGCGGTCTTGCTGCTGGTGCGGCAACGATTGGCTGCTGTGCGCAGATGGTCGGCTTTGCTGCTGCAGGATTTAGAGAAAATCGTTTTGGCGGTCTTGCTGCGGTAGGCATTGGAACATCAAAACTACAGCTGCCGAACATTGTGAAAAATCCACTCATTCTCATTCCGCCGACGATTGCAGGACTGATTCTTGCGCCAATTGGTATCATTGGCTTTGGGATGGTCAATAATGCGGCAGGAGCGGGTATGGGAACGAGCGGACTTGTCGGCCAGCTCATGACTCTCACAGTCATGGGATTTCATCCTTCCGTTTTCCTCGCAATTGCTCTCTTGCATATCGTTGGCCCGGCAGTGATTAGTTTGGTAGTATCAGAATGGATGAGAAAGAAAGGCTATATACAATTCGGAGATTTAAGTATACAAACTGGAGGAATCAAACATGAAAAAAATTGAATCAAACGAAGAATTACAAAAAGTGATTCAAGAAGACTTAACCGTATTACTATTTTCAGCTGACTGGTGCCCGGACTGCACATTTATTGAGCCGTTTTTGCCAGAGCTTGAAGCAAACTATCCAGAATTTGAATACTTCTATGTGGATAGAGATCAGTTCATCGACACTTGTGCAGAGTGGGAAATTTACGGAATTCCAAGCTTTTTAGTCTTTAAAAACGGACAAGAGATCAACCGTTTTGTCAGCAAAGATCGTAAGACAAAGGAAGAGATTGAAGCATTTTTAACAGATTCTCTTTCTAAATAACGAAAGGAGAGTCTTATTATGGCGAAAATGACATCAAGACAGCTTGCCAATCAATTGAAAAGCCGTCTGACGAACGACAGCTGGACCCACCAGTTTGACAGGGAAAAAGATACGCTTCGTGTGGAAGATAAACATACAGGAAAGGGCATCACGCTTGAGCTCCCGCCGATTATTGCAAAGTGGGAAGTAAAGCCTGATGAAACACTGGATGAGATCGTTTATTATGTGAAAGAAGCGCTCAGTGCTATGAAAGGTGAAGCGCAGCACATCTCAGGTAAAGAGAAGCACATTTATCCGGTCATTCGTTCAACGTCCTTTCCAGAAACATCAAGTGATGAGATTCCACTCGTTTTTGATGAGCATACAGCAGAGACAAGAATCTACTATGCACTTGACCTTGGAAGCACCTACAGATTAATTGACGAGAAGATGCTGCAAAAGGAAAACTGGACTAAAGAACGAATCAGAGAAACCGCAAGTTTTAACGTCCGGTCACTAAAGACTGTCGTGAAAATGGATGAAGTGGCGGGCAACCGTTTTTATTTCTTCCGTGCAAACGACGGGTACGATGCAAGCAGAATATTAAATGAATCGATTTTACAAGAATACGCGCAAAAAGTAGAGGGGCAAATGGCTATTTCCGTTCCCCATCAAGATGTGTTCATCATTGCAGATGTACGCAATGAATCAGGCTATGATATTTTAGGGCAAATGTCGATGAGCTTCTTCGCCAGCGGCACGGTTCCGATTACGGCCTTGTCATTTTTATATGACGAAGGCAAGCTTGAACCGATCTTTATTCTTGCAAAAAGTAGACCAAAACAGCAGTAGAAGGGAATTTTGAAGAATGAACGTTTTTTATAATGCAGAAGGTGTCGGCGACACACTCCTTATTTCATTAAAAGATGTAACAAGAGAAGAAGTAGGTCATGAAACGTTTGGAGATGTCGTAAGAATCTTCAATCAAGACACAAAAGAAACAACAGGTTTTAATATTTTCAATGCATCTACTTACATGAAAATTGAAGAAAACGGATCTGTACCGCTTTCTGAAACGCTTGTTCAAGATATCAATGAAATTTTGAACCGCAACGGTGTCAGTGAAACATTAACAGTTGATCTATCACCTAAGTTTGTGGTCGGTTATGTGAAGGAAAAAGAAAAACATCCGAATGCAGATAAACTGAACATTTGCCAAGTAGATGTTGGCGATGAAACCTTACAAATCGTGTGCGGTGCACCAAACGTTGATCAAGGTCAATATGTTGTGGTTGCAAAGGTCGGTGCTGTGATGCCGAGCGGTTTGGTGATCAAAGATGCTGAACTAAGAGGTGTTCCTTCAAGCGGAATGATTTGTTCTGCAAAAGAATTAGATCTTCCGAATGCGCCTGCTGAAAAAGGAATCCTTGTTCTAGAAGGAAGTCACCAAGCTGGCGAACCATTTGAAGCGTAACCTCCCATAAACGGGTACAAATGAGCGAAGAATGTGTTATACCAAAAGTCACTAAGTACGTACTTAGTGACTTTTTTTCATCTACAGACAGCATGAACAGCAAAGCGTAGCACTTTTCTCGCTTTTCTGCATGAAAAAGCAATGGTATACTAAAAATCGCCCAAGAAAACGTAAGGGGAGTTAAAGTGAGTGATAAATGATGAGTTGGTTAGATAAATTTTTTAGTGTATTTTTAGGAGAAGAAAAAAAAGAAGAAAAAGCTGAGAGGCCTGAAACAGGTCCGATTGCACCAAAGCAGCCAGCTGTTGAACAGCATAAAGAATATAAAAAAGTTGAAGATACGAAAGTGTATTATGAATATCCAAAAGGCAATTTCCGCTTTCCTCTCGTTCCAGATGAACCTGCACGTGAGGCAGCAAAGCAGCAAGAAAGAAGGCGCACGCGGCCAAGTCAGCCAAAGGCAAAGCAGACGACCTATCAGCCAAAACAAACGGTGCAGCCTGATCTCAATAAAAAGCCTTTTAAACCAGAGCAAATCCCTTCACCGATCTATGGCTACCACCAGGATATGCGTCCAAAACATGCAGCAGCCAAAGAAGACACATCTTCTGTCAAAATGAAATCGGCAGAAGAAACGTCACAGCGTGTCACACTGTTATCAGAAGAAGCAGAGCGTGAACGGAATGTAAGACAGCAAATGAACATCCCGTCTATACGAAAAGAACAACGTATGGAAGACATGATGTCAGCCCAAACAGCAGAACAAGTAGAGAAGCAACCTGTCACGACCCCGCTTACTTTGCAAGAGGAACTCGCTTATCAAGATCACGTTCAATCAACGATGGAACGTTTATATGACGAGCCTTTCAGTGAGACAGAGGATCAAGATCAAGCTTTGTCACAGACCAAAGACGATCGGGAAGCATTCTTACATATGGAGCAAGCTGAAGCATCTAACGAGCCTCTAGAGATGGAGGAAGAACAGACAGTCACCATTGAACAAGAAGAGCCGATGATTCCGCTTGAAGATGATGCTCAGAAAAAAGAGAGCTTTACATTTGAAACAGCTGAAAGCCCATCACCAGCACTCGACATGGAGATAGAAAGCCCAGTAGAAGAAACTGCGATGCTGGAAGAGAATGAAGTAGAGGCTATGGAAAAAACAACAGAGGCTGCATGGATAGAAGAAAGTCAAGCAGACGTGTCAGCGGCAGCATTTGAACAAGAAGAACCGGTGATCATACAAGATTTGCAAGATGATGATTCCCTGCCGGAAGAAAAATTAACAGATGATGAAGTCATGCCAGTTGAAGAAGCATCAGATGAATTTGCTGACTCTGGACAAGCAGAGATCGCCGCGGATATGGCAGAGCAGCATGAAGAAACGCCCGAAGTAAAACGAGAAGCACCGAATCGTGAAGAACCAAAACCGTCTTCTCCACAGCCAAAGCGCTCAAGCGGTCAAACCTCCACCGTTCCTTTTAACGTCATGATGTTAAAAAGTGATCAGCGCGTGCAAGGACAGAAGAAAACGGCAGATGCACAAGGATATGTATTTCCGAGTTTAGCTCTTCTAGACGTTCCGCCAGCACAAAAAGAAGAGGACGGAACATGGGTGAAAGAACGGGCAGAACTGCTCAATGCCACACTGAAAAACTTCAATGTCAGAGCAAGTGTTGTTCATGTGACGCAAGGTCCTTCTGTTACAAGATTTGAAGTACATCCTGAACCAGGCGTGAAAGTGAACAAAATTACAAACCTGTCAGATGATATCAAACTCAGTTTGTCTGCAAAAGATATTCGAATCGAAGCGCCAATTCCTGGGAAGAACACGATTGGAATCGAAGTGCCGAACCTTCACAGTAAAATGGTTTTCTTGAGAGAAATGATCAGAAGCAGTGCCTTTAGAGACAATCCATCTCCATTAACAGCGGCGCTCGGATTGGATATTTCCGGTCAGCCCGTTGTGGTTGATTTGCAAAAAATGCCGCACGGCTTAATTGCCGGAGCAACAGGTTCAGGGAAAAGTGTCTGTATTAATACCATTCTCGTAAGCCTGATGTTTAAAGCCTCACCTGATGAAGTGAAAATGCTGTTAATCGACCCTAAAATGGTCGAACTGGCGCCGTATAATCACATTCCGCATCTTGTGAGCCCAGTTATTACTGATGCCAAGACAGCAACAGCTGCCCTGAAATGGGTAGTAGATGAAATGGAAAGACGCTACGAATTGTTTGCACACTCTGGTGTGAGAGAAATCAAACGATTTAACGAACTGGTGAAAGAAAAACAAATGGGTGAAAAACTGCCATATCTTGTCGTTGTCATTGATGAGCTGGCTGATTTAATGATGGTCGCACCAAATGAAGTCGAAGAAAGCATTTGCCGAATTGCCCAAAAAGCAAGAGCATGCGGGATTCACTTACTCATTGCGACGCAAAGACCTTCTGTTGATGTCATTACAGGTCTCATTAAAGCAAACATCCCAACAAGAATTGCTTTCTCTGTTTCAAGCCAAGTGGATTCAAGAACCATTATTGATATGGCAGGTGCTGAAAAGCTTCTCGGAAAAGGAGACATGCTGTTCTTAGAAAATGGCTCTGGCAAACCGACAAGGCTGCAAGGGAACTTTGTATCAGATCGAGAGATTGATGAAGTGGTAGCGCATGTGAGAAAACAGCGCAAACCTGTGTTCCTTTTTGAACAGGAAGAATTGATGCTCCAAGGCTCTGCCATTACAGACGAAGATGAATTGTTTATGGACGCATGCCGATTCGCCATCGAGCAAAATAGTGCAAGTACATCCAGTTTGCAAAGAAGATTTAGAATTGGCTACAATCGAGCAGCGAGATTGATTGATATGATGGAACGTGAAGGAATGATCTCTGGTGCAAAAGGCAGTAAGCCAAGAGAGGTCCTCATGACACTGAGTGATTTAGAACAATTGATCTAAACAAACCACTTCATTTTTTTGATAAACATGGTATGATAGCACATAGGTGCAATTTTTGAATTGGACGCTTTTCGCATGCCTGTCTGAACGCTTTTTAACGAAAATGAGCGAAAGCAGGTGTTAGAAATGGGAAAGTTGTCGGATACTAATCATAGTTAATATTGATTAGAATAGGAAGATCGGAAAAAAATCTTTATTTGGAGCTGCGATTTGTGATCAGCTAAGCTAGAGACAAAAATCACAAGTTGCAAATTGAAATGAGCGTCATATACTGTAAGTCAGATAGACGTTTGTTGGAGGTACAATTATGACTGTTTATCATTTTGTTGGAATAAAAGGGACAGGTATGAGTCCACTGGCCCAAATTCTTCATGATACTGGGTATACTGTCCAAGGATCGGATATCGAAAAACATATCTTTACACAGAAAGCATTAGAAGAACGAAATATTAAAATTCTTCCATTTGACCCAGATAATATTCAGCCAGGGATGACGGTGATTGCAGGAAATGCATTCCCAGATACACACCCTGAGATTGAGCGTGCTCTTTCTGAAGGGATTCCTGTCATTCGTTATCATAAATTTCTTGGAGAATACATGGATTCATTTACAAACGTTGCAATTACGGGTGCTCATGGTAAAACATCGACAACAGGTCTGCTTGCACATGTGATGCAAGCGGCAAAACCAACTTCCTACTTAATCGGTGATGGATCTGGAATGGGGAAAGAAAACAGCGAGTATTTTGTATTTGAAGCGTGCGAATACCGCAGACATTTCCTCAGCTACCATCCAGACTATGCGATCATGACCAATATTGATTTTGATCACCCTGATTATTTCACGGATATTGATGACGTGTTCGATGCGTTTCAAAACATGGCACTTCAAGTGAAAAAAGCCATCATCGCCTGCGGTGATGACGAGCATCTTCTCAAGATCCAAGCAAAAGTACCTGTTGTGTACTACGGATTCAATGAAGAAAATGATTTCCAAGCACGAAATGTTGTGAAAAACACAGAAGGCACGACATTTGATGTATTTGTACGTAATACGTTTTATGATACCTTCTACATCCCTGCTTACGGAAACCACAATGTCCTTAACTCATTAGCGGTCATTGCATTATGCCACTATGAGGCCATTGATGTAGAGCTCATCAAAGGTGCTTTAACGACATTTGGTGGTGTGAAACGACGCTTTAATGAAAAAGTAGTCGGTGAACAAGTCTTAATTGACGATTATGCGCACCATCCGACTGAAATTGAAGTCACGATCGAAGCAGCTCGCCAAAAGTATCCAGACCGTGATATTGTAGCAGTCTTCCAGCCGCACACTTTCACTCGTACACAGCAATTTTTAAGTGAATTTGCGGACAGTCTGAAAAAAGCAGACTATGTATACCTCTGTGATATTTTCGGCTCAGCTCGTGAAAACATTGGGAAACTAAGCATTGAAGATTTGCGGGAAAAAATTCCGCAAGCCCAATTGATTGAAGAAGAAGAGACATCTGTGCTGAAAGCACATGAAAATGCGATCTTGGTCTTTATGGGAGCAGGAGATATTCAAAAGTATCTTCGTGCTTATGAGAAAGTCGCAGTATAAGTGCCTATCAAAAAGTGCCGATTCAATCGGCGCTTTTTTATTTTGAATAAAATGTGACAAAGGGGCTAAATGTGACAAGATGTGCCGCTTTTTTTCGTTCGCTGTGGACAGGAATTGGCGAATAAGTGTAGAATTATTATTCAATCGGTCATTCTAGGCGATGTTTGAATGATACAACGAGAGGGTATTGAATTGAATATGCCCGCAGCAAAGGAGGTATCAGATGATTATTATTCTCTATTTAAGCGTTGCACTCATCGCAATCGCTTTCCTCATTCTTGTCATCTACTTGTCCAAAACATTGAAATCCTTACAGCTGACATTAAAGAATGTCGCATCAACTTTAGAAGGTCTTGAAGGACAGATGCAAGGCATCACCACAGAGACAGCACAGTTGCTACATAAGACCAATCAGCTTGCTGAAGATATTCAAGACAAATCGGCAAAACTTAACACAGTTGTGGATGCGGTGCAGGGAATTGGTGGCTCGATCAACCAATTTAATACAAGCATAAAGCAGGCAGCTGGTGCGGTTTCTTCATCCGTTGAACGAAATCAAGAGAAAGTCACGGATGTGGTAAGCTGGAGTAACGCAGCACTTGAAATCTATAAAAAATGGAAACAGCGTAAACAACAATAAACAACCATTTTCGCATAGGAGGAATAATCATGAGCAAAGACGGAATCAATAGCAAAGACTTTTTGATCGGAACACTTATCGGTGGCATTATCGGTGCAACAACGGCATTATTTTTAGCACCAAAGTCAGGGAAAGAGCTTCGCGATGATTTGAACACCCAAGCGAATGCCCTAAAAGAAAAAACAGATCGTCTTACAACAGATGCAAAGGAAAAAGGCACTGAATATGTGACGATTGCGAAAGACAAAACATCTGAATTGTCTCAGCTCGTAGCAGAGCAGTCAAACCAGATTTTAGACAAAGTAAAAGACATAAAAGATCGTACAGCTGGAAAAGCTAAACAAGTAAAAAGCGAAGCAGAAGATGCTGCAGCAAATATTGCAAATGAAGCTTCAGATGTAGCAGATGAAGCAAAAGTAAGAGCACAAGAAGCAAAAGCAGACATTGAAGACGGCATCAAAGATGTCAAAGAAAAAGTAGAACAATCTACGAAAGGCTAACTCGCTGCTTAAGTTAGGAAGGAGCACATCATGTCTAAACAACTCATAGAAACAGAAGAACAGTTTGATCAACTAACGAATCAAGACGGAACCTTTGTCTTTTTTAAGCACAGTTTGACATGTCCAATCAGCCAAGCTGCTTTTCAAGAGTTTGAAGCGTTTGCGTCAGAACATGAGGATGTTCCTGCTTATTTCTTGCAAATTCAAAACACAAGAGAGCTTTCATCCTATGTGACTGAAAAGTCAGGGATCAAGCACGAAAGCCCGCAGGCACTCATCTTTAGCGGTGGCAAAGTAAAGTGGCATGCTTCTCACTCAAGCATTACAAAAGAAGCGCTTGAACATAACATGTAGAAAAACGTCAGCGATTGCTGACGTTTTTTTTATAAAAAAGGTTTACTTGTATCAAAAGTATGCTATAATCTTACACATAATACTTTATCGCTTAAAAGCGTTTGGGTAATAAAGAATTTTTTCGTGACAATTCCGAAATCTTTGTTTATAATAAACCCTATTATAAGAGATCAAAAATAAAAAGCGAGAGCGGGCAGAGGAAAGGATGACAAAAATGAGCAACAATGAATTGGAACAATTGAGACAGCAAGCAGATGAACTAAATCTTCAAATCTTAAAACTGATCAATGAAAGAGGAAACATTGTAAAAGAAATTGGAAAGGCAAAAGAAGCGCAAGGTGTCAACCGTTATGACCCTGTCAGAGAGCGCACAATGCTAAATCAAATTCTTGAAGAAAATGATGGCCCATTTGAAAATTCAACGATTCAACATATTTTCAAAGAAATTTTCAAAGCAGGCTTAGAGCTTCAAGAAGATGACCACAGCAAAGCACTTCTTGTTTCTCGTAAGAAAAAACCTGAAAATACAATTGTAAATATCAATGGAGAAGCGATCGGTGACGGAAAACAACGTTTCATCGTTGGACCATGTGCCGTTGAAAGCTACGAGCAAGTTGCAGAAGTAGCGGCAGCAGCGAAACAGCAGGGACTAAAACTTCTTCGTGGCGGCGCATTTAAGCCTCGCACAAGTCCATACGACTTCCAAGGACTTGGCGTAGACGGTCTAAAGATTCTAAAGCGTGTAGCGGATGAATACGGTCTTGCTGTTATTAGTGAAATCGTGAACCCTGCTCATATTGAAGAAGCGATTGAGCATATCGATGTCATCCAAATTGGAGCACGTAACATGCAAAACTTCGAGCTTTTAAAAGAAGCTGGATCTGTGAACAAACCAGTTCTTTTAAAACGCGGTCTAGCAGCAACGATTTCAGAATTCATCAATGCAGCTGAATACATCATCGCACAAGGAAATGACCAAATCATCCTTTGCGAGCGAGGCATCCGCACTTACGAAACAGCCACAAGAAATACACTAGATATCTCGGCTGTGCCAATCTTGAAACAAGAGACACATTTACCAGTCTTTGTTGACGTGACACACTCAACAGGACGTAGAGATCTACTTCTTCCAACGGCTAAAGCAGCTCTTGCGATTGGAGCAGACGGTGTGATGGCAGAAGTGCATCCAGACCCATCTGTTGCCCTATCTGATTCAGCGCAGCAAATGGACATTCCACAATTCGAAAAATGGTTAGATGCGTTAAGACCACTTGTCAACATTCACGCATAATCATAAATAGAAAAGCCGCCGGATGACAGCCCGGCGGTTTTTTTCATGAAAAAATACGATAAGACTGGCAATGAAAGGAAGAAAACACATTGCAAGCTTAAAACACGCTTGTTCACAATGTTTTCATTTTTAAAATTTGATAGAATCTGCTAAGATCATTGTCATAGCTGACGTTCACGACGACTTTTGGTGAAATATGATTCAATTTACAGGTAACAAGCTCATTAAAGTTTGTTTAATTTAGTTATAAAAAGAAAGGGAACGTTTTCATATGATGAAAAAACGTGTATAATTTCATAAAAGAAGGTCATTTTGATGTAGATTGAAAAATTATGTGTCTCTTTTCATCGTTTTAATGACAAATAGGATATTATTTTCCTCGTATCTGACATGTCTCTATCCAATTGGTGAATGCTATAGATATGAAGTGTATTTGAAGGAGTGATTTATGTGAATAATGTTACAATATATGATGTAGCAAGAGAAGCAAACGTAAGTATGGCAACGGTATCACGCGTTGTTAATGGTAATCCAAACGTAAAACCAACAACAAGAAAAAAGGTGCTTGAAGCAATTGATCGTCTCGGCTACCGTCCGAACGCAGTCGCACGAGGCCTTGCAAGTAAAAAGACCACAACAGTTGGGGTCATCATCCCTGATATTTCAAGTATCTTCTATTCAGAGCTTGCACGAGGAATTGAAGATATTGCGACGATGTACAAGTACAACATTATTTTGAGCAACTCAGACCAAAATACTGATAAAGAACTTCATTTGTTAAACACAATGCTTGGCAAACAAGTAGATGGAATCGTTTTTATGGGCGGAAACATTACAGATGTGCATGTGGAAGAATTTAAGCGCTCTCCTGTACCAATTGTACTTGCAGCATCTGTTGAAGAGCAGGCACAAACACCATCAGTCAACATTAACTATGAACAAGCCATTTATGATTCAGTTCAGCTATTAGTTGAAAAAGGACATAAACGAATTGCGTTTGTATCTGGACCAATGTCAGAACCAATTAACTCTATGAGAAAGCTTGCTGGTTATAAGCGTGCGCTTGAAGAAGCTGGTATCGTATTTGACGAAGCGCTTGTTGCTGAAGGAGACTACTCATATGACTCTGGTATTGAAGCGCTGGCTAATCTGCTTGATCAATCTGACAAGCCGACGGCTGTGATTGCAGCGACTGACGAAATGGCGCTAGGTGTCATTCATGGAGCGCAGGACAGAGGCGTATCAATTCCTGAAGATTTAGAAGTGATTGGCTTTGATAACACAAGACTATCCCTCATGGTGCGCCCTCAATTGACAACAGTTGTTCAGCCGACTTACGATATTGGCGCTGTTGCGATGAGACTTTTGACAAAGCTCATGAACAAAGAACAAGTAGAAGATCAAATTGTTGAATTGCCACATAGAATCGAAGAAAGACAATCGACGAAATAAAAAAGAAAGCAGGCTCACTTGATCAGTGGACGCCTGCTTTTTTTTATGCCTTTTTCTTTTCTCGTCGAACAGGCATGAGTGCTTTTTCTACCGTTTGTGCATTTTTTTCTGTAATTTCTGCTCTTCTTGGAATCGGTGGATATAAATCGTCAGGATCTAGCCATGTGGATGGAAGCGGAACAGGCGATTGTTTTTCCCATGCCCGAATCCATTCCAGAGGAAGCGCATCTGGTGGTGTAATGCCTTTCATCTCAAGCCAAATGCGGCTCCATGCTCTTGGGACGACACGCCAAATATCATAGCCGCCTCCGCCCACAGCGATCCATTTTCCATCACAATATTGATGCGCCAGCTCATGGGCAATTCTAGGAATTTCCTCATATATTTTCATGGTAGCAGATAAATGTGTCAAAGGGTCATAATAGTGGGCATCTGCTCCATTTTGCGTCAAAATGACATCTGGTTTAAAAAAAGCAGCAATCTCTGTCACTGCTGTTCGATAGGCTTCTAAAAATGATTCGTCTTCTGTAAATGCGTCAAGCGGGATATTATATGCATAGCCATAGCCTTTATCATGACCCCTTTCCTGTACTTGTCCAGTTCCAGGGAACAAATAGCGCCCTGTTTCATGAATGGAAACAGTACATACCTCTGGATCATCATAGAAGCTAAATTGTACACCATCGCCATGATGAGCATCTGTATCAATATATAAAATTCTAGCGCCATATGTCTTTTGAATATACTGAATGGCCACCGAGCTGTCATTATAAATACAAAAGCCAGAGGCACGTCCTTTAAATCCATGATGAAGCCCGCCGCCAAGATTGAGCGCATGCTGCGAATGTCCAAGCATCACTTGATCAACCGCTGTTAATGTCCCGCCAACTAGGAGAGAAGCTGCCTCGTGCATCCCTGCAAACATCGGGGTGTCCTCAGTGCCAAGACCATAACGTTCCCCCTCTGCGGTGGACAGTTTTCCTTCACTTGCCCGCTGTACTGCTTGAATGTAGTCTGCTGTATGGACAAGCTTTAACTCCTCCAGCGTCGCCATACGAGGTGCGACAATCTCATCATCCGTTAACGCCTTCATTTTTTGAAGAAGATCATAAGTTAAGTAGACGCGAAGCTGATTGAAGGGATGATCTTGGTGAAACTGGTACGTTTGAAAAGATGGTGAAAAAACAAAGGTCGCTTCCTTCATTTGATCGTCTGCTCCATAGGCCATAGCACCTTATAGCCTTTTGCACGAATTAGCTTCGTCACATGATCAGCATGCATCGTTTGAAGGCGGAAGACGAGCACTTTAGAGGATTCATTGGCATGTGGGTACACGAGTACACTCAGCATTTGAATATGCTGCTCTTTTAAAATGGCCGTAATGTCTGCAAGACCCTCTGTCACTTGCGCTACTTCAACCTCTAAATGTGATCCAGGCTGATCTGCACCTGTTAGTCTTACAAACGTACGAAGTAAATCTGTTTTTGTGATGATCCCTACAAGCTTGCCGCGTCTCACAACGGGAAGACAGCCAATTCCGTGTTCAAAAAAGACACTTGAAATCTCCTCAACGAAATCAAGCGGATGAGCGGTAATCGTCTCTAGCACCATGATGTCTTCAACCGGCCGCTGAATAAAAAGCTGCCTTTTCTCTGTTTCAAAAATACTTGGACTGGCATTTTTAATATCCCGATCTGTCACCATCCCAATGACAGATCCCTGCTCAGATACGATGGGAATATGCCGAATGTGATGTGCACTCATTTTTTGAATGGCCTCTTCAATCGTATCGGTTTTGCGAAGCGTGATCACATCACGCTCCATAATTTGTTCAATCATCATGTTTACCAATCCCCTTTGCCAAAAAAACGAATTGAACGTTAATACATAAAGCGCTGATGGAAGCGAAGACGATCGAAACGCTCGATCGAATCAGGACTTACATTTTTTCCGATCCGTGCCATTAAACAATTGGCTGGATGTGAGCTGATCTCTGGCTCGTCTGTTGCAAACCAGACAAGACCGCCTGCGTTCATCATTTTCTCCATCATTTTGCGGTACTCCCACACGTTTTTCTTTGTCCCCTTTAAATCCCAATGCCAGTAATATTCAGTTGTAATGATAATGTAATTCTCCATTTGCTCATCCATCATGCTCACATCCAGTAAATGCTTGCCAAGTGAACAGCCTCTGAATGGAGGAGCGACTTCAATGGCACCGAGCTCAATTAAATTGTCCATGTTGCCTTCTGACCAGCGTTCAAGCGGATCAGGGTACAAATACGTGACATAGCCTACGACAAGCTCATCCACCCTAGCAATGATAATACGTCCTTCAGGAAGATCTGCTATTTCAACAAGTGCTTGTTTCTGTTCCTCAGGCGTGCGAAATGCCGTTAGTCCTTCATGAAACGTATAGTTCGCAAGCTCTGATGCAGGTACCGGTCCTTCAATCAGGATGGTGCCTGTTTCTCTCGTAATTGTTTTTGAATAATAAGTTTTAGGATGCTCCACGTATCCACCGCCTCAAATTCTAGTGAGTCGTCTCTATTTTATCTTAAATCTGACAATAATTAAAACGGTTTCATCAGAAGTTTTTTAAAAATTGAGAAAAAAAGTCATCTATACTATAATGGTCATTGTAAACGTATGCAAAGGGGGACTGTTTGATGAAAGTGGAAACGCTACCATCAGTAAAAGGGGACTATCATTTAAATGATTATGAGCAAGCATACAAAGAATTTTCATGGGAGGAAGCGAGAAAAAATTTCTCTTGGTATGAAACAGGAAAAGTAAATGCAGCTTATGAAGCGATTGACAGACATGCGGACTCGTTTCGTAAAAACAAGGTGGCGCTTCACTACAAAGATTCACAGCGGGATGAAAAGTATACGTTCAGGGATATGAAAATCAAGACAAACAAAGCAGGAAATCTATTAAGAGAACAGGCACATGTGCAAAAAGGGGATCGCGTGTTTATCTTTATGCCAAGATCACCTGAGCTCTATTTTCTACTGCTTGGTGCTGTCAAAATTGGTGCGATCGTCGGTCCGTTATTTGAGGCATTTATGGAAGGTGCCGTCAAAGATCGTTTAGAAAATAGTGAGGCAAAAGTGATTGTGACAACGCCTGATCTGCTTGAGCGGATTCCGTTTGCAGAACTTCCAAAGCTTGAATCCGTCATCATTGTCGGTGGTGAAAAAGAGGATGCAGATGGTGTGCGGACAATTCACTTTGAAGAAGCATTTGAGCAGGCAGCGAAGGAACTTGAAATTGAGTGGATGGATGAAAAAGATGGATACCTGCTTCATTACACGTCAGGGTCCACTGGTACGCCAAAAGGTGTGCTCCATGTTCATGGGGCAATGGTGCAGCAAGGCCAGACGGGTAAATGGGTACTTGATTTGAAAGAAGAAGATGTCTACTGGTGTACAGCTGATCCAGGCTGGGTAACAGGGACGGTGTACGGTATTTTTTCTCCGTGGCTGAATGGAGCGACGAATGTCATTTTAGGCGGCAGGTTCAACCCTGATACGTGGTACGAAACCATTGAATCGCTTGGTGTGACCGTTTGGTACAGTGCACCGACAGCCTTCAGAATGTTGATGGGAGCAGGAGACGATCTCATTCAAAAATATGATCTCAGCTCACTCCGTCATGTGTTAAGTGTAGGAGAGCCACTTAATCCAGAAGTGATCCGCTGGGGAGACGCTGTATTCGGTAAACGAATTCATGATACTTGGTGGATGACAGAAACAGGTGCACAGCTGATTTGTAACTATCCATGCATGGATATCAAACCAGGGTCAATGGGGAAACCAATTCCAGGCGTTGAAGCTGCGATTGTAGATAATGCCGGAAATGAACTTCCGCCATACCGGATGGGGAACCTTGCCATCAAAAAAGGTTGGCCGTCTATGATGCATACGATCTGGAACAATCCTGAAAAATATGAATCTTACTTTATGCCGGGAGATTGGTATGTTTCAGGAGATTCAGCTTATATGGATGAAGACGGATACTTCTGGTTCCAGGGACGTGTCGACGATGTCATTATGACGTCAGGAGAGCGGGTCGGTCCATTTGAGGTAGAAAGTAAACTGGTGGAACATCCGGCCATTGCAGAGGCTGGTGTCATCGGAAAACCAGATCCTGTGCGCGGTGAAATTATTAAAGCATTTATAGCGCTTAGAAGCGGATACGAACCGACAGATGAGCTAAAAGAAGAGATTCGTACGTTTGTGAAAAAAGGACTCGCTGCACATGCAGCACCGAGAGAAATTGAGTTTAAAGACAAACTGCCAAAAACACGCAGCGGTAAAATTATGAGACGTGTGCTAAAAGCGTGGGAACTGAATTTACCTGCTGGCGATCTCTCGACAATGGAAGATTAATCACTTCCGTCAGTTGACTTGATATCAAAAGTATGTTAAAAATGACTTTAGTTGAATATGAAAAGGTTTTGACTGAGATTCAGTAGAATCATCTTTCCCTGTCCAAGAGAGCTGACGGCTGGTGCGAGTCAGTACAAAGAGATATTCGAATTACCCTCACGAACCGCTTTTACGAAAAGGAGCATATGCTATCTGATTAGTGAAAGAACGGATCTGTCCGTTATCAGTGTAAGTGAAAAGACGTGTTGTTTTGTCTTTTAAGCAGGGTGGTACCGCGATATATATCGTCCCTTCGTTCATTCGAAGGGGCGTTTTTTATGTTGAATTGTAAAAAAAGGAGATTTGGATATGAGTCAATTGATGGAAGATTTATCGTTCAGAGGATTAATTCAGCAGCAAACAGATGAAGAAGGTTTAACAAAATTATTAGCAGAAGAAAAAATCAAGCTATACTCCGGCTTTGATCCAACAGCTGACAGCTTGCACATTGGTCACTTACTCCCAATTTTAACATTGCGCAGATTCCAAGAAGCAGGTCATCATCCGATTGCACTTGTTGGCGGCGCAACTGGACTGATTGGTGACCCAAGTTTCAAAAAAGCAGAACGTTCACTAAACCCAGCAGAAATCGTCGAACAGTGGTCAGAGAAAATCAAAGGACAGCTCTCTCAATTCCTTGATTTTGAAGCAGGTGACAACCCAGCTGTTATCGTCAATAACTATGACTGGATCAGTCAAATGAATGTCATCACGTTCCTTCGTGATATTGGAAAGAACTTCGGTGTCAACTTCATGCTCGCAAAAGATATCGTCAGCTCCCGTATTGAAACAGGGATTTCGTACACAGAATTCAGCTACGTGATTCTGCAATCATTAGACTTTTTGAACCTTTACAGAAATGAAAACTGTAAGCTGCAAATCGGCGGAAGTGACCAGTGGGGAAATATCACATCTGGACTTGAGTTGATCCGTAAGTCAGAAGCAGAAGGGGCTAAAGCATTCGGTCTCACCATGCCGCTTGTCACAAAAGCAGACGGCACGAAGTTTGGGAAAACAGAAGGCGGTGCCATCTGGTTAGATAAAGAAAAAACATCACCATATGAATTCTACCAATTCTGGATTAACACAGATGACCGTGATGTCGTGAAATACTTAAAATACTTTACGTTCTTATCAAAAGAAGAGATCGCATCGTATGAAGAAAAAGTGCAAACAGCCCCTGAAAAACGTGAAGCACAGCGCCGTTTGGCAGAAGAAGTCACAACACTTGTGCATGGCCGTGAATCACTAGAACAGGCTGTCAACATCTCAAATGCGCTATTTAAAGGCGAGATCAAATTTCTTACAGCAGAAGAAGTGAAAGTAGGCTTTAAAGATGTGCCATCAATGGAGAAAGACAGTGCAGAAGAATTAACACTTGTTGATGTTCTTGTCGAATCAAAACTGTCTCCATCAAAACGTCAAGCACGTGAAGATATTACAAACGGTGCCGTCTACATCAACGGAGAGAGACAAACCGACAAAGACTATGTCCTTTCAGCTGAAGACCGAATTGAAAACCAATTTACCGTCTTAAGAAGAGGGAAAAAGAAATACTTCCTTGTAACGTATAAATAAATCCTTATGAAACAGTAAGTACCATGAAAAGCACCTCAAATGTTCATATACATTGAGGTGTTTTTCTTTTTTATTCAGAAGTAGGAATTAAGCTTTTACAGAGCGGTTTTCTCTCATTTGTCTGTTTCTTATTCAAGAAGTGAATCTTCGTTTGTATAAGCATGTTCTACCTTACAAATTCGGGTTGTATAGGATTCATACCAATCTTTTTTTCCTTTTTTTTGAACACGCTGATGTGCTGTATGTGCTTTCCATTCTTTGATGGCTGCTAATGAATCCCAGTAAGAGACAGTGATTCCAACACCATGTTCATCTCGTGCACTTTCTATTCCAAGAAACCCGTCTAGTTCTTTCGCTAATTGTTCCATTTTTTGAGCAGCAGCAGCGTATTCTTTCTGCTCAACCTTCGTTCGTTTTGATGTGAAAATGACTGCATAGTAAGGTGGTGCAGGTGTTTGAGTAAATAGCATCTAGTAGAACCTCCTTTTGTCTATTCACATTATATATGAAAGATAGAGAGGCTCGTAGTCTTTTTGTTTTAATTTCAAAAAGACCATGGTGCTTTTTCATTAGGTATTGTGCTGTAAAATCATCTCATAAAACATTACCTTGTTCACTTTTCTGACATATTTTTCTTGTATAAAATAGAGTCGAATAAGATGAATAAGGGGGAATGAAAGTGATTCGATTTAAGAAAAAGAGTTTGCAAATTCTTGTTGCCCTTGCCTTAGTGCTAGGTTCAATGGCCTTCATCCAGCCGAAAGAAGCCAAAGCGGCTGCGCATAATCCGGTTGTGATGGTGCATGGTATGGGCGGTGCGTCTTATAACTTTGCTTCGATCAAACGATACTTGGTATCACAGGGATGGGATCAAAACCAACTTTTTGCAATCGATTTCATAGACAAAACAGGTAATAACCTGAACAATGGCCCGAGGCTCTCTAGATTCGTCAAAGATGTACTAGCCAAAACGGGCGCCAAAAAAGTAGATATTGTGGCTCATAGTATGGGTGGTGCGAACACGTTATACTATATTAAAAACCTAGACGGCGGAGATAAAATTGAAAACGTCGTCACACTTGGTGGAGCGAATGGACTCGTATCACTCAGAGCATTACCAGGCACCGATCCAAATCAAAAAATTCTTTACACATCTGTCTATAGCTCAGCCGATCTCATTGTCGTCAACAGCCTCTCACGCTTAATTGGCGCGAGAAACGTCCTCATCCACGGCGTTGGACATATCGGTCTATTAACCTCAAGCCAAGTCAAGGGCTATGTGAAAGAAGGATTGAATGGCGGAGGACAGAATACGAATTAAAAAATGAAAAAGACAGCGATTTGTGCTGTCTTTTTTGATGTCATGGTTATATAGGGTCTACTAGGTGTTGCAGAAGGTTTTTAGGAGGATAAAAGATGACGCAAAAACTCAAACAATATTTCTTAGGCTACTTTCTCTATTTCCCATGTTCATTTCTGATTATCTATATGATCTGGATGGCAATCGTCAAATCAGTGCAATGGGCAGAAGTCATATCTAATTGTACATCCATCATTGGTATCTATTACTTAATAGCCAGTGTGTGGTTTGTCTTTTTACTGCAAAAACAGACAAAACATCGTACATAGCCAAATAAAAACATGTACAAATCAACCACCATTCCTTACACTACAAGTAATGATTCAGATTCTTTGGAGGTGGGGATTTGTGCAACAACATCAAAAGGCTTTGATTATGGTTGATGTACAGAAAGCATTCGAGCACGAAAAATGGGGAGAACGGAATAACCTAGATGCAGAGAAGAATATCAGTCGTCTATTGACGTTTTGGAGAGAAAAAGGCTGGACAGTCATTCATATTCAGCATACATCGGATCAGCCGCACTCCTTATTTCATCCAGCAAATGAAGGGCACTCCTTCAAAGAGATCGCCAAACCGCTAGATGAAGAAACGGTCATACAAAAGAAAGTCAACAGTAGCTTTATAGGTACAAACTTAGAGGAACAACTAAGATCAAACGAGATCGACACTGTTGTGATTGCTGGACTTACAACACCGCACTGCGTATCTACCACAACAAGAATGAGTGGAAACCTAGGCTTTGAGACATACCTCATGTCGGATGCAACAGCCGCCTTTGGACTCGCAGATCAAACCGGTACATACTATGATCCAGAAACGATCCATCGCCTTTCACTTGCAACACTGCATGACGAATTTGCGACTATCCTGACAACTGAGCAGCTGATCACAAATTGGGCAAGCAAAAGCTCCTAGAATCATCTCTAGGAGCTTTTTGCTTGTTCATCCAGCGGCTGTTTTCGTTGTTCAATACTTGAGTAGATGAGATCAATTCCAATAAATAAGAAGCTGACAAAGAAAGATAAAATGAGTGTGCCGTGCTCCCAAATGGAGACATTGACTATGTTCATATTAAGGACAAACTTAATTGAGAAATGCACAACGATCCATGAGAGTAAAAATTCAAAGATAAACGTGAACCATTGAGGAAATCTTAGCAAAGAGGAAATTCCTTTACCAATGAATACTAAAAAGATCGACCAAAAAAGAACAATCCCACTGACGAATAGACAGAAGGTCAATAATGAAAGAAATGATGCATAGGTAATATATTCTCCAAAAAGAAAATTCACTCCTAATGAAACAACATAAAGTACAGAACTTGGAATGATGATGACAAAACTAATCGAAAAAAAGATGAGTAAAATGAGGAGAATTTCAGCGATAGCTCCAGGCGCTTCATCGACAACTTTTGTCTTTCTCAAAATCGCATAGATAACAATTGAAATGAGCATAAGTGCTAACATAAATGAAATAATCGACAAATTGCTTTCCTCCTTAACGTTCTTTACATTATTGTTTTAAGTTGTGAGTTATCCAGTAAATGTAATTGTAAGAGGAAAACGAAAAAGAGTAAAGAGTAATCGGTGTTCTAATTTTCTTGTGTGTAAATTTGTAGCTAGAGAGTATCGTACAAAAGACCAAACAAAAAACCCTAGAAATCCTTGAACAATCAAGGTCTCTAGGGTTTGTTTGATCACTCTCTGAGAGAGTCATGAAATTAACGAGAGTAGAACTCAACGATTAGTTGTTCGCTGATTTCAGGCGCTAATTCAGAACGCTCTGGAAGACGAGTGAAAGTTCCTTCAAGCTTTTCAGCATCGAAAGTAAGGTATTCAGGTACGAAGTTGTTCACTTCAACTGATTCTTTCACAACTGCAAGGTTTTGAGATTTCTCACGAAGAGCAATCGTTTGACCTGGTTTCACAGAGAAAGATGGGATGTCTACACGGCTTCCATCAACAAGGATGTGACCATGGTTTACTAGCTGACGAGCTTGGCGGCGCGTACGAGCAAGGCCAAGACGGTATACTAGGTTGTCAAGGCGAGTTTCAAGAAGGATCATGAAGTTTTCACCTTGTTTACCAGGAAGTTTAGCAGCTCTGTCAAAAAGAGTACGGAATTGACGTTCGTTGACACCGTACATGTGACGAAGCTTTTGCTTCTCTTGTAATTGTAAACCGTATTCAGATAGTTTTTTGCGTTGTCCTGGACCATGTGGGCCTGGAGCGTAAGGGCGTTTTTCAAGTTCCTTACCTGTTCCGCTTAATGAAATGCCTAAACGGCGGGAAATCTTCCAACTTGGACCTGTATAGCGAGCCATAATGTGACTCCTCCTTATTGTTTTTATTTGTGAAAAATAAAAACCGTCTGTTCTTTGTCTTTTCCGTCATTATGTTTTCATGCATCCTCGCTCCAGCAGCAGGGAGTTACAAGATGCACCTCCATATAGAAGGAACAAAATGATACAAAAAAGCCGAACAAAAAGGCTGCCATATTTCACACAAACTCTATTATATGACGCCAGATAGGAGAAGTCAACCTATTTAAAGAGGAGAAGGTCAAACGTGGTCGGCATTCATTCGGGAAGAAAGCAAAACAAAAAAGCAGACGCATTGTCTGCTTTTCAAGTATCATGACACATCAGTAGATGCTGATAACGCATTTTGGACAACCTCTGTAAATTGAACTAAGTACGTTTCATCTATTGCATTGAAACGATCTTTCACTGGACTGTCAATATCGAGTACCCCAATGATTTGTCCATTTACTTTAAGTGGGATCACAATTTCAGATTGCGATGCTGCATCACATGCAATATGACCAGGGAATGCATGCACATCAGCGATACGCTGTACATCACCTGTCGCAAATGCTGTACCGCAAACCCCTTTTCCAGAAGGAATGCGTACACATGCGGGCAGTCCGTTGAATGGACCAAGCACAAGCTCTCCGTCTTTTGCTAAATAAAATCCAGCCCAATTGACTTCAGGAAGCGAGTGATAAAGCAGCGCCGCAGCATTGGCTAGGTTGGCAATGAGATCAGGTTCACCATCCGTAATCGCTTCTACTTGCTTGATGAGTAATTGATAGTCTTTCGATGGATCGCCAGACTGTTTTTCGACATGAAACATGAAAATCTCCTACTTTCTATCTCAAAAATACATAACTTGCGCTTCGCATGTGGGATTTGTCGAGCAATGATTAAAGGAACTTCCGCCTTCACCTTGAAGTATGTACACATGAAGAGGGGTGAGCGGATGAAAACATCAACAACCGTGCAAACAAAAGACCGTATTATTGAAGCTGCCATCAGACTTTTTAACCAAAAAGGATTTTCTGGAACCTCTGTCCGTGAGATTGCGAAGGAAGCAAACGTCAACGTTGCCCATATATCTTATTACTTTCAAGGAAAAGGAGGGCTGCTCGAGCAGCTCGTATCCGATTTTTATGAAGGGTACATTCAGATGATTGAATCGCACATCCAGCACATGGAAACCCGTCATGCAAAAGAATGTTTACTTCATGTGGTTTTTGATATTTTATCTTATCAGCATGAAAATCGTCAATTAACCCGTTTCGTTTATCGAGAAGTGACCATTGATTCAACGCTGATCAGGGAAATCATGTCCACCTATTTAACAAAGGAAAAATACTTGTTTCAGCTCATCATTGAAAAAGGAAAAAGCACCCATGTGATTTGTAAGCAGCTGTCACTCTCATCATTTATGATCCAGCTAAAATCACTTCTGATGATGCCATATCTGCAGCCGCAATATTTAACAGAGGTGCTTTATATCAACCCAAGCGAGCCTTACTTTTATCAAACGTACTATAAGGAACTGAGCCGGTCGCTTCATCATCTGTTAGAACCAAATGAACCCGCACTTGATCCTCACCTGAAACTCATGATGTCTTCAAATTGATCATACGCATACCCGAGATCTTCCGCTTGATGGGCATCAGACCCGAATATGAGCGGAATTTTTTTCTGTTTTGCAAGATCGATCATCCATTGATCTAAATAGATACTTCTGGCATATGTTTTACGAAGACCTGATGTATTAAAATCTAAGGACATGCCTTTTTTTGCCGTTTCTTCAAGACAAAGGGTCACCCTTTGACATAGTTTTGGCGACATTTCGTATGGGAAAAGTTGTTTGAATTTCTGGACAAGGGTGATATGACCGATTCTCTTTGGCTTATATGGACCTAAAGATGATAGAATAGAAGAATGAATTTGGTCATAGTAGCTTTGATAGACGTGTTCGGTGCTGCCATAGATACTGATCAGCTGCTTGAAGGCGTGCTCATCAAAATCAAGACAAATATAATCATTGCCAGCAGGAAGAAAGTGAACAGATAAAATGCTATCGTCTAGTTCAGGGCCGTAGCAGTCTAAAAAGGCACTTGTTTCCTCTTCATACTCTTTGATATAGTCGACCTCAAGCCCAGTTTTTACTATTAACTGTCCTTTGTATTCCTGTTTCAGCTGATCCAGCTTCGTCAAATACGCTTCAAGGTCTTGAAGCTTCATGGCACTATCCTGCTCAGGCGTTGGATCTCGAAACGAAGGAGGCAGCGGGGCATGCTCGGTAAAGGTGATGGAATCAAATCCCTTTTTCATTGCTTTTTCAATATAAGAATGAAAAGGATCAAGCGTACCGTGCGGGCAAAATGGCGTATGTAAATGTGCATCTTGTTTCAACATGTCGTCACCTCTTGTCGATATTTTGAAAAACGTCATGTTTATCAGCGAAAATAATGAAAAATCATGACCAAAAATGCTGGTTACATGGTATCATAATAACAATGAAAACGACAGCTTCCGCATACATAAAAACAGGTCACATCAATACATGTGATCAAATGATAGAAAGCCTGAATGACTTTCTTGAAAAAACATACATAAAACCGTGAATGGATCGTATTGGCAAAAATACAATCCTGCTTATAAAAAACAAATGCAAAGCGGACACGAAAGGGTTCTCAGGTCTACTCGGGACACTACCCTGACATCACTTAGATCACAACAAGGGGGCTCATTATGGAGTTTATCATCGGTTTAATTGTCATTTTGCTTGCTTTGTTTTCAGTCGGTTATTTCCTCAGAAAAAATATATATAAAGAGATTGACCGATTGGAAGCATGGAAAATCGAAATTTTAAACAGATCAATTGTAGAAGAAATTTCAAAAATCAAACATTTAAAAATGACCGGAGAAACAGAGCAGTTTTTTGAAAGATGGCGTGCAGAGTGGGACGATATCGTCACAGCCCATCTTCCAAAGGTAGAGGAGCTATTATATGATGCAGAGGAGTATTCTGATAAATATCGATTCTCCAAAGCAAAGCAAGTTCTTGCACATATAGGAGATCTGCTCACCGCTGCTGATTCAAACATCGAAGACATTTTAAAAGAGATTGCAGACCTTGTCACAAGTGAAGAGCAAAACCGAAAAGACATCGAGAAGGTCAAAGAGCAATATCAAACGGTACGAAAAAATCTACTTGCTTACAGCCATTTATACGGCACCCTTTATGACAAAATGGAGCAGGACTTAGATGAGGCCTGGGAAGGGATCAAGCAGTATGAAGAAGAGACAGAAAACGGAAACTACATGACAGCAAGGAAAATTTTGCTTGAGCAAGACCGCAGACTCGATCAGCTGCAATTATATATCAATGATGTACCGAAGCTCATCGCAGATTGTAAACAAACTGTGCCAGGTCAGCTGACGAAACTGAAAGACGGTTATAAAGAAATGACAGACAAAGGCTACAAGCTAGAGCACATCCAGATCACAAAAGAGCTGGAGAACTTGAATAAACAGCTGACCCGTGCGGAGAAGCTGCTGATTGATGAACTCAACTTAGATGAAGCATCAAGCATTCTGCAAATGATTGATGATGCGATTCAGACGCTGTATGATCAGCTAGAAGCAGAAGTAGAAGCAGGTCAGGAAATCAAGAGCAAAATGCCTGAGCTGACCGAAGCATTTGAAAAACTTGAACAAGACCACACGCAGACAAAGGCAGAAACGGCTCTTGTGAAAGAAAGCTACAAGCTGACAGCAGGAGAGCTGGATCAGCAGAAAGCATTCGAAAAACGATTAGAAGAAATTGAAAAGCTTATGAAGCAAATACGAGAGAAGCTTGATCGTGACCATGTCGCATACACATTATTAATGGATGAAATCAATCAGCTTGAGACCTTTATTGAGGATGCCAAAACACTTCATGAAGCGTTTAAAGATCACCTTCAATCGTTACGAAAAGAAGAATTACAGGCAAGAGAAACATTGGCTGAACTTAAAACCATGTTGACAGATACAGTGCGCCAGCTGCACAAAAGCAACATTCCAGGTGTACCTGCTGACATCAAAGATCGTGCTGAAAAAGCGCAGGAGATGATTCAGCAAGTGCAGGAGCAGCTAGAGAATTTGCCGCTGAATATGCCAGCAGTGAACCAGCAATTAAAAGAAGCCTCTGAAACAGTCAGACATGTGGTTGATGAAACACATGACATGCTTCGTAAAGTGGATCAAATTGAACGGATTATACAATATGGCAACCGGTTTAGAAGTCAAAACCACATTCTTTCAGAGCAATTAAAAGAGGCAGAACGAAGATTTTATGCCTATGATTATAACGATTCATTTGAAGTGGCAGCAGCAGCTGTCGAAAAAGCATCACCTGGAGCCGTCCAGAAGCTTTTAACTCAGCAAGAAAAAGAATATCAGCATCAATAAAAAAGCTGAAGTCCTAAAATGGACTTCAGCTTTTTCCATGTTATGAAACTTGTTTTTGGCGTTCTTCTGAAGCAGAAGAAGTGAAAAGAGAGATGACAAATCCAATCACGACTCCGAGTATGGCAGGCATAATCCAGCCAATGCCAAGGTCATATAGCGGCAAGATCGTTTGAAAGAGATCTTTCACAGGACCAATCGGCAGTTTCGCCGCTGCTAAGCCGTCAAACAGACTGACGCAGCCAGTTAAAATCAAAGTAAGGACATACACAGGTCTTCTATGACCAAGCCATTTGTCAGCAAGTGATAAAACGATAATCACAATTGCTAACGGGTAAATCGCAGTTAACACAGGTACTGAAAAAGCGATAATATGAGCAAGTCCAAAATTTGAAATGATAAAACTGAATAATGTGACGAGTGTAACGACCATTTTATAAGAAAGTTTAGGTAATAAATTTGAGAAATACTCTCCGCACGATGTCACGAGACCGATACTTGTAGTTAAACAGGCAACCGTAATCGCCGCGCCTAACACAATATTACCTAAACTGCCAAAAAGAAATTGTGAAGACTGAGCCAAGATTTTACTACCATCTCCAACAAAACCAATGGCGTGTGTACTTGAAGCACCTAAATAAGCAAGTGATAGATAAACAAATGTTAATCCGCAAGCTGCAATTAGACCTGCTTTGATACAAGCAGAAGTGAGTGCCTTTTTACTTGTTACACCACGTCCTTTAATGGCGTTGATGACAACAACCCCAAACACAATAGATGCAAGAGCGTCCATGGTTTTATAGCCTTCTAAAAACCCTTTGAAAAATGATCCATTGCTATAGGACACATCAGGTGTGCCAATGACGCCCATCGGTGTCAAAATGGCTTTGACGATAATAATCAAAATGATCGTAAATTTAATCGGTGTTAACACTTTCCCTACACGATCCACAATTTTCGTTGGATTTAGCGCAAGATAATAGGTAATACCAAAAAAGGCCAGTGTAAATAAAAAAAGTGAGAGCCAAGCTGGTACACCAGCTAAAAAGGGTAGTGCACCAATTTCATATGAAACCGTTCCTGTACGAGGAATAGCGAAAAGTGGCCCGATAGATAAATATAAAATAACGGTAAACGCTGTTCCAAAAGCTGGGTGAGCTTTATCAGCTAATCCTTTCGCATCTCGACCTGTCAAAGCGATTGCAATAATCCCTAGAAGAGGTAAACCGACACCTGTTAATAAAAATCCGCCCATTGCTTTCCACACATTTTGCCCAGCATATTGCCCAAGCTCTGGTGGATAAATCATATTACCGGCGCCGAAGAATAGAGCAAACAGCATAAAACCTATGATAACCGTATCTTTCGTCGACAAAGTTGCCTTCATTGCATTTAAAGCCTCCATTATTATGTTGAAATATTCTGTTAATTAGTTGCTAGGTAACCGTTCATCATTAACAATCACTAATTATAAAGGATGTACGCCTGATGTCAACATGTGTTTTCGTACAAAAGTCATGAATTTTTCTATTTTAGTATATGAAGAACAATAAAAAAACATCCCCTTCTTCTTTGGAAGGGGATGTTTTGATTTGCGATGATTATGAGGCAAGTTGCTTTGGTGGGCTGGTAAACATGGAAATAAGTACACCAATCAAAGCACCGATAATAGCTGGTATGATCCAGCCAATGCCTAAATCGTAAAACGGAACAATTGATTTCAAGATGCCAGGCAATCCGCCTAGATTCACTTCGGCAGCTAATAATCCATCAATGATGGCAAAGAAACCAGTAAAGATGAGAGAAGTAATATAAATGATTCTTCTGCCGTTAATCCAGCGGTCAAGGAACGATAATAAAATAATGACAATGGCCAGTGGATAGATCGCTACGAGTACAGGCACCGACAGAGAAATGATTTGTGCGAGTCCGAGGTTTGCAACGAATGTGCTAAACAAAGAAACAATTAGAATGACGGTACGATAAGAAAGTGCTGGGAAGAGCTTTGAAAAATATTCTCCACAAGATGAAATAAGTCCAACACTAGTCGTTAAACAAGCGAATAAAATGGCTGCGCCAAGAACAATGTTACCAGCAGAACCGAATAAAAAGTTGGCAGAAAGTGAAAGTAGTTTTCCTCCTTCATTTGCTCCAACCATTCCCGTGGCATTAGGGCTTGAAGCACCCACATAAGCGAGTGAAATGTACACGAGTGCCAGTCCAACAGCTGCTACGAGTCCTGCCTTAATACAAGCTGCTGCAAGAGATTTTCGCTCTGTGATGCCTCTGTCCTTAACAGCTGTCACTACGACGATTCCAAATACGATAGAAGCAAGTGCATCCATTGTTTTATAGCCTTCTAAAAACCCAGTGAAAAGCGGATTTGCCTCATATGTTTTATCTGGAGCACCGATCATTCCCATTGGCGTAGCAATGGCTTTAATGACAATAATAGTAATAACAGTTAATAAGATCGGTGTCAAAATTTTACCAATACGATCAACCAGCTTTGAAGGATTTAACGCAAGCAAGTATGAAATAGTGAAAAACACTACGGTAAAGATGAATAGTGGTACCCATGAAGTGGATTGGGCACCTGAGAGAAATGGAGCTAATCCTATCTCATACGAAACCGTACCAGTTCGCGGAATGGCGAAAAATGGTCCAATGGATAAATACAAAATCACGGTGAATATAGTCCCGAATTTAGGGTGTGCTTTATCGGCAAGACCTTTGGCACCGGTACCTGTAAGGGCGACAGCAATAACCCCTAATAGTGGAAGACCTACGCCTGTAAGTAGGAATCCGCCGATGGCAAGCCATACGTTTTCACCAGCATATTGTCCAAGAACAGGCGGGAAAATCATATTTCCTGCGCCAAAGAATAATGCAAAAAGCATTAGTCCAATAGCCAATGTTTCTTTTATACTTAAACTATTTTTCAAAATAGTCCCTCCTCAATCAGTGTATTGTGTCAAATTTAAATATTCTGACAATTTAGGTGTTTATATGACAATTGCACTATGGATGATATAGTGAAAATGAAAAGTTGTCAACTGCCATTTTCAGAAAATTCTCTGTCTGACTTCATTATGGTAACATATAAATGCATTTATTTTTAAAGTTTTTTTGTAAGGAGTTTAAGATATGATTTATCTTGATAATAGTGCCACAACAAAGCCTTATCCAGAGGTTTTACAAGTACATCAGCAAGTGAGTGAGCGTTTTTTTGGGAATCCGTCTTCGCTGCATCAACTTGGAATTGATGCGAGCCGTCTATTAAGTGAAACGCGAAAACAAATCCTTCACTATACAGGCTTTACACAATATGAGATTATTTTTACTTCAGGTGCAACAGAAGCAAATAACATAGCCATCAAAGGGGCTGCTCTTGCCAAGATGAACCGAGGCAGACATATTGTCACAACAGCGATTGAGCATCCATCTGTCATCGAATCGTTTGAACAGCTGAAAACATTATTTGGCTTTGATATTTCCTATATTCAAGTAAATGAGCATGGCCGTGCAGATATGACGCATTTAAAAGAAGTGCTTCGCCCTGATACAGTGCTTGTCAGTCTCATGCATGTAAACAATGAAACAGGCGCGATTCAGCCGATAGAGGAAGCGGCAAGCATCATTCGGACGTATGCCAAAGAGGCGATTTTTCATGTCGACGGCGTACAAGGAATTGGCAAGGTTCCGCTGCCTAAAGAGATGGATATTGATCTTTTAACGATGTCAGGCCACAAGATTCACGGCTTGAAGGGAACAGGTGCCCTCTTTTTAAAGAAAGAGATCGTGCTTGCGCCTTTTATCACAGGAGGAGAGCAAGAACTTGGCCTTCGCTCAGGGACTGAGAATCCTGCTGGAGCTGTCAGCTTAGCAAAAGCCATCAAGCAATCATTTGAACATTTAAACAAGCATCATGACGAGATGATCGCTTTAAAAACGGAGCTAGAGCAGCAGCTTGGAAAGATAGAAGGCGTCGTCATAAACACACCGCTGACGCATAGCGCACCGCACATTGTGAATTTTTCAGTGCCAGGTATTCAAATCGAAGTCCTTCTGCATATGCTCGAAAAAGAAGGCATTTACGTTTCGACAACGTCTGCTTGTTCTGCTAAGAAAAAGGAACCAAGCCGTGTCCTGCTGGCGATGGGGAAATCAGAAGAAGCAGCCAAAAGCAGCATGAGAATCAGTTTGACATATGGACAAGGACCAGAGCTAGCGCCGCAAATCATCACATCGATCGCACAAAGTGTGAAAAAATTAAAAGGAATGAGATAACAACATGAAGTATGACCATATTTTAGTCCGTTTTGGTGAGATTTCAACAAAAGGGAAAAATAGAAAGAAATTTATCGAAAAACTAAGACAGCATATCCGGTTTGTATTAAAAGACTTTGAAGCATTAAAGTATGCATCTGATAGAGACCGCATTACGATCATGCTAAACGGAGAAGACCCTGAACCGATTTCAGAACAGCTTAAAGGTGTATTTGGCATTCAAAGCTTTAGCCTGGCTGTAAAATGTGAGACAAATCTTGATGCCATCAAAGAAGCGGCACTCTCAGCGGTTCAGGAAGTGTATGAACAAGGAAATACATTTAAGGTCTCAACGAAACGCTCTTATAAACAATTTGAGCTTGATTCAAATGAAATGAACCGAGAAATTGGTGGACATGTTTTAAGGAATACAGACAACTTAACCGTTAATGTGAAACAGCCAGATGTTCACTTGCGAATTGAAATAAGAGAACACGCGACGTACATTACATTTAAAGATGTAAAAGGTGCAGGCGGACTGCCAGTTGGTTCAAGCGGAAGAGCGATGCTGATGCTCTCTGGCGGCTTTGACAGCCCAGTGGCCGGCTATCAGGCAATGAAACGAGGCATTCAAATTGAAGCTGTTCATTTCTTTAGCCCACCTTATACAAGTGAACGTGCTAAGCAAAAGGTCATTGATCTAGCGGAATGCTTAGCTGCTTATGGAGGCGAAGTCAAGCTTCACATCGTTCCTTTTACGAAAATCCAAGAGCTCATTCACAAACAAGTACCAGAAAACTATACGATGACTTCAACGAGAAGAATGATGCTCAAAATTGCAGATAAAATAAGAGCCAAGCGTGATGCGCTTGCCATTATTACAGGTGAAAGCCTTGGTCAAGTGGCAAGTCAGACACTTGAAAGCATGTATGCCATTAATCATGTCACAAACACACCGATCATTCGCCCGCTGATTGCCGTGGATAAGAATGACATTATCGAAGAAGCGAGACGAATTGGCACATATGAGACAAGCATTCAGCCATTTGAGGATTGCTGCACGATCTTTACGCCGCCATCTCCAAAAACAAAACCAAAACTTGAAAAAGTAGAACGCTACGAAAGCTTTGCTGAATTCGAGCCAATGCTTGATGAGGCAGTGGAGCAGATCGAAACAATCGTTGTCACAAATGAAAAGAAAGCAGCTGACAAATTCGCTGATTTATTCTAAATAAAAAATTTCATAATAATTACCATAAAATCAATCGCATGAAGTCATGTGTTTCTACACATTCTATATTCACAAGGAGGTGAGAACACATGGCTCAACAAAACAGACAAAGCAGTTCTAATCAATTAGTCGTTCCAGGCGCTGCACAAGCGATCGACCAAATGAAGTACGAAATCGCTTCAGAATTTGGCGTAAACCTTGGACCAGAAACAACAGCTCGCGCTAACGGATCAGTTGGTGGAGAAATCACTAAGCGTCTTGTATCTTACGCTCAACAACATATGGGTGGAGGATCTTTCTAAGACACACAATTAAAAAGCTATGGCTTATGAGCGGGTTTATTCCCGCTCTTTTTTTGTACATAAATTGTTAGAATATTTTTAAAAAAGAAGACGAAATGAAAAAATTATGGCATAATACTAGGAGTAGGTCCTAATTCAAGCATTTTTCAGTTATGAGTGTTAGAATAGGTAAATTGAAACATGATTCGTTTCATAGAAAGAGGCTAAAAGGAGCTGTACCATGAAAAGAGAAGACTTAATTGCACCAGAACAATATAACTTAGTCAGTGAGATTGAAGCGTTCAGTCATGACCAGGAGAAAATCGCCCTGCACTGGCAGGACGGGAATGGCCATGAAGCGCATGTGACATATGCAGCATTAGTAGAAGAGGCGAATAAAATTGGTCATGTTCTATTAAATGCAGGCTTTAAAAAAGGCGATAAAATCATTGTGATGGTGCCTCGTATGCTAGAGGCATACAGCATTTATTTAGCCATTTTAAAAACAGGAATGGTTGTAATTCCTTGTTCAGAAATGCTTCGCGCTAAAGATATAGATTACCGAATTGAGCATGCAGAAGCAAAAGGAGCGATTGTTTACGCATCATTCATTCAATCGTTTGAAGGAACCAACCAGCCAAAAGATTTCAAAACATTCTCGATTGGTGAGAATGATCATGGCTGGACAAACATTGTTGCGCAAAAGGAAGAGCAGTCAAGCGAGTTGAAATTGGCAGACACAACACGTACGGACATGGCGTTTCTATCTTATACATCAGGCACAACAGGTAACCCAAAAGGGGTTGTTCATACACACGGCTGGGCGTATGCACATTTACGTACTGCGGCCAAAGCATGGCTCTCCATTAATGAAGGGGATAAAGTATGGGCAACAGCAGGACCAGGCTGGCAAAAATGGGTGTGGAGTCCTCTCTTATCTGTTTTAGGAAGTGGAGCAGAAGGTTTTGTTTATGGAGGAAAGTTTAATCCGGATACGTACTTAGAGCTGCTTCAAAAAAATGAAATCAATGTTTTATGTTGTACACCAACGGAATATCGGTTTATGGCAAAAGTAGATGACCTCAGTCAGTACGAGCTGCCGAAATTGCATAGTGCTGTTTCTGCGGGAGAGCCGCTTAACCGTGAAGTTATCGATACGTTCAAAAAACATTTCGATATCGAAGTGCGAGATGGTTACGGGCAAACAGAAAGCACGCTGCTAGTCGGGGTGCTGAAAGGAATGGACATCAAGCCAGGCAGCATGGGCAAACCAACACCTGGCAATGAAGTAGAGATCATTGATGAGAATGGCCAGATCTGTGCTCCAGGAGAAATAGGTGACATTGCCGTTCATCTTGAAACGCCGGCTTTATTCAAGGAATACTATAAAGATGCAGAGCGTACAAAGGCGCAGCGCCGCGGGGATTACTTTATCACCGGTGACCGTGCGAAAAAAGATGAAGACGGGTATTTTTGGTTTGAAAGCCGCAGGGATGACATCATTGTCAGCTCAGGTTATACAATTGGTCCATTTGAAGTTGAAGATGCACTGATTAAACACCCAGCAGTGAAAGAATGTGCGGTCGTGGCAAGTCCAGATGAAATCAGAGGATCAATCGTGAAAGCATATGTCGTCCTGCGTGATGCATCTACACAAAGCGATGAGCTGATTAAAGAACTGCAAACACACGTGAAAAATACAACAGCACCGTACAAATATCCAAGAGAAATCGAATTCATTGACGAGCTACCAAAAACTCCGTCAGCGAAAATTCGACGTGTCGAGCTGAGAGAAAGAGAGCTTGCACGAAAATCATCATAACAGTAGAAACAATAAGCGTCTGGATGGAAAATCATCCAGCGCTTTTTTTATTGGACAAATCAAATATGTAAAATTCGTTCATGATGTTTTATGTTAAAATGTGTAAGGATGACTTGAAAAGGAGAATGTTCTGAAAATGTCGATTGCGATAATTCATGGGATTGTGCTTGCTTTTGGTCTTATTTTACCTTTGGGCGCACAAAATGTATTTGTATTTCAGCAAGGAGCCCTTCAGCCTCGATTATATCGCGTACTGCCTGTGGTCATTACAGCTGCTCTCTGCGACACACTTTTAATTACTTTAGCTGTCATTGGGGTTTCGGTTGTTGTACTCACCATTCCGATCTTGCAAATAGCTCTTTTTATCATTGGATTTTTCTTTTTACTTTATATGGGGTGGTCAGTTTGGAACACGAGCTCCGCAACAGGTAATCAAGAAAAGATGGACTTGATGCCTGTGAGAAAACAAATCGTATTTGCCTGTTCCGTTTCCCTATTAAATCCTCACGCGATTCTCGATACGATAGGAGTAATAGGAACGAACTCTCTTCAATATCATGGGGCGGAAAAGGTGGCATTTACCGCAGCCTGTATCATCGTCTCGTGGTTATGGTTTATGGGTCTTGCCCTTCTCGGGAAAATGTTAGGAAAGCTAGATACAAACGGCAAGTGGATGAACCGTATCAATAAAGCATCAGCCGTCATGATCTGGCTGGTTGCATTATATATCGCCTATCAGCTTATTGGATAAAGGATACATAGAGCAAAAGAGACGTGATGCATGAAAATGAGCGCTGAACATGTCATGGGAAAAAGCGTTGGATGGAAAACATCTGGCGCTTTTTTGTTGACTACTATTTCGGGAGAAGCTTCAGTTACATCCTGTTCATTTTTATCAGACATGCTGACGATTCAATTACCTGGAGGAAATGATCAAAATAGGATCTATGCTACACTATAATAAATGTATTTTATTGGATGTGGAGGTTTTCAAAATGGCTCATAAAGAACAGCGTAAAGGGGCAGTGCTTGCTGTCTTGGATACATTGACGTTTGGTGTACCAGTTTTGCTGTGGAATTTATATAAGAATACGAATAAAAGATAGTAGGTTTCATCACGTATCTTTTAGCATCTCTTTACTAATGTGTTCAAAAATCATTTGCATGAGCGATACGCTCATGCTTTTTTCATTCGATCATTTTTTGAAGATGGTTTGATTTAATAGACGGAGAGCTTGTACGATATCATCCATTTGATTTCGGTCAGAGGAAGAAAGGCTGTCCATGAGCATGGATTCAATTTGTTGAAATGCTTTGTCCATACACGCACGGCCTTTTTTAGACAGCATAATGACATGTTTTCGTTTGTCATCACGGTCTTCTTCTCTATCAATGAATTGTTTCTCGTGCAGTTTTTTCAGTTCTCTGCTGACATTCGGAAGAGACATGTGCTGACAGTCGGCAATTTCACTTGGCGTAAGTCGCTCGCTGACAGCTAGTTGCTCTAGTATTAAGTATTGTAAGGTTGTTAGGTTAGCTGGTTTGACTTTGCTCGTCAGGGCGTGCTTCAGCTCAGAAAAAGTAGAAGCAAATGTGACAAACTCTTTGAAAAAATGTGGGTTTTTCATCATGTTTCACCTCCTACGTACCATACCAAATTTATTATCAAAAAACAATTATCATTTGACAACTAAAAAAGAGAGGTGTATGCTTTTGGTTATCAAATGATAACTAAAGGAGCCGAGCCATGAATGTACTCATTATTTATACTCACCCTCATCACAATAGTTTAAATGGTGCTTTTTTTAAAGAAATCCTAAAGGGCAGTGAAGAAAATCCAAACGTTCAAGAAGTGAGAATCATCGATTTATACCAAGACAAATTTGATCCTGTACTTATTTTTAATGAAGAGAAAAAAAGACGTGATATGCATAAGGACCCTGAGATTCAAGAATATCAAGAGAAAATCAAATGGGCAGACAACATCGTGTTTGTTTATCCGATTTGGTGGGGGCGGCCGCCAGCCATGCTGCTTGGCTTTATTGATCGAATGTTTGCAGCGAATTTTGCTTATCGTCAAACAGGCGGGCTGCTTCCAGAAGGCTTGTTAAAAGGAAAGAGGGCTGTATGTGTTTCGACAATGCAAGGACCGACCCACTATCCTTTCTTCTTTTTGCAAAATGCCCACAAAATCTTAATGAAACGAGCTCTTTTACAATATGTCGGGATTAAACCGGTGAAGTTCTTTGAATTTGGCATGATGGAAAGTCCGAAAGGGAAGCATGACGTGAAATTAAAACGAATATACAATTATTTTCGGAATATCAGCTCATAAAACCATATTCCTTGAGTCACTTTTCTTCTAATTTGAACCTGTTATGTCTTAAAATGACAGAGAGAGTGAGTGACTCATTCTCTTTATTTGAAAAGGGGGATATGGATGAAGAAAACATTGTTTAAAGATGCGGCTCTTATCACACTTGATCCATCTGTAGGTTTTCTGGAGAAGGGAGATCTATTAATTGAAGGGGCACATATTGTAGAAGTCGGACCTTCTATTGAAGCAAGTGGTGCCGATGTTGTGGATGCGTCTGACATGGTCATCATGCCAGGGCTTGTGGATACCCATCGTCATGTGTGGCAGTCTGTCATACGGGGAATCGGAACAGATTGGTCTTTGCAAACGTATTTGAGCAAAATTTATTATGGCAACTATGGGGCGATGAGACGTCCATCAGATGATCGAATTGCTAATTATTTAGGCGCATTAGAGGCATTAGATGCAGGAGTGACCACGTTTTTCGACTGGACGATGATCAATTCTATGGATCATACAGAAGAACTCATTGGAGGTTTAAAAGATGCGGGTATTCGAGCGGTCTTTGGTTTTGGTACCTCTGGAGATGCAGCGTATTGGGACAGAGAGAGTACGCTCACGAATATGGAAGACGCAGCCCGCGTGAAACAAAAACATTTTCAATCATCGGATCAGCTGTTGACGATGGGACTTGCCATTCGTGGACCTGAATTTTCTTCATGGGAGACGACCGTCTTTGAAATTGAAACAGCGAGATCACTAGATGCATTATGCAGTATGCACATTGGCTTTGGAAATTGGGGAGCGGCGGATCGATCGATTGAGCGGCTTCATCAAGCAGGGCTGCTCGGGCCTGATTTGAATATGGTGCATATCAATGCAATTGATGCAGATCAAATGAAGATGTTAGCTGACAGCGGAAGCTCCATCTCGATTACACCTGAGATTGAAATGATGATGGGACACGGATATCCTGTCACAGGGCTCGCCATTGAAAATGGCGTTCTGCCAACGCTTGGTGTAGATGTGGTGACAGCGACAGGCGGAGATTTATTTACCCAAATGAAATTCGGACTACAGGCGGAGCGGGCGATTCAAAATCAATCTTTATTGATGGAAGGGACGATGCCAGGGCCTGAACTTGGATTGTCTGCACAGCAAATGCTTGAAGCAGCCACAATAAACGGGGCTCGTGCCTTGAAGCTTGATGACAAAATCGGCTCGCTCACACCTAGAAAAGAAGCTGATTTTATCTTGATCGATCGGACAAGCATGAATCTTCTTCCGATGACAGATCCAGCTGGGGCAGTTGTGCAAACGGCACACCCTTCAAATGTTGATTCTGTCTATGTGGCTGGAAAAGCAGTGAAACAAAATGGGAAGCTAGTTGGAGTGAACTTAGAAGAGATCAAACAAAAAGCTTATGCGGCAAGAGACCATATCTTATCACACAAGTTTGAATCAACGCCATCATAAACAAACAATCCCCATAGGCAGCTGCCTATGGGGATGAGATTACAAGGATTCTTTAATGACTTTTTTGTAATACTGGACAGATAGGAATCCGAAGATAGAATATAGCACCGTATAAATCGACATGACGATGAGCATTGGTGTCCACAGTTCGCCGCCGAATAAAAACCAGCCTGACTGTACTGCAAAGTAGCTGTGAAGCAACCCGACAACGAGCGGAATCCCAAAGTTAAATAGCTGTTTGAGCCGAATACCTTTTAATAGATCCTTCTCAGTAAAACCAAGCTTACGCAAGATCGTGTAAGAGCTTTGTTCTTCTTCACTTTCATTCATCTGCTTAAAGTATAAAATACAGCCTGATGTGACAAGGAAGCTGAGACCTAAAAATCCGACTATAAACATCATCAGTCCGATGGTTTGTTTTTGTTGCTGAGTGGTAGCCAATTGAGACATGCTGTTGTCACCTAGTTTTAAAGAGGTAAACACATCATTCGCTTGTTCAAGGTTTTGATCATCTTTTATATTGACTGCGTGATATTGATTATTCTCAATCTGAAGTTTAGGATCTTTCTGCTGGTCAAGCTGCTCAAAGACACTTTGACTGATGACAGCAACAGGTAGACCACCAAACGTGAAGTTGTAAGAAATGAGGTAATCTTTCTTCATATCAATGACCTTTAAATCAAGGGGTTTCTTAATAAGTAGTTTCACATCACCTGAACTTTGAATCGGCATGAATTTCTTCAATAAATCACTGTAGCCGCTTAAGATGACTTCGTTGCTTTTCACATGAATATTTGGTGCGTTTTTTTCACTGATCACAGGTAGAGTTAAGACACCTGGATCATTATTCATATTTTTAATCTCTGAATCCATGATCTTTTTTGCGTCAAACTTCGCTTGAATGACCTTGAACTGCTTTGTTTCATACGCAATATGTTTGTCAGAAAGTGCACGAGTGAAGGTATCGGCATCATTCTTAGAACCCATAACGAAATGGGATGGGATCTGTTGTTCAGCGGTTTTTTCTGCTGAGTAATAGGAAATATAGCTTAAAGATAACAACCCGATGGCAAGCGCAGATACCGTTGTAATAATCGTTAAAAGCAGTGCGTTTGATTTTAACCGGAACATAATAGATGACAGAGACAGGACTTCATGAATGGCGAGATAGCCATTTTTTCGTTTACGTACGATATTGGCAATGAATGAAACAGAGCCTTTATAGAAAAGAAAGGTACCGATAATGACAGAGGCTAGAATATAAATCATCGCTAAAAGTAACGCAAGCATGGACGTATATGTGCCGGTAAAAAGCTGAGAAGAAATATAATAGCCTGAGCTAATGAATGCAATGCCTAGAACCCCAATGATGATTTCAAACACAGAGATTTTTTTCACACGCTGTTCTGTAGAAGACGTGGTTCTAAATAAAGATAAAATCGTCTGTCTATTAATAAACCATCGATTTCTTAACATAATTAATCCATAGATGACGAAAAAGACGATCAGTGTCTGCAAAAGGGCCATGCCTGAAAAATGCAGGTTGGCGATGGCGTTCACGCCGGTTACTTTAAATAGCACCATCAGCATGAGTTTTGAACCGATAAATCCAGCTATGATACCAATAGCCATGGAGACCACGTATAGGATAAAGTTTTCTGCATTGAGTAGTTTGGCAATTTTTTGTTTCGTCATGCCAATGAGCTGCAGGAGACCTATTTCTCTCCCTCTTCGTTTAATAAAAATGCTGTTCGCATATAACAGGAAGATTCCAACAATGGCAATGAGTAGTACTGAAGCGGCTTTAATCGATGCACCGCCCTTAATGGACCCCTTTACATCATCAAGTGCTGGTGAGTACTGCAAGGTGACAAAGGAAAAATAGAGCGCCACACTAAATACAAGTGCAAACACGTATAAATAGTAATTTTTTAAGTTTTTCTTCAGATTGCGGAAGACGAGCTGATTAATGTTCATGCTTCACACCGCCTAAAACACCTTGCGTTTTCATAATATCCTCGAAAAACATCTTTCTCTCTAATGCGCCTTTATTCAATTGTGTATAGATCTGTCCATCTTTGATAAAAATCACTCGTCTTGAATAACTGGCTGCAACAGGGTCATGCGTCACCATGACAATGGTTGCTTTGCGCTTGTGATTGAATTCTTGCAGCTTGTTCAGTAAGTCAGAAGCAGATTTGGAATCAAGTGCTCCAGTTGGTTCATCAGCAAAAATAAGGCTTGGTTCATGAATAAAGGCACGCACCGCAGATGTCCGTTGCTTTTGTCCACCAGATAGTTCATTTGGATATTTGTCTCTTAGTTCATAAATCCCCATATCCTCTGCAAGCTGTTGAAAGCGTTCAAAAGCTTCTTTTTTAGGCGTTTTGGAGATGGATAATGGCAAGAGGATGTTCTCTTTAACCGTGAGTGTATCAAGTAAGTTGTAATCCTGAAAAACAAAGCCAAGCTGTTTCTTTCTAAATTCAGCGAGCTGCTGATCTTTCATTTGCGTCATTTCTGCATCTGCAATCCGAATCGATCCGCTGGACACATGATCAATCGATGACAATACGTTCAAAAGGGTCGTTTTCCCCGAGCCTGATGGCCCCATGATGCTGACAAATTCTCCAGCTTCTATCGTCAAATCAATGCCTTTCAGCACCTCTTGTTTATTGAATTTATTTCCATAGCTTTTATATAACTTGCGAGCTTCTAAAATGTTCATCTGTCGAACCCCTTTTTTATTTAATTGATATCTCTAGTATAAAAAGAAGCCGATCAGACTTCCTGCGATTTGGCGAACAAAACAGACGAGCATGTGACATTGTTGTCACATGCTTGTTTCATATGTCAAAGCCTTATGTAGAATTCAGATTGTTATTCAATTATTTTATCTGTTTTTCGCTATGATGTATCAAATTTCTTGTTTTTTTCTGATGAACCTTTACAGAGTATTTGATTTCATGTAAGATATGCATATCAAATATATGCATATTAAATCTATGTATTAGGGGTGACCATGGATGAAAGTGAGTAAAGAGCTTCTAAAGGGGAGTACAGCTACCCTTATTTTAAGCTTACTAAATGAAAAGCCAATGTATGGTTATGAAATGATTAAGCAATTGGAGTCGAAATCCGAAGGAATTTTTAGCTTTAAAGAAGGAACGATTTATCCTATTTTGCACACTTTGGAGGGGAAGGGATTCATTGTGTCTTACTGGGGTGAAGGGAATGGCAATCGAAAAAGGAAGTATTATCGGATTAATGAACAAGGCAAAGCGTTTATGAAGGAAAAGAAAGAAGAATGGAATGTCTTCAAAGATGCAGTAGATGGCGTTTTGAACGGGGAGAAAGTCGTATGGGATTAGAGAAAAAATTTGAACAATATATCAAAAATGTGTGTAAACGAATCAAAAATAAAGACGTACATGCAAGTATAAAGCTTGAGCTTCGTGACCATTTATACACACTGAAAGAGGAAGCGGTCAGTGCGGGCATGTCAGAAGAAGAGGCGGTAGATCAAGCGCTCGATCAAATTGGAGATGCAGCCATACTCGGAATGCAGCTCCATGAAACACACAAAACTCAAGTGGACTTTAAAACGATACTTCTTGTATTAGCTACTTGTTTATTTGGGTTGTTTGTAATGTATTATTTTCAGTTTCATTCTCATTTACTTCATTTTCAAGACACGAATATCTTTTATAAAAGTCTCATTTACTATGTATTTGGTCTTGCGTTGATGCTTGGGCTGTTTGCTTTTGATTATCGGCGCTTTTTACCCTATTCATGGCATTTATATATAGGAACGATTGGAATGCTAATTGTTACAATGATGATTGGGACAAGAGTGAACGGTATTCTCTTTTTAAGCTTAAATAATGGATCGATCAATCTGACTGAAATTTTCCCATTTCTGATGATTATTTCGTTAGCTGGCATTTATCAATCTTGGAATTGGAAGAATGGTTTCAAGTCCTGGCTAGGGTTAGCGATTGTCACTTTACCCATTATTTTATTACATATAGTCGGATCTCTTTCTGCAACCATCACCTTTGTGGTCATATGCATAACGATGATGTATGTATCTCATGCAAGGATGAGACAGCTTATTCCATTCACAGCAGCAGGTATTGTCTATCTCATTGTTCAATTATTTTCTCTTTATCAAGCTGATATGGCCCACTTTTACCAATATTCACTTCATGAATTTAGCTCAAATGGTTTTCAAATAAATCCGTACGCATTGTATGATGTTCACACTGATTGGATGTTGACGTATATCATTTATTCATTCGGATGGTTCGCAGGATTGGCCGTTTTTATTTTGTTTGTGACTTTGATTTATAGAGTAGTTCATACAGCGAAACGAGTTCAATCTGCTTATGGCAAAATATTAATGATTGGTTTGGCAACCACATTTGCAGCAAAATTTATCTTAAGTATTTTCACAAACTTTGGATTATTGCCTATATCAGGAGTTTCCATGCCTTTTATGAGCTATGGGGGATCTCATATTCTTCTAGAAATGATGTCAGTCGGGCTGCTAATGAGTATTTATAGAAGGAAACAGCTAGGAGAAATGTGCCGTGAAGTAGCGTGATATGGCTGTATAAAATCACCCAATCTCTTCAATGCATCGTTGGATGAAGAGATTGGGTTTCTTGAACTGCATGTTCACATGCTCGCAATATGCACAAAATCATTCTTTTTCGGAAAAATAAAGGTGAAAGTTGTCCCTTGATCTAATGTGGAGTTGACCTTGATCGTGATATGAAGAGCGTCAGCTCCCTTTTTTGTTAAATAGAGCCCCATGCCTGTGGAGGCCGTGTCATTGTGATGTCTTGTGGAGGTAAAGCCTTTTTCAAAAATACGGGACACGTCTCTTGGGTCAATTCCTCTGCCTTGATCTGTGATGGTGAGCACCACTTGTTCGTTCATTTGTTTGCTTTCGATGATAATGTCAGATGATTGGCTGTACTTGACGGCGTTTGTCAGCACTTGTCTGATCATAAAGGATAACCATTTTGTATCACTTAATACATCTCGCTCTTCTAATAAAAGGTCAAAGCCAATTCCTTTTTGCATACACCACGATTGGAGCGCTTTGATTTCTTTCGTTAGCATGTTTTGGAGATCCAGTTTTTCAATAAATAAATCATTTTCAATATGTTGGATCCTGCTCTGATGCAGCTGTGCATCAAGGAGTAAATGTATTCTAAGCCATTCATAGGTCATATTTGATTTGAGCGGCTGTTCTGTTATGCGGTCAATCATTAAGTGCATCGCCGTGAGCGGCGTTTTCACCTCATGTATCCATGAGAGCAGTTCATCTTTTTCTTCTTCCAGCGCAGTCTTTTGTTTAGCCGTCATCTGGCGGTATCGGTCGATTTGCTCTGACGCTGCCTCCTGTACAATTTGTTCAAAAGGGGAAGAGGGTTTGAGACGCATTTGATGGTCTATATTTTCGTCCCATTCTTTCAGTTGTTCATAATAAGCAGTTTCTTTCCGGTAACGAAAAAAAAGAAAGACAATGAAGAGTAATGTAGACAAAAGCACGATATAAAAAAGAGAAGCGAGTGGAATCGTTGTATCCAAATAAGCAACAAAGAGAATGAGAAGCTGCAAACTAAGAAAGAACAAGATCCAGCTTCTTCGTTCTTTTAGAAATGCTTGCAGCATTATTGATCATCCTTTTCTTTTGCAAGATAACCTTGACCCACCTTTGTTTCAATGAAGGTGCCAAGGGAGATTTCGTCTAGTTTTTTTCTAAGGCGGTTGACGTTTACAGTGAGTGTATTGTCACTCACGAATCGTTCATCCTCCCATAATGCTTGGATGAGAGATTCCCTTTTGACGATATGATTTTTATGCTGAATCAATTCTTTGAGAATAAAAAACTCATTTTTTGTTAATTCAATCTCACCGTTTTCATTTGTCACTGTATTATTTTCGAGATCAAGGGTAGCGCCGCACCAGACTTTTAAGTTGGCTGGTTCCGCATTATAATCATGGACTCGGCGAAGAACAGCACTTACTTTGGCGATGAGAACGTCAAAGTGAAAGGGCTTTTGTACAAAATCATCAGCTCCAAGCTGCATCGACATGACCATATCAGCAGGATGATCACGAGAGGAAAGAAAGATGATGGGCACATTAGAATGATGCCGAATCATCCGGCACCAATGAAAGCCATCGTACTTTGGTAGCTGAATATCAATAATGACTAAATCAGGCTGGATGGAAGTGAACTCCTGCATGACCTGTTGAAAATTGTTGATCCCATACACATCATAAGACCAGTTGACTAAACGTTCTTTGATTTCTTGGAAGAGGGTTGTATCATCCTCAATCAGCAAAATTTTAAACAAAACGAGCACCACACTTTTTGAATTACTTGTACATCATTGTAGCGGAAAACAGGCACTCCCGCTAGAAGCAGACAGTAAAAAAGCAAGGGAAGAGATCCCTTGCTTCGGTTTATTTACCTAAAAAGTGCTTTTTAAAGAATGATAATTGATATTCAAGTGTGAGCGGGTCATTAAAGTAAAACTCTTCCGCATTTGCTTCATACACACGATGTTTTTTCACAGCAGGAATGGACTTATAGATTTCACTGTTTTGATAGGAATTGTCCATTTCGCTGTTTTTGCTAATGATCATATAGTCTCCGGCAAATTCAGGGATGACCTCTTGTGATACCGCATAATAACCAGCTTTTAATGCTTTTTCTTTTACTTTTTCCGGCATTTTTAGTTTCATTGCTTGGTAGAGGATTTCTGTTCCGCGTCCCCATGCATCTCCAAAGACGTAAAGATCTTTTGTGCCGCTTTCAAAGACAGATACGGTTGCATCTTCACCGATTTTTGCTTTGATTTCTTTGCCAGCTTCAGCTGCGCGCTGTTTGAAATCCTTGACCCATGCTTCTGCTTCTTTTTCTTTGTTTAAGACTTTTCCAATTTCAATATGCTGCTGAAGGTAATCGACTTTGTTATACGTGAATAAAACGGTAGGGGCGATTTTTTTCAGTTTTTCTACATTTTTTGCACCGCTTAAACCGATGATGACATCAGGCTTTAACTTCATGATTTTTTCTACATTTTCATCGGATACTTCTTCCACATTTTTTAATTTCTTTTGGAAACGTGGATTCTTTTTTGACCAAGAGTCAACACCCACAAGGTTCACACCAAGTGACAAGACATTTCCTGTATAAGAGGCGAGAACAACAACACGTTTTGGATTTGCTGGCAGCTTCACAGGTCCATTTTCAGATTGATATGTAATCGTGTCTGATGACGTTGATTGATTTTTTCCTTTATTTGAGGAAGAGTTGCTGCTATTGCCACATGCGCTCAACGCAAGTACGAAGATGAGCATCAGAGGGAACAATATTTTCTTCATGAATGTAGACTCCTTTGAAATCGGCACATCAGCCGTGTATTTGGTTGTATGAGTGATAATGATAATTATTATCACTAAGATATCATACCATAGAAGTGAGGTTTGTTGTCAATGATATTTTAGCAGTGGATAGAGGAATTCTGATAAAAAGAAAAAAAGATCAAGGCAGTGTCTGACCTGATCTTTTTTCTTATTTAAACCAGCCTTTTTCTTTGGAACGAGTGATGGCTTCAATTCGGTTTTTGACTTCTAGTTTATCTAAAATAATGGAGATGTAGTTTCGCACAGTGCCGCTTTTAATGCTGAGTTCCTTGGCGATTTCTTTTGTGTTTTTTCCGTCTGCGACGAGTTCTAGAACAGACTTTTCTCGTTCAGTTAAAGGATTTTCGTCGCTATACAAGTCTTCCATTAATTCAGGGGCGTACACCTTTTTCCCTTTCATCACGCTGCGGATGGCACTTGCCAAATCTTCGCTTGGGCTGTCTTTCAGCATGTAGCCGCTAACGCCAGCTTTCAGTGCTCTTTGAAAATAGCCAGAACGGGCAAAGGTTGTTAAAATGATGATCTTCACATCAGACTTTTTGAGTTCTTCAGCGGCATCGAGCCCAGATTTTCCTGGCATTTCGATATCCATTAAACAAATGTCGACCGGATGTTTTTGAGCAAAATCAATGGCGTCCTGGCCGTTTGTGCCTTTTCCAACAACCGTCATATCGTCTTCTAAATCAAGAAGCGACCCAAGAGCACCAAGCAGCATTTGCTGATCCTCTGCGATAAAGATGTTAATCATTTTATTTCCTCCTTATCTTTCGCTGCTGAATCATTTGGAATACTCATGATCAGCTTCGTCCCGTCTTTTGTTTCAATGTGCAGGCGTCCATTTGCAAATTCCAATCTTTCTCTAATCCCTAAAAGGCCATGTCCCTTTGTTTGAGAGGATGGATCACCGCCTTTAAATGTGCCGTTATCCTCAACTGTAATGACAACTTCCTTTGACTTTTGATGAATGGTGATTTGACAGACAGTGGCATCGCTGTGTTTGACGACATTCGTTACGGCTTCTTTGATGCACATGCTCACAATGTTTTCGTTCAGAAGAGAGATTTGTTTCGGCGCTTCCTTTTCATCATAAATCATGTCAATATCGGCGGCTTCAAGGATTTGCTTGATGTTCAATATCTCATCTTTGATCCGAATACCTTTCATGGAAGAAACAATTTTCCGCACTTCATTTAGAGACGTTCTAGCTGTCTGCTGAACACTCTTTAGTTCTGCACGAGCCTGTTCAGGATCTTTATACACGAGCTTACGGGCAAGGTCACTCTTTAAACCAATAAGAGAGAGTTTTTGTCCAAGTGTATCATGCAGGTCACGAGCAATGCGCTGTCTTTCTTCAAGTTTGACAAGATCGGCGATCCGTTCATTAGCATTTTCTAATTTCTCTTCAAGGCGTTCACGTTCTTTACGGCTTCGAATGCTAAGAGGGAGCAGAATGGCACTAATGAGTGTGATCACAACAAAAGGAATTTGTGTGAGAAACCATCCCTTTTTTAAAATCAAGCTAAAGTTCACTGCTACGGCGGCGCTCCCTAGATGAATATAGTATAAGATATAAAAAGGGACTTTTCTTTTAATGTGCCCATTGAAATAGGCGATGCAAAAAGCGAAATAAATATAGCTGTAGAGCATCACATAGCCTGTAGAAATCGCAATCAATAAAAGACCGAAGACATATAAAGACCAGCCTTTTGCGACAAAGGCAAAACGATACACTCCGAAAAAAACCACGTTCAAAATAATGCCAATGACAATACCTAAAGTCGTAGGCGTCTTTAAGATAAAATAGAAGGGCAGGATGAAAAAAATGGCCCATATATAGGGGGAAATCCCATGCAATTTTTGAATTTTAAACTGTTTTTTCATCCGTGTGCCACCTTTTCCGTTTGCGTTCTTTCCTTACTTTATCAAATTCAACTTACGGTTGCATCCTGTAAATGGCAACAAGCTCCTTCTAGAGTAAGAAAGAGCTTGCGCCAATTATGCATTCTTCTTCAGAATGTCTCCTTTAATGACAGGTGCGGGCATCTTCTTAGATTGCCGTGCTTCTTTAAAGGTAACGAATGCTTTCGTTTCTTCATCCCAAAGTCTAAATTTCATTGATTCGATACTTGTTTTTAACGTGATGGTTGGAACATTTTGAAGCGGCTCACTGTGCTCATGGGCATGTTCTAAATGATAATTCGGTACCCTCGGGCTTAAATGATGGACATGGTGGTAACCAATATTGCCTGTTAACCATTGAAGAAGCTTTGGCAATTTGTAAAAAGAACTGCCTTCTACAGCTGCCTGCACATAATTCCAATGTTCATCTGCTTCAAAGTAAGAATCTTCAAATGTATGCTGCACATAAAACAACCATACGCCGATTGATCCTGAGATCAGGAAGATTGGACCTTGGACAAGCAGGAACTCCTGCCAGCCAAAAAGAAGACACGTTGCAGTTGCTAGCGCAATGATGCTCACGTTTGTGAAATACGTGTTCCAGCGCTCTTTTTTACGAGCATTTTTGACGTTGAAACGGTTTTTTAAGAGAAAAACAAAGATCGGTCCTAAAATAAACATCACAAAAGGATTACGGTAAAATCTGTAGCGAAATTTCGTCCAAGCTGATGCTTCTTGATATTCTTTGACTGTCAGGAGCCAAATGTCGCCAGTACCTCGTTTGTCTAGATTACTGCTTGTGGCATGGTGAATTGAATGATCTCTTTGCCATTGAAGATAAGGGAAAAGGGTGAGTACGCCCGTTACAAAACCGAACAGGTGATTCAGCGGCTTTTGTTTAAAAAAGGATTGATGGCAGCAGTCGTGAAAAATAATAAAGACACGTACTAAAAAACCAGCTGAAATAACCGCAAAGAAGAGGGTTAAAAGGTAGGAGATGTTCAGGCTATAATAGGCAAGAAACCAAAGCCCCAAAAATGGAATGAATGTATTAAAGAGTTGAATGATACTTTTTTTTGAATTAGCACCAGAGAATTGGCCAACTTGTTTTCTTAAAGTGGCTTGCTGCTGTGTGTTTGTTGAAGTCGTCATGAACGTTCAAGTCCTTTCCGTTTCTTTCTACTTCAAAGTATAGAAGGAAAGGTGTCATGCTCATAGTAGCACCCATCATGTATTCAATATGACATTTGTCATGTTGGACGCGGGAAAGGCTGATGGTTCAAGGGTTGTAAGCTTATTTTATTTTAAATAAAAAAAGTAAAGGCGCTTAGCCTTCACTTTTTATGCACGTGCTTCATGTACTTTTAACTGCTTGCCTTTAATCGTTGTGTGGCGCATGGCATTTAGCACAAGAGGGCCTTTGCCATTTAAGATATCTACATATGTTTTCGTTTCCTGAATGGTAATAATCCCAATGTCATCAAACGCAACGCCGTCTATTTTGGCGATCGTTCCAACGAAATCAACTGCCCGGAGTTTCTTTTTCTTCCCGCCGTTAAAATATAGCTTCATAATATCTTTTTCTATGCCGGCCTGCTTATTTTCCTTTTGAATCGGTGTTTCAATTTTTTCTTCAAAGCTTGCCACATGCTGTTCTGCTTCTTCTTTTGTAGGGTAAGGCTGAATTTGAAAATGAATACCAGCTTCCTCTTTTAATTCTTCAATAAGCGGCTGCCCGTGCCTTGTCATAAACGCAATCGTTTTTCCGCTTTTACCCGCTCTGCCAGTTCTTCCGGTCCGGTGAATATAGCGTTCTTTTTCATATGGCAAGTCGTAATGAATGACATGTGTCATATCACTGACATCAATTCCTCGGGCTGCAATATCTGTTGCGATCAAATAACGGAATTCTCCGTTTTTGAATTCATCCATGACAGCAAAGCGGTCTTCCTGCCTCATCCCGCCATGAATCTTATCGCAAGGAACATCCCACTCATCCAGCTTCATCGTCAGCTCATTCACTCGCTCCTGCGTATTGCAAAAAATGATACAGCTATCTGGATTTTCAATGACAATCGTTCGTTGAAGTAATGAATACTTGCCTTCTTCCTCGGTTTCAATCAACGTGTGGGTGATTTGCTGCTTCGTCGTTTCCTCCCGAGCAATCTCTATCACTTTTGGCGATTGTAAAAACTGCTCACTCAAATCCTTCATTTCATCAGACATCGTCGCTGAAAATAACATCGACATCCGCTTTGGCGGCAGATGCTGAATAATAGAAGAGACTTGATCAATAAATCCCATGTTCAGCATTTCGTCTGCTTCATCTAACACGAAAAATGACAGATTGTCTAAAGAAAGTGTCCCTTTTTCGAGGTGATCCAATATTCGTCCTGGCGTTCCGCACACAATGTGGTTCTTTTGTGCAAGCTCTATTTTTTGTGCTTGAAATGGAGCTTTTCCATAAATGGCGGCCGCTTTGATTCGTTTAAATCGTCCGAGGCTGGTCAGATCCTGTTTGACCTGCATGGCAAGTTCTCTTGTTGGGACGAGGATGAGGGCTTGAGGTTTATTCTCAGCCCAATCCACCATTTCACAAATTGGCAGACCGTAGGCTGCTGTTTTGCCACTGCCTGTCTGAGATTTGACAATGAGGTCCTGCTTTGAAAAAGCAACGGATAATGTCTCGTGCTGGACGGGTGTAGGTGTATGGAAATGAAGCGCTTCTAGCGCTTGTTTCAATTCATCGCTTAATGGATATTGATCAAAATGTTGTAATGGCATCGTGTTCTCCTTTTCGTACATGTATACTTGTGACATCATACCATATCTTTTCAAAGACACCATGACCTTGAATGAAAAGGCATGAAAAAAAGCCCCATAAAGGAGCTTTTCAATAATTAAAGGAATCTGCGTTTCACTTTTTCCCAATAGGAATTATCTTTTAATTTGACTGTTTTGATCACTTTACCAGAAAGGCCAATGTCAATTTGTTTGACATGTTTTGTACCTAACGCTTCGTTATCAAGACCGATAATTGGGTGGTCGTTACCGTCCTGAACAACCTTTAGTGTCAGCTTGCGGTCACTGCTTAAAATGAAAGGAGCTCCAAGTGTACGGTATGAGTTGTTATTCAGCGATGCCAGCTCGGTTACTTGCATACACGGAAGCATCGGATCCACCACGGCGCCGTTTACAGATTTATTGTAGGCCGTTGAACCGGTCGGAGTGGAAATAATCATCCCGTCGCCTCTAAAGGTTTCAAAATGGAAATCATCTATATACACATCGATGACAAATGTTTTAATGATGCTAGAGCGGATCGACAGTTCGTTTAAGCAATGGAACTGGTTTATACTGTCAACGCTTACATCGATGATCGGATATTTTCTCACTTCAATTTGTTCAGTATTCATGGCATCAATCATTTGATCAAAATGTTCTAACGAAAAATCGCAGTATAGGTGCGAATTCTCTGTTTTTGATACCCCTACATACAAGCAGTCATCCCGGAAGTTCGTTTTGCGAACCGCTTGAAGAAATGTACCATCTCCACCAATTGAAGCAATGATATGGGCATCTTCTGCACGCTTTACGACGTGAAAGCCTTGATCGGTAGCGAGCTTCTCCAGAGAAGAAATGTGTCCATCCAATTCATGATCTTTTTTGTAAAAGAAAAATACATTGCGACGATTGTCTGTCATTGACGTTCTCCCCTTTGTTGTCAAAAATAGATTTCGAGTAGTAAAGGGCTTACATAAAAACCCTTGTTCACATTTTACACTTTTTTCATATGAAAGTAAAAATATTAGAAAGACGCTTCATCATGATAGAGGCTTCCATTTAAGAAATGAGTCATTGTAAGTGATTAGACGACGCTGACTTTGAGCATAATTTAATAGCTCATTTTGGAAGAAAGAGAGGTCTGGGCGTTTCGTTGTGAAGATGGTCTGAGCTATTAGATATAGGGAGAGGATAAAATAACCAATTTTTCGTCATGATGAGCAAATGATAGAAGATGTAAAGTTGATCGTCATTTCACATCGGTGCTATCATATGTTGAAATGAAATGTAAAAAAACCACAGTTCCTGTGAAACATTTCATGTGTGTATTCGTATGAACGAAGTGAGACAAAAAGGAGGAGAAAGAAATGAATGCGAAAAGATGGGTAGCCTTAATCATTGCACTTGGTGTTTTTGGCTTTTCGATTGTGATTAGTATCACGACGGCCTTGTATGAAAGCTTCAATGATAATAAGATGAGCTATCAATTCGGGGACGAAATCGAAGAAAAGGTACTAGAGGATGGCAGCGGAGCGAGTAAAATTGCTGTACTTGAGATTAATGGTACGATTCAAGATAACGGTGGTGCATCCAGCCTTTTAGGCGGGGAAGCATATGATCATCGTGCGTTCTTAAAAGAATTAGATAAAGCAAAAGACGATGCGTCTGTGAAAGGTGTCTTGCTGCGTGTCAACTCTCCTGGCGGCGGTGTCTATGAAAGTGCTGAAATACATAAAAAATTAGAAGAAGTAAAGAAAGCGAAGAAGCCAATTTATGTTTCCATGGGTTCAATGGCGGCTTCTGGCGGCTATTATGTATCCACTCCAGCGAAAAAAATCTTTGCTTCACCTGAAACGTTAACAGGCTCTCTAGGGGTCATCATGCAAAGTTTGAATTATGCAAAGCTGGCAGATAATTTAGGCATCAAATATGAAACCATTAAAAGTGGAAAATTCAAAGACATCATGTCTCCAAATCGTGATATGACAAAAGATGAGCGTGCTATCATGCAAAGCATGGTTGACAACTCTTATGAAGGCTTTGTGAAAGTCATTTCTGAAGGACGCGGCATGTCTAAGCAGGACGTCAAGAAAATTGCTGACGGCCGGGTCTATGACGGAACACAGGCGAAATCGAACGGATTAGTGGATGAGCTTGGGTACTATGAAGATGCACTAAAAGCAATGAAGAAAAATGAAAAAGGCCTAAAAGGAGCAAAGGTTATCAGCTATTCACAAAGCTTTGGCTGGAACTCTCTTTTCAATATGAGTGCAAGCAAGCTCTTTAAAAGCGAAATTGATTTTCTGAACTTAAAAGAAACACTGGCTGGCTCAAATGGGTCTAAACCGATGTATCTCTATTCAAAATAAAGGAGGGATCATAGATGGATTCTACATTCGATGAAGTAACGGAAAGTCGCAGCCAAGAGGGAGAATCAAGGCCGACTCTTGCGAAGCGCACTTCAATTGAAGCGCAGGCCTTTGCAGGTTTCTGGATTAGATTTTGGGCATTTATCCTAGATTGGCTCGTCGTATGGGGTGTTAACCATTTGACGGTTTCTCCAATCTTTAGTCTCTTTGGCTGGTCAAAAGGGGGAGGCTGGTTTTCCCCATTTTCCGTCACAACCACAATTGTCTTTCTGCTTTATTTTGCGATCATGACGAAGATTTTCCAACAAACACTTGGAAAGATGGTGTTTGGAATCAAAGTCGTCTCACTTCAGCCGGAGAAGAAGCTGTCATGGGATGTCATTTTCTTTAGAGAAATTGTGGGGCGATATATTAATACGCTTTTTGTTCTCTATGCTGTGGTTGGGTTCACGCCGAAAAAGCAAGGGGTTCATGACTACTTTGCAGATACGGTGGTTGTTCATGAACATTTATATGAAAAAACAGAATCAAACGCATAACCAAAGAGAGTTTGGCCGGGTACCGGTCAAACTCTTTTTTGGGTGATTGGGTATAAAATCCAGAAGGAGAGCCATAATCGTAGAGGAAGCATCATTTGTTATGGAGGAAGTGAGCACAGTGCTGTACGTTTGGATCGCAGCTTTTTTGTTCCTTGTGATCTTATTGATCTTTATGAAAGTGACCATTTCACTGGACTATTCACATGCAAATGACAATGACCATATTGCGGTGAAGATCATCACCTTATATGGAATCGTCAGACTGAAGAAAGACATTCCGATGGTGAAAGTGAATACGGAAGATCAAACGATTGATATTCGTGAAAAGAAAATGGCCAGCACCAAAACGCCTAATCAAGAAAAAGAAACCATGCATAAAAAAGTGGGAAAACGTGATGTGAAAGAAATCCTTCATCAAATGGAGCGTATTACAAAAGAGATTGTCGATCTAAACCGGATCATGCGAAAGTTCTTCATTCATATAAAAATCGTCTCATTTCACTGGTCCACATGGATTGGTTTTCATGACGCAGCTTTAACAGGTGTAGCAGCCGGCGGTGTGTGGTCAGTCAAAGGAGCACTTCTTGCCTTTATGCAGGAGCATCTCACCTTTAAGCACAAACCCGTCTATGAAGTGATTCCCGCTTTTCAGCACAATGTATCACAGACACACTTTGCATGTATAGCTTATTTTCGGATTGGACATGCTATGCTTGCAGCCATTCGATTACTTGTCCATTGGTTAAAAGGGAGAAAGGCGAGAAAAAATGCCTCTCTTCAAGCAACGAAGAATGAATCATCTGTTTAAGGAGGAACCCGAAAATGGCAGATCATCCAATCCAAGGTCTGATGAAGACAGCGATGGAAAACTTAAAAGAAATGATTGATGTGAACACGATCATCGGCGATCCAGTCGAAACCCCTGACGGCAGTGTCATTCTCACTGTGTCAAAGGTTGGTTTTGGATTTGCAGCCGGCGGCAGTGAATTCAACGGTAACCAAAAGAAAGAAAAACGGTCTGATGAACAAGAACGAAAAGAACCGAGACTCCCATTTGGAGGCGGAAGCGGCGGGGGAGTATCGATTACACCAATCGCCTTTTTAATTGTGGGAACAAATGGCGTTAGAATGCTTCATTTGGATGAACACACACATCTGCTCGATAAAATATTGGATTCTGCTCCTCAAGCAATTGAACGTCTTCAGCACATGTTTAAGAAGGATGAACGGGAGCATCGTCACAAAGAACGAAAACTAGATGACATAGACCTTTAAAAAGTTAGCTGCCCTGCAGTTAACTTTTTTTTCAAAATGGACGATTAGGCTTTGCAGTTTTTTGCTTTCTCTACTATGATAGAACCATACATTTGATAAGGGAGGAATTGTTTTGGCATCGATCACATTTAAAGGGAGCCCAGTAACGCTTGTAGGAAATGAAGTGAAAGTAGGCGAGCAGGCTCCAGATTTCACGGTATTAACGAACTCACTAGGGGAAGTTTCACTTTCTGATTTAACAGGAAAAGTGACGATTATCTCAGTGATTCCTTCTATTGATACAGGTGTGTGTGACGCACAAACAAGACGTTTCAATGAAGAGGCAGCCGGCTTAGGTCCGGTCAATATTTATACCATTAGTGCAGACCTACCATTTGCACAAGCACGCTGGTGCGGAGCAAACGGAATTGAAAATGTCGAAACATTATCTGATCATAGAGATATGTCATTTGGTGAAGCGTTTGGTTTATATATGAAAGAATTGCGTTTATTGGCGCGTGCGGTCTTCGTATTAGACCCAAGCGGAAAAGTGGTTTACACTGAGTATGTAAGCGAAGCAACCAATCATCCAAATTATGAAAAAGCCATTGAGGCTGCGAAATCACTGTTATAAAAGCAGCATCGACAAGAGCTCCGGCTTCATACTGGGGCTCTTTTCAATGAGAACATATAGCTTTTAACAAAGCGAGGAGAGAAAAGCATTGCAGAAAGATCAAGTGAGTACGATTTTTGAGCTGCTCGATACAGCTTCAATTCGTTTAAAAAAGGAACAGAACATTTCCTATATTGAAGCATTGGCAGAAGCAGGAGAAGCCTTTTTCCAGTCAAATGATCGAAACGGTTTACTAAAAGATTTAATAGAGAAAGCAGATTTCGCCTCTTATGATCATGAGCAGATTCGTAAAGCGTTTCAGCTCGCCGTACTGAAAGGACAAAAAGATATTTCACATCCAAACCGGCAGATGACACCTGATACAATTGGTCTGTTTGTCAGCTATTTGGTCAATAAATTTTTAGAAGGACAAAAAGAGCTGGTTGTCTTTGATCCAGCAGCAGGAACAGGGAATTTACTGCTTGCGGTCCTCAACAATGTAACAGCAGAAACAACACGCGGTTATGCCTCTGAAATTGATGACGTGCTCATTAAAATTGCGTGGGCACAAGCGAACTTAGAAGAAAAAGAAGTAGAGCTTTTCCACCAGGACAGCCTTGAGCCGCTTCTTATCTCACCTGCAGATGTTGCTGTATGCAGTCTTCCTGTCGGGTATTATCCAAATGATGAGCGCGCTAAAGACTATGAATTAAAGGCAAAAGAAGGTCATTCCTTTGCGCATTATTTATTCATTGAGCAAAGTCTTCGTTACACGAAAGAAGGAGGCTTCTTATTCTTCATCATTCCAAACGATTTGTTTGAAGGAAAAGAAAGCGTACAATTAAAGGATTTCATCAAAGAACATGCATATATGAATGCGTTAATTCAGCTGCCAGTCTCTATGTTCAAAGACAAAAAGCATGCCAAAAGCTTATTTGTGATGCAAAAGAAAAAAGAGGGGCTCGAAGCACCGAAACGTATGCTATTTGCCAATCTGCCATCTTTCTCACAGAAGGAAGCAATGGTTGGCGTCATGAGAAAATTAGACCAATGGTTTATAGAAGAAAAAGAAACGAAAGAATAGCCAGAGTGATGTCTGGCTATTTTATTATTCAGAAAATAACGACTTATTGATGTAAGCGGTAACAGTTCGAAGGTGTACTTGAAATGCAAAGTTTTCAATGTTTAAATGAAAAAGTCAGATATTTTTCGGACTTATCGTTAAACTATAAAAGACCCGTTCAAACAGGTTGAATATAGCACCGAAAAAACGTGAAACCTTATATAACAACTGAGTAAAAGGAGCGACAGTAATGTCCAAAATTATTGCAATCAACGCAGGAAGCTCATCTCTTAAATTCCAATTGTTCGACATGCCAGAAGAAACCGTTTTAACAAAAGGTCTTGTTGAAAGAATCGGAATGGACAACAGTATCTTCACGATTTCTGTAGATGGAGAAAAGAAAACAGAAGTCACAGATATTCCAGATCATGCAGTAGCGGTTAAAATGCTGCTTGAAAAACTAATTGAATTTAACATCATCAAAGACTTTAATGAAATTGATGGCGTAGGACACCGCGTCGTTCACGGCGGAGAAAAATTCAGCGATTCTGTTGTATTAACAGATGAAGTCATTAATGACATTGATCAGCTTTCAGAGCTTGCACCACTTCACAACCCTGCAAACGTTGTAGGAATCAAAGCATTTAAACAAATTCTGCCTGACGTACCAGCGATTGCTGTGTTCGATACAGCGTTCCACCAAACAATGCCAGAGCAGTCTTACCTATACAGCCTTCCGTACGACTACTACAAAAACTTTGGTATTCGTAAATACGGATTCCACGGGACAAGCCATAAGTTCGTAACAGAGCGTGCAGCAGAGCTATTAGGCCGTCCTCTTGAAGAGCTTCGTTTGATTTCTTGCCACCTTGGAAATGGTGCAAGTATCGCAGCAGTTGAAGGCGGAAAATCAATCGATACGTCAATGGGCTTCACACCACTTGCGGGTGTTGCAATGGGAACACGTTCAGGTAACATTGACCCTGCCCTTATTCCATTTATTATGGAGAAAACAGGACATACAGCGGAAGAAGTACTTTCTACTTTGAATAAGAAGAGTGGTCTTTTAGGTGTGTCTGGTCTTTCAAGTGATCTTCGTGATATCGAAGAAGCGACAGAAGAAGGAAACGACCGTGCAGAAGTAGCACTAGATATTTTTGCAAGCCGTATTCATAAATACATCGGTTCTTATGCAGCGAGAATGAATGGTGTAGATGCCATCATCTTCACAGCTGGAATCGGTGAAAACAGCTCAGAAGTGAGAGCACGTGTACTTCGTGGTCTAGAATTCATGGGCGTATACTGGGATCCATCTCTTAACAACATGAGAGGCGAAGAAGCATTCATCAGCTACCCTCACTCTCCTGTAAAAGTCATCGTGATTCCAACGAACGAAGAAGTCATGATTGCAAGAGACGTTATGCGTTTAGCGTAACATCCTTTTAAAGCTCTTTTCCTCAGCGGAAAAGGGCTTTTTTCTATTGAAATCAGCATGCTATAATGTGAGGCAATATGAAAGGAGCGGTGTGAAGAGATGAGCGCCCAAGAACATAAACGCGAAGCGAGAACGAGGCTTCATGTAAAAGTCATTACCGTCAGTGATACAAGGACAAAAGAAACAGATAAAAGCGGCCGTCTGATGATTGATTTGCTCAAAGAACAAGGGCATCTTATTCTTGCATACGATATTGTGAAAGATCACATTGGAGCGATTCAAGACGCCGTTTTAGAAGGAACAAGTGAAGCGAAGATTGATGCTGTCTTGTTAAACGGGGGAACTGGTATTGCAGCAAGGGACGTCACGATTGAATCCATTACCCCTCTTTTCTCAAAAGAGCTGCCGGGCTTTGGAGAAATTTTTCGCATGCTGAGCTATACAGAAGATATTGGATCAGCCGCTATCTTATCTAGAGCGTCGGCAGGGGTGATTAACCAAAAAGCCGTTTTTGCCACACCAGGCTCTACCGGAGCAGTTCGGTTAGCCATGACCAAACTCATTATTCCAGAGCTTCCTCATGTCTTGCGAGAGCTTGAAAAAGATCAAAAATAGCCCAAAATGACTCTGCCAAGAAAATTTGGCAGAGTTTTTTTCATAAAGGGGTTGAAAAAACAATTTTTCCTTGTTACAGTGTATACATACTAAATGCATGTTTATAAATTAAAACTTATTTTTATGCAAAAAACATTCACAGAATCAAAACAAGCGAGAGGAGCTTTTCAAACATGTCACAAAATAAAAAAGTCGTATTAGCATATTCCGGAGGTCTTGATACCTCTGTTGCAGTTAAATGGTTACAGGAGCAAGGTTACGAAGTTGTTGCTTGCTGCCTGGACGTAGGTGAAGGAAAAGATTTAGCATTCGTTCAACAAAAAGCACTTCAAGTCGGAGCTGTTCAATCTTACATGATCGACGCAAAAGAAGAGTTTGCTGAAGAATTTGCACTTGCTGCACTGCAAGCACACACGATGTATGAAGGAAAATACCCACTCGTGTCTGCACTATCTCGTCCGCTCATTGCCAAAAAATTAGTGGAAGTCGCAGAGAAAGAAAATGCCGTAGCCGTTGCACACGGATGTACAGGGAAAGGAAACGACCAAGTTCGTTTTGAAGTATCAATCAAAGCATTGAATCCAGACCTAGAAGTTCTTGCACCAGTGCGTGAATGGAAATGGTCTCGTGATGAAGAAATCGATTATGCACAAAAGCACGGTATTCCAATTCCGATTAACTTAGATAGCCCATATTCAATCGACCAAAACCTTTGGGGCAGAAGTAACGAATGTGGTATTTTAGAAGATCCTTGGGCAGCGCCGCCAGAAGGTGCTTATGATCTGACAAATCCACTTGAAAAAACACCTGACACACCTGAAATCATTGAAATCACGTTTGAAAAAGGAAAACCAACAGCGATTGACGGAATCCAGTATTCATTATCTGATCTGATCCTTCATTTAAATGAAGTTGCTGGCCAGCATGGTGTAGGCAGAATCGATCATGTTGAAAACCGTCTTGTTGGAATCAAATCTCGTGAAGTATATGAGTGCCCAGGTGCAGTTACCCTATTAAAAGCACACAAAGAACTTGAAGACTTAACGCTTGTTAAAGAAGTAGCACACTTTAAGCCAATCGTTGAACAAAAAATGGCTGAATTAATATACAACGGCTTATGGTTCTCACCACTTAAATCAGCGCTAGATGCATTCTTACAAGAAACGCAAAAGAACGTAACAGGTGTTGTACGTGTGAAACTATTTAAAGGTCATGCCATTGTAGAAGGACGTAAATCACCATATTCACTTTATGATGAAAATCTAGCAACTTACACAAAAGCAGATGAATTCGATCATGATGCAGCTGTAGGATTTATTAACCTTTGGGGTTTACCAACAAAAGTAAACAGCATCGTGAATAAAAAGGAGCAGGTTAAAGCATGAAAAAGCTTTGGGGAGGCCGATTTCAAAAAACACCAGAAAAATGGGTCGATGAGTTTGGTGCATCCATTCATTTCGACAAACAATTAGTCAAAGAAGATCTGACCGGCTCCCTTGCCCATGCAAGTATGCTGAATAAATGCGGTATCATCGGCGATGAGGAGGCCGCTGCAATCAAAGACGGACTGAATACGCTCATGAAAAAGGCAGAGGCGGATGAACTCGATTTCTCAGTAGATTATGAGGACATTCATTTAAACCTTGAAAAAATGCTCATTGATGAGATTGGTCCGCTTGGCGGCAAATTGCACACAGCGAGAAGCCGGAATGATCAGGTCGCAACCGATATGCATTTATATTTGAATAACCAAGTAGAGCATATCATTGAGCTGATCTCTTCTTTTCAAACAGTGCTTGTAGAAAAAGCTGAACAGCACGTTGAAACAATTTTTCCAGGATATACGCACTTACAGCGTGCACAGCCTATTTCCTTTGCCCATCATATGCTTGCCTACTTTTGGATGCTTGAGCGGGACAAAGCGCGTTTTCAAGATTCATTGAAGCGGATTAATGTGTCACCACTTGGATGCGGGGCGTTAGCAGGAACGACATTCCCAATTGATCGTGAATATACAGCAGAGCTTCTTGGCTTTGACCATATTTACGAGAACAGCCTTGATGGCGTGAGTGATCGTGATTTCATTTTAGAGTTCTTGTCCAATAGCAGCCTTGTGATGATGCATCTCTCACGTCTTTGTGAGGAAATCATTTTATGGTGTTCTCAAGAATTCAAATTCATTGAGCTCGATGACACGTACGCAACAGGCAGCAGCATGATGCCGCAAAAGAAAAACCCGGATATGGCTGAATTGATCCGCGGAAAAACAGGGCGGGTATATGGCAACCTGATGGGGCTGCTCACGATTATGAAAGGCTTGCCGCTTACGTATAACAAAGATTTGCAAGAAGATAAAGAAGGCATGTTTGATACGGTGAAAACGATCGCTGGCAGCCTGCAAATCTTCACAGGCATGATTCAAACAATGACAGTGAACGAAGATGTCATGAAAAAAGCAACAAAAGAAGATTTCTCAAATGCGACCGAAGTGGCAGACTACCTTGCGAAAAAAGGCATGCCATTCCGTGAAGCACACGAAATCGTTGGAAAGCTTGTGTATACATGCATTCAAAAAGGCATCTACTTAAGTGACCTTCCATTTGAAACATTTACAGAAGCAAGCGGCCTCTTTGAACAAGACATTTACACTGTTCTTGATCCGTATGTTGCTGTTGAAAAAAGAACAAGTGCAGGTGGAACTGGATTTAAACAAATTCAGCTCGCTTTAGAAAAAGCAAAAGCCTGCCTAGCATAATTCGCCAAAACCATTCGTTTATACGGATGGTTTTTTTCATGGGAAAAAGGAGATTGATCTTCACTGGAGAAAATGAAAGCATACCAGTGTCAAGCTGAATAAGGAGTGACAACAGTTCATGAAGAAAACGCTGCAGGCTTTGTTTGATCAGCCTATCGTATCAGTGAAAACGTTAGGAGAACCATACGACGGCAGGGCTAATGATGTGTGGCTGATTTCCTTACAAGACCAAACGGAATATGTAGTGAAATCTCCAAAAACTGCAAGAGAAGAAAGTGAATTTGTGTATGGGACCAACATGATTTATGGAGTAGATGCCCGTACTGTACAAGAGCATCTTGATGAAATCAATGAAAAGCTGGCTCATACGAATTCCTTTCATATTCCGAAAGTTGTTCGTAAAGTGAAGAAGGCGGGGAAACACTTTTATGTCATGGAAAAAGTAGAAGGAATCCCTTTAACATCTTTTGAGGGCCGTTCAGCACAATTCTATAGGGATTACGGGAGGAAACTAGCGCATCTTCATTCATATCAAACAACCTTTTTCGGACCAGTATACGTGGGAGAAAAGAGACATTTGAGAGAATTCCATGCGCTGTTAAAAAAGGCAGTTTCCAAACTTATCAGCCGCTATTACGCTGATCAGCCTGAATATCAGGATTATGCAGAAAAGGTGCAGCAAAAGCTTGAAACGCTAAGTCCTCCTGATTCAGCCAGTCTCATTTTAATTGATTTAGACCCATCGCAATATATTGAAGACGATGATCAAGTGGCGAGTCTAGTTGATACGGAATATGTCGTATTTGGACCAGCTGCGTTTGATTTGATTGCACTCGAATACCTTTTGACGAAAGAAGCTGCACAAGCGGTTCAATTAGGATATGAAGAGATTTGCCCGCTTCCTCGCCAGCTTCATGAGGTGAGAGAATGCTATCGGTTTGTTTCGCTGCTTCTCGATATCCATGGTTCATGGGATATGAAAAAGTGGATGAATCACCCTATACGGTTTTCCCCTCATTGTTAAAGGGTTCAAAAGTGCGAAGGGAGCCGGTTTATAGTAAAGTAAAGATAACAAAAGAAACACATGAACTTGCAACCTTTGCTTTAGGAGGAGATTGTGTGCGACACGCATTAATAACAGCGGGTTCTAAAGGACTTGGCAGGAAAGTCACCGAGTCTTTACTGAATATGGGGTATTCTGTGACAGTGAATTATCGAAGTGATGATGAAGCTGTCCGGCAGATGAAAGAAGAACTGCAAGAATACGAAGAAAAGCTTCAATTTGTCCAAGGCGATGTGACAAACAAAGAAGATTTAAAAAACATGGTCGAGCTGGCAGCAGAGCGATTTGGGCGGATTGATGCCTTGATCAATAATGCTGGACCTTATATTTTTGAACGAAAAAAACTCGCGGATTACTCTGAAGACGAATGGTATCAAATGATGGAAGGCAACCTATCCGCAGTGTTCCATTTGTTCCGAATGGTGATCCCTATGATGAGAAAACAAGGCTTTGGCCGGATTATCACATATGGCTTCCAAGGTGCAGACCATGCGCCAGGATGGATGCATAGATCAGCCTTCGGAGCGGCAAAAGTGGGCCTTGCGTCATTGACGAAAACCATTGCGATTGAAGAAGCCGAAAACGGCATCACCGCTAATATGGTGTGTCCAGGCAAAATCGTTGGAGACATGAAAGAATCAACGATAGAGGAAGCACGTCAGATAAAAGACGATGAAACACCGATTGGTCGGTCTGGGACAGGTGAGGATATCGGTCGTATCATTTCATTTCTATGTGATGACCGTTCAGACCTCATTACAGGAACCGTCATTGAAGCAACAGGTGGTCTTAATGTGATTCACAGGCACTAAGTTTTTCAGCTTTTTATAGAGGGAATAGACAAAATGAGATCAAATTCGAAAGGTGGATATATTTACATGAAAGCTACATATCATGGACATTCAGTCGTACACATTGAAACAAACGGATACCATATTTGGATTGATCCATTTTTAAATGGAAATAAGCACACGGATATCAAACCGCAAGATGTGAAAGCAGATGTGATTTTGCTCACGCACGGGCATGGAGATCACGTCGGAGACACGGTTGAAATCGCTAAAAACAATGACGCACTCGTGATTGCGCCATTCGAACTTGCCACTTATTTAGGCTGGCAAGGGGTGAAAACACACCCGCTTTCTATTGGCGGCGGACGTGAATTTGAATTTGGTAAAGTCAAGCTGACGCAAGCGTTCCATGGCTCAGCGGTCATTGATGAAGAATCCAAAACGATTACGTATACAGGGATGCCATCCGGTATTTTATTTACTGCTGAAGGCAAAACAATTTATCATGCTGGAGACACGGCTCTCTTCTCGGATATGAAACTCATTGGGGAGCTGAATCATATTGAGCTCGCCTTCCTGCCAATAGGTGATAACTTCACGATGGGACCAGACGATGCGAGAATCGCAGCAGAGTGGCTTCGTGCGAAACAAGTCGTACCGATTCATTACAGTACATTCCCGCCGATTGAGCAAGATCCTCATGCCTTTGCAGACAGCTTGCATGGCGGCGTGGGTCACGTATTAAACAGCGGAGAATCCATCGATATTTAATAATAGGAAGAAAAGCCGGCATCCAACCGGCTTTTTTTATTTGCCTGTATCGTGCTCGTGTAAAAGACAAATTGCTATTAAAAGCCTCCTGCCTTTATAATGAAATATAGATGAAAACGCTGAAAACAAAAAGGGTGAACGGGATTGGCGACAAAGCATGAGCAAATTTTATCGTATATTGATTCATTGGATGTCGGAGAGAAAATTTCTGTCCGGCGTATAGCGAAAGAAATGAAAGTCAGTGAAGGCACGGCTTACCGGGCTATTAAGGATGCTGAAAATAAAGGGTTCGTGAGCACCATTGAACGAGTCGGTACCATTCGAATTGAACAGAAGAAAAAAGAAAATATTGAAAAGCTGACATATGCGGAAGTAGTCAATGTCATTGATGGTCAGGTGCTTGGCGGACGAGCCGGCTTACATAAAACGTTAAATAAATTTGTCATCGGTGCAATGGAACTGGATGCGATGATGCGATACACAGCAGCAGGCAACCTGTTAATCGTCGGAAACCGAATCAATGCTCACCGGCAAGCATTAGAGGCGGGAGCGGCTGTGTTGGTCACGGGCGGATTCTCAACAGATGATGAAATTATTCAGCTCGCAGATGAGCTTGAGCTGCCCATTTTATCAACAAGCTACGATACATTTACCGTAGCGGCTCTCATTAACCGGGCCATTTATGACCAGTTGATTAAAAAAGAAATTGTGCTTGTGGAGGATATTTTAACGCCGATAGAACGGACCGTCTATTTATCGCCAGAAGACAAACTTGAGAAATGGTATGAAAAGAATTATGAAACCGGGCACGGCCGGTTCCCGGTAGCAGACGATCAAATGAAAATTCACGGCATTTTGACCTCAAAGGATATTGCCGGCCATGACCGTTCTACACCGATTGAAAAGGTGATGACAAAAAATCCGTTGACCGTTATTGGCAAAACATCTGTCGCTTCAGCTGCACAAATGATGGTGTGGGAAGGTATTGAGGTGCTGCCAGTTGTAAATGATCATGCGAAGCTGATTGGGATGATTAGTCGTCAGGACGTGCTGAAGGCGCTGCAAATGATTCAAAAGCAGCCGCAGGTCGGTGAAAAGCTGGATGATGTCGTGTCACGAGGATTTAAGGAGACTGAGACAGAAAAACCAAAAACAGATGCGGTGTACCAATATGAAGTCTCACCACAAATGACAAATCAACTCGGTAATATTTCGTATGGTGTGTTTACACAAATTTTAATCGAATCAGCCAACCGCTTCTTAAAGTCTCATAAAAAAGGCGAACTAATTGTAGAAAGTCTTTCTGTCTATTTCTTAAAACCAGTTCAAATGGAATCCACGATACAGATCAAACCGAATATTTTAGAAGTTGGGCGCAAGTTTGGAAAGCTGGAAGTGGAAGTTTACCATCAGTCAAATATTGTAGGCAAAGCGATGTTGATGGTGCAGCTGATGGAGAGAGGATAAATGGCAAAAAAGGGCGGCATGAATGCGCCCTTTCAGCGTGTAACAAACCCTCGTATTCTTTATCAGTCCTGCGTGCTGATGCTCACGAATGACAAATTTGCTCCGTAAAAGTAGCTGTCCTTCCTAGACTGCAAAGGTTTTCTAACACGGTGAAAAGAAGAGAAAGGGCTAAAATCAAGTTCATTTTAGCCCTTTCTCTATTATGCGTGGTCTTTTTCGCCTTCCTTTAAAAAGAGCGGAAGATAGTGCTTATAGGCTTTATATCCGGCCCATGTACTGCCGATACCAACTGCAACAAAAACAAACCCAATGACAAATGCGAGTGACGAGCGGTTTAAAAATAATTGATTCACACCGAAGAGCAGGACAAAGCAGCCAAGTGCCATACTTGATTTGGCAGACCAGAATTTCTTTTCGACCGGCCGGTTCGTACGGACATTCTTTGCTTTGTAGTATAAATAAAACATGGCAGAACAAATAATAAACACAATCAAAACAAGCATGTGCCAAGCCTCCATTGTAAGTGGTTACAACCCTATTTTAAACGTAAATAGGCTTGCTTACTAGAATAAATTGTCTATTCCTCACTTTTCTGTCTGGGTAGATTATGATTTAATAATAAAAAGAGTATCGCATAAGAAGGAGTATTTATGAAAAAAGAACTGATTAGAACCATATCATTATATGACAACATCATCATTCATAGACATGTAAGACCTGATCCAGACGCATATGGATCGCAGTGCGGCCTTACGGAAATCTTGCGTGCCACCTATCCAGAAAAAAATATTTATGCGACAGGAACCCCTGAGCCATCCCTTTCATTTTTATATGAATTAGATGAGGTGCCAGATGAAGTGTACAAAGGTGCCCTTGTCATTGTCTGTGACACTGCGAATCAAGCAAGAATTGATGATCAGCGTTATTCAATGGGCGATAAGCTGATGAAAATTGATCATCATCCGAATGAAGATCCGTATGGTGATTTGCTTTGGGTTGATACAGAAGCAAGCTCTGTTAGTGAAATGATTTATGAGCTGTATTTAGAGGGGAAAGAAGAAGGATATCAGCTGAATACAAAGGCGGCAGAACTCATTTATGCCGGCATTGTAGGAGACACAGGCCGTTTCCTTTTCCCAAACACAACGAAAAAGACACTCAAATATGCGGGTGAACTCATCGAATATCCGTTTTCATCATCAGACCTTTTCAATCAATTGTATGAGACAGATTTGAATGTCGTGAAATTAAATGGCTATATTTTTCAACATATCTCCTTATCAGAGAATGGCGTAGCTTCTGTTTTTATTAAACGTGACATTTTGGAGTCATTCCAAACAACAGCGCAGCAAGCCTCACAGCTTGTTGGAACACTTGGAAATATTGCAGGGATTAAGGCATGGGTCTTTTTTGTGGAAGAGAACGATCAGATTCGTGTGAGATTCCGCTCAAAAGGCGTCGTCATTAACACCATTGCTAAAAAATATCATGGCGGAGGTCACCCGCTTGCAGCCGGTGCGTCCATATATGATTGGGCAGTTGCAGATGAGATTTTGCGTGATTTAGAAGAAGTATGTAAATCATCATCGTGAGAGAGGGGCTTCAAGTCCCCCCTCTCTTTTTTGAGCTTTGAGAAAAGGGTTACTTGGATACAGGGATAAACCAGCAGCCGATGTCAGTTGAATCTTCATAGGCTTGGAGATTTTGATGCTTTAATTCTTTTTTAATTAAATGGGCCATCATTTCTGTCTCAGCATAAGCACACATGCCGTCTTTAATCCGGCTTGCTTTGTCTCGTGCCATTTGACGATAGCTGTAAACCTCCATTGTTCTCACCTCTTTCTTATAATCATCTCGTTCTTCTTTTAGTGTATAAAAATAACAAGTGAAAAGCGATCATTGAGTGCAGAAATTCATAAAAATTCCACATCATCTATTATTCAGCAAAGGAAATACGCACTTCAAGCGATAGCTTTGTATAAATGGTCAGCTCAGTGACTTTGGCGCGGTATGCCTTTTCTCTAATCGTATATTCTTTATTTTCCACGGTCCGTTTTAAGAGCTCTTTTGTTTTATAGACACTTTCAATATCCTTTGTGATCACCTCTGAGATATCCTCTTTCACCTGATCTTCAAATTTCAAGGTATCTGGCTCCGGGATTTTGTACTGCTCACGGTTGACGAGGTGAACGTCTACGCTCTGAATAAGCAGACGCTGCTTATTGTCTTCATTTAATTTATGCAAATCTTCCCGATAGAGTGTGATTTGTTCTTTCAGACTGTCCATATGGTGCTGCTGGCTTCTGAGCAGTGTCACTTGCTTCTCTTGAAAGGTGCCATACGTAAAGAGAAAAATCAGCCAGCTGATAATTGCGCCGAACATCATCCCAGCAAAAAAACGCTGCCAGCCTGGACGTTTATACAGCTCAGGCACCCTCATGATGACACATGCTCCTGAGTGAGCCACGTAATCAGGAGATACCCCGTTTGCGCACCGCCCATAGCAGAGATAATTAACAAGATCTGCTTGAAAATATCACGTGTGTTCCCTTCGAAAATCCCTCTTTCAAAACTATAGACCGCATCAAAAGTTCCACCGATTGCCGCAACAAGTGCCCAAATTTTTAAGCGGTTGGCAAGACTTGAAATAATTGATAGCGGTGGCTGACCAGATAAATATGCACCTACCCCGCCGATAATGGCACCGCCCAAAATAACCCCCAGTGCGATAAAATAACAGCTAATAAAGTTTGGAATAAAGGCTTCCTTCACATCCATTTTTCCCACCTCACTCTATTCAATATATGGCGTGTGCTGGACAAGTATGAACGAGCGGAAAAGAAAGAACATTTGTTTCTCACCGCATCGCGTTTTATAATGAAAGAATGAATTTAGACGAAAGGAGTGGATTAAGCATGTCCTATGTTCATCTTCAGGTCCACAGTGGATACAGCTTGTTGAGCAGTGCAGCGAAGGTCAAGGAGCTCGTATTAAAGGCGAAAGAACTTGGCTATCAAGCGCTCGCTCTTACGGATGACCATGTGATGTATGGAACGGTTGAATTTTATAAGGAATGTAAAACACATGGCATCAAGCCGATTATCGGTTTAACAGCTTCTGTCTTCATAGATGAACAAGAGACAGAGGCTTATCCTTTGATCCTCCTTGCCAAAAACAATGAAGGCTATCAAAACTTGATCAAAATTAGCAGTGTCTTGAAATCAAAGTCAAAAACCGGCCTGAAAGAGAAATGGCTGAAAGCCTATCATCATGGCCTTATTGCCATCACACCAGGCGTATCCGGCTATATTGAAACGCTGCTGCAACATGATCAGCTAGATGAAGCAAGGGATGCAGCGAGCCATTTAAAAGATCTTTTTGGTGAGGAACATGTGTATTTAGCCGTTCAGCCGTTTCAGCAGGACGAAGAGCTGTCTCATAAGCTGCGGGAACTCTCAAAAAGGGCGAACATCCCGCTTGTGGCAACAGGTGACGTCCACTATATCCATCAAGAGGACAAAACCGCATATACATGTTTAAAGGCCATTAAAGCAGGCCAGCAGTTATCAGAAATAGAGGAAGACCAAGGAGACAAGCATTTCAGATCGACCGAAGAAATGATGAAGTGGTTTGGTGATGATCCAGAATTGCTGGCAAGAACGGTTGAGATTGCAAACCGCTGTGAGGTCGATTTAAATCTTGGTCAGACGAAACTGCCAACTTATCCGACGCCTGATCAATCAACAGCTGATCAGTTTTTACGAAGAGTGTGCCAAGAAGGCATGAAACGAAGACAGATTGCTTCAAATGACACATATATCAAAAGGCTTGAGTATGAGCTGAGCATCATTCAAAAAATGAATTTCAGTGATTATTTCCTCATTGTGTGGGATTTTATGAAGTATGCTCATGATCATGGCATTGTCACAGGTCCTGGCCGGGGATCAGCAGCAGGCTCTTTAGTTGCGTATGTTCTGTTTATTACAGATGTCGATCCGATTCGTCACGGGCTTTTATTTGAGCGTTTTTTAAATCCTGAACGAATCAGCATGCCGGATATAGATATCGATTTCCCTGACACGAGAAGAGATGAAATCATTTCATATGTAAAAGACAAATATGGGGATATGCATGTGGCGCAAATTGTCACGTTTGGAACACTTGCCGCAAAGGCAGCTTTAAGAGATGTCGGACGTGTGATGGGAATTGATTCAAAAGCAGCAGACCGCCTTGCAAAGCTCATCCCATCAAAGCCAGGGACGACACTGAAAGAAGCGGTGACAGTCTCCTCAGAATTAAAAACACTGCTCCAGCAATCTGAAGAGCTGCAAAGAGTGTTTCAAACCGCTTTAAAGGTAGAAGGATTACCAAGACATACGTCAACACATGCAGCCGGCGTTGTTCTAAGTGAGGAGCCGCTCACACAAGTCGTGCCTATTCAAGAAGGCCATGATGGAGTGTATTTGACGCAATATGCGATGAATTATTTAGAAGATCTCGGTCTTTTAAAAATGGATTTTTTAGGTTTGAGAAACTTAACATTAATTGAATCCATTAAAAACCAGATTGAAAGACAGGAAAACGTCCACATTAACTTTAGTGACATTTCATATGAAGATCAGAAAACGTTTGATTTGTTATCAGCGGGAGATACAACGGGGATTTTCCAGCTGGAGTCACAAGGTATGCGTCAGGTGCTGAGACGACTGAAACCTTCTAGTCTAGAAGATATCGTGGCTGTCAATGCCTTATACCGCCCGGGGCCGATGGAGAATATCCCGCTCTTTATCGACCGAAAGCATGGCAGAGTGAAAGTCTCCTACCCGCATCCAGATTTGTATGACATCTTAAAGGATACATATGGGGTCATCGTCTATCAGGAGCAAATCATGCTGATTGCAGCAAAGATGGCAGGCTTTAAGCTGGGCGAGGCTGATTTACTAAGAAGAGCCGTTTCAAAGAAGGATAAAAAGGTGCTTGATGAAGAGCGAAGCCATTTTGTTGAAGGATGCCTAAAAAAGGAGTATCCTGTTAACATTGCAAATGACGTTTATGACCTAATCGTCAAATTTGCAAACTATGGTTTTAATAGAAGCCATGCTGTTGCATATAGCATGATCGGCTTTCAGCTTGCTTATTTAAAAGCGCATTATCCGTTATATTTTATGTGCGGTCTTTTAACGAGTGTGATTGGAAATGAAGACAAAGTGGCTCAATATTTCTATGAGGCAAAGGAAAAAGGGATATCGGTGTTGAAGCCTTCTATTAATAAGAGCGAATTTCCATTCACGGTTGAAAAAGGGGAGATCCGCTACAGCTTAAGAGCGATCAAAAATGTCGGAGTGTCAGCTGTAAAGGATATATACAGAGCAAGACAGGAAAAGCCATTTGAAGATTTATTTGATTTTTGCGCAAGGGTATCAACAAAGAGTGTCAACCGAAAAACGATTGAAGCCCTCATTTTCTCAGGGGCAATGGATGAGCTTCATCCAAATCGTGCTTCGTTATTAGCATCGATAGATATTGCGTTAGACCATGTGTCATTTTTAACACCTGAGGATCAATTGGACTTTCTTGGGGATACAACGTTCTCCATTAAGCCAAAATATGCGGAGATAGACGAACTGCCGCTTGTTGATCTCCTGCAATTTGAAAAAGAGGCACTCGGGTTATATTTATCAAATCACCCTGTACAAGCGTATCGAGATCGTTTGAGAGAGAATGGTGCAGTGGAAATCATCAGACTTTCTTCCTATATAAAGCGAAAGATCTCAATGGGTGGTCTTTTGACAAAGTTGAAATCGATTCGGACAAAAAATGGACAATCGATGGCATTTGTCACATTCGGGGATGAAACGGGAGAAATGGAAGGTGTCGTCTTTCCAGAGCAATTTAGAAAGCTGTCCCCCTTACTTGAGGAGGGCGCAATGCTTTATGTTGAAGGCAGAATAGATGTCAGAAATGAGAGCAGTCAAATCATCGTACAAGAAGCTGTTCTACTGGAAGAGATGGGCTCTAAAAGAAAAGAATCTGTCTACATTCGAGTCAAAGAAGAGAACCATACGCAGGAGCTGCTAGAACAAGTGAAACGAGTGATCTCCATGCACAGGGGAGAAGCAGATGTCTATTTGTATTATGAAAAGCAAAAAAAGACGATGAGACTTCCAGATGCATACAAAGTTCATGCAGATCATGCGGTCATTTTCCAGTTAAAAGAGCTGCTCGGTGAACAAAACGTTGTGATTAAATGATGACAAATCGTCTGAATATGTTTTACAATTTCACCTATTGTGTTATCATTTTAAAGATTCTGTGTATTTAAACTGCCAAGTATGTGCTTATCAACTTAGCAATTCATTAAATCATTTTCCACTTGAAGGAGTGTTCATCACATGTCATTAAGAGAAGAAGCATTACATATGCACAAAGAGAATCAAGGCAAACTCGAATCAAAATCAAAGGTACAAGTGAAAAATGCGAAAGACTTGAGCTTGGCTTACTCACCAGGTGTGGCAGAGCCATGTAAAGATATTTATGACGACACAAGCAAAGTGTATGATTATACAATGAAAGGCAATATGGTCGCTGTTGTCACAGACGGAAGTGCTGTGTTAGGGCTTGGAAACATTGGGGCAGAAGCATCTCTTCCAGTAATGGAAGGAAAAGCTGTCTTATTCAAAAGCTTTGCAGGTGTTGATGCATTCCCAATCGCACTTGCAACAAACGATGTAGACAAAATCGTTGAAACAGTGAAGCTTCTTGAGCCGACATTTGGCGGCGTGAACCTTGAAGATATTGCAGCACCAAACTGCTTTATCATTGAAGAGCGTTTGAAAAAAGAGACAAACATTCCTGTTTTCCACGATGATCAGCACGGGACAGCAATTGTAACAGTGGCAGGACTTGTGAATGCACTGAAGCTATCTGGAAAATCAATGTCTTCAATTAAAGTGGTTGCAAACGGCGCTGGAGCAGCAGGAATTGCGATTATCAAACTTCTTTATCATTTCGGTGTACGTGATATCATCATGTGTGATACAAAAGGCGCTATTTATGAAGGCCGTCCGAATGGTATGAATGCAGTGAAAAATGAAGTAGCTAAATTCACGAACCAAGATCGTAAAGAAGGTTCTTTAGAAGAAGTGATTGAAGGCGCAGATGTCTTTATCGGCGTTTCAGTAGCAGGTGCTTTAACTAAAGAAATGGTTGGGAAAATGGCAAAAGATCCTGTCATCTTCGCAATGGCGAATCCAAACCCAGAGATCATGCCAGAAGATGCACATGCAGCAGGTGCAAGTGTTGTAGGAACTGGCCGTTCTGACTTCCCGAACCAAGTGAACAACGTCCTTGCATTCCCTGGTATTTTCCGCGGGGCGCTTGATGTACGTGCGACACACATTAACGAAGAAATGAAAATTGCAGCTGTTGAAGCGATTGCTTCCCTTGTATCAGATGAAGAATTGTCAGCGGAATACGTTATCCCTGCACCATTTGATGCACGAGTAGCGCCAGCGGTAGCCAAAGCAGTGGCAAAAGCAGCAATGGAAACGGGCGTTTCAAGAATCAAAGTAGACCCAGAAGCTGTTGCAGAAAAAACAAGAAAATTAACGATTATCGGCGAGTAATCGAATTGGAAAAGTGTGCACGTTTTTTCTGAATTTGGAGGAAAAACGTGCACCATTTCCTCTCTTTCACGAAATTTTTTTCATCCTAAATGAGATTTTTTTGTAGACGTTCACAATTCACATATACCAACTACTCAGCGCCCCAAACCTATACTCATTTCTCATCAATTCCCCACTGAAAAAATTGAATGAAGGATGACAGCGTTTGACAAAAAAAGTACAATAGTTTCGGTACAGTTATGACATGTCCTATAATAGTGGATGTGCGTGTAAAGAAAAAACCCTTCAAAAAGGGAGGTAGTCATTTGTCAATCAAGAATATTTTCAGTAAAAAGAAAAAATATGCATCTGTACCCTCTGAACAGGCAAGTCAAGATGTGCCTGAAGGCATCATGACCAAATGTCCGCAATGTAAAAAAATAATGCTCACCAAAGAACTAGATAAAAATTTACGTGTTTGCATGAATTGCGGCAGACATTTGCAAATGAATGCAAAACAACGTATTGAAAGCCTTGTAGACGAAGGCACATTTGAAGAATTTAATGGTCACCTCATTTCTGAGAACCCGCTCGGTTTCCCAGGCTACGAAGAAAAGCTTCAGAAAGACAGAGAAAAAACATCTTTGAATGAAGCCATCGTAACAGGAAAAGGTGAAATTAAAGGTCAAAGTGCTGTCATTGCTGTCATGGATGCCACGTTCCGTATGGGCAGCATGGGCTCAGTTGTTGGTGAAAAGATTACATTAGCTATTGAGAAAGCAAAAGCGGACAAGGTGCCATTTATCATCTTCACTGCATCTGGAGGAGCAAGAATGCAAGAGGGGATTCTTAGTCTAATGCAGATGGCAAAAACAAGTTCAGCATTAAAGCTGTTCAGCGAGGATCAAGGTCTGATTATCTCTGTGATGACCAATCCGACAACTGGCGGTGTATCAGCTAGTTTTGCGTCTCTCGGTGATTACAACTTTGCAGAGCCTGGTGCATTAATTGGTTTTGCTGGTCGCAGAATCATTGAACAAACCATTCGTGAAGACCTACCAGAGGACTTCCAAACGGCTGAATTTTTAATGAAGCATGGTCAGCTAGATGCTGTGATTCACCGTGCAGAAATGAAAGAAACATTAGGCCAAATCTTAGCATTACACAGCACAGGAGGTGAACGAGAGTGGCTGGAGAACTAGAATTTGAAAAACCTGTCATTGAACTTCGAGCGAAAATTGATGAATTGAAAAAGTTCACACAAAACTCAGAGATGGATTTAAGTGCGGAAATTGAGCGCCTTGAAACGCGTCTGAGTAAGCTTGAAACAGACATTTATACAAATTTAAAGCCGTGGGACAGAGTACAAATTGCTCGTCATGCGATGCGCCCAACAACTCTCGATTACATTCAAGAGCTGTTTGATCACTTTTTCGAATGTCACGGTGACCGTTTTTATGGCGACGATGAAGCCATCGTTGGAGGAATTGCCACGTTTAAAGGACTTCCTGTCACAGTCATTGGTCATCAGCGCGGAAAAGACACAAAAGAAAACTTGCGCCGTAATTTCGGGATGCCGCATCCAGAAGGTTACCGTAAAGCATTGCGCTTGATGAAACAAGCAGATAAATTTAATCGTCCAATCATTTGCTTTATTGATACAAAAGGAGCTTATCCTGGTAAAGCAGCTGAAGAACGCGGGCAAAGTGAAGCAATTGCGAAAAACCTTTTCGAAATGGCAGGACTTCGTGTACCGGTTGTCTGTATTGTCATTGGAGAAGGCGGAAGTGGCGGAGCACTAGGCTTAGGCGTAGGAAACCACCTATTTATGCTAGAGAACTCAACATATTCAGTGATTTCACCTGAAGGTGCAGCAGCACTGCTCTGGAAGGACTCATCACTTGCAAAAAAAGCTGCAGAATCAATGAAAATTACCGCTCCAGACCTAAAAGAATTAGATATTATAGATGATGTTATTAAAGAAGTGCAAGGTGGAGCACACCGAGACGTGAAACAACAAGCAGCCTACATTGAAAAAACATTAAAACAGTCACTTACATCTTTGCTCAAACAATCGCCTGAAGAATTAGTCGAACAAAGATATCAAAAATACAAAGCAATCGGCAAAGTATCGATTGAAAATCAATATATTGGGGTAAACTAAATAAACGTACAGCCTTTTGGCTGGCGTTTATTTTTTTCGTCTTTTTTCATCAAAACGATCTGATGTAAGCGCTATTTGAAAATAATTTTCTTTTGTTTTCATAAAATTTGAAACGTCTGAAAACGTTGATTTGACAAGGTTTAGAGCACTTGAATCAACTGTTTTTTGAACAAAGTGCTTTCATGACTTTCTTAACTTTTGTTTAAAAACATTTTATTTAATTGTATAATAAGTACGGTTTTAGAAATTCGTATTGAAAACATCCGGTTTTGCTCATGATTGTTTTCAAGCAGTGGAAATGGTATGTTTAATTCATATATGGTCTCTGAGGTGAAAAAGATGAAGCGTATAGGAGTTTTAACGAGCGGTGGGGATTCCCCAGGAATGAATGCAGCTGTGCGCGCAGTTGTAAGGAAAGCAATTTACCATAATGTAGAAGTTTACGGTATTTATAATGGATATTCAGGTCTAATTAACGGTAAAATTGAGAAACTCGAAATAGGTTCAGTAGGCGATATCATTCATCGTGGAGGAACAAAACTTTACACGGCAAGATGTCCTGAATTCAAGACAGTTGAAGGTCGTGAAAAAGGGATTGAGAACTTAAAAAAATTCGGTATTGAAGGACTTGTTGTCATCGGTGGAGATGGCTCATTCATGGGAGCGAAGAAATTAACAGAGCTCGGTTTTCCATGTGTAGGTGTCCCTGGCACGATTGACAATGACATTCCTGGTACTGATTTCACTATTGGCTTTGATACAGCACTAAATACAGTCATTGATGCCATTGATAAAATTCGTGATACAGCCACATCTCATGAACGTACATACGTAGTGGAAGTAATGGGAAGACATGCAGGGGATATTGCCCTTTGGTCAGGTCTTGCAGGCGGAGCTGAATCGATTTTGATTCCTGAAGCAGACTATGACATGGACGAAATTATTGCCAGATTGAGAAGAGGACATGAGCGCGGCAAGAAACACAGTATCATCATCGTCGCAGAAGGCGTAGGCAGCGGTGTCGAATTTGGTAAGAGAATTGAAGAGGAGACAAGCCTTGAAACGCGTGTATCTGTCTTAGGACATATTCAGCGTGGAGGTTCTCCAAGTGCGTTTGACCGAGTGCTCGCAAGTCGCTTAGGAGCGTATGCAGTAGAACTTCTTCTTGAAGGAAGAGGCGGACGCTGTGTAGGCATTCAAAGCAACGAACTCGTTCATCACGATATTTTAGACATCTTAGATAAAAAGCATACAGTCGATCAAAATATGTACCGACTTTCACAAGAGCTCTCTATATAAAACGAGAAGACCTTAGGAGGAACAGTAATGAGAAAGACAAAAATCGTTTGTACAATCGGTCCAGCAAGTGAAAGCATTGAAAAGCTGACTGAATTGATTGAAGCAGGAATGAATGTAGCCAGACTAAACTTCTCTCATGGAGATTTTGAAGAGCATGGTGCACGTATTGAAAACATTCGCAAAGCAGGTAAAACTTTAGGCAAGGACATTGCGATCCTTCTTGATACAAAAGGTCCAGAGATCCGTACACGCACAGTTGAAAACGGCTCAATTGAGTTAGTTGCTGGTGCTGATCTTATCGTGAGTATGGAAGACATTGTGGGAAACACTGAAAAAATCAGTGTGACGTACGAAGATTTAATTCATGATGTAGGAGTGGGCTCAACCATCTTATTAGATGATGGTCTGATTGGTCTAGAAGTAAAAGAATTAAATATGGACCGAAAAGAAATCGTCACAAAAGTGATGAATACAGGTACACTGAAAAACAAAAAAGGTGTCAACGTACCGGGTGTGAGTGTGAACTTGCCGGGTATTACAGAAAAGGATGCCAATGATATTCTGTTCGGAATTGAACAAGGTGTCGATTTCATCGCAGCTTCTTTTGTAAGACGAGCTTCTGATGTTCTTGAAATTCGTGAGCTGCTTGAAAAGAACAACGCAGCTGACATTCAAATTATTCCTAAGATTGAAAACCAAGAGGGCGTTGATAACATCGATGAAATCCTTGAGGTATCAGATGGATTGATGGTCGCTCGTGGAGATCTTGGTGTTGAGATTCCGGCAGAAGAAGTACCGCTTGTTCAAAAAATGCTGATCAAAAAATGCAACCGTTTAGGCAAGCCTGTCATCACAGCAACTCAAATGCTGGATAGCATGCAGCGTAACCCGCGTCCAACTCGTGCAGAAGCAAGTGATGTGGCAAATGCTATTTTTGACGGTACAGATGCGATCATGCTATCTGGTGAAACAGCAGCAGGAACATATCCAGTTGAAGCTGTGCAAACAATGCACAACATTGCCTCACGTTCAGAGGAAGCACTTAACTATAAAGCAATCCTTTCTCGCAGAAGCGAAGAAGTAGAGGTCAGCATTACAGATGCGATCGGTCAATCTGTTGCGCACACAGCTATGAAGCTTGATGTGGCAGCGATTGTGACACCTACTGAGAGTGGTCATACTGCAAGAATGATTTCAAAATATAGACCAAAAGCACCAATCGTAGCAGTCACAGCAAACGAATCAGTGGCAAGAAAACTTTCACTCGTATTCGGTGTATTTGCAAAGAGCGGTTCAAAAACGACATCTACTGATGAAATGCTTGAGAATGCAGTAGAAAAGTCAATTGAAACAGGCTATGTAAGACATGGTGATTTAATCGTGATTACAGCTGGTGTGCCAGTTGGTGAAACAGGTACAACCAACTTAATGAAAGTGTATGTTGTCGGTGACATCATTGCGAAGGGTCAAGGAATTGGCCGCAAATCTGCATTTGGACCGGTTGTTATTGCACAGAGCGGAAAAGAAGCAGAGGAAAAAATGTACGATGGTGCGATTCTTGTCGCAAACTGCACAGATCGTGATATGATGGGTGCTTTAGAAAAAGCGTCTGCCCTTATCACGGAAGAAGGCGGTTTAACAAGCCATGCAGCAGTCGTTGGGCTCAGTCTTGGCATTCCAGTCATTGTTGGTCTCGACAGTGCCACAACACTTCTAAAAGAAGGCGAAGAGATTACAGTAGATCCAGCACGCGGAGCGATCTACAAAGGCCGTGCAAGCGTCCTTTAAATCACACACGAGGGGAGTTATCTGACTCCTCTCTTTTTTTATGTTACACTAAAAAAAGTAAACAGCTTTCGATGAAAGAGACCCCATGAGGTGATATGGCTTGAAAAAATATTTTCTACTATTATTGATTCTGTTCCCAGCAGTTGAAATTAGTTTATTTTTAATCTCAAGTAACATCATTGGTATTTTACCAACGATGCTAGTCATTGTGCTGACAAGTGCACTAGGTGCTTACTTTGCAAGAAAACAAGGAATAGAAGCATTTCAGAAAGTGCAGCGAGATTTACAATATGGCAAAATGCCAGGGGCCACCATTGTCGATGGCTTCTGCATTCTGATCGGTGGTTTGCTGCTGCTCATACCTGGATTCCTTTCTGATCTGATTGGGGCTGTTCTGCTCATTCCCATGACAAGAAAACGGATCAAACCGCTCTTTGAGCGCTGGCTTAGAAACATGTCCAATCGCAAACGCTATACGATTATACGCTAAAGAGACCTTCGCATCAGGTCTCTTTTACTTTTGCGCACCATACCGAATGTACTGATAAAGGTCTCTGAAAACCCCTGCATTACGAAACGCCTGCCAAACGACAAGAGAAGCGGGACCGAGTGCAAGTCCAAGAAAACCAAAGCATTTTAACCCGACAAACAGTGCCACGAGTGTTGCTAAAGGATTAAGACCGATTGATTTACTTAAGACTTTTGGCTCTGATATTTGTCTTTGAATGAGCACCACAATATACAAAATGCCCAGTCCAATGGCGAGTGAAAGATTTCCTGTCATGGCGGAGTAAATGATCCACGGAAGAAAAACCGTGCCACTGCCGATGTAAGGAAGTAAATCAACTAGACCAATACATAGAGCGATCACAATCGCATGCTCGACCTTTAAGATGAAAAGTCCAATCAGCACGATACCAATGGTCATGGCAACAAGGAGAAGCTGGGCTTTCATAAAGCCAGAAATGGCTTTTTTGATTTCAGATAAAATGGCACGTGTATGAAGCATCCATTTGGCGGGAAAGATACGAGAACCATATTTTTTTAACGTAAACCAATCTTTTGTGATAAAAAAAGTCGCTAGTGCGGAAAATAAAAGCGTCGCTGCTGCATCAGGCAAAAGACCTAAAAAAGCTGGAATGAATTCAAGAGTTTTTGAAAGGAAAGTCCCGATTTTTGCCGCTGCTTCGTCACCAAGTGCTTGGATTTGTCCTAAAATCGATTCCTTTTGACCTGCTTGAAGAGTATTAAATTGAGCAGTCAAATCATGATATAAAGGCAAAATCTGATCTGTGAAAAAACGTTCCACGATCCCAATCATTTGGTCAAGATGACCTGGAAGTACCTTTGCTAAATAAGCACTTCCTGAAATGATTTCCGCTACTAAAAGTGTCATGAATCCGGCTGCTACCACTAAAAAGAGTAATAGCACAATGATGACAACAAAACCTCTTGGCATCCCGGTCATGTTTTCGATTTTACATACGGCTGGATGAATCAAACACGACACGGCAAATGCAATCCAAAATGGATATAAAAACGGAAAAGACTGATATAAAAAAACAACCGCACAAACGGCGATGCTGAAAATCATCAAACTTCGCAAAAAAATGGCCACATACGTGTGATTCACACAATCCCCTCCAAAAAACAAGCATGTCCGATACTTCATTTTATTCAAAAAGATTAGTAATATGAAAAGGTCGCAATAAAAAGAAAGAAAGGAGCGGCGTATGTTCACTCAAGCCAATTTATTTTTAATTCTTTTACTCGTCATTGCACTCATAGCGAAGAACAATTCGTTAATTTTAGCGGTTTCTGTGCTGATTGCGATTAAACTCATTGGATTAGATCAAAAAATTTTCCCGGTTCTGCAATCAAAAGGTATCAATTGGGGTGTGACGGTCATCACGATCGCAGTGCTTGTACCGATCGCAACAGGGGACATTGGATTTAAACAGCTTGGAGAAGCAATGAAATCCTCTTATGCTTGGATTGCACTCGGAGCGGGTATATTAGTAGCATTAATTGCAAAAAACGGCATTGTGCTACTCGAAAACGATCCGCATATCACCGCAGCACTTGTATTCGGTACGATTTTGGCAGTCAGCTTATTCAAAGGTGTGGCTGTTGGCCCGCTGATTGGTGCTGGAATTGCCTATTTAGCGATGCAAGCAGTGAAATTTTTCAGCGGTTAAAAAGAGAGTGGCTCATGCCACTTTCTTTTGATATTTTTTCTGACGTGAGCTTTTGCAAAAAAACATAATTAAATATATTAAAAGAAGCAAAATCCCTTTATTCCATGCCCGAACCGGAAGGCTGGAAAAAAAAATATCAAAAAAAATTATAGTTAAACATTTAACAAATGTCTGATTATTGTTTATAATGGGAATAGGCTTAATTTTGAACTCATTGATCAAACACGAGATATGAGGCTAAAAGCGCTCTAACCGTATAGGTAAATGTAAGCATTTTCTTTTCTAAACCTGCCAGCCTATTTTGGTTGGATAGCGCTTTCAAAAAGCGAGAATTTTGCAACGAAGGGGAATCTTTTTAAAAAGGGGAGATTGAACATGACAGCAACAAGAGGTCTTGAAGGTATCGTGGCAACAACTTCATCCGTAAGCTCAATTATTGATGATACTCTTACTTATGTAGGGTACAATATCGATGATTTAACTGAAAAAGCGACTTTCGAAGAAATTGTCTACCTGTTATGGCACTTAAAGCTGCCGAATGAGCAGGAGCTAAGCGAGTTAAAGCAGCAGCTCAATGAAAATGCTCATATTCCGCAAGAGATCATTGAGCACTTTAAATCTTATTCGCTGGATGGGGTTCATCCAATGTCTGCGATTCGTACAGCGGTATCCTTATTAGGTTTACTTGATGACGAATCAGAGATTATGGACAAAGAAGCGAATTACAGAAAAGCCATTCGCTTACAAGCGAAAATTTCTGGACTTGTCGCTGCATTCTCACGTATTCGAAAGGGACTTGAGCCTGTACAGCCAAAAGAAGAATACAGCTATGCTGCAAACTTCTTATATATGCTAAACGGCGAAGAGCCTTCACCAGTAGAAATTGAAGCGATTGATAAAGCGCTCATTCTACATGCGGATCACGAATTAAACGCATCGACATTTACAGCACGTGTATGTGTTGCTACACTATCAGATATCTACTCTGGTGTAACAGCAGCTATCGGCGCATTGAAAGGACCACTTCATGGCGGCGCAAATGAAGGCGTAATGAAGATGCTGTCAGAAATTGGCGAAGTTGAAAACGTAGATTCCTATATTCATGGTAAGCTAGAGAAGAAAGAGAAAATTATGGGCTTTGGCCACCGCGTTTACCGCCAGGGTGACCCGCGTGCAAAACATTTAAAAGAAATGAGCCAGCGCTTAACAAATCTGACAGGCGAGCCAAAATGGTATGAAATGTCTGTACGCGCAGAGGAAATCGTGACATCAGAGAAAAATCTTCCACCAAATGTTGATTTTTATTCTGCTTCTGTCTATCACAGTCTTGGGATTGATCATGACTTGTTTACACCAATTTTCGTGATCAGCCGATTCTCTGGATGGATTGCTCACATTTTAGAGCAATATGACAACAACCGTCTGATCCGTCCAAGAGCTGACTATATTGGACCTGATCTTCAAACGTTTGTTCCGATCAGTGAAAGAGACTAATGTTTATAGAATAGCGGAGGCTGATCCATCTAAACCAATCAGCCTCCATATCAACAAAAAACGAATCACGTGAAAAACTTCTTGGCTTGCAGACATCAAGCTTGGAAGTTTCAAATATTCACTACATAACCTGGGAGGTAATATCATTGTCACAAGGCGAAAAAATTACAGTTACTGGCGGCGTATTGAATGTACCAAATAATCCAATTATCCCGTTTATCGAAGGGGACGGAATCGGTCCTGACATTTGGAAAGCAGCATCAAGAGTTCTTGAAGCAGCTGTAGAAAAAGCATATAAAGGTGAAAAGCAAATCACTTGGAAAGAAGTATATGCAGGTGAAAAAGCTTACAATAAAACGGGCGAGTGGCTTCCAGAGCAAACACTTGAAGACATTCGTGAATATTTAATCGCGATCAAAGGACCACTGACAACACCAATTGGCGGAGGAATCCGTTCATTGAACGTGGCACTAAGACAAGAGCTTGATTTATTCACATGCTTACGTCCAGTTCGCTGGTTCCAAGGCGTACCATCTCCTGTGAAACGTCCAGAAGACACAGACATGGTCATCTTCCGTGAAAACACTGAAGATATCTATGCAGGAATCGAGTATGCAAAAGGATCAGACGAAGTGAAGAAGTTAATCGACTTCTTGAAAAACGAATTAGGTGTGAATAAAATCCGTTTCCCAGAAACATCAGGTATCGGAATCAAACCAGTTTCTGAAGAAGGAACATCTCGTCTTGTCAGAGCAGCGATCCAATATGCGATTGACCAAGGCCGTAAATCTGTGACACTTGTTCACAAAGGAAACATCATGAAATTTACAGAAGGAGCCTTCAAAAACTGGGGCTACGAAGTGGCTGAAAAAGAGTTCGGCGACAAAGTCTTTACATGGGCACAATATGATCGTATTGTAGAACAAGATGGAAAAGATGCGGCAAACAAAGCGCAAAGTGAAGCAGAAGCTGCTGGCAAAATCATTGTCAAAGACAGCATTGCAGATATTTTCCTTCAACAAATTTTAACTCGTCCAGCTGAGTTCGATGTTGTCGCAACAATGAACTTAAACGGAGACTACATCTCTGACGCACTTGCAGCACAAGTTGGTGGAATTGGTATCGCACCTGGTGCAAACATCAACTACGAAACAGGACACGCTATTTTTGAAGCGACTCACGGAACAGCACCGAAATATGCTGGTCTTGATAAAGTGAATCCATCTTCTGTTCTTCTATCAGGCGTGCTTTTACTTGAGCACCTTGGATGGCAAGAAGCTGCTGATCTAGTGATTCAATCTGTTGAAAAAACAATTGCATCTAAAGTCGTCACGTACGATTTTGCTAGATTAATGGACGGTGCAACAGAAGTGAAATGTTCTGAGTTTGCTGACGAGCTCATCAAAAACTTGTCTTGATTCTTAAACTTTAAAGTTAAAGGGGAAAAAGGAAATGGCAAACAAGCGTAAAAAAGTATCTGTCATCGGAGCAGGCTTTACTGGAGCAACTACAGCATTTCTAACAGCTCAAAAAGAATTAGCGGATGTCGTATTAGTGGATATCCCTCAGCTTGAGAACCCGACAAAAGGGAAAGCACTTGACATGCTGGAAGCAAGCCCTGTTCAAGGCTTCGATGCGAATATTACAGGAACTTCTAACTACGAAGATACAGCCGGTTCTGATGTCGTGGTCATTACGGCAGGAATTGCAAGAAAGCCGGGAATGAGCCGTGACGACCTCGTGTCAACAAATGAAAAAATCATGCGCAGTGTGACACGTGAAATCGTTAAATATTCTCCAGAAGCGATCATTGTTGTGTTAACAAACCCTGTTGATGCAATGACATATGCAGTTTATAAAGAATCAGGATTACCAAAAGAAAAAGTCATCGGACAATCAGGAATTCTTGATACAGCACGTTTCCGTACGTTCGTTGCTCAAGAATTAAACCTATCTGTGAAAGATGTGACGGGCTTTGTTCTTGGCGGACATGGGGACGACATGGTTCCTCTTGTACGTTACTCTTATGCAGGCGGTATCCCGCTGGAAACATTAATTCCTAAAGAGCGAATTGATGCAATTGTTGAAAGAACAAGAAAAGGCGGCGGTGAAATCGTTAACCTATTAGGTAACGGTAGTGCGTATTATGCACCTGCTGCTTCACTCGTTGAAATGGTTGAGGCGATCTTAAAAGATCAACGCCGCGTCATGCCGACGATTGCATACCTTGAAGGTGAATATGGCTACGAAGGCATTTACCTTGGCGTTCCAACAATCGTAGGTGGAAACGGCCTTGAGCAGATCATCGAGCTTGAGCTGACAGAAGAAGAAAGAAGTCAGCTTGACCGTTCTGTTGAATCTGTAAAGAACGTCATGAAAGTATTGTCTTAATATGAATAAAAAAGAAGGCTTCTCGTATGAGGAGTCTTCTTTTTGTTTACAAAACCAATCTTGTCGAAATTTTAAATTGTTCTCTTGTTAAGCTTTCGTTAAAATGAAAGAGAAAGCATGACTTCTCGCTTTTCACATAAGATACAAAAAACCGGATGCAGGGGAAATCACTAATTGGAGGCACAACATGAATAAAAAAATATTAGTTGTGGATGATGAAGAATCAATTGTAACACTTCTAAGCTATAACCTTGAAAGGGCGGGCTACGATGTCGTCACAGCAAGAGACGGAGAAGAAGCGCTTGAAAAAGCAGCAAGTGAACAGCCTGATCTGATTGTGCTTGATTTAATGCTTCCGAAAATGGACGGCATTGAAGTGTGCAAACAACTGAGAATTCAAAAAATGATGTTCCCTATTTTAATGCTGACAGCAAAGGACGATGAATTTGATAAGGTGCTCGGTCTTGAACTTGGAGCCGATGATTACATGACAAAACCTTTCAGTCCTAGAGAAGTGGGTGCTCGGGTAAAAGCCATTTTGAGAAGAGCACAGCAATCTCAGCCGGCTCCCGTGCAAGAAGAGAAGGAAGAGATCATTGCAGACCAAATCAAAATTGGAGACCTGCGCATTTTACCTGAACATTACGAAGTCTATTTCCAAGAAGAACGTCTAGAGCTCACGCCAAAGGAATTTGAACTGCTTCTTTATTTGGCTAAGCATAAAGGCCGTGTTCTTACGCGTGATCTATTGTTAAGTGCGGTTTGGAATTATGACTTTGCAGGTGATACTCGTATTGTGGATGTGCATATCAGCCACTTGCGGGACAAAATTGAAAAGAACACGAAAAAACCAACATATATTAAAACCATTCGAGGCTTAGGCTACAAATTGGAGGAGCCAAAGCCAAATGAGTAAAGTGAGAACCCGCCTTTTTTCTGGGCTCATTTTTCTCCTGTTTATTGTGTTTGTTGCGCTTGGTCTTTTCTTGGATCATATGTTTCATATTTTCTATGAAACAAAATTAACCGAACGAATGGAAAAGGAATCGAGTTTTCTCCTTTCTTCAATGAATGTTGAAGATTTGAACGCGGAGCAAAACAAGAAGATTCTCAATCAAGCAAAGCAGCATCTCGATATGAATGCGTCGATTGTGGACGTGAAGGGGAATATCATACATACAACGGGTCAAGCAGAACAAAGAGCCGTCATTTTAAACACGCTGGAAAATGAGCAGCTCCAAACAAAAGGAATGTTCATTGAGGATGAGAAAGATGCGCTGTTTCATTATGCAGTTCCAATGATGAAACAAAACGAACCGGCGGGATATTTATTTCTTCATGCTTCATTCCAGCCTTTGAATGAGATTGATGGTCAGCTCTGGCTTGCATTAGCCTTTTGTCTTGGTTCAGCCATCATTATCATCGTCTTCTTTGGCTATCGCATGTCGATGAAGTATGTAAAGCCGATTGATTATGCCACAAAGGTGGCCAAACAGCTTGAACGAGGGAACTATGATACAAATAACTATGAAGAGCTGATCATTGAAACAAGTGAACTCAATACATCAATGAAGCGTCTGGCAGAAAGTCTTCAAGACATGACAAGCGCTGGCGAAATGCAGCGAGATCGTCTGCAAACAGTCATTGAAAACATTGGAGCGGGGATTATTTTGATTGATAAAATGGGCTATATTCACTTAGTCAATCGAACATTCCGCAAGCAATTCAAAGTGCAAAAACATATTTACATGCACAAGCTGTATCATGAAGCCTTTACCCATGAAGAGATTATTGAGTTAATAGACGAAATTTTCATGACAGAAACCAAGGTCCGAAAGTTTTTACGTCTCGCTGTTGACATCGAGCGCCGTTATTTTCAAGTCGATGGTGTTCCGATCTTAAGTACAGACGATGAATGGAAAGGAATTGTTCTTGTCTTTCATGATGTGACAGAAACAAAGCAGCTAGAACAGATGCGAAAAGACTTTGTCGCTAACGTGTCACACGAATTAAAGACACCGATCACGTCAATTAAAGGCTTTTCTGAAACACTTCTGGATGGTGCCATTGACGACAAAGAAGCGCTGACACAATTTTTGTCCATCATCCTAAAAGAGAGTATTCGTTTAGAAACGCTCATCCAAGACTTACTTGATCTCTCGAAAATTGAACAGCAGCATTTTAAGCTGAATATTCAAGAAGCCAATGCGACAGAAATCATTCAAGAGATTGAAGTGCTGCTAAAACAAAAGGCTGCTGAAAAAGGCATTGACCTACAAGTGCGTGTCCCGAAAGAGCCGGTCTATGTCATGGCAGATCCGCTGAGATTAAAACAAATTTTCCTCAACCTGATCAATAATGCCCTCACCTATACACCAGAGGGAGGAAGTGTCACGATCACAGCAAGACAGAGGAAAGACAGCTATGAATTTGATGTAACAGATACAGGGATCGGTATGAAAAAGAGTGAAATTCCAAGAATATTCGAGAGATTTTATCGAATTGATAAAGATAGAAGTAGAAACTCAGGCGGTACAGGGCTTGGTCTTGCCATTGTCAAACACCTTGTCGAAGCACATGAAGGAACGATTTCTGTTCATAGCAAACAAGGCAAAGGAACGACGTTTACCGTGAGTTTAAAGTCAAAATAGAGAAGAATGGAAAGTGGCGTTAAAATTTACATGATCTTTACAATGAATTCATGTTTTGTTAATCAATCATTGGTAGGATGAATAGGAACCCCTTCATCCAAGGAGCCAATTTTGGAAGGACGAAAACACTTGTTGTTTTCGTCCCTTTTTTATGCAGGCTCGTCTATTTTCTTTTCAAAATAAACTTTGATAAAATGAACATACAATGTGCGAAAGAGACGGCTGAGCCGGCTCAGTCGATGGAGGATTAAAAGATGACAGATCAAAAGAAATTAGTACTTGTGGATGGAAACAGTCTCGCTTATCGAGCTTTTTTTGCTTTACCGCTATTATCAAATGATAAAGGCGTACATACAAATGCCATTTATGGCTTTGCGATGATCTTAATGAAGATGCTGGAAGACGAGAAGCCGACTCATATGCTCGTAGCATTTGATGCGGGTAAAACCACCTTCCGTCACGAGACCTTTAAGGAATATAAAGGCGGAAGACAAAAAACTCCGCCAGAACTATCAGAACAAATGCCGTTCATCCGTGAGCTATTAGATGCTTATCAAGTGAAAAGGTACGAGCTTCCGCAATACGAGGCAGATGACATTATCGGCACACTGGCTGTAGAGGCAGAAAAGGACGGCTTTGAGGTCAAAATCTTCTCAGGAGATAAAGACTTAACGCAGCTTTCAACAGACCATACAACAGTAGCCATTACGAAAAAAGGGATCACAGAAGTAGAATATTACACACCGGCACATATTGAAGAGAAATACGGACTCAGGCCAGATCAAATCATCGACATGAAAGGGCTGATGGGAGACTCATCAGACAATATCCCGGGCGTGCCTGGTGTCGGTGAAAAAACAGCGATCAAATTACTAAAGCAGTTTGAAACGGTTGAAAATCTGCTTGATCATATTGACGAAGTCAGCGGGAAAAAGCTAAAAGAAAAGCTTGAAGAATATAAAGAACAAGCGGTGATGAGTAAAAAGCTGGCGACGATTCTCGTAGAAGCACCAATAGATGTATCAAGCAAAGAGCTCGCCTATGAAGGTCCTCACATGGAGCAGGTCATCTCGCTTTATAAAGAACTGGGCTTTCAAACACTGCTAGAGCGTTTAGGAGAAGCGCCAGAATCAGATGAACCAGTAGAAATAGACGAACTAGACGTGAAGAAAATGACAGATGTCACGGAGGACATGCTGACAGATCACGCTGCACTTGTGGTAGAACAGCTAGGAGACAATTATCACGAAGCCGATTTGATAGGGTTTGCGATCCATAATGAGAATGGTGCATTTTTTATGACAAAAGAAGATGCTCTGCAATCTGAAGCGTTTAAACAATGGGTACAGGATGAAACGAAGAAGAAATGGGTCTTTGATTCCAAAAGAGCGGTTGTTGCGCTCAGATGGCATGATGTTGATCTTAAAGGTGTCGATAACGATGTCCTGCTCGCTTCCTATGTGGTCAATCCGCAGAAATCCTATGAGGACGTTGCAAGTGTGGCGAAGGAATATGGCCTGAACATAGCCCTTTCCGATGAAAAAGTATACGGAAAAGGAGCGAAACAGGCAATTCCACCTGAAGAAGAGCTAAAAGACCATCTTGGAAGAAAAGCAGCAGCGATCTCAGCGCTGCATGATTTGACCCTTGAAGCGTTAGAAAAAAATGATCAGCATGAGCTGTATGAAGATTTAGAGTTGCCACTTGCCCTCATCTTAGGTGAAATGGAATCTCTTGGGGTAAAAGTGGATGTTGAACGCCTTCAGAAAATGGGTGAAGAACTCACGAAGAAGCTGAAGGAATATGAAGAAACCATTCATCGGTTAGCAGGAGAAACATTTAACATCAATTCACCGAAGCAACTTGGTGTGATTTTATTTGAAAAATTAGGACTGCCCATTATCAAAAAGACCAAAACAGGCTACTCTACGTCTGCGGATGTCCTTGAAAAGCTTGAAGACAAGCACGAAATTATTCGGTCCATTCTGCATTACCGTCAAATAGGAAAGCTGCAATCCACTTATGTGGAAGGCTTAATGAAAGTGACGCGCAAAGATACGCATAAAGTGCACACAAGATTTAATCAGGCACTTACACAAACAGGAAGACTAAGCTCAACAGATCCAAACCTTCAAAACATCCCGATTCGTTTAGAAGAAGGCCGAAAGATTCGTCAAGCGTTCGTCCCGTCAAAAGAAGGCTGGCTCATGTTTGCGGCTGATTATTCTCAAATTGAGCTGCGTGTACTCGCGCACATTTCTCAAGATGAGAACTTGATTGAAGCCTTTACGCAAGATATGGATATTCACACGAAAACAGCCATGGATGTGTTCCATGTGTCAGAAGAAGAAGTGACTTCCTCTATGAGAAGACAGGCCAAAGCTGTCAACTTCGGAATCGTGTATGGAATTAGTGATTATGGACTGTCTCAAAACCTTGGGATCACAAGAAAAGAAGCAGCGGCCTTCATTGAACGTTATTTAACAAGCTTTAAAGGCGTGAAAACCTATATGGAGGACATCGTGCAGGAAGCAAAACAAAAAGGGTATGTGACCACGCTTCTTAAACGTAGACGATATATTCCAGATATTACAAGTCGCAATTTTAATGTGAAAAGCTTTGCGGAAAGAACGGCAATGAACACACCGATCCAAGGCAGTGCCGCCGATATCATCAAAAAAGCGATGATTGATATGGCACGAAAGTTAAAAGAAGAGAACCTGCAGACAAATCTGTTATTGCAAGTGCACGATGAATTGATCTTTGAAGCGCCAAAAGAAGAAATCGCCATATTAGAAAAAATCGTCCCTGAAGTCATGGAAAATGCACTTCAGCTCGATGTGCCGCTAAAAGTCGATTTCGCTTCAGGTCCATCTTGGTACGACGCAAAATAAAGAGAGAGAAAAAGGAGCGAGGAGCATGCCGGAATTACCAGAGGTTGAGACCGTCCGGCGCACTCTTCAGCGGTTAGTCAAAGGAAAAACGATTGAAACGGTCGATATCAAATGGCCAAATATCATCAAACGTCCTGGGGAACCGGAAGAGTTCGCTAGAAGGATGGTAGGAGAAACCATTCAAACCATTGAAAGAAGAGGGAAGTTTCTACTCTTTCATTTAGACCACTATGTGATGGTCTCCCATTTAAGAATGGAAGGGAAATACCGTGTACATGAAACTGGTGAGCCTTATGATAAACATGTACACGTCGTCTTTACGTTCACAGATGGTACCGAACTTCGGTACCATGATGTCCGTAAATTTGGGACGATGCATCTATTTCAGCCAGGCGAAGAAGAAAAAGAACTTCCGCTATCACAGCTGGGGTATGAACCTTTTTCAGACTCATTTACACCAGAATATTTATGGGAGCAATTAAAGAAAACCTCCCGCGTGATCAAAACGGCTTTACTTGATCAAAAGATTGTGGTTGGCCTTGGTAATATTTATGTAGATGAAGTGCTGTTTAAATCAGGCATTCATCCAGAAACAAAAGCGAATCAGCTAAGTCTTGCATCTTGCAAGGTGCTCCACAAACATATTATTGATACGCTTCAAGTGGCTGTTGATGCAGGAGGTAGCACCATTCGTTCCTACATCAATTCACAAGGTGATATTGGGACTTTTCAATTACAGCTTCTTGTATATGACCGGCGGGGAGAACCTTGCCAGACGTGCGGAAGTATCATAGAAAAAACAGTGGTTGGAGGGCGCGGCACTCATTTTTGTGTGACCTGCCAAAAACGCCCTTCATAAAAGTAAGCCGTCAGCATGCTTCCTTTTTGCCATGCATACGATAAAAAACATTCTTTTTTCAGCAAGGTGTAGACTGACACACAGCCCACCTGCTCTTCATATAGTGAAGAAGAGTCTAAGGACGCCTAGAGACTCTTGATCATCGTTGCATGAACAGAAAGGAAGAGTACAGGTATGATTTCGTTTTCGCTTCTGTTTTTAGCTATTGCCGTCAGCATTGACAGCTTTTCTGTAGGTTTTACGTATGGTCTTCGCAAGATGAGGATTCCATTTAAAGCCATCGTTATTATTGCTTGCTGTTCAGGAATTGTGTTGCTCATTTCCATGCTGATTGGCAGCCTGCTCACGACATTCCTCCCTGTCTCAGTGACAGATAAACTGGGTGGAGGCATTTTAATTGCTATCGGACTTTGGGTTCTGTATCAATTTTATAAACCAGCGAAAGAGCGTGATTTGCTCCTTCATGAAAAAACACTTCTCAATGTAGAAGTGCAGTCTCTTGGGCTTGTCATTCATATTTTGCGAAAGCCTACAAGTGCAGATATTGACCGCTCTGGCACCATTAATGGAATGGAAGCGGTGCTTCTTGGAATTGCTTTATCCATCGATGCATTTGGTGCAGGGATTGGTGCAGCGATTCTTGGTTTTTCTCCAATTGTCATGAGCATCACGGTCGCTGTGATGAGTTCTCTTTTTGTATGCATCGGACTGCGTGCAGGTCATTATTTGGCCAATTGGCGCTGGATCGATAAACTCGCATGCTTACCAGGGCTGCTGCTCATTTTAATTGGGGTGTGGAAGCTGTAAAGGAGGAAACGAATTGACGCTCGTCATTGGATTAACAGGCGGGATTGCTAGCGGAAAAAGCACAGTCTCGCAGATGATAAAAGAGAAAGGCATTCGGGTGGTGGATGCAGATATCATTGCAAAAGAAGCGGTTTCTAAAGGAGCGCCTGCCCTTCATCAAATCGTTCAAACTTTTGGTGAAGAGGTTCTTCTGCCAAATGGTGAACTGAACCGGCAGCAGCTTGGAGCGATCATTTTTTCTGATGAAGAGAAAAGAAAAAAGCTCAATGCCATCGTTCATCCTGAAGTCAGAAAGGAAATGCTCAAGCAGCGTGATGAAGGGGTCAGCAACCAAGAAACTTTTGTTGTGCTTGATATTCCGCTCCTATTTGAGAGCAAGCTGGAAGGGCTAGTCGACCGTATCATCGTTGTGTACACGACGCCTGATTTGCAGCTGTCGCGGCTCATGAATCGAAACGACCTGAGCGAGGAAGAAGCGCTGAATCGCATTCACTCCCAGCAGCCTCTTGAGGAGAAATGCCAAAAAGCAGACCGTGTGATAGAAAACACAAAAGATCTTGCTTTTATTAGAAAGCAATTAGAGAACATATTAAACGAATGGGAACATACAGATAAGTAAGAGTACATACAGTACTCTTCTTTTTTTATGCTTTTTTCGTCAATTTCATTGCAAAGAACAGCCCTTTTTTGAAAATATACGTTTATATACTGGCAATTACATTCTAATGTGATATACTAATTTCATAAATAAATTTATTGAGTATAACACATAATAGAGGAGTGACCTGTTCATGAAGGTAAAAGCAGCGATCAATGGGTTTGGCAGAATTGGACGCATGGTCTTCAGAAAAGCAATGCTTGATGATCAAATTCAAATTGTAGCGGTGAACGCAAGCTATCCTGCCGAAACGCTAGCACATTTAATTAAATATGACACAAATCATGGACGTTACGAATGCGATGTGACAGCAGAAGATGACGCGTTGATTGTCAATGGAAAAAGAGTGCTTTTGCTTAATAATAGAGACCCAAAGCAGCTTCCATGGGGAGAGCTTGGGATTGATATCGTGATCGAAGCAACAGGGAAATTTAATTCAAAAGATCAAGCGATGGGCCATATAGATGCCGGAGCGAAAAAGGTCGTACTTACAGCTCCAGGTAAAAATGAAGACGTTACAATTGTAATGGGTGTCAATGAGGATGATCTTGATCCTGAAAAGCACGTCGTTATTTCAAACGCATCTTGTACAACAAACTGTTTAGCGCCAGTTGTCAAGCTGTTAGATGATGAATTTGGCATCGACAACGGCTTAATGACAACGGTTCATGCTTATACAAATGATCAAAAAAATATCGACAACCCCCACAAGGATTTGCGCCGGGCAAGAGCATGTGCCCAGTCCATCATTCCAACGACGACGGGTGCCGCTAAAGCGCTTTCTTTAGTGCTGCCGCACATGAAAGGGAAATTACATGGACTTGCACTTCGCGTACCGGTTTCAAATGTGTCGATGGTTGATCTTGTGGTCGACTTGAAAAAAGATGTCACAGCAGAAGAGGTCAATGCTGCCTTTGCAACGGCTTCAAAAACATCTCTTGCTGGCATATTAGATTACACCGATGAACCACTTGTCTCCACAGACTTTAACACAAACCCTTATTCTGCTGTCGTTGATGGACTTACAACGATGGTGATGGAAGGCAGAAAAGTAAAAGTTCTTGCATGGTATGACAATGAATGGGGCTATTCTTGCAGAGTGGTTGATCTTGTAAAGTTTGTTGGTTCCCAGATGAAAGAGCTTTCAGCTGTTTGAAATGAAGAAGACTGAACGTCCCTTTTCAAGAAATGAGAGAAAATCCCACTAAAAACACAGCTTGCAAAATGGGTCTAAACAAAGTATACTATTTTTCGTGAACTTCTTGTTCGCAGACTCATTCGGGTATACTTAAAGGGTTAGGACCTCTTTGGACTAACTTTCCCCCGTGGTATATGTCCGGTCCGGCTGCTTAGAACTTCACTCTTTCATTCTTGTTTAAGGGGGGTCCATGATGGAAACAATCGGACGTCACGTTATCTCCGAGTTATGGGGATGCGACTGTGATAAACTGAACGACATGGATTTTATTGAAAAAACGTTTGTAAATGCAGCTTTGAAATCAGGAGCTGAAGTAAGAGAGGTTGCTTTTCACAAATTTGCACCTCAAGGAGTAAGTGGAGTTGTCATTATTTCTGAATCTCATCTGACAATTCACAGCTTTCCTGAACATGGTTATGCGAGCATAGATGTTTATACTTGCGGCGATCTAGATCCGAATATTGCAGCAGATCATATCGGAGATGAACTAGGTGCTGAAACAAGAGAAAACATCGAAATTCCTCGAGGCATGGGACCTGTACAAGTGAAACAGGCGCAAGCCAAAGCACTGTAAACATAAAAAAGATTGCAATGGGAGCTGGCCAAAAGCATTAAATGCCTTTGTGTTATGCTCCTTTTTATATTTGTTCCATACACGGGCATCCAGCATGATCCAACCTGTCTATACTTTTGTTCTAGGAAAACAAAGGTTTTTTTTATAAAATAAAGAAGAGGGTTTATGACAAAGGGGATACGTGTATGACTTTAGGACAAAAGCTCAAACGATTCATTTCAAATCATACAGAAACATCTGACCATCATCCAGTGTCAGAGCTGAAAAGCCATTACTACAAATCGACACAAACTCAAGCTTTTCAAGCGGTAGAAGCTGTTCTTTCAAGAAACGATTCCTATCAAGTGACATCTGTTTCAGCAGAACGAGGTGAAATCAGCGCAAACATACGAACGCCGAAAAAAGCTTTTCTCGTGGCGACTGTCATTTCAATTCGTCCTTTTGAAACAGCTGTCGATTTTAATGTGACAACAGAAACAGCACTGCCAACAGACTTTGGCTACAGTCAAAAGGCTGTTTTGTCCCTTTATAAAGAACTAGACAAACAACTTCCAAGAAGAGATCGGAGCTGATGAAATGAAATGTCCCACATGTCAGCACCTTGGCACAAGGGTGCTTGATTCAAGACCAGTAGATGAAGGAAAATCCATTCGTCGGAGAAGAGAGTGTGAAAGCTGTCAATATCGCTTCACGACGTTTGAAAAATTAGAAGAATTGCCATTGATTGTGGTGAAAAAAGAAGGAATTCGAGAAGAATTCAGCCGGGAAAAGATGCTGAGAGGCCTCATCAAAGCGTGTGAAAAACGTCCTGTCGCTTTAAAACAGCTTGAGGATGTCTGCTTTAACATCGAGAAGGAATTGCGTAACCAAGGCATGTCAGAGGTGAAAAGCGAGCTTGTAGGGGAAATGGTGATGGACGAGCTGGCGAAAATTGATGAAGTGTCTTACGTCAGGTTTGCTTCGGTATACCGTCAATTTAAAGATATCAATGTATTTATTGATGAATTAAAAGATTTATTAAAGAAAGAACGCTAAAAAAGAGCTGAAGATTCTTCATGCTCTTTTTCCTGCGTAAAGCGTAAAACGCAAAAAGAGTGTACAATGAAGACAACCGTATTAAGGGAGGATCAGCATATGACAGAGCATTGGAAGGAAGTGCTAGCCGTCGATCCGTATGTCGTCAAAAGCGCTTCATTGCTCGGTGACATCGATAGACAGCTTATTACTCTTTTATATCAGCCGCTTATTGGCATGTCCGCTTTCAGTTTATACATGACGCTGTGGGGAGAGCTGGAACAAAATCGAATGTGGGGGAAACCCGCACCTCACCGTCAGCTGATGGTGATGCTGCAAACGAATTTAAATGATATTTTTGAGGAGCGCTTAAAGCTTGAAGCGATCGGATTACTCCGCACATATGAACAGGAAACGGAAGAAGGCAGACTGTTTACATATGAGCTCGTGCCGCCGCTGAGACCGGATGAATTTTTCCAAGACGGTATGCTGAATGTCCTTTTGTATCATCGGGTAGAGAAAGCAAAATATATGCAGCTTCGTGATTATTTTTCTTATCCAGGAGTTCCTGCTGATGCAAAGAACATCTCCCGATCGTTTGAAGAAGTGTTTCACGTCTTGCAGCCAGGAGAGCGCAAGATGACAGAGGAAATTAATCAGGCGTCATCGCTTGACGAGGGCTACGAATATGTGACAGTTGGCTCAAGTCAGCCTGCACCGCTTTCAGATGAATCTTTTGATTTTGATCTCCTGTTAGCAGGCATGTCGGACATGATGATTCCGAGAAAAGCTTTGACAAAGCAAGTGAAAGAGACAATTAAGAAGTTAGCGGTCGTCTATGGCATCACCCCGCTGCAAATGCAAAATATTGTCGCAGGTGCCTGTGGCTCAGATCAGATGATATCAACTGAGGATCTGCGAAAAGCAGCGAGAGACTGGTATCAAATTGAATACAGAGGCGAACAGCCGAAGCTGATTGATCAAAAACAGCCAAGGCATTTACGTCACGATGCCACGCAACAGCCAGGTGCAGATGCGCCTGATGCGAAATTGATTGAAAAGCTTGATCATATTTCGCCTAGAGAGCTTCTAAAAGATATGGCAGATGGCATTGAGCCGACGTATGCAGACTTAAGAATTGTTGAAGATATTATGCTTGAGCAGCAGCTAGAGCCTGGGGTCATGAATGTCTTGATCTACTATACACTGCTAAAAACGGATATGAAGCTGTCCAAAACATATATGCAGAAAATTGCCGCCCACTGGGTGCGAAAGAAAATTAAAACCGTGGCAGCTGCTATGAAAATTGCCAAAGAAGAGAATAGGCAAATGACAGAATGGGCGCAGCAAAAAAATAAGCGTCAATCATATGGATCAGGAAAAGTGATCCGCGAGGAGAAGCTGCCTGACTGGATGAAAGAAGCTGAAACGAAAGAACAGCCAAAAGAACAGACAGATAACTTGTCTACAGAGGACCTCGAACGAGAAAAAGAAAAATTGTTAGATCAGTTTAATAATATGAAAAAGTACAATGCACATTAATGTGAGGTGAGATGGAGATGAAACCGATCGGTCGTTCATTTGATCAGCTAAAAGGGCGGGTAGATTTTCGCGTGAGATACAATCAGATTAAAGAAAGTGTCCTAGCTGATGAAGATGTAAAAGCTTTCTTAAAGGAGCATCAAGAGGACATCCAAGAAGACATGATCAATCGCAGCTTGAACAGGCTCTTTGAATATGTACAACAATCAAAGGGCTGTTCTTACTGCTTAGAGGAAGAGAATGTAAATGTCATTTTAGACGGGTATCACCCGAAGCTTGTGATCAAAGGTCAGAGCATTGATATTGAATATTCCCCTTGTCCTGTCAAACTGCGGCTTGATAGACAGAAAAAACAGCAAGAACTCATGAAAAGCATGTACATTCCGCAGAATGTTCTTCAAGCGACGTTTGCTGATTTAAATGTGGTTGGAAGACAAGAAGTCATTCAAAAAGTAGGTCAATTCCTGCAAAGTTATGATGAAACAGGTAAGGGCAAAGGCCTCTATTTACATGGAAAGTTTGGGGTCGGAAAAACATTTATTCTGGCAGCAATTGCGCAGCAGCTAGCGGTAAAAGAGTATCCATCTCTCCTTGTATACGTGCCTGAATTTGTGAGAGAATTAAAAAATTCATTAGCCGATCATACACTCGAAGAGAAGCTGAATATGGTCAAATCAACACCAATTTTAATGCTTGATGATATTGGAGCAGAGTCGATGACAAGCTGGGTACGAGATGAACTTTTAGGAACAATCTTGCAATACCGCATGGCAGAGCAGCTGCCGACTTTTTTCTCTTCTAATTTCTCACCGAATGAGTTAAAGCATCACTTTACGTACTCACAGCGCGGGGAAAAAGAAGAGGTGAAGGCAGCTCGATTAATGGAACGTATTCTCTACCTAGCTGAACCAGTTCTGCTTGAAGGGGAAAATCGCCGTCATTTATAAAAAGATAGGTCACGTGAAGGGGAGCGGATGAGATGAACAAAAGAAAATGGCTGCTTTTTCTCGTGATTGGCATTCTAGCTGCTGTGCTATGGTGGCTCAACAAACAGCATCTTCAACTGTCGCCGAAAGATGTGAAGAATTGGATTCTTCAATTTGGGATGCTGGCTCCCTTTGTCTTTCTTTTCTTATCACTTTTTCGTCCATTTGTGCTTGTCCCTCTCACCGTCTTTTCGCTAGCAGCGGGTTTGGCATTCGGCAGTGTCCTTGGGACCATTTATGCCTTAGCTGGTGCGACAGCAGGTGCAACAGGATCTTTCCTGCTTGCCTCAACCTTCCGTTCAAACAAGCAAGAAACTGAATCAAGCAATCGGAAGCTAAAAGCGGTGACGTCCCGTATTCAAGAACATGGATTTCTTTATATCCTCTTATTACGCATTGCACCCATTCACTTTGATTTTGTCAGTTATGCCGCAGCAGCTTCACGTGCGAATTACCGTGCATTTGCGGCAGCGACTTTTTTAGGATTAATACCTGGTACTGTGGCGTTAAATGTCCTTGGATCAAGCTTTGTGAGCGGAAATTATGCCGCCTTAGCGATTGTTTGTTTGATTTATTTGATCTTTATCTCAGTGCCACTGATTTTAAAAAGAAAGATGCCTGATTTATTTTAGGCGTCTATTTTTTATGTTCCCCCCATATATATGTAACAGATGTCGTTAGGGGGGACAAACATGCTTGAAATAATCTTTGAAGATGAATATGATACCGCCGCTTTTTTACATCTTGCTGAACACTTGGACAGTCGGCATCACATTTCGATTCAACAAGGGAAAGACCGGCTTCTCATAGAAGCGAAGAAATCAGGAGAAGCCATAGAGCACATTGTGCGGACATTGCTGATTCACTTTTTTTTGGAATGCAAAGAAAATGAACGCATGCGCAGCATCCTTGAAAACACATACTTATTTAAAGATCCAGAAGAGCAGCACCAAATTCTTTCAATCGCCCATAGCATCATGAAAGGGGATCTAGATGATATCCCTGGAATTCATCAAGACCCGCCGAGGGAGGATCTGTTAAAAAAAGAGCTTGAGACGATTTCTTTACAGAAAGGTGTTTTTTCCATTGGTTCATTTATGACATTTAGGCTCTCAGCGTATGACAGAAGGCTGAAGAACTATGTTGAAGTATCCATCGAAGAATATAAAATGGAACAAGAATATCAAAACTTTATTCAATCCCTTCGAGACTATGTGATGTCAAGAGAACCTAAGCTTGAAAAAGTACATGTTGTGCATCAGGACCGCCTGATGATTTGGGAATTTCGGTACGCTTCTGAGCGTGATCAAAAACAATACATAGACAGACAGTTTGTAAGAGAGCATCCAATGTATATTGATTCGCAGTTGATTGCACCGCTAGTATCCATTGCGCCACAAAAAATTGACCTATTTACAGATGATACAGGTCACTCGATGGTGCAAACCATTCAAAATATTTTTCAAGAAAGAGTCGAGGTATTCCCGCCTCATTCGTTTCAAGAACAGCATGTACAATTTGTTCCTAGCCATTTGGAAAAGAAAAGTGAAAAGCTTTCTTGATTTTCACGAAAAAACGTTTTATAATACGGTGTAACTTCATACAGAGACCGTATTGATAAGGACATGAACAAATGAACACCCGCTTAAAGAGAGGGAAGCCGCGGCTGAAAGCTTCCTAGCAGAGGACCATTTGCTTTACCACCTTTGAACATCAGCTGTGAACTGTTTAGTAATAGCTGACGGGAATTCCCGTTATTGAACCACAAGCCGTATTTGCTTTTGACAAAGCAAGCTGCAAATACGGGAAAAAGGGTGGAACCACGATTCCGTTTATTCAACCTCGTCCCTTTCCAGGGGGCGGGGTTTTTATATTGCCAAAAAAAGGAGTGACTAGAGATGTCAGAACAAATTCAACTTACATTTCCCGATGGAGCAGTCAAGGAGTTTGACAAAACAGCTACAACAGAAGACATCGCGGCATCAATCAGCCCAGGCCTAAAGAAAAAAGCGCTTGCCGGTAAATTGAACGGCAAAGAAATAGATCTGCGTACGCCGCTGTTAGAAAGTGGAACAATCGAGATCATCACAGATAAGAGTGAAGAAGCGCTCGATATTATGCGCCACAGCACAGCGCATTTACTAGCACAGGCAATCAAACGCATTTATGGAAAAGAGCATCACGTCCAGTTTGGCGTAGGCCCTGTCATCGAAAATGGCTTTTACTATGATGTCGACATCGATGTAGCGATTACACCTGAAGATTTACCAAAGATTGAAAAAGAAATGAAAAAAATCATTAACAGCAATTTGCCGATTGAGCGCATTGAAGTTTCAAGAGAAGAAGCGAAAGCACGCTTTGAAGCAATTGGCGATGAATTGAAGCTCGAGTTGTTAGAGGCAATCCCGGAAGGCGAAGCTGTCACAATTTATGAGCAGGGTGAATTCTTCGATCTATGCCGCGGCATTCACTTGCCGTCTACAGGGAAAATCAAAGAATTCAAGCTGTTAAGCCTTGCAGGTGCTTACTGGAGAGGCGACAGTAACAACCAAATGCTTCAGCGTATTTACGGAACAGCTTTCTTCAGTAAAGAAGAATTAAACGAGCATTTACGTCTGCTTGAAGAAGCAAAAGAGCGCGATCACCGTAAACTAGGAAAAGAATTGAAACTGTTTGCGAACTCTCAAAAGGTGGGCCAAGGTCTTCCGCTCTGGCTGCCAAAAGGGGCAACAATCCGCCGCGTCATTGAGCGTTATATTGTTGATAAAGAAGTACGCCTTGGTTATGAGCATGTGTATACACCCGTTCTTGCGAGTGTGGAATTGTATAAAACATCAGGCCACTGGGCGCATTATCAAGAAGATATGTTCCCGGTCATGGAAATGGACAACGAAGATCTTGTCCTTCGTCCAATGAACTGCCCGCACCATATGATGATTTATAAAAATGAACCTCATAGCTATCGTGAACTGCCAATTCGGATTGCAGAGCTTGGAACAATGCACCGCTATGAAATGTCAGGCGCTTTATCCGGCCTTCAACGTGTTCGCGGGATGACATTAAACGATGCCCATATCTTTGTTCGTCCAGATCAAATCAAAGATGAGTTCATCCGCACAGTTCGTTTAATTGAAGAAGTGTATCAAGACTTCGGCTTAAATGATTATACGTTCCGCTTATCTTACCGTGATCCAGAGGATACAGAGAAGTATTTTGACGATGATGCGATGTGGAATAAAGCGCAGTCCATGCTGAAAGATGCAATGGACGAGCTTGGACATGACTACTATGAAGCAGAAGGCGAAGCGGCATTTTATGGTCCGAAGCTTGACGTCCAAGTAAAGACGGCCCTTGGAAAAGAAGAGACTTTGTCTACTGTACAGCTAGACTTCTTACTTCCAGAGCGTTTCGATCTCACATATATCGGAGAAGATGGAAAACATCATCGTCCGGTTGTCATTCATAGAGGAGTTGTGTCCACAATGGAACGCTTCGTTGCCTTCTTAATTGAAGAATACAAAGGAGCTCTTCCAACATGGCTGGCACCTGTACAATTCCAAGTCATCCCGGTTTCACCATCTGTCCATCTAGATTACGCGAAAAAAGTGCAAGAACGTTTGCAGCTTGAAGGACTGCGTGTAGAACTAGACAGTCGTGATGAAAAAATAGGGTACAAAATTAGAGAAGCGCAAATGCAAAAGATTCCGTACATGCTGGTTGTCGGTGATCAAGAAGCAGAAAATGGCGCGGTCAATGTAAGAAAATATGGGGAACAAGATTCAGAAACAATGGACCTCGAAGCTTTTGTGAAACATGCAGTCGCAGAAGCAAAAAAATAATGAAGGCAAACGAAACAGTCAGTGATCTCATCTCTTGAGGTTGCTGGCTTTTTTCTTATGGAAAAAAATTCTCCACTGGTGATCCAAGTGCGCAAATGATACGTTTAGATAGTACGAAAGTATGGGTAAGTATGTACTATTAGATAGAGGCAAATTGGGGGAATGAAAGCGATGATTCAAACAACAAACACTTCATCAACACAAGTATTGGAGCAATCAGCTGTGCTTCGTGCGCTAGAGCACTCACTGGCGATGATTGAATTTGATGTCACAGGTAAGGTACTATGGGTCAATGATATTTTTGCAAAAGCCATGAGATATACAAAGGAAGAAATGATTGGTTTAAAGCATAGACAGTTTTGTCCTCCGCATATTGCAGAAGACGCAAGTTATCAAATGTTTTGGAAGCGTTTGAAGAATGGTCAAGTGTTTCAGGAAAAGGTGCAGCGGATCACGAAGTACGGTGACACCTTATGGCTTGAAGCGACGTATACACCAGTGCTCAATGAAGAGGGGAACGTAGTGGCCGTCGTGAAAGTGGCAACAGATATTACGGAGAGAGAAAACACAATGAAGCAGGTAGTAGAAGACCTAAAGGATATGTCTGCAAAATTAATGGAGCGAGCGGAAATCGGCATCCAGCATAGTCAAAGTGTAAATGCTTCTTTTGAACATATTGCGAGTGAAACGGATCAAAACATGAGTTTGCTAGAAGGGCTAACAGAGCAGGTGGAGTCGATCAGCTCAATTGCTACAACGATTAACAGTATCGCTTCCCAAACGCAGCTGCTCGCATTGAACGCGGCCATAGAAGCTGCGCATGCGGGTTCCTATGGAAATGGCTTTAGTGTCGTAGCGGCAGAAATCCGTAAGCTTGCGACAGATTCAAAGGAAGCGATCGTAAAGGTGGATCGTTATGTGAAGGCGATCCATTTAGAAGTTGAAAAGGTCAGCAACGGAACAAGCCGTGCAAAGACAAGCGTGTTTACAAACCGGGATCTTGTCAAGCAGGCAAGCGAGGAATTCATGAATGTAGGAAAAGCAGCACGCGGCTTAGATCGACAAGCACAAAGTCTAGCAGCAATTGTTTAGCCGAAAACGAAAAAACACCCAATCTCAATCAGGAGAAGGGTGTTTTTCCTATGGTTTATTTTAAAATATCAAACAATTCGTGTAAGTCTTTAATTTCATAATCTGGTGTCACATCTGTTTCATTTTTCTTGCCATGACGATTGATCCAAACGGTTTGAATGCCTACGCGAGAAGCTCCGAGAATATCTGTTTTTGGATTATCTCCTACCATGATGACGTCATCTTTTGTGAGATTTAACAGCTGAAGGCAGTGCTCAAAGATGCCAGGATCAGGCTTTCCTTTCCCATAATCTCCTGAAATCACAATTTCATTAAAGTAAGGGGCAAGTTCCGGGACACCTGCAAGTTTTTCTTTTTGCAGACTAGGATCTCCATTTGTTAAAAGGAGTAATTCATAGCTGCCCTTCAGGCGCTCTAAAACAGGATACGTTTCTTCATAGACATACGGGCGTTTTCTGCGCTCTGCTGCAAAGAAATCTGCTAAGTATTGACCAAATACTTCATCGTCAATTCCTGCCTCTTTTAAGCCGTTCGTCCAAGCGTTTTTGCGATACTCTGGTGCAAGGGCGTTCAGCTTTTGAAAGCCTTCGCTAATCGGCTCACTAAAATTGGACCACAGTCCTTCAAAAGGATTAATTCCAATCATGACAGTATAATCATATGTTTCATAAGAAGAGTACAGCTTTCTTGCTTCTTCACGCACAATCTGTTCAAACGATTCTGGATCAAGTCCATATTTCTTTTCCGCTTCCCTGCATGTTTCCTGAAAAGTGGTATGAATGCTTTTTTCATCCCAAAGCAAAGTATCATCTAAATCGAAAAATACGGCTTTCATGATCTTCTCCCTTGTTATGTATGTAGTTACCCTCAATTGCATGTGACAGGCTCATGTTCATTTTACAATAGAAGTTTTAGAGTTTAAATAGATTATTTAGTAATAAAAAAAGTGCACAAAAATGTGCACTCTTACATTATTTTGATAAATCAATGGTCTTATACTTACCGCCAGTCCATCCTAGTCCTGATGAGACTTGAAGCGAGAATTTCTTTTCGTTTGGAACTTCAAAAGCAATTTTACCTTTTTTAGATAATTTAGGATTTATTTGTTTTAAGAAGAAACTTGAATCGATATCATTGACATACATGTTATTTGTTGCGAGTGATTTGTATTCTGTACCGTCTTTGCCAATTAACCTAAACATCTCAGTATCTACCGTTCTATCTTTTTTACCTGTATTTATGACCGTTACTTCAACAATCACGAATTTGCCGTCTGTCGTTACATCGCTCATATACTGTTTTTGTAAAGATTTCGCTTCTGTTACGCTGTTTACTTGATAAGTAAAGTCTTCGACTGCTACTTTATCTCCAATTTTATGCGTTTTTTCTTTATCATTTTTCTTTTCGCTACTCGTTACTGCATTTTTAGAACCAGTATTTGATGTATTATCTTTTTTGCTGCCGCCCCCAGCCATACAAGATACAAAGATAATAATCAAAATGAGAATAATGATACTAAGACACCCAATCTTAAAAAACTTTTTCAAATAAATCCCCTACTTTTCCTTATTTTATTAAATGAATTTGAATACCTCACCAATGATAAGACTAAAGAATTATAAAATCAATCATTTTTTTGAAAAAATAGATATAATACCCTTTTTTATATGGAATATGATTTATATTTTGGTTTATTTATGTATACAACTTGATTTATATCGGTGTGTTAATGAAAAATTGAAGGATTTGAAGAGACTTTATTTCTTTTTAAATAAGTCTTGCTCAAATCATTTCGTCATGCTAAAATGAAAAAGTTGTTTCAAGAGTTCGGTTACTTGACGGACAAATGAAAATTGTGTAGAATAGTTAACGAATTGAATAGATATCACAAGCAGAAGCACCCGCTTCTCACCTGATTGACACATGTTTGTAGTTGACAGGTTGACCGTACATTTATTTTTTCATGCAAATGTTCGCAGTGTGGGTGTTTTATATGCCCACACTTTTTGTTTGCCTGTAAAACATACAACGAAATGGTCAAAATGAATTGTGAACTCAATTCAAAATCTCATGGAGGTGGCTCACTATTAGCAAAGATCAATTAGTTAATGAAGGTATTCGTGCGCGTGAAGTTCGTTTGATCGGACAAAATGGCGATCAGCTTGGGATTAAAACCCGCCAGGAAGCTCTGGAAATTGCTACGAAAGCCAATCTTGACCTTGTGTTAGTTGCTGCAAATGCAAAACCACCTGTTTGCCGAATCATGGACTATGGTAAGTTCCGATTCGAACAACAGAAGAAGGAAAAAGAGGCACGTAAGAATCAAAAAATCATTAGCTTAAAAGAAGTTCGGTTGAGCCCGACAATCGATGAACATGATTTTAACACGAAGCTCCGTAATGCAATCAAATTCCTTGAAAAGGGAGATAAAGTGAAAGCTTCTATCCGCTTTAAAGGCCGTGCGATTACGCATAAAGAAATCGGACAGCGCGTGTTAGACCGTTTCTCTGAAGCTTGCGCTGAAGTAGCAACAGTAGAAACAAAACCTAAGATGGACGGACGTAGCATGTTCCTCATGCTTGCACCAAAAGTCGAAAAGTAAAAGTAACAGAGGGAGGAAACATCCAATGCCAAAAATGAAAACTCACCGCGGATCTGCTAAACGTTTCAAAAAAACAGGTTCTGGTAAACTTAAACGTTCTCATGCGTACACAAGTCACTTGTTCGCTAACAAATCTACAAAGCAAAAACGTAAATTGCGTAAGAGCGCAATCGTAAGTGCTGGAGATTTCAAACGTATCAAACAACAACTTGCAAACATCAAGTAATCTGGAATAGGAAACATAGGAGGGAATTACAATGCCAAGAGTAAAAGGCGGAACTGTGTCGCGTCAGCGTCGTAAAAAGGTTCTTAAATTAGCAAAAGGTTATTTCGGTTCAAAACATAGATTATATAAAGTAGCAAACCAACAGGTGATGAAATCTGGAAACTACGCTTTCCGTGACCGTCGTCAGAAAAAACGTGACTTCCGTAAACTATGGATCACTCGTATCAATGCTGCAGCTCGTATGAACGGTCTTTCTTACAGCCGTTTAATGCATGGCTTAAAGCTTTCTGGTATCGAAGTAAACCGCAAAATGCTTGCTGATCTTGCTGTGAATGACCTAAACGCATTCAACCAGCTTGCTGATGCTGCAAAAGCACAACTAGACAAGTAAGTCATATAAAAGATCATTCCGCCAAGGAGTGATCTTTTTTTCTCATCATGTGAGGTGAAATCAATGAATATCGCTCTGATCGTGCTGCTCATCTTGGTCAATGTCTATGGGTTTTGTCTCATGGGAGAGGATAAACGCCGGGCGAAAGCACACAAATGGAGAATATCAGAAGCGCACTTATGGAGTGCCGCAGTACTTTTTGGTGCTGCTGGGTCATTTCTTGGCATGCAGTATTTCCGTCATAAAACGAAGCATCCTGCCTTTCAAATGGGTATGCCTGCTTTAATTGTTGTCCAATTGGTGATATTGGTCTATCTCAATCTCATCTGAAAAGGGAGCAGACGCCGTTAAGTCGGCGTGTCTGCTCCCTTTTTTTGTTTGATTTTTTTGATGGGCTGATCCCAATCAATTTTTGTTTGAGGATACCGTTCAATGATGTTTTCCTCAAGTTTTTCAAAGTCTTCTAATGTGAATTCATTTAGCTTCTCAGGTGACTCGGTCCAAACGTAAATGGAGTGGACAAACAGAGGATGATCCTTAGAAGGAACATGCTTCTCCCCTTCAAACAAGACACCTTTATAGACGAAATTAAAATTTTTACGGGCATTTTGCTGTTCGTCCATAAAATAAAAGCCTTCTTTTAATTGTGCTTGTTTCAGCTTTCTTCTCGGGTTTGAGAAGAATTTTACCGCCATGTAGAAAATATAGACAAGCAATGCAACAAGAGCAAGTCTAATGAGGATGACAAACATGACAGGATGCACCTCCAATACCGTTATCTGATGTACTACGAATGAGAAAGTCAAAAGGTTTCAACTTTTTTTAAAAAAAATATTTCGATTAACGAAAAAATATTCATAAAAAGATCGTATTGAACGAAAGAGGTTTTGTATAATAAGAATGCACCATGAAGAAAAAGGAGGATACACAGAATGACAAAACTAGATCAAACATTAACTATGCTGAAAGACCTAACGGATGCAAAAGGGATTCCAGGAAATGAACGTGATGTAAAAAAAGTCATGCAGTCATACATAGAAACATATGCGGATGAAGTCTCTACAGACCGCCTTGGCAGCTTAATTGCTAAGAAGGAAGGAAATGCAAATGGGCCTAAAGTGATGCTTGCTGGTCACTTAGATGAAGTAGGATTCATGGTGACAAAAATCGATGACAAAGGCTATATTCGTTTTCAAACGGTCGGTGGCTGGTGGTCTCAAGTGATGCTGGCGCAGCGTGTCACCATTGTGACGAAAAAAGGAGACATTACAGGTGTGATTGGTTCTAAACCGCCACATGTCTTATCACCAGAAGCACGAAAGAAATCAATCGAAATCACAGATATGTTCATTGATATTGGGGCTTCGAGCAAAGAACAGGCAATGGAATGGGGCGTCCTCCCTGGAGATCAAATCGTACCTTACTTTGAGTTTACGGTAATGAATGACGAAAAAATGCTTCTTGCAAAAGCCTGGGACAACCGTATCGGCTGTGCAGTAGCGATTGATGTCATGAAGAATTTAAAGGATACTCAGCATGAAAATATTGCATACAGTGTAGCAACTGTCCAAGAGGAAGTTGGCTTACGCGGAGCTAAAACAGCTGCAGCTACCATCCAGCCTGATATTGGATTTGCTATTGATGTTGGAGTAGCAGGTGATACACCAGGTATTACTGAAAAAGAAGCAACAAGCAAACTTGGCAAAGGACCAACGATTGTCGTATTCGACGCTTCCATGGTTTCTCATAAAGGGCTTCGCGATTTTGTTGTCCAAACTGCAGATGAATTAAACATTCCTTATCAATATGATTCCATGCCAGGTGGAGGAACAGATGCTGGAGGTATTCACTTAACAGGTCATGGTGTTCCATCACTATCCATCGGAATTCCAAGCAGATATATTCATACCCATGCAGCTATGATTCATCGAGATGATTATGAAAATGCGGTGAAGCTTTTAACAGAAGTCATCAAAAGACTTGATCAAAAAACGGTCGAACAAATTACGTACGGTTCTTAATGATGAAACCTTTCCTCAGTATGGGGAAAGGTTTTTTAATTGCGTTGAATTTCCCAGGAAATGAACGTTGGAATGTAAGTTGTGTCAAAAGAACTGTTTTCAGTAAATGAAGTGATATTTTTCTAGTGAGGAAGGCACATGTGATCCTTCTTGTATTTATGTAAGATGAAATCAATAAAAAGGACAGAGCCAATTGAGGCTCTGTTAAAAGAGAGTTTATGGAAGTAGGTGAAGCTTATTTTAGATTAAATCAATTATTCCTATTTGTCAACTTGGTTTTAAAAGAAAGAAAAATCACTCAATTTATGTTATATTTGTAACAAATTGTTTATACAAAGGGGATGGTTAAATGAATGCGGTTTCAATTGTGATAGGATCGATGTGTATTTTAGCGATTGCCTATCGCCTCTATGGCACGTTTATGATGGTGAAGGTACTAAAGGTCACAGATGATCATCCTACACCGGCTCATGCACTCGAGGATGGGAAAGATTATGTGCCAACAAACAAATGGGTCACATTTGGGCATCACTTTGCTGCAATTGCCGCTGCTGGTCCATTAGTTGGTCCGATTTTAGCCGCACAATTTGGGTATTTACCTGGTCTCCTTTGGCTCTTAATTGGAGCGGTGATTGGCGGAGCTGTTCATGATCTCGTGGTCTTGTTTGCTTCGATGCGGAAAAAGGGGAAATCACTATCAGAGGTAGCGAAAGAGGAGCTTGGTCCTGTGGCAGGATTTTGCACAGGGCTCGCCATGTTATTTATTATTACAATTACAATGGCAGGACTGTCCATGGTTGTGCTTCATGCTTTAGAACGAAATCCTTGGGGAACCTTTGCAGTTGGTATTACCATTCCAATAGCGATGGGAGTCGGCCTTTATTATAAAAAGACAGGCAATTTAAAGCTGGCGACATCTGCGGGATTCATATTACTGATGTTGGGGGTATTCCTTGGACCGAATATTCAAGGAACAGCACTTGGAGATTTGTTAACACTTGATACAAAAACGCTTGCTCTTGCCCTGCCAATCTATGCGTTCTTTGCTGCGGCCCTGCCGGTTTGGTTGCTTTTGGCACCAAGAGACTATTTAAGCAGTTTTATGAAAATTGGTGTTTTCATTGCGCTGATTGCGGGAATCTTTGTGGTTAATCCAACCATCCAATTTCCGGCGTTTACGGAGTTTGTAAATGGAGGAGGGCCTGTCTTAGCTGGACCTGTATGGCCTTTTATTTCGATTACCATTGCTTGTGGCGCGATTTCTGGTTTTCATGCATTTGTTGGCTCAGGCACAACGCCAAAAATGCTAGATCGTTGGAGTGATATGAAGCCGGTGGCGTTTGGCGCGATGCTCGTAGAATGTTTAGTGGGAATTATGGCGTTAATTGCCGCTACTGCGCTTCATCCGGGAGATTATTTTGCAATTAATAGTACACCTGAAGTGTTCCGTACGCTTGGTATGAGTGTCGAGAATCTTCCTCAACTAAGCAAAGAAATCGGTCTTGACTTAGAAGGAAGAACAGGTGGAGCTGTTACATTAGCTGTAGGGATGGCGTACATCTTTACGGGTATTCCGTTCTTTAGTCATTTGGCCTCTTATTTCTTCCAATTCGTGATTATGTTTGAAGCCGTCTTTATTTTAACGGCGATTGACGCAGGAACCCGTGTCGCGCGATATTTGATCCAAGACTTCTTTGGAGAAGCATATAAACCACTGAAACGAAATGACTGGGTACCAGGGTCAGTCTTTGCAAGTGCACTTGCTTGTTTTATGTGGGGATACTTGCTTTACTCTGGAGACATTGGGTCCATTTGGGCACTCTTTGGTGTGTCAAACCAACTAATGGCCTCGGTCGGATTAATCATTGGGGCGACGGTTGTGTTAAAAATTGCGGATAAAAGGCGGTATATGTTGACTTGTTTAATTCCACTTGCTTACTTATATGTGACGGTGAATTATGCGGGTTATTGGATGGTTGTGAATGTCTATCTCAATCTTGAAGCATCTGGCTACAGTGTACTGAATGCCGTGCTTTCGATGATTATGCTGATTTTAGGTTTTGTCATTATCGTGTTCGCTATTAAAAAATGGATCGAGATTTGGCGCGATCCAGCTCTTCGAATGGAGACGCCAATCACTGGCTAAATGAACAAAGCCGGCTTGCTCATAAATAAGCAAACCGGCTTCTTGTTATTGCTGATGTTCAGGCTTTAAGCCCTGCTCTAATGTTTCAAGAATTTCATTTTTTTCATCTTCTGATGCCTCTTGCCATAACACCTCAAACAAAACGCCAAGACCTGGCAGCATTTTTTCCTCGCCGCTTTGAATCGCATCTAAAATCGTATGCTCAAGCTGCTCTTGATTATGGCCAGTAATGTTTTGAATCACTGCGCCTCTTAAATTAAAATCCATTGCCCACACTCCTTTTTTGATGGTGATAGCCCTATTCTGTCTCAAAGACAGGTTTATTATGTAGTGTGCTTGAGATATAATAAATTCATGATATTTAAAGGAGTTAAAGTCGCTTGAAATATATAGAATCAGCTAAAAACGCACACATTAAACAATGGAAAAAGCTCCATACAAAAAAAGAACGAACGAAAACAGGGCTGTTCCTTGTTGAAGGAAAACACTTAGTCGAAGAAGCATTGAAAAGCGGGGTTGTAAAAGAGTTAATGATCACAACGCCTGACATGCTCCCTGCGGACATCGAGCCTGACATTGAGCTGTATGAATTAAGTGAAGAGGCTTTTACTGCAATGACGGAAACGGAAACACCTCAGCAAATCGCAGCGGTTTGTACAATTCCTGTATTTGAGGAGAAAAAGTATGAACGAATGCTTCTGTTAGATGCAGTACAGGATCCGGGGAATTTAGGCACCCTCATTCGGACAGCAGATGCAGCGGGGCTTGATGCTGTGATCCTAGGAGACGGAACCGTTGATGCGTTTAACGGAAAAACGCTCCGTTCAGCACAAGGGTCTCATTTTCACCTGCCTATCTTAAAACAAACACTTCAACAGACAATTCCAGCATTAAAGGCGCAAGGTATACCTGTATATGGCACTGCTTTAAAAAATGCGAAAGAGTATAGACACATAGCATCAGAAGGTCCATTTGCGCTAATTGTAGGCAACGAGGGAGCAGGTATTGATCCAGAGATTCTTCAAATGACAGATCAAAATTTATATGTTCCAATGTACGGCCAGGCAGAATCTTTAAATGTAGCTGTGGCAGCAGCGGTTCTTGTCTATCATTTGCGCGGATAGTGTTGCAACACGTCCTATTTTTCACTATAATGAAACTAATATTTTAAAAACCATGATAGAGGAAGATTGTTTCACGGAGCGTCCTAATAGGGAGAATGCATCGTAGACTGAAAGTGCATTTAAGGAATGCTGAAACAGGAATTCACCTCTGGAGTTGTCACCGGGACCGCAGGTTTTGCGTAAAGGTGGACCGGATTCGTTTGATTCCGTTATGTCAATGAAGCTTATTCGCACATGTATTTGTGCTTAACAAGGGTGGTACCGCGACCACAACTCGTCCCTTCTTTTTTGGAGGGGCGGGTTTTTTTATTGTCTTCAAACAATCAAACACCCGTTTATTCAGACGGTTTTGTATATTAAAAGGAGGATGACACTCATGCAAGAAACGTTAAAACAGCTTGAAACAGAAGCGATAGCGAAGGTAGAAGCAGCCAGCTCGCTCAAAGAAGTCAATGACATTCGTGTTCAATATTTAGGGAAAAAAGGTCCGATTACAGAAGTGCTGCGCGGAATGGGCAAGCTTTCCGCTGAAGAAAGACCAAAAATGGGCGCACTTGCAAATGAAGTGAGAGAGCAGATTGCTGGTGCCATTGCTGAAAAAAATGAGCAGCTAGAAGCAGAAGAAGTGAAAAAGAAACTGGCTTCTCAAACCATTGATGTCACATTGCCAGCAAGTCCGATCAAAATCGGGGCAAGACATCCATTAACGATTGTCGTAGAAGATATTGAAGATTTATTTATCGGAATGGGCTATACCGTTGAAGAGGGCCCTGAGGTGGAAACAGATTACTATAACTTTGAAGCGCTCAATCTTCCAAAAGAACATCCGGCGCGTGATATGCAGGACAGCTTCTATATTACTGAAGACACACTCATGAGAACACAAACATCACCCGTTCAAGCACGTACACTTGAGAAATATAAAGGCCAAGGCCCTGTGAAAATCATCTGCCCTGGTAAGGTATATAGACGTGACAGCGATGATGCCACTCACTCGCATCAATTCATGCAGATTGAAGGACTTGTGGTAGATCACAATATTAGCATGAGTGACCTCAAAGGGACGCTTGAGACAGTCGCAAGAAAAATGTTTGGGGAAGATCGTGAAATTAGACTGCGCCCAAGCTTTTTCCCATTCACAGAACCTTCCGTTGAAGTTGATGTGTCATGCTTTAAATGCGGCGGGAAAGGCTGTTCCGTATGTAAAGGAACAGGCTGGATTGAAATTTTAGGTGCAGGAATGGTTCACCCGAATGTATTAAAAATGAGCGGATTTGATCCAGATACTTACCAAGGCTTTGCTTTTGGAATGGGTGTTGAACGTATTGCGATGCTCAAATACGGCATAGATGACATTCGTCATTTCTACACAAATGATATTAGATTCACGAAGCAATTTAAGCAGGACTAAGAGGAGGAAATCAACATGTTTGTTTCATATAAATGGTTAGAGGACTATGTCGATTTAGAAGGCATTCAGCCGGATGAATTAGCAGAGAAAATCACAAGAAGCGGAATTGAAGTGGAAGCCGTTGAGTATAAAGGCGAAGGCATCAAAGGCGTTGTCGTTGGACACGTCATTGAACGTGAACAGCATCCGAATGCGGATAAATTAAACAAATGTCTTGTTGATATCGGCGAAGACGCACCGGTGCAAATTATATGCGGGGCTCCAAATGTGGATAAAGGACAGCATGTGGCTGTCGCAACGGTTGGTGCAGTCCTTCCTGGAAACTTTAAAATTAAAAAAGCAAAGCTGCGCGGTGAAGAGTCTCATGGCATGATTTGTTCTCTGCAAGAATTAGGCATAGAGAGCAAGCTCGTACCAAAAGAATATGCAGAAGGCATCTTTGTTTTCCCGAATGACGTGAAACCAGGGGATGATGCCCTTCAAGCACTTCAATTAGATGACGCGGTACTTGAGCTTGGCTTAACACCAAACCGTGCTGATGCCCTTAATATGCTAGGTGTCGCTTATGAGGTTGCCGCCATTTTAGGGAGTGACATCAAGCTTCCTGATACAGCACATGACACTTCTTCTGAAAAAGCAGCAGACTATATTTCTGTTAAAATTGAGGATCAAGAAGCGAATCCACTTTATGCAGCGAAGATCATTAAAAATGTAAAGATTGGACCAGCACCACTTTGGATACAAACAAGATTGATGAATGCAGGTATCCGCCCAATTAACAACGTCGTGGATATTACGAATTTTGTCTTACTTGAATACGGTCAACCACTACATGCCTTTGATTATGACCGGTTTGGTTCAAAGCAGGTGGTCGTACGTAAAGCGGCTGAAAATGAAATGATTCAAACTCTAGATGAACAAGAACGTACATTGTCTTCGAAGCATCTTGTCATTACAAATGGCACAAAAGCGCATGCTGTTGCAGGTGTCATGGGCGGTTTTGAATCAGAGGTGCGTGATGAGACGACAACGATTCTTTTAGAAGCGGCATATTTCAACGGTCAAACCGTCCGTCAAGCATCTAGAGACTTAGGGCTTCGCAGTGAATCAAGCACACGATTTGAAAAAGGGCTCGATCCGCAGCGGACGAAATCAGCAGCCGAAAGAGCAGCACAATTGATCAGCATCTATGCAGGTGGTGAAGTGTTAAGCGGGACTGTGGAGGAAAACCACCTTGAAACAAGTATGAATGTCATCCACGTATCAACTGAGCGTGTGAACAAGGTGCTTGGTATGAGCATTTCAAAAGAAGATATGATTCAGATTTTCAACAAACTAGGCTTTACAGTGGGCGAATCAAATGATGTGCTTGTTGTAACGGTTCCTTCCCGCAGAATGGATATTACGATTGAAGAAGACCTCATTGAAGAAGTCGCGAGGTTATACGGCTACGACAATATTCCATCTACACTCCCTGCGACAGCTGGTACCGTTGGCGGTCTCACGCCATACCAAGTGAAGCGCAGAAAGGTGAGACGTTTCTTAGAGGGCGCAGGGCTTTCTCAAGCGATTACGTATTCATTAACGAATCAGCATAAGTCCACAGCCTTTGCTTTAAATCCAGCTTATCAAACAAGACTTTCCTTGCCGATGAGTGAGGAACGAAGTGTGCTGAGACAAAGCCTTCTGCCAAACTTACTTGATTCTGTTGCATATAACTTAGCAAGACAAGCTGATTCTTTTGCCTTTTATGAAACGGGTTCTGTGTTCTTAGCAGAAGCTGAAGGGGCAAAACCGGTGGAGAAAGAACATGTCGCTGGTGCGCTGACAGGCTTATGGCATAAAAATCTTTGGCAGGGCGAGAAAAAAGCTGTCGATTTTTATGTAGCGAAGGGTATTGCAGAAGGGCTGTTTGAAAAGCTTGGTGTATCAGGAGAGATCACGTATGTTCAAGCAGAGCGTGAGGGCCTTCACCCAGGACGTACAGCCGATGTTCATTTAAATGGAAAAGTGATTGGCTTTGTAGCTGCACTTCATCCAGTAGTGGAAAAGGAATTAGATTTAAAAGAAACGTATGTATTTGAATTTGATTTAACAGATGTAATGACGTCTGAAACAGAGGATATGAAATATACGGCTATTCCGAGATTCCCAGCAGTGACTAGAGACATCGCACTTGTCGTCGATCAGCATATTTCAAGCGGACAGCTGGAGCAAGTCATTTATGAAGCTGGCGGACAATTGCTCACAGACCTTTCCGTCTTTGATGTGTATGAGGGTGAGCATATGGAAGAAGGTAAAAAGTCTGTTGCATTCTCTCTGCAATATTTAAACCCAGAACAAACGTTGACTGAGGAAGAAGTCACGGCTGTTCATACAAACGTATTGAAAGCATTAGAAGATACGTATCAAGCCGTCTTGCGCGGATAATCAAAAGAGCTATCGCTTTATGGGCGATAGCTCTTAGCGTGTAGACAAACCCTCGCATTCTTTGTCAGTCCTGCGCGCTGGTACTCACGAATGTCAAATTCGCTCTGTGCCAGTGCTCGTCCTTCCTAGGGCTGCAAAGGTTTTCTATCACGCTGAAAAGAAGACAAAGGGCTAAAATCAAGTTCATTTTAGCCCTTTGTCAACAATCTGAGAGCTATCACCTTATGGGCGATAGCTCTTTTTTGATTATAACCATTTTTTCGCTTTTTGGGTGTTGGCAAAATGAAGTTTTGTAAATTGGCGTAAAGCCTCTTCGCCGTGCTGTTTCATCAGCTTTGCTGCCGCTTTGTCAACATGCGGACCGGCCCCTTTTGGAATGTCAAAGCCCGCTGCTTTTGATAATTTATCCATTTCAATTAAAAAAGCATACCTTGCAATAATAGAAGCTGCAGCAACTGATAAGTGAATGCCTTCTGCTTTCGTACTAAAATATGTACGCTCTCGAATGATCTTTTTCCCCGCAAGATGCCTGAAATAAATGCCTGGTTCGGCAAATTGGTCAATGAGAATGGCTTCTGGTTTCTTGCCATCCAGTTTTTCTAGCACGGAGGTGATGACTTGGTTATGAAGCAGTGCCTTCATTTTCCCTTGGCTCATGCCCTTTTCCTGCATCGCATTGTATTTTTCATTCCGAAGCACGAGAAGGCTGAACGGGATGGTTTTGATCAAGTCTTTGGCAATGTTGATAATCTGCGGATCTTTGAGTCCTTTTGAGTCTTTCACCCCGAGCTCTTTCATGAGAGCAAGCTGACTGGAATCAACATAAGCCGCACAGACCGTAATGGGTCCAAAATAATCGCCAGTACCGACCTCATCTGAGCCAATAACCGACATGGAAGCAATGCCGGGTGGTGGGCTGTACTGTGTGATGGATGGTGTTTTTTTGCTTTTTGTTTCAGTTGCTTGTAAATGGTTGAACTGACTCGCTTCAGCTTCTGCCTTTTGTCCTTGGAACAGCACTTTTCCAGATTTGTAAGCTGTAATCGTACAGCCGGGAACCTTTGCTTGAAATAGAGCGCCTGGCGGCAAAGTGTCAGTTAAATGCTGAGCGTACACGCTCTTCATTTTTTTCATGTCTTCTGATGTTGCTTTTAAGACGGATTGGGGCACAGTGGATAACTCCTTTTTACCTTGATATCATTGATTTCTAAAGTGTACCATAACAGGGAAGGGCTCGTCTTTCCATTCAATGTCTAAACATGTTATGATAGAGACTAGGATTCTCGTGGAATGGAGGAGAAACGTTGTCTGACGGCGGTAAAACGAAAACAACAGTTGAGATTTACGGACAGTCCTATACGATCATCGGTCAAGAAACGAAGATGCATATGCGACATGTTGCTTCAATTGTTGATGATAAAATGAGAGAAATCAATGAAAAAAATCCATACCTTGATATAAACAAATTAGCTGTACTGACAGCAGTCAATGTCGTCCACGACTACTTGAAATTAAAAGAGCAATACGAAAAACTAGAGCTTCATCTAAAAGAAAAGGAATGAAATTACCGTGATCGATATCATCATTTTGTTTTTGCTTCTTATGGGAACGCTTGTCGGTCTAAAACGCGGGTTTATTCTTCAATTTATTAAATTGATTAGCTTTGTTGTTTCTATTTTAGTGGCTTCTCTGTTTTATCAGTCACTTGCACCACAGCTTACGTGGATTCCAGCACCTAATTTTAGCGGCGGTCAAGCGCAGCTTGCTTTCTTTAGTGGGAATCTAGAAACAGCTTATTATAATACCATTGCGTTTATCATTCTGTTTATCTTGACCAAAATCCTGCTCGCTATCATCGGCGGATTGCTCACAACCATTGCAAGTATCCCTGTGATTAAACAGGTCAACAAACTGCTTGGCGCTGTTTTAGGATTTCTTGAAACCTATCTATTTGTGTTTATTTTATTGTTTGTGGCCGCATTACTTCCAGTCGATGCGCTTCAAACGATGATGAGCAAATCAATGTTAGCAGATGTGATCGTAAATAGCACCCCTTACCTGTCCGGTCTTGTCAAAGACCTCTGGTCGACGTATGGAGTTTAAGAACTTCTCCTTTCTTGGAGAAGTTTTTTCTCATTCCATGACAGAAAGTTGTCGGATGAAGGGAAAGTTTGTATATTTATATAGGAAGATGCCAAAGCGGCTGGAGGATGAGAGATGAATAAAAAAGATATTATCAAACTTCTTGAAACAATTGCAGTCTATATGGAGCTAAAAGGAGACAATCCTTTTAAAATTTCTGCCTTTCGTAAAGCAGCTGCGGCACTGGAACAAGATGACCGCAGCCTTTCTCAAATAGATGACCTATTAGCATTACCCGGTATTGGCAAAGGAACCTTTGCTGTGATCACAGAGTATATCGAAAAAGGACAGTCTGAAACACTCGAACAATTAAAAAAAGAAGTGCCTGAAGGACTTGTCCCCCTCTTAAAATTGCAAGGACTCGGCGGGAAGAAGATTGCTAAGCTCTACCAAGAGCTTGGTGTTCACGATGCACAGTCTTTAAAAGAAGCATGTGAAGCGGAAAAAGTACAAACGCTTGCTGGGTTTGGCAAAAAAACAGAAGAAAAGATTCTTGCCGCTCTTGAGGAGGCGGGAAAGCAGCCAGAACGACTGCCAATTGGTTTTGCATTAGATGTGGCAGAGCGAATTGATGATGCGCTGGAACAGATGGAGGGAATCATCCGTTTTTCAAGAGCGGGCAGTTTAAGACGTGCGCGTGAAACGGTTAAAGATTTAGATTACATCATTGCGACTGATAACCCTGAACAAGTGAGAGAACAACTTGTTGCTCTTGATGATGTCAAAGATGTCATTGCGAGCGGTGATACGAAGGTATCGGTCATACTTGCACTAGATTTTGAAATCAGTGTAGATTTCCGCCTTGTGACAACAGACCAATTTGCAACAACGCTGCACCATTTCACTGGCTCAAAAGATCATAACATTCGTATGCGACAGCTTGCGAAGGAGCGCGGTGAGCGTATTAGTGAATATGGGGTTGAAACGATCGAAACTGGGGATGTGAAAACATTTGAAGACGAAAGCGCTTTTTATGCACATTTCCAACTTCCGCTCATTCCGCCAGAAATTCGTGAAACCGGAGCAGAGATTGATACGTATAAAGAAAGTATGCAATTTGTGGAACGAAAAGATATCAAAGGCGATCTTCATATGCACTCGACATGGAGTGATGGCGCTTTTTCTATTCGCGAAATGGCAGAGGCATGTATCGCAAAAGGCTATGAATACATGGCGATCACAGACCACTCACAATATTTAAAAGTAGCAAACGGTTTAACAAAAGAACGTTTGCGTTTGCAAGCAAAAGAAATTGACAAGCTGAATCAAGAATTCGAACATTTTCACATTTTCAAAGGGGTCGAAATGGATATTCTGCCGGATGGATCGTTAGATTATGATGATGACTTTCTAGCAGACATGGATTTTGTCATTGCGTCTATTCATTCTAGCTTCTCTCAGCCGGAGGAAGTCATTATGGAGCGCCTAGAAAATGCCTTGAATAATCAGCATGTGGATTTAATTGCCCATCCAACTGGCCGTTTGATCGGTAGACGAGACGGCTATGCTTTAAATATTGATCAGCTCATAGAGCTTGCGAAAAAAACGGGCACTGCACTGGAACTCAACAGCAACCCGTCAAGACTGGATTTAAAAACAGAGCATTTAATGAAAGCAAACGAAGCGGGTGTGAACATCATGATCAACACAGATGCACACAACATCGCCATGCTCGATCATATGGACGTCGGTGTCACAGCTGCAAGAAAAGGATGGACACCAAAAGCAAATGTCGTGAATACATTTTCACTCAATGAGATGAAAAAGTTTTTAACGCGTGACAGGTAGTCGTTAGGAGGCTGGACCATGCTGCAACAAAAAGTGTTAGCATCATTAGAATTTCATAAAGTAAAAGAAAAAGTCATGTCCTATACTGCTTCGACTTTAGGGAAAGAAAAAGCGCAGGACTTAATACCACTCACAGATATCGAGAGCATTCAGCATCTGTTAGAAGAGGTAGCAGAAGCGCAAGATGTGATTCGTTTAAAAGGATCTGCGCCGTTTGGCGGGTTAACGGATATTAGACGAGGCGTCAAACGAGCAGAAATAGGCAGTATATTAAGCCCTTCTGAGCTGATGGAAATTGCGGCGCTGTTATATACCACAAAAAACATGAAGCACTTTCTCGCCTCTATGTATGAGGACGGAGTAGAGATACCCCGTCTTCATACATATGCAGAATCGCTGATTTTACTGCCAGACGTGAGAAAAGAAATCGAAAGCTGTATTGGTGATAATGGAGAAGTGCTTGATCACGCAACGCCAGCCCTCCGCACCATACGAACGCAGTTACGATCACTAGAATCAAAAGTACGAGATAAATTAGAATCAATGATTCGTTCACAATCTGCCTCGAAAATGCTGTCAGACACCATTGTGACCATTCGTAATGATCGGTTTGTCATTCCCGTAAAACAAGAGTACCGCTCGAATTATGGGGGGATTGTTCACGATCAATCTTCTTCAGGCGCAACTCTTTTTATTGAGCCGCAAGTGGTCGTGGATTTAAATAACACCTTGCAGCAAACTCGCCTAAAAGAAAAGCAAGAGATTGAAAAGATTTTGCAAATGCTGACAGCGAGTGTGTCAGAGCACATTGATGAATTGCTTCATAATGTGAATGAACTTCAGACATTAGATTTTATTTTCGCCAAAGCCAAATATGCAAAAGCAGAAAAAGCCACAAAACCTACTGTGAATAACCAAGGGGAGATTTATTTAAAACGGGCAAGACATCCCCTATTGCCACGAGATCAGGTTGTGGCAAATGATATTGAGCTAGGCAAAGATTTTTCTACGATCGTCATCACAGGTCCAAATACAGGCGGTAAGACCGTCACTTTAAAAACACTTGGACTTCTTACGCTGATGACGCAGGCAGGTCTTCATATTCCAGTCGAAGAAGGATCAGAAGTGGCTGTATTCGATCAAGTCTTTGCTGATATTGGAGACGAGCAGTCTATTGAACAGAGCTTGAGTACATTCTCATCTCATATGGTCAATATTGTGGATATCTTAAAACATTTGACGTCTAATTCACTTGTGTTATTTGATGAATTAGGTGCGGGGACAGATCCTGCTGAAGGTGCAGCACTTGCGATGAGCATCTTAGATGAAGTTCATCAAACAAATGCGCGCGTCATCGCAACGACTCACTATCCTGAGCTGAAGGCATACGGATATAACCGAGAAGGCGTCACAAATGCGAGTGTAGAGTTTGATATTGAAACCTTATCCCCCACATATCGCTTGCTCATTGGGGTGCCGGGACGAAGTAATGCATTTGAAATTTCCAAGCGTCTAGGACTGCCTCATCATTTAATTGACCGTGCAAAAGCAGATATGCATGCGGAACATAATGAAGTCGATCAGATGATTGCTTCATTAGAAGACAGCAAAAAACAAGCAGATGAAGAACTGCATGAGACGGAATTTTATAGAAAAGAAGCAGAGAAGCTCCATAAAGAATTGCAAAAACAAATCCTTGAATGGAATGAACAAAAGGACAAACTGCTGGAAGAAGCCGAACAAAAAGCGGCAGAAAAAATTGAACAAGCAACAAAAGAAGCAGAAGAGATTATTCAAGAGCTTCGGTCCATTAAAAGTGAGCATCGTTCGTTTAAAGAACATGAACTCATTGATGCGAGAAAGCGTCTTGAAGAAGCTGTCCCTGAGTTTGACCGTAAGAAAAAACCAGAGCCGGTGAAAAAAGCAGCAAGACAGCTAAAGCCAGGCGATGAAGTCAAAGTGCTGACGTTTGGCCAAAAAGGAACGCTCATCGAACAAACGGGTAACAAAGAATGGAGTGTCCAAATGGGCATTCTAAAAATGAAAGTAAAAGAAAAAGATATGGAATTTATCAAATCAGCACCGGAATTTAAGCAAGAGAAAGCCATCACGGCGGTCAAAGGAAAAGACTATCATGTATCACTTGAGCTTGATTTAAGAGGAGAGCGGTATGAGAATGCCTTAAGCAGAGTCGAGAAATACTTAGATGATGCCGTCTTAGCTGGCTATCCGCGTGTGTCGATCATTCACGGTAAAGGCACTGGCGCCTTGAGAAAAGGGGTCCAGGAATTATTAAAACAGCACCGTAGTGTAAAAAATGCTCGTTTTGGAGAACAAGGCGAGGGAGGATCAGGCGTCACCATCGTCGAATTAAAGTAAAAAGGAGAAAACGCATGAAAGCCTTTTGGGAAAATGAACTTGTGGAAATTGCCGCCTATTACAGCGTGGCCGTCCTATGTCTTGTCTTATTTCTGACCATATTTGAACTCGTGACCTCCTATAAAAACTGGGAAGAGATTCAGCGGGGGAACTTAGCTGTTGCTATGGCAACCGGCGGGAAGATTTTTGGGATTGCCAATGTCTTTCAGCATTCCATCGCCCAGCACAACTCGCTTCTTCAAATGGTCGGATGGGGCGTATACGGCTTTGTGATGCTGCTCGTCAGCTATTTCATTTTTGAATTTTTAACACCACGATTTAAAGTAGACAAAGAGATTGAGAATGATAATAGAGCGGTCGGGTTTATTTCACTCATTATTTCTGTTGGGCTGTCTTATGTAGTTGCAGCCGGCATTTAAGGAGACGACATGGAAAAACTAGCCAAAGTATTAATTGTAGTTGCCTGCACTTTTGCGGTTATTGGTGCCGTTTACATGTTCCTGTAAAATGAAGAATACATTCTAGAAAGCTGTCAGGGAAAACCTTGACAGCTTTTCACTCATCAAAGGCGGCGAATCAGAATGAATCAAATCTTGCAAAAAGACGAACTCATAAAGCGCATTGACAGTTGTCTCAAAAAGACATCTCTTCCCCAAGACATATATGAACCGTATGTTGCGCGTCCTTTTCAAACGACTGGTTTTTTTGATGATTTGAGTCCATATATCGACATTGATCCATCCGGCTATATTCTTATTCAATATGAACGAGGGATTAAAGTGCTTCATAAAAGAACAAAAGAGGCGGATGAAGTCGTATATTGGATTTTAGAAGACACCATCTTTCTAACTGTGTATCTAGACATGATGAGACAATATCAAGTGGACAACATCCAAACACATTTACCTAATGACCCTAGTATCCATAAACAGATTGTGGAGAGAGTCCATGAGTCATTTCGTGCGATCGGTGGATTATACGAAAAGTGGCATCATGAAGGGAAAAGAGCCTCTATAGAAACACCGGCGAAAAAATGAAGATGTGCCATAGAACGAGCTCGATTTGAAAAAAGCAAACTGCCATAAGGAAAAGTTTGCTATAATAAAATAGTACGAAAGTTCAGGAAGGAGGGTTTTTATGCAGTCAGATAAACGATGGCTTCTGCATTACCCGAATCAAATTCCCCACGAACTCACCATCCCAAATGAAACATTGCAATCTTACTTATTCAGCTCCGCAGAGGCAGCACCTGAGCATACAGCCATTCATTTTTTAGGAAAAAACATCACCTACCAGCAGTTACAAGAAGATGCGCTGAAATTAGCCAGTCACTTGATTGACATCGGTGTCAAAAAAGGCGACAGAGTAGCGATTATGCTGCCAAACTGCCCGCAATCGGTGATTTCTTATTATGCGGTTTTAATAGCAGGCGGCATTGTCGTTCAAACCAATCCGCTTTATACGGAGAAAGAACTGGAATATCAAATGGAGGACAGCGGCTCTAAGGTGCTGATCACTCTCGATCTACTGTATCCAAAGGCCTATAAAATGAAAGCGCTGACAAGTATGGAACATTTGATCATCACAAAATTACAAGATTACTTGCCATTTCCGAAAAACATATTGTTTCCGATTGTCCAGCGAAGGAAAAACAACATGGTCATCCAAGTGGAGAAGAGTGATTCCATTCATCATTTCTCACAGATCATGAAAGAGTCGTCAGGAGAACAGATTCCGCAAATATCCTTTCAACCGAAAGAGGATGTCGCAGTTTTGCAATATACAGGCGGAACGACCGGTTTACCAAAAGGAGTCATGCTCACACACGAAAATATAGTAGCCAATACAGAAATGTGTGCATCCTGGATGTATAAAACGAACCGTGGAAAAGAACGGATTCTAGGGATCATTCCGTTCTTTCATGTATACGGCATGACGACCGTGCTAAACCTTGCAGTCAAAGAAGGTCATCAAATGATTCTTCTTCCGCGTTTTGATGCAGCGGATGCCTTGAAGACTATTGAAAAACAGAAACCGACGCTGTTCCCAGGAGCACCAACGATGTATATTGCCCTGCTTCATCATCCGAATATTGAGAAGTATGACCTATCATCCATCACGGCATGCTTAAGCGGATCGGCCGCTCTTCCTGTTGAAGTCAAACAGAGTTTTGAAAAACTAACAGGAGGAAGGCTGGTGGAGGGATATGGACTTTCAGAAACTTCTCCTGTCACTCATGCCAATTTCTTATGGGGAGCGAACAAAATAGGAAGTATCGGGTGCCCTTGGCCGAATACGGATGCCGGTATTTATTGTGAAGAAACGGGTGGACTCAAAGCGCCATATGAGCATGGAGAGATTATCGTCAAAGGTCCTCAAATCATGAAAGGGTACTGGAATCAGCCGGATGAGACAGCGGCAGTGTTAAGAGACGGCTGGTTTTTCACAGGAGACATTGGGTATATGGATGAGGATGGTTTTTTCTATATCGTAGACCGGAAAAAAGATGTCATCATCGCGAGCGGCTATAATATTTACCCAAGAGAGGTTGAAGAAGCCCTTTATGAGCATGAGCTTGTACAAGAAGTGGTTGTGGCGGGTATTCCAGATCCGTATAGAGGGGAAACAGTAAAAGCCTTTGTTGTCCCGAAAAAGGATGCCTATGTAACAGAGGATGAACTGGATCGTTTTGTTAGAACAAGAATTGCCTCATTTAAAGTGCCGCGTGTCTACGAATTTAAGGAATCACTGCCTAAAACGGCTGTAGGGAAAATCTTGCGCAGAGTGTTAATTGAAGAAGAAAAAAGAAAGCAATCATCTTCAACAGAAGAACCAGTCGATCAATGAGAGAATGAACCAGCATCATCCGGTCAAGCGGCCGGATGATTTGAATTGTACGTGTCTGCTCTGGTATGCTAAAGGTTGAAAAGAAAGAAGAACATCACTTGACAAATCACTCGTTTCTTTTTAACATAAAGTTATGAATGAATGCTCATTCAATTTAGAAAGGGACGAAGCACATTGAAGCAGAAAAGACCGAAGTACATGCAAATTATTGATGCAGCCGTTGTGGTGATTGCAGAGAACGGCTACCATCAATCACAAGTTTCAAAGATTGCCAAACAAGCAGGAGTAGCAGACGGAACCATTTATCTCTATTTCAAAAACAAAGAGGATATTCTGATCTCGTTGTTTAAAGAAAAAATGGGACAATTCATCGAACGGATGGAAAACGATATTCAAAAGAAACCGTCTGCGAAAGAAAAGCTTCTTCTCCTCATTCGAGAACACTTTCGCCTGCTATCGCAAGACCATCATTTGGCCCTTGTGACACAGCTTGAACTCAGGCAGTCAAACCTTGAACTGCGCCAAAAAATCAATGAGGTGCTGAAAGGGTATTTAAATATGCTAGACTCCATTTTAACCGAGGGAAAGAAGACAGGAGAATTTAGACAAAATCTAGATGTCCGCTTAGCGAGACAAATGGTATTTGGGACGATTGATGAAACCGCTACAACATGGGTCATGAATGATCAAAAGTATGACCTGCCAGCACTCGCAGAAAGTGTACATGATCTTCTCTTAAACGGAATACATCAATCTTAAAGACAATTGAAAAAGGATGATTGACATGGAAAAAATACTTAGCTTACACCAAGACGAACAGACAGCACTCATCACGATTCAACACCCGCCTGCAAATGCCTTATCCTCTCAGCTTCTCACTGAACTCAACGACATGTTTGATCAGCTTGAACAAAACAGTGAAGTGAGAGCTATTGTCATTCATGGAGAAGGTAGATTTTTCTCAGCAGGTGCTGATATTAAAGAATTTACGACCTTGCAGGAAGAATCTGATTATGCCAGCCTTGCAGACAGAGGACAGCAAGTGTTTGAACGAATTGAACAATGTCCAAAACCGGTGATTGCTTCCATTCACGGGGCAGCATTAGGCGGCGGGCTTGAGCTGGCGATGTCGTGTGATATTCGAATCGCCACAAAAGATGCAAAGCTGGGACTGCCGGAATTAAATCTCGGTATTATCCCAGGATTCGGCGGAACGCAGCGCCTGCCTCGCTACGTTGGATCAGCTAAAGCACTTGAAATGATGGGAACAGCTGAGCCAATTACAGGAGAAGAAGCATTTGCCTGCGGACTTGTTTCAAAACTTGCGGAAACAGAGGACGAAGCGCTGGAAACAGCCAAAACATTGGCGGCGAAATTTGCAGCGAAAAGCCCTAAAACGCTTGAGTATGTGCTTGAGTTATTGAATGCGACAAAAGTGTACTCATATGATGGCGGAATGAAGCTGGAAGCCAAAAAGTTTGGTGAGGTGTTCCAGTCGAATGATGCCAAAGAAGGCATCCAAGCTTTTATCGAAAAGCGTAAACCGAATTTTAAAGGGGAATAAGGGATTAGTACGACACAAGGGGGAGAAATGAATGAATATTTTTGTTTTAATGAAGCGTACGTTTGACACGGAAGAGAAAATCTCTATTCAGTCTGGTGCTATTCAAGAAGATGGGGCAGAGTTCATTATTAATCCTTATGATGAGTACGCAATTGAAGAAGCGATTCAGCTTCGGGATGAGCACGGGGGAGAAGTAACAGTCGTGACAGTTGGCAATGAAGATGCGGAGAAACAGCTTAGAACAGCACTTGCAATGGGCTGCGATCAAGCCGTTTTATTAAATGTTGAAGATGATTTGGAGGAGTGGGATCAATTTTCCGCTTCTACAATTCTATATCACTATTTCAAGGATAAAGAAGCTTCCTTGATCTTAGCAGGGAATGTAGCGATTGACGGCGGGTCTGGACAGGTGGCCCCGCGTCTTGCTGAATTACTCGGTTTTCCATATGTCACAACCATTACAAGTATTCAAATCGACGGCGGCTCAGCTTCAATTGAACGAGATGCAGAGGGAGATGTGGAAGTGATTTCTGCCGAGCTTCCGCTAGTGGTCACCGCGCAGCAAGGTCTCAATGAGCCTCGTTATCCATCGTTACCAGGAATCATGAAGGCAAAGAAAAAGCCTTTAGAAGAACTGGAATTAGACGATCTAGATCTAGATGAAGACGATGTGCCATTTAAAATCAAAACAATCGAACGTTTCTTACCGGAGAAAAAAGAGGGTGGCAAGGTGCTGAGCGGCGAGCTTCAGGATCAGGTCAAGGAACTGACAGACCTGCTAAGAAATGAAGCAAAAGTCATCTAAACATCCACTTTACGATATCACGAGAACAAGGGGGAGCTTATAGGATGAGTAAAAAAGTTGTTGTACTTGGAGAAAGTCGTGACGGTAAATTAAGAAATGTGACATTTGAAGCGATTGCTGCCGCTCACGAGGTGGCTGATGGCGGTGAAGTAATTGGCGTTTTAATAGGGGATCACGTCAAAGATCAAGCGGATGAACTGCTTTATTATGGAGCGGATCATGTGATGCTCGTCGAGCACCCGCATCTTTCTTATTATACGTCTGATGGTTTTGCGCAGGCGCTTCAGGCAATATTAGATCAAGTCAATCCTGATGCAGTGCTCTTCGGTCATACATCGATCGGAAAAGACTTGTCACCCAAAATAGCTGCGCGCCTGCAAACAGGCTTAATTTCAGATGCAATAGATGTAAGCGTTACCGGTGAACACCTTGTTTTCACTAGACCGATTTATTCAGGAAAAGCTTTTGAAAAAGTCATTTCAACAGATCGTCTGCTTTTGGCTACTATCCGCCCAAACAACGTGGCACCGCTGGAGCGTGATGCGTCACGCAGCGGAGAAGTGACGCCAGTTTCTGTCGATATTCAAAACCTAAGAACAATCGTGAAGGAAGTCATTAAAAAAACATCAGAAGGTGTAGATTTATCTGAAGCGAAGGTCATTGTCGCAGGAGGACGAGGAGTTAAAAGCAAAGAAGGCTTTGAACCGCTGAAAGAACTTGCCCAAACACTCGGCGCAGCAGTCGGTGCCTCGCGTGGTGCATGTGACGCTCACTACTGCGATTATGCCCTGCAAATTGGTCAAACCGGTAAAGTCGTTACACCTGACCTTTATATTGCCTGCGGAATTTCAGGAGCTATTCAGCATTTAGCCGGTATGTCCAACAGTAAAGTTATTGTTGCGATCAACAAAGACCCTGAAGCTGAAATCTTCAAAATTGCCGATTACGGAATTGTCGGTGACTTATTCGAAGTCGTTCCGCTTTTAAATGAAGAGTTAAAAAAGATGAATATCCATTCTTAACGCTCATACACTCAGAATGCCTAGGTATTCTGGGTTTTTTTGTATGTCATCACGAAACAAAGGAGCGGTTTACAAGTGAATGGGACAGTAAAAGTCAATGAAGTGATTGGACGCATTTCTAAACACATCTATGGACACTTTCAAGAGCATTTAGGAAGAGGAATTTATGACGGAATTTGGGTAGGGAGAGATTCAGAGATTGATCATGTTGAAGGGATTCGTACTGATGTGCTAAAGGCCCTTCAAGCATTACATATCCCAGTGCTTAGGTGGCCGGGTGGCTGTTTTGCAGACGAGTATCATTGGGCAAACGGCGTCGGTGATCTGAGTGAACGAAAGCCGATGGTGAATACTCATTGGGGTGGCACCGTTGAATCAAATGCGTTTGGTACACATGAATTTATGAGACTGTGTGAATTACTTGAATGTGAGCCTTATATTTGTGGAAACGTTGGAAGCGGTTCTGTTCAAGAATTAGCAGAATGGATTGAATATATCACATTTCCTAAAGGGACACCTATGTCGGATTGGCGGATTCAAAATGGAAAACAAGAACCGTGGGAGCTGACGTATGTTGGTGTAGGCAATGAAAGCTGGGGATGTGGTGGAAATATGACGCCAGAGTATTATGCAGACTTATATAAACGCTACCAAACGTATGTGAGAGAATTTGCTGGTCAGCGCATTTACAAAATTGCATGCGGTGCGAATTCAAATGATGTGAATTGGACAAAAGTATTAATGGAGCGTGCAGCGCCTTGGATGGATGGGCTCAGTTTGCATTACTATACGGTCCCAGGAACATGGGAGAAGAAAGGGTCAGCGACCGATTTTGATGAGGATGAGTGGTTTACAACGCTGAAAAAGGCGTCTGAAATGGAGCGGCTTGTTGTAGATCACGGAGAGATCATGGATCGTTATGACCCAGACAAGCGAATCGGGATGATTATTGATGAATGGGGGACATGGTATGATCCAGAACCGGGGACAAATCCAGGGTTTTTGTATCAGCAAAACACATTAAGAGATGCTCTAGTCTGTGCCTTGCATTTTCATATTTTTCATCGCCATTGCCAGCGGATTCATATGGCGAATATTGCCCAGACCGTCAATGTGCTGCAAGCGATGGTGTTAACACAGGACGAAAAGATGCTCCTGACACCTACCTATCACGTATTTCACATGTTTCAAGTGCATCAAGAAGAAGAAGCGCTTGAAGTAGAATTGAATGCTCCTTCGTATGAACGCCGGGGTGAAAAAATCCCTCAAGTCAGTGTGTCAGCCTCGCGGTCATCTGACAAGATGCATATTAGTTTATGTCATGTGAATCCTCATGAAAAAACAGACGTATCTCTTGCGATAGAGGGAATCGATGCAAAAACGAAGGTCAATGGCCGTGTGCTGACTGCTGATCGGATGAATGCGCACAACACGTTCGATGATCCTCATTCCGTTCAGCCTGCGGACTTTCGGCAATTTGCTGTTAAGCACGGCGAGCTGACTATTGATCTGCCGCCTATGTCGGTTGTCATGTTGACCGTCGATCTGGCTTGATCGCATATTTCAATGTTTGATGAGAAGAATGTTGGGGCATCATACATTGTAAATGAAGCGGAAAGGGAGTCATGTCATATGCTTAGAACCATTCTGATGATCATCGGTGCGATTGTTGTTATTGGTGCGATTATACGGTTTGTTTTTTAATTCATTTCATAAAAAATGATTCGTAAGCATTTCATTCGCAAGTCACATTGGTAGATGCTATACTAAAAAGCATAATTTACATTGGAGGAATGAATAATGGCAATCGTAAAAGCTACTGACGCAACATTTTCACAAGAAACTGCAGAAGGTGTTGTTCTTGCAGACTTTTGGGCACCTTGGTGCGGACCTTGTAAAATGATTGCTCCAGTTCTTGAAGAACTTGATCAAGAAATGGGCGATAAAATGAAAATTGTAAAAATTGATGTGGATGATAACCAAGAAACTGCTGGTAAATACGGCGTTATGAGTATCCCAACACTTCTTGTTTTAAAAGACGGTGAAGTCGTCGAAACGTCTGTTGGTTTCAAACCAAAAGAAGCACTAGCTGAGCTAGTAAACAAACATCTATAAACCGATCTATGCCCACGTGGCATGATCTCAAAAGCGGTTCTCGTATAGTCGAGAGCCGCTTTTCTTTCATCGTGGTATAAAACAAATGTTCGTGATACACTAGAAGGAGTGAAAGAGGAAAACAAGGACGGATGAAAATATGAACAAATTGATCAAAGAAAAGCTGTCAGTCTTACCTGATCAACCAGGCTGTTACTTAATGAAAGATAGACAAAATACGATCATTTATGTGGGAAAGGCAAAGGTATTAAAAAATAGGGTCCGCTCTTATTTTACAGGATCTCATGATGCCAAAACGCAGCGGCTTGTCAGTGAAATCGAAGACTTTGAATACATTGTCACCTCTTCAAATATTGAGGCACTTATTTTAGAGCTGAATTTAATCAAAAAATATGACCCGAAATACAATGTCATGCTCAAGGATGACAAAACGTACCCTTTTATTAAAATTACGAATGAACGTCACCCTAAGCTGATTGTCACCCGCAATGTGAAAAAGGATAAAGGGAAATACTTCGGTCCATATCCGAACGTACAAGCAGCAAGAGAAACGAAAAAGCTGCTCGACCGTTTATATCCACTTAGAAAATGTGCGACACTCCCTGACCGAGTCTGTCTTTATTATCATCTTGGGCAATGTCTTGCTCCGTGTGTGTATGACATTTCTGAAGAAACGAATAAACAGCTCGTCGACGAAATCACAAGGTTTCTAAATGGAGGGCATCAGCAAATCAAGAAAGAATTAACAGAAAAGATGCAAGAAGCGGCCGAACAATTAGAATTTGAGCGGGCAAAAGAGCTGAGAGATCAAATCGCATACATTGACTCAACGATGGAAAAGCAAAAGATGACGATGAGTGACTTATCCGATCGTGATGTGTTTGCCTATGCTTATGATAAGGGCTGGATGTGTGTCCAAGTCTTCTTCATCAGACAGGGGAAATTAATCGAACGTGATGTCAGCCTATTTCCGATGTATCAAGACCCTGAGGAAGAATTTCTCACGTTTATGGGGCAGTTTTATGAAAAGAACAACCATTTTCTGCCGAAAGAAATTTTGGTGCCGGACAGCGTAGATCAAGAGATGATTGAGCAATTGCTTGAAACGAATGTTCATCAGCCGAAAAAAGGAAAGAAGAAGGATTTGCTTTTACTCGCCCACCAAAACGCCAAAATCGCTCTCAAAGAAAAGTTCTCGCTTATAGAGCGTGATGAAGAACGGACAATTGGTGCAGTGAAACAGCTTGGAGATGCACTCAATATTTATATGCCATACCGGATTGAGGCTTTTGATAACTCCAATATCCAAGGAGCAGACCCCGTATCCGCTATGGTTGTCTTCCAAGACGGGAAGCCGTATAAAAAGGAATACCGAAAATACAAAATTAAAACCGTTGAGGGCCCCGATGATTATGCCTCCATGCGTGAAGTCATTAGAAGGCGGTATACCCGGGTGTTAAAGGATGAACTGCCGCTTCCTGACTTGATTTTAATCGATGGAGGAAAAGGACAGATCAACGCAGCCATAGATGTGCTCGAAAATGAATTAAATCTGTCTGTTCCTGTGGCAGGTCTAGTGAAAGATGAAAAACACAGGACATCGAATCTGATGATGGGTGATACGCTTGAAATTGTTGCGCTCGAGCGGAATAGTCAGGCCTTTTATTTATTGCAGCGTATTCAAGATGAAGTGCACCGATTTGCGATTAGTTTTCACCGGCAGCTGCGAGGGAAGAATGCATTCCAGTCTATTCTAGACGATGTCCCAGGTATCGGGGAAAAGCGCAAAAAGCAGTTGCTGAAACATTTTGGCTCTGTGAAAAAGATGAAAGAAGCCTCTATCCAGGATTTTCAGGACGCTGGTATTCCGAAACAAACGGCTGAACTTTTAATGGAGGCGTTAAAAAAATAGATTGTACTTTTTCCAAAAGTCTGTTAAGATGTGACTAATTTAATAAATGAACGTGTTGTTTGTTGAAGATAGAGGTGCGAACTTCAAGAGTAAGCCTTCAGAGATCGAGGGGATCTAGGAAGAGGGCTGAAAGGGGAGCGTCGCCGAAGTGAATAAAATCCACTCATTTTATTCGCTGGCTGTACATTGAAGAAATGTAGGGCTGTCAAGAATGTATTTCTTGGAGGGCTATCTCATTGTTTGCATCGTTTGATGATGATTTTAAAGCAATGGGAGATTTGTTCTCTCATTGCTTTTTTATTTGCAGTGAACAGAGCAGTCTCCGCAGCCTCTTCTCTCACACGTGATCTTTTGAAAAAGGGTGGTAGACATGGGACTAATTGTACAAAAATTTGGTGGAACATCTGTTGGATCGACAGAAAAAATTCGCAATGTCGCAGAGAGAGTCATCGCTGAACGCGAGGCAGGAAATGATGTGGTCGTGGTTGTGTCTGCGATGGGCAAATCAACGGATGTTCTAGTAGACCTAGCGAAAGAACTCACAGATGATCCAAGCAAAAGAGAAATGGATATGCTACTGACAACTGGTGAGCAGGTGACCATTTCATTATTAGCGATGGCACTGCAAGCAAAAGGTTATGATGCCATTTCCTTTACAGGCTGGCAAGCTGGGGTGAAAACAGAGAAGGTGCACGGAAATGCAAGAATCGTGGACATCGATGAAGCAAGAATCAAAGAAGAACTGAGTGCGGGAAAAGTCGTCGTTGTAGCAGGTTTCCAAGGAATTGCGGATGATCTACATATTACAACACTTGGGCGTGGTGGATCAGATACGACAGCAGTGGCACTAGCTGCGGCACTCAAAGCGGACAAATGTGATATTTATACGGACGTACCAGGTGTGTTTACAACAGATCCTCGTTATGTACCGTCTGCGCGAAAACTTGCAGGAATTTCATACGATGAAATGCTTGAGTTAGCCAATTTAGGAGCAGGTGTGCTGCATCCGCGAGCGGTCGAATTTGCGAAAAATTATCAAATCCCACTAGAAGTCCGTTCTAGTATTGAAAATGAATCGGGTACGTTAATTGAGGAGGAATCATCCATGGAACAAAATTTAGTTGTAAGAGGCATTGCATTTGAAGATCAGATGACACGCGTGACGGTATGCGGCCTTTCAAGCGGTTTAACAACGCTATCGACGATTTTTACGACACTTGCAAAGCAAAATATCAATGTCGATATCATCATTCAGTCTGTCACAAGCACCAATCAGACCTCCATCTCTTTCTCTGTGAAAACGGATGATTTGTCTAAAACAGTTGAAGTATTAGAAGAATATAAAGGAGCGCTTGGCTATGAGCAGATCGAGACAGAAAGCAAATTAGCCAAAGTATCCATCGTGGGTTCTGGTATGGTTTCAAACCCAGGCGTTGCGGCTGAAATGTTCGCTGTGTTAGCTCAAAAAGACATTCAAGTGAAAATGGTCAGTACGTCTGAGATTAAAGTCTCAACAGTCGTTGATCGTGAAGATATGGTGAAAGCTGTAGAAGCCCTTCATGATGCGTTTGAATTATCAAAGGTGAGCGCCGCTGCTCATTCTTAAATCTTCAAAAGAGGTGTATCCCATGAAAAGATACACCTCTCAGCGTGTAGACAAACCCTCGCATTCTTTGTCAGTCCTGCGCTCTGGTGCTCACGAATGCCAAATTCGCTCCGCTCCAGTACTCGTCTTTCCTAGACTGCAAAGGTTTTCTGTCACGCTGAAAAGAAGACAAAGAGCTAAAATAAAGTTCATTTTAGCCCTTTGACAACAATCTGAAAGGTGTATCCCATGAAAGGATACACCTCTTTTTTATATTGGAAATCATCAGCATATGAAGAAAGAAAAACATGCGTAAACCGGTACGCCAACTGTGCTATGATAGAAGGGGATATAAAAAAGGCGTGACACGAAGTCATCGCCTTTCAGAAGCAGTGTTAGCTAGGGTCTCTTAAATCCCATTTAACGGTCAAAATGACTTTATCAGCACGCTTTTTTACTTGTTCATAGGATTCAGCCACATGCTCATTGAGCAGCTGAATCTGTTCAGCGATAAAACCTGCTTCCATTTGAAAGCATGGCTCCTTTTGATAGCTGAGTCGATTCGATACAAGTGGACCTTCGAGCTCAAACTCAATTTCCTGTTTTTTAGAATGGACCATCGTGAGAGTTCCCCATCCGGCATCATGGAAAAATTCGGGGATCTTCTCCCATGACTCTTGAGGAAATTTACGAGCAAGTAGCTTACCCGCAAAATACATCATAGATGAATGATCCTGACCAAGAATGTCAGGCAGCAGAACTTCGCGTATCAGCTCGTAGGCAAATCCATTGACTTCAATTTCTTTTAGCTGTTCTAAGTTAGATTCGAATTTATTCATTGTATGGCTCCCCTCTTTCAACAATTTATTATAGCTTATGTGGGCATATGATGACAGAGTTTTCCCTGAAGTCTAAGAAATTCTTATTGTAGTAAAACGAATTTTGATTTAAAACTTTTAAATTTCGGAAAATTTTAATTTATGTACGCGGTTTCTTGACGCTTTTTTGACATAGGAGTAAAATGAAATTGTCAATAAATTTGAATAAAGTGCTTACAATTGAAAGAAGCGGGGGTAAGACAATTTTCAAGCAATTGCACTTTTTTTACTAGGGGGTAAAGTAATGTCGGGGAACAAAGAATTTTTTTATCGGAGATTGCATTCTTTGCTTGGCGTCATTCCGGTCGGTCTATTTTTAGTACAGCACTTAGTGATTAACCACTTTGCGACGAATGGACCAGAGGCGTTTAACAAAGCTGCACACTTTATGGAACAGCTTCCATTCAGATATGCACTTGAGCTGTTCGTGATTTTCTTACCACTGATCTATCATGCTGTTTATGGGGTGTACATAGCCTTTACGGCACAAAACAACACGTCTCGCTTCAGTTACTTAAGAAACTGGTTGTTCAGACTGCAACGGATTACAGGTATCATCACATTGATTTTTGTCACTTGGCACGTATGGGAAACACGCATTCAAGCGCAGCTTGGAGCTGAAGTAAACTATGACATGATGGCGAATATTTTAAGCTCTCCATTTATGCTAGGTTTCTATATTGTCGGCGTTTTATCTACTATTTTCCACTTTGCTAATGGCTTGTGGTCATTTGCTGTCAGCTGGGGAATTACAGTTTCACCACGCTCACAAAGAATCTCCACATATGTGACATTAGGTATATTTATAGCGCTTTCATATGTAGGGCTAAGAGCAATTTTCGCTTTTGTTTAAGAGGAAATAGATTAGTAGAAGAGGGAGAGGGGCTACAATGAGTAATTCTAGCATCATCGTTGTCGGAGGCGGCCTAGCTGGTCTCATGGCAACTATCAAAGCAGCAGAAGCGGGAACAGCTGTTAAACTATTTTCAATCGTACCTGTGAAACGTTCGCATTCTGTTTGTGCACAGGGCGGAATTAACGGAGCGGTCAATACAAAAGGTGAAGGAGATTCACCTTATGAGCATTTTGATGACACGGTATATGGCGGAGACTTTTTAGCTAACCAGCCGCCAGTAAAGGCAATGTGTGAAGCAGCGCCGTCCATTATCCACTTACTTGATCGTATGGGTGTAATGTTTAACAGAACACCAGAAGGATTACTGGACTTCCGCCGTTTCGGGGGAACACAGCACCACCGTACAGCATTTGCTGGTGCGACAACAGGTCAGCAGTTATTATACGCACTAGATGAGCAGGTTCGCCGCTATGAAGTAGCGGGGCTTGTGACGAAATATGAAGGCTGGGAATTCCTTGGCGCTGTCTTAGATGACGAAGAAGTATGCCGAGGCATTGTCGCACAGAACTTGACGACAATGGAAATCGAATCCTTCCGTTCAGATGCTGTCATTATGGCAACAGGCGGCCCTGGTATCGTATTCGGTAAATCAACGAACTCCATGATTAATACCGGATCAGCTGCATCGATCGTTTATCAGCAAGGTGCTCATTATGCTAATGGAGAATTCATTCAAATTCACCCAACAGCGATCCCAGGAGATGACAAGCTGCGTCTCATGAGTGAATCAGCTCGTGGTGAAGGTGGACGTGTTTGGACATATAAAGACGGAAAACCTTGGTACTTCCTTGAAGAAAAGTACCCAGCATACGGGAACCTTGTACCGCGTGACATTGCAACGCGTGAAATTTTCGACGTATGTGTGGAGCAAAAGCTTGGCATCAACGGAGAGAACATGGTGTATCTAGACCTTTCTCACAAAGATCCAAAAGAGCTTGATATTAAGCTTGGTGGAATCATTGAAATCTATGAAAAATTCATGGGTGATGACCCGCGTAAGCTTCCGATGAAAATTTTCCCGGCTGTTCATTATTCAATGGGCGGCTTATGGGTTGATTATGATCAAATGACGAATATCAAAGGCTTGTTTGCTGCAGGAGAATGTGATTACTCTATGCACGGCGGAAACAGACTTGGTGCAAACTCATTGCTTTCTGCGATTTACGGCGGAATGGTTGCTGGACCAAATGCTGTGAAATACATTAGCGGTCTTGAAAAGTCTGCAGAAGATTTATCATCTGCAACATTCGACAGTGCCGTGAAGAAAGAGCAGGAGAAATGGGACAACATCCTTAGCATGGATGGCACAGAAAATGCATATGTGCTTCATAAAGAGCTTGGAGAATGGATGACGGACAACGTGACAGTGGTTCGTTACAACGAGAAGCTCTTAAAAACAGATCAGAAGATTGAAGAACTGATGGAGCGCTATAAGCATATTAACATCAACGATACAGCTTCATGGAGCAACCAAGGCGCTGCCTTCACGCGTCAGCTTGACAACATGCTTCAGCTGGCACGCGTCATTACGATTGGGGCTTACAACCGGAATGAAAGCCGAGGCGCACACTATAAACCGGAATTCCCAGAAAGAAACGATGAAGAATTCCTAAAAACAACGATGGCTACGTTCAAAGGGAAGAACCAAAAACCTGCATTCCACTATGAGGACGTCGATGTATCGTTAATTGCACCTCGTAAACGAGATTACTCGAAGAAAAAGGTGGAGAAATAAGATGAGTGAAAAAAACACGATTCAATTTATTATCACACGTCAAGATACAGCAGATGGCAAGCCTTATGATGAGGAATTCGAAATCCCTTACCGTCCGAATATGAACGTCATTTCTGCACTCATGGAAATCAGACGTAATCCGGTCAATAAAAAAGGTGAAAAAACAACGGCGATCAACTGGGACATGAACTGTCTTGAAGAAGTATGTGGCGCTTGTTCCATGGTCATTAATGGAACGCCTCGCCAATCATGTACTGCACTGATTGACAAGTTAGAGCAGCCGATCCGTCTTCAGCCGATGAAAACGTTCCCGGTTGTGAGAGACTTGCAGGTTGATCGAAGCCGTATGTTCAATTCATTGAAAAAAGTCAAAGCATGGGTGCCGATCGATGGCACATATGATCTTGGACCTGGACCAAGAATGCCTGAGAAAAAGCGTCAATGGGCGTATGAGCTTTCAAAATGTATGACATGTGGTGTCTGCCTTGAAGCTTGTCCAAACGTGAATGATAAGTCTTCCTTTATGGGCCCTGCACCGCTTTCACAAGTTCGTCTATTTAACGCACATCCGACAGGTGCAATGAATAAGTCTGACCGCTTAGAAGAAATTATGGGTGATGGCGGTCTTGCAAACTGTGGGAACTCTCAAAACTGTGTGCAGGCTTGTCCGAAAGGAATCCCGCTCACAACATCAATTGCAGCACTTAACCGAGATACAACATTACAAGCTTTCCGTAATTTCTTCGGAAGCGATCACGCAGAATAACATCACATTCAGTCCTCCTTGCCAATCATGATGAGTGTTTACAAGAGGCTGGATGCAAAAACATAACAAACGCCTCTTCCAATACGGGAGAGGCGTTTTGTTTGCGAATAAGGAGTGGATCAAATGAGGCTGCCGTCATATATTGAAGAACCGTTTGAAGAGTGGAGGGCATCGTTTCGATTTTATGTGGAAACAACCGTCCGTTTTTCAGAAACGGATATGTTTGGTCACATGAACAATGTCACCCCGTTTGTGTATTTTGAAGAGGCGCGGATTGCCTTCTTTCAAAAAACAGGAATTGTGGATAAACGAATGAAGCGCGCGAGAGAGACGATTACGGTCGTGGCAAACCTTCAATGTGATTACATCAAGCAAGTGGAGATCGGTGAGAGGCTGCGTGTGTATGTAAAGCCAGAAAAGGTTGGGTCAAGCTCCCTCATCCTTCATTATTTAGGAGAAAATGAGCAGCAAGAACCGTGTTTTACAGGCTCTGTTACGATGGTGCAAATAAGTAAAGACACCGGTGCCCCTGTACCGTTTACAGAAGAGGAAAAAGAAACTTTTCAAGCCCAGCGACATTAAAGAATCACGGGTAGATGCTTCATTTTGTTATAATAAAAAAATCAGATGAAGAAGAAACAAAAGGAGATCACATGAAGATTTTTCAATACGACACCATTGATAGTACAAATAATGAAGCGAAAAGGCTCATTCAGCAAGGAGAAACCCCTTCATTTGCTGTATATGCCCGGCAGCAGACAGCAGGAAGAGGCAGGCTTGGCAGACCGTGGGAAACGCCTACAGGGAATGTGGCTGTCACGATGACAGTAAAACCGCCAGTAGATATCTCCACCCAATCAACGATTGCCCCGCTGACGGCACTCGCCATTTATGATGTACTCAAACCACTCATGAGAAAAGATGATCAGCTGGCGATCAAATGGCCAAATGATCTATTGATTAATGAAGCGAAAGTATCTGGTACATTAATTGAAGCAGACCGCAGCGCCATTTACATCGGTGTGGGCATCAATGTAGAGACAAAGCCCGAGCACGTTCCGTATAAAACCGTTTGCCTATCAGAACTGACTGAGGTGAAAGCGGACCAGCTAGTGAAAGATTTGGCAGCGGCCTTTGAAAAATACCATGCACGCTGGCAAATGGAAGGATTTGAAGCCCTCATAGCCCTCTATAACAAACGATTATATCGGCTGAATCAATCGCTTCGTATTTCATTAGATCGTGAAAAGCAAACATGGCAGGAAGGGATTTGCTGTGGTGTGAACCGTTATGGTCATATTCAGTTAAAAGATGATCAAGGACATATAAAAGCCCATTCAGCAGGAGATATTGATGCACCGCCCAAGTAGACAATTTCTTGTTCGATGAGTGTGTAGACAAACCGTTGTATTCGATGTTAGAACGGAGTTGCTTTAAGATCTTCACACTGAAAAAAAGACAAAAGAGCTAAAATCAGTTCATTTTAGCTCTTTGTCGACAAGATGACGTCTCATTTATGCTTCTCTTTTTATTTGAGGTTGAACCATGTAGTCTTTTTTTGTAAAGACCACTCCATCTAGAATTTCTCTTGCGGTTCGAATGACTTTCACTCTGTTTTGTGAGATATCAATTTCAGTTTGCATAATACCAGCAGGATGACCAATTCGAAGTGTATCATCTTGACCTTCAAACAGCTGTGCCGGAAGCGTTTGATCCATGAAACAGCTGGCTGACACACAGACAGATCCGGTAATGGCAAGTGCTTGGTGCGGTCTTTGCATCGATAGCATCCGAACGATGATGTCCATATCTGCTGCTCTTCTCAATATTCCATTTGTATCTACATAATCAGCAGGCTCGCTAATAATTGCAAGCTTAGGAACAGCTGGAGACTGTAATGTGGCCAGTTCTTTTGGTGCGAAGTGACACATTTCAGCAGCGATGGAGCGAATCTCTTCTAAATCATCCAGCAATTCGTCTGTAAACTCCTCAGGCAATTCAGTTCCTTTTAATTGAATATCTTTGGCACGGACAAAGGCGATTGGATTTGCAATGTCAACGATTGAGATCGGAATCTCTCCAAACTTTGTCTGGATCGTATCCATTTTGTTTCCAGTCGGAAAGGTTTTACCTGTGACAGCGCCTTCAGGTTTCTCAAAGGATAAATAAATGGGAGAACCTGTTCCTTTCACTCCTGGAATTTCTGCCTGTCCTTCAAATTTTACTTCTCCGTTCTCGACTTCTACCTCTGCCACAATGATTTTATTCGTGTTGGTATTCAGAATACGTACTGTTGTGACAGGCTCAACTGCTTGGACAAGTCCTTTAATGATGGCATACGGTCCAACTGCTGATGAGATATTCCCACAGTTTCCTTTAAAGTCGACAAATCTTTCATTGATGCTGACTTGTGCAAACGTATAGTTCACATCCACATCTGGACGAGTGGCTTTATCGATAATGGCCACCTTACTTGTTAAAGAATTACCGCCCCCGATTCCATCAACTTGCAGCCGGTCAGGGCTACCCATAATGTCTAATAGAAATTCTTCGAGCTCATCGTGTTCGTAAGGTGCATCATTGGCTTGAATGAAGACCCCTTTGCTTGTACCGCCTCGCATGATTGTGATTGGAACTTTTCTCATTGCTCTCACCCTCAATTGTTTAGTTACTATTTATCTAATCAAAATGGTAAAGTATAATAAGAAATAAGTTAAATACATTATTTTAAGAGAAAATGATAAAATATTTTTATAACAAGGTCAAAAGGAGGGCACACAATGGATGAGAAAGACTGGCGGTTTTTAAAGGTGCTATATGAAGAGAAGAACATCACAAAAGCGGCAGAAAAATTATTTGTCTCGCAGCCTGCCTTAAGTTATCGATTGAAACAGCTTGAAGAGGAATTTGACATGAAGCTTTTCTTTAAAAGAAAACGAGGCATTGAATTTACATCAGAGGGCGAATACTTGGCTAAATACGCAAATGACATGCTCAAGCAGCTCCAGCAAACGAAAGATGGCATGCTCAATATGCAAAAAAAGGTCAAAGGAACGATCAGGTTAGGGGTGTCGAGTAACTTTGCTCAATATAAACTGCCGGAAATTTTAAGAGAGTTTTCTAAGCAGTATCCACATGTTCAATTTATGGTGAACACAGGGTGGAGCACAAAAGTCATGGATTTATTAGGGACATCAAGTGTACATTTAGGGATTTTAAGAGGAGATTACGACTGGAATGGAGAACGGTTTTTGCTTGATAAAGAACGCCTTTGTATCATTTCAAAATCAGAAATACAGCTAAAGGACCTTCCGAAACTGCCGCTCATTGACTATCACACGGATAGTTCATTAAAACGATTGATTAACAGATGGTGGCAGGAGACGTTCACGATGCCTCCGCTTGTGACAATGGAGACAGACAGGCAAGATACATCAAAAGAGATGGTGAAGCATGGTTTAGGTTATGCCATTGTCCCGGAAATTTGCCTCAGACCAAGTGATGAGCTATTTGTAAAAGGTCTTTCGTATAAAGATGGACAGCCCGTTTTAAGAGATACATGGCTCATGTACCAGCCGGATTCGCTTCATTTGTCTGTTGTGAAAGCATTCATTGAGTTTTTAAGAAGTCAGCAAGGCTAATTATAAAAAAAATTTATTGAATAGACGAAAAAATCAATATTTTCATTATAAAAAAAGCTATTATATCCTTGAAATAGAAAGCGCTAACATTTCGGGCCGCAAGTGCAAAAGGGGCGCTTGTGGATCGTGTAAAGAAGAGGATGGAGGGATATGAAGTGCTAGCTATTTTAGGGATCTTGATGGTCGTGACTTTTACATTTCTTATTATGACAAAACGTATGCATCCGGTGGTGGCTCTAACCGTTGTGCCAATCATCTTTGCATTAATTGGTGGATTTTATAGCGGATTAGGGGACATGATGCTTGATGGACTCAAGACCGTTGCACCATCTGCTGCTTTATTGTTATTTGCCATCTTATTCTTCGGTGTCATGCTGGATGCTGGATTGTTTGACCCATTGATTAAACTGATTTTACGTCTTGTGAAAGGCGATCCGGTCAAAATTGCTTTTGGGGTAGCGATTTTGTCTATGCTTGTTGCATTAGATGGTGATGGAACGACAACGTACATGATTACCGTATCAGCTATGCTGCCACTTTTCTTAAGAATTGGGATGAACCCACTGATTTTAGGGACGATTTCATTATTATCACTAGGCATTATGAGTGGAATGACGCCTTGGGGCGGTCCAGCTACTCGTGCGATTGCTGCACTTGGTTTAGATGCAGCGGAATTCTTCATTCCATTACTCCCGACGATGATAGGGGGCGGTCTTTTTATCCTTTTTACAGCGTATGTTCTTGGAAAAAAAGAACGGAAGCGCATTGGGGTTGCCGAGATTCAGTATAAAGAAGAGGTCTCGATCTCTCCTGAATTGGCGGCATCAATTGAAGATGGCGTTGCAGATATGAAGAGACCAAACCTAATTTGGGTCAACTTCTTCCTGACGATTGCTGTCATGGTCACACTTGTATTGGATATCGTACCGATTCCTGTACTCTTTCTCATTGGCTTTGTCATTGCGCTTATGATCAACTATCCAAAAGTTGAAGATCAGCGTGAGCGGATTTTATCGCATGCAGGAAATGCTTTAACGGTCATTACCCTTGTGTTTGCAGCAGGAATTTTCACAGGCATTTTTTCGGGAACAAAAATGGTGGAGTCCATTGCTAACTTGGTTATTTACATGATTCCAGATTCATACAGCTCATTTTTTCCACTCATTGTCGCTTTGACGAGTATGCCATTTACATTTGTTCTTTCAAATGATGCGTATTATTTCGGGGTGCTGCCAATCTTAGCTGAAGCCGGCGCAGCTTACGGAATTGATCCAGTAGAAATTGCGCGCGCCTCTATTATCGGACAGCCTGTCCATTTACTGAGTCCGCTTGTGGCTTCCACATTACTACTTGTGAGTATGCTGAATAAAGATATCGGTGATTTGCAAAAGTACGCACTGTTATGGACCGTACTCACAGCCCTGTTTACAACACTTATTGCTCTTTTAACAGGAGCCATTTCGATATTTTAACAGCTTGTTTGATAAAGGACGATGTCTCTATAGGGGACTCGTCCTTTTTTGTGCGGTTTGAAGGGGAGGAAATTGGACGCTCATCTACGGGAATTCTCGATTTTAACGTCACCTACCTCAAGTACCCGGCATATGATATCTCGACTATACAGAATCCCATTCTATAGAGACTAGAGCTCTCACCTTAGCAAGGAGGGTTACAATACTTGAAGGAGAAAGAGTTTCAATCCAAGCCGCTATTAACCAAAAGAGAAAGAGAAGTATTCGAATTGCTCGTCCAAGATAAAACAACAAAAGAAATTGCAAGCGAGCTTTTTATTAGCGAAAAGACTGTTCGAAATCATATTTCAAATGCTAAGCATATCCTTTACAAACAAATACAACATTTAACAAAATTGCACCAAAAGTCATATGTAAACCTATACCACAAATGGATTATAATACAATCATTAGTCTGCCGATTCTTATTAAAAATTCATATTTATTCGACAATTTGTGACAGCTTTTTCGACTTTAGTGTGCTAAATTGATTTTGAAAGGTGATCATATGAGTGTAGTTGCAAAAAAAGAAATAGGGGAAATTCTCAAAGACAGATTAATTTCATCTGAAATGACTCAGTTAGATATCGCAAAAAAAATTGGCATTACTAAGGGTTACATGAGCAAATTCTTATCTGGAAAAGAGATAGCTTTCTGGATGGTGATAGAGGCTGTTAATTGCATACTTCCAGAAAAAGAAAAAGAGTTGATGGGAGATTACTGCAAAAGCGGTATTGATAAAAAGTATTTGTTTTGTGCTTTGGAGTATTGTTATACACAAAAAATGTTTGATGTTATGAGATACTTGATTGTAGAATACTCAGCGGTTACGCCGGAACCTTGTTCACTTTACAAATGGATTCTAAATTATAGAGGAAATTTTAACATGCAACATATCAGTAAGTTACGTAATAATAATTTTAAATCCATGGAGGCAAAAGCATTATTACTAATCCTTGAAACTTATGGTTACTATAATTTAGGAAAATACGATATGGCTCACTTTTATATTAGTAAAGCAGGATCATACATAACTAAAATCAAAGATCCATTTCTTAGGAAAAGCTTCAGTGCAAGAATAGATGAGGTATTAGCTAATGTATATTTAAAGCAAGAAAACAATGTTGAACTTGCAAGACTCGCAGCTAAATCACTTCTTGAAAATAAAGTGAGTGAAAGTCATGAGATAACCGCTAACCATTTGTTGGCACTCTCTTATTTCTTAACATCTTATGAAAAATCGATTGCGTATTACAACATATTTTTAAATCTCATGGAGCAGCATCCAGAAAGAGTAGATGAGATTATTCAAAATAAAGAGGAAATTGCAATTCTCCAGTATTATTGGAAAGCTAGTATAGATTCAAGATATAACGTTTCTGATTTTACCAGTAAATTAAAGAATCACAGTGTATTATCTGATTATTATAGTGATGGGCGTCTTAAGCCCTATGCGTACTTATTCGATGGAATTAAGGAAGCTAGAGCAGATAAAATTCTTTTATCGCTTCACTATTTCTCAGAAAAACGAGAGTATTTCAGAGCTAACATTCCTAAATTAGAGTTGCAAAAATTGGAACTAGACTATAAACTCTAATAGTCAGGAGGTGAATGCATGAAAAAATTTACTAAAGTGCTGATTTTAGCCAGCGTTATTCTGTTTGTATCAGGGTACCAAACCACTATGTCAGCAAAAGAAACTGTTTATCAAACTAAAGATGTAAAAGTAGGCATGTAAAAAAGACGCTACCAGAAATGGTAACGTCTTTCGTGTTTTAAAGAGAAGTTTCCTGTTTTGCGAAATCTTAAAAACAGGAAACTCTTTCAAAAAGATAAAAAATACAATATAATGAGAATGTATGTTCTTGTTTAGGGGGATATATTATGTCAATTATTTATGAGGAATTACTTAAAAAGGTATCAAAACAAACAAAAAAAGAAGAACCATCTCATTCTTCTTCTACGGAAGCACTTCCTAAAAACTTCGCTTTAGATTCTCGATAATTTTCAAGTGCATTAAGCATAAATTCTCTTTCATCTTTTGTTATTTTATTACCATGTTTATCTATAATATCTGTCTTCTCAATGAGATCTAGGCTTAATTTTCTGGAGAAAACGAGTTCTTTTTCTTCATCACTCATTTTATTAAGTTCATCTTTATTGGTTACGAAATAAGAAAGATCAACATTAAAATATTTTGCAATTGTATTTAAATTTTCAAATGACGGCTTTTTTATTTTTCCAGCTTCTAATTTCGATAAATAACTATGAGTAACCCCTATTTCTTCTGATATTTGAGCGAGTGTTAAACTCCTGCTTTTTCTTAAATCGGCTAGATTTTGCCCTATGACTTTATTAATATCATCCATAAACAGCAATCACCTTTCTGTAGAGCTTCTTATACATACTATTATAACATGTTTTTTCCTCTGGGAAAAAAATTAGAAAAACAACTTTACAATGCGTTAGGCAGGATGTTATATTTGTCTTGTAAGTTCCTGTAGGAACATTATGAGGTGGTGTTTAGGTTTGGATTTTAAGATTATTTTCGGTAACAAAATAAAGCAAATTCGTTCAGAAAAGAAAATGTCCATTATTGAATTTGCTGAATTAACGGGATTTACGAGCTCCTATATCTCTAAGATAGAGAATTATAAAATTAACCCGACTATCAAGAGTGTTCTACAATTTTGTAATAAGTTGAATTTAAATATTGGTTATTTTTTTTAATTGCAAAGTTCCTACAGGAACATTTTCGGTGAGGAGGTACGGCTTATTATGAAATTCTATATTGAATGAGTTTATACAAAAAACACCAATAATTTTGGTGGGTAGTCCTATTGTCCACATTGCATATTATGTTTCGAGGTGATCTTTATGGCTAAGAAAAAACAAAAGAGAAAAAGCAACCTGTTTCTCGGAGAAGTTTTCTTTGGAACAGAAGACAGAGAAAAACTTTTCACTGAGGCTGTGGCGCCTTATTACACACCAGTAAAAAAAGAAAAGAACAAAAAAAATAAAGAGGCTTGAAACTTCTGTTTCACCTTTTTTTGAAGGACAAGCTCAAATTGAAAAGCTAATTAAGAAAAAAATAGGAGGATCAACCGATGGGGGAAGTCAAATGGGTGAAATTAAGTACCCAGATGTTCGACGATGAGAAAATCAAACTCATTGAACAAATGCCCGAATCTGACACTCTGTTGATTATATGGGTTAAATTACTTGCTCAAGCAGGTAAAACTAACGCTTCTGGTTTTATTTATCTAAGTGAAAACGTGCCTTATACAGACGAAATGTTAGCACACATCTTTGGAAGGCCGTTAGGAATTGTTCGCATGGCATTAGATACATTTAGAAAGTTCGGAATGATTGAAATTAATGATCAGAATTTTATCAGTATATGTAATTGGGAAAAGCATCAAAATTTAGATGCGCTCGAAAAGATTAGGGAACAGAATCGCTTGAGAAAGCAAAAACAACGAAAAAAACTAAGTCTTGCAGAACCAAAAAATAACATGTCACGTGACGTCACGATCAATGTCACAGCAAGTCACGCAACAGATATAGATAAAGAATTAGATAAAGATAAAGAATTAAAAGATATATTGTCGGGAAACCCGACTGCTGATCTTAAAACTCAAGAATCAGAAATTCCATTCAAGCTAATTATTGATCTTTTGAACAAAGTGACAGGGAAGTCATTCAGACATACATCTGCTGCTACTCAAAGATTAATTAAAGCACGCTGGAATGACGGATTCAGGTTTGAAGACTTTAAAACAGTGATCCTTACAAAAACTAATCAATGGCTTAAAGACGACAAGATGAATAAATACTTGCAGCCAACGACATTATTTGGAACCAAGTTTGAAGGATACCTGAATGAAGGTGCGGGGGTGATAAAAAATGCAGAGCATCAAATCAGTGGCGGCAGAGGCCTTAAACGCCAGAATGACCTTCCATTCTGATTACTGTAATAAGCACACATTCACACGAGGTAGTGAAGATGTCGTAAAGCCTGTTCGTATGATGATCCTCAATGGCAAGGTGGTCTGTCCACGGTGTGAACTGGAGGCGAATGAAAAAAAGCTTCAAAGAGACTTGGAAAGTCAGATAGAGTTCAGCCAGCGCACAAAGAATTTTAACATGCTTGAAAAACACAGTATGTTCAGAGACAAAACCATTGCACAAGCGACGTTTGATAATTACAAAGTGGCCGAGCGTGAGGAAACGGCAAATAAGGGTCGCACGATGGAACTGGTTGGTTATTTAAAACAAGGCGAAGTATTCAACACTTTTCTTCAAGGTCATCCCGGAGTTGGGAAAAGTCATCTAGCTTATGCAGCACTCAAAGCACTCAATGTGCCTCCTGATCCTGACGACCCTAAGGACATGGGAAAATCATGCTTGTTTATCAACATGGAAGAAGCTGCTTCGGCTATTAAAGACACATTCAGCAACAAAGAGAGTAAATATACGGAATCATATGTAACGCAGCTCATGGGTGATGCTGATTACCTTGTGATCGACGATCTCGGTGCAGAAACAGGATCAGAACACTCGGATAGCAGAGCCAGCGATTTTATTCATCGTCTGATTTACAAAGTGACATCCGCACGACAGGACAAGGCTACGATCTACACAACGAATCTCACTAGCAAAAAGTTATATCAAATGTATGACAGCAAGCTAGTATCACGGATAATGCAAAAACAGCAATACATTGTTTTCAAAGAGACATCAGACAAACGCGAGATGGAATTACCATTCTAGGAAGTGTAAAGCAAAATCACATCCGAGAAAGTTGATAGTTTAATAGATCGCTACAAATAAGTCTGAACGAATATAAAAAAACATAAGGAGGCGCGCTGAATATGAGAAAAGGCGGCAGAAAACCAACACGCTCAGAAAGAAAAATCCTAGTAGTGAATGGGTTGAACCCTCGTTACTGGCACGTGGAAAAGAATCTGGCAGCATCCATGCATATTGTGCATAAAGAAGTCGGACGGAGAAAGGAAATTGCGAAATGAGTGTTACTAGAATCATTTTGGATCATGTCAATTTTGAATGGACGATTGTTGGCCTTAAACGTTTTCTTGATTACTGGTACGAAGGCAGGTCGATTGAAGAGATGGCGGAGTTATTTAACCGACCATCAGAAGAAGTGTTAATACTGATGATTGATTTTAGTAAACGAGGAAAGATCAAGGAGCGACCGAACGGTGTCGGCGCAAACGAGCCTATGTATATCAAAAAATGCACAATGAACTACAAAAAAAGAGATATGAACAAGCTATTTGAACAACAACCGGTTTACTATGCTTGCCCGCAAAACGATTTCATCTGGTGCGAGAGGGACATTATAGCTTTTCGGAAGATGTGGCAGGATCATGAGCCGATCAGACATATTGCGAATCGTTTAGCACGCAAGGTTGATGACATCCTGTTGCTGATTATAGATCAGGCTGAGTTAGGCAAGATCGAACCACGTAAGGGTGGGATTTTTGGAAAGGGGGAAAAGCTACGTGAAGAAAAAAAGCGCCTTGTTGCTGCCATTTGAGAAAGCCACAGCGCGTCAGCTTGAAGTGATTGCGAGATATGAAGCTTGTCCGAAACAGCTAAAGACAGCAGCCGTGCGCCACCTCAAAAAGAGAGGAGGCATCAAGTGATGAGCAGTGACGATAGAGCGTTAATGATCGAGTGGTTGAGTCTCGCAAACGTTGGTCGCGATTATTGCGAGAATTTATCAGACGAAGAACTCGAAAGAATCTACAATCTCAACGTTCCGCAGCGTGACGAATGAGAGGAGGTGAGCATATTGGAGACTGTTAACAATCCATACAAAGCAGGTCCAGTGAAAGCGTGGGTTATGTCAGAGGATGAGCTTGCAGTTTATAGGCAGCAACATCCACCCAAGCCATATAAAAAGAGACTCAAACGTAAAGACTGGCGTTGGCAGCGCACAGATCAATCCGTCGAGTCTCAGCGGTAAGAATTCACATCAGTTCAATGTGAGTAATTAAACTTAGGAACCTTAATTATATCACATTGGAGTGAAGATTGTGAATAGACCGCAGACTATCTCATTAACAAAAAACGAGCCTTTCACAACATTAGTTGAACAAGGCAAGGTACAAGTGATCGTGCTGGACGGGATCAACAACACAGCGCATTACATAGAGGCTCCCGAACATGGTCACACAATCATTGAAACGATTAAAGGAAGTTTTGACCGAGTTAGATTTGATTTCAGTTATAAAACTAAACGATAGCAGGGGTTTATCCCCTGCGGGGGAGGAATCACGATGTTATCAAAAGATCAAATGAACGTTGAGGCCCTTTTGGGTGAAGTCGAACGTTTGAAAAGAGAAATAGAGAAAAAGAATCAGCAGATCGACGGATTCTCAAAGCTTTTCTTAAACGAACTGAATTGGGAGCAGCGTAATTACGAAGCATGTAAAGATGAATTCCACAGAGGTGGATTAGCAGCCATGAGAAACATCGAGAAGAAATACGAACGAGCTTTTGGAAAGGGATTGGACGGTGAAAGAGTATGAGTCTACCAAAACATGTCGAGCTTTCACAGACTGTAAAAGCTTGCAAACATCAAGCGATCACGATTCAGGAGGCAGCTGCTCATCTTAAAGTGCCAGAAAACGTTGTACCAATGCTGGTACGTGAAAATGATGACCTTGTTATAGAGGGTAACGTGATCATGGCGAAAAGGGAATCAAACGGGCCTGTCATTCTCACGGTGCTGGGTTTCATGGCAATTATCGTGATCGCTGGGTTGATGCAATGAATCAGCTCAATCTATTCCGTGAAATCATTGTAGATAACTTTGCAGGAGGAGGGGGAGCGAGTACAGGCATCGAGCTTGCAACAGGCTTATCAGTAGATATAGCTATCAATCATGATCCTGCTGCCATTGCAATGCATGAGGTAAACCATCCTGACACGGAACATTATTGTGAATCTGTGTGGGATGTTGATCCGAAACAAGCAGTTAGAGGGCGAAAAGTAGGTTTGGCATGGTTTTCCCCTGACTGTACACATCATTCAAAGGCAAAAGGCGGCAAGCCTGTAAAACAGAGTATCAGAGGGCTTGCGTGGATTGCTGTTAGATGGGCGATAGCGGTAAAACCACGCGTCATCATGCTTGAGAACGTCGAGGAATTCAAAGATTGGGGGCCTGTCTCTAAAGAAGGTAAACCGATCAAGGAACAAAAGGGACAGACATTTCAATCATTCGTCAAAACGCTGGAATCACTTGGATATGAAGTGCAGTTCAGAGAGTTGACGGCCTGCGATTATGGAGCGCCAACCATACGAAAAAGATTCTTTATGGTTGCAAGATGTGACGGAAAAGAAATCGTATGGCCGAAACCAACACATGGTGATCCAAAAAGTCTTCTAGTTCAAACGGGAAAGCTCAAGCCGTGGCGATCCTCTTACGAGATTATAGATTGGTCCATAGGTGTCCCTAGTATATTCAACAGGAAACGGCCACTAGTTGAAAATACGATGAAACGAATCAAAAGAGGTATTGATAAATTCATCGTAAACAATCCAAGTCCTGTAATGGTGCCGGATAAGAGTAAAGCGGCATTCTTGATCAGTTATTATACTGAGCAATCAGATAAAGAGGTAAGAGGCCTTTCGCTTGATCGACCATTACACACAATCACAGCTGGCGGCAATAGATTTGGATTAGTTACGGTTGCCTTCTTGACTAAGTATTACGGTCAAGGAGTAGGACAGCGACTAGACGAGCCATTGCATACCATTACAACAAAAGACCGTTTCGCATTAACAACAGTTTGCACAAATGGTCTGAGGATTGCAGACATTGGATTGCGTATGTTGCAACCAAACGAACTATTTGCAGGGCAGGGGTTCCCACCTGGATATACATTCAATATTGGTAATAAATCCGACCAAATACGCAGGGTGGGGAATAGTGTTCCACCGCAATTCGCAGAGCAGCTGGTGCGGGCTAACCTCCCAGAGATGTGCGTACCTGAGCATATGAACAAATATTATAGCAAAGCAAACTAACAGCCTAGCGGCTTAGGAGGAAACGGTATGAGTGAACATGTGTTAAAGGAATTTGAAACGCTTAGGGAAGCGGTTGAATTTATAAAGGACGAACTGAAAAAAACGGACGAGCGAAACACAAGAAACCTAGATGTAATTCGAACCTTGGACCCTAGTTCAGCATCAGAAACTATGGAGGAAGGTAACATGCACGATGAATTGTTTCTACTGTATTCGCTCGATGATGGTGATTCTTTCTTCGTCTTTGAATCTGATTATGCTTTAGAAAGTTGGCTAGAAAGTGATGCTTGGGACAATTGGGGCTTGTGGGAACGTGACGATATTGAAGGATCACTCAATGAGGATGTAATGGTATGGAATTTTCATAGAGATATTTGCAAGGAAAAGTGGGAGATACTTTACAGAAATTCAAAACCATTTATAAACGGTTGGTCCAGACAACGTAAAGAAATAGGGTTTGAAGCAGTTCCATCATTCTCATTAAATTAAATCGAAAAGGGGCTAACTGAAATGAACCTTGAAAAAATGTTTGAAATGCAGGCGGAGTTAGACAACCGCATCATCCGAGAAAAAGGGCTGGAAGGTCAAGACCTGCTGCCTAACACATATGTTGCACTCATCACCGAACTAGGCGAATTTGCTAATGAAGGACGCTGGTTCAAGCATTGGAGTGATGATCAAAGAGCCAGAAATCAAGATCGTTACTTAGAATATCGAACTGAGGATCTAGGTGGAAATCAATGGGTAGAGAAAAACCCACTCTTAGAAGAATACGTGGACTGTCTGCACTTCTTCTTATCAATTGCGATTAAAAAGGGATGGAAAGAAGAATTAAACATACGAGAAGAAGCGATTGAGGATTTCAAAGAAGCAGGATTTGACGGAGGGCTTTCAGGAGTTTTCGTGGAGATGCAATGGAGCTTATTGAATTCTCGAATGCTCAAGGATGAAGAAAATAAAAAACAACACTTCCATATAGCTTGGGGGCTGTTCTTGGCAATTGGAATCGTTGGCTTCGGCTTCACACCCGAACAAATCGAAGAAGCGTATATGAACAAAAACGCCGTCAATCATAAGCGGCAGCAGGAGGGTTACTAGATTATGAACTATTCACTATATTTGATTGACGACAGACTCGTTATTGATCTTGGAGCGGGCGAAAAGAGTCAGCATAAAGCGTTTAGCGGGGTTCCTGAATTAGTAGAAACGCATATCTTTTGTCAGGAACCAATAGGACAAGTTGAAATATCAGATGAACAACTAAAAAAGATTGAAGTTTCTTTTCATAATGGCGGCTTGTGTGATTACTGCGATGAACTATCAAACAAAGTACGGCCTTCACCATTTATGGGTGATATCGGCTCAAGCATGTGTAAAGAATGCTGGGACGCAACAAAGAAGGAGTATGCAGCATCACATGATGAGCATATTCCTCAGTTCGAAGATTACCCTCACTGGAAGGGGAACACCGATGAAGCTGAATAAAAAGCAACAAAATCAAATCATTGAACGGATGAACGACTTTGGAGAAAGAGGAGTTCGTTCGAATGGAGCGGATAAAGAAGCTGTTGCCGGAATGGCTACTCTTCTTTGGATGTTACAGGTCTTAAACGTTGATATGGAATCACTAAAGGAGGAATCACGATGAACGAAAACCCGATTATCTCATCTGTAATTACAAAGCTGTACAAGCAGCAGGAAAAAGGCCTGCAAAAGTACGGTGAGGAAGTAAAAACCTCCTCTTATGATCTGAAAGGCTGGTTAGAACATGCTCAACAAGAAGCAATTGATTTTACAACGTATTTAGAAGCGGCCATTCAGTTGCTGGAGGAACAGGTTAAAAGCAAAGAGGAAATGAAGTTTTATGAGACGCACGAGCCTTATTATGCATTAATCAAAGCGCGCAATATCGAACGTGCAATGGAGATTTACAATAATGACGTTACTGCTGATGAAGAGAAAGAACTTGCGGAAAGTATCAAAGAAGTAACGGCACTATATGCAGCAACAAAGTATAGTCGCTGTACTGGAGAAGATAACAAAACAGTTCCAATTGAAGAAGTCCTTGATGATTTAATGAACGAAAAAGAAATGCGATTGGCAGTAGACGGAAGATTGATATAAGAAAGGGGAATGAAGATGAAATTTTACGAGGTGCATGATCCATATTACGCATTGATCAAGGCGAAAACCGAAGAAAATGCTATGACAATCTATACTGATGTTGTCGCTGATGATGATGGCGGATTATCAGAAGAAATAACCGAAGTTACAGAAGCATATGCAGCAATCAGACACAGCCGTACTGTCGATGCGGATGAAAGAATTTTAAGCATTGAAAAAGTGATTGAAGATATAACGAATGAAGAAGAAATGTTACTAGGCATGGACAGAAGTTTGATATAAGAAAGGGGAATGAAAATGACAATTGAAGTGTATTTGAAAATGAGGAATAACGGTAAAACACTAGAGGAAATACAACGAGATAAAGCCTTAAGCGAAGGAACTGTGTACACTCTTGAACTTGGTTATCAATGTTATCTGAAACGATTACCACTTGATCAGGCTATCGAAATTGTAAAGGAGGTTTCTGTATGAAATACGCCATCCCTTACGATCATCTTGAGGCAGAGCTTGTGACAGAAGGTACGATGTACACACTTGAACTTAGTAAGTTACTCTTTCATTTTAAAAAAGTTAAAGAAAGTGCGAATAAGTATAGATTGGAATTGTCGGATGAAGACTTTAAGCGCTTTTTTAGACTTCACGTATCTGGAGTAGATATAAATTGGATAATGTATATAATGTCCACTTATGAAAAATCGTTCACAGACACATTGGTTCAATACATTACTTTATGACTTAGAAAGGGGAACGTTATGAAAAAACTACTAATCACACTAACTATTATTATTGCGGCGGTGCTTTATGCACCGTCTGCTCAAGCAGTATGGTCAAACTGGCAAACGGAGGGATACGGGCATCAAGCTAGAGTCTTTACGGATGACACCAATTACTATGCAGGCGCCAAGACAGTTGATTGGCGAACTGAAAAGAAAGGATCGAGCACGCTTTATTACACTGCTGGCGTTTACAAAAAGCGATCCAATGGCGGTTTAACAGATACTAACCTAGTTCAAAGGGGCAGCTTCAAAACGTCAACGCCTCTAAAGTCATTTAGTGTTAAAGAAATTCGCAAGCGTACCGGCAGAGGAACATACGTGATCCAGCTGGACTGCTACACCGATTCCAATAAACGAAACTACATCGGAACGTTCGAGTCCGTTAAATTTAATGTCAAATGAATCACGAAGAAGAAATTCGTAATTCAGCAGGAGCGGCCAAAACTCTAGCGCAAGATACACATTCTTAGGAAATCGTTTTTATTAATAACTGCAAAGGCTGAGTCCGCTTTAATTACAATAGGTGAGCAGATTGACCGTACTTTAAAAACAAAACGAGGAGAATGAACATGAAAAAGAAATTATTAGTGTTACTTATTGCTGTAATGGCGGTTATGGCTGGATGTAGCGAGGCCGATACAGTATCGCATAACATTTCTAAATCGTCTGACTCATTTGAGGTCCAGAGAAGAGTCGTTTTCTTTAATGGCATCACTGATAAGTACTTACTTACCGTAGAAGGACTTTGTGCTCTTGGAAATGGTGACAACGATCTAAGAATGACAGTGACATGCAAGGTCGGTAAAAACGAATATAAGAAGCACTACCTTGGCTTGAGTGATAACGTTAGCTTCTTTGCTGAACAGCTTGAGGCTAATAAAGAAGATCCATTTCATTACAAAATTTTGTTCCGGCCAGAAAATATTATTCCAGATATTGAATTGCAGACAAGTAAATAAGTCCAAGACGGAGAGCCTGCGGACACTGATCAACACCTTTTACGGGTGCTGGTTGGTGTCCGTTTTCTTTTTGTCAGAAAGGAGCAGCCATGAAGAAGGAAAAGCCCAAAAAACAGCCGCAGAAGCTCACTGACAGAGATTTAAGAGAGTTGATGGGGCAAAACATGCAGCGGTTAAAAAGAGCCAAAGGCGGGGCCATGCGCCGAAAATAAAGGGGGAATTATCATGAATCAAACAAGCTTAGATATTCCGCAGATCGACGAGGAAAAAACAAGATTCAAAATGGAAAAGATGATGGAAAAATATAAAATACTTAGGTTGCAAACGCCGGAAGACTTTCTTCCAAAGATCACAACAACATACACCATTACGCCGCCGAGTTTCTCAAATCAGTTCCACTCAACCACAGAAGAAGCAGCGCTAAAAAAAATGGATTGGGAAATCGAGCGCGATCAGTTCATGAAACGGATTCAGCGTGCAATCAATCGTCTTACGCAAAAAGAGCGCCGCATTTTAGTTATGCTCTATATGCAGGATGAAGAAATGTATGATTACGAGATTTACGCAGATATGGGCCTCAGCCAGCGGAATTACTATCGTGTTAAAAACAAAGCATACTATCGACTGGCCTTTGCACTTAGAGAAGAAGTGTATAAGCAGGGGGATAAATCATGAATTTTGTTCAGCCAATAAGGGACCTTGATCAGATCCATTATATAAAGAAATATCTTGGAGAGCGAAACAAAAGGAACTTGTTGCTTTTTGTGGCTGGAATCAATCTAGGTTTGCGTATATCCGATCTGCTAGAATTGAGAGTGAAGGATGTAAGGAAACAATATGTATCTCTAAGAGAACAAAAAACAGGTAAAGAAAAAAGAATCAAAATAAACAAAACTCTTCGAAAAGCGATAGATCAATATATCAAGGACAAAGATGATCAAGAATACCTTTTTAAAAGCAGAGAAGGACTTAACAAATCAATCAGCCGCAGCAGTGCATACAATATATTGAGAGAGGCAGCGGAGTATGTAGGCCTCGATAGCATAGGGACACATACACTAAGGAAAACGTTTGGTTACTGGCATTATAAGAAATTCAAGGATGTGGCCTTGCTGCAAGAAATATTCAACCACTCAAGCCCAGATATTACATTGAGATATATTGGGATCACACAAGACACAATGGATAGAACAATGGACGACTTTGGCTTATAGACTCATCTGTTCAAATGGCAGGTGGGTCTTTTTTTTGTGCTCTTTTTCACCAGCTAACCATAACGAGAAAATGTCCAACTCATTTTAGGGAAATGGCTGAAAAGCAAGAGGGACAATGGATTCAGCGATTCTTTGAGTTAGACACAATATTAGATATGGTGAATTGGTGGATTGTGTGGATAATCAAAATTGATGATGATATAATTAGAATATAATTACAGTTCGTTAGGAGCGGGTTTAATGATTAGAAAGCATGTCACGCCATCGGATAAAATTCTTGAGTTTATAAGAGACCGTTATGAAGAATATGTAAATCGTATTGGTGGAAAGAAAGAGGATAACGATGTTCATTCGAATTTTCTGTTGTCTGAAAAAGTTGGCTCAACTGACCAAATTGTGAACAAATTAATAAGCACAAAATTCAATGTTTCTTTAGAAAGTGTTAGTGAAATGACTTTTGGTGATCTGAAAACCCGCTTTGAAGACGAGTGGTCTCAACCAATGGATCACAGTCATGTTCCAACAGCATTACTTAAATGGTTGAATAAAAAAACCGATAAAGATACTGAAAAGATGTTACAAAAGATGAAAGAGGGTATGGCAAATGATTAAAGCTATCACGAAAGGTAATTAATTTAGGAGCGGCTTCCGTTGGGAATGCCGCTATTTTTATTATAGTTAATTGGTAAAATTTTCAGTTATAATAATTAAAAAAAACAAAGGGGACCAATATGGAATTCCAAGATAATTACCTTTATAAACGGCCCATAATTAATCATTTTGATTTTTTTGTAAATAAAGTTTATGAACCTTTTTATTTAAAAGTGATAAGGGAAATTAAGTCACCTAATAAAATACAAAAAAATGCTATTGTTCTCTTAAGTAAGACTGTTAATACTCTCAAAGCAATTGTCAACTTAATTAAAGAGGGGAATATTGTGTCTGCTAGGGTTTTAGCTCGATCATTATTTGAAATTAAACTAATAGGAAGAAAATTAATATTGGAACCAGAAAAATTCTTAAAGTATTCATCCGCTAATGACCTATTTACTCGTCTATTTGCTGTAAGACAATTAAAAGAGAATAAGTATCTCCCAATAGCTAATTTTGTTGATCACAATAAACAGGAACAGGATATACTCGATGAAATTAAGTCATTAGGATTCACACCAACTTATGATGGTACTAAGGATATGAATAATGGTAAAAGACACGTAAATAAGTACTTTGAAATAAAAGAGATGGCGCAAACTTGTGGTGGAATGGAATTAGAAATGTATAACACTATGTATAAAAATTTATGTCAAGATACTCACACATCTTCTAATCATTTCCATAGATATTTTGTACAAGGAGAATCAGAAGAAATGATCTTTGATTTTCATCCTTATCTGTATGAAGTGCCTTTACTAATAAGTGTTATTATGAACTTTATAAACGATAGTGTAGGAGATTTCTGTAATATATTATATATAAATCCTAAGAATGAGTTGACCTATAATTTAAGAGTCTTCTATGGATATTGTTTTGCTACTTTGCCTCTTTTAATGAGACAAGGAGAACTAAAAATGCAAGGGTTCTTAAATCCATTATAAGAAAAAATGGCACATTTTTGGCACGATCTTGGCAAAGCATTTTGTTTTAGAACGGTTAATATGGTATTAGGTTATAAATTGAAGGCGACTTCCAATGAGGAATTCGCTTTTTTATATGGAGGTGTCAGTTGTGGCTGAACTTACTGTAATGTCGATGGAACGATTTTTACAAGAGATAGAAGAATCTTTTTCACAAGAAACTAACCATATTAAAACTGTCAAACGAGTTCCTTATGTCGTTGTACATGCTGAAATTAAACACAAGGGCAACAGGATTAAATCAGAGTATACATTTTATGATGCTGGGGATATGTCTTTCAAAGAAGCGCAAGAACGTATAGTGAAGATGCAGCAAGACATTATTTCTTGAACCACAACAAAAAATAAGACTGAAAAGCGCCTGTCTGTGTGATAGGTGCTTTTTATTTTGGGGAGGGACACAACGTGGACAACTCACTCAGGGAACTAATCATTGACACAGCAATTGGACATGCAATAAGGACAGACCAATTGTATAACGGTACTAAAGCCCTTAATAAAAGGGGATGCATATGGGCAGATGGGGAGATCATCAGGGGGTTAGGCATGCTTGGTTCTTACGGTGTGAGGGACAGGCAAGCTATAGACAGCCTCCTGCATGTCAGCCAGATTCTACCCTATGAAGCAGCACGATCCTATCTAGCATCATATCAAAGGGAGTACAGGGAGTTTTATGCTGTACAGAAAGTGGGGCATCTTCATGCCTTTGTTTTGTTTGCAATGATAGATGAGAGAAAAGCTGGTGAATTAGATGCCACCTAAACCATTGAGAGAGTGTAAGCTGCGAGGGTGCAGGGAGTTAACAAGGGATGGTTATTGTCCTGCTCATGCTGATGGCAAGCAGCAGGAAGCGAAGTATTACAACAATCATGTTCGAGATAAACATTCAACAAGTTTTTATAAATCAAGAGAATGGAAACAGACAAGACAACTTGTTCTAATGAGAGACAATTATCTTTGTCAAAGCTGTTTAAAACAAAATCGTGTCGTACCTGCTGACATGGTTCATCACAAGATCGAACTTAAACAAGATTGGGGCAAGCGATTAGACCTAAACAACCTCGAAAGCCTGTGTAATAGCTGTCACAACAAGGTTCATGGTAAACGAGGGTCATAGGTACCCCCCGGCATTAAATCCCTAGAAAACGGCTTTGTGAAGATCGGTGAGCCGTCGTCTGCAAACAAACACCGCTTTTCAAAGTTTCCAAAAACGCGAAAAACCCCCTCGGTGAAAATGCCGAGAGGGCTTGGTACGACTGGTTTTGTTGTTAATTCGATCATAGCATGATTTCGCTCAAAAACAAGCAAAAAGTATAAAAAATTGAAACGGAATGAGGTGGGAAATATGCCGAGACCTGCAAAATCCGCAACACTTCAATTGATACAAGGTAACCCAAACAAGAAAAATACTGACGAATTGGAAATGCGCGCCGAACAAGAACAGAAAATGAAAATGCGATCAAACAACATTAAACCTCCATCCTGGTTGGATAAGGTTGCTAAAAAGGAATTCAAACGGATTGCCGAGCTATTAAAGGAAGTGGACATTATAACGGAGGCAGATATCAGCATGTTGGCCGCCTATTGTAATGCCTATTCACAATATATTTCAATAACTAAAGTGATAGAAGAAGATGGACTCATGGTTCATAAAGATGGATTTGATGAGGACGGAAATCCAATTGAATTGATTGGGGAAGAACACCCATTATTGAAAAGACAAAAGAACTTCTTTGATCAAATGAAGTCAGCTGCAAATGATTTTGGTCTTACTCCATCAGCCCGTGCAAAACTAGCGATCACCAAAACGCAGGAGATTCGAGAAAAGACGGCTGCTGAGAAGGAGTTTGATAACGTGTGACAATTAAGCAGTTTATGATTGATTACTCAAATGATGTTCTACAAGGGAAAATTGTAGCTTGTCAAAAACACATTTGGGCCTGTCAGCGTTTTTTGAATGATGTTGAACGAGAAGGAAAAGAAGAGTTTCCATATGTATTCGATGAAGAAAAGGCCCGCAGATTTCTTTTTTGGATGACTCAATTTAAACATACCAAAGGACCATTAGCAGGTGAAAATATTGATCCTGATCCTATTCAGATTTTCATTTTTGGCAATGTCTATGGATGGGTCCACAAAGATACCGATATTCGCCGTTTTACAACTGTGTATTGGCAAGTTGGCCGTAAAAATGCAAAGACTCAAAGCTTAGCAACTGTTGGATCATATGAAGCAATGGCGCTTGGAGAAAGTATGTCGGAGGTTTATATAGGTGCAACCAAAAAAGAGCAGGCTAAGATTTGCTGGAAAGAAATAAATGCTCAAATTGAGGGTAGCGACCTTCTCAATAAACCATCAAAAAAATATAAGGTAGCATATGGGACAATTGAACATATTAAAACAAAATCAATTATCACACCACTTGCAAAAGATGCCGGGAAAACCGGAGATGGATTTAACCCTCAATGTGGAATTATTGATGAATATCATGCTCATCCAACATCAGAAATATATGATGTTATTGAATCGGGTATGGGAGCAAGATCACAACCGTTAATGGTAATTATCACAACTGCTGGACCTGAATTGAATAATCCTGCTTACCGTGTCGAGTACAATTTTGCTTCTCGTCTTTTAGATCCAAATATGGTAGAGAAAAATGACCATTACTTTGCAATGATTAATGAGTTAGATGCAGATGATGATATTAAAGACGAGAGTAAATGGGAAAAAGCAAATCCGATACTTGCAAAACACGAGTTTGGCATAAATTATTTAAGACGGCGTTTGGAAATGGCTTTGAATGTACCGGAAAAAATGCGAGATTTCCTCACCAAAAATATGGATATTTGGGTGAACATGCGATCAAACGGATATATGGATATGCAGGCATGGTCTGATTGCGGGGTGAGTGAAGGTCTACCAGATTTAAAAGGTAAGGAATGTTATGCAGGGATTGACCTATCAAAACGTATTGATTTAACAGCTGCCAGTTTTGAATTTCCACTCGAAAATGGGATGTATTATGTTACAGCGCATGGCTTTATGCCAGAAGATACTTTTCATGAAAGGATGAAAACTGACAAGGTACCGTATGATTTGTGGGTCAAAAAAGGTTGGTTAACTCTTACTGATGGTGCTGTCGTTGACTATGATTATATTCGTGCGTACATCAAGAAAATGGAAAAGGATAAAGGATGGAAAATCAAAGAGATTGGATATGATCCATATAACGCAACGCAGTTTGCGCAGCAGATGGAAGCTGATGGATATGTCATGATCGAGATCAGGCAAGGGGTGCAAACCTTATCTGAGCCGACCAAAGATTTACGTGAGAAAGCTAAAGCGCGAAAATTAATCCATGACAACAATGATCTATTGACGTGGGCGATGGGGAATGCCGTCACAAAGATTGACGCGCAGGAGAATATCATGCTTGATAAATCAAAGTCGTCACAACGTATTGATCCAGCAGCTGCACTTATAAACGCTCATGTGAGAGCTAGTCAAAATGATGATCATTTAGATTTGAATGAGTATATTTTGTCAGGAGGCTTTTCATTCTAATGAAAAATATCATTAAGCAAGTTATGATTTTTCTGTACTCAATATTAAATGACCTAGTATTTTTTGCCGGGGCAATCTTTATTACTATAGCAGCTTATAAAATACATGAAATCATCGGTCTTTTAGTGACTGGTGGTTTTTTTATATTTACAGCAATTTTAATGAGCCGAAGGAGGTGATTAATTGTTATTAGAAGGTATGTTTTCTAAGAGATCAGCAGATTCAGACAGTGGCTGGGGCATGTCACAAGTCCCGCAATGGGTGTTTGATATTTTCGGTGGTGGTAAAACGGCAAGCGGGGAGAAAGTGAGTGAATCGACCTCGTTAAAAAATCCTGATGTTTTTTCTTGTATCAATGTTTTGTCAGATGATATAGCAAAACTATCTGTCCATATGTTTAGGAGGCTGGGAGAGAATATTTCAGGAGAGCGTGACCATCCTGTTTTTAAATTGCTCTATTTAAAGCCCAATCAATATATGACAGCTTTTACTTGGAAAAAATTAATGATGACGCATGTTTGTATGTGGGGAAATGCATATTCTTTGATTCTTTCAGATAAAACGGGTGATATCAAAACATTAATCCCTCTTAATCCAGCGAATACACATCCTTATCTTGATCCAAAAACAGGGGAGTTGTGGTACGAAACAATAATCAATAACAAACGAGCTGAATTACATGCGGAGGAAGTTCTGCACTTTAAAGGAATGACGGAAGATGGGATAGTAGGTCTCAGTCCAATTCGGGTTGCAAGAGAAAATATTGGTGCTCAATCTGCCGCAACAAAGTTTAACGCGAAATTGTATAAAAATGATGCAACACCAAGAGGTATTTTGAAAATCCCAACCCTGTTACAACCAGAGGCAAAAGAGGTTGCAAGAAAAGAATGGATGAGAGTAAATGCGGGAGAAAGCATTGCGATTGTCGATGCTGGTCTCGACTATCAATCTATATCAATGCCTCTAAAAGATGCCGAATTTGTAGAGTCTATGAAATTCAATAAGGCTCAAATTGCTTCCATATTCAAAGTTCCCCTTCATAAAATAAACGAATTGGATCGCGCTACATTTAGTAATATCGAACATCAATCTATAGAATATGTGAAGAACACTTTACAGCCGTGGATCGTTTCCTTTGAACAAGAAATCAATACAAAACTGTTTACTGATGCTGAAATAAGGCAAGGGCTATATGTTCAATTTAATGTTAATAGTGAATTGCGCGGTGATTCAAAATCAAGAGCTGAATTCTATGAAATTATGGAACGAATTGGAGCTATGAATATAAATGAAATTCGTGCCCTTGAGTCAAAGAATGCTATTCCTGATGGGGACAGACACTTAGTTTCACTGAATTACACTTTCTTAGATATGTTAGATCAATATCAGATGGCTAAAGCAGGCCATAAAGGAGGTGATCCGAATAATGCCGAAGGAAATCAGACAGCTAACGACGGAAATTGAAGTTAGGTCACTTGATGATGAAAGCAAAAGTGAATATGTTGAGGGGTATGCCCTTAAATTTGAAAAATGGTCTGAGCGTCTTGGGTGGTTTAAGGAAATCATCAGCCGTGGAGCGTTGGACGAAGCAGATATGTCCAATGTAATTGCTTTATTTAATCATAAAATTGATTATCCATTAGCAAGAAACACTGTTTCAACGGGAGCTGGTAGTCTCCAATTAACTGTTGATGCAATAGGGCTGAAATTTAGATTTGAGCCAACAGACACCACTTATGGACAAGATTTGATGAAGAATTTGAGAGCAGGCGTCATCAATCAATGTTCTTTTTCGTTTTCTCTTGATCATTCAGGTGATGAAGAACCTGATGAATGGACAAGAAATGAAGAAGAAAAGTTATATGAGCGCCGAATTAATCGAATCAATCGCATTTTTGACATTTCACTTGTGACAACTCCTGCATATAGCGATACGGAAGCTGTTGTAGGAGAAAGAAGTCTAGAAAAAGTAGAAGTTTTAAAAAGACAAAAAAACACATCAAATAAGAGGATTGAGCTGGAACTAGACTTATTAGACCTGACTATATAGTGGGTCTTTTTTTATGCTCAAAATCAAGGAGGAAAATCTATGCCAGTAACGATGAGTAAAGAGGAACGTCAATTGCGCCAGCAGTTCACGCAGAAAAAGCAAGAAGCTAGGAATTTAATAAGTGAAGGAAAAGATGAAGAAGCACGCTCTATGCTTGATGAAGCAAAGGCTCTGCAAAAAAGAATTGAAATGATGTCTGAGGAAAGAGAACTCGCTGCACCAGAAATTGAAGACCGACATCATGTCCCGGAACAGAAAAGAGATCCTGAATCTGGTTCTTCTGATGAAGAACGCAGCTTAACAGGAACGCAAGAATATAGAAATGCATGGTTCAAGGTATTGACTGGACGTGATGATGAATTAGGTAACGAAGAAAGAAAAATGCTGCAGGAAGTCTTAAAAGAAAATAGACAGCTTTCATCTAGCAGTGATAAGGATGGTGGATACACAGTACCGGATGACATTTCGAAACAGATTATTAAGTCCATTCAAGAATTAAATTCTGTTCGTAATCTAGTTCGCATTGTGCCAAAAAAATCACCATCTGGCACTTATCCAGTAAGAAAAGGTACTGCTGGAAAGCTATATAACATTGGGGAAAAAGAGGCAATTAAAGAGCTCAAAAGTATGGAGTTTGAAGAAATCCAATACAACGTTAAGAAATTCGCTGGATTTTTACCTATTTCAGCTGAATTGCTTGATGATTCTTTTCTTAATTTCACAAGAGAAATTGTAGAATGGCTTTCTGAATGCGCAACTGTAACTGAAAATGAGGAAGTCTTCTATGGAAAAGGTGGAGACAAAAACATAGAAGGAATTATCTCAAGCAAAAAATATAAAACTCTCAAGGCACCTTCACTTATCACTATTAAATTTTTGAGGAAAGTCAAAAATCAACTTAAAAAGGGTTACCGAAGAAATGCTAAGTGGGTTATGAATACAGAAGCATTTGAAACGCTTGCAAACATTGAAGATAAAAACGGCCGCGGAATCTTAGCAGAGGACCCACGCAATGAGGACAGCTTTCTTTTATTCGGAAGACCTGTTGAAGTGTATGACGAGATTGTCACAGACGATAAACAAAAAACTCATATTCTATTCGGTGATTTTAAAAATGCATACTTTATGTTTGATCGCCAAAAATTCGAGATCAAATCAACTGATATCGGTGCAGATGCATATCTAACTGATCAAACATATTTCAGAGGTATTGAACGATTTGACGGAAAAGTTATTGATCCAGAAGCCGCAGTTATTGTTACTGATTTAGTTGTTGGTGAAGAAGCAGAAGTTGAAACACCTTCTGAAGATAAGTCCGTAGACGCTGGGAAATAAGAAAAATTGAAAGGAATTGATCTATCATGGCTAAAGATTTTTTAAATGAAAGTAACGGAGTATTCACATCTGCAGAGGCTGGGCCTGACGGTAAACCTATCACGCCTGTTTCTATCAGAGACAACAGCGAAGAAAACCCTCTTATTGTTAAGGGATTGAAAGGTGATCCTGGTGAACAAGGTCCTCAAGGTCCAAAAGGTGAAAAAGGGGATCAAGGAGAGCAGGGGCCGAAAGGTGATAAGGGTGATGCTGCAGTAATTGAGACTGGCTCAATTAAAAATGAACATTTAGGTGATGGTTCAGTTAATTCCCGGACAATCGGTAAAGGGAGTGTCAAGTGGGACAATATCAATTCAGAAGTACAGAAAATGATCACTGACCTTCAAGAAAAAGTCGAAGCAATAGAAAACCCAAAATCTGAATAAAGGTGATGCCGGATGACTGAGGCAGAGCAAAAAGAAAAAGAGCTTGAAAAAGCAAAAAAATACCTTCGCATTGATGGTGATGCGGAGGATGATTTGATTTTACATTTCATTGCTGCAGCAAAGGAGTACATCACGAATGCAACGGGTCTAAAATTTCCTAACAATTTAGCACAAGCAGAGCTGGCGGTCATGTCATTTACAACTCATTGGTATGAGAATAGGCAAATATCAGGAACGACCTCGAATCTTGATGGGGTGCTCACAACAATGGTCAATCAACTCAAATACTTGGTTGTGGACGGTGAAAAAGATGCTGAATGACATGAGACACCGCATCCAATTTCAGCAGAAAAAAGAAAAGACTCGTTTACCTGTCGATGGTGACAACGGTTGGGAAACCGTGGTTGAATGCTGGGCCAAAGCAGAGGGATTAAATGGCGCTGAATATTATGCTGCAGCTGCCATTCAAAAAGAACATACAATCAAATTCACCATTCGCCACAGGGAAGATATTGACGATCATATGAGGATCTTATTCAAAGGGAAAACCTACGAAATTGAGTCTATATTACCGAATCATTCAAGGCTTCATTTCCTCACAGTTAGGGCAAAGGCGGTGAAGTGATGTTTAATTTACAAATCGATGGCTTAGAGGAATTAGAAAACGCCATTGGAAACATGCAAAGAAAGGTCAGCAAGATGCATAAAGAAGCTCTTACAGCTGGTGCAACAGTCATAAAAGATGAACTTCACCCAAACACACCAAGGTCCGACAAAGCCCAGAAACACATGCAAGATGATCTTGATATTACGCGGCTTCGTACTGATGGAGACGGGATGAAGTACGTGGCGGTTGGTTGGCCGAAATCTAAGTCGAGGAAGGATACTCATTGGAGAATTCATTTCCCTGAATTCGGTACATTACATCAGCCTGCGCAAAAATTCTTTACAAGAACTGTTGATGCAAAATGGGATGAGGCCATACGAAGAGTAGCAGAAAAATATCGACAGGCGCTGAGTAAACTATGATCAATCAAAATTTAATAAGGCGTGCAGATACTTGCAAGAATGCCATTTTTGAAGCGTTGGAGAATGATCCAGCGCTTTTGTCTTTAATAGACAAAGCTGACATCTATGAGCTTGCGGTCCCAGAGGGTACAAAGTCGAGTCCGCCGTATGTTGTGCTGCAAGAAATCAACTACAAACCAATCAAATGGGCTGATAACAGGCCCATACAAGATAGTGCAACCTATCAAATAGATGTTTATCACAATGCCGATCCGCAACCTATCATGGCTGCAATCGGGGATGTGATGGAACGTTTAGATTTTGCGCCCACTATACCCATCAATGACTTTTTAGAGAAAGAGAGATTGATAAGAAAAGGGTATCGTTTTGAAAAAAATATAATACTAGGAGGCTAACTATGGCTGAGTACAGTTCAGTAACCGGGTTGGAAAATGTTCAGTTTGCACCACTGCAAAAGAAAGGTAAATTCTTTGTGCCTACTGAAATTTTAAGATATGAATATGCAATCAATATGAAGGTGGAAACTGAGACGTCAACCGAGAAGCAGTATGCAGATAACAAGCTGGTCGATTTAGTGGTTTCAACTGGTTCTACAAAGCTAGAAATTGAAATGCGGGATCTTCCTATGGAAATTCTTGCGAAGCTGCTAGGAATCGAACAGGACAAAAATGGGTTGTACTTGTTCAAAAAGAACATTACCCCACCATGGGTCGCAATGACGTTTGAAGGTCCAAAGGCAAACGGGAAGTCTCGTCATGTCGGTTTAGTAAAAGGGCGTTTTTCTCTTCCGGGCGATGAGTGGAAGACAAAAGAAGATAAGACAGATTTCCAAACCATTAAACTGTCTGCGGAATTTGTTGATCGTGAGCAGGACGATCTTTTTAAAGTGGTCACAGATGAAGATGCAGAAAACTTTAATCTTGATGCCTTTTATAAATCGGTTTTTGGTGATGTATACAAAGACGAAACAGAAAACAGCAGCAGTGTTGATATTGGAAAAGGTGCTTAGAGGGCTGAAAAGCTCTCTTTTTTAATTGGAAAATAAAAAATAAGGGGAATCACTATGACTCAGAAAAGAATCACTATCAAATTATGGTCCGATGCAGAACAAAAAGAAAAAACCTATGTAGCGCCACGCACAAGTGCTAAAACACTTCTAGATGCTTTGCGTTTGAATAAAAAGGCCGAGGATACTGCGGAGGACTTGGAAAAAAGCATCAAAGTATTAGAAGAACAGATTAAATTCATGGTTGATATTTTTGGAAAACAGTTTACTTATGATGAATTTGTTGAAGGATTACAGTCATTTGAAATTTCTGCTGAAATCAGTCGCGTGTTGGCCGAAGTAGTGGGTTATAAAAAAATTGATGAAGAAGATCCTGATTTTTTGCAACCGACGGAGACTGGAGCTACGAGCGAGCAATAAACCAAATGCAGAATATTTATAAACAACTCCTAGAACAGGGGTGGAGAATGAAAGAAATTGATGAAATGGATATTTATCATTTCTTAGAATTGAACGCTGAATCAAGCAAAACAAAAGAAGTTACGATTGATCAAATATTCTAAGTCTTGAAATCTTCGTCAGGAAAGCGGGGTGGTACATAAATGACTCAAGCAATTGGCAATATGGTCGCTAAGGTCAATCTGGATGATTCGGGTTTTAATAGAGGTATAACAGGGCTTCAAAGGCAATTGAGATTGACCAACTCTGAAATGAAGGCATCTGCGGCCATTTATAAAAATACTGGTGATAAATCAAAGCAATTACAATCACAAGTAGAGGGACTTAACAACAAATATCGCCTTCAAGGTCGAATTGTTCAGGAACATCGAAAACGATATGAACAACTTGTCAGAGAAAAGGGCCGTGATGCGCGAGAAACACAAATACATGCCCGCAAACTGAACGACTCCATCGCTGTTCATCAAAAGCTAGAAAAAGAATTACGAGATGTATCTAAAGAATTTGAGCATTTGCAAAGCACCGGCAATAAAGCAGCTGGTGTTTTTTCTGTTTTTAAGAAGAACGCTGGGGAAGTATCAGAAGAGTTACAATCTGTCTACTCTGCTGCGGGAATGGCAGGGAAGGCATTAACAGGTATCGGTGTAGCAGGTACCGTCGCAATAGGCGGAGCTGTCAAAGTGGCCGCAGACTTTGAAAAGGCTATGAGCAGGGTCGGTGCTGTGGCGAATGCATCGAATGACGAGATGGGCCGTCTCACGGAAACGGCGCGTCATTTGGGGGCTACGACACAATTCACAGACGGACAGGTTGCCGAAGGAATGCAATACCTTGCAATGGCTGGTTATAAGACAAATAACATTATTGGTGCCATGCCGGGCTTGCTTGCTACTGCGGCAGCAGGGCAAACAGATTTAGGTGTAACAGCGGATATTGTATCTGACATCCTCACAGAATTCCATATTGCTGCCGAAGATACAAACCGTGTGGCGGACGCCATGACCTACACGTTCACGAACTCAAATGCGACATTGCAGCAGATTGGCCAGACCATGAAATATGCTGGGCCAGCTGCGAAAACAGCAGGTGTCAGCATGGAAGAGTTAGCGGCCGCAACGGGTATCATGGCGAACAGTGGAATCAAGGCAGATATGGCAGGTACCGCATTACGATCCACATTAACAAGGCTTGCGGCACCTCCGAAGCCAGCTGGTAACGCAATACACGAGCTTGGCCTGAGTATTACTGACGCAAACGGCCGCATGAAACCTTTATCAAACATCATAGATCAGATTAACGAAAAGACGAAAAACTATACGGAAACTGAAAAAATTCGTATTGCAAAGCAATTGGCTGGTCAGCATGCTTTATCTGGTTTTATCACTTTGCTTCATGCAGGTGGTGATAAGATCGACAAATTCACAAAAGAAATAGAAAACAGTGGTGGTATAGCTGAAAAAGTTGCAAAAGACCAAATGGACAACCTAGCGGGATCTGTTGAATACCTGCGTTCTGCGGTAAATAACGCAGTTATTTCATTAGGAAATCAATTTATCCCTACAGCCCGTAAAGTGGTAGATGGATTAACGAAAGTCGTAAACTGGTTTGATCATCTGCCACCATCTGTTATGGGAACTATTGCCGTTACTGGTGCAGCCGTAACAGCTTTCAGCCTTTTAGGTGGGGCTTCTTTATTACTATTGAGCCTAATTCCCCGAATGGCAGAGGGATGGCGAGTGTTGCGAACTGCAGGTACCTATTTAACGGGAACTGTCAGAGGATCATCAGCAAGTCTAGGAGTATACACGACACAAGTTACTGCTGCGGGTGTAGCTTCAAGAACAGCGGCGACAGGTATTAACACAGCTGCAGCATCAACGGCCGTTATGTCCACTCGTATGGGCCGTTTACAACAAAACACTGGTCTAGCGACTACACGTATGGGCCGTCTAAATCAAACGGCCACAAGAACATCAAGGACAGTGCGTGGACTTGGCGGCGCGTCTCGAATCGCCGGCGGCGGTTTAATGATGTTTGGCGGGCCAATGGGTATGATTGGAGGTCTTGCACTCTCTTTTCTTCCTGAGATACTTAAATTCGGTAAAGGTATTGTTATGACTGGGATAAACGCCGTGAAAAGCGCAGGCGGTTTTATGAAACTTGCAAAGGGCGGTTTTGGCCTGTTTAACATCCTTAAAAAAGGTGCAGGTGTTGTGAGTTTGCTTAGAGGCGGCTTATCTGTGCTTGGTGGTCCTGTAGGTATGTTAATAACGGGTGTCACGCTTCTAGGCGAAGCAGGGTTTAAATATTATGACAACCTGCAAAAACGTGTCTTACCAGCAACAATAGATTTTGGCGATAAAGTGTCTGAATCCACTTCGAAAGCTGTAAATGCTTATTCGGATATGGAGACAAAAGCCAATGCGAAATTAAATAGCCTTTATCTCAATCAAACGAAGATCACGGATAAGATAGCTGACAACATGAATAAGCGATTTTCAAAAATGGCTGACACCATAAAAAAAGGCTATCAAGATAGTGCTGACAAGTCTCTTGACGTTTTAGGAGATTTCTATTCAAAGAATAATTCACTTAAGAAGAAAGATGAGGAAAACATCCTCAATAAAATCAAAACAGGGAATGAAAAGAAGCAGAAGCAAATAGAAAAGTACGAGAGTCGAGTCAAAAAAATATATGACAAAGCAGCAAAAGAACATCGCTCTCTCACTCAAAAAGAATGGGATGAAGTCAAGGGTATCACCCAAAAGATGAGTAAAGAAGTCGAAACGGCTCTTACAAAAAGCAAGGATGAGCAAACACTCATTTCTAAAAAGTTAAAAGAAGAATCATCTACTTTGTCGGCCAAACAAGCAGCCGCGACAGTTAAAAATAGTAAATCAGCAAAAGACAAAGTTATTAGTAATGCTGAAAAACAATACAACGCTGTTGTAAAAGCTGCAGATGACCAGCGTTACGTCAAAGGCACTATTAGCCAAAAAGAACATGATGCTACGGTAAAAGCAGCGGAAAAACAAAAAGAAAAAACAATAAATGAAGCTGAAAAAAGTCATAAGGGCGTTGTAAAAGAAGCGAAAAAACAGGCTGCAGGACATATCGAGCAAGTTGATTGGGAGACTGGTGAAGTTCTCGGCGCTTGGGATACGTTTCTTGTGGATTTAGCAGGGGTGGTCAATACCATTACTGGCGGTATTAATAAAGTTCTTGAATTCATGAACTTAAAAACTATCCCAACATGGAAACCTAAAGGATATGGGGGAGAAAAGGATGGAGCAAAGCATTCTTACGCCAAAGGAACAGACTATCATCCGGGTGGCCGCGCGCTTGTAGGTGAAGAAGGCTATGAATTAGCTCACACTCCTGGTATCGGAACATACATGGTCGGTGTTGGCGGTCCTCAAATTTGGGATTTGCCGCGCGGAACATCGGTTTTGCCACATGACCAGACTAAAAAAATAACTTCGCAGGGTTTGCCGGGTTACGCAGGCGGTGTTGGTGATTTCTTTAAAAAGGGCGTTAAAAAAGCTGGTGAAGTAGTCGGTAAGGTGAAAGATTTTGGATCAGATATCTTTGACCTTGTGATGGCTGGTCCAAAGAGAATTATCAGCAATATATTTGGCGGTCTCATTCCGTTTAAAACTGGTAAAGGGATAGACGGACTTGGAACAGGTATTTTAAAGACAATTCAAAAAGGTGCTTTAGGATTTCTAACAAAATCGTTAGGTGATTTTGGAGGAGAAGGAGGATCATTCAAAGGTGTAGGGGGTAGTGCTGCAGTCAAAAAGTGGGTTGCACAAGCCATCAGCATCACGGGAATTTCCCCTTCATATGCAAAGGCTCTTGAAACAATTGCTATGAAGGAATCAAGTGGAAACCCGACCTTAGTTAACCGATGGGATAGCAACGCCAGAGCTGGTCATCCATCACAAGGGCTTATGCAATTCATACCAAGCACATTTGCTGCTTACAAAAAGCCCGGATATGGAAACATCAAACATCCAGTTCATCAAATTGTTGCTGCAATTAACTATCTTAACAAGCGTTATGGCGGTATCTATAACCATCCGGGATTAAAGTCTATGGCGCGCGGTGGCCCTTACATCGGTTATGCATCTGGTGGTGTGATTGACAATCATCAGATCGCTCAATTAGGGGAAAATGGCTGGCGAGAATATGCTATCACGACTGAGCCAAAGTACCGTAAGCGCTCTTTACAGCTGTATTCTAATCTCGGCAAAGAGCTTGGAGTGCCTAGTTTTGGGGAGGGCATGATCTCCACTGCTTTACAAATGCTTGATCGCATCAGTAATAAACGAGACAAGTCTCAGAGCAGGCAGCAAGATGGATCTGATATGAGACAGATGATCGAGAACCAAAACAAGCAAATTGGTCTTATGGCTCAACAAATAGACCTGCTGTCTCAAGGATTAATGATGATGCAAAAAGGCTTTGAACAATTAATCTCAAAAGATAGCAACAACTACATGGATGGTCGAAAGCTAGATCAAACGACAGGTGAACGTTTTAGAAAAGAAGCATTTATGAGTGGGGTGAGGTAATGGAGTTATATATTGATTTTAACAATGGATTAGGTGAGCAAAGTCTAAATGACTTGCTTCCTCATTTCCATCCGTTAAGCCTGACACCTGCCTCACCAATCGTAGAATTTGAGACGGTGTCATTACAACGAATTAACGGTATTGTATTGCCACAACATCCGCGGGATGTGAGGTACAAAGAAAGACAGATTCAGCTTGAAATATATATGAACTCAATCATTGCTGAAAATTTCTACAGTTATAGAAGTGAACTATATGCTTTATTAGTTAAACCGTTCCCATACTACATCTCATGTGACCTGCTTCCGAACAGAAGGTTTTTAGTGACGTGTGAGGGGAATTTCACTACTCCGAAGGAAAAAGAAAAGAACCATGTTGTTTTTAGCGTTGAATTCACCGATGTTTTGGGTGCTGCTGAATCGAAAAGTACATCACTAAATCCTCAAACTTTTGAGGGTGAAAGATGGAGTCCCGGAATGAATATCGAGATGCGTGACGATCTAGAGTATTCATTCAAAAACAAAAAAACGTTCAGCATCTACAACATTGGGGACTTCAGCATCAATCCACTTAGACATGATTACCAAGTGACGTTGAAAGCCAAGGGAAAAGGTGTAACCATCATCAATCATACAACGGGGGAGCAATTGAAAATTGAAGATGAACTATCTAAATCAAGGGAAGTTTCTTTTATTAAACAGTACACCGTCGCAAATAAAAAACGTCTAAAGACATCTGGCAGGCTCCCCTCACTTGATATCGGCCGAAACGATTTTGAAATACAGAACGCAAGTGATATTGAAATTGTTTTTGACACAAGGTTCTACTATGCATAAGGAGGGATGACATGGCTGCGGTTGACTTTATCAAAAAATTAGCACCGGGAGCGCAAAGGGTCCAAAAAAAGTACAATGTACTCGCAAGCCTTGTCATCGCTCAAGGCTGCCTTGAAAGTGGATTCGGCGCTAGTGATCTATCTCAGCAAGCCAACAACCTCTTTGGAGTCAAAGGGACTTATAACGGAAAATATTTATTAATGTGGACCAAAGAACAGGACAAGAACGGCAATGAAACGAGAGTAAAAGCGCGCTTTAGAAAGTATCCATCATATGCAGAGAGCCTTGCTGATCTAGGAAGTCTATACACACGTTTGAGTCGTTATAAAGATGTGGTCGGTGAAAAAGACTACCAAAAAGCTACAGCTGCTGTTGCAAAGGGTGGTTATGCGACTGATATCAATTATGCTACAAAATTAAACAGCATCATTTTTACTTACAAGCTCACACAATATGATAATTTGGATGATCTACCAGAAGAACCGAGTGAACCAGAAACACCGACTGGTCCTGATTACCCAAGCAGGGAATACGATGGGATAGACATACCACTCAATCAAAATTTACCGTCTGATGTGGATTTCCCGCAGCTGCATGTTTCAAGCAAGGATGGAAAGGAAGTCATAGAAATCACAGGTGCGTCAGTTGATTTCACAGTTGATACAACAGGTAAAAAATCGTTTACATTCTCGTTAGTTCGTACACAGGAAAATGCTGCAGAGTTTGAGTTGTTAGTGGTGGATAACATTTTATACCTCGATGAAAAGAAATATAATCATCAAAAATACTATATTACCAACGTGAGTCTTCATCAAGAAAATGGAATGCTGACAAAAACGGTTACAGCTGCGCACATCTTCACTGTCCTGTTGATTAATAACAGAATTGAAAAAACAGTTTCTAAGAAGTTAAGCATTAAAGAAGCGCTAGATATTGCCCTCAAAGGAACTGATTTCAAATATGTCATTCATGCAAAAGATGATGAAATTTCTTCTGCGGAACAAGAAAACTTCGGTGAAAAAAATTCCACAGAGCTTCTGGATGAAATCATTGAAGATTATGACATAGAGTTAGACGTAGATAATTACAAAATCCATGTTTACAAAAAGATGGGACAAGAAATAGACTTTGTGCTTGATAGTCGTTATAACATGCCAGGTATCACTATAACGACAGATTCCCAAAATTGTACTACTCGTGCGTGGGGATACGGCGCACAAAAAGAAATAGATTCCGATTCTGACTCAAAAGTTGATGGCAAAACAACAGAAGATGAAAAAGAAGTGAAAAAAGATGAAGAGAAAGAGCCTGAGTATGTTTTTGAGCCAGTTCTTTACATTCATCCCGATGAAGATAAATTTCTCATTGAAGGTAAACCACGTTGGGCGGAGCCAATTAAAGACGAGAGGTACAAAAAATCTAGCAGCATTATTTCTGCGTTAAAGAAGCATGTTAACCCTTACCCAGAAATGACTGTGGAAGTAGAATTCCAAAAAATCTATGAGCCGAAATTGCTTGAAATTGAACAAGATTTTTGGTTAGGTGACACAATCCATGTTATTGCGGATACTGCAGATGGAATAACCTTTGAGGATGATCTAAGGGTTGTATCATTTCAGCATAACCCTCTCAATCCGTATAGCAGCCCAACGATAACATTTGCGAACTTCCGCAAGGACATTCAGCGTATTAATGTAGATCAAGTGAAGAAAATGAAAAATTTACAACGATATATAAACGACATGCTCAAGACGCTTAGATAGGGTCTTTTTATTTTTGCCAAAAAAGGAGAGTGAGAACATGGTGAGGCTTAGAAAGGACTATGACACTAGACGAAACTCGAAATACGCAGAGCAGCTGCGAGAGGATATGCAGTCTATAGAAAATCATTTGAATCAGAATGAAGATGATTTGAAACGACATAAAACAAGTGATATTGCTCATACGTCAAATCAAATCAAACACGGTTTGTATTCAGTTGCAAATCGTATAGACAACTTATGGTCTAGGATTATCAATCTTGTATTGAATCATGATGGAAAAGACGTAAAGGAAGTCGTAGATATTCGTGTCGCTAGGGATGCATCCATTCATCCCACCGCAAAAGACAGATTGGACTATGACTTTCAAATTCTTGAGCAGGAAATAGAAGATGCTGCGGTTTCTCTTAATCTCAAAAAATTCATCAAGAAATACGGGAGTTTTACATCTGGATTTAAGGCTGCACTAAGTCTTGCGAAATTATATCCTGTGCATATTGTCGTTCCTCCTGGTAATTACAAGCTGATGGAGACAGCCCGCATCTATAAAAATACTCATTTGACCTTACAGGCTGGTGCAGTTATACGGCGCGGCTTTATAGGGTCAATGCTTGTAAATGGTGACAAAGACGATCAAACCAAAGGCTATGAGGGACATGGGAATTTGCTGATTGACGGTCAGGGGATGTTTGATAGCGCTGGTGATGAATATAAGGAACAGTGTTCTGTTTTAGGATTTGCTCACGCAGATGGAATAGTTATCAAAGGGATTAGCATACGTGATGTATGTGGTGGACACGGCATAGACTGCGCTGGTAACAAAAACGTATTGATAGATGATGTCAAATTCTCTGGATTTGCAGATTATAAGGGCGATAGGTGGTTTTCAGCAGCTATTCAATTGGATCTTATGAGATCTTCTGAAAACTTTGGGGCATTTGGTAGCTATGACAATACCCCTTCTGAAAATATAATCGTTCAAAGGTGCCATTTCAGTAAATCAGATAAGCTAGGCGGCTATGCACGTGCGATGGATTCACATACAAGCACAGATGGATTTTGGTATAAAAATATCAAATTTCTATTTAACGTTGTGGAAGATACAACTGAATGGGCTATCTCGGGAAACAAGTGGGAAGATGTTTTAATTGAAGGGAACACCTTTTTAAATTGTGCGTCTGGTGTAAGGTTGCTACTTCCGGCCGTTACATCGAAATATACGCAAGATAAGAATGGGAATCCTACAAATCGAGTCAATAAAGTGAAAAGGCACATTGTTTCAAAAAATACTTTTATTAACGTAAAAGACCGTCATGCAATACAAGTTTATGGACGTAAAGGTTATCAAACAATCGAGGATGTAAAAATTAATGGAAACTTTATAGATGGCGTTAAAGTAAAGCATGCTATTCATCTATCTGACGTAGTAGGCTTCACTGTTTCAGACAACGAGTTTAATAATGTAGGACATCATGGGGTTTTACTGACTCGTTGTAAGAATGGACAAGTTGATCTGAGCATTGGAAAAAATATTGAAGGAAACGGTATTCGAGTGGAGTTTGGATGCGAAAACGTCAGCATTAACCGCACGCGACTAGATGAAGTGGGGTATTCAGGAATATCAGTTTCTGGAGACTCAAAAAGCATTGATATTGACGGAGCTAATATCAACAATGCGGGAAAGCGCACTTCCTCTTCAAATCCATATTACGGGGTCATCTTGATGGATGGTGTAGAAGATTCTTCGGTTAAATTTGTGACTGTCAAAGGAAAGAAATGCAGGTATGCAATGTATTTGACTAGCAAATGTTCACGGATTCAGCATTTTGGGAACAGGCTTAAAGGAGCTGGCGCAGAAGGCAGTTTAAAAGATGATAGTGTCGATCCAATTAAAACAATCGAGAATGTAACATGAGAGAGGTGATAACATGATTCGCAAGAACGGTCCACTTGATTTTGATGTAAACGCATATACCAGTTCAAGCATATCAACCAGTATAAATTTTTGGACGCAGGATCGTCAGACAGCAAGGCTCATATTCAAGCTCACGAAAGATGGAGTACCACTGCCCCTAGCAGCTGTCACAGGAAAACTTGTATTAGTTATGGCCGACGGCAGCCGATTCATTCGAGACGTAACGATAGTTGATAGAGTGAACGGTCACGCCGAGTACGTTTTGTCAGATCAAGAGATCAAGCACTACGGTATAGTACAAGCTGAATTAAATTTGTACTATACGAATGATCAATCTATGTCTGTTCATCAGTTCTCTTTCAATATATCTAAGTCACTTATAGATCAAGATATTGTGCCGATCACTGAGTATTATGTGGACGAGTTCGAGGCTTTAAGAGCTAAGATAAATGAGCTTTACGAAGAGTCTATACAAACAATTGAAGATCTGAGGGTCAAGTTTGATGACCTAGAGAAAATCGAAACAAAAGAAGGCGCGCAGTCTAAAGTAGATGCAGCACTTGCGGCAGCTAAGAAATATACGAATGAATATGCAGAGACACCCGACGGCGCTCAAGATAAAGCAAATGCAGCCTTGAAAAAGTCGCAAGAATATGTCGATCCACACTTTGAAAACAAAAAGATTCACGTAACAGAATCAGAAAAAAGTAGCTGGAATAACGGCCAGCTGCACAGGCTTACACCTAACGACGGTAAAGTTGCAAGGTTGCCAAACGGTACTGATATTTTTTTACTGCCTACAGGTTTTTATATGGGAGCAAATCTGTTAAATCTTCCAGTAGAGAATGATTCCAGCTTCTATTACATTGAAGTTTTAGAAACATCATATGTGCAAAATGAAGTTAATTACAAACGGATTATTGCCACAAGGTCATTTGATAATATGACTTGGATTGGCACGTTCCATGCACAAGGCTTTCGAGGTTGGAAACGTCTCATAACAGACGGAGATGCCGTAGTCACTTGGAAAACACCATCATTGTCAAAAGGATGGAAGCAATATGTATCATCAGACGGCTTTCCGCACACGTTACGCTACACAAAAGATGCTTTTGGCGTGGTGGAGATAATTGGATCTATTACTGGTGGGGTGATAGGTAATGATGTCGAGGCATTTACATTGCTTGATGGATATTTACCATTGCAATCCATGCACTTTATTGGAGTAGCATCAAGCGTAGGAACACCAGGAGTACCGCAATATCACCGAACCTATATAGGCACTGACGGTCGGGTTTGCGTTCAATCTTGTTCTAATACGGTAAATCCCAATGAATTTATTACGTTTGGTTTCCGTTTTAAAGCAAAGTAAGCATGGGAGGTGCGAATATGATCTGGGTTTATAAATATGATGAAAATTACATTTGGCAAGCAGGCAAAGATATTTTAATAGATGTAGATAACGGAGAAGCAATACCTAAAGGCTATACAGATAAACAACCGCCAGATGGGCTATTTATTGCAAAGTATGATCCTCAAAAAGAAGAATGGTTTGAGGCAGCAACTAAAGAATACATTGATAGTTTGCAGCCTGATCCACCGCCACCAGATGATGTAATGATGCTAAAAAAACAAGTCGCTCTCCTTACATTGCAGTTTTCGCAGTTGCAGAAAGGCGGGGCATCATGATCTACCCAACGTCGGCCGATATAAAAGTGTTTTGGGATTGGGGCGTTTATACACCGGAAATTATGAGGGAATACGTTTCATTGAAAGTAATTACAAAAGAAGAGTTTGAAGAGATAACAGGTTTGAAGTTTGACAAGCCAGCTGTCTCAGTGGATTTAGGTTCAACAGCATCTTAACAGGTGCTTTTTATTTTGCCTTCGAAAGGAGGTGACAAATGAATGGGGGATATAAAATTGTTTATTAACTTTGAAACTTTAGATTTAGCGAAGACATACTTATTTGGTGGAGTGAAATTTCTGGACTTGCTCTTGCTGTTGAGTGTCATCGACGTGTTGACAGGAATCATTAAAGCATGGAAGATCGGCAAGCTACGCAGTCGTACAGCATGGTTCGGTTACGTGCGGAAAATGCTTAGTTTTGTTGTCGTGATTGTGGCTAACATCATTGATCAGATTATGGGTTTAAATGGAGTGCTGACCTTTGGGACAGTGCTTTTTTATATTGCAAACGAAGGGTTGTCTATCGTAGAGAACCTTGCACAGATCGGCGTTAAAATTCCGGCTTCCATTACAGACCGTCTTCATGTGATCGAGTCTGACAGCCAAAAAGAAGAATCAGAAAAGAAAGCTGCTGAGTAATCGGCGGCTTTTTTCTATATAAAAACAAATTAAGGAGTAGATAAGAATGGCAATCAAAGTGAAAAAGAAAATGGTTCCATCCAGCAGATACGGTTTAAAATGTCCAAATGTAATGAATGCGGAATACATTACAATCCACAATACAGCGAATGACGCAGCAGCTGAAAATGAAATTAACTATATGATCAATAACACAAGTTCGACGAGTTACCATTTTGCAGTGGACGATGAAGAGGTGATTCAAGCTATTCCGTTAGATCGCAATGCGTGGCATTCAGGTGATGGTACAAATGGTACTGGTAACCGCAAGTCCATTGCGATTGAAATTTGTTATAGTGAGTCTGGCGGTGCTAGATACAAAGCTGCGGAAAAGCTGGCCATTCAATTCGTGGCGCAGTTACTGAAAGAACGTGGTTGGGGTGTTGATCGAGTACGCAAGCATCAAGACTGGAATGGGAAGTATTGTCCGCACCGTATCCTTGGTGAAGGTAGATGGAACTCATTTAAAGCGGCCATTGAAAAAGAGTTAAAGGCGATTGTTGGAAAAACTTCATCTTCTGAGCCTAAGAAAACAACCTCAGCAACAACGCCTAAGAAAAAAGCATCTAAGAAGGTGTACAAGCTCCCAACAGGTATCTTTAAGGTAAAAGCACCTTTGATGAAAGGGGACGCTGTAAGGAGAATCCAAGAAGCACTAGCAGCACTCTATTTCTATCCTGATAAAGGAGCGATCAACAATGGAATCGATGGGTACTACGGACCCAAGACTGCGAATGCAGTGTCTCGATTTCAAATGATGCATGGGTTAACCCCAGACGGCATCTATGGTCCAAAGACTAAAGCAAAACTCGAAGCACTCTTGAAGTAAACAGAGAAGCCCCTCCTTATTGGAGGGGCTTTTTTGTTTGTCTTTATTCAGTTCGATGCTTCATTTTATTGATCGTCCTAAAAGATGCTTCAACGCCAATGAAAACGACAAAGAAAATTATAATCCAACTAACTAAGTCTGCCCAAATATTGGACAGGTTAATAACACCAAATTTACTTAATCCCGATTGAATTACAAAGGAGATTAAAGCAGTTATAAACACAGACAGAAACCAATTTGTTTTTCTCAATTAAACCACTTCCTTTCAAAAATTAAAGGAATTTGCAAACATACTTAGTTGTTTTATTTTCGTTCTTGTAACGTTTGCAAAATTCATGGCCGCCCATATCTAAAAGCTTTTTACCTAACCATGCTAGACCTGCGCCAGCCAATACTTTGGCCGCCCATATCACTAGCGGAGCAACCATAGTTGTCACTTCACCTTTTTTCTGTGCAACTAATTGATCTTGATACACTTTTTCAGCATCAGTTCCGGCCAATGATTCTAAATGATTTTTGATCTCTAATGAAATATCCTTTGGTAAACCAGCGTTGATAACTTTGGATTCATCAAAGGAAAAAGTTTTATCTACTTCATTGTATGCAGCAGCTTCGAAAATAGCCTGTGCAATTCTTTGTTGTTTTTGAGGGTCCCACTGTTCTTTGGCTGATACCTGACCAAAAGCAGATGTGATTCCAAGAGTCACAATAAGTGTTAACACAAGTGTAAGTTTTACATTCAGCTTGCGCAATAAACCGTTCATACTAAACATCCTCCCCCTAAAAGTATTGTCCCACACCCGTATGGTAACAATTAACAGGGTTTATTTTCCACACTTTTTATAAAAATGGTAAAAATAGACTAAAAAAAGTCCCGTCATTTGTGACGAGACTGTGAAACACCCTTATTAAAACCGCCATTCCCTTTTCTCCTTATCCCACGTTAATTCTTTGCGAGAAACTAAGTTTTTAACCGCCTTACGAATCGTCGACTCATCCTGACCCGTTTTCCTTTTAAGCTCATTGATCGTGGGATTCTTACGGAACCGGCTCATGTTGTAGATGATTCGGTAAAGCTTCCTTTCAAGATCCGTCACGGCATACCCTCCTGTAAAAACAGAATATATGTTCGATTATAAGCGTAAATAAAAAACCCTTCAAGTCGAAGGGTTATCTTAAAGAAGATACTTTATCAGTGATTATCATATGTTCTCCTGAACGTTCGTATGAGAATTTAGCTAATGTTTCATCTTCATCTATATAAGGAACTTTCCAAAATACAGCGATTTGGTTAATTGTGTTATTGTCAGTTCCAATTTTTGAAGCTAAATCATCACTAAACATTTCCACCATGTTATAAGAAGTTTGAGCAGAATTTTTAAAATCAAACGACAGGTAAACAAGAGCGATTAGTTTGTTATCTTGGTCAGTACTCATATCTTGATTAATTTCGATCTTTTCAATTGAGGCAGCCTTGTAATTATCCTCTACAATAGATTCAATTTCATGTTCCGTCTCACTTTTCAAAATAGACAGTTCTTCATCCTTCTTTTTAGTAACTTCTGCAGCATTGTCTTTCTTACTTTTTTGTTTAACTTTTGAGGAATTCTTTATTTTAAAATTAATTTCAGCAGTAGCTACTCGATCAGTATCACCGCTAACATTAGAACCTACAAGATTAGCTCCATCTTTTCCAAAAATCGCTCTAACATCCTCAGTTTGCAGATTTTCGGGTGACGTTTCTACATAAGCAATATACTTCCCTCCTTCAAACTCCTCGCCTTCTTCATTAGAAAATTCATAATCAAACATTCCACCTTCTTTAACATTTACACCAGTAGAGAAGTCGTAATAATAGGTTGAACATTCCGGACATTTTAGATCAATTGATAATGCTGTATCTTTAGGTAAATTGCTTTTTCCGCTAATGAGAATTTTTTTATTGTCTTTAATTTTTTTATTCAAGGTGATCTTTACGTTTAATTTTTCTTTAGTTTCAATGCTTTCTTCTTTTTTATTAGAGTTACTTGTGGATGTGTTATCTGCTTTGCCACAAGCAGATATGAATAAGGCGGACAAAATTAAAAAGAGAAAGAAATTAATGCGATTCAATGCAAACCCTCCAGACCAAATATTTTCCAATTAAGTCTAACACAAATTTTTATTGGAAAGAGGGGAAATAATGTAATTTCTCATAATTAAGAATATAACGAAATCAACAATCAAGATGTTATAATTTAGTAAGAACAATTAACAATTGGGGTGTGTTATATGTATTTCAAAAAATCATCAGTTGAAGAAATCATTAAATATGACGACTACCCTTATAAAATTTATACAAGGGTTTCAACGGACAGAGATGAACAAATAAGTTCTAAAGAAAACCAGATCGACGTTTGCAGGTACTGGATCGAGCAACATAATTATGAATGGGATGACCGTTCTGTTTTGTTAGATGATGGTATCAGTGGAACCGTCCTTGAAGATAGGGCAGCCATGAAATACATTTTTTCATTGGCGGAAAAGAAAGAAATAAAGATGGTGATTTTTAAATCTATCACTCGTCTTGCTCGGGATCTGAAAGACGCTTTATATATCAGAGAAATTTTGGTTTCTAATGGGGTTCGAGTAGTGACTCTTGAAGAGGACTATGACTCTCTTTACGAGAGTAAAGCGTCAATGAAATTTGAAATGTCTGCTCTGTTTGCGGAGCAGTTACCTAAGTCTATGTCAGTCAATATAAGTGGTGTACTTGCAGCAAAAGCAAGGCGGGGTGAACATTCTGGTCGAGTGCCCTACGGTTATATGAAAGAGGGTAAACACCTTGTAATTAACGAAAATGAAGCTCAAGTTATTAGATTAATTTTTCACCTTTATAATAACGAGGGCTTGGGCCATAAAAGGGTTACATACGCTTTGCAAGAAAAATGTAAGCTAGGTGAAATACCACCTCCAAAAAAACGTAGTAATTGGCAGCTCACAACAGTTCAAACCATTTTAAGAAACCCTATATATTGCGGTGTGCATATAGCTAATAGGCATACTACAATAAAAGTTGATGGTCGAAAAAAATTCATTCGAAATCCACCAGAAAAATGGACCGTTTACGAAGACTTTTGCCCGCCGATTGTATCAAGAGAGGATTGGGAAAAAGCAAATAATAAACTGACTGTCAATAAAAAAACTAAATTCACACCGTGGAATGAGTTGAGACAATTACTTATTTGTGGTAAATGTGGTTCTAATATGGTGATTATCCAAACAAGCAGAGCCAAAAAAAATGGTGAAAAAACGTATTGGAAATACGTTAAATGCAGTAATTACAGAAGAGCTGGTCAAGAAGGTTGTGTTAACCATGTTCCAATTACTTATGAAGAGGTCAGGGACTTAGTCATTGAAAATCTAATCGAATTCTCCAAGGATATATCACATGATTACAGAAAAAATGCAATTGAACAAAAAGAAAAACAAATGAAGTCTGTTAAAGTAGAGTTGAAATCTTTAGAAACACAGAATAAAAGATTGCTGGAACTTTACTTAGAAGATCAGATTATTTCAAAAGCCGAGTTCCAAACAAAGCGCAATGAAATTCAATCTAATATAATTAAACTTGAACAGAGTTTATTTTCCTTACAGCAGGTGCATGATGAGAAAAGTTCAATGATGGAAATGCAAGCGGTTCTTCGAGAGCTTGAAGACAAAGAGAAAGATTTAAAGCATGTGTTCGATAAGCTCATTGATCATATTGTCATCCACCCAAACGGAAAAATGAATTTTCATTATAGATTTAAATGATCCTGTAAGTTATACTCATTTGTAAAAGGTATGCATAACAAATGCCATGCAAAAGCTAGGAGTCAAAGGTCGTTCACAGGCCGTAGTCGAGCTTCTGCGTATGGGTGAGCTAGAGCTCTAACGTCAGCCGGTTTTCCTTCCGCACCAGGGAGGAGCCGGTTATTTCTATATCGTTTCCATGAGTCTCTTCTTGCAATTTCATTGAAAAACGAGGAAAATAGGAATGTACGTTTTAATCAAAGTGAGATGCTATAGTGAGGTATCAATGAAATGGAAACGAATGAGTCAGGCCATGTTGCAGAAATTGAAAAATCATTGCGCCATATTGCTGCAATCATTAAGCAAAAAGGTAGAGAAATTCTGAATCAATATACGATTACACCTCCTCAATTTGTAGGGCTTCAGTGGCTTTATGAATTCGGAGATATGACAATAGGTGAGCTATCACAAAAGATGTATTTGGCTTGCAGCACGACAACCGATTTAATTGACCGAATGGAAAAAAGTGAACTTGTTGAACGGGTGAAAGATCCGTCTGACCGCCGCGTGGTTCGCATTCATTTATTACCTGAAGGTGAGCGGATCATTCAAGAAGTGATTGTCAAACGCCAAGAATACGTCAGTGAACTTCTAGGGGCTTTCTCAGAAGAAGAAGCCATCGTTTTCAACCAATCTTTAACGAAACTACAGCAGCAAATGAAAAGAAAATGAGGCGATTTTGTTGGATCAACCCATCGGCGTGATTGATTCCGGTGTAGGCGGTTTAACCGTTGCGAAGGAAATCATGAGACAACTGCCAAAAGAAAAGATTATTTATGTAGGCGACACAAAACGATGTCCATACGGCCCTCGAGCAGAAGAAGAGGTTCTTCAATATACATGGGAAATGGCACACTACCTATTAAGACATCACCATATTAAAATGCTTGTCATTGCGTGTAACACTGCGACGGCGATAGCACTTGATGAAATTAAAGCAACACTTGATATCCCGGTCATTGGCGTAATCCAGCCCGGAGCCCGCACAGCGATCAAGGTGACAAACAATCAGCATATTGGCGTCATCGGCACAGTCAATACGATCAAAAGTGAGGCCTATAAAGAAGCACTGCTTTCTTTAAAAGCAGGACTAACTGTTCAAAGTCTGGCATGTCCATTGCTTGTGCCATTTGTGGAAAGTGGTACGTTTTTAGATCATGCAGCAGATGAAGTCGTAAAAGCTTCTCTTGAACCGATGAAAGAAACAGGCATTGATACGCTCATTCTTGGCTGCACGCACTACCCGATTTTAAAAGAACCGATTCAGCGCTTTATGGGCAGTGGCGTCAACATCATTTCTTCAGGAGATGAGACAGCGAGAGAAGCGAGCACCATTCTTTCATATAAAGGGCTGTTAAATGATTCGAAGGAAGAGCCTGTTCATACTTTTTATACAACAGGGCAGCAGCAAAACTTTCAAAACATCGCTCAAGACTGGTTCGGCTACCTGCCAGGAAAGGTCGAAACGGTTTCGCTTGAACACGTATATCAGCAATAACCTACTTCTCATGGAAGTGGGTTATTTTTTTATGAAAAGGGTCTAATCCTCTGAGGGAGCTCGTATACATACTAGTACAAACCACTAGAGGAGGGTGAAGTATGCTGAAAAAAGGAACTACAGCAGCTGTTACGTGTATTGCGTCAGCCATGCTTTTATCAGGATGCGGATTGTTTCAAACAGACCAAGCGAAAACAGAGATTGATCCACCACAAAATGTCACGTTTGTGAAAGAAAATAAAGAAGAGAAACAAACAGCGAAAGAAGGAAAAGAAGAGAAGCAAGCAGATACCGTCATGAGAGAATTATATTTAATTGATAAAAATGGGTATGTTGTGTCTCAATCCATTCCGCTGCCGAAAAATGAAGGAAGTGCGAAACAAACACTTGAATACCTCGTAGACGGGGGACCGATTTCTAACCTGATGCCAAATGGATTCAGAGCCGTGCTGCCGGCGGACACGAGCGTATCTGTCGATATTAAAGATGGCACAGCGGTTGTGGATTTCTCAAATGAATTCAAAAACTATAAAAAAGAAGACGAACAGCGCATTTTACAATCAGTCACTTGGACATTAACGCAGTTTGATTCGGTAGCGAAAGTCAAATTAAAGATGAATGGCCATGAATTAAAAGAGATGCCTGTGAATGGGACACCGATTTCAGATGATTTAAGCAGAGAGGACGGCATTAATATTCAGCACGAGGCTGCGGCTGATATGACATCGACAAAGCCTGTGACCGTCTACTATTTAGCTGAATCTGACAAACAGACGTACTATGTCCCGGTGACCAAAAGAGCACCAAAAGACGATGATGATCCAATTACAGCAGCCATTGATGAGCTCGTCTCTGGGCCAAGCAAAACAAGCCAATTGCTGACAGACTTTGATCAAGATGTGAAGCTGAATGATGTCCCGAAAGTAAAAGACGGTCATGTGACACTAGATTTCAATGAATCCATTTTTGGCAGTGCAGATGAAAAGAAAAAGGTCATTTCACAAAAAGTTCTTGATAGCATTGTGCTGACATTAACAGAGCTGCCAGATGTGAAAAGCGTGTCAGTGAAGGTAAACGGAAAGGCAGAGCTTGTGAACGAAAAAGGAACAGAACTCACAAAGCCAGTTTCAAGACCAGAACAAGTGAATACAGGTAGTTTTTAACGTCACACATTGATATAATGGAGAAAAAGAGGCATGCACATTCGCTGCCTCTTTTTTATTCCAAGCGATTAGAACGGATCGAGGTTGTCAAAGTTAATAGGAGAACCACGCTGACACCCGCGCGGAATGTATATTGTAACGGAGGTAAAACATGAGATTAGATGAAAGACAATACGACGAATTAAGAAAAATTGAAATACAGGCAGGCTACATCACGCATCCAGAAGGCTCTGTCTTAATCTCAGCGGGAAATACGAAGGTGATTTGTAACGCATCTATCGAGGACCGCGTACCTCCTTTTTTAAGAGGAGAAGGAAAAGGCTGGATTACAGCAGAATATAGCATGCTTCCAAGAGCAACGGCTCAAAGAACGATAAGAGAATCATCTAAAGGAAAAGTCACAGGACGTACAATGGAGATCCAGCGTTTAATTGGACGAGCTCTGCGCGCAGTCGTTGACTTAGAAAAGCTTGGTGAACGCACCATTTGGATTGATTGTGATGTCATTCAAGCAGACGGCGGAACACGCACAGCATCTATTACAGGTGCATTTGTGGCCATGACACTAGCGATTCAAAAGCTTCAATCAGAAGGCGTTTTGAAAGAAAATCCGATCACTGATTATTTAGCTGCGATATCCGTCGGAATTGATTCTAAACAGGGACTTCTGTTAGATTTAAATTATGAAGAAGATTCTTCAGCTGAAGTGGATATGAATGTCATCATGACAGGTGCTGGGCGCTTTGTTGAACTTCAAGGCACTGGCGAAGAAGCGACATTCTCAAGAGAACAACTAAACGGACTGCTTGATTTAGCCGAAAAAGGCATCAAAGAATTAATTGAAAAGCAAAAAGCAGTGACAGGAGAAGTTATCGAATAAAGAGAAGGGTTTGATCAGGATGAAAACTGCCATCATCGCAACGCACAATGCGGGCAAAGCGAAAGAATTCAAAGCCATTCTTGAGCCAAAAGGATTCACGGTCAAAACACTAGCGGACATCGGATTTACGGAAGAGATCGAAGAAACAGGACATACCTTTGAAGAAAATGCGATCATCAAAGCCGAGGCCATTCAAGCCAAAGCAGGTGAAATGGTGATTGCAGACGACTCGGGTCTGTCGATTGATTACCTTGGCGGAAAACCTGGCGTCTATTCAGCGAGGTATGCGGGTGAGCATAAAAACGATGCCGAGAACGTGGAAAAGGTGCTGAATGAGCTAAAAGGCATCGAAAAAGAAGACCGCACTGCTAGATTTAGATGTGCCCTGGCTGTCAGTATACCGGGGAAAGAAACAAAAACGGTAGAAGGATCAGTAGAAGGCTTCATCGCAGAAGAACCGATCGGCGAAAACGGCTTCGGATACGACCCAATTTTCATCGTCAAAGACAAAGACCAGACGATGGCCGAGTTATCACCAGAGGAAAAAAACAAGATCAGCCATCGAGCGGTCGCGCTTCAAAAGCTTTCATCACTGCTAGACGCAAATGAATAAGGGGGAATGAAGCCATGAAGATACTCATCATTAGTGACAGTCATGGACTCACAGACGAACTTCAAACCATTGCCAAACGGCATGCGAATGAAGTGGACATGATGATTCACTGCGGAGATTCAGAACTCGAAACGAACCACCCAGCACTCGAAGGATACAAAGTCGTCAAAGGAAATTGTGACTTTATGGGCGATTTTGAAGAAGAGCTCCTGCTCCCACTGGATGGAGGCGGAAAACTATTTCTCACTCACGGACATCTGCATGGCATCAAACAATCCTTGCTCCAAGTCTACTACCGTGCAGAAGAGCTAGGCGCAGACATTATCTGCTTTGGCCACTCGCACATCCCTGGCAGTGAACTGCTAAGAGGAAAACTGCTCATTAACCCAGGCAGCGTGCACCTGCCAAGAGTGCGCAAAGAGCGCAGCTATGCTATACTGACACTAGATGGAAGCGAAGCAAACGTACAGTTTTTCACGGACGAAGGTCACGTCATACAAGACCTCGAAAACACTGTCATATTGGAAGGTATTTCATAAGGGTGCAGCATTTGCCCCTTATGAAAAAACTTTCGAAAAACCGTTGACTTTAAAGAACAATAGTAATATAATAAATCTTGTCGCTGAGGTAATACACCAAAGCACACTACATAACAACATGTCCCAGTAGCTCAGCAGGATAGAGCAACGGCCTTCTAAGCCGTCGGTCGGGAGTTCGAATCTCTCCTGGGACGTATTAAATTAAAAGCCTGAAACCCTTGATAATAAAGGGTTTCAGGCTTTTTTGTTCTTTAGAACATAAGTTCGTAAATCGCTTCAAAAAAGGATTTTGGGAGCGGATTTATTTTTAAGTATTTCCGTTCCCTGTTTTTGTATCAAAGAAGCTATCAAAATGGGTGGCTGATTTCTGATCAGCTTCTTCAATGACATGAGCGTAAATTGACATAGTTGTATCCATTTTTGTATGCCCTAATTGTTTTTGAATAACTTTAGCGTGAAAACGGACCAAATATGCAGGCCGCAATCTTTAAAGCAGCTGGTGGATTGCTCAACATGGCATCGAGGCAATTTACTAAAAGATAGCAAAGGAGAGAGCCAATCTGAATTAAGTGCATGGATATGAAGGAATAAAGATTGTTTAAACGTCTTTGGAAACTTGAGGAACGTGAGTATGCAATAGAAACGTCAACACACAAGTTTGAAGGAGAAAAGATCAGGGAGCTAGGACTGAAAGATGGAAGGTGGGACGGAGAAGTATAATTTTCTGAAATTTAATATATTTTTTCTTGCTTTAGCGAGTTATAGGATTCGTTCGACAAATTTTGCAAGCACCTCAACTTTATCAATTTTCTCCGATATTAAAATCAAGGAGTGAGTAGATTTGGGTAAAGGAAAGAAACGTGTAATAAAAAATAAAAGACAGAATAAGAAAATTAAGAAATTAGATAATGAAATATACTCAAAGAAATTAATGGAGTTAGAAGATGTTATCTATACATATTCAGAAAATATCGAGGTTTGCCCATATTGAGAACATAAGAGATGTCTCTAAGTACTATCCAGCATTTGTCCCTTTAGTGGCTGTATATTTCACTATGGAATTTAATGTTAATGTAAGTAAAGCTTTAGCTTTAGTTACCACAGCTATATCACTTATTTTTATTATAACAATAGTAATTAAAGGAAAAAGAGCCAGAAGTGTTGCTGTCTTAATGTTAAGAACATTTGAGCAAGTCTACGCTAGGAAAGAGAAAGGTGAAAATTGATTTGTCGATCGACAAATTTCGAGAATAGTTCTGTGTGCTCTTTTCCTGCCGATATAAAGGTAGGAGTTGATAATATAGACAAATCAAACAACAACAAAACACAGTTCAATTATGGCAAACTTGAAAGATTTTTGATGAATTTATCAAGGGAAATGAGATCAAATTTATTATCCCGAAAATACTGAACACTATTTCTTATTGGAGTCTAACGATTTAGTCTTTGTCTAAATAGAAGGGGAACATAAAATTTGGATTTCTCGATTAGCAAAATAGGTGGAAATAAAATTAAACTTTAGAATAATAAGACAATCATCTCTTGTAATTGCTTTTGAATATAGGGGGCTGTTTTCTATGAATCATTCAAATGAAAAAGAAATTGAAATTCAAGAAAAAGTAATCGATCCAGTTATAGAGGAGAGGAAAAGACAGGAAGCACAAGCTTTAATAACTGCTGTGCAATCTGGACTTACAAATACTTTAAGGCAAAAGGTTGCTAAAATACTAAACAAATACCCTGAAGCAAGAAAGTCAGATATTACACTGCAAATAAAATTTTGGGAAGAATTTCATGGACATACTTCCAAAAAAGTAGATTTGAAGAAAATGTATGAATATGAAAGGTTAAGTTCATTGGTAAGAGCAAGAGCGAAAATCCAAAATGAATACAAATTGTTCTTATCAGATGAGAGAACTAGAAAAATTAGAAGAGAACGTGAAGAAATTGAAAAGGAAGCGGCCTTATTAGACAAACCAACAGTTCCTATTATGCATCTTTATGCTGATGAGACAGGTAAAGACAGCGAATATATAATTATAGGAAGTGTGTGGGCATTAGATGACAGACATAATGGTTTATTGAATCATGAGTTAATAGAGTGGACAAAAAAAGCTAAAGAAGAAAATATTAGGTTTCCAGATGAGTTTCACTTTAAGAATTTAAATAATAAAAATAGAGATGAACTAAGATTATACAAGGACTTCTTTAAGGTTTTGCTGGATAATTCCGCAATGGTCAGTTTTAGAGCGATCGCAGTGAACAAATCCAAACTATCGAACACCTATCGATGAGATAATAAATGATTTATTCTATCGATTAACAATTAAAGGTATGGAACATGAAATTCTAACTGGAAGAGTGGTGCTACCAAGGCAAATAAATTATTTCAAAGATAGAGATGATAATGATAATACTTATAACATTAGTAAGTTTTCTGAATTACTAAGTAGCAAATTTAAAGAACAATACGGAGATGATCTAGTACTTAATAACTATGTTCCACTAGATTCAAAATTGAGTCGATTAATACAAGCAGCAGATTTATTTACAGGTAGTTTAAATAGGCTCTATAATGTTCGGCCAAAAGGAGGTAATAAAAACAATAAGGATGAATTAGCAGATTATATAATAGATAAGGTTGGACTTCAGGAAATACGATATTCTATAGAAAATTTGTTAAATGATGTAGAAGATGGATTGAATACAGATATGGCAACAATCCATGTTTATGATTAATAAAATAATAATAATATATATAACGAAGGCGCTTTACTTTTATATAGAAAAGTGTCTTTTTCTATGTTCGATTAAATTATTTGTGGAAAAAAGACAAATTAATTTAGAACAAACAATTTAGAATTTATCAAAATGCCCCGTGGACACGCTTATATATTTGTTACTCACTTATCAAATGCAATAAATTTTCAGCAATATAATTCCTAATGAAAACTGTTGATTAATGGAATGGCCGATACTAATATATAAAGTTGACATCTCAATTGAAAATTTATTGGAATTTTAACATCCTAATCATAATTGATATATTACTTTATTTTAAGAGAAGATAGAAAGGATAAAAACAAACTGAAGTTCTTAAATAATAAAAGGGGGAAATTATTATGAATGGTATTGCTTCATGTTTTCCAGGCAATGAGTTATTAAGTTTAACGATAATTATTGGAATATATCTAGTCATAACTTACTTAACACTTTTTATAAGGAGGAAATACAAACACTTAAATATACCTAAAGAGTATAAGTGGATTGCTGCTCTTTCATTTTTTCTAAGTGCTATACTTACAGCAGTGTTTATGAATAGGTACAACTGTTCACAGTGGTTAGATAGTATATTACCTAATTTAATTGTGGATTTCCTACTCATACCTGTGACTGCCATCTTTATTACAATACTTGTGAACAATACCCAAAAGAAAATTGAGGGGAGGGAAGCAAAAGAAGAAGCATTTTATACCATTGGTGTGCAACACTTAGAGTTAACAGTGTGTTTATCTAACATATATTTTTCTATAAAGGGAGATATAGAAAGAATTAAGTCTGAAGATTACGATAGTAAAAAATTACTGCATGAACACACTAATTACTATCTAAATAAAGCTATGGAAGCTTCTAGTATAACTACGGAAAATCTCAGCGTTTTCAGAAATGATACTAAGGAAATACTGTCCGGCTACATATACAAATACATTTCAATATTACCAAAAGACTTGGCAAGAAAAATTGTTGAACTGGAAGGAATGTTACAGAAAGAAGAAGACTATAAGAAGATTGGCGATAAAATTCTTGATATACATAACTATTTCAAGGGTTTTTATATATATTACTAAATATCGACTAAGAATAAGAGTCCAAAATGCTGAAAGGAGAAAGATCACTTGTACAACATCAATCCAACTTACTTGTTATATAGAAATGGAGAGACAACAAGCAGTCAAGAAGGTGATCAATTATTCGCCAAACAGATCGGAAATATCGAGATCACGAGCGGTCATATTGTTGCCTGTGATCCTTTTGTTTCAGAAGGGGACCAATCTTTTACGAGGAAGATTACTCTAGGAAAATATCCTATTATACTTGTAGTTAAGCGGTTGGAAAGCGGAGACGAACGAGTAGCCTATGCAATGATCAAGTTTACAAACGAGCTAGCAATAGAATGGGAGCTTGCTACAAGAATAGGGCAAGAACTCAATCAATTGAAAGAAGACGAGTTCTTCGGATACGGTGTAAATACGGGTATGGGCTGCTATATGGATGCGGAGTCAGCTATATATCTTCAAGCGTATGAGGATAAGCGATATAAAGAGGACAATGATTTTTATTTTTATGAGGAATTTGCAGAAGTACTTGAGCAAAACTACAAGCTCACATGGGACTGGCTCGTCACCCGTTTTCATGACAAGGTGGATATTTCCATGTTTACAACAGGCTTCGGCGACGGGATGTATCCAAGCTTTTGGGGACTGGATGGAAATGGAGCCTTGTGACGGATTTTCTTATAATGGATTAATGAAAAACCCATGAAATCATGGGTTTTTTGAATAGATTCAGTTGTTAGAGAAAATACCATCAATAGGACATTATGCTACTTTTAATTGTGAAGATGTTATTCACTTCTTTTTAAAAAATGAGAAATTATTATTTGCTTCAATTAAGAAGAAAATGCCCACATAATCTGATTTTGTTCTTAAAGAATTGAGAGCATTCGATTTTATGTGTTTGGTCTTTTGTTTGAAAATAATACTCTAATAGGAACAATTATAAACTAGTAAAATTATGGTTAATGTGTATAATGATAGGTATAAACTACTTGAAAAATCTAAGAAGTAGAATTTGGGAAGGGGCTAAATTTATAAAAAAATAATCATATTTCTTTGAGTGGAAATATGATTATGTCATCACAAAAATTCTAGTTATGGTAATTTAAAAAGGAGTGTCATTTTTTGAAAAAGTTTATTTTTATATTTATGTTATTAGTTTTATCTTTTATGCATTCAAAGCAAATTGCAAATGCTACAACATTAGAATGGAACAAATTATCTGATTTACCTGAAGCAAGAGTTGGCGCAAGTGTGGGTGTAGTTGACGGTAAGATATATCTGGCTGGTGGAGGTACTCCAACTAGTGTTTATTCAAATAAAACTTTTATGTATGATCCCAGTATAGACAAATGGACTGAAAAGAAAGAAATGTTGTCACCAAGAGGTGGAGCAGCAACTGTAGTTGTCGGTAGTGAGATATTTGTAATAGGCGGTGAATCAGAAAATAAAACATTAAATAAATTTGAAGTGTATGACACTAAGTCTAACAAGTGGACTCAGTTAGAGGATATTCCTTTTAAAACATTAAAGGGGGAATATAATGTTTATGCTGGATTTATCGGTAATAAGATTTATGTCTTAGGGGGAGGAAACGAATTTCATAGTTATAATCTAGAAACAAATGAATGGAAGGCTGAAAATGACCCAGCAGCTGATTTGAAATTTGCTACTGGTGTAGTGGTAAATGATAAATTTTATGTTCTGTCTGGCAATAACAAAAATCTAGTTTACGAATTTAATCCTTCTACAAATAATTGGACTACTAAAAAAAATGGGATGAAAGCAGAATATCGCACCAGTTCTGCATACAAAAATCACATTATAGTACCAGCAGTTAATCCATACAATCTTTATGTGTACTCTTTAGATAAGGAAGAACTGCTCAAAATAAACACTACAAGAACTGAAATGCGTCAAGCAGCTTCTTCAATAATAATCGATGATACTTTGTATGTAATAGGTGGAAAAGAATCTAGTATTAATAATAGTTTTAAAAGATTAGCTGATAGAAACTATAAATCGGTGATCTCTATCTCCTTAAAAGATCTGGAACTTCCAAACAATACAGAAACACCCGGTGACAAAGACCCAGATCCAGCAACACCACCAAAAGACGGTTCAACTAATCCAGGCGACAAAGACCCAGAACCAACCACACCACCAAAAGACGATACAACAGATGAAGACGGCGATGCACTTCTCATCATCACAATGGTCAATGGTTTGCAAAAGGAGTATGACCTTTCAATGAAAGAAGTCAACGCCTTCCTATCCTGGTACAAAAAACGTGATGCTGGCGAAGGTCCAGGGTTTTATGAAATTGACGAGCATGACAACAACAAAGGTCCTTTTGAAAGTAAAAAGGACTATGTGGTATTCAACAACATTCTCATGTTCGAAGTGAATAAATATAAAAAGTAAATAACATCAAAGCCATCTAGTCAAACTAGGTGGCTTTTACGTTTGTTCGACAGTTTTCATCAATTTTAAGGCAAATTTAAGCTTCCATTTCATTTCAATTACATTAAATCTTTGTTACAATAAGACAGCTTTGCCCGAAGACACGTTCATACTTTGGACATCTTTTTTTCATCAATTCTTAAAATTTTTATGTTTTGATATGAAACTCTTTTGATGATCCATGCGTCTTTATAAGTGTCAAAAGAAAAGAGGTTATCAATATGCTATTCAAAAAGCTATCAGAAAATAAGTCTGTAAAATGGATAGGATATACAAGCTTTTACTTACTTATTTTGCTATTATTGTTCTTTATTTACGGATTCCATACAGCAAATACGGGATCATTCATTTACAACGATTTTTAATTGGAGATTAAACTATGAAACTATTACACACGATTCATGAATACCAACAAACGAAACCGACACAGCCAGCATTTGTTTCTCAACATGCTTCGATCACATATGATGAGCTTTGGCGTCTATCAGACCAAATGGCTGGTGCGATCGATGCAGTCGCAGCTGGCAGTGAACCTGTCATTGTCTACGGTCATATGGAGCCAGAGATGCTGATTTCTTTCTTAGGTACTGTGAAATCAGGCAGACCTTATATTCCGGTCGACATCTCCATACCTGTCGAGCGCATCGTCTCAATCATTGAAAGCTCAAAAGCCAGTCTATTGATATGTGCAAATGAGAAGAATGTATTAGATGTAGAAGAACACATTGAAGTGAAGAGTGCGGCATCGCTTTTAGCACTTGAAAAAGAAGCACCGCCATCCACGCAGTGGGTTCAACAAGATGATGTTTTCTACATTATTTATACGTCTGGCAGTACCGGAAAACCGAAAGGCGTTCAGGTAACAGCCAATAATTTAGAAAGTTTTACAGAGTGGATGTGCCGCGATTTCCCAATTGGTGAGGGGCGCACGTTCTTAAATCAAGCGCCATTTTCTTTTGACTTATCAGTGATGGATCTCTATCCAACGCTTCAATCAGGCGGCACGCTTTACTGTTTAGTGAAAGATCTTGTGAATAAGCCGAAGGATATGTTTGCAGCGCTTGGTCAATCTGACGTTGAAGTGTGGACATCCACACCTTCCTTTGTGCAAATGTGCTTAATGGATCCTTCCTTTACAGGGGAGCTTTTACCAAAGCTAAACGTTTTCCTTTTCTGCGGTGAGGCACTTCCTGTCTCTGTAGCAAGTGCGCTTCTTGAGCGTTTTCCTAAGGCGCAGGTCTTTAATACGTATGGTCCAACTGAAGCAACTGTTGCGATTACATCGATTGAAGTCACGCAGGAGATTCTTGATCAGCACGATTCTTTACCAGTGGGTTATGCCAAACCGGATACAGATATCGTCATTTTAGATGAAGAAGGCAAGACACTCCCTGATGGGGAAAAAGGGGAAATTGTCATCGTGGGGCCAAGCGTCACGAGAGGCTACTTAGGTGAACAAGCCTTAACGGATAAAGTGTTCTTTGAATACGAAGGACGCCCTGCTTACCGCACAGGTGACGCAGGTGTGGCGCAGGATGGTTTGATTACGTGCCACGGTCGTCTGGACTATCAAATTAAGCTACATGGATACCGAATGGAGCTTGAAGAAATTGAATATCATGTAAGCGAGACAACCTATGTCAATGCTTGTGTGATTGTGCCGTTTCAGCCAAACGGGCATGTGGAGTACTTAATTGCAGCAATTGTCCCAACTGAGCATTCCTTTGAAAAAGAATATCAGCTGACAAGTGCGATTAAGAAAGAAATGGCGGATTCACTGCCTGCGTACATGATTCCAAGAAAGTTTGTCTATCTTGAGCAGCTGTACATGACGCCAAACGGGAAGGTTGACCGTAAAAGAATCGCGAAAGAGGTTCTTCTATGATTCCGTTTAGTTCATTCTTTTTCTTCATTCTAATTGGTATTCTTCTTTTGCCGACGATGATTCTTGGTCTTTGCGGCAAAAGAATGCAGGGCTACAACATGTTTGCAACGGTTGTGGCACTCGCGCTTATTTTCTCAAAGGATGCACATGGCGCTTTGTTGCTGTTCTTGTTCACAGTATGGCAAGTCTTGATTATCCGCCTATATCTTGCGTACCGGTTGAAGGCGAACAGGGCGTCTGTCTTCTATATGGCAGTGGTGGCATCTATTTTGCCGCTTGTACTATCAAAGGTTTTACCGTTCTTTTTAACTCATCAGCCGCATCAACCGCCACCAATGAACTGGCTGAGCTTTTTAGGGATCTCGTACTTAACATTTAAAGGTGTTCAGTTGATTATCGAGACGAGAGACGGCTTGATTAAAAAGAAAATCCCGATTCACCGTTTGGTCTATTTCATCGTCTTTTTCCCGACGATTTCGTCAGGTCCAATTGACCGTTACCGCCGGTTTGAAAAGGATATGGATACACCGCCTGAAAAAGAAGTGTACAGTGATCTTTTATATGCAGGGATTCATAAAATTTTTATCGGGTTCTTATATAAGTTCATTATTGGTTATCTCATTCACACGTATATTCTGATGAATATTCACCACATTAGCAGCAGTCACTTTGTTCAACAGTTAACGTATATGTATGCGTACAGTATGTATTTGTTCTTTGACTTTGCTGGATATACAGCATTTGCTGTAGGTGTGAGTTATATCATGGGTATTAAATCACCAGAAAACTTTAATAAACCGTTTATCAGCCGTAATATTAAAGACTTCTGGAATCGCTGGCACATGTCGCTATCCTTCTGGTTCAGAGATTATGTGTTTATGAGATTTGTGTTCTTTATGACAAAGAAGAAGTGGATCAAGAACCGGATGGCTGTATCAAATATTGGGTACTTTGTCCTCTTTCTATTGATGGGTGCTTGGCATGGTCTCGCCCTTCAATATATTATTTACGGACTATACCATGCAGTTGTGATGTCCGGTTACAATTTATTTGAGAAGTGGAATAAAAAGCACAAGTGGTGGCCGGATAATAAGGTCACAATGGCTGTGTCGATCATTATTACATTCCACGTCATTTGTTTCGGTTTTTATATTTTTTCAGGAAAACCATTTCATCATTAATGGATAAGGGAGTAGAAAATTATGGAATTTAAAAATCAAGTATACGGTATTATTGCAGAGGTTTGTCAGGATGACGTTGTGAAAGAAAATCCAGAGATTGCGATTTTTGAAGAAGGTCTTCTTGATTCATTTGGTACAGTTGAATTGCTCATGGCAATTGAAAGTCAGCTAGGAATTATGGTTCCAATTACAGAATTTGATCGTGATGTGTGGGATACACCGAATCACATTGCTGAGCAGCTGGCAGAGATGAAGTAATGAAAAAGCGTTTTTTTGGGCCGCTTATTTTAGCGGCTGTTCTATTCATTGGTGTTCTTCTTGTACCAAATACATGGCTCTCACATCTGATCCCAAAAGACAAATTACAAAAGTCAGCCACAGAATTAGATCCAGGGATGTTCCAAGGGCTTTATTTACAAGATGAAATGCTAAAAGATCCAACTTATTTGCCGATCTATGGATCTTCTGAACTCTCACGTTTTGATCCATATCACCCTTCGAATGTCTTTCATGAAAATCCTCAAGGGTTTACACCTTATCTTGTTGGAAAAGGTGGATCGCAATCATTAATTCATGCCATGAACTTTGCAGCGCATATGGATGAATTAAAAGGGAAAAAGCTTGTGTTTATCGTGTCCCCGCAGTGGTTTGTCAAATGGGGATCAGACGAGAATCACTTTGCTCCTAACTATTCAGCGCTTCAGGCGCTTGATCTCGCTTATAATAAAGAAATTGATCCAGCTGTTAAAAAAGAGCTCATCAAAAGAATCATGAAGTTTAAGGCAGTAAAGAACGACATGGTCATCACAGAGCTTTTTAAAGCAGAGCTTTCTGGGAACAAATTCGCCTATGGCGCGATTTCTCCTATTGCAAAAATGTATTATGGCATGCTTCAAAAGAAAGACATGTACTATACGATCGGGTCTGGGCATGAGCGCAAGCTTCGTCCGTCTCCTTCAGTGAAAGGGAAAACATGGACTGAGCTTGAAAAAGAAGCGAGCGTCTTAGGATCTGAAAAAGCAGGGGACAACCCGTTTTATATTGATCAGAGACTGTTTGACCGCAAGCTGAAGCCGATCATGAAAAAGATGAAGGATTCTCGTCGCGACAATTCTTATGCAGAATCACCTGAATATAAAGATTTCCAGATCATGCTGGATATTTTAAAACAGGCAGGGGCGAAGCCTTTATTTGTGACGATTCCCGTCAACGGAAAATGGTATGATTACACTGGTTTTCCGAAAGAGGGACGTACAGATTATTATCAAAAAATCAATCGTCAAATTCGAGATAATGGGTATGAAGTCGCAGATTTGACTTCGCATGAGTATGACCCATATTTCTTTAAGGATACGATTCATGTGTCGTATAAAGGATGGGTATACATCGATAAGGCGATCGAAAAGTTTTACAAAGAGCAGTAGATTGCAGCAGCTTTCTGCTGCTTTTTGTTTGTCGAATGAGTGGATTTCTTGTATAAATAAAGTGGAAGGGCTATGCTGAATATGGAGGCGATACGATGAATCGTTCTGAGAAAAAAGAACTATTAAAGCGTTCAAAGAAGCATTTTAATGATCATGCCTTTTGGGAAAAGTTAAAAAAGACGGCACAAAAAGCTGGAGTTTCTCTTGTCTATGCTGTGTTATTACTTTATTATACATTGCAAAAACCCGAAGTACCGGTTAAAGCGAAAACCCTCATCATTGGGGCGCTAGGGTACTTTATCCTTCCGATTGATCTGATCCCTGATACATTGGTGGGGATCGGCTACACAGATGATCTAGGCGCCATCACATTTGCTCTGCTTCAAGTGGCAATGTACATTGATGACGATGTCAAAGGAAAAGCGAAAGACAGGCTGGGAAAATGGTTCGGTGAAAAAAGCGATACGTCTTTCATTGATCAAAAGCTTGAAGATGGCGGTATGCCGTCTGCTTAAAGAAAAGCCTCCTAAACGGAGGCTTTTTTCATTATCCTAAAAATTTCACGCAAACCGGATGCGGAACGGTGATGTCTGATTGTAAGACAGTGAGTCGACCGGTTTCTTTGTCACGTTTGTATAACACAAGGTTGCTAGATTCTTGGTTTGAACCAACGAGAAATTCTTCTGTTGGATCAAGGACAAAGTCTCTAGGCCAATTTCCTTCAGATGAAGTAATTTCAACGAGGCTTAGTTTGCCGTCATGATCTGCTTTGAAAATGGCAATGCTGTCATGTCCACGATTTCCTGCATACACAAATTGACCGTCAGAAGACACATGAATGGCGCTGCCTTGATTATTCTCTGTGAAGTCATTAGGAATGGTTGCGATCGTTTGGATCTCTTCGAAATGACCATCTTCAAAGTAACGAAGTACAATGACCTCTGAGCTGAGCTCTGTCATGACATATGCCACAGGTTTCGTTGGGTGGAATGTGATATGACGAGGGCCGCTGCCTGGTTTTGTTTCAAATGTATGGGCAAGCTCAAGTTTGCCGTTTTCTTTCTTATACGTATAAATACCGTCTGTGCCAAGGTCAACAGCCACTGCAAATTGTTCATCAGGTGTCAAACCCATAAAGTGAGTGTGCGGTTTTTCTTGACGGTCTTCGTTTGGTCCAGTGCCTTCATGCTGCGCCTGTGACAGCGTGCGGATCACTGAGCCGTTTTCAGCATCAATTTCATACATCTCTGCTGTTCCTTTATGATAGTTTGCTGTAAACGCCGTTTTCGTTTGGCTGTCCACGCTGACGTGACAAGGAGAAGCCCCATCGGCAAGCTCTTGGTTGATGAAACGAAGTGCGCCGGTGTCGGCATCAATTTGATACGCAGCAAGACCGCCCTGTGCTCCTTCTTTCACAACAGCATACACAAACTTTTGAGAATCTGAGACAGTTAAATATGTAGGATTTTCAAGTTCTGCAGCCACTTCTACTTGTTCAATCTGCTGCTTGTCCGTATTTAAAGTAAAAGAATAGATTCCTTCGCTGTCTCCTTTTGTATACGTTCCGATATAACCTCTGATGTTAGCCATGTATTGCCCTCCTTCTATTAGATGCTCTCATTCTATCACAAATTCATAGGAAAACGCTTTAGAAAGGCATGCTGAAGGAAAAAACAAACGCAATGAAATCTCACAATATTCTTCAAAAACCGTGTGAAAAAATATCACAAAAGCTTGTTCAAAAGAAAACCGTTCATGTAGAGTAAATAAATTGAAGAAAAAATACAAAAAATTTTAAGTTTTTTCATTCCTTGTCTAGCAAAGGTGTAAGCGTATACATTTTATTTTGATTAGTCTAAATTGTCTAATAATTTTAAAAATGCTGTTGACACTGTATGGAAAGCGGCGTAAGATGGGTTCAACAAAAGCAAACAGACACGCAGAGTAAGCGTGAGACACTTCAATATAAAGTGTCTGAAAATTCAACTACTTTTTGTTTGAAAGAGAGGGTGCTCACTGAAGATGGAAGACCAAAAGGAACAGTGGATCTTTTTAAACGATGAACTCGTGAAAAAAGAGGATGCGAAAATTTCAGTTTATGATCATGGCTTCTTATATGGTGACGGTGTGTTCGAAGGAATACGTGTATATAACGGAAATATCTTTCGAATGAAAGAACACTTAGATCGCCTGTATGATTCCGCTAGATCCATTATGCTGAACATTCCATATTCACTTGAGGAGCTCACTGAAAAAATGATTCATACAGTTGAAAGGAACGGCCTAAAAGATGCCTATATCCGCCTTGTTGTCTCAAGAGGAGCCGGTGATCTTGGCTTAGATCCAAACAACTGCGGGAGAGCCAACACAGTGATCATTGTAGAACCGCTGGCCATCTTTCCAAAGCACCTATATGAAACAGGTATTGATATTGTGACAGTACCGACAAGGCGAAATCGTCCTGACGTATTGAGTCCGAAAGTGAAATCATTAAACTATTTGAATAACATTCTTGTCCGAATTGAAGCCCATATGGCCGGTGTGAGTGAAGCGCTGATGCTGAACGATCAAGGGTACGTGGCAGAAGGTTCTGCAGACAATGTGTTTATTTATAAAAAAGGTAAGCTCTATACACCGCCAGGTTATATCGGCGCTCTTGAAGGCATCACAAGAAATGCCATCATGGAGATAGCAGAAGACTTAGGCTACGAAGTGAAAGAAGAACCTTTCACAAGACATGATGTGTATACAGCTGAAGAAGTCTTCCTGACAGGAACCGCTGCCGAAGTCATCGCTGTTGTAAAAGTTGACGGTCGTATCATTGGCGAAGGAAAACCAGGGTTCCACACAAACAAACTTCTTGAACAATTCCGTAAGCGAGTCGTTGAAGAAGGAGAAAAAGTAGTCTTTACCGATGAGAACATTCACGCAAGCTAAATAGATATCGATAAACGTTGAAGAGGACTAGTAGCTTTAGAGTCAGTATCTACAGAGAGCCGGTGCTAGCTGGAAACCGGTGTTACTTTCTAAAGTGAACTCACCTCTGAGTGTCTGCTTGAAATGATAGTAGGGCAGACCGAGTGACATTGCATCACTCGTTACCAAAATGGATGAAAGATGTCCATGAGACGGCAGCATGATTTGCCGTGAACAAGGGTGGTACCGCGAAAAACAAAGCTTTTTCGCCCCTTTGACCTAGTGAAAAGTAGTGTCATTGTGGGGTGAGAAGGCTTTTTTATATGGTCTCATATCTCTATCTTGAATGGAAAAGGGTGAAAGGACTTGACTGAAGCAAGACAAAGAGGAGGAAATCAAATGGGGACAAATGTACAAATGGAGACGGAAAAATCAAATGCACCACAAACGATGAACGGTGCACTCATGTTAATTGAAGCACTCAAAAGAGAAAAAGTAGAAGTCATTTTTGGTTATCCTGGCGGAGCTGTTTTACCGATCTACGATAAAATTTACGATTCCGGTTTATTTCATGTCCTGCCAAGACATGAGCAAGGAGCGATTCACGCAGCGGAGGGATACGCAAGAGTATCTGGTAAACCAGGCGTTGTTATTGCCACATCAGGACCGGGGGCAACAAACCTAGTCACAGGAATTGCGGATGCGATGATTGATTCACTACCTATGGTTATCTTCACTGGACAGGTGGCAACCTCAGTCATTGGATCAGATGCTTTCCAAGAAGCAGATGTACTTGGTATCACAATGCCAATCACAAAACACAGCTATCAAGTGAGACGTCCAGAAGAGTTACCGGGTGTCATTAAAGAGGCATTTCACATCGCAACAACCGGCAGACCTGGTCCAGTCTTGATTGATATTCCAAAAGATGTCGCTGGCATTGAAGGGACATTTGAATACGATCAGCCAATCGATTTGCCAGGTTATCAGCCGAAAATTGAGCCGAATTATTTGCAAATTCGCAAGTTAGTAGAAGCTGTAAGCAGAGCAAAGAAACCAGTTATTCTTGCAGGAGCTGGCGTTCTTCACGGCAAAGCGTCGGAAGAATTAAGGCAATATGTAGAGCAGCAACAAATCCCTGTCGCTCATACATTGCTTGGGCTTGGTGGATTCCCGGCAAAGCATCCTCTTTTCCTAGGAATGGCGGGTATGCACGGCACATATGCAGCGAACATGGCACTAAATCAATGTGACTTACTCATTTCAATCGGAGCGAGATTTGATGACAGGGTAACCGGCAACCTCAATCATTTTGCAAAGCATGCGAAGGTGGCTCACATTGACATCGACCCAGCGGAAATTGGTAAAAACATTCACACCCATATCCCAGTTGTTGGTGACAGTAAGCTAGTGCTTCAAGAACTGATCAAGCAGGACGGGAAACAAGGTGAATCAGACGAGTGGAAGAGCCAGCTAAATCAGTGGAAAGAAGAATATCCACTCTGGTATGTCGAAAACGAAGCTGAAGGTTTTAAACCTCAAAAGCTGATTGAATACATTCATCAATTCACAAAAGGTGAAGCCATTGTGGCAACTGATGTTGGACAGCATCAAATGTGGGCTGCACAGTTCTATCCATTTGAAAATGCCGATAAATGGGTGACATCTGGTGGGCTTGGCACAATGGGATTTGGTTTACCGGCAGCGATTGGCGCGCAGCTAGCTGATCAAGAGGCAACGGTTGTAGCGATTTTAGGAGACGGAGGTTTCCAAATGACCCTGCAAGAACTTGCCGTTATCCGTGAGCTGAACCTTCCAGTGAAAGTGATTGTTCTCAATAATCACAGTCTTGGAATGGTAAGACAATGGCAAGAAATTTTTTACGAAGAACGCTACTCACATTCTAAATTTTCAGAGCAGCCAGACTTCGTGAAATTATCTGAAGCTTATGGCATTAAAGGGATCAGAATCTCATCAGACGAAGAGGCGCAAGAAAAGCTCGAAGAAGCATTAACGTCTAGAGAGCCTGTTTTCATCGATGTCAATGTAGCGAGAGATGAGAAAGTATTCCCGATGGTAGCACCGGGGAAAGGACTTCATGAGATGGTGGGGGTGAAACCTTGAAAAGAATTATTGTGTTGACTGTATTAAATCGATCAGGCGTACTGAACAGAATCACAGGCCTTTTTACTAAAAGACACTACAACATTGAAAGCATTACGGTCGGCCATTCTGAGATTCAAGATGTATCACGCATCACGTTCGTCGTCCATGTAGACCAGGAGAAAGACATCGAACAGCTGACAAAACAGCTGAACAAACAAATCGATGTTCTGAAAGTAACAGACATTACAAACCAATCAATCGTTCAGCGAGAGCTGGCTTTGATAAAAGTCGTATCTGCACCAGCATCTAGAATGGAGATCACGGGGGTCATTGAACCGTTTAGGGCTTCTATTGTAGATGTGAGCAGAGAGAGTGTCGTCATTCAGGTGACAGGTGAGTCTTCAAAAATTGAAGCACTCATTGAATTACTTAAGCCATACGGCATTAAAGAAGTCGCCAGAACTGGCACCACGGCCTTTGCGAGAGATAATCAGCAAAAGCCGCAAACAAATAAAACAATTTCAATTGTCTAAACAAAAGGAGAGAGTCAAATGGTAAAAGTATATTATAACGGTGATATTCAAGAAAACGTATTAAACGGTCAAAAGGTAGCTATCATTGGTTACGGATCACAAGGTCATGCACATGCATTGAACTTAAAAGAGAGCGGCGTAGATGTCATTGTCGGCGTAAGAAAAGGCGGATCTTATACAAAAGCACAAGAAGACGGTCATCAAGTATTCACAGTAAAAGAAGCAGCAGCACAAGCAGATGTCGTCATGGTATTACTTCCAGATGAGCAGCAAAAGAAAGTATATGATGAAGAAATCAAAGATCAATTAGAAGCAGGGAATTCACTTGTATTCGCACACGGATTCAACGTTCACTTCCATCAAATTGTTCCTCCAAGTGACGTAGATGTGTATCTTGTGGCTCCAAAAGGTCCAGGACATCTTGTAAGAAGAACATATGAGCAAGGCGCTGGTGTACCTGCACTATTTGCTATCTACCAAGATGTATCAGGTCAAGCGAAAGACAAAGCACTTGCTTATGCAAAAGCAATCGGTGGAGCAAGAGCGGGCGTTCTTGAAACAACATTTAAAGAAGAAACAGAAACGGATCTATTCGGTGAGCAGGCAGTTCTTTGTGGAGGTCTTACTTCATTAGTAAAAGCAGGTTTTGAAACATTAACAGAAGCTGGTTATCAGCCAGAGCTTGCATACTTCGAGTGTCTGCATGAACTGAAATTGATCGTTGACCTTATGTATGAAGAAGGATTAGAAGGTATGAGATATTCAATCTCTGATACAGCGCAATGGGGTGACTTCGTATCAGGACCACGCGTTGTGGATGCAAAAGTAAAAGAATCAATGAAAGCAGTCTTGACTGACATCCAAAACGGAACATTCGCGAAAGAATGGATTGTTGAAAACCAAGTGAATCGTCCACGTTTCAATGCAATCAATGCAAATGAAAATGAGCACCAAATTGAAATCGTCGGAAGAAAGCTTCGTGAAATGATGCCTTTCGTTAAACAAGGAAAGAAAAAGGAAGCGGTGAGCGTCGGTGCGAAAAATTAATTTTTTTGACACAACACTTCGAGATGGAGAGCAATCACCAGGAGTGAACTTAAATGCACAAGAAAAGCTAATCATTGCTAAGCAGCTTGAGCGCCTTGGGGTTAATATTATTGAAGCGGGTTTTCCCGCTTCATCCCGAGGGGATTTCTTAGGCGTACAAGAAATTGCAAGAACGATTAAGAACTGTTCAGTTGCAGGACTTGCACGATGTGTGAAAGGTGACATTGATGCTGCATGGGACGCATTAAAAGATGGAGCTCAACCAAGAATACACGTCTTTATTGCGACTTCTGACATTCACCTCAAGCATAAACTAAAGAAAACACGAGAAGAAGTGGTTGAACAAGCTGTTTCAATGGTGAAATATGCGAAAGAGCGCTTCCCAGTTGTTCAGTGGTCAGCAGAAGATGCATGCCGGACAGATCTTTCTTTCCTAGCAGAAATTGTAGAAAAAGTGATCGACGCAGGCGCAAGTGTCATTAACTTACCTGACACTGTTGGATACCTAGCACCAAAAGAGTACGGAAATATCTTTAAATATATGAAGGAACACGTTCCAAATATCGATCAAGTCATCTTGTCAGCACACTGTCATGATGATTTAGGAATGGCTGTAGCGAACTCACTTGCTGCCATTGAAAACGGAGCAGATCAAATTGAAACAGCTGTCAACGGTATTGGAGAGCGCGCAGGAAATGCTGCTTTAGAAGAAATTGCAGTTGCCCTTCATATTCGCAAAGACTTTTACCAAGTCGAATCAACCATTCAGTTGAATGAAATTAAGCGCACAAGTGATGTAGTGAGCAAATACTCAGGTATGATTGTACCGCGTAATAAAGCAGTCGTTGGAAACAATGCATTTGCCCATGAATCAGGTATTCACCAAGATGGATTCCTCAAAGAAAAAACAACCTATGAAATTATCTCTCCAGAGCTTGTAGGCGTCACAACAGATGTGCTTGTCCTTGGTAAACACTCCGGAAGACACGCGTTTAAAGACCGCTTAAAAACACTCGGCTTTAAATTGACTGAAGAAGAAATCAATAAGTTCTTCGAAACTTTTAAGAACTTAACAGAGAAGAAGAAAGAAATCACAGATGATGATTTGATCTCTATTATATTAGAAGAAAAAGTAGCAGACCGTAAAATTGGCTATGAATTTGAAAGTCTTCAAGTTCATTATGGGACAGAGCAAATGCCGACAGCAACAGTCTCTCTTAAAAATCAAGAAACGCAGGAAGTCATTCAAGAAGCAGCTACAGGTGCAGGCAGTGTAGAAGCTGTGTACAACACGCTTGAGCGCTGTATGGAGGAAAGAATTCATTTGCTAGACTATCGTATTCAATCAAATGGAAAAGGCAGAGACGCACTAGCGGAAGTATATGTCACTGTTTCAATAGAAGGAAAAGAAACAGCAGGACGCGGTGTAGCGCAAGATGTGCTGGAAGCATCGGCTAAAGCTTACGTCAATGCAGTGAATAGACATTTAATCTTTAAATCAAACCTAATAGAAATTGAGAAACATCACGCCATCTCATAAGAAAGGAGGAAGGGACTCATGAAAAAGAAAATTGCACTTTTGCCCGGCGATGGAATCGGACCGGAAGTCGTCACATCAGCCGTCGCTGTCCTGAAAGAGACAGCGGCTCAATTTCAACACGAATTTGAATTCGAAACAGCTCTCATTGGCGGTATAGCGATAGATGAAAAAAACAATCCGCTCCCTAAAGAAACAGTAGAAGTGTGCAAAAGCGCAGATGCGATTTTATTAGGAGCTGTTGGCGGACCAAAGTGGGATCAAAACCCGCCAGAACTTCGCCCAGAAAAAGGCTTGCTCTCCATTCGCAAGCAGCTGGACTTATTTGCGAACATCCGCCCTGTCAAAGTATTTAATAGCTTGAGTGAGGCTTCACCGTTAAAACAAGATCACATTAGCGGAGTAGATTTCGTCATCGTTCGTGAATTAACTGGAGGCCTCTACTTTGGCGAACCAAGTGAGCGCTACACGGATGATGAAGGAAAAGAAGCTGCGGTTGATACACTTCTTTATACAAAGGAAGAGATTGTTCGTGTATTAAAAGAAGCGTTCGACATGGCATTAACGAGACGGAAAAAAGTAACGTCTGTGGATAAAGCAAATGTTCTCGCTTCGAGTAAACTATGGCGGGATGCGGTAGTAGAAGTTGCACCCCAATATCCAGATGTCGTATATGAGCACATGCTCGTCGATAATGCCGCGATGCAACTTATTTATAAGCCCGCTCAATTTGATGTCATCGTGACAGAGAATATGTTTGGTGACATTTTAAGTGACGAAGCATCTATGATTACTGGCTCACTCGGCATGCTGCCATCTGCTAGTTTATCAAGCACCGGCCTTCATTTATATGAGCCGATTCATGGTTCAGCACCCGATATTGCGGGGCAAAATGTCGCAAACCCTCTGGCTACTATATTGTCAGCAGCCAGCTTGCTTAGAACATCCTTTGCTTTAGAAGAAGAAGCGGCCGCAATTGAAGCAGCTGTGGAAGCCGTCCTTGCCTCTGGCAAACGAACAAAGGACCTAGCATCAAAAGAGGGAACGTATGAAACGACTGATGATATCACGAAAGCCGTTGTAGATGCACTCAAACAACGGGCGAAAACCATTGTATAAATAGAAATCTTGTTGAATTAGGTAGAGGGAGGAAAAAGGGTTATGCCTCGAACAATCATCGAAAAAATATGGGATCAGCATGTTGTCAAAAATGGCGAGGGAAAACCAGACCTTTTATATATTGATCTGCACTTGGTGCATGAGGTGACGTCACCTCAAGCATTTGAAGGATTAAGACAAAAAGGGCGCAAGGTGCGAAGACCACAAAACACATTTGCGACGATGGATCACAACATTCCGACTGTGAATCGATTTGTGATCAAAGATGAGATTGCGAAGAAGCAAGTGAGTGCTCTAGAGCGCAACTGTGCTGAATTCGGGGTCCGTCTAGCTGACCTTCACAGTGTAGACCAAGGAATCGTTCATGTCGTTGGACCAGAGCTTGGTTTAACACTTCCGGGGAAAACAATCGTGTGTGGAGATAGTCATACATCTACTCATGGCGCATTTGGTGCACTTGCCTTTGGGATTGGCACAAGTGAGGTTGAGCATGTGCTTTCCACACAAACACTTTGGCAGCAGCGTCCGAAGACACTAGAAATTAGAGTAGACGGAACGCTTCAAAAAGGGGTAACAGCCAAAGATGTCATTTTAGCAGTCATTGGTGCACATGGCGTGAAGTTCGGTTCAGGTTATGTCATTGAATACACTGGGGAAGTATTCAGAAACATGTCAATGGATGAGCGGATGACCGTTTGTAATATGTCAATTGAAGCAGGCGCAAGAGCAGGATTGATCGCACCTGATGAAGTGACCTTTGAATATTGCCGCGGACGCAAATACGCACCGCAGGGTGAAGATTTTGAAGCAGCGATCAAAGAATGGAAAGAACTAAGAACAGATCCGGGTGCGACCTATGATAAAACCATTGTTTTAGATGGAAATCATATTTCACCAATGGTCACGTGGGGAATTAACCCAGGAATGGTGCTACCTGTGGATGCAGCCATTCCAGGACCTGAAGACTTTGCACAAGAAGATGACCAAAAAGAAGCAAAACGTGCTTATGAATACATGGGGGTTCACCCGCATCAGCGTATTGAAGATATTACGATTGAGCATGTGTTTATTGGCTCATGTACGAACTCAAGAATGACTGATTTACGCCAAGCCGCTTCTATGATTGAAGGACAAAAAGTAGCTGATCATGTCAGAGCGATTGTGGTTCCTGGCTCACAAAGTGTCAAACTGCAAGCAGAAGAAGAAGGTCTTCATGAAATTTTCCTAGAAGCAGGATTTGAATGGAGAGAATCTGGCTGTAGTATGTGCCTCAGTATGAATAACGATGTGGTGCCAGAAGGTGAACGCTGTGCATCTACATCAAACCGTAACTTTGAGGGACGTCAAGGGAAGGGTGCAAGAACGCATCTTGTCAGCCCGGCAATGGCTGCAATGGCTGCCATACATGGCCGATTTGTCGATGTCAGGAAGTTTAATCAAGAGAAAACAGTCGTGTAAGGAGTTGTGTCATAGATGGAGCCTTTAGTCACTCATAAAGGAAAAGCCGCTGTGCTTAACCGTATAAATGTAGATACAGATCAAATCATTCCAAAACAGTTTTTGAAAAGAATCGAACGAACAGGATATGGCCGATTTGCCTTTTTTGACTGGCGATATTTAGCAGATGGCAGTCCGAATCCAGATTTTGAACTCAATCAGCCGATTTATGAAGGAGCCTCTATTTTGATCGCAGGCGAAAACTTTGGCTGCGGGTCATCAAGGGAACACGCGCCTTGGGCACTTGATGATTATGGTTTCAAAATTGTCATTGCCCCATCTTTCGCCGATATATTTCATCAAAACTGTTTTAAAAACGGGATGCTTCCAATCCGCCTTGATTATGATGTGTGGAAAACGTTTGCTGCATCATATGAAAATAAAGGATATGAAATGACAGTTGATCTGGAAAAACAACAGATTCAAGACCATGAAGGGAATGTTACTCCTTTCGATGTAGATCCACACTGGAGAGAAATGCTTCTGAATGGTTATGATGAGATTTCATTAACATTGTTACTAGAAGATGAGATTCAGGCATTTGAAGAGAAACGTAGCAGCTGGCTGCGTGCATAAACAACGAGAAGCCGTCCCCGTGGTGTGACGGCTTCTTTTTTGCATGAAAACCTCTCGTTACTTGTGTTTACTAACCTTCGTTGGTAAACTGATAAAAAATATGCGCCCGAAAGGAACGTAAGCATGAAACATGACAAGAAGAAAGATAATGTCATTTTGTTTCCTGGTCTGAAAGAAAGACTGATTGAAAAAGGAATGGCAGCATTAAAAGATAAACAGTATCAAGAGGCGCTTCACTTATTTTCAGAAGCGAAATCGTATGATGACGATGAAGAATCCGATATTCATCTCGGTATGGCGATTTGTTTTCTAGAGCTTGGTGAGCTGCAGGATGCAAAGCGAGTCTGTGAAAAGATGCTACATGAAGGATATGGCCACTATTTCACTGTGCTTCAAGTATATATGACCATCTTAATTCAGCTGAAAGAGTACGAGGAAGTCAAACAAACAATTGAGGCTGTCCTTGAAGAAAATCACCTTCCAGCAGAAAGTGCGGAGCATTTTTATAAGCTGCTTGAATTTAGCAGAAAGATGATTGAATCACCAGAAGAGATTTTAGATGAAGACGAGGAAGGCAGCGGAGAAATCAATATAGATGAAATGCTCGAGCGGCCAGAAGAGCAGGTGCAGTTCATCCATTCGCTGAAAGACCGAAACATCACGCCGCATATGGGTCTATTAAATACGATCCTACAAAAGCCTGATGGAAACCCATTGGTCAAATCATTGATCCTGCAACTTCTGTCAGATCATGATGTGGCAAAGCCGGTTCATGTGACGAAGTTCGGTGATTCTTTAACGCTTGTTCCTTCTGAGGCTGTCAAGCCAGAGCAAATGCCACTGCTTCAGCAAGTCCTTCGAAAGCTCGATGACACACTCGGCAATGAGAACCCAACCCTTTACCAAGGAGTTGAAGAGTTATGGCGCCGGCACTTATTTGTGCTATATCCATTTCTTCCTAAATATACGGATCCGAGTCTTTGGGCTGCGGCACTTCATAAAGTCGGCTATGAAATGCATGGGATCGAGATTGATCTCGAAGAATTGCATTTATTGTATGATTTTAACGAACGAGAGCTGAGAGAAGCTTGTACAATGCTGAAAGATATTGAAGAAATTTCTTATTTGTAATTTGTCGATTTAGTTGAAAGACGGACTTGTTATGTTATAATATAATGGTTGTATTTGTGCATATATCGTGCGGTTGTAAGATTCCAACGGTTGAAAGACGTTATGTATAATCAAGTCAAATGTTGTATACATAAGACCGCTTCTTTAGCGGAGTGCGTGGTTTTTGATTGGACGAAGTCTTTATGATGCTTTAGAATGTAACAACGCACAATCTGAATAGATTTTTGGAGGGAAACACACATGTCAGTAAAATGGGAAAAACAAGAAGGTAACGAAGGTGTCTTAACAGTAGAAGTTGACGCTGAAACATTTAACAAAGCACTTGATGATGCATTTAAGAAAGTAGTTAAGCAAGTATCAATCCCTGGATTCCGTAAAGGGAAAGTACCACGTGGTCTTTTCGAGCAGCGTTTTGGAGTAGAATCTCTTTATCAAGATGCACTAGATATTCTTCTTCCAGTTGAATATCCGAAAGCAATCGACGAAGCTGGTATCGAGCCGGTTGACCGCCCTGAAATCGATGTTGAGAAAATCGAAAAAGGCGAAAGCTTAATCTTCACTGCAAAAGTAACAGTGAAGCCAGAAGTAAAACTTGGTGACTACAAAGGTCTTAACGTAGAAAAAGACGACACATCTGTATCTGATGAAGATGTCCAAGAAGAGTTAAAAGCTATGCAAAACCGTCAAGCTGAGCTTGTTGTCAAAGAAGAAGGCGCAATCGAAAACGGCGATACAGTTGTTCTTGATTTCGAAGGATTCGTTGATGGAGAAGCATTCGAAGGTGGAAAAGCTGAGAACTACTCTCTTGAAGTAGGTTCTGGTTCATTCATCCCTGGTTTCGAAGAGCAATTGGTTGGTCTTGAAGCAGGTGCAGAAAAAGACGTTGAAGTGACATTCCCAGAAGAATATCATGCTGAAGACCTTGCAGGTAAACCAGCTGTATTCAAAGTGAAAATTCATGAAATCAAAGCAAAAGAACTTCCAGCACTTGACGATGAGTTCGCTAAAGATGTTGATGAAGAAGTAGAAACGATTGCTGAATTAACTGAAAAAACGAAGAAACGTCTTGAAGAAGCAAAAGAAAACGAAGCAGAAGGCAAACTTCGTGAAGAGCTAGTAGCAAAAGCTTCTGAAAATGCGGAAGTTGACGTTCCTCAAGCGATGGTTGACACTGAGCTAGACCGCATGATGAAAGAATTCGAACAACGTCTTCAAATGCAAGGGATGAACCTTGAGCTTTACTTCCAGTTCTCTGGACAAGATGAAGAGGCGCTAAAAGAGCAAATGAAAGAAGATGCTGCTAAACGCGTAAAATCTAATCTTACTCTTGAAGCAATTGCTGCTGCAGAAGACCTACAAGTGTCTGATGAAGAAGTGGAAGAAGAACTTTCAAAAATGGCTGAAGCATACAACATGCCAGTTGAAAATATCAAACAAGCGATCGGTTCTACTGAAGCAATGAAAGAAGATTTAAAAGTTCGTAAAGCAATTGATTTTCTTGTAGAAAACCGTTAATATGGTGCATAATAATAAAACAGGGCGCGAGTGACTCGTGCCTTGTTTTGTACAATTTTTGACTTATCATCGCTTCTTTTGGAAACGATAGTGTAAGTCGCATCTTTCTGTCATACATATCTCAATGTGCAGTGTTACAAACACATCATTACCGTCTTTTAGGAAAGTATGGTAAAATGCATACATACTGGACCCAGAAGGGTAGCTGACTGTTAGCTACAGGCAAGTGAAGAAGAATAAGGGGTGAAAGAATGTTTAAATTCAACGAGGAAAAAGGTCAATTAAAATGCTCGTTTTGCGGAAAAACGCAAGATCAAGTGCGTAAACTGGTCGCAGGACCTGGCGTATATATATGTGATGAATGTATCGAGCTTTGCACGGAAATAGTTGAAGAAGAGCTCGGTACTGAGGAAGAAGTTGAATTCAAGGATGTTCCGAAACCTCATGAAATCCGGGAGATTCTTGATGAATATGTCATCGGACAAGAGAATGCGAAGAAATCCTTAGCTGTAGCGGTTTATAACCATTACAAGCGGATTAATTCCAACAGTAAGATTGATGATGTTGAGCTTTCGAAAAGTAACATTTCTATGATTGGACCTACAGGAAGCGGTAAAACATTACTTGCTCAAACGCTTGCACGTATTTTAAATGTTCCATTTGCGATTGCAGATGCGACGTCTTTAACAGAAGCAGGTTACGTTGGGGAAGACGTAGAGAATATCTTACTAAAGCTGATCCAAGCAGCAGATTATGATGTAGAAAAAGCTGAAAAAGGCATTATCTACATCGATGAGATCGATAAAGTAGCAAGAAAATCAGAAAACCCTTCTATCACTCGTGATGTATCTGGGGAAGGTGTACAGCAAGCCCTTTTGAAAATTCTTGAAGGAACAGTCGCTAGTGTACCGCCTCAAGGTGGACGTAAGCATCCTCATCAAGAATTCATTCAAATTGATACAACAAATATCCTCTTCATTTGTGGTGGAGCCTTTGACGGCATTGAGCAAATCATCAAACGCCGCCTAGGTCAAAAAGTCATTGGATTCGGTGCGGAAAATAAAATTGAAGATCTTGAGAAAGAAGTCCTTCTATCAAAAGTTCTGCCAGAAGACTTACTTCGCTTCGGTTTAATCCCAGAATTCATCGGTCGTCTTCCGGTTATTGCAAGCCTAGAGCCGTTAGATGAAAAAGCACTTGTAGAAATCTTGACGAAGCCTAAAAATGCGCTCGTTAAGCAATATACAAAAATGCTTGAGCTTGATGATGTTGAGCTTGAGTTTGAAGAAGATGCTCTTAGCGAAATTGCGAAAAAAGCAATTGAGCGTAAAACAGGAGCTCGTGGTCTTCGCTCCATCATTGAAGGCATCATGCTTGATGTGATGTTTGATCTTCCATCTCGTGATGATATTGAGAAATGTGTCATTACTGGTGCAACGGTTGCTGATGGTGAGCCGCCACGTCTTGTCTTAAAAGACGGTACAGTCGTGAATAAAGATACAAAAACATCAGCATAAGCCCATTTGAATGACTCCTGAATCTTTTGATTCAGGAGTTTTTTATTTATCGTGGAAGTTGTGTTTATTCCGTCCAGCTCTAGGAAATACTAGCAGACAGAAACCAATACATAACGATAGATGAAGGAGGGAGCACCGATTGAGCTGGACAGGAATCGTATTATTCATACAACTGTTCTTTGGTATCGTCATCGGGTTGTACTTTTGGAACTTACTGAAAAATCAGCGCACACAAAAGGTGACGATCGATAAAGAATCAAAGAAAGAAATGGAAGCACTCAGAAAGATGCGATCCATTAAACTGAGTGAACCTTTATCAGAGAGAGTCCGGCCAAAGGGGTTTCAAGATATTGTAGGGCAGGAAGACGGTATACGTGCACTAAAAGCAGCCCTGTGTGGACCGAACCCGCAACATGTCATCGTCTACGGGCCGCCTGGTGTTGGAAAAACAGCTGCTGCCCGTCTAGTGATGGAAGAGGCGAAGCGTCACGCTGATTCACCATTTAAAAAAGATGCAGTATTTGTTGAGCTTGATGCCACAACGGCAAGATTTGATGAACGAGGCATCGCAGACCCCTTGATTGGTTCCGTACATGATCCCATTTATCAAGGAGCAGGGGCCATGGGGCAGGCCGGCATTCCGCAGCCAAAACAAGGAGCCGTCACACATGCTCATGGGGGCGTTCTCTTTATCGATGAAATTGGAGAACTGCATCCGATTCAAATGAACAAAATGCTCAAAGTGCTAGAAGATCGAAAAGTGTTTTTAGATAGTGCTTATTACAGTGAAGAAAATACGCAGATCCCGAATCACATCCATGATATTTTTCAAAATGGGTTACCCGCTGATTTTCGACTGATTGGCGCCACGACAAGAACACCAGACGAAATTCCGCCGGCTATTCGATCAAGATGTTTGGAGATTTTCTTCAAGGATTTGGATCAGCATGAGCTGAAAATTGTTGCAGCTAAAGCAGTCGAGAAAATACAGAAGGAATTAAGTGACGAAGGACTGAACCTGTTAACATCTTATGTGAAAAATGGACGTGAAGCGGTCAACATGGTACAGATCGCCGCAGGTATGGCTGTCACTGAAAACCGAAAGGATATTACGATCGCCGATGTAGAATGGGTCATTCATTCAAGCCAGCTGACACCAAGATATGAACAAAAAGTACCGGAAAAGCCAAAGGTAGGAGTAGTAAATGGTCTTGCCGTGTATGGACCGAACAGCGGGGCTCTGCTTGAAATTGAAGTGAACATTTGTAAAGCGCTTGAAAAAGGCAGTATCAATATTACAGGTATTGCGGAAGAAGAAAGCATCGGCAATCAGTCTAAATCGATCAGACGGAAAAGTATGGCGAAGGGCTCAGTTGAAAATGTATTAACCGTGCTTCGAAACTTAGGCATACGAACAAATGAATATGATATCCACATTAATTTTCCGGCTGGTGCCCCGATTGATGGGCCGTCTGCTGGAATTGCGATGGCCACAGCCATTTTCTCAGCCATTCATCAAATCCCGATTGATCATTTAACGGCGATGACCGGTGAGATTGGATTACAAGGTCAGGTGAAGCCGATCGGCGGTGTCATACCAAAAATCAAGGCAGCCAAACAAGCAGGTGTCAAAACAGTGATCATCCCTTATGACAATCAGCAGTCGATCTTAAAAGAGATTGAAGGGGTGACGATTGTGCCTGTGAAGCACTTCCAAGAAGTGCTGGATCAGTGTTTGGTGAATCCGCCAGATGAGAAGAAAGATGGACTAGAAGAAGAAATGAAAAGGAAATCTGTTTAATCCCCATCTCATATGGGGATTTTTTAGTGAAATAGATCTTTTTTTCTTTTTCAAGATAAAAAGAAAGGGTATACTACGGTAAGATCATCATTTCTCAAGTCTTTTACATTGTACAAGACTGAAACAGGTATATTATAATGATTCATACTAGTGACGGAGGTGTCTATCAACATGGCAGATGAAATCAAAAAGAATGTTCCGCTTCTTCCGCTGCGAGGCTTGCTTGTTTATCCAACAATGGTCTTGCATTTGGACGTTGGGCGCGAAAAGTCTGTTCAAGCATTAGAACAGGCCATGATGAACGATCATATGATTTTTCTAGCAACACAGCGGGAAATTTCAATAGATGAACCAGGTGAAGAGGAAATTTTCAAAGTCGGCACCTACACAAAAATTAAACAAATGCTGAAGCTGCCAAATGGAACGATCCGTGTGCTCGTCGAAGGCTTAAATCGAGCGCAGATCGAATCCTACATGGAGCTAGAAGACTATACGTCAGTCGATATTAAAGAGTTGACAGAAGAAGAATTAAAGGACGCAGAAGCAGAAGCACTCATGCGCACTTTGTTAGATCACTTTGATCAGTACATAAAAATTTCAAAAAAAATCTCAGCTGAAACATATGCAACGGTGACGGATATTGAAGAACCTGGAAGAATGGCGGATATCGTCGCTTCCCACCTGCCTTTGAAATTAAAAGACAAGCAAGAAGTGCTGGAAACTGTCGATGTCAAAAAACGGTTGAACCGGGTCATCAGTCTCATTCACAATGAAAAAGAAGTGCTAGAGATTGAAAAGAAAATTGGCCAGCGTGTCAAACGTTCAATGGAGCGAACGCAAAAAGAATATTATTTGCGCGAACAAATGAAAGCTATTCAAAAAGAGCTTGGAGACAAAGAGGGGAAAACAGGCGAAGTCAGTACGCTTATGGCTAAAATTGAAGAGTCCGGCATGCCAGATTCCGTTCGTGAAACGGCTTTAAAAGAACTGAACCGTTATGAAAAAATCCCTTCAAGCTCTGCTGAGAGTTCTGTCATTCGCAATTATATTGATTGGCTGATCAATCTGCCGTGGGGCACATATACAGAAGATCGTCTAGATTTAAAGCTTGCAAGCGAAATTTTAGATGACGAGCACCACGGGCTTGAAAAAGTAAAAGAGCGGGTACTCGAATATCTTGCTGTTCAAAAACTAACAAATTCATTAAAGGGACCGATTCTTTGCTTGGCAGGACCTCCTGGGGTAGGGAAGACGTCACTTGCTAAATCCATTGCCAAATCACTCGATCGAAAGTTTATCCGTATCTCTCTTGGCGGTGTACGTGATGAATCTGAGATCCGTGGTCATCGAAGAACCTATGTAGGTGCGATGCCTGGCCGTATCATTCGCGGGATGAGCAAGGCGGGCACGATGAATCCGGTCTTTCTTTTAGATGAAATTGATAAAATGTCTTCTGACTTTAGAGGAGATCCGTCTTCTGCGATGCTTGAAGTGTTAGATCCAGAGCAAAATCATAACTTTAGCGATCACTATATTGAAGAGACATTTGATTTGTCTCAAGTGTTATTTATCGCAACTGCCAACAATTTAGCAACCATTCCAGGTCCACTTCGTGATAGAATGGAGATTATCACGATTGCAGGGTATACGGAAGTTGAAAAAGCAGAAATTGTGAAAGATCACCTTCTGCCGAAGCAGCTAAAGGAGCACGGATTAAAGAAAGGGAACTTGCAGCTTCGTGAAGCAGCGATTTACGATATGATTCGCTATTACACGAGAGAAGCAGGAGTCCGCGGATTAGAGCGTCAGCTTGCGGCGATTTGCCGAAAAGCGGCAAGAGCAATTGTGGCTGAAGACCGCAAACGCATCACAGTGACGGAAAAGAACTTATCTGAATTCCTCGGAAAAAGACTTTACCGTTATGGTCAGGCGGAAACGACCGATCAGGTCGGCGTTGTCACAGGCCTTGCATATACCTCAGTTGGCGGAGACACCTTGTCCATTGAGGTCTCACTCTCGCCGGGTAAAGGCAAGCTTTTGCTAACAGGTAAGCTCGGTGATGTCATGAGAGAATCTGCGCAGGCGGCATTCAGTTATATCCGTTCAAAAGCAGATGAACTGAACATTGATCCTCAATTTAATGAAAAGCACGATATTCATATCCATGTTCCAGAGGGTGCGGTTCCAAAGGACGGGCCATCAGCTGGTATTACCATTGCGACGGCTCTTGTATCAGCACTCACAGGACGTCCTGTTTCAAAAGAGGTTGGCATGACAGGAGAAATTACGTTAAGAGGAAGAGTGCTTCCGATTGGCGGATTAAAAGAAAAAGCATTAGGCGCACATCGTGCAGGACTGAAAACGATTATTCTTCCAAAGGACAATGAGAAGGATATTGATGATATTCCTGAAAGTGTGAGAGAAGGATTAACTTTTATTCCGGTTTCACATTTAGATGAGGTGCTTGAGAAAGCGTTAGTAGGAGAGGGAAGATGAAAGTAACAAAATCAGATATCGTCATTAGTGCGGTGAAACCAGAGCAGTACCCGAGCGGGGGACTGCCTGAGATCGCACTTGCTGGACGATCAAATGTTGGAAAGTCCTCGTTCATTAACTCATTGATTAATCGGAAAAATTTAGCGCGTACGTCTTCTAAACCAGGAAAGACCCAGACGCTTAATTTTTACATTATTAATGATATGCTCCATTTTGTGGACGTCCCAGGTTATGGCTTTGCAAAAGTATCAAAAACAGAGCGCGAAGCATGGGGGAGAATGATCGAAACGTATATTACAATGCGTGAAGAGTTAAAAGCAGTCGTCCAAATTGTGGATCTGCGTCATAAGCCATCCGCAGATGATGTGAACATGTATGAATTCCTTAAATATTATGGAGTTCCTGTGATCATTATTGCGACAAAGGCCGATAAAATTCCAAAAGGCAAATGGGAAAAGCATGTGAAAGTCGTCAAACAGACACTCGACATTGACCCTTCAGATGAATTAATCCTTTTCTCTTCTGAAACAAAAAAGGGAAAAGATGAAGCTTGGAATGCGATCCTTGCGAAGATTAACAGCTAAGAAGATAATAAAAAGTTGTAAGAAAACATTTGTTTTCTTACAACTTTTTTTCATATGCTGAGAAAAACGTAGAACTTGAAGGAAAACGATTAAGTTTAAATTCGTTCTGTTTCTAGAAATTATTGAATGCCGAAAGTTTATTAAATAGATGCTAAATTATAATTAATTTCCATATTTACAAATAAAATCAATTACGGTAATATGATATTGAAAATATTTCAGATAGGAGTGGTAATAATGAAATTAAAAGCAAGAACTTGTTACAATTACTCACTAAATGAAATGAAGGAAAAACAATCAAAACTGAAAGCGAGAACATGCTATAATTACTCGCTAAATGAAATGAAAGAAATGCAAAAGGAATTAAAGAAAAAGTAAGAGAGTATGATGAGAAACAGAGGTTTTTTAGAATCTCTGTTTCTTAACACTTAAATAAGGAATAGTGTACATGAATATTAGTAGAGTGAGTACATTAGTTTATTTGGATACTATGATTGTTTTCATAGGGGCATTAGTTTGGACTGGATTGCCTCTTTATTTCTTTGAGATGACTGGTTCCTATTTTTATGCAGGCAGTATGTATCTGATTGGTGGCTTTTCGTTTATTTTAAGTAATATTGTGAGCAACTATTTATTTAAAGTTTTTTCTAGATACACAGCAAAATTTTTCGTCACCACATTGTCTATCCTAACCCTTGCTTCGTTTTTTGCTTTAAACAATCAATTATTTAATCTAATGTTTTTTTTAATGCTTGCTTTTCAATTTTTTATAAATGGCTTATCGTTTATTTTAGAATCGGGATTTAACATGTTTTTATCCAATCAACCCCATAAAGATATTGCATATCGTAATATGTTTTTACTCTCAGCTAAAACAATTGGTTTCTTTAGTGGACCAATTTTGTTTATATTCTTTGGATCAGAAATGTATCTTGTTTTTCTGCTCTTTTTTATTGGTTTGTTGGTTTATGAGTATTTGTATCCAATTGTTGCCCAGTTGAAAATCGAAAGTATATCTTTCGCGAATGTTGAAATATTTAAAAAAGTACCAAAGAGTTATTTGTGCATCATGTTTATTGATGGGATGTTTTTACCTGTAGTAATGAATTATTCGTTTATTATTCTGAAAGAAACGTTTTCGGCAAGTGATCTTACTGTATCATTATTTTGGCTAATTGGCGGAGTATCGGTTTTACTAGGAAATCTATTGATCCGAAGAATGGATATACAAAAAATACATTCGAAAATCTATCTTATAACGATATATCTTATGTTTGGGTTAATTCTAATGATTTTAGCGCCCGATAGTTCACTGTTTTTAATTGGTTTTTTTATTTTGACACTCATTAACCCGTTGTTTATGAGCTTAATCAAAGCATCTTTTTTAGTTGTTTTTGATCCTCACTATAGAAGTATGGCACTTGCAGGTATGAATACATTGAATCAGCTAGGAACGATATTAATCATTACAGTGATTACATTCATGTTGGAAAGTTCTAAAATTTTCAATATTTCTTACATCATTCCATTATGTCTTTGTATAGGAATCATTCGATTTTTGATTCTAAAAAATATTTTAAAAAGGGGAATTCAATGAATGGATAAAGTGAGTTATCCTGACTTTTCGGTGGACTTAGTAGAAGCATGTTTGAAGTTTGGTTACTATTTTGAAGGAATGGATAAAGAGAATGTTACTCGATTAGTAGATCAATACAAAAAATTTTGGTTCATGATCAAAAAATATCCCGATTGTTCTTTTGCCCCAAATACTGAAATTGATGAGGTTTGGCATTTACATATGCTGTTACCACAAAACTATTATTACGATTGTATGTCGTATTTCGGCATTATTTTAGCTCATGATGCTGGATTTGGGAATCAAGCTGATGAAGTGGATATACTAAATGAAATGTTTGATAGCGGAAATGATTTATGGGAAAAAGAATTTGGATTTAGATTACCTGATGAAAATGAACTTAAGACGAAACCATAAAAATGATAATAATTGCTTGACAGTGACACTGATATCAATTTAATGATACTTGACATAAGGGGAGAAAAACAAAACCGCCTTACCTGCAAAATGTTGCTACACAAGCAACTGCAGATAAGGCGGTTATTGTCGTCTATATCAGTTAAACTGGATCTTCTTCTTCTCGTAAGATGTGTATTATAAAACATCCAATTGATGGCTTATCAAACAATTATATTGTATAAGTTATTTCCTTTTTAAAAATAATAAGAGGAGACTGACGGCAATCAATACATATGGCCAGTACAATTCAAAACCGGAAGTAGGGATCGAAAGTGTGCTAAGTTGCTTTGTAATTTGTTGAAAGAAATAAAGGAATAGACCGAGTGCAATGAGAACAACACTTTCTATTCGATATTCCTTTTTCTGTGATGATTTCATTAAAAGTGCGAGGCCGACGATGAACACAATCATCGTAAATGTATCTGGCCAGTGTTCTAATTTCGGCTGAAGGATAAAGTGTAGCGCAAGGCCTGTCATGAGCATACCGATAAACACATGAGAGGTTTCCTGTTCCTTCTTTCCTTGATATAAGAAAGCAAGGCCAAAAAGCAGTACAAGTGTATACCATTTCTCCTGATCTTTCCAAATGTCAAATTGATCTCCTGAGAGAATGGCATATAGTGCTACAGCCAGCAAAGTGAGCGGCAGCAAAATAGATTTCTTCTTCAAAGATGTCACCTTCTTATAAGCAGATCATTTGTCCGCACGCGCCAAATCTGGTAAATTGCTTGAAGTGATGATATGGCATTCGATGTCGAACATTTTTCTACTATATCACAACATTTTTGAAATCTGTTCACAATTTTTATCCAGTTAAAAATGAATATATGTTATAATCATTATAAATAATAAATTCTATATTGTAATTATTATAAATTAGACAGGGCGTTGGGGGTGCAAGCTGAAGTTATGCATATTCTTGTTGTGGGTTTAGATTATAAAACAGCCCCTGTTGAGATACGGGAACAGCTGAGCTTTGAACCGAGCGAGCTCGGAACAGCGATGTCCAAGCTTAAAGAAGAAAAAAGCATTCTAGAGAATATCGTCATCTCAACATGTAATCGAACAGAGATCTACGCAGTTGTAGATCAGCTTCATACTGGTCGGTTTTATATAAAAAGATTTTTAGCAGATTGGTTCGGTTTAGAAAAAGAAGATGTCTCTCCATATTTGAAGTTTTATGAAAATGATGGAGCGGTTGAGCATTTATTCCGGGTTGCCTGTGGACTTGATTCTATGGTCATTGGTGAAACACAAATACTCGGTCAAGTGCGCTCAAGCTTTAAAGTCGCTCAAGAGGAGAAGACCATTGGTACCGTTTTCAATTATTTGTTTAAGCAGGCGGTAACAGTTGCGAAACGCTCTCATGCGGAAACAGATATTGCGTCTAATGCTGTATCTGTCAGCTATGCGGCAGTGGAGCTTGCCAAAAAAATCTTTGGACGTCTTTCTGATAAACATGTCCTTATTCTTGGTGCGGGTAAAATGGGCGAGCTGGCGGCTCAAAACCTTCAAGGTCAAGGAATTGGCCAGGTAACAGTCATCAATCGAACGTTCGAAAAGGCCAAAGAACTGGCCGGCCGCTTTTCAGGAGAGCCTAAGAGCTTGAATCAATTAGAAAAAACTTTATCTGAAGCGGATATTTTAATTAGCTCTACTGGGGCTAAACAATTTGTGATCACAAAGGAAATGGTCGAAAAAGCGAACAAACAGAGAAAAGGCAGACCTCTATTCATGGTGGATATTGCAGTACCACGTGATTTAGATCCAGCTATTTCTGAAGTAGAAGGTGCTTTTTTGTATGACATTGATGACCTTGAGGGCATTGTGGCAGCTAACCTGAAAGAGCGCCGTGCAGTAGCTGAAGAGGTGGAGCTTCTCATCGAAGCTGAAATTGTGGAATTTAAGCAATGGCTTAATACGCTCGGAGTGGTTCCTGTGATTTCTGCTTTAAGAGAAAAAGCACTCTCGATTCAAGCGGATACGATGCAAAGCATCGAACGAAAGCTTCCAAACCTCACAAATCGTGAAATGAAGCTGTTAAATAAACATACGAAAAGCATCATCAATCAAATGCTGAAAGATCCTATCTTAAAGGCCAAAGAAATTGCCGGGGAGCCGAATGCAGAGGAAAAACTTTTACTCTTTAAAGAAATCTTTGATTTACAGGTTGAAGATGAAGAGCAAAAGGCAGAGCCGATGCAGGTGGAGCAAGGGGCGTTTCAGCTGTTTAAAACAAATATGGCACAAGGCCTTGCTACAGTTGCCAGTGAGTGATTAGGCGATGATGGAATCCATTGTAGCGAGACTAGGTGAAGCGACGACCTTGATCTATGCACTCAGTGTCTTGTTCTATTTCATAGATTTTCTTCAACACAACCGGAAGGCTGGAAAAATGGCTTTCTGGTTGCTTTCTATTGTCTGGCTGCTGCAAACAGTCTACATGTTTTATATTATGATGGAAACAGACCGATTCCCTGTGTTGAATGTAGCAGAGGGGTTATATTTTTATACGTGGGTGCTTGTGACATTGTCACTTGTTTTGACAAAAGTATTACGCGTTGAATTTATTGTCTTTTTTACAAATGTGATTGGTTTTTCCATGATGGCGATTCACACCTTTACACCATCCGATCTTCATTCTGCCGAACTGACGGGAAAGCTGACGAGTGAGCTGCTCGTCATTCATATTACGATGGCCATTTTATCATACGGCGCTTTTTCACTTTCATTTGCTTTTTCACTCCTCTATCTATTTCAATATCGTTTGCTGAAAAAGAAAAAATGGGGAAAATGGCTTTTGAGAATTGAAGATTTATCAAAGCTTGATCACATGGCGTATGTCTTAAATATTATTGGCGTGCCGATGCTCTTGCTTAGTTTAATTCTTGGCATTATATGGGCATATATCTCGTATGATACGTTGTACTGGACAGATGCAAAGGTGCTCGGTTCGTTTATTATGCTGTTTTTATACGGCTTTTACTTATACATTAGACTGGTGAGAAATATGCAGGGCAAAATCGTGGCGCGATGGAATGTCGCTTCATTTCTTGTGCTGATGATCAATTATTTTCTGCTTGGTAGCTTATCAACCTTTCATTGGTTTCAATAATGATGAGTCTTAAGGGCATTGTCGGGAGGAAGACGTAATGCGTACAATTAAAGTAGGTTCTAGACGAAGCAAACTTGCGATTACACAAACAAAATGGGTCATTCAAAAGTTGTCTGAACTAAACCCTTCTTATTCTTTTGAAATTAAAGAGATTGTGACAAAGGGTGATCAAATTTTAGATGTGACCTTATCAAAGGTTGGCGGAAAAGGTCTGTTTGTTAAAGAGATTGAACAGGCAATGCTGAACCATGACATCGATATGGCAGTACACAGCATGAAAGATATGCCGGCTTCTCTTCCGGAAGGTTTAGTCATCGGATGTATTCCTGAGCGTGAAGATGTGAGGGATGCATTGATTTCAAAGGATCATCTCCGTCTTCATGAACTACCAAAGGGAGCGGTTGTGGGAACGAGCAGCTTACGGCGCAGTGCACAGCTTCTTCAGGAGAGACCAGATCTTGAGATTAAATGGATCCGTGGAAACATTGATACGAGACTCGAAAAACTGAAAAATGAAGAATATGATGCGATTATTCTAGCGGCTGCCGGATTGTCTAGAATGGGCTGGAGTCAAGAAGTCGTGTCGGAATTTTTAGCTCCTGATACTTGCCTTCCTGCTGTGGGGCAGGGCGCATTGTCGATAGAATGCCGGGGAGATGACGAAGAGCTATTGCAGCTGTTAGCTCAATTCACAAATGAGTATACAAAGAAAACGGTCCTTGCTGAAAGAGCCTTCCTTAAGCAAATGGATGGAAGCTGTCAAGTGCCGATCGCTGGTTATGCAACGATGAATGAGCGTGATGAAATTGAATTGACAGGTCTTGTGGCATCTGCGGATGGGCATACGATTATTCGAGAAACCGTAACAGGTACTGACCCTGAGGCAATCGGAACAGCATGTGCGAAGCAAATGGCGGATAAGGGAGCAAAGGATTTGATCGACAAGGTGAAAAAGGATCTGTCCTCCCAATGACGATAGCCAAATCGCTTTACGGACAGACGGTGCTTGTCACTCGAAATGAACGTCAAGCGGGTGCGTTTCAGCAGAAAATTGAAGCGCTGAACGGCCATGCTGTTTTAACCTCTCTTATCAGGTTTGAACCAACGCTGACAAAAGAAAAAGCGAAGGCATTTTTAGAAGACTTAGAAGCAAGCCATTGGCTTGTGTTTACGAGTGTAAATGGTGCGTCTTTTTTTCTTAGTTATATAGAGAAGCATCAATTACATCAAAGCTTATCCCACTTGAAAGTGGCGGCTGTAGGTGAAAAAACATCTGCCTATCTGATGCAGCACGGCCTAAAAGTGGATGTGGTTCCAGAGCGATTTATAGCAGAAGAACTGGCAGATGCTTTAATTGAACATGTAAACCCAGAAGAATGTGTCTTTGTAGCAAAAGGCCACCTGTCACGAGATGTGGTGAAGAATACCCTCGTTCCGCTTGGCATTGATGTAAAAGAGTGGATTATATATGAAACAGTGAAGGATGAGGACGGAATTATCGCACTCAAGTCGGCAATGATGGAGCAATCATTTGATTTTATTACATTTACAAGCTCCTCCACTGTTCATTCTTTTATGCACGCCATGGAGGCTGATATCGATAGATTAGCTGCATCAGACACATGTTTTGTGAGCATCGGTCCTCTTACACAAGAGGCACTGCTTCAATACGGGATTTCTTCTGAAACCCCAGATACTTATACGATAGACGGGATGCTTGATTTGATGTGCCGTTTATCTGAAAGGAAGTTGAACCAATGATGAAATTTAACAGACACCGCAGATTGCGTACAAGCGCAGGAATGAGAGAATTGGTGAGAGAAACATTTTTAAGACCCTCTGATTTCATTTATCCGATCTTTTTTGTAGAGGGAGAGAATGTCCGGAAAGAAGTCCCTTCAATGCCGGGTGTCTATCACATTTCAGTTGATCTTGTGAAAGAAGAAGTCCAAGAGCTTGTTGACCTTGGGATTAAATCTATCATTGTTTTTGGGGTACCAGACCATAAAGACCATGTAGGCAGTGAAGCTTATCACGATCATGGGATTGTTCAAAGAGCAACGCTTGAAATCAAAAAGCATTTCCCTGAGCTTGTGGTCATTGCTGATACTTGCTTATGCCAATATACAGATCACGGACATTGCGGAATCGTTGAAGATGGAGAAATTTTAAATGATGAATCTCTTCAGCTCTTAGCGAAAACCGCTGTCAGTCAGGCTCGTGCAGGTGCAGATATCATTGCTCCATCAAACATGATGGATGGCTTTGTTATCGCAATTCGTGAGGCGCTTGATGAGGCCGGCTTTGTTCATGTGCCTGTCATGTCATATGCTGTGAAATATGCAAGTGCTTTTTACGGTCCGTTTCGTGATGCGGCGCATAGCACACCGCAGTTTGGAGATCGTAAAACGTATCAAATGGACCCTGCAAACCGCTTAGAAGCACTGAGAGAAGCGCAGTCTGATGTAGAAGAAGGCGCTGACTTCCTGATCGTGAAGCCGTCACTTTCATACTTAGATATCATGCGTGATGTGAAAAATGAATTTACACTTCCTGTTGTTGCGTACAATGTGAGCGGAGAGTATGCAATGGTGAAAGCAGCAGCTCAAAATGGGTGGATTTCTGAAAAAGAGCTTGTTCTTGAAATGCTGACTAGCATGAAACGTGCAGGCGCAGAATTAATCATTACGTATCATGCAAAAGATGCAGCAAAATGGCTCTCAGAATAAAGAACGGATAGACAGGAGGACGTTGAAATGGGACGTAGCTATGAAAAGTCAAAGCAAGCATTTAAAGAAGCGCAGCAGTTAATGCCGGGTGGTGTGAACAGCCCTGTGCGCGCATTTAAATCAGTCAATACAGACCCGATTTTTATGGAACGAGGAAAAGGCGCAAAAATATACGATATTGACGGAAATGAATATATTGATTATGTCTTATCGTGGGGACCGCTTATTTTAGGGCATACGAATGACCGTGTGGTTGAAAGCATTCAGCGAGTAGCTGAACATGGTACAAGCTTCGGTGCTTCTACTTTAGTTGAAAATGAATTAGCTAAGCTTGTATCAGAACGAGTTCCTTCTATTGAGGTCATTCGTATGGTCAGCTCTGGAACAGAGGCGACGATGAGTGCGCTTCGTCTAGCACGTGGTTTTACAGGCAGAAACAAAATTGTGAAATTTGAAGGCTGTTATCATGGCCACGGTGATTCTTTGCTTATTAAAGCTGGTTCGGGTGTGGCAACGCTTGGACTTCCGGATAGCCCTGGTGTCCCTGAAGGTACAGCAAGCAATACGATCACCGTTCCATACAATGATTTAGAAAGCATCAAAGTCGCTTTTGAAGAATTTGGAGACGACATTGCAGGTGTCATTGTAGAACCAGTTGCAGGAAATATGGGGGTTGTCCCTCCGCAAGAAGGTTTCTTGCAAGGATTGAGAGACATCACCGAGCAATATGGCTCTTTACTCATTTTTGATGAGGTCATGACAGGCTTCCGTGTGGATTATCATTGTGCCCAAGGCTATTTTGGCATTACGCCTGATCTGACATGTCTTGGTAAAGTCATCGGAGGCGGCCTGCCAGTTGGTGCTTATGGCGGTAGAGCGGACATTATGAGACAAATTGCGCCAAGCGGCCCGATTTATCAAGCAGGAACGTTATCCGGTAACCCGCTTGCGATGACAGCAGGTCTTGAAACATTAAAACAGCTGACACCTGAGTCTTATGAAGAGTTTAGACGCAAAGGAGATCGTTTGGAAGAAGGTATTTCAAAAGCGGCGAAAGCACATGGGATTCCATTAACATTTAACCGTGCAGGTTCCATGATTGGATTCTTCTTTACAAACGAACAAGTCGTCAATTACGATACAGCGAAAACAGCTGACCTTGCTTTATTCGCTGAATTCTACAAGGAAATGGCTGATCACGGCATCTTCCTTCCACCTTCACAATTCGAAGGGCTGTTCCTATCAACTGCTCATACGGATGAAGACATCGAGTATACAATTGAGACAGTTGAAAAGGTATTTCAAAAATTAGCTCAGTAACCAAAAGCCGATATGGAGACATATCGGCTTTTTGCTTTGCATAAAACCAATCATATTTTCACTGCCTCCTTCATACACCTGTATTGACATCTAATTTTATTTTGAAGGATTAGATGAAAGGAGGACACCGACTTGTCTCAAAACAATCGATTACAGTTTTCGGTAGAAGAGTCCATTTATTTCAAAAACGGACAGGAAGTCAGTGAGCTGCTGTCAATTTCTCTCGATCCTGACATTCTCGTTCAAGAAGTGAATGATTATGTTTCCATTAGAGGTTCACTCGAGCTAACAGGAGAATACAACATAAATCAAGAGGAGCTAATGGGTGAATCCAGTTCCTATGCATCATACAGGCAGGCTGATGAGGTGAAGGTAAGAGAGGACGGAACGGCTGAGCTGCTGCATCAATTTCCGGTGGATATCACGATCCCCAAGAACAAAATTAGTCATTTAAATGATGTATTTGTGTTTATTGATGCATTTGATTACCAGCTGACAGAAAGCCGTTTGCTCACGATTCAGGCTGATTTGGCCATTGAAGGTCTGTTAGATGAAGGAACGCCTGAACCGCTTGTAGAAGAGCCATATGAATTTGTCCATCGTGCTGAAGAGGAATATGGCGATGTCACTTATGAATATCAGGCGCAGTCTGAATATGAAGAGCAAGAAATGCTGCCACGTGAAGAGCGTGAAGAAAATGCAGAACAGCAGGCCGTTTTGCAACATGAAGCGCGAACTGAACAAGAAGAGGATGAAATAGACATCGAGACGGTGATGGTGGAAGAAGCAGAAGAAGAGGAGGAATATGAGGAAGAAGAAGCCGTGGCGCTTGGGTATCGTTCCTTCCCAGAAACTCAAGTTCAAGAGCCGCCATTCTTTGACCCGCCTAAGCTGTTAGAAGAAGAGGAGCGGGATGATACGTTCTTTGAGGTGGAAGTGAGGAAAGACCCTGAAGCAGAGAGCAAGGAAGAAGAAGAGCCGCCAGCTTATCCAGCCTTTGAATCACCTGCTTATCAGATGGAACAGACGCAGGAAGAGCGGGATGACAGCTATCAGTTCGAACGATTATATGAACGTGAAGCACCAAAGGTGTATGAATCAGCTCAAGAAGCTGAGGAGTTTGAACATGACCAGAGAGAAGCGTCTGGCAGTGAGAATTCTCTTTATTTAACGAAGCTGTTCGCTAAGCAGGAGGAGGAAGATTTTTCTCGCATGAAAATATGTATAGTTCAGCAAGAAGATACGGTCGATCGTATTTGTGAGCGATATCAGTTGAATGTGCAGCAGCTCCTTCGAACGAATTCATTGTCGGTGGATGCAGAGCTTGAAGAAGGGCAGATTCTTTATATTCCTGAATATCAAAAAAGCAATGCATAGTATGAGATGATGGACCGAGAAAATGTGGTGAGAGAACGTGGATGAAATCCAATCTGTCCTATACGAATATGGGCTTGAGGCTGAATATATCGAACCTGTCAGTCCAGCAGTCGTTAGAGTGTATACAAAGCAGGGCGTATTTGCACTAAAGCGAGTAAAACCCCATCGACACATGCAATTTACAGAGCAAATGCTTGAACTAGAATCAAAAGGCTATCGCTCCTTTGTGCCGATTTATCGCACGAAGAGCGGTTCCTTTTTCTCAAATCAACGAGAAAGCCAGTACACGTATTACCTTATGCCATGGCTGACGAATGAAAAGAGAGAAGAGCAGGACGATAAACATGAATATTTATTTCAAGAGATTGCAAGACTTCATAAACGAACAGAAGTCATGATGGACATTACAGAGCAGGAAATAGAGGCTCACTACACCCAAATGAAAAGCAAATGGGAAACAGAGAAAGACATGTATGAACGATTTATCGAGCGGGCAGAACAAACATGGTATATGTCGCCATTTGAGCTGGCTGCTGCTATGTACTTTTCAGAAGCGATGTCTGCAAGTGAATTTGCACTTGAACGTTTAGAGGATTGGCATGAGGAAATGAAAGACCAAGAGGCGACACGTATTGTGTTAAACCATGGGCAATTGTCAATCCATCACTTTTTGTACAATGATGTAGGTACAGGACATTTCACCAATTTTGAGCGGTCCAAAAAGGCTACCCCCATATATGACCTTTTGACCTTTTACTATCGCACATTCAAAACCTACCCTACTCCTTGTCCTGAATGCACATCTTTGTTTTATACGTATCAAAAGGGAAATAAACTTCGTGAGGAAGAGATTCATTTGTTCTTGAGCTACCTCGCTTATCCGCAGGGTTTGTTTGATACGGTGAAAGCCTATGAAGCAGGCGGACAGGATGAGATGGAAAGTTGTCAGGAGCTGTTAAGGGCGTATTGGCAAATGAAAAATTCTGAGCCGACCGTCATGAAAATACACGAAATTGAGCAGGCTAGACGCCTTGAAGAAGAACAAAATGCCTCGTCATCAGAAGAGTGACGAGGTTGTTTGCTGTCAAATGTCTAACATGGGGTAATCGATACATAAGAGTGAGCCTGCAGCTTTCAGCTCTCTTAAAACCAATCAAGGTGAAAGGCACAGGCGAGAAATATAAGAATTCCTAAGATGAGGACGTCAAATGTTGTAGGAAAAATGATCGTGCGAAAGCCTTGAAATATGGCAATCGGGAGAACGACTTGGGAGGCAACTGCCCGAATTTGTCTAAGCCATGGGGGGAGTGTGTAAGGATTGATCTTTTTCAAAATAAAACGCCCTCCTTCTTTATTTTGTTATTATCATATGGGCAAAGAGGCAAAGGGTGCCTGCCCAATTTGTATAAAGAAGAAGAAAAGCGGAAAAGATGATTGACGAAAACAAAAGGCATTTAGTAATATTAATAAAAGATGAGTATAAGCTGATGAACGTGATATATCGTAAGCGTGGATCAGGAAGAGTACGAGCAAGACCCTAAAGAGAGGGAAACCAATAGCTGAAAGGTTTTCTAGGATGCACTTGTTTGGAAGGTCGCCTGTGAGCTTAATTTCTTGAAACATGTAGTAGAGAAATTCGGGAGATCCCCGTTATCCTTTAGAGAGTACGGGACACGTCTAAGTGTTTCGTGAAAAAAGGTGGTACCGCGAAAAAGCTTTTTCGTCCTTTTATAAGGATGAGAAGGCTTTTTTTATGTTTCATCAGCCGAAAAAATGTGGAGGTAACACAAATGGAAACAAATAATCAAGAAATGCCAACAAAGTACGATCCAAATGCGATTGAAAAAGACCGCTATACGTACTGGCTTGAAGGGAAATTCTTCGAAGCACAAAATGACAAAACGAAAGATCCATATACAGTCGTCATTCCTCCACCAAACGTGACAGGAAAATTACACTTAGGGCATGCTTGGGATTCAACTCTTCAAGACATCGTGACTCGTATGAAACGGATGCAGGGCTATGATGTTTTATGGCTGCCAGGAATGGATCATGCGGGTATTGCAACACAAGCCAAGGTAGAGGCGAAGCTTCGCGAAGAAGGTGTGAGCCGCTATGATCTCGGACGTGAAAAATTTGTAGAAGAAACGTGGAAATGGAAAGAAGAGTATGCCGATTTTATTCGCAGCCAGTGGGCGAAAATGGGTCTAGGTCTAGACTATTCGCGTGAGCGTTTCACATTAGATGAAGGCTTGAATAAAGCGGTCCGCCAAGTGTTTGTTCAATTGTATGAAAAAGGATTGATCTATCGCGGAGAATACATCATTAACTGGGACCCAGCAACAAAAACGGCCCTTTCTGATATTGAAGTCATCTACAAGGATGTGCAAGGTGCGTTTTATCACTTGAGATATCCGCTTGCAGATGGATCAGGTTCGATTGAAATTGCGACAACAAGACCTGAAACGATGCTGGGAGATACAGCAGTCGCTGTACATCCTGAAGATGAACGCTATCAGCATTTGATTGGGAAAACAGTTGTTTTACCAATTACAGGCCGAGAGATTCCAATCGTCGGGGATGACTATGTCGATATGGAATTTGGATCAGGAGCTGTAAAAATTACGCCGGCTCATGACCCGAATGACTTCGAGCTTGGAAACCGTCATAACCTAGAGCGCATTCTTGTGATGAATGAAGATGGCACAATGAATGGAAACGCACTTCAATACAAAGGAATGGACCGCTTCGAATGTCGTAAACAGCTTGTGAAAGATCTTCAAGAAGAAGGCATTTTGTTCAAAATTGAGGACCACATGCATTCAGTTGGTCACAGTGAGCGCAGTGGCGCTGTAGTGGAGCCATATTTATCAACACAATGGTTTGTGAAAATGCAGCCGCTCGCAGATGAAGCCATCAATCTGCAAAAAGGTGATGAGCAAGTTCAATTTGTTCCAGACCGATTTGAAAAGACGTATTTACACTGGATGGAAAATATCCGTGACTGGTGTATTTCTCGTCAGCTATGGTGGGGACACCGCATCCCGGCTTGGTATCATAAAGAAACGAAGGAAGTATACGTGGGACTGGAAGCGCCAGAAGATATAGAGAACTGGGAACAGGATAACGATGTGCTTGATACATGGTTTAGTTCAGCGCTTTGGCCTTTCTCTACAATGGGCTGGCCGGATGCAGACAGTGAAGACTTCAAGCGCTACTATCCAACAAACCTGCTTGTTACAGGCTATGACATCATCTTCTTCTGGGTCTCTCGCATGATCTTCCAAGGTCTTGAATTCACAGGAGAAAAACCATTTAAAGATGTCCTCATTCACGGTCTTATTCGCGATGAACAAGGGCGTAAAATGAGTAAGTCACTTGGCAACGGAATTGATCCAATGGAGGTCATCGACAAATACGGTGCGGATTCACTGAGATATTTCTTAGCGACTGGAAGCTCTCCAGGTCAAGATTTACGTTTTAGCTTTGAAAAGGTTGAATCCACTTGGAACTTTGCGAACAAAATTTGGAACGCATCCCGTTTTGCTTTAATGAATATGGATGGTTTAACGTACGATGAGCTTGATTTGACAGGAGAAAAATCAGTCGCTGATCAATGGATTTTAACACGACTAAATGAAACGATTGAAAGTGTCACACAGCTTGCTGATAAGTATGAATTTGGTGAAGTGGGCAGACATTTATACAACTTCATTTGGGATGATTTCTGTGATTGGTACATTGAAATGGCGAAACTTCCGCTTTATGGAGAAGATGAAGCGGCGAAGAAAACGACTCGTTCGATCCTTGCGTATGTATTAGATCAAACGATGAGACTTCTACATCCGTTTATGCCGTTCTTAACAGAAGAAATCTGGCAGCATCTACCTCATGAAGGTGAGTCCATTACTGTAGCGGCATGGCCTGAAGTGAAGCCGGAGCTTTCCAACGAACAAGCTTCTGCTGACATGAAGCTGCTTGTTGAACTGATTCGTTCTGTTCGTAATATTCGCAGTGAAGTCAACACACCAATGAGCAAACAAGTTGAGCTATATATCAAAGCATCCACATCTGATGTACAGGAACGTTTAGAGAAGAACCGTTCATATATTGAACGCTTTACGAATCCAAGTGTGCTTGAAATTGGCACGGATGTTCCTGCTAGTGATAAAGCGATGACAGCAGTTATTTCTGGAGCAGAGCTCATTCTTCCGCTTGAAGGTTTAATCAATTTAGACGAAGAAATTGCCCGTCTGCAAAAAGAGCTTGATAAACTGACAAAAGAAGTGGAACGAGTTCAGAAAAAGCTTGGCAATGAAGGCTTTATGAAAAAAGCACCTGAAAGTGTCGTAGAAGAAGAGCGTGCGAAAGAACGTGATTATGTCGCAAAACGCGAAGCTGTTCAAAAGCGTATTGAAGAGCTGAAAGCATAAGAGTGAAAAGACGGCTCCTAATGAATTGGAGTCGTCTTTTTTGAAAATTTCGTATGAAATGAGAGATGACATTGTTTACAACCTATCATGAAGCCATTGAATGGATTCATAGCAGACTCGCTTTCGGTGTCAAACCGGGACTTGAACGAATGAAATGGCTGATGGACAGACTAGACCATCCTGAACAAAAAATAAGAGCGGTGCATGTAGCTGGAACAAATGGAAAAGGATCAACGATTGCATTTACGCGATCCATTTTACAGTCAGCGGGCTATTCAGTTGGAACCTTCACCTCGCCATTTATTTTAACGTTCAATGAACGAATTAGTGTTAATGGGGAGCCGATTTTGGACGAAGAGTGGTTGAGTTTGGCGAACGAAATCAAGCCTTTAGTTGATGAATTAGATGATACAGAGCTTGGTGCAGCAACAGAGTTTGAGATCATTACAGCATGTGCGTTTGCTTATTTTGCCCATGTGCACCAAGTAGACTTTGTCCTCTTGGAAACAGGGCTTGGCGGAAGACTTGATTCTACAAATGTGGCAGCGCCCATCTTAACAGCAATTACGTCGATTGGTCACGATCATATGGCCATTTTAGGCGACACACTTGATCAGATTGCAGCAGAAAAAGCTGGCATTATTAAAGCTGGGATTCCAATGATCACGGCCGTTCATCAAGCGGAAGCTCTTACTGTGATTCAACACAAAGCCGAAGAAAAAAATGCGCCGTTTATCTCGTTACATGATACTTGTACCTTTAAGGACCAGCAGCCGACTGAAACAGGAGAACGCTTCACATTCACTACCCCAAAAAGGGAGTACTCGCAGCTAGAGACAGGGTTAATCGGAACGCATCAAAGGCAGAACGCCTCCCTTGCCGTTCTACTGATCGAATGGCTGGAGCAAGAAGGATATATCCATGTGCTAAATGAGCAAGTGTATGAAGGAATTCGGCAAGCGGTGTGGGCTGGAAGATTTGAAAAGATCCAAGATCAGCCTCTTGTTTATTTAGATGGTGCTCATAACGAAGAAGGAATGGACCGTTTAATTGAAACTGTACAAGCTCATTTTTCTAGTAAACAGGTTCATGTATGTTTTAGTGCCTTAAAAGATAAACCTTACAAACAAATGATCGAAAAGCTTGAAAGGATTAGTTCATCGATTCATTTTGTTTCCTTTGACTTTCCAAGAGCTGAATCAGCGGAAAAGCTTTATGATTGCAGTCATTTAGAAGCAAAATCGTTTGATGAAGACCCTCGTGCAGTGCTTGACTTCATTCAGAAGAAAAGAGATGACCCTTCAGCAATGATTCTGGTGACAGGTTCCCTTTATTTTATCTCAGATGTACGAAGTCGTATTTTACAGTAAGGAAAAGACGCAAATTGCTTCTATGCAATGCGCGTCTTTTTTCTTTTGATATGTAGGAGAGGGGGAAAATCACTTTTTCGCAAGGTGATCAAAGGTGAATCGCTATGGTACAATCCGGTCTATTCTATTTCCGGAAGGAGTCACCTAATTTGATTGATTTTTTTATGTTTTTCACAGGCATGGCCATGGGGTCATTTTTTCATCTAGTTGGTGAGAGGCTTCCGATGAAGCGATCCATTCTTTTTCCTCGATCACACTGCGGAGCTTGTAAAGAGCCGCTTTCTTTTCACGACATGCTCCCGCTTGTTTCTTATATTGTATTGAAAGGGTCATGTAAGCATTGTGGAACCCGGCTCTCTTTGCTTTATCCACTGTTTGAGCTGTTGACAGGCGGCCTTTTTTTACTCGTTTATAGACATGCTGGTTTCTCTTTTGAGGGCCTTTTTCTTGTGAGTCTATGTAGTTTATTCGTGATTGCTGTCGTGAGCGATCTTTTTTATATGAGAGTACCCAACGAGCTCTTTCTCTTCTTTTTTCCTCTTTTCGTCATATACCGCATGCTAGAACCACTTTTTATTTGGTGGGAAGGAGCGGCATCTCTTCTTATTTGTCTTCTTTTGTTTTATAGTTTAGAACATTTCAAGCCAAATAGTATGGGGGGAGCGGATGTCAAACTATTTGGTGTGCTTGCATTTTGCTTCGGATTTAAGCCATTTCTGATCATTCTTTTTCTTTCGTCTGTCACGGGAATGGTTTACGCAAAGGTGTTTTCTTACAAGGCAAATGAACCCTTGCCTTTTGTTCCTGCCATCGCTTGTTCTTTCTGGTTTTATCTTTTTTGTGGTGATCTGTTAAACCCAATTCGCGATTTTTTCGGATGAGAAAATTGGCGAACACTTTTTGAACCTGCCGACAAAAGTCTTGTTCTTTTTTTTATTGGCTATGTTAAAGTGTGAAACAGAAAGAAGGACGGGTTACATTCGCGCTATTTCATTGGACAGAAAGGTCTTTCTTACAAACAATGTCAGAAAGCGGGGAATGACAGTGAAAAAAAGGCAGGCAAAAAAACAAGGGTTAAAGGTCAATATTAATGGCAAGGAAGAAATGCTGCATGGAGAAGATCATCAACCTCAAAAACAGCAAGAGGATCAAGTGACGTTTTCGAACTGGGAGGAAAAGAGGAAGTCTGAACAGGAGACAGCCGCTTCCGAGGAGGAACCGTCCAAACCGAAAGAAGAAGATTTTCAATGGGACGATGCAGCAGATCACATTTATCATTCGGATCCAAAGGTCGTCACACCCTATCAAAAGAAAAAAGGTTCTTTTGAACAGAAGTTCAGTAAAAACCGCGGTCCCTTCAAACGAGTGATGACAACGATTGTGTTTGCAGTCGTTCTAGGGACAGGCCTCGGTGTATTTGCACTAAGTTTAAGTAAAGATGGATCTGCCAATCCATCAGGAGGCGATCATATCAGCGTCTCAGCATCTGGAAGCGGGCCTTCGGCGAAAGCTGGGGGAGATGCACCACCGGCTGATCTTGCAGATACGTCAAAGGACAATGAAGGTGAAAAAAGTGCATCAGGTCATTTTTCAACCTTTGTGGTGCAGGCTGGAAAGTTTTCTTCTGAAAAAGGAGCAGATGACTTAGTTGACAGTTTAAAAGAGGCAGGATATGCAGGTAAAAAGGTATCAATGGATGATGGATATTATGTGATTGCCGGACTTGCCACAGAACAAGGCATGACAAGTGCCGTTGGGAAAAAATTGATCGATCAGCACTTTGAAGCATGGGGAGGAAAAGAGCTCTCGTTTCAAGTGCCGGATGAGCTGACAGGTTTAATAGAGAAGGCATCTGTCTTATCCTCTAAGATGATTGCAGGAGATGATGTGGATCAAAAAGAAGTCACTCAGCTGATTTCTGAACTCGAAAATGCCAAAACAACCGACGCACCAGCTAAAAGCAGTTTGCTGAAAGCTGTTCAGCTTTTAAATGACCCATCTGCTGAAAATGGCTGGAAATCTCAGCAAGCGCTATTAGATCAACTAAATACGTAAAATCATGTTTTTAACAGCCAAACTAGTCAAAAAATGACTAGTTTTTTTCTTTTGCTTCCAACATAATGATGTAGGAACATGAAAATGGCATTTTCGTCAATTGTCGGTAAGATATTCATTTGATAGGATGAATGGGTATCTTACTTCTTAGGCTAAACCCTGAAAGGATGAACAAACATGAACCAGTTAATACTCGCATCTCAATCACCTAGAAGAAAAGAATTGCTTGATTTAGCAGGGTTTTCTTATGACATTCAAGCAAGTGATTTAAAAGAAGAAATAAATCGAAACCTTTCTCCTGCTGAGAACGTCCAATGGTTGGCAGAACAAAAAGCAAATGATATTCAAAAAATACATCCCAAAGCTGTGATCATTGGTGCAGATACAATTGTTGCAATTGATGGCAAATGTCTTGGAAAGCCAAAAGACAAGGAAGATGCAGCCTCAATGCTTCAATTATTGTCAGGTAAGACACATCAAGTCTTGACTGGTGTCACGATTCAATCAGAGAATAGAAAAGAAACATTTTATGAACAGACAGACGTGACATTTTGGCCGCTTACACAAGATGAAATAGACCGCTATATTGAAACCGGTGAGCCTCTTGATAAAGCTGGAAGCTACGGCATTCAAGGAAAAGGTGCCCTGTTTGTACAAAAAATAGACGGTGATTATTTTTCCGTTGTAGGACTCCCTATTGCTAAAACAGTCAGAGTGCTTGAAACATTTGGTATCACCCCTTTTTGATGACGGGAAGGAATCAAAAAAGGAGTGTAGATCTTGAATCATTTCCCTATGCTGCTGAAGCATTTTCCTCATGATGAAAAGCCGCGCGAACGATTTGTCAAATATGGCCCAAGCAGCTTATCAAACCATGAACTTGTCGCGATTCTTTTGAGAACAGGCACAAAAAAGGAATCAGTTCTTCAAGTGTCCGCAAGACTTTTACAAACATTTGGTGGTCTTCGTTCTGTGAAGGAAGCTTCGATTGAAGAATTGTCAAAGATTCGAGGAGTTGGAAAAGCGAAGGCGATCTCTCTTTTAGCTGCTTTAGAACTCGGCACTAGATTACACCATCAAACGACGGACAATCGTTATGTGATCCGCACGCCGGAGGATGGTGCGAATTTTGTGATGGAAGATATGAGATTTTTGACGCAGGAGAATTTCGTTTGTCTTTATCTCAATACCAAAAATCAAGTTCTTCATAAACATACTGTGTTTATCGGAAGTCTAAATTCGTCGATTGTTCACCCGCGCGAAATTTTTAAAGAGGCCTTTAAACGTTCGGCCGCTTCATTTATATGTGTGCACAACCATCCATCTGGAGATCCGACGCCCAGCAGGGAAGATATTGAAGTCACACAGCGACTTTTTGAATGTGGGAAGCTGATTGGAATACAGCTGCTTGATCATCTAGTGATCGGTGATCAAAAATTTGTGAGTTTGAAGGAAAAAGGGTATTTGTAACACTTTTTTTTTCAATGTTTTACGATATAATAGAGTTTATGAGTTTTTCCCTAAAGGGAATTTTGGTTTAAGAAAGGAAGATACATACATATGTTTGGAATTGGTACAAAAGACCTTGGAATAGATCTTGGAACAGCGAATACGCTTGTTTTTATTAAAGGAAAAGGCATTGTTGTGAGAGAACCTTCGGTCGTAGCTTTGGAAACTGATACGAAGTCTATAGTGGCGGTTGGAAATGACGCTAGAAACATGATCGGTCGTACACCTGGTAATGTTGTGGCACTGCGCCCAATGAAAGACGGAGTCATTGCAGACTACGAGACGACAGCAACAATGATGAAATATTACATTAATCAAGCATTAAAAGGTAAAGGGCTTTTTGCTCGTAAACCGTACGTGATGGTGTGTGTACCATCTGGTATTACAGCAGTCGAAGAGCGTGCAGTCATTGATGCAACAAGACAAGCTGGTGCTCGTGACGCATACCCTATTGAAGAGCCATTTGCTGCGGCAATCGGTGCTAACCTTCCTGTATGGGAGCCAACTGGAAGCATGGTTGTAGATATTGGCGGCGGTACAACAGAAGTAGCCATTATTTCACTTGGCGGTATTGTGACATCTCAATCGATCCGTGTTGCAGGAGACGAGATGGATGATGCGATTAGCAGCTACATTCGTAAAACGTATAATCTTATGATTGGTGATCGTACGTCAGAAGCGATTAAAATGGAAATCGGTTCTGCGCAGCCTGACGTACATGATGAGATGGACATTCGCGGCCGTGACCTTTTAACAGGTCTGCCAAAAACGATCTCTATTACAGCAGAAGAAATTGCAAAAGCGCTTCGCGATACGGTGGAAACAATTGTCGATGCGGTCAAAATGACACTTGAAAAAACGCCACCTGAGCTAGCAGCAGATATTATGGACCGTGGAATTGTGTTAACAGGCGGCGGTGCATTGCTACGTAATCTTGACAAAGTCATTAGTGATGAAACAAAAATGCCGGTCATTATTGCTGAAGATCCGCTTGACTGTGTGGCGATCGGAACAGGGAAAGCACTAGAACATATTCACTTGTTCAAAGGAAAATCTAAAGATAATCGATAATTGGGCGTAAATAAAGAGGTGTAAGACATGCCGCAGTTTTTTATGAATAAAAGATTAATGTTGCTCCTTGTCTGTGTCATCGTACTGGTGGCCATGATTGGTTTTTCTGTGAAAAGCGGCAGAGGTGCTTCATGGCCGGAAAAATTAGTGGGGGATACGACAGGCTTTTTTCAAGGTGTCTTTCATAAACCATCACAATTTATTGCCGGTATTTATGGGAACGTACAAGATTTAAAGAACACATATGATGAAAACGAGCGTCTTCGAAAAAAACTTGATGGACAAACCCAATATGAGGCGAAACTTCAAGAACTAGAAGATGAGAACAAAAAGCTTCGCAAGCAGCTCGGATATGTGAACTCTATTCGTGACTACACGCCCATACTTTCAACAGTCATTGCGAGAAACCCGTCCCTTTGGGATAGTTTTGTCATGATTGATAAAGGGAAAAAACAAGGCGTTGAAAAAGATATGGCGGTCACCAATGAGAGTGGTGCGTTAATTGGGAAAATTGAAAGTGATAAGCTCAACAATTTTACGTCGACTGTAAGGTTGCTAAGCTCTACAGATCAAAATAATAGAATTTCAACGAAAATTTTTGCGAAAAAGGGCAAAGAAGAACTCAATGGAATTATTAACGGTTATGACAGCAAGAAAAAAATGCTGACAATGAACATTTTAAAATCCGATGCTGATGGGGATGTCAAAAAAGGAGATCTTGTTGAAACATCTGGAGCAGGGGGCGTATTCCCGCAGGGCTTGACGATTGGGAAGGTAAGCGAAATTGAGCCGGACCATTACGGACTGACAAAAATTATTTATGTAGAACCAGCTGCTGAACTCAATAATTTAGACCGTGTGATTGTTGTGAATCGCAGCACAAGTACGGCAGATGCATCTCAATTAACGAAGGAGGAAGGCTCGTGAAACGTGTCCTTCTTGCTTTCGTCATGTTGTTTATTTTCGTATTTGACAGTATTTTTGTCGATTTAGTGAAGCTCCCATTTGTTTCAGATAATCAAATTTTAGCACCTCATTTCATCTTACTCGCACTTGTATTTATGACAGCTTTTGTGAATCAAAAATATGGTGTGATTTATGGATTTGTCTTTGGACTTTTATATGATATTTCGTATACAGGTATTCTTGGTGTTCATATGTTTGGCTTTGGTGCGCTCTGCTATTTGTTAGCAAAAGCCTTCAAAGTCCTCCAAACGAATATGTTAGTCGTTGTCTTTCTATCGATGATTGCTGTTGCAGTGATGGAGTTTTATGTGTACGGCGTTCAAGCGACGATTCAACCAGGTATTATGCCTTTTAATACGTATGTCATCGAACGCTTTATTCCAACGATTCTTTTAAATACTGCTGCGTCTCTCATACTTGTTGTGCCGCTTAGGCTCTTTTTCATCAATGTGAAACAAGGACTGATCGACGAATAAAAGCAGGAGTTTGTCCAATTACGGCGAAATGAGTATGTTGTTGAGGTGAGCATCTTGAAAACTCAAAAACAGCAGTATGTGACAATAAAAGGTACAAAAAACGGATTAACATTACAGTTAAATGATGACTGTTCGTTTGAAGACCTTCTTTCTGGCTTGCGAGAGGTTCTTTTACTTGAGCAATATACAGACGGAAGAGAAGGACATAAAGTCAATGTGCATATTAAACTTGGTTTTCGATATTTAACAGAGGATCAAGAGGCGCGTTTAACTGAAGCGGTGTCTGAAAATGAACATCTCGTCATTCACTCTATTGAAAGTGACGTCATGTCAACTGAAGAGGCCAGACGTTTAAAAGCAGAGGCTGAGATTACTTCTGTAGCAAAAATTGTACGCTCTGGACAGGTGCTTTATGTCGAAGGGGATCTTTTATTAATAGGAGATGTCAACCCTGGTGGAACTATTCGTGCTGGGGGGAATATTTTTGTGCTCGGTGCATTAAAAGGTGTAGCGCATGCTGGATGTAATGGAAACAAACAAGCTGTGATTGCGGCATCTCATATGATTCCAACCCAGCTTCGCATCGCACAAGTGTTTAACCGTGCACCGGATCAAAAAGAAGATGGAAATGAAATGGAATGTGCTTATTTAGATATAGATGGCAATATGATCATTGAACGCCTGCAGCAATTGGCTCATATAAGACCTAATCTGACAAGGCTTGAGGGAGGAATGTGAAATTGGGCGAGGCTATTGTGATTACCTCAGGAAAAGGCGGCGTTGGCAAAACAACAACATCTGCAAACTTAGGCACAGCACTAGCAATTCAAGGGAAAAAAGTGTGTCTAGTTGATACCGACATCGGCCTTCGGAATTTAGATGTCGTGATGGGGCTTGAAAACCGCATTATTTATGATCTAGTCGATGTAGTAGAAGGAAGATGCAAGATTCACCAAGCGCTTGTGAAGGATAAGCGGTTCGAGGATCTTTTGTATCTTTTACCTGCTGCTCAAACAAGCGATAAAACGGCGGTAGAGCCGGAGCAGATCAAAGAATTAATTCAATCATTGAAACAAGACTTTGATTATGTTGTCATTGATTGCCCTGCTGGAATTGAGCAAGGCTTTAAAAATGCTGTATCAGGTGCTGACAAAGCGATTGTGGTCACGACACCTGAAATCTCAGCTGTGAGAGATGCAGACCGAATTATCGGCTTGCTGGAACAAGAGGATATTGAACCGCCTCGTTTGATTGTGAACCGCATTCGTACACACATGGCGAAAAATGGCGATTCGATGGATGTGGATGAAGTTGTCCATCATTTATCAATTGATCTTCTCGGCATTGTAGCCGATGATGATGATGTCATTAAGGCTTCAAACAATGGTGAACCGATTGTCATGGATGCTAAAAATAAAGTTTCCATTGCGTATCGCAATATTGCTCGCCGCGTACTAGGTGAATCTGTTCCTCTTCAATCCTTTGAAGAAGAAAACAAAGGGATGTTTGCAAAGCTGAAAGCATTTTTCGGTGTAAGGGCATAATGATTCACGTGAGATGAGACCGATTCGATGAGAATCGGTCTTTTTGTTGCATATCATATGAGGTCGCCACATAAAATGTACAAACTGTTTGTATGTAAAGGGTGATCTTATGAAAAGAGTGGACGAGTATCGAAAGAAAATAGCGCAGCGCCGCAAAATGAAGCAGCCAGCTGCTGCCCCTAAGAAGGCAGCTTTCAAGAAGAGAGATGATGTTCCGCCATGGGTCATGTTAACAGAAGAAGAAAAGCATTCTGGCTCGGCTTCCTACGAGTCAACGTCTCACCAAACGAAAAAATTTCGCCATCCGTTATTTCATTCAAATACGTTTGTGCTTAAATGTTTACTTTCTGCCTCTCTTGTACTGATTGCCGCTATTTCATTTAAAGGGCAGGCGGGGCCTTTTCAGCAGCTGAAGCCGATGATCAGTCAAACCTTTGAACAAGATTTTCAATTTGCCGCCGCCAACAGGTGGTTTGAGAAAACTGTCGGAAACCCACTTGCCTTTTTAACCGATAGAAAAGAAGGGCAAAAGGACGTACAAGCCAATCAAGAACTGGCTGTCCCTGCCTCTGGAAAAGTACAGGAATCCTTCACGCAAAATGGTGCCGGAGTCAAAGTTGAAACATCTGCTGAAGCCATCGATAGTATGAAAGAAGGCTATGTCGTAGAAGTGAAAAAGAAAAGTGATACAGGGCTCACAGTCGTGGTGCAGCATGCAGATAACAGCTACAGCTGGTACGGCCAACTAAAAGAAGCTGATGTGGCTTTATACGATTTTGTCGATAAGGGGGAAAAAATTGGTCAAATTGCGCTTGATGAACAAGGGAAGGGGACATATTACTTCGCCATTAAGCAAAATGAACAGTTTATTGATCCCATTCAGGTGATGACCTTTGAATAGATGGCTGCTCATGCTGACAAAGGTCCATGTTCACCCGCTCCTTTGGATAGTCATGGCATTTGCCATGCTATCAGGTCAAATTAAGCCGCTGCTTTGTTTGCTCATCATCGTCTGTGTCCATGAGCTTGGACATGCAGCGGCTGCTTGTTATTATCACTGGCGGATTCGGCGGATTTTTTTACTGCCATTTGGCGGGGCGGTAGAAGTAGAAGAGCATGGCAACCGTCCGCTAAAAGAAGAACTGGCGGTCATTTTATGCGGACCGCTTCAGCATGTCCCGCTCCAGCTCGTCGCCTGGCTTCTCATGGAAGCCTCACTTATTTCATATGACGTCTTTACGATGTTTACTTTTTATAATATAGCGATTTTTCTAGTGAACCTTTTGCCCATTTGGCCGCTTGATGGCGGAAAATTATTCTTTTTGCTCTTATCTGTTTTTTACCCTTTCCAACAGGCACATGCCCTTGCAATAAAAGGCTCACTCATTTTTTTCGGTCTTTTGACAGCAGGGTTACTCTGTTTTGCTCCGCTGCAATTCAACGGCTGGATCCTGCTCACTTTTTTAGCCTACTCGCTTGTGATGGAGCACCGGCAGCGGCATTATATCAGGGTACGTTTTTTACTAGAACGTTATTACGGTAAAAAAGAGCAAAAGGTAGAGAAACTCATTCCGCTGAGAGCCAGTGCTGAGGAGAAAATATATGAAGTGATGGCGCGATTCCAAAGGGGCTGTAAGCATCCCATTATTATCGAACGGAATGGTGTGAAAATGAGCCAGCTCGATGAAAATGAATTGCTCCATGCTTATTTTTCAGATCGAAGAACCACCTCTTCCATGGAAGATCTTCTTTTGCCGTACTAATGGTGAAAATACATTGACATTCAGCGTCTAATTTGATATATTTTTTAATGTTATGGATATGTAGCACCCGTGCTACAACCGCGCGGAGCAGGTGTAAAGTGCCTATTGGCCCCCTGTATTCGGCGAGTCTGAGTTTATTAGGAGGTGCAGAGATGTACGCAATTATCGAAACTGGTGGCAAACAAGTAAAAGTTGAAGAAGGTCAAACTGTTTATGTTGAAAAACTAGCTGCTGAAGCAGGTGAAACAGTTACTTTCGAAAACGTATTGTTTGTCGGCGGAGACACTGTCAAAGTGGGTAACCCTTCAGTTGCTGGAGCAACAGTAACGGCTAAAGTTGAAAAACAAGGTCGCGGTAAAAAAATTACTGTGTTCAAGTACAAACCGAAGAAAAACAACCACAAGAAACAAGGTCATCGTCAACCTTACACTAAAGTTGTTATCGAAAAAATCAACGCTTAAGGCGTGTGAGTGATATGATCAAAGCAACCATTACTCGGTCGCCAGCAGATGAAAGCATTACGTCTTTTCAGATGACTGGACATGCCGAGTTTGCTGAAAAAGGTCAGGATCTCGTTTGTGCAGGTGTATCTGCTGTTGTTTTCGGGTCAGTCAATTCAATTATTGCACTGACAGGAATGGATCCACTGCTTGATATTGGAGATGAAGGCGGGTATTTCTCTTTTGAACTGCCAGCTGATACAGATCCAGTCACCTTTGAAAAAGCCCAGTTGCTTTTAGAAGGCATGGTCGTTTCCTTAGAAACAATTGAACGAGATTATCACGATTATGTGAGAATATCTACAAAAAAATAGGAGGTGAACTTCATGCTTAGATTAGATCTTCAATTTTTCGCATCTAAAAAAGGGGTAGGTTCTACAAAGAACGGACGTGACTCTGAGTCTAAACGTTTAGGCGCTAAACGTGCTGATGGTCAATTCGTAACTGGTGGTTCTATCCTTTATCGTCAACGTGGAACGAAAATCTATCCAGGTGAAAACGTTGGACGCGGAGGCGACGACACTCTTTTCGCTAAAATCGACGGAACAGTTAAATTCGAACGTTTCGGTCGTGACCGTAAAAAAGTGAGCGTATATCCTGCGGCACAATAATTGCTAAAAACTCCGGTCATTGACTGGAGTTTTTTTCACTATTCAGGGAGCTTTTGCGCTTTTTACAAGTAGTACCGAAGATGATAAAAGAAGATGCACTCCATAAATATCAAAGAATGTTTGCTGACTTTGCCTCATTTTCTCCTATACGATCAGAAAAAACAACCTTTCCTCACATAACTAGTGTTTTTCTAAGCTGTCTTCTCTGTTATAATTCAGGGAGACATATTGATGATAAGACTCCTAAAAGAGAGACCAAACGATTGGGAGTGCGATAATGGAAGAGATACCAAGTAAACAAAACGAAAAATTAACTCACGTTGCATTAACGAATGAATTGATCCATCTGCTTAGTCGTTCAAGACACGACTGGATGAATAAATTGCAGTTAATCAAAGGCAACTTGACATTAGAAAAATATGACCGAGTGTTCGAAATAATAGAAGAAATGGTCATTGAAGCACAGCATGAATCCAAACTCTCAAATTTAAAAATTCCCCAATTGGCCTATTACTTTCTAACCTTTAATTGGGAGTCGCATTTTATCACCCTAGAATATGAAGTGCTTGGTGAAACCCGAGACTTATCAGCATATGAATCGCAGCTGCTAACGGTATCACGGGAGTTGTTTTCGATATTCGATCAATCAGTTTGCCAAAAAACTGAAAATCATTTAACGGTCACTTTCCAAACGGATCATGAAGAGAATGATGTGATCTTATATTTTGATTTCAAAGGAAAATTAACAAGTTTGGATGCGTTAAATGCGTTTCATGACGCAAACTATCCATGTATGAGTATAACGCAATTTCATGTGACGAATCATGAGTCCATGATTGAGCTTTGTTTGAGGCAAGAACGAGATATGTGATGCAGAGAAACGGAGGAAGTTATGTTTGTAGATCAGGTTAAAGTGTATGTTAAAGGCGGTGACGGCGGAAACGGTATGGTGGCGTTCCGTCGTGAAAAATATGTGCCAAAAGGCGGGCCAGCTGGCGGCGACGGCGGAAATGGTGCAGATGTAGTATTTGAAGTAGACGAAGGACTTAGAACGTTAATGGACTTTCGTTATAAGCGTCATTTCAAGGCGGACCGCGGTGAGCATGGAATGAGTAAAAACCAGCATGGCCGAAATGCGGAAGAAATGATTGTTAAAGTTCCGCCGGGTACAGTTGTGACAGATGCTGAGACGGAACAAGTACTAGCTGACTTGACAGAGCATGGACAGCGGGCTGTGATTGCCAAAGGTGGACGTGGCGGACGTGGAAATTCACGCTTCGCAACACCAGCAAACCCTGCACCACAGCTGTCTGAAAACGGTGAGCCAGGTAAAGAACGTGACGTCATCTTAGAATTAAAAGTACTTGCAGATGTTGGACTTGTTGGTTTCCCAAGTGTCGGGAAGTCAACGCTGCTTTCGATTGTCTCTTCTGCGAAACCAAAAATTGCGGATTATCATTTTACAACGCTTGTGCCAAACCTCGGAGTTGTTGAAACAGACGATAACCGAAGCTTTGTCATGGCGGATCTGCCAGGACTGATCGAAGGAGCGCACGAAGGTGTTGGCTTAGGTCATCAATTTTTACGCCACATTGAACGTACACGTGTCATTGTCCATGTCATTGATATGTCTGGACTTGAAGGGCGTGACCCATACGAAGATTACGTGACGATTAACGAAGAGCTTGAGCAATACAATATGAGATTGACAGAGCGTCCGCAAATCATTGTAGCGAACAAAATGGACATGCCGGATGCAGCTGACAATCTAGCGGCATTTAAAGAAAAATTAACAGATGACTATAAAGTGTTCCCAATTAGTGCGATCACAAGAGAAGGGCTTCGTGAGCTCTTATTTGAAATCGCCAATCAGCTTGAAACAACACCGGAATTCCCGCTCTACAATGAAGAAGAGCTCTCTGATAACCGTGTGATGTACAAGTTTGATGAAGGAGAAGCAGCATTTGAGATCTCAAGAGATCCTGATGGTACATTTGTCTTAACTGGTAAAGCACTTGAGCGACTGTTTAAGATGACAGATTTCTCAAGAGACGAGTCAGTGAAACGATTCTCTAGACAGCTGCGCGGAATGGGCGTTGATGATGCCCTGCGTGAACGTGGTGCAAAAGATGGAGACATCATTCGTCTGCTTGAATTTGAATTTGAATTTATCGATTGATCAAAAGGAGGGTCCAGTTCATGGGCTCTCCCGTTTTTAAAAGGGGAGAAAACAGGTGAAAGAAGAAACGTTCTATTTAGTAAGAGAGGATGTACTTCCGGATGCGATGCGAAAAACGCTTGAAGTCAAAAAGCTTCTCGATCGCAAAAAAGCGGATTCAGTTGCCGATGCTGTTCAAAAAGCGGATTTAAGCCGCAGTGCTTTTTATAAATATCGAGATGCTGTTTTTCCATTTTATACAATGGTCAAAGAGCAGATCATCACATTGTTTTTCCACCTGGAGGATCGGTCTGGGGCTTTGTCTAGGCTACTGCAAATTGTGGCTGACTCTGGCTGTAATGTGTTATCCATTCACCAAACGATTCCGCTGCAAGGAAGAGCGAATGTCACCTTGTCGATCAGTACGGCCGGCATGGCAGATGATATCAATACAGTCATGAATCAATTAAGAAAACTTGAATTTGTCGAAAAAGTTGAAATTCTAGGTTCTGGGGCGTAAAAGGAGAGATCATAGCAGATGAAGCAATTAACGGTAGGTTACTTTGGACCAGAGGCCACATTTACTCATTTGGCTGTCTGTTCTTGTTTTCCAAAAGATGCAGAGCAGCGGGCTTATGCAACCATTCCGCAATGTATGGATGCCGTGTCAAAGGGAGAAGTAGATTTGGCGGTCGTTCCACTTGAAAATGCACTCGAAGGATCTGTGAACTTAACAATTGATTATTTAATTCATGAGGACGCTTTGTCCATTGTGGGCGAAATGACAGCACCGATTCGCCAGCACCTGCTTGTCCATCCATCGAGAGCGGAGAGCTGGGAGACATTAGATGTGATTCAGTCACATCCGCACGCCATTGCGCAGTGTCATCAATTTTTGAAGAGACAGTTCCCTGATATTCCGCATCGGCCAGTGGAATCAACAGGCTATGCAGCAAAATACATCAGTGAGCATCCAGATGAAGCTGTTGGTGCGATTGCGAATGAAATCGCCGCAAAAACGTACGGATTGACGATTGCGAAAAAAGACATTCATGATTATCCGCACAATCATACACGTTTTGTTATTTTACATAAAGAGGCGAAGGCATCGTTCCCAATGAATTCTGGTTTTTCTTCAAAGCCAAAAACGACCATTGTTGTCAGCCTGCCAAAGGATGATCAGTCTGGTGCATTGCACCGCGTGTTATCAGCTTTTTCATGGCGGAATCTCAATTTGTCCAAAATTGAATCGCGTCCGACAAAAACAGGCCTTGGACACTATTTATTTATCATTGATATCGAAAAAGAGATGGATGATGTACTTGTCCCTGGGGCCATTCAAGAATTAGAAGCGATTGGCTGTGAAGTGAAACTACTCGGCAGCTATCAAACATATGAATTAACGAATGAAAAATAGTGTCCTCTTGGGGACACTATTTTTTTAGTCTTTAATGAGAAATCCAGCGTCATCAAGCGCTTGAATGGCTTGGTCAAGCTGCTTTTGGCTGTATGAAGTAAGGGTATGTAAGTGTACGCCGTCTGTCAGCTCTGATAAGTAGGAGGCGCCCGTATTAGAAATATGATGAACGAAGTCAGCCACTTGTTTGCGCGTACTCACTCGAATAGAGGCCGTCAGCTCCCCGTAGACAGGGTGCTCAATGATCACGTCTTTCACCGTTACACCGTAGTCTACAATCAGTGTCAGCTCCTCTTCTGTACGATGAGGATCGTGCTTGCAAGCGATAATCTGTTCAATTTCAGTTTCCGGTGTATGCTGCGCCATATACACATAGCCTTGGCTTGTGGCAATAATGGGTTCGTTTTTTGCTTTGAGTAATGAAATATCTTGTACAATGACTTGTCGTGAGACAGCGGCTTTTTTAGCTAAAAAACTTCCGGTGAGTGGTGTATCAGTCTCTTGTAGCCACTTTAAAATGGCGTTTCTTCTTTCTTCGCCAATGAGTTTTCTCTCTTGTTCCACGTTTTATGCTCCTTTCTTCTCCTTTTGCAAGCTCTCAAATGTATGCAAAAGCTGATCGATGTCATCCTTTGATGATCCTCGTCCAAATGATAGTCGAATAAATTGAAGGGCATCACGATCTGATACATGTAATGCCTTCACAGCAGGGGAAGGGTGGTGATAACCAGAAGCGCACGCACTTCCTGTGGATATACAAATCCCATGCCGGTTACAAGCTAACATTACATATTGTCCTTCAAACCCTTCAAAAAAACAACCAATAATATGAGGCAGCGTGCGGCGCTGGTCACTTTCTTGCAGCATGCGGACAGACAGCTTCCGTTTTTTTAGCTGCTGAAGAAAATAATCACGAAGCTGAATATCCAGCTGCTGCTGATGCTCTATTTTCAGCATGATTTGCTCGCTCGCGGCAACAAAAGCACCGATGCATGGAACGTTCACTGTCCCTGGGCGTAGACCATTTTCCTGTACAGTATCTTGATATATAGGCTTCCAAGGGACATGTGCCCCCATATAGACAGCACCGGCGCCCTTAGGTGCATACACTTTATGACTCGAAATGGAGAGGGCATCGACCCCAAGTTCTTTAATCGACACATGCATTTTTCCGAATGTCTGCACGGCATCTGTATGAAAAAGAATATCTCTTTCTTTTAAGAGCGTTGCTAATTCAGCTAATGGCTGAATAATCCCAGTTTCTGAGTTGGCATGCTGGATGGATACTAGTCCGGTTTCAGGCAATAGAGCCTGTTTGAGAATCTCCTTTGTGATGATTCCTTCTTGATTCGGTTCTATGACCGTCACCTTCACACCGAGACGCTCCAAGGCATTGACCGCATGATGAACGGAAGGGTGCTCTACTGATGTGGTAATGACATGCTGTTTATGTGGAGGTAGTCCATTTATGATCGATTGAATCGCAAGGATATTGGATTCAGTTCCGCCACTTGTAAAGTAAATACCATCAGGTTCGCCCCCTAGAATCGCTGCAAGTGATTGTCTGCTGTAAGCCAAGATTTCATTTGCTCTTCCTCCTGCATCATGCAGGCTGCTCGCATTTCCGTAACATTCTTTGCTCAACTGCTGAAATACATGCAGTGAATCCTCAGAAACAGGTGTAGAAGCTGCATAATCTAAATAAATCAAATCCATCCATCTCCTGTGTGAAAATTTTTTCTTGTATTTATTGTAGTGTTGTGTAATGATATGTGTCAAGACAGGTGTAAATGACAGGAGGGGCAATTGTGTCATCTATCAAAAAAGTCATTGTGGTGGGGTCGGGCATTGCGGCTCTTTCCTTTGTGAATACGATCTCAGAGAACTGCCAAGTCATTATGATGACAAAAAAACAATTTTCCTCTAGTAATTCCATGCTCGCACAAGGGGGAATTGCTGCAGCCTTTTCTTCACATGATTCTGTCGATCAGCATGTGCAAGACACTTTAGCTGCGGGGTGTGGTCACAATGATGACAAAACTGTACAGGAGATCGTCCGTCATGGAAAAGATCTTGTAAAGAAGCTCGTAGAAGAGGGCTGCCCATTTGATCGAGATGAAACGGGAATTCCGCAGTTAGGTAAAGAGGGAGCCCATACGACCCATCGTATTCTGCATGCAGGGGGAGATCAAACAGGAAAAACCCTCGTGCAGTTTTTGAAAGGGAAGCTCGGCTCACACATTCATGTATATGAAAACCATTATGTCATGGATCTATTAGTTCATGAAGGGGTATGTACCGGTGTCGTGTGGAAAGACGAAAAAGGTCATGTACATACAATGACCGCAGATGCAGTTGTATTATCCACTGGCGGCTGTGGGTCCTTATATGAAACAAACACAAATGATCCGTCTGTGACAGGAGACGGTCTGATGATGGCCTATCGCGCAGGGGCACAGCTAGTAGATCTCGAATTTGTGCAATTCCATCCGACCCTTTTGACCACTTCAGGTAAAGCGATCGGTCTCGTATCAGAGGCAGTCAGGGGAGAGGGCGCCTATTTAGAAGATGAATCAGGCAGGCGGATCATGGAAGGAATTCACCCGCAGAGCGATTTAGCGCCTAGAGATGTGGTGGCAAGGACCATTTTCCATGAGCAGCAACTCGGTCATTCCATTTATCTGAACATCCGTGATATTCCGTATTTTTCTGCACGTTTTCCTGCGATTGCTTCAATGTGTCAGCGTGCGGGAGTTGATATGGCAAGCAGAAGGCTGCCAGTTTCACCCGGTATGCACTTTTTAATGGGTGGAATTAAGGTGAATGAACATGGAGAAACAACAGTTCCATCACTTTTTGCCATTGGTGAAGCAGCTTGTACAGGTTTACACGGCGCCAATCGATTGGCAAGTAATTCGCTCTTAGAAGGTCTCGTTTTAGGAAACAACGCAGCACGGTATATTGAGCGGTTGCAAGCCCGGCAAGATAAAAACCTTGCTCCTTCCATTCAAGAAGTATGGTCTGTCCCAACGGTGTCACTGGCTCAGCTCAGAAAATGGATGACAGCATATGCCGCAATTGTGAGAGATGAGAAAGGCTTACAGACTTTGCTCGATCATTTAGAACAAGTCTCTTTTCAGCAAATCAATGTGAAGAATATCACAAATGAACAGATCGAAATAACGAATCAATGGGCTTTAGCCATGTGCCTTGTCAAATCCGCATTACTCCGAACAGAAAGCAGGGGCGGTCATTATCGCACCGATTATCCAAATCGGCACGATGCTTCGTGGCGAGCAAAACAGATTGTACATGAACAGGGCCATATTTACATCGTAAAAAATGAAAGGATTGGTGCCAAATGGAACGTTTACAGTTAAAGCAAATGCTCACTCATTTTTTAAAAGAAGATATTGGGTTTGGAGATGTATCCGCTGATGCCATCTTTGGAGACAAGAAAGGAACAGCTTACATCATGGCGAAACAATCAGGCGTATTGGCCGGGACACAAGTCATTGATATGGGATACAAACTGCTGAATGAACAAGTTCAAACTGAGCTGTTTTTCCAGGAAGGTGATTGGATTCATGAAGGGGCTGTACTGGCACAAATAACAGGCCCCGTCAACGATTTGCTGAAAGGGGAGCGGGTGGTGTTGAATATCCTACAAAGAATGACAGGGATTGCTACACTAACGCATGAAGCAGTAGAGCGATTAGCTGATCCATCTATTACGATTTGTGATACGAGAAAGACGACACCCGGTTTGCGCATGCTGGAGAAGTATGCAGTAAAAGTCGGAGGCGGAAAGAATCATCGTTTCGGCTTATCCGATGGGGTGATGATTAAAGATAATCATATTGCGGCTTGTGGTTCTATCAGGGAAGCTGTGGAAAAAGCAAGAGCATACGCCGGTCATATGGTGAAAATTGAAGTGGAAATTGAATCAGAAGCACAGCTGATGGAAGCCATTGAAGCCAAAGCAGATGTCATCATGTTTGACAACTGCTCTCCAGACGAAGTGAAGCGCTTTAAACAAATGACCCCTGAAACCATATTGACTGAGGCATCAGGCGGCATCACGTTAGAGAATGTGGCTAACTACCGGGGGACAGGTGTAGACCTTATTTCACTTGGATTCCTCACACATTCTGCTCCATCATTCGATTTTAGTATGAATATGGAATTCAGCCATAAAGGGGGAACGACTCATGTCCATGCTTGATGTGTTAGCAGCGCAACATACAGCCATGATGCCAGATGAATATAAACTGCGCTCTTATGATGAAATGAAAGAGAGAGTATTAGAGATTAAACGCGCCTTTGGATCAAAGCTTTTTATACCGGGTCATCATTATCAAAAAGATGAAGTCATCCAATTTGCTGATGTGACAGGTGATTCATTGCAGCTTGCACAAATTGCTGCTGACAATCACGAAGCAGAATACATTGTATTTTGCGGGGTTCATTTTATGGCAGAAACGGCCGATATGCTATCAAAAAAGAATCAGCACGTCTTTTTGCCAGATATGAGAGCAGGTTGTTCAATGGCAGATATGGCGAATATGAAACAAACAGACAGGGCGTGGGATCAGCTCACTGAGCTGTTTGGAGATACGATCCTTCCACTGACTTATGTAAACTCAACGGCTGATATTAAAGCATTTGTCGGCAAACATGGCGGATCGACTGTCACATCTTCAAACGCTAAAAAAGTATTGGAGTGGGCGCTGACCCAAAAAGAGCGAATTCTTTTTCTTCCTGATCAGCATTTAGGGCGTAACACGGCCTATGATTTAGGGATTCCGCTAGAGGAAATGGCTGTCTGGGATCAAATAGAAGAAAAGCTCATCACCGATCAACCGCTTCATCGAATTAAAATGATTTTATGGAAAGGTCATTGCTCTGTTCATGAGAAATTTACCATTGAGAATATTGAACAAACGAGAAAACGAGACCGTGACATACAGATTCTTGTTCATCCAGAGTGTACGCATGAAGTCGTAAAGGCATCTGATCTAGCTGGTTCAACGAAATTTATTATTGATACGATCAAGCAGGCACCAGCAGGAAGCAAGTGGGCCATTGGAACAGAAATGAATTTAGTGAAACGCATCATTGACCAGCACCCTGACAAACAAATCGAATCCCTCAATCCAGATATGTGTCCATGTTTGACAATGAACCGTATTGACCTGCCTCATCTACTATGGTCACTTGAAAGCATTGAAAAAGGGGAGCCAGTCGGTTTGATTCAAGTGAATGAAGAGACGACAAAAGAGGCATTGCTCGCTTTAAATAAGATGCTGACCATTAAATAATGAAGTGTCCCCTCCTATCAGAAAACAAGTTTTTATCATATCGGCTTGTAAATAGGCATAAATTTATGTTGAAACATATTGTACTTCTGACATAACCGCTACGTTCACGTTTTGCATAGGAGGGGAAAACGTTGAAAATTCATATTGTGCAAAAAGGAGACTCCCTTTGGAAAATTTCAAAGAAGTACGGAGTCGACTTTCAAGAATTGAAAAAATTAAATTCGCAGCTCAGTAATCCAGATTTGATTATGCCAGGAATGAAAATCAAAATTCCATCTAGTGGTGTTCCTGTCAAAACCGATCATCACAAAGCAAAAGAAATGCCAAAAGCAAAAGAACACCCGTATGTAAAAGAAAAGCCAAAGGATGTCGTGCAAGTTCAAGATACGAAGCCGAAGGAAAAGCCGAATGAACCGGTACCTTATGTGCCACCAGTACCAAAGATTGAACAGCCAGTTTTTCCACAAGTTGATGTAAACTATTATCAGACGAATCTCTACCAGCCATTCACGCCTCCTCCCAAAAAAGAACATCATGAGAAAAAAGATCACGTTCATGAAAAGAAAGATCATGTTCATGAGAAAAAGGATCATAAAGATCACAAGGACCATTTTCATCATGAAAATAAGGATCATTTCAAAGATGAAGTGGCAAAGGGATATGATCCATTCATTCATATCCCACATCAAAAAGAGGAGGGAAAAGATATGGAACATAGTAATTACCCAAACCTTCCTAATTTCCCGCAAATGCCGAATGTTGGAGGGGCAGCAGTAGGGGGCATGGCTGAAAATAAAGAGCATCACCACCATCATCAAGAGTCATATGATCCTTATTATGGTTATGGTCATTACATGCCAGCAATGTATCCATATCCGCAGCAAATGGTACCCGCTTCTCCTATTTTACCGGGATCAGGCCTTTGTTATCCGGTACAGCCGTATTATCACCATCACATGATGCCGTATCCTTACCCGGCGGCTCAGCCTTATTATCCTGCGTATCAAGCACCGGCTTATTACGGTGAACATCATGAGCATCATGCAAACGACGGGCATCACTGGCACCACCATATGCATCCAAATGCAGGAGCGAATGCGAATGCCAATCAAGGCTTTTATCCAAACGCTCCAAATGAAGCATATGGCAAGGAAGACTGCGGATGCGATGATGGGATGAAGCATCATCAGCCATGGCCTGGACATTATCCAAATCCTGTTCCATATGGTCAAATGGGTGCTTATCCAGCTCAGCCTTATATGCAGCAGCCTTATCAAAACCCATCTGTTTTTGCAAGACCAGAAGAAGACGAAGAAGATTAATGACACAAGGGACGATCTCAATCGTTCCTTTTTTTGTTTATAACTGACAGCTTGTTTTTGTCCTCAACTGTACATGCTAATACAGAGCCTGTTTTGCGCTCATGAGATTCAATTTGTACAGGGGGTTTTTCGTTTGAGACAAAAATGGCAAAAAACAATCGCCTTAGTGCTTCTACCTATTGGATTAACGGCATGTGGTACAAATAACAATGCGGGTGTAGATACACGTCATAATCAATCTGGCCAGCCAGTTGGATACCACTCCAATCAACAGGCAACAGACAACAATCAAGATCATCAAGGACCGGTTTCTGAGCTTATGGAGGGAATGAATGGAAGAAATACAACGAATGTTGATGATCGTTCACGCCCTACACAGGATCAAGTGAGAATGCCGCTTACTGGTGGAGATGGACGCTACAGTCATGGAGATATGAACTATCATAACCAAATGTCGTTCTCTGGCTACGATAAACAAGAGAACATCCAGCGTTCAAGAAAAATTGCCAACCGAGTGAACAAAATGAACCATGTGACAGACTCACAAGTCATGGTGACGGATGAAAATGTGTATATTGCTCTTAAAACAGATGGGCGCTTGACATCAGAGGGTGTATCACAAGTAGAAGAAGCAGCGAATCGTTATGCAGATGGTAGAGCTGTCCAAGTCATTAAAGACGAAGGCGCATTTACACGCTTCAGAGATATGAGAAAAACGCAATTTGAAACAGGTCAGACAGGCATGACCCGATAGGCTGGAATAAAAAAGGCTAAAGTTCATGACGAACTTTAGCCTTTCTTTAAAAATAAACTTTGATCCCGATATAAAATTCATAAAAGAAATAACAGCCAAATCCAAGTAATAAAATACCGGCAATAATGGATGTCCACTTAATCATTGTTCGATTCATCACTTTTCTTGTTAGGGAAACAATCGTGAGAAGACCGATGTCATGAAGAAGAATCCCTGCCAAAATACCCGCAGCAGCCAATATAAATTCAGATGAATTTGTATTCGTATAAGCATCTGCCAGTACAGCACCAAACACAGATACCCAGAACACAAGGTTTCCAGGGGATACCGCGACGAGCAACCCATTTCGGTATGTTTTGGTGAATGATTTATTCACTTTTTCTCCTGCTAAATGGATGTCTTGATCCGCATTTTTAATCGAATCGTAGGCAAGAATCATTAAAAAGATGGCACCGATCAGCCAGAGCGGAATTTGGATAAAGGGCAAAGATAAAAATTGAGCAAATCCAGCATATAAAGCCAAGATGAGCAATATATCGATGGTCATACCACCAGCGCCTACAGTTAATCCATGAAAGAATCCGTTTTTTAATCCCTGCTTTGTCATTTCAACCGTGATCGCTCCAACAGGTAGAGCAATTGAGAATCCAACGACGATAAATGTAAGAAATGTTTGCAATCGACTAGAACTTCCTTTGAATCATGTTTGTATAAAAATTCTCCGTTTAGATTAATTATACATATTAGGAGAAAAGGATCAATGATTATTTCTGATTTAATCGAAATGAGAGAGATAAATCGTGTATAGAAAGATGTATATCGTGAAGATCGTGTATTCATTGTAGGGGAAAGGAACTATTTTCCTGAAACTTCTTTTTTTCATTTCTCAGCTATGCTACACTGTTGTGGAAATCAATATAAGTGACTAGGGGTGCCCGGAAATGCGGGCTGAGAGAGAAGACAAGCTTCTTAACCCTTTGGACCTGATCTGGCTCGTACCAGCGTGGGGAAGTTGAAGATGATACATGTGCCATATGAATGGCATACATGTTTTTTTCTGACGACGAAACCAGGTTCTTTACATAGAATCTGGTTTTTTGCTGGTGCTGATTCCATCCTGACCGGTCACACGAAAAGAAGGAGAGAACAGCAAATGAATGAAAAGACAAATGTTCCATCAACGCAATCTTTATTATCAAACTTTGAAGGCAGTCGAAAGGTATATGAACAAGGCTCGAGACCTGACATTTTGGTGCCAAAAAGAGAAATCGTGCTCACAAATACAGTGACACAAGCAGGTGATATCCAAAATGAACCGATTCGTGTGTACGATACAAGTGGACCGTATACAGATGAGGAGGCTCATATTGATGTCACAAAGGGATTAAAGCGCCTGAGATCAGTATGGATTAAAGAAAGAGAAGATACTGAAAGCTATGAAGGGCGTCAAGTAAAGCCAGAAGATAATGGATATCGCTTGAACGGGAAAGAATCCTTTCAAGCTGCCCAGACAGATTTTCATCATATACCGCTCCGCGGGAAACAAGGTGCTTGTGTGACGCAAATGCATTATGCAAAAAAGGGCATCATTACGCCTGAAATGGAGTTTATCGCTTTGAGAGAACAGCTAAGTCCTGAGTTTGTTAGAGAGGAAGTGGCTAGTGGAAGAGCGGTCATTCCAGCTAATATCAACCATCCTGAAAGTGAGCCGATGATCATCGGGAAGAATTTCCACGTGAAAATTAATGCGAATATTGGCAATTCAGCTGTGACGTCGTCCATTGAAGAAGAGGTGGAGAAGATGACATGGGCAATTAGATGGGGGGCAGATACGATGATGGACCTGTCTACAGGAAAGGACATTCACACAACGAGAGAATGGATTATCCGCAATTGCCCAGTCCCAGTAGGAACGGTTCCAATTTATCAGGCACTTGAAAAAGTGAATGGAATCGCAGAAAATTTGACGTGGGAAGTATACCGAGACACATTAATTGAACAGGCAGAGCAAGGGGTTGACTACTTCACCATTCATGCGGGCGTCCTGTTAAGGTATATTCCGCTCACAGTCGACCGGGTCACTGGAATTGTTTCAAGAGGCGGAGCCATTATGGCAAGATGGTGTCTCGCTCATCATCAAGAGAACTTTCTGTATACCCATTTTGAAGAAATTTGTGAAATCATGAAAACATATGACATTGCCTTTTCGCTTGGGGACGGGCTCAGACCTGGATCCATTGCGGACGCAAATGACGAAGCGCAGTTTGCAGAGCTGGAAACGTTAGGGGAATTGACAGAGATCGCTTGGAAACATGATGTACAGGTCATGATTGAAGGACCTGGTCATGTTCCAATGGATAAAATCAAAGAGAATGTCGATAAGCAGATGGAGATATGCAAAGAGGCACCTTTTTATACGTTAGGTCCTCTAACAACAGATATTGCACCGGGATATGATCATATTACATCCGCGATCGGTGCGGCGATGATCGGCTGGTATGGAACAGCCATGCTGTGCTATGTGACACCAAAAGAGCATTTAGGTCTGCCGAACAAAGAAGATGTAAGAGAAGGTGTCATCGCCTATAAAATCGCCGCACATGCAGCTGATGTAGCAAAAGGACATCCTGCTGCTCAAAAGCGTGATGATGCCTTATCAAAAGCGAGATTTGAATTCAGATGGCGGGATCAATTTCATCTGTCACTTGACCCAGAACGAGCGCTGGCATTCCATGATGAAACATTGCCTGCTGAAGGTGCTAAAACCGCTCATTTCTGTTCCATGTGTGGACCAAAGTTTTGCAGTATGAAAATATCCCATGACATCCGCAACCAATCAGAAGAAGTGAAAAGAGAGATGGAGAAGAAGGCAAAAGAGTTTATCAATCAAGGCAGTCAAATCTATCAATCCTAAAAAAACCTCGCACTCCTCTAGTGCGGGGTTTTATAAAACGGCTGAAATGGCTTTTCTCACGAGGTGGAAAAATGCTTTTACTGCAATCGCCATCGTTTCAATACTTGGGATGAGGGCATCTGTTAAATGAAATAGAACTGTTTGTCTCTCTGGAGATGTTCGTTTTTTCTTTTGTTTCATAAAGACAGCCTCCTTTTCATTCAATATACTTCTTTTGAAGAGTATATAGATAGATATGTTGTGCGAATTTAAACAAAATTTAAACTTCTTGTGTTTAGAAGGAAAGAAGCAGGGGAAACGGATTGAATAGAGAATGAATGAAAAGAGCTGACCGATTCGGTTAGTGAACAAGACAGAGTGGAAGGTGATCTTATGATGAAAGTATTTAAGGTAACATTTCATATGAACAATGGGGAAGTGCTCGATTTCGAGCTGAAACGTCCAGCTACCTATGATGTGTATAAAAAAATTGAGGAAGCCAATCATTGGTTTAAGCTGAATAATGAAATCATTAACCTATTAAATGTGAATAGTATCCATGTAGAAACAGAATAAAACTAAAAGCCGCTCAAAGAGAGCGGCTTTCAGCGTGTAGACAAACCCTCGCATTCGGTGTCAGTCCTGCGTGCCGGTGCTCACGAATGTCAAATTCGTTCCGCGCCGGTACTCGTCCTTCCTAGGGCTGCAAAGGTTTTCTATCACGCTGAAAAGAAGACAAAGGGCTAAAATAAAGTTCATTTTAGCCCTTTGTCAACAATCTGAAAGCCGCTCTTTTCGAGCGGCTTTCATTATGCAGTAAAATCATTTCGGTTGTTCAGCTGACCTCGAGACAGCCAGTTTTTCTTATACAAATAGGCAATCACTTCAAGCCACAGACGCGGCGCTTTTTTCGGGAAAAAAGGTTTTTGATAATAGGCGTATGCAGCTTTTAAATCATCCCATTGATGACATGTTTTCGTTTGCGTGAAGCGGGCGACGTCAATGACCCTGACGCGGCCATCCTTTGTTAAAATTAAATTTCGCAGATGAATATCAGAAGGATTTAAACCTTTCGCGCGTGCTTCTTCCAGCGCATCATCTACTTGTTCAATCATTTGTTTTTTGATCGGAATTCCTTTTGTCAGGCATTCATAGAAAGTATAACCTTTAATATATTCCATTAAAATATACTGATCCCCAGACTCGTAAATCTCAGGATAATATGAGGAGCCGGAAAGTTTTTCGTAAATTGCAGCCTCTTTGCGGGCGATGTTTCGATAAGAAGGAAAAAAGACTTTTAACGCCATTTTTTTGTCGTCTTTTTTGTATGAAAATACATAGGCACTTCTTCCTTTGCCGCACAGCTCAAGCTCAGCCGGTTTAAAGACGAGCTTATTAAAACGCTTTTCTTCTTGATACTGAATCGATTCGGCTAATCTTTTGACATCTGACATTGACTTCACCTTCTTTGGTTTCAGTTTATGCGGCTGAAAAACGAATGATGAAAAAACCATGTGATTCGGTAGAGCAATGGATTGTATAAAACATAACATTTACGCACGAAGGATACAACGAAAGACTCTCAATATGTGTCAAGACATCGATTTGGTTAATGTGGAGCAAAATGGGTCAAACTACATATGTCATGCATCGATCTTATGTTCTAAAGAGGTGTAAATAGTGAAAATGAAAATAAAGTATTTCGTTACAGGGCTTATCATGACAAGTGTACTCTTTTTCGCTGTTGATATGGAAGCAGCAGAACACTTGCAAAAAGAGTCAAAAACCATCAACGTTCAGCTTGAAAAGGTCTATCTAGACGGCGATGTAAGTATTGAAAGACAGCGGGCATCATTAGAAGACAAAGACACATTTTGGGCCCAGTATAAGGGCTGGACATTGGTAGAACAGCGAGAAGATTTTGCCCTTTTTAGAAAGCAAATTGACGATATATCGCCTTTAAGTAAAGCAAATGGATATATCGGATTATCAGAAGACGGCGTGATTTCTACGTTTCATGGAAGGCCTGACGGGTGGGCGGAGCCTATTCATCTCTTTTTTCAAATTGATACGTCCCGCTTGGAAAGTCATGTAGAGCAACAGCTCGCACAAGGCATTCCGTTTCGAACAAAAGATGAATTTGAGCATGTGCTTGAAGTCATGAAACCTTACCGAAATGAACAATCGTTTTAATCGTATGACAGCTTGCTGGTGTGAAGACCGCAAGCTCTTTTTCATGGGTTGACGATGAAAAAAGGCTGAGCGAACGTATGTTAACTTTTATTACGGTTTTCTCTTCGATTTATGTTACAATGGAGAACAGTCAAAGAGGTGAAAACGGTGATAGAGTTTGTAAAAGGGACCATTGATTATGTGTGCCCGCAATATGTTGTCATTGAAAACGGCGGAGTGGGATATCAAGTCTATACCCCAAATCCGTTTATCTATCGAGTAACAAAACAAGAAACGATTTATACGTATCATTACATAAAGGAAGACGCTTTTTCGTTATATGGATTCCAAACACGAGAAGAAAAAGCGTTGTTCACAAAACTGTTAAATGTCACAGGGATTGGACCGAAGGGTGCGCTTGCGATTCTTGCTTCCGGTGACCCTGGCGCTGTCATTTCAGCGATCGAACGAGAGGATGAAGCTTTCCTCATTAAATTCCCGGGTGTTGGCAAAAAAACAGCACGACAGATCATTCTAGATCTGAAAGGGAAGCTCGCAGATGTGGTGCCTGAAATGATAGGAAACTTATTTAACCACGAGGATCATATCCAGATTGAAACGCAGCAAAGCGCTTTAGATGAAGCGGTTGAAGCCTTAAGTGTCCTTGGGTATGGTGATCGTGAAATCAAAAAGGTTCTTCCTTTATTAAAAGAAGAGAAGAATCTTACAACCGATCAATATGTGAAAAAAGCTTTACAAAAAATGTTGAAATAGGGTGATGTCTCATGGATGAACGGCTCGTCTCAACTGAAGCAGACAACCATGAATCAGCCATTGAGCAAAGTCTGCGTCCACAGACGCTTAGTCAATATATTGGCCAGCAGAAAGTAAAGGATAATCTCAGCGTATTTATTGAAGCTGCCCGAATGAGGCAGGAAACACTGGATCACGTCCTTTTATATGGGCCGCCGGGACTTGGGAAAACAACGCTTGCGTCGATCATTGCCAATGAAATGAATGTTCAGCTGCGTACAACGTCTGGACCAGCGATTGAACGCCCTGGCGATTTGGCGGCGATCTTAACATCTCTTGAACCTGGCGATGTTCTGTTTATTGATGAAATTCATCGCTTGCAGCGTTCAATAGAGGAAGTGCTATATCCAGCGATGGAGGACTTTTGTCTAGATATCGTGATTGGAAAAGGAGATACAGCACGCTCTGTGCGGCTTGATTTACCGCCATTTACGCTTGTAGGTGCTACAACCCGTGTTGGGCTTTTAACAGCGCCGCTTCGTGATAGGTTTGGGGTTCATGCAAGATTGGAATACTATGAGCAAAGAGATTTGGCTCACATTGTAGCAAGAACAGCCGAGCTGTTTGAGATTGGGATCGACATTCGTTCAGCTGAAGAGATTGCAAGAAGATCTAGAGGCACACCGAGGGTCGCCAATCGTCTGCTCAGAAGAGTGAGAGATTTTGCGCAGGTGCTTGGAAATCATGCGATCACACAAGACATTGCAGAAGATGCTCTTGAGCGTCTGCAAGTTGACAGACTCGGACTTGATCATATCGATCATAAACTGCTTTTAAGTATGATTGAAAAATTTAGAGGCGGTCCTGTTGGACTTGATACGATCTCAGCGACAATTGGAGAAGAATCACATACGATTGAAGATGTGTACGAACCGTATTTACTGCAAATTGGTTTTCTGCAAAGAACACCAAGAGGGCGGGTCGTCACAAGAGAAGCGTATGAACATTTTCATATGGAGGTTCCGATTCGTGACTGAATTCCCTAAAATGTTGATGATTTTAGGTGGTGTCCTTTTTGCCGCTGGTTTAGTGTTTCAATTGGTTGGGAAACTTCCAGGCGATATTTTCGTGAAAAAAGGGAACGTAACGTTCTTTTTTCCTGTGATTACATGCATTGTCATTAGCATCGTCCTAACCATTTTACTCAATGTCTTCGGACGGATGAAATAACGTTAACTAGTTAACTACAGAATAGGTGAAGGAAATGAAGTTAGAACTATTTGATTTTGATTTACCAGAAAGATTGATTGCACAAGTGCCGCTTGAAAAACGAGATGCATCAAGACTGATGGTCTTAAATAAACAAACAGGTGGCATCACACATGATACATTCTCGCAAATCACAGATTACTTTCAAAAGGGTGATTGTCTCGTTTTAAACAATACACGTGTATTGCCTGCACGTCTATTTGGAACGAAAGAGGATACGGGTGCTAAAGTGGAGCTGCTTCTTTTGAAACAAGAAGAAGGAGACAAATGGGAAACGCTCGTGAAACCAGCAAAACGTGTGAAAAACGGAACAGTCATTACATTTGGTGATGGACGATTAAAAGCGGTATGTACAGAAGAACTGGAACATGGCGGAAGAAAAGTTGAGTTTCAGTATACAGGCATTTTTTATGAAGTACTTGAATCTTTAGGTGAAATGCCGCTGCCTCCTTACATTAAAGAGCAGCTTGACGATCGTGAGCGTTATCAAACCGTCTATTCCAAAGAAGTTGGTTCCGCTGCTGCGCCTACTGCCGGTCTTCACTTTACAAATGAACTGCTGGATGCACTGAAAGCAAAAGGAGTGCATATTGCGTTTATTACGCTCCATGTAGGGCTTGGCACATTTCGACCGGTCAGTGCTGAACGCATTGAAGAACATGAAATGCACGCAGAGTTTTACGAAATGAATGAAGAAACGGCAGAAGAACTTAATCGCGTGCGCAAAGAAGGCGGACGGATTATTTCAGTCGGAACAACTTCGACAAGAACGCTTGAAACCATTGCAAGTACTTATGATGGTGAATTCAAAGCGTCAAGCGGCTGGACGTCGATTTTTATTTACCCAGGCTATACATTTAAGGCAATTGATGGCATGATCACGAATTTCCACTTGCCGAAATCGTCTTTAATTATGCTTGTCAGTGCATTAGCTGGACGAGAACACGTCCTAAAAGCGTACAATGAGGCTGTAAAAGAGGAATATCGATTCTTCAGTTTTGGCGATGCCATGCTGATTCAATAACATCATACAACAAAGACAGGAGGGCTCATTTTTGTCGCAATTACCGATACGTTATGAGTTCATTAAATCATGCAAACAAACAGGTGCACGTCTTGGACGCGTTCATACACCGCACGGCTCCTTTGAAACACCTGTATTTATGCCAGTTGGTACACTGGCTACAGTGAAAACAATGGCGCCTGAAGAGTTAAAAGCAATGGAAGCAGGCATCATTTTAAGCAATACGTATCATCTATGGCTGCGCCCGGGGCATGACATTGTCAAAGAAGCAGGCGGCCTGCACAAATTTATGAACTGGGATCGAGCGATTCTAACAGATTCAGGCGGTTTCCAAGTGTTTTCTTTAAGTGAATTTAGAAAAATTGAAGAAGAAGGCGTTCACTTCCGTAATCACTTAAATGGAGATAAGTTGTTCCTTTCTCCTGAAAAAGCGATGGAGATTCAAAATGCGCTCGGCTCAGATATTATGATGGCATTTGACGAATGCCCTCCGTATCCAGCAGAGTACGATTATATGAAACGTTCTGTAGAGCGGACAAGCAGATGGGCAGAGCGCTGCTTAACAGCGCACCAGCGTCCAGAGGATCAAGGGCTGTTTGGCATTGTACAGGGCGGAGAATACGAAGAGCTTCGTAAACAAAGTGCAAAAGACCTTGTTTCACTTGATTTCCCAGGATACGCCATTGGAGGTTTATCTGTTGGTGAACCAAAAGATGTGATGAACCGTGTGCTGGAGTTTACAACGCCATTTTTACCGGCAGACAAGCCAAGGTACTTAATGGGTGTCGGCTCGCCAGATTCATTAATTGACGGTGCGATTCGAGGTGTCGATATGTTTGACTGTGTACTGCCTACGCGAATTGCAAGAAACGGTACGCTGATGACAAGTGAAGGACGCCTTGTTGTGAAAAATGCTAAATATGAGCGTGATTTCAGACCAATCGATGAAAACTGTGACTGCTACACATGTAAAAACTACACACGTGCTTATATTAGACATTTAATCCGTACAAATGAGACGTTCGGAATTCGATTAACAACTTATCATAATCTTCATTTTCTGTTAAAATTAATGGAGCAAGTGAGAGAAGCTATCCGTGAGGATCGTTTAGGTGATTTTAGAGAAGAGTTTTTTGAGCGTTATGGCTTTAACAAACCGAATGCGAAAAACTTTTAACGCATAAACGAAAAGCTTTACAATGCTTTAGAAAGGGGTGAGATAGAATGGATGGTGGTATGGGTTCAATCATTATGATTGTTGTCATGTTTGCTGTGCTTTACTTCTTGTTAATCCGTCCACAGCAAAAGCAACAAAAAGCTGTGCGTCAGATGCAGCAATCTTTATCAAAAGGCGATAAAATCGTCACAATCGGTGGTTTACACGGTGAAATCGACTACATTGATGAATCAAAAGTGGTCATCAAAACAAGCGAAAACAACCGTTTAACTTTCGACCGACGTGCTATTAGAGAATTAGCTGACAAAGGCTAATCCTCCAATACATAGCGATAAAAAAAGAGCGATATCATTCGCTCTTTTTTTATTTGCCCCGAAGATTAACGCCAATCATTCCCCCTAGCATACAAATTCCCAAAAAGGCTGCATGATAGATGAATTGTTCTGGTGAAAAGGTTTCTCCAAACCCTAAATATTGAAATAAAAAAACAGTGAGTGAAAAGATAAAAGAGGTCATGGCGCCAATGAGCCAGCCTCGTTCCTTTGCTTTCCCTCCAGAAATCATTCCTCCTAGAAAAAGTGCCGCAAAGGACAAGATCATGATCATCCATTTAAACGATGATTCCTGCATACTTGTGAAGGTAAGCATCAGTGATACAAGTAAGCTTGTCACAATCATCACGACAAAAATAGCAATTAAGCCAGATAAAATGCCTTTTCCTATTTGTTTCGTTTCCTGCATGTGATTCGTCTCCTCTCCAATTGACCGAAGCTTGTCTTTTACTAAAATGTATTCACGGAGAAGAAAAAATAGACATGTTTCTCGTGATAAAAACCGAGGCTTTCTTTTCTACATAAATAAAGTGTTTTGACACAAGCTATGGTGGAGAAGGAGGGGGTGCATCATATGCAGGACATCTTAATTATCTCCATGAGAACGATCATTTTATATTTTCTCATTTGGTTTATCTTTCGTTTAATGGGCAAAAGGGAGATTGGGGAACTGAGTATTTTAGATCTTGTTATTTTTATGATGATCGCTGAAATTGCGGTGCTCGCCATAGAAGAAGTAGAGGATCACATGTTACATACAGTATGGCCGATCCTGCTGTTAACCTTCATTCAAATCACCCTTGCCTATTTGTCACTAAAATTCCAAGGTGTCCGTCGTTTTCTCGACGGTAAGCCGGCCCTGCTCATCATCAACGGTAAAATAGATGAGGGTGCGATGAGAAAACAGCGATACAATTTTGATGATTTGCTGATTCAATTAAGAGAAAATAACATCGATAGTATCCAGGATGTCTCATATGCCATCTTAGAGCCTTCAGGAAAGCTCGCCGTTGTTGAAAAAGAAAACAAGCGCAAACATGCAGCGCTTGAGCTCCCGCTTATTGCAGACGGTGTGGTTCAGCATGATCATCTCAAGCAGATCAACCATGATGAACAGTGGCTGATAAAGGAGCTTGCCAAAAGAGGCTATCATGACATCGAGCAGATCTCCTACTGTAGCTTTAATCAGAAGGATTTTTATATTGATTTGAAAGATGAAGTGATCAAGAAAGAATGAGCTACAGCAGCTTCCCAATAAAGGGGATGCGGCGTAGCTCTTCTCGTTTCACTAGCCCAAGACAAATTAATAGAATGACATACAGCACGCACGTCAAAACGATCATCATGACAAGCTCCAAAGGGGCGGAAAAGAGTCCGCTCGCTTGATGTTTCATCCATAAGCTGACCGCCCCAGTGCCGATGATCACAAGGACGCAAAGTCCATATTCTTTTAATGGTAAATGAATAGGCAGCACTTTACCGACAGTTGCCGCATGGAGCAACGTGACAAGAACGATGCCGATGAGTATCGCAAGCGCTGCGCCCATAATGCCAAAGCTTGGCTGTGAAGCAAGAACAAAGATCATGCCTGTTTTCACAACAGCTCCTATCAAACTGTTGGTCATCGCTGCCCCCGCTAAATTTAATGCTTGAAGGACAGCCTGCAGTGGCCCTTGAAAGTAATAGAGCAAAAAGAAGGGGGCCATGAATTTTACATAGACGGCGGCATGAGATGAACCATACATGAAGAGGGTTAAATTTTCTGCATACACAAAAAGGATAATACATGAAATGCCCCCGCTTAATAAACAAAGGCGCATCGCCTGCTTGAGCCGGTATTCGACCGTTTTGCGTTTGTTCTGTTCCATCCCCTCACTAATCGCTGGAACTAGTGCGGTGGAGAGAGAATACGTGATAAAACTAGGAAGTGTCAAAAGGGTGAGCGCAAGTCCTGTCAATTCTCCGTACTGCCTTGTTGCTTCCACAGCTGCATAACCGGCAATCGCAAGGCTTTGCGCGACGACAATCGGTTCTAAAAACCAAGAGATATTGCCGATGAAACGGCTGCCTGTCGTTGGCAGGGCAATACTCATGAGCTGCTTAAACGTGTCCTTCCCATCATGAATTGCCTTGAAAAAACGTTTTCGGATACGGATGGTCTTTTTATAACGAAAGGCAATCAGTAAGTAAGCAAGTGAAATCATTTCCCCGATGACAGATGAAATCATGGCGCCTGCTGCTGCGTATTCAATTCCATAAGGCAGGAACGCTGTTGTACATACTGCTACGAGTGAAATTCTTGCGACCTGTTCTAGTACTTGCGACATCGCAAGCGGGCTCATTTGCTGTCTTCCTTGGAAATAGCCCCTTAACACACTAGAGATCGCAATAACGGGTACGACTGGTGTAATGGCAAGCAGAGGATAGACCGTTCTAGGATCTGTCAGCATATTTTCCGCCATAATAGGGGCAAACCATAAAAAGAGCGGCGTGAAAATCAGGCTGAGTGTTCCTGTTATTGCAAGGGACATCACTAGAATGCGTTTTGTTTTCTGTTTGTCACCACGGGCTTCTGCTTCTGCGACTAGCTTACTAATCGCAACAGGAAGTCCGAATTGTGTCAGCGTCACGGCGAGAAAAAAGGTAGGCGCTGCCATCATATAAAGCCCTACGCCTTCTTCACCAATGAACCTTGCAATCACAATTCGATTGACAAAACCCAATATTCTTGTAATAAAACCTGCTAAAATTAAAATAATGGTCCCTTTTAAAAACGTTTGCTTCGTCAAATCACAGATCACCTGCCTTCTCAAACGACATAGAATCATATACAATAAGATATGCGTGTATATCGTCCAAGCATGACAAGTCTCTCGATAAAAAACTGAAAAGGGGGAGCCTCACATTGACACAACATCCGGCTGCTATATACAAAGACCATTTAAAGCCTTTTCTGTTCAGTAAGCTTGAAGAATTCATCGTTTTGGGCTATAAAGATGTAGATTTAGAGGAATTATGGTCATACTTAGAGAATAAGAAGTGGAAGAAAAAACAAGAGTATCCGATTCATGAAATGGTTGCAGATATTTTATCTGTGAAAATTGGCGAATTTATGAACTATGCAACCGTTCAGTCGTTTAAAACGTCTGCTTTTTTGGACAGTGAAGATGGCAAGAATATGCTGGACGAACTGTTGAAATAAGCCATCTAAATGGATTCAGGTGTTTAAGGAGGAAATACATAATGAAAAAAGGGCGCATACTTGCGTTTTTCTTAGTGGTTCTGTTAATCGGAACTGGTGTGGGCTTATTAACGAAGCCCGTTGCGAAAGATATGACGCTAGGGCTGGACTTACAGGGTGGATTTGAAGTTCTGTATGATGTACACCCAGTGAAAAAAGAAGACAAGATCACAAATGGTGTTCTCGTCAGTACAGTAGAGGCTTTAAACCGAAGAGCCAACGTGCTTGGGGTCAGTGAGCCGAACATTTCGATTGAAGGAAACAACCGTATCCGCGTACAGCTTGCGGGCGTAAAAGATCAAAACAGAGCACGGGAGATTCTATCGACTGAAGCACAGCTTTCCTTCAGAGATACGAATGACAAAGAGCTTCTAAACGGATCTGATCTTGTTGAAAATGGTGCAAAACAAACATTCAATCAAACGAATGAGCCGATCGTGACAGTCAAACTAAAGGATGCGAAAAAGTTTGGTGACGTGACAAAAAAAGTAGCGGCGATGGCACCAAACAATCAGCTTGTCATTTGGCTTGATTATCATAAGGGAGATTCCTTCAAAAAAGAAGTCTCTAAATCAAATCATAAGTATGTATCTGCGCCGAATGTAAACCAAGAAATTAACAGCAGTGACGTACAAATCGAAGGAAACTTTACAGTTCAAGAGGCAAAAGACCTTGCGAGCATTTTAAATGCCGGTGCATTGCCAGTAAAATTAACCGAAAAATATTCAACATCTGTGAGTGCACAGTTTGGTGAGCAAGCACTAAACGAAACAGTCTTCGCAGGAATTGTAGGAATCGCATTTATCTTCTTATTCATGCTGTTTTATTACCGATTACCAGGTCTTGTTGCTGTCATTACACTGTCAGCTTATATTTTTATCACACTGCAAGTCTTTGACTGGATGGGCGCCGTCATGACACTGCCTGGAATCGCTGCATTGATTCTTGGGGTAGGGATGGCTGTCGATGCCAACATTATTACGTATGAGCGGATTAAAGAAGAGCTCAAGCTCGGTAAATCTGTCCGTTCTGCTTTCAGATCGGGTAACCGCAGATCATTTGCCACGATCTTTGATGCAAACTTAACAAGTATTATTGCCGGCGGGGTTCTATTCTTCTTTGGAACAAGCTCTGTCAAAGGGTTTGCAACCATGCTTATCCTATCGATTTTGACAAGCTTTATCACGGCTGTCTTCCTATCAAGATTCCTTCTTGGATTACTTGTAGAAAGCCGTTATTTCGACCGCAGAAAAGGCTGGTTTGGTGTTCGTCAGAAAGACATCATCGATATTCATGAAACAACAGAAAATACTGAACCGAAAACACCATTTGATAAATGGGATTTTGTCAGCAAACGTAAAGGCTTTATGATTTTCTCAGCAGCCGTTACCATTGCTGGAATCATTGTGCTGTCGATCTTCAAGCTCAATGCAGGTATTGACTTTGCAAGTGGTACTAGAGTTGATATTCAAAGTGACCATAAACTGTCAACAGAACAGGTGGAGCAAGATTTTAAAAAGCTAGACCTTGAGACAGACAGTGTTGTGTTATCGGGGCAAAAAGAAAATCAAGCAGCAGCTCGATTTGTCGGTGTTCCGAATAAAGAAAAAATCGCTGAAGTGAAAGATTACTTCAAAGATAAATACGGAACGGAGCCTAACGTAAGTACAGTGTCTCCGACAGTCGGAAAAGAGCTGGCACGTAATGCATTATACGCTATCATCATAGCTTCAATCGGGATTATCTTATATGTATCTATCCGATTTGAGTATAAAATGGCGATTGCAGCGATTGCCTCTCTGCTATACGACGCATTCTTTATCGTTGCCTTCTTTAGCATTACGCGTTTAGAGGTGGATGTCACCTTCATTGCAGCGATACTCACGGTCATTGGGTACTCGATCAATGACACGATTGTCACCTTCGACAGGGTGCGTGAGCAAATGAAGAAACGCAAACCGAAAACGATCGAAGATTTATCGTACATTGTGAATTTAAGTTTACAGCAAACCTTTACGCGTTCTGTGAACACTGTACTCACTGTACTTGTAGTGGTGATTGCACTTCTCATTTTCGGTTCAGCATCTATTACAAACTTCTCCATCGCCTTACTTGTCGGCCTATTAACAGGGGTGTATTCATCCCTTTACATTGCGGCACAAATTTGGCTGATATGGAAAGGCCGTGAGCTGAAAAAGCCGGCTAAAATAGATACAGAACAAGATATTTAAACAAGAAAGACTGCCACCTTGGCAGTCTTTTTTTCATGCATCATACTTGTCATCGTCACAACAATAAGATGATATGTAAAAACATTTCGGGTTTCATTGATCTTGAAATGGTCTTTTGCTATAATGACATACGTTTAGATCAGTATAGAAAGCAAGTGTCCGTTTGGGGCATTTGGCTTTTATTCATTGGAGGGGCTGTTATGAAGGTTCGGGAAACTGAACTGCCAGGTATCGGTCACAAAGCCGAAATGATCACAAGAAATAATGAGAAGCTTGCCATTATCACACATGATGACGGCAGAAGAGAGATGTATCATTTTCAAGAAGATGATCACGAAGAATGTATTTCTGGTATCTTGCTTAGCGATGAAGAAGCAAGACAAATCTCGGCTATTTTAGGCGGCATGGTCTATAAACCAAAAGCGCTTGAGACAGTGGAGGTGGCCATTGATGAACTCATCATTGAATGGTTTAAGATTGAAAAGAACGCACCGGCTGTTAACCAGACGATCGGTGACCTGAGTGTTCGCCAAAACTATCAAGTAACAGTCATCGCCATTGTGAGAAAATCACATGAGAAAATTTTAAACCCAGGACCAGATACGGTGATTGAAGAAGGAGACACCCTTGTCATCTCTGGAGAAAGAAAAGAATTAAAGAGCCTCATTAAAGAAAAACTCAGCAGCTAAGCGCCCATGCTGATAGAAAACCTTCCGCCATGTTCTTTCTGTGTTTAAAAAGGACAAGAAAGAGGGAAGAATAAAAGAAAAAGCTTGGGGGATTTGTAGATGAATAAACAACAATGGACCATCATACTCGCATTTATTTTCGTATTAATTGTCTCAGTATTTGCTGTTATTAACGTGCGGCCTGTACAGGTAGACTACTTATTTGGAACGGCTGAATGGCCGCTGATCCTTGTCATTATCGGTTCTGTTCTTATGGGCGGACTCATTGTGGCTTTTGCGGGGATTTTCCAAATTGTGAAACTAAAACGTGAATTAAAAACATTAAAAGCTGAACATGCAGCCGCTAAAGCAAGCCCTGCTTCTTCTCATAAAAAGGCGGACAAAGACGTTCAAAAGAAAACGAATGTCACACCTTTAAAAGAACAGCCAGCGTCTTTTGACCGGAAGGAAAAATAATCTTCCAGTATCATTTCATAAAATAAAAATTGAAACCCCTCAGTCCACTCTAGTATAATAGTGTGGTTGAGGGGTGAATTTATGTTATTATCCAAAATGCGTTGGGAATATGAACATCCTAGCGAAGAAAAAGTGAAATCACTCTCTGAAAATCTGAATATTTCAGCGCTGACTGCATCACTTCTTGTACAAAGAGGGCTCGAAGAAGTAGAAGAAGCGAGGTCTTTTTTATTTGATCAAAAAGCCGAATTTCATGATCCATTCTTATTAAAAGGAATGAAAGAAGCAGTAGAGCGCATCAACAAAGCGATCGAAGAGCAGGAATCGATTGTGATCTTCGGAGATTATGATGCAGATGGTGTGACAAGTACGTCTGTACTTTTACATACACTAAAAGAACGATCTGCTAAGGTAGACTTTTACATTCCAGATCGATTTAAAGAAGGATATGGGCCAAACGAACAGGCTTTCCGATATATCAAAGAGCAAGGGGCATCGCTTGTTATCACCGTAGATACAGGGATCGCTGCTGTAAATGAAGCACGTATTGCAAAAGAAATAGGATTAGACCTGATCATCACAGATCACCATGAACCAAGCGAGGAACTGCCTGAGGCACTTGCGATTGTACATCCTAAGCAGCCTGGATGTGAGTATCCGTTTAAAGAGCTGGCGGGTGTCGGTGTTGCGTTTAAAGTGGCACATGCACTCCTTGGTAAACTCCCAGTAGAATTATTAGATCTTGCTGCAATCGGTACAATTGCCGATCTTGTCCCGCTGCTTGATGAAAATAGATGGCTTGCAAAAAAAGGTCTGATGCAGCTTCGTCAATCTAGACGACCTGGGTTAAAAGCGTTATTAAAAGAAGCAGGCGCCACTCTTGAAGAAGCAAATGAGGAAACGATCGGCTTTCAAATTGCGCCAAGGCTGAATGCTGTTGGACGAATTGAGCAGGCAGATCCGGCTGTTCATCTTCTCATGACTGAGGATATGGATGAAGCAGAAGAACTCGCTCGTTTTGTACAAGAATTGAACAAAGAACGGCAGAAAATTGTGAGTACGATCACGGAAGAAGCCATTCAAATGGTCGAAGAGACAGGTGCTGACGAGTCTGCTATCGTCGTAGCAAAAGCTGGCTGGAATCCAGGCGTTGTCGGTATTGTTGCCTCAAAATTGACGGATACATTTTCTCGTCCGGCGATTGTGCTTGGAATAGATGAAGAAACGCAGATGGCGAAAGGGTCAGCTCGAAGTATTCCTGGCTTTGATTTATTTTTCCATTTGAGCAAGTGCCGTGACATCCTGCCGCATTTCGGTGGACACCCGATGGCAGCTGGAATGACACTTCAAGCGGATGATGTTCCTTTACTTAGGGAAAGATTGAATCAATATGCAAATGAAACGTTGACTGAAGAAGATTTCATTCCAATTCAACGGGTCGATGCAGTATGTAAAGTGGACGAAATGACGGTGCAAGCCATTGAAGAAGTGGGACTGCTGTCCCCGTTTGGCATGCAGAATCCTAAGCCGTTCATTATGATTGAAGACGCCCAGCTTGAAGACATCCGAACGATCGGGGCCAATCAAAATCACATTAAAATGTCACTAAAAGACGAAGACAAGCTGCTCGACTGTGTCGGTTTTCACCAAGGCAACCTAAAAGAAGAACTTGTCCCAGGGAGTCAAATTTCTGTCGTTGGTGAGGTCTCGATTAATGAATGGAATAACCGAAAGAAACCTCAGCTCATGCTAAAAGACGCCAGAGTCGATGAATGGCAGCTGTTTGATTTACGCGGGAAAAAAGATTGGGAAAAGAAAGTATCAACACTTGATCCAGCAAAAACGATGGTCTTCTGTTTTGACGAAGAAACAAAAAGGCAATCGGAGCTGGTGGATATTCCGATTCATCTTATTGATGCAGAAAATGTATCCACGTTTAATGTGCAGGAAAAGTATGTGATCTTTGCCGATGTTCCTGCCGACGAACACTTGCTCAAGCTGCTTTTAGAAAATCAACAACCAGCAAGAATTTATACGGTGTTTCAGCGGAAAGAAGATCACTTTATGTCCTCATTCCCGAGCCGTGATCAATTCAAATGGTTTTATGGGTTCTTGTTCAAACGGGGAAGTTTTCCTATTAAAGAACAAGGCATGGAGCTTGCCAAACATAGAGGTTGGACAAAAGATACAATCATTTTTATGACAAAGGTGTTTTTTGAACTCGGTTTTGTTAAAATAGAGAATGGTGTGCTGTCAATAGTGCGTGATGCCCCTAAAAAAGATTTAACCGCATCATCGTCTTATACAGCAAAACAACGATTGATGGAACTCGATCAAACACTAACATATTCCTCAGCCAAAGAGCTGAAGGAATGGCTGAATAGCATGATGAGCGAAGTCTCACCTGTGCTTTGACGTACGAGGAGGAAAAGGAAAAGATGGATTTAAAACAATATGTGACAGTTGTACCTGACTACCCAAAGGAAGGTGTACAATTTAAAGATATTACAACGTTAATGGATAAAGGCGAAGTGTACCGTTATGCAACGGATCAAATCGTTGAATACGCGAAGGAAAGAGACATTGATCTCATTGTTGGCCCTGAAGCGCGTGGATTCATTATTGGCTGCCCTGTAGCATACGCACTTGGTGTAGGTTTTGCCCCAGTTCGTAAAGAAGGAAAGCTTCCTCGTGAAGTCATCAAAGTCGATTACGGTTTGGAATACGGTAAAGATGTATTAACGATTCATAAAGATGCAATTCGTCCTGGTCAGCGTGTACTGATCACAGATGATTTGCTTGCGACAGGTGGAACGATTGAAGCATCCATCAAGCTGGTTGAGGAATTAGGCGGCGTTGTGGCAGGGATTGCATTTTTAATTGAGCTGACGTATCTTGATGGCAGAAAGAAGCTTGACGGTTACGACATCTTGACGTTAATGCAATACTAATGGAGTTTTACGCAAAAAGCACTCAGTAAGAAGGGTGCTTTTTTCCTATCAAAAATCTTTTAGCGGACTTCTTCTCTTTACATCTATCGAATTTTTCTTGATAATAAACTACAATACAGTTTTCATTTAAAAAGGTGATTCCATGGCGAACGAACAAGTTTTAACGGCGCAGCAGGTCATTGATAAGGCAAGAGAATACCTGTCCGCTGAACATATTCAATTTATAGAGCGTGCATACGAATATGCTGAAAATGCTCACAAGGAGCAATACCGGAAATCCGGTGAGCCCTATATTATCCATCCTATTCAAGTGGCGGGAATTCTTGTTGATCTTGAAATGGACCCTTCGACCATTGCTGGCGGCTTCTTGCATGATGTTGTCGAAGACACGGATGTGACATTAGAAGATTTAAAAGAGCATTTTAACGAAGAAGTGGCCATGCTTGTTGATGGTGTGACAAAGCTCGGAAAGATTAAATATAAATCACAAGAAGAACAACAGGCTGAAAACCATCGTAAAATGTTTGTTGCAATGGCGCAGGATATTCGCGTCATCTTAATTAAGCTGGCAGACCGTCTTCACAATATGAGAACACTCAAACACCTTCCGCAGGAAAAGCAGCGAAGAATTTCAAATGAAACCCTTGAGATCTTTGCACCGCTTGCGCACAGATTAGGGATTTCAAAGATTAAGTGGGAGCTTGAAGATACAGCCCTCCGCTATTTAAATCCGCAGCAATACTACCGGATTGTGAATCTCATGAAGCGCAAACGAGCGGAACGTGAGGAATACTTGGACGAGGTTGTCAATGAAGTAAAAGACCGCGTGTCTGAGGTGAACATTAAGGCTGAATTCTCCGGCAGACCGAAACATATTTATAGTATTTATCGCAAAATGGTCATGCAAAATAAGCAATTTAATGAAATATATGATTTGCTGGCTGTACGTATTTTGGTTGACAGCATTAAAGACTGCTATGCGGTACTTGGTATTATTCATACATGCTGGAAGCCGATGCCAGGCAGATTTAAGGATTATATTGCGATGCCAAAGCCGAACATGTATCAGTCTCTTCATACAACGGTGATTGGTCCAAAAGGGGACCCGCTTGAAGTTCAGATTCGTACAGTGGAAATGCACGAAATTGCGGAATACGGAATTGCCGCACACTGGGCTTATAAAGAAGGCAAAGAGTCAGCAGAATCGACGGAAGAAGCCGTTTTCCAGAAGAAGCTGTCTTGGTTTAGAGAAATCCTTGAATTCCAAAATGAATCCACAGATGCGGAAGAATTTATGGAATCGTTAAAAATTGATCTTTTCTCTGATATGGTGTTTGTATTTACACCAAAAGGTGACGTCATCGAGCTACCGTCTGGTTCCGTACCAATTGATTTCTCATACCGGATTCATTCGGAAATTGGGAATAAAACAATCGGAGCCAAGGTCAACGGTAAAATGGTCACACTTGATCATAAGTTAAAAACAGGTGACATTATTGAAATTCTGACATCTAAGCATAGCTATGGACCAAGCCAGGATTGGGTCAAACTTGCCCAAACCTCCCAAGCGAAGCACAAGATCAGACAGTTTTTCAAGAAACAGCGCCGTGAAGAAAATGTCGAAAAAGGCCGAGAACTTGTGGAGAAAGAAATCAAAAACCTTGAGTTCGATGTCAAAGACATTTTGACCGCTGAAAATCTGCAAAAAGTGGCTGATAAATTTAATTTCTCAAATGAAGAGGACATGTATGCAGCCGTTGGTTATAACGGAATTACGGCACTCCAAGTGGCGAATCGTTTAACGGAAAAAGAAAGAAAACAAAGAGATCAGGAAGAACAAGAGAAAACCGTTCAAGAAGTGTCTGTAGAGTCAAAACCATATCACGGGAAAAAACGGGAAGCTGGCGTGCGAGTGAAAGGCATTGATAACTTGCTTGTCCGTTTATCTAAGTGTTGTAATCCTGTTCCTGGTGATAGCATTGTTGGCTTTATTACAAAAGGACGTGGCGTATCTGTTCACCGTGATGACTGTCCGAACGTGAAGACAGGAGAAGCGCAGGAACGGTTAATCCCGGTTGAGTGGGAGCATGAACAGCCTGCTCGAAACCGTAAAGAATACAATGTGGAAATTGAAATATTAGGATATGACAGGCGCGGCTTACTTAATGAAGTGCTTCAAGCAGTCAACGAAACCAAAACGAACATCTCGTCGGTTTCTGGTAAGTCTGATCGTAACAAAGTGGCGACGATCCATATGGCTATTTTTATCCAAAATATTAATCATTTGCATAAAGTAGTGGAACGTATCAAACAAATCAAAGACATTTACTCAGTTCGCCGATTTATGAATTAGAAAGGAAGTATATCGTCTATGAGGCTTGTTGTTCAGCGTGTGACGAGTGCATCTGTGAAAGTAGAAGAAGAGATCACAGGTGCCATCAATGAAGGCTATATGGTGCTCGTTGGGGTTACACATGAAGACACAGAAGAAGATGTGCATTACTTAGCTGAAAAGCTCGCACACTTGCGTATTTTTGAAGATGAAAACGGGAAAATGAATCATTCTTTGTTAGATGTAAAAGGAAGTGTACTGTCTGTGTCTCAATTTACCCTTTATGGTGATACGAGAAAAGGCAGACGGCCGAACTTTATGAAAGCTGCCAAACCGGATGTGGCGAATTCACTTTACGAATGCTTCAATGAAACGCTTAGAGAAAAAGGCATCCATGTTGAAACAGGACGTTTTGGGGCGATGATGGACGTCTCATTGACCAATTCGGGGCCTGTCACCATGTTGATGGACAGCAAAGAATAGAAAGACATTAGACTGTAGATAAACTCTTGCTGAGAGTTTGTTTAGAGTCTTTTTCTTTTGCGATCAAACAAAAAAGAGGCGCATCGGCCTCTTTTTTCTATCGGAAATATTGTTTTAATCCTTCTGTCATTCCTTCTGTCACTCGTTCTTGGTAAGAGGCGCTATAAATGATCGCTTCTTCTTGAGGATTGCTTAAATAGCCGAGTTCATATAAAAGGGAAGGGCGCTTGTTTTCCCTTAAAACAAAATAATCTCCAAATTTGACTCCTTTATCAGGGATCTGTGATCGTTTTGCGACTTCAGTATGAACGCTTGTCGCCAGACGTTGATCTTTGGATGCCTGATAATAATATGCGGTGCTCCCTCTGATACTTGGGTCCATAAAGCTATCATAATGAAGACTAATAAATGCATCTGCATTTCGGTAATGTGAAGTGGCAACCCTCGATTGAAGGCTGATGAATGTATCATCACTTCTTGTTAAATAGACATTTGCTCCAGAAGCTCTTAACTTACCCGCCAGCAAATGAGCGGTTTTGATCGTGATATTCTTTTCAAATGCACCGTCTGCGCCGATCGTGCCGCTGTCTTTTCCGCCATGGCCAGGATCAAGCACAATTGTTTTGCCTTTTAAAGATCCAGTGCCAGACGATGAATCCTGCTGAGGTCTTGGTGCTTCGCTGCTATTTTTCTTTGTTTGAACGACCCAGCTCGCCACATAGCCTGTTCCGCCGTTTGATAATGTCACCTCGTACCAGTCACCTTGTGTACGAACAATTTGATAAGCAGCTCCTTTTGTTCCTCTTTCTGCAATACCAGCAGAGGTAGAAGCGCTTTTTCTAATATTCGTTCCATCATAAACAATGTACGCTTTCTGATGAGATGACGAAGAGGATGAATTCTTTTCAGGTGCTGAACTTGCTCCTTGGCTTGAGACAATATAATAACTTGCAACCCAGCCTTTAACGCCTTTTGCTTCGATTTCATACCAGCCATTTTGCTCCCGTAAAATGGTGACTTGAGTGTTACGGGAAAGTGAAGCGGCCACTTGTGCGTTTGGTGCCGCCGATTTACGAACATTCAAGCTTGATACGCCAACTGTGCCGGACTGTTTAGAACGAGCGGGCTCAGCTGAACTGGATGAAGAAGCGTTTTGTCCGCCAGAAATATAATCAGAGTGGACCCAGCCTTCCGCTTGTTTGTACGATATTTTTGTCCATTCGCCGCTTGTGTCCAGCTTTTTAGCGGAAGCGCCCTGAGGGAAAGTGCCAATGACTTGATAGGAAGTCCCTGGGCCTGTCCGAATGCGAAGGTCAGAGGCTGTTGACGTAATCGAACTGCTTCCTTGCGTACTTTGACCTTGCGTCTTTTGCTTAGCAGGCTTTTGTGCATCAGATGACTTGGTAATCAGCCATGAGACGACCCAGCCTTTTTGTCCGTTCGATAGCCCGATCTGTACCCATTCTCCTTGTTCAGTGAGAATCGGGTAGCTTTCTCCTCGTTTCACAACTGCTGCGATCCCGTAGCTTAAACCAGGCCCGGTTCGCACATTGATTTCATCTGTTGCAACGACAGCTTGATCTGTTTGAGCCGTCGCATGTGTCATTGGCCAAGTGCTGGCAATGAGGACAAAACAGGTGAGCAGCAACATCATGTGATGGTGTGTTTTCAGATTCAAAACGGTGTTTTCCCCTCCCTTGTAAAACCGATGAATGTTAATTCGTTATGTAATGGATGAATTCCTTGCAGTTTCCCTAATAAAAATGAATCAATCTGTTTATACTAGATAAAAATGTGATAAAAGGATGTACAAACATGAGATTAAGCAGAAAATTAGGACGAGTGCAATACAATGGACATCGTGATATCGATCGCTGGCAGCACGACGAAATGGATCAACCAGGCTTCCTTGAAGAAACGGCATCTGAATACGGATGCACGTCAAAAGAAGAGCTGGAAAAGAAAAAGAGACACGGCAAGGGTTGACAGAGTGGCAGCACCGACCTTATTATAATATAAATCAACACACTTGAAAATTTAAAATGTGGAACTGATGATAGAGAATAGTAGGGTAAATTGCGTGAGCAGAGAGGAATCGCCTTAGGCTGAAAGCGAATCCGCATGGCATTTATCACGAAAGAACACTCTGTAGGTTTCCTGCTGAACACTCAAAAAATGAGTCATTAGGCGGAGAACGTGAATCTGCGTTAAGGATTTGAGCGGGAACATGACTAGATCATGTTCCAACTAGGGTGGCACCACGGGTATAACTCTCGTCCCTACTATACACATAGTAGAGGCGGGGGTTTTTTATATGTCCACATAAAAAATGAATGATGGTCGTAGGAGGACGAAAAATGAGTTTTAATATTCCAAGAGGCACACAGGATATTTTACCGGGAGAATCAGAACGCTGGCAGTATGTTGAACAAATTGCGAGAGATACATGTGCAGCCTTTCAGTACAAAGAAATCCGCACACCGATTTTTGAGCATACGGAACTGTTTGCACGAGGAGTAGGCGAGTCAACAGATATCGTTCAAAAAGAGATGTACACATTTGAAGACAAAAAAGGACGTAGCATCACACTTCGCCCAGAAGGAACAGCTTCAACTGTCCGTTCTTATGTTGAAAATAAACTGTTTGCACAGCCTGCACAGCCTACAAAGCTGTACTACATTGGACCAATGTTCCGCTATGAGCGTCCGCAAACGGGAAGATATCGTCAATTTTATCAATTCGGAATTGAAGCGATCGGTTCAAAAGATCCTGCCATTGATGCAGAGGTCATTTCATTAGCGATGAGTGTGTATGAGAAAGCGGGTCTTTCCAACTTAAAACTCGTCATTAACAGCCTTGGTGACAAAGAAAGCCGTGCAGATTACCGTCAAGCACTTGTCGAGCACTTTGAACCAAGAATTGATGAATTCTGTCACGACTGCCAAATTCGTTTACATCAAAATCCATTGCGTATTCTTGATTGTAAAAAGGACCGCGATCACGAATTGATGGCAACGGCACCATCCATTCAAGATTACTTAAATGAAGAATCACGGACTTATTTTGAAAAAGTAAAACAATACTTAACCGATCTAGGCATTGAATATGTCGTCGATCCGAACTTAGTGCGCGGTCTTGATTATTACAATCACACTGCCTTTGAGATCATGAGTAATGCAGAAGGCTTTGGCGCGATTACAACATTAGCCGGCGGCGGCCGTTATGATGGACTTGTTGAAGGAATTGGCGGTCCTGAATCACCAGGTATCGGCTTTGCGATGAGTATTGAACGTTTCCTATCAGCGATTGATGCAGAGAAGATTGAGCTTCCTGTTCAAGACGGCATTGATTTATACATTGCGGCATTAGGAGATCAAGCAAAAGATTATGCTGTTGGCTTATTGAATCGCTTAAGAAAAGAAGGCATTTCAAGTGAAATGGACTATACAGGGAAAAAGCTAAAAGCACAATTTAAAGCCGCAGACCGCTCGAAAGCCAAGTTTATTGCAGTTCTTGGTGAAGATGAGCTGGCGCAGCAAATTGTAAATGTAAAAGATACGACAACGGGTGAACAAATTGAAGTGAAGCTTGATGAGCTGATTCAAATGATGAAAGCCCACCAGAAAGCGTAAAGAAGGAGTGGAATGTTTGTGTTTGGTAGAACTTTTTATTGTGGAGAAGTAACAGAAGACCAAATTGGTCAAACCGTTGTATTAAAAGGATGGGTACAAAAACGTCGTGACCTTGGTGGATTAATCTTTATTGACCTGCGTGATCGTACAGGCATTGTGCAAGTTGTCTTTCATCCAGACCAATCAAAAGAGGCTCTTGAGACAGCAGAATCGATTCGGAATGAATATGTCCTTGATATTAAAGGGACAGTGGTCGCAAGAGAAGAAGCCACGATCAACCCAAATTTAAAAACAGGTAAAATTGAAATTCAAGTCGACACAGTCACTGTTTTAAATGAAGCCAAGACGCCTCCATTTGTGATTTCTGATCAAGCAGATGAGGTATCAGAAGATGTGCGCTTAAAATACCGCTACCTAGATCTTCGCCGCCCTGCGATGTTTGAAACGATGAAAATGCGACATGAAGTCACAAAAGCATTCCGCCATTTCTTAGATGATCACGGCTTTCTAGACATTGAAACGCCAATTTTAACAAAAAGTACGCCAGAAGGTGCGCGGGACTATCTTGTGCCGAGCCGTGTACACGAAGGAGAATTCTATGCGCTGCCGCAGTCTCCGCAATTATTTAAGCAATTGCTTATGGTGTCTGGGATGGACCGCTACTATCAAATCGCTCGCTGCTTTAGAGATGAAGACTTGCGTGCTGACCGTCAGCCGGAATTTACACAAGTCGATATTGAAATGTCCTTTATGAGCCAAGAAGACATCATGACGCTTGCTGAAGAGATGATGGCAAAGGTGATGAAAGATGTCAAAGGTGTTGACCTGACATTGCCATTACCTCGTATGACGTACGATGAAGCGATGAATTCCTATGGTTCTGACAAGCCAGATACCCGATTTGACATGAAGCTTGTCAACATTTCAGACACCGTAAAAGACTCAGATTTCAAAGTCTTCAGCGGTGCTGTAAACAATGGTGGAGCTGTCAAAGCCATTAATGTCAAAGGGGCTGCAGCAAACTATTCAAGAAAAGACATCGATGCACTTGGTGCATTTGCAGCGAACTATGGTGCAAAAGGTCTTGCTTGGCTAAAAGCTGAAGGGACAGAGTTAAAAGGACCAATCGCTAAATTCTTTGATGAGTCAAAACAAGCAGAATTAAAAGAACAGCTTCAAGTTGAAGAAGGCGACCTTTTACTCTTTGTTGCAGATAAGACGTCTGTTGTCCATGATGCGCTTGGCGCACTTCGTTTAAAACTTGGCAAAGAGCTTAAACTCATCGATGAGTCTGTCTTCAATTTCTTATGGGTTGTCGACTGGCCGCTGCTTGAAAAAGATGAAGAAGAAGGCCGCTTCTATGCTGCCCACCATCCTTTCACAATGCCAGTTCGTGATGATCTTGAATTAATTGAAACAAGTCCAGAAGATATGAAAGCTCAAGCGTATGATCTTGTGCTGAACGGCTATGAGCTTGGCGGAGGTTCTATTCGTATTTTTGAAAAGGACATTCAAGAGAAAATGTTTGGTTTACTTGGCTTTTCTAAAGAAGAAGCGTACGATCAGTTCGGCTTCCTTCTTGATGCATTTGAGCATGGTGTGCCTCCGCACGGCGGAATTGCGCTTGGACTTGACCGCTTAGTGATGCTGCTTGCCGGCCGATCTAACCTAAGAGATACCATTGCGTTCCCGAAAACGGCAAGTGCAAGCTGTGTTCTCACAGATGCTCCTGGCACTGTAAGCACAGCGCAGCTAGATGAACTGAGTTTGGCGATTAAAACAAAAGTAAAACAGTAAAATAGGCGCATGTTTATAGGCATGTAAACGCTTGAAAAAGGGACATGCCTATGATATGCTTTCATCAACCAATAAATAAAGTCCTGATACGTACGGTGGTTACCTAGTTTTGACCGAACATTTTTTTCTACGGGAGCTTGCCTTTCCTTTCTGCATAAATGCCTCTTCTGAGGACTTATAAAGTGAGGAAGAAAGCACCCACCTGCATGGTGCGGGGTTCAAAACGAAGGAAAGGCTGGCGGCGTGATCGGGACTTTTTTGTGTTTTTTTCTATTTGAGAAGGATGACGGAGAACGCTGAATATGATATGATTCTTTCGATTCATTTTAAATAAAGGTGGAGTGAGGCACTTGTTACATCAGTTTTCAAGAAACGAGCTTGCCATTGGCAAGGAAGGCTTAAATATATTAAAAAACAGTACAGTTGCAGTGCTTGGAGTAGGCGGCGTAGGTTCTTTTGCAGTAGAAGCCCTTGCTCGTTCAGGTGTTGGCCGTATTGTTCTTGTTGATAAAGATGATATTGATATTACAAATGTAAATAGGCAGCTGCCAGCTTTGCTATCAACGGTTGGTCAGCCTAAAGTTGACTTAATGCAGGCAAGAATTGCTGATATTAACCCAGAATGTGAAGTTGTTGCGCTCAAAATGTTCTATACAGAAGAAACATATGAACAATTCTTTGAGTATCCACTTGATTATGTCATTGATGCATCAGATACAATTCATTATAAAATTCATTTAATGAAAGAGTGCCTGAAACGCGATGTGAACATTATTTCGAGTATGGGTGCTGCAAATAAAACAGATCCGACACGTTTTAAAATTGATGACATCTCGAAAACACATACAGACCCAATTGCGAAAGTCGTTAGAACACGCCTGCGGAAGGAAGGCATTCGTAAGGGAATTGAAGTTATTTTCTCTGATGAAAGTCCGATTGTCATTCGTGAAGATGTGAGAAAAGAAGTGGGAAATGATGAAGCGAAAATTCGTAAGGCACAAATGCCGCCATCATCCAATGCTTTTGTTCCATCTGTGGCTGGACTGATCATGGGTGGTCATGTCATTATGAAACTGTTAAAAGACATTCCGATTACACGTGTGAAAGATAAATAAACAGCCCGCCTGCTTAGAGCAGGGGGCTTTTTTTATTTTTGCCGTCTTAAATTTTCGTACACTTGCTTTAGTGCACCTTCAAATTTTCCAGTTTGCTTTGGTTCATAATATTGCTTGTTTTTCAGCGGGTCAGGTAAATATTGCTGCTTCACCCAGCCATTTTCATAATCGTGCGGATATAAGTAATCGGCGCCTCTTCCAAGTGCTGCTGCCCCTTTATAGTGGGCATCTTTTAAATGAACGGGAATTTCACCAATTTTCCCCGTGCGAATATCATGCAGTGCCGCATCAATCGCTTGGTAAGCGGAGTTTGACTTTGGAGAAAGACACAGTTCAATCACGGCATTAGCGAGTGGAATTCGTGCTTCTGGGAAACCAACTCTCTCAGCTGTTTGAACAGCGCTTAACACACGTGGCCCTGCCTGCGGGCTGGCTAAGCCAATATCTTCATAAGCCATCACAAGTAATCGTCTCGAAATGCTTTCAAGGTCTCCCGCTTCAATGAGTCTTGCAAGGTAATGCAGCGCAGCATCTGCGTCAGATCCTCTAATGGATTTTTGAAAAGCCGAGAGGACATCATAATGGGCATCACCGTTTTTATCATGCGAGAAGCTCTTTTTTTGTAAACATTCTTCTGCTGCAGCTAGAGTGATCGTGATCTGTCCAGATTCATCCGCTTTTGTCGATAAGACGGCTAGTTCAAGCGCATTTAAAGCGGAACGCACATCTCCTCCGCATCCATTTGCAAAATGATTCATTGCCTCCTCATCAACTTTGACCGAATAACCGCCAAGCCCGCGATGTTCATCCTGTAAAGCCCGAGATAATGCAGTTTTAATTTGCTCTGTTTCCAGCGGCTTCAGCTCAAATATTTGTGTCCGGCTACGGATGGCTGGGTTGATCGCATGATACGGATTAGCTGTTGTCGCGCCAATTAAAATGATCATGCCATTTTCTAAATACGGAAGAAGGAAATCCTGCTTCCCTTTATCGAGTCTGTGGACTTCGTCTAAAATCAAGATGACCTGACCACTCATTTTCGCTTCAGCGGCGACAGCTTCCATATCTTTTTTGTTATGAATCACCGCATTCAATGTACGGAAGGCAATGCTTGTACTGCCAGCGATTGCAGTGGCAATGGATGTTTTGCCGATTCCCGGCGGTCCGTATAAAATCATCGAGGACAAATGTTTCGCCTCGACCATTCGTCTAATAATTTGACCTTCTCCAACGAGATGCTCCTGCCCAATAATGTCTCCAATATGACTTGGGCGCATCCGATACGCTAAAGGTTTCATGATTATCTCTCCTAAAGCAATGTCTTGTTTGTATAGAGTACCGAAATTTCTTCAAATAGAAAAGGGATGCGTCCTCGTTTTGAGCTCAGAACCCGCAAATGAAAGTTGGCTAAAAGTATGATATAATTGCTTTTGGTCTATATAAGCGTATATGAAATCAGAAAAAAATTGATGACATAGAAATAGAAAACGCAGAGGTGTTTAACTTGAAAATTTCTACTAAAGGCAGATATGGTCTGACGATCATGATCGAATTAGCCAAAAAACATGGCGAAGGCCCTACATCATTAAAATCAATCGCTCAAAACAATGATTTGTCTGAGCATTATTTAGAGCAGCTTGTATCACCACTTCGCAATGCTCGTCTTGTAAAAAGTATCCGCGGAGCGTATGGCGGCTATGTGCTTGCCCATGAGCCAAACGAGATTACAGCCGGTGATATTATTCGAGTATTAGAAGGACCTATTAGTCCTGTAGAAGTGATCGAAAACGAAGAGCCAGCAAAGCGTGCACTTTGGATTCGTATTCGTGATGCAGTAAAAGACGTACTAGACAATACAACTCTTGAAGACTTGGCAAGCTATAAAGATGACGAGGATCAAGAGGCGTATATGTTCTATATTTAGATCAGAGGTGTACCGGAAATGGAACGTATCTATTTAGATCATGCAGCCACAACGCCGATGGATCAGCGAATTGTGGACAAGATGATGCCTTACTTTACAGAGATATTTGGCAATCCCTCTAGTATTCATTCATATGGGCGCGAGGCAAGAAAGTGGCTCGATGAAGCAAGGGAAGTCATTGCAGGAGAATTACACTGTAAGCAGCAGGAGATCATCCTCACAAGCGGGGGAACAGAGGCAGACAACTTGGCCATTACAGGTGTGGCAATGGCAAGGCAGCATGAAGGAAAACATATCATCACAACAAAAACTGAGCATCATGCAGTGCTGCATACATGCGAACGCTTAGAGAAGCTTGGTTTTGATGTGACGTATTTAGATGTGGATCACACTGGATTGATTCATCTTGATCAATTAAAACAAGCATTAAGAGACGATACAATTCTTGTGACCATCATGTACGGCAATAATGAAACGGGTGTGATCCAGCCAATCAAAGAAATTGGTCAACTTTTGCATGATCACGCTGCTCATTTTCATACAGACGCTGTACAGGCATTTGGGACAATATCAATTGATGTCACAGAACTTCATATCGACCTCTTATCTGCGTCCGGTCATAAACTAAATGGCCCGATGGGAACAGGCTTTTTATACGTCAATGAGCGTGTAAAACTTTCTCCGCAGCTATTCGGAGGAGAACAAGAGAGAAAACGCCGTGCTGGCACTGAAAATGTGGCGGGAATCATTGGACTTGCAGAAGCAGTTCAATTAACAAAGCAAAATAGAAGAGAAAAAGCAGTGCATTATGGTAAGCTCAAAGAAGCGATGCTGCAAGTATTCGAAGAGGAATCACTCAATTTCTCTATCAATGGACATCCGAAAGAGACATTGCCGCATATTTTAAATGTCCACTTCCCGGGCGTTTCTATTGAATCGTTACTTGTGAACTTAGATATGGAAGGGATTGCTGTTTCAAGCGGGTCAGCATGTACGGCTGGATCTGTCCTTCCTTCGCACGTATTAAGCGCCATGTATGGTGAAGAAGCAAAAGAACTGACATCCTCAGTCAGAATTAGCTTCGGTCTTGGAAATGAAGAGGAACATGTGAAGCAGGCGGCGCATAAGATAGCGGCTGTCGTGAAACGCCTAGCCAAATAAATGCTCCCCTTTTGTTCGTGTGTGAAAAATGAAACAGCAGGCACCTGAAGAACGAAACGCGCACGTTGTTTCATTGAAATTGGAGTTGATGAAGATGACAAAAAGACCTGAAGACACAAGAGTTGTGGTCGGCATGTCCGGAGGCGTCGATTCATCAGTTGCTGCGCTCATGTTAAAGGAGCAAGGCTATGATGTGATCGGCATATTTATGAAAAACTGGGATGACACAGATGAAAATGGTGTATGTACAGCAACGGAGGACTATGAGGATGTCATTCGTGTTTGTAACCAGATTGGAATCCCATATTATGCAGTAAATTTCGAGAAACAGTATTGGGACAAAGTGTTTCAATATTTTCTTGATGAATATAAAGCAGGTAGAACGCCGAATCCAGATGTCATGTGTAATAAAGAAATTAAGTTCAAAGCATTTCTTGAGCATGCATTGTCGCTTGGAGCGGATTATTTGGCAACAGGCCACTATGCCCGTGTCGACAGAACCGGCGATGAAGTGAAAATGCTAAGAGGTCTTGATACAAACAAAGACCAAACTTATTTCTTGAATCAGCTGACTCAAGAACAACTTGATAAAGTGTTGTTCCCAATCGGCGATTTAGAGAAAAAAAGAGTGCGTGAATTAGCGAAAGAAGCAGAGCTCGCAACAGCAACGAAAAAAGATTCTACGGGCATCTGCTTTATTGGGGAAAGAAACTTTAAAACGTTCCTTAGCCAATATTTGCCTGCACAGCCCGGTGTGATGCAGACAATGGACGGAGAAGTAAAAGGTGAACATGATGGACTCATGTATTACACGATCGGTCAACGCCAAGGACTTGGCATTGGCGGAAGCGGTGATCCGTGGTTTGTTGTTGGGAAGGACTTAGAGAAAAATATCTTATTTGTTGAACAAGGCTTCCACAATCCGCTTTTATACTCTGAAAGTATTTCAGCTGTTAACATCAGCTGGACTCGTCCTCATATTGTCGGCGAAAACGGTGAACTCACATGCACAGCGAAATTCCGATACCGTCAAGAAGACCATCATGTAAAAGTCAAAATGACAGGTGAGCAGGAAGCAATGGTGATCTTTGATGAACCCGTTCGTGCTGTCACTCCAGGACAAGCTGTTGTTTTTTATGATGGCGAAGAATGTCTTGGCGGCGGGACCATTGACGATGTCTTTAAAGATGGCCAAAAGCTGTCGTATGTGTAACATGTGTTAAAAACCTCAACGTCGCTGTTGAGGTTTTTTAATGAAAGGATGAAGAGAGCGAATGAATCATAACGAAATCGGTATTGAAGCTTTAAATCAAGGGAACATCGAACAGGCAGCTGAAGCTTTTACGAAAGCCATTGAAGAAAGCCCAAAGGACCCGGTTCCATATATTAACTTTGCGAATTTACTTTCAAGTGTTCATGAATTTGAACGTGCATTGAACTTCTTTCAAAAAGCCATTGAACTTGATCATACAGCAGCTGCAGCTTATTATGGGGCAGGAAATGTCTACACGATGAAAGAAGACTTTATGAAAGCGAAAGACTATTTTGAGCAAGCGCTACAAGCTGGAATGGAAAACAGTGATTTGTTTTATATGTTAGGGCAGACACTGATGAAATTAGAGCAGCCAAAGCTTGCGATGCCTTATCTTCAGCGTGCAGTTGAGCTAAACGAAGAAGATAACGAAGCAAGATTTCAATTTGGCATGTGCTTAGCGAATGAACATCTGCTGGAGGAAGCGGTCGCAGTCTTTACTGAAGTGATTACGCGAGATCCGCAGCATGCAGACGCCTTTTATAATGCAGGTGTTGCGTATGCGTATTTAGAGAAAAAGGACGAAGCGCTTGAAATGCTAGGAAAAGCCATTGACGTGCAGCCTGATCATATGCTTGCATTGCATGCGCAAAAGCTGATTCAAGAGGCAGAATAACCGGAAGGAGGGAAGACCTGTGCAGGAACATCCAGATCAAATGAAGCTTGAAGATGAACCGTTTTTAAAAGGAACGGTTCAAGCCGTTATTTTCCATAACGAAAGTAATTTATACTCGGTGTTAAAAGTAAAAGTCATTGAAACATCAGAGAATTTAGAGGAAAAAACAGCATCTGTCACAGGGTACTTCCCAGCGCTTCATGAGGAGGAAACCTACACCTTCTATGGCAAGGTCACAAGTCATCCGAAGTTTGGCGAGCAGTTTCAAGCCACTCATTTTCAAAAGGAAGTCCCTACAACAAAGCAAGGCATCATTCATTATCTCTCTAGTGACTTGTTTGAAGGGATTGGAAAAAAGACAGCGGAAGAAATCGTCGGCAAGCTAGGCAATCAGACGCTTCATCAAATTATGCGTGATCCGTCTGTTTTGTATGACGTCCCTCGCCTGTCAAAAAAGAAGGCTGATAAGCTGGCTGCCGCACTTCAGGAGCATCAAGGGCTTGAGCAAATTATGATCAGCCTGAATCAATATGGCTTTGGTCCTCAGCTTAGTATGAAGATTTACCAAGCGTACGAGAGTGAAACGTTGCAGAAAATTGAAGAAAACCCTTATCAGCTCGTCAAAGACGTCGAGGGGATTGGATTTATTAAAGCAGATGAACTCGGCGCTAGAACAGGGATATCTGGAAATGATCCAGAACGCATTCGTGCAGCCCTTTTGTATACCGTTGAGACAGCAAGCCTGCAAGACGGTCATACGTACATACAAACGAAAGATCTGATCATCGAAACCCGTAAATTGCTGAATCAAACAGGCAATGACTACAAAGTGACTGAAATGGACGTTGCCAATCAGATCATTGCACTTGGTGAAGGGAAAGACATGATCATTGAAGATGATCGCTGTTATCATCCGTCGCTCTTTTATGCGGAGCAAAGTGTGGCAAAACGTATTCAAAAAATTGTCTCTCAAACAGAATATGCAGATCAATTTCCTGAATCAGAATTTCTGCTTGCACTCGGTGAACTGGAGGAACGGCTTGGTGTCCAGTATGCACCAACCCAAAAAGAAGCCATTCAAAAGGCACTCATGTCTCCAATGCTGCTTTTAACAGGCGGACCGGGTACAGGGAAAACGACGGTCATTAAAGGGATTGTCGAGCTTTACAGCGATCTTCACGGCGTTTCTCTTGACCCGGGTGATTATAAAAAAGATGAAGCATTTCCGTTCGTGCTTGCCGCACCAACTGGACGTGCTGCGAAACGAATGACAGAATCCACTGGACTTCCTGCTGTGACCATTCACCGGCTGCTAGGCTGGAATGGATCAGAAGGCTTCTCACATGATGAAGACCAGCCGATTGAAGGAAAGCTTGTCATCATTGATGAATCGAGTATGCTGGATATTTGGCTGGCGAACCATTTGTTTAAGGCGATCCCAGATCATATTCAAGTCATTATGGTTGGAGACGAACATCAACTTCCATCTGTTGGACCTGGTCAAGTGTTAAGAGACCTGCTTGCGTCACAAGCTATACCGGCAGTTACACTAACTGATATTTACCGGCAGGCAGACGGTTCAACAATTGTTGAGCTTGCGCATGATATGAAAAATGGTGTTTTGCCAAAGGATATTACTGCACGCTCGAAGGATCGATCCTTTATTCAATGCTCTAGTGACCAAATGAAAGAAGTCATCGAGAAAGTGGTCAGCAATGCTGCTCAAAAGGGGTATTCAGCAAAGGACATTCAAGTGCTTGCCCCGATGTATAAAGGAAAAGCAGGCATTAATGAACTGAATAAAATGCTTCAGCAAATTTTGAATCCTAAAAAGCCAAAAGGAAGAGAAATTCCTTTTGGTGATGTCGTCTACCGGACAGGTGATAAGGTACTTCAGCTTGTCAATCAGCCCGAGAATAACATTTTTAATGGAGATATTGGCGAAATTGTCTCGATCTTTTATGCGAAAGAAAACACGGAAAAAGAAGATATGGCGGTCATCTCCTTTGATGGAAATGAAATCACGTTTACGAAAAAAGATTTTCATCAATTTACACACGCTTATTGTTGCTCGATTCATAAATCCCAGGGCAGTGAATTCCCAATCGTGGTGCTGCCAGTCGTGAGAAGTTATTATCGAATGCTTCGAAGAAATTTGCTTTACACGGCCATTACACGAAGTAAAAAGTTTTTAATTTTGTGCGGTGAGGAATCAGCATTAGAGTGGGGCGTAAAAAATAATGAAGACTCCCTCAGACAAACGTCTTTAACCATGCGTCTTACTGAAACGGAAGAAGTCATGGATGCTGAACTAGCAGCTCTCCAAAAAGAACTTCCTTTCAGCGTACACGATGCCAATATTGGTATGGAGGGAATCACCCCGTTTGATTTTATGCAAGAGTAAATGGCTTCCATGGAAGCCATCATATTGTTAAACAAAGGGCTAAAATGAACTTGATTTTAGCCCTTTGTTTTTTTCAGCGTGAAAGAAAACTTTGCAGCCCTAGGAAGGACGAGTACTGGCGCGGAACGAATTTGACATTCGTGAGCACCAGCACGCAGGACTGACAAAGAATGCGAGGGTTTGTCTACACGCTGATGGCTTCCTTCATGGAAGCCATTTCTTCGTATGAGTCATAGAGGAAACGCACACGATAAGACTGTTCCGAAAAGGTGGTTGATCACATTTTGAGAACATGTCGAGAGCTTGAAGGACTGACGATCTATACAGACGAGCTGTCTTATTCACTTGGGGCGATCAAAGATATTTGCTTTTTAGCCGGCGGCAGCTGCGGGGGATATGTTTTAGATGGGAAAAAGAAAGACTGTGCTTTCATTCCATTCTCAGCTGGCGACAAACTGACAGACAAAGGTCTATATGTGAGCTGCCAGAAGGGCATCGAGATAGATACCACCGCCCCATCCTTTTTCTTTTCGAAATTAAAAAAGAAAATGATCCGTACGCCAGATGGTGAAACATTAGGTGTTTTGGAAGATGTATACTTTTGCATGAATTCGGGCACAATCGTAGCATATGAACTCTCGGACGGCTTCTTTACAGAGCTATCAGGGATTCGAAAGCAGCTGCATGCTGCCGGAACCTTGATGGATGTTCAAAAGGAAGCACTTGTTCTAAACCGAACGTAAAGAGGTGCTGAATATGCTCATTTGCCCAAATTGCAAATGTAAAGACATCGGAAAAATTGGGGTCAATCAATATTATTGCTGGGGCTGTTTTATTGAATTGACACTGTCAAAAGGCAAAATATCTACTCACCAAGTGGAGGAAGACGGTACACTAAGCAGTTTAGACGACCTGTTTAGTGACGATGAACGTTCAATTCAACTATAAGTGTTAAGGGGGAATTTCGAATGGGCAAAATGACTTCTTCACTATTAACGCTTGGTGCAGGTGCACTCGCATATCACTTTGCAAGTCGATATGATATGCCATCTAAGCGGGATATGAAAAAGATGAGAAAACGAGTTATGCGAATGCTTTAAACAAAAAGGGACATCCACCATGAGCGGATGTCCTTTTTTTATGCCTGCCTGTACTCTAATCTCCGTGCAAGTATAGACAAGCTGAAGTTGACAACAAAGTACATCATGGCCGCCAAGAGGAAAATAGGAAGTAAATAAGATTGGCTTTGACCATTTAAAATCTGCGCGTGATGCAATAACTCTGGAAGGGCAATTACAACGGCGAGCGATGTATCTTTTAAAAGAGAAATAAATTGACTGACAATCGGCGGTACCATTCGGCGTAACGCCTGTGGCATGATAATCATTTTTAATGTTTGAATATAGGTTAAACCAGAGGATCTGGCCGCCTCGATTTGTCCTTTATCAATTGATTTTAATCCGCTGCGAATGATTTCTGACAGCATAGCGGATTCAAACACGGTTAAAGCCGCAATGGCAGAGGCCGTGATGCTCAGCTTAATGCCAATTTCAGGCAGGGCGAAATACGTAAAAAAGATGATCAGCAAAAGCGGTAGGTTCCGAACGGTTTCAACAATGACCGCAAGCACCTTTGATAAAATAGGGATTTGTGCGAACCTCAATGTGCCAACGACTAATCCGATGATAAAGCTTAAAATGATGGAGATAAAAGCCACTTTTAAGGTGACAGCAAATCCTTCAAGTAAAAAGGCGAGATGATCGGGCTGGTAGGCACCTATAAAATCCATTGTGTTTCCTCCTTTCTAGTGGCTTCGGGCTAATCTTTTTTCTAAATAACCAACGCCTAGACTAAGCGGAATGGTCAATAGAAGATAGAACATGGCAACAAAGATGTATACATCAAATGTCACAAACGTTCTCGAAGCGATAAGGTCTCCTTGGTACATCAGATCAAACCCTGCAATGACACCTAAAATAGACGAGTTTTTCACAAGGTTGATAAATTGATTCCCAAGTGGTGGAATGACAATTTTGATTGCCTGCGGCAGAATAATATATCGCATCGTTCCGCCATAGGACAGACCAGAAGCTCTAGCTGCTTCCATTTGTCCAAGCGGTACAGCTTGTATACCTGCACGAATGGCTTCAGCGATAAAAGCAGACGTATAAATGGAGAGGGCAATGGTTCCTGCTGTAAAGCCATCTGCCACAATGCCAAGTACCGGTAAACCAAAAAAGAACACAAAGGTGATCAATAATAACGGAATATTCCGAATAAATTCCACGTAAGCCGTCCCTAACCAGTTGAGCGGCCTTAGTGGCGCAATTCTCATAATGGCAATGAGTGTACCGATGAAAAAGCTTCCAATCAACGCAATGACACTTGCACCAATCGTATATTTAAACCCTTCTAAATAAAGATGGAAGTTCTCAGTTAAAATGGAAAACCGCAGCAATCAGTTCACTTCCTTCCTAATCAACAGAGGAGCCGGCAAGCGGCTCTCCTGAGGGTGTTGAGGTTGATCGAGTCAATTGATTATTCTTTGATCCATTTTTTATGAATCTTGTCATACTCTCCATTGTCTTTTAATGCCTTTAACGCTTTATTAATGGCTTCTGTCAATTCTTCATCGCCTTTTTTCACAGCGATTCCATAAGGCTCATCGGTAAATGTTCCGCCAACGACTTCATAATTTGAATCTTCGTCTGCCATGCCAAATAAAATTGCATTATCAGTTGTCAGAACTTGCCCTTGATTTGATTTTAAGGCTGTAAAGGCTTCTTGGTAATTTTCAAATTCTAAAACGGATGCTTCTGGTGCTTTTTCGCGAATGTTTTGAGAAGAAGTGGACCCTTTCACTGCAAGCACCTTCGTACCTTTTTTTAGATCATCAATCGATTGAATGTCGCTGCCTTTTTTCACAAGCAGTGATTGTCCTGCTTCAAAGTAAACATCTGAGAAATTGACCTCTTTTTTACGCTCTTCTGTGATCGTCATTGTGGCAACAATGGCATGAATATCTCCTTTTTGCAGTAAAGGAATCCTTGTTTTAGATGTCACTTCTTTAAATTCTGCTTTTCCTTCATCACCGAGCATTTCTTTAGTGATCGCTTTTGCGATATCAATATCAAACCCTTCAATATCCCCGCTACTAGGATTTTTTAGACCGAATAAACGAGTATCGTTTTTCACACCGAAAACGATTTTTTTGTCTTTCTTAATGGCTTCTAATGAGCTACCTTGTTTTGCATCGGTTGAGCCTTTCTCGGCAGAGCCGCAGGCAGCGAGAGCGATCATACAGCAAGTCATCAACAGTAATAGGCCAAAGCGTTTCATTTTTTTCATCAAATTCATTCCCCCTAGTGATTTAAAATACGGCTTAAAAAGAGCTGAGCGCGTTTCTCGCGCGGTTTTTCATAAAAGGCAGCTGGTGTAGATTCTTCAAGAATTCTTCCTTCATCAATAAACACAATACGGTCTGCGACTTCACGGGCAAACCCCATCTCGTGTGTGACAACGACCATTGTCATTCCTTCCCTTGCCAGCTGTTTCATCACATCTAGCACCTCACCGATCATCTCTGGATCAAGAGCTGATGTTGGTTCATCGAAAAGCATGACCTCAGGTTTCATTGCAAGTCCCCTTGCGATTGCCACACGCTGCTGCTGTCCTCCTGAGAGTCTAGAAGGGTAGGTGTCTGCTTTTTCAGGAATGCCAACTTTATTTAAATAAAATTCAGCTGTTTCCTTTGCTTCTTCTTTGCTCACTTTTTTAACCTTCATCGGCGCAAGCATAATGTTTTCAAGCACCGTCTTATGCGGATAAAGATGGAAGTGCTGAAACACCATCCCGATATTTTGCCTGATGAGATTGATGTTGGTTTTCGGATGCTGAACAGACACTTGATTGACAAGGACTTTTCCTTCATCAATGCTTTCAAGACGATTGATACACCTGAGCATCGTGCTTTTTCCAGATCCTGAAGGACCGATGATCACAACAACCTCACCTTTTTGAATATGTAGGTTAATGTCCTTAAGTACATGGAACTGGCCGTAATGCTTGTTGACTTCTTCGAATGTGATCATGAAGAACCTCCTCTTCTAATGATTGAGCTAAAGCGGATTCTAGCATAAATGAGGCGAAAATAAGAAAATAATGGAATATTTTCTAACGAGATTTTTACAGCAAACAGTGACTTTGGATGGAGCCGTATGTTTCATGTGTATTCATTTTTAACAAAGTTAGGACAAATTTTATTTACATGGATAATTGCAGAAGTTGGTTAAACAATAAGAAGAGAGGTGAAAAAGGTGAAGAAACGTCCGATCGAGTTTCTAATATATGCTGCAGGTGTACTGCTTGTCCTTGCGTCTTTACTCATTTTGGTTCAGCTCGACGAGTTATGGATGCCTATTTTTTTATTGCTCAAAGCGGTTTTGATCCCGCTTCTTATCGCTATTTTTATTTCTTATCTTCTTTATCCAATTGTTGAAAGACTACATAAGCGAGGTTTGCCAAGGACGGTCAGTCTCTTATTGATATATGTGCTGTTTTTTGGCGGCATTGGTTTGGCTGTGTATAAAGGGGTACCGGTTTTAATCGCTCAGTTAAATGAATTGTCGGAGCAAATTCCCATGCTTGCCGAAACGTATAATGGTGCTTTATCACATGTTCATCGTCATACAAGCCACTGGCCTGATGGACTGCATGAACGGCTGGATCGTTTTATTGTCCAATCTGAAACGTATGCCGCAAATGGGGCAGAGCGGATGATTCTAAGCTGTAAAGTATTGCTTGATTACGCCTTAGTTGCTGCACTTATTCCTTTTCTTGTCTTTTATATGGTGAAAGATATGAACACGATGAAGCGGGCAGCATGGTATTTAACCCCGCCAAGCTTTCGAAAAAGGGGACATGCCTTTGTGAAAGCAGTGGATGACTCACTTGGGGATTATATTAGAGGGCAATTGCTTGTCTGTTCTTTAATTGGGGGAGCTGCTGCCATTGTTCTTTGGCTGTTTCATATTCCATATCCGCTTGTACTAGGTATGTTAATCGGTGCAACGAATGTCATTCCGTATTTTGGTCCGATTATTGGAGCGATCCCAGCTGTCTTTATCGCTTTTACCATCTCAGTGAAGTCAGTGATCATTGTGCTAATTACAGTAGCCGTGCTTCAATTTTTAGAAAGCAATGTACTGAGTCCGATCATTGTCGGGAGAAGCCTGCATATGCATCCTGTCGTGATCATGCTGGTGTTACTCGCTGGAGGTGAGCTGTTTGGCTTGATTGGAATGATTTTAGCCGTACCGTCCGCAGCCATTATGAGGGTCATTATTGTGCAATATATTCACATGAGACGAAGCGTTCATTGACAAGACGAGCCGAGTTGTCTATAATAATTTCGATTCATACATATTGAATTCAATGACGGACCCGAGTACGTTAAAAAGCTGTTGCAGAGAGAGGCTTTGTTTGCTGAGAAAAGCCTTATCAGACCTTTAACGGAAGCTAGTCCCGAGTGCAGATAAACACTGCCGCTCTCTTCCGGCGTTATCGGATGTGAAGGTGATAGACGCATATGTCTATAATCAGGGTGGTACCGCGAGAGCATCTCGTCCCTGTGTAAGTAGTTTTTTGCTTGCATAGGGCGGGATGTTTTTTCGTTTGTGTGAAGATTGAGAATAAAAAGGGAGGATTTATGATGAAAACTTTAACTTCAGCTCAAGTACGTCAAATGTTTTTAGATTTTTTTAAAGAAAAAGGACATGCTGTCGAACCGAGTGCGTCCCTCGTACCGCATGACGATCCAACACTTTTATGGATTAACAGCGGGGTGGCAACATTAAAGAAATACTTCGATGGCCGCGTTGTGCCTGAGAATCCACGTATTTGCAACGCACAAAAATCAATTCGTACAAATGACATTGAAAATGTAGGGAAAACAGCACGCCATCATACGTTTTTTGAAATGCTGGGCAACTTCTCTATTGGAGACTATTTCAAAGAAGAGGCAATCGAATGGGCTTGGGAATTCCTCACAAGTGACGAGTGGATTGGCTTTGATCCGAATCTGTTATCTGTAACGGTACATCCAGAGGATGAAGAAGCATATGTTCTTTGGAGAGATAAAATGGGTGTCCCTGAGGAACGAATTATTCGTCTAGAGGGCAACTTCTGGGATATTGGCGAGGGGCCAAGTGGTCCGAATACAGAAATTTTCTATGATCGCGGCGAAGCATATGGCAACGACATGAACGACCCTGAATTATATCCAGGCGGAGAAAATGAACGTTATCTAGAAGTATGGAATCTTGTTTTTTCTGAATTTAACCATAATCCAGATGGTACATATACACCGCTTCCGAAGAAAAACATTGATACAGGAATGGGTCTTGAGCGTATGGTCTCTGTGATTCAAAACGTACCGACGAACTTTGATACAGACCTGTTCATGCCGATTATTCGTGCAGTAGAAACGATTTCTGGAGAAAGCTATGGGGAGTCAAAAGAAAAAGACACAGCATTTAAAGTCATTGCTGACCATATTCGTACTGTTGCCTTTGCCGTCAGTGACGGAGCACTTCCTTCTAATGAAGGCCGAGGTTATGTGTTAAGACGTTTGCTGCGCCGTGCTGTGCGTTATGCAAAAACGATCCATATCCACCGTCCATTCATGTATGATCTAGTTCCAGTTGTTGCGGAGATCATGAAGGATTTCTATCCAGATGTTCAAGCAAAAGAAGAATTTATTGCAAAAGTGATCAAAAATGAAGAAGAGCGTTTCCATGAGACACTGAATGAAGGGTTAGCCATTTTATCAGAAGTGATCAAAAAAGAACGAGACAATGGCAGCTCACAAATTTCCGGTAAAGATGTGTTTAAGCTTTATGACACATATGGATTCCCGGTCGAACTCACAGAAGAATATGCTGAAGATGAGAACATGACAGTCGATCGTGAAGGCTTCCAGCTAGAAATGGAGAAGCAGCGTGAACGTGCAAGAAATGCCAGACAAGATGTGGGCAGTATGCAGGTTCAAGGCGGGGCTTTAGGCGATATAAAAGCAGAAAGTACGTTTGTTGGCTACGAAAATTTAACTGCAGATGCTCGTATTATCGAATTGCTTCAAAACGGTGAAATTGTCACAGAAGCACACGAAGGGGAAACGGTGCAAATTTTATTAGATGAAACACCTTTCTATGCGGAAAGCGGCGGACAAGTGGCGGATAAAGGAACGTTAAAAAGTGCCGAAGCGATCATTGATATCAAAGATGTGAAAAAGGCGCCAAACGGCCAGCATGTCCACGAAGGAGTCGTCGTAAGTGGTACGGTTCAAAAAGGCATTGAAGTCACTGCAGAAGTCGAATCAGCGCTTCGAAAAGGCATTGTGAAAAATCACACAGCGACACATCTTTTGCACCAAGCGCTAAAAGATGTATTGGGCAGCCACGTTAACCAAGCGGGTTCACTTGTGAATGAAAACAGACTTCGCTTTGACTTTTCTCACTTTGGACAAGTAACAAAAGAAGAATTGTCACAAATTGAAAAAATCGTCAACGAAAAGATTTGGGAAGGCATTTCGGTTGCCATTGACCTGAAACCAATTGCTGAAGCAAAAGAAATGGGCGCAATGGCGCTGTTTGGCGAGAAGTATGGCGATATTGTCCGTGTTGTGCAAGTGGGTGATTACAGCATCGAGTTATGCGGAGGCTGTCACGTTCAAAACACTGCGGAGATCGGATTGTTTAAAATTGCATCTGAATCGGGTATTGGTGCTGGAACACGCCGTATTGAGGCTGTAACAGGTAAAGGTGCTTATGAAGAATTAAATGATCAGCTTGCGATTTTAGAAAAGGCAGCTAATGAACTGAAATCAAATACAAAAGATGTACCAAAACGCATCGCTTCCTTGCAGGCTGATTTAAAAGAAGTTCAAAGAGAAAACGAATCACTTCTTGCGAAATTAAGTCAAGCAGAAGCTGGCTCTATTTTAGAAAAAGTCATCGAAGTTGGCGGAGTGAACGTGTTAACTGAAAAAGTAAACGCCAAAGACATGAACCATTTAAGAACGATGGTTGATGACTTAAAGGCGAAATTAGGTTCAGCTGTCATCGTACTTGGTGCCGTTCAAAATGGAAAAGTCAACATTTCAGCCGGTGTGACAAAAGACGTCATTGAAAAAGGTCTTCATGCAGGAAAACTTGTGAAGCAGGCAGCTGAAATTTGCGGCGGAGGCGGAGGCGGACGCCCAGATATGGCACAAGCAGGCGGGAAACAGCCAGAAAAGCTTGAAGAAGCACTGGCAACTGTCGAAGAATCTGTCAAATCCGTTTTATAATCAGTCAATGTAGTGTAGAATAATGGTATTAGATGAGCGGTTAGAAAAAAGCTTGCTAGTAGAATGTTGGAAGAGAGGTGCAAGAAGCAGTGAGTTCATTTGATAAGACAATGAAGTTTAACTTCTCTGATGATTCAGCTGAAACCAATGTGAATGAAGTGCTCATAACAGTTTATGACGCACTCCAAGAAAAAGGATACAACCCGATCAATCAAATTGTCGGATACTTGCTGTCAGGCGACCCTGCTTATATTCCAAGACATCAGGATGCACGCAACCTAATTCGTAAACTAGAACGAGACGAATTAATTGAGGAATTGGTTAAATCGTACTTAGAGACACATAAAGAGGCGTAAAACATGAGAATTTTAGGCTTAGATTTAGGCACGAAAACCCTTGGTGTGGCAATCAGTGATGAAATGGGATGGACAGCTCAAGGGATTGAAACCATTAAAATTGATGAAGCAGGCGGAGACTTTGGTCTCAGCCGCCTGTCTGAGATCGTCTCGCAATATGGAACGGATAAAATTGTCCTTGGTTTTCCAAAAAATATGAACGGTACGGTCGGTCCAAGAGGCGAGGCCAGCCAATCATTTGCGAAAGTGTTAGAAAACACGTACAATGTTCCTGTTGTGCTTTGGGACGAGCGTCTGTCAACGATGGCAGCAGAAAAAATGCTCATCTCTGCAGATGTGAGCAGACAAAAGCGTAAAAAAGTCATTGATAAAATGGCGGCTGTTATGATCCTTCAAGGGTACTTAGACAGCTTAAATTAAAATGAGGTGAATCAAATGGAACACGGAGAAAAGCAAATTACAATCGTTGATGATAATGGAAATGAGCAGCTTTGCGAAGTACTATTTACTTTTGAAAGCGACCATTTTAACAAATCATATGTTCTTTACTACCCAATTTCTGAACAAGATAACGAAGAAATTGAAATTCATGCATCAAGCTTCACACCAAACGAAGACGGTGAAGATGGCGAATTAGAGCCAATTGAAACGGATGAAGAGTGGGACATGATTGAAGAAACGTTAAATACGTTCTTAGATCAAGAAGACGAAGAAGAATAGAACGAATAAAAGGCCTGTGAACATGATCTCTGTGATCTTTCTTCACAGGTCTTTTTTTACATTCTATATGTAAACTATTATTGAAATTTAGTTGACATATATCACTCGACCTTTTACGCTATTTTTATCAAAAACATCGAGTGAGGAGTATGAAAATTGAAAATTCACGATATGATGCAAATGGCATTAATGACAGCAGTTATTGGGATGTTAGGGTTGATTCCGCCTATTTTTCTTGCGTTTACACCTGTACCAATCACAATGCAAACCGCAGGTCTTTTGCTTGCTGGAGGGCTGTTAAAACCAAAGCAAGCGCTGATTAGTTTACTTCTGTTTCTTCTAATAGTGGCAGCAGGCGCACCTCTTTTATCTGGAGGGAGAGGCGGAATAGGTGTCTTTTTTGGACCAAGCGGTGGTTTTTTACTTGCTTATCCAGTGGCTGCCTTTATGATCAGCCTGTGGCTGAACCGGCTAAAGAAAGTGACGGCCTTACGACTATTTTTGATCTATGCGGTATGCAGTATCGGGGTATTATATATAGGCGGAATTCCCTTTCAAGCCATGATGATGCATATAAAGATCACGCAAGCAGCTCTGTTCAGTGTCATTTATTTACCGGGTGATCTGATCAAAGCAGGGATATGTGCTGTCTTCACGGTGAAAATCATTCAAGCGATGTCTTATCGAAAAAGGGACTTACATAGAGGGAGGCGAGCAGTTTGATGAGAATAACGGAAAGCTATGCAGCTCATGCAAAAGTGAAGCCAGATCAGATGGCGATCATAGATAAAAAAGAGAAAATTACTTATGAAGAATGGCATAAGCGTGTCCAGTCATCTGCACAATGGTTAAAAGAAATGCCTCATCAGCAAAAAAGAGTCGCTTTTTTAGTATCAAATGGTGTTCCGTTTCTCCAACTATTTGCTGGCGCAGCTTCTGCAGGATGGACAGCGGTGCCTCTTGATCCGCGGTGGAGTGACAAGGAATGCGCGGAAAAGCTCTTATTAAGCGACGCGGACCTTGTCATTGTGGAAGATCGATATATCAAAAGGATTGAAAAGTACAAGCTGGATATGCCAGTGCTCTCTTTATCTGAATGGAAAGAAAGAATCAGCCTCAGCATAAACGTTCAATCGAACAAAGGTGAACCGGAGGAAGATCCTGCTTTTTATATGGGATTTACTTCAGGATCAACGGGATCGCCCAAAGCCTTTATAAGACGCCAGCAGTCATGGATCGAGAGCTTTCAAATGACAGCTTCCGTCTTTGGGATCACACATCAAGATCATGTACTGATTTTGGGCACACTTTTATCCTCTCATTTTTTATACGGTGCGATCAGCACACTTTATTTCGGCGGCACCGTGACATTGTTAGAAAAATTTGTGCCAGAGAAAGCAAAGAACATCTTAGAAAGAGGAGACATCACGGCTATTTATACGGTTCCGACCATGACAGAATCGTTACTGCAAATGGATGCCTTCGGAAAACATCCGCTTCTTGTCCTGTCTTCTGGTGCAGATTGGGGAAACACTTCAAAAAAACAGCTCGTCAACCGCTATCCCCACATCACATTTTTTGATTTTTATGGAACATCAGAATTGAGTTTTGTCTCCTATTTATCTTCAGATGATTTTTTGCAAAAGCCTACTTCTGTCGGAAAGCCTTTTCCTTCTATTCAGGTTGAAGTCAGGAGGGCAGATCAAACCGTTTGCAAGCCAAATGAAATAGGGAGAATTTATGTGAAAAGCCCAATGTCTTTTTCAGGCTATTTACAAGATAAAAAGCCGCCCGCAGAGTGGTTGACCGTTTATGATATGGGGTGGCTTGACGAGGATGGTTACTTGTATATGAGCGGCCGCGAGAATGGCATGATTGTCTATGGGGGACTGAATATTTTTCCAGAGGAAATTGAACGTGTGCTGAATGAACAGCCAGAGGTGAATCGGTCAATCGTGATTGGACTTCCTGATCCATATTGGGGCGAAATCCCTGTTGCCATTATTGAGAATGTACAACAAACAAAAACCATTCGGCAAGCTGTAAAAGAAACATTAGCGGCATACAAAGTACCAAAAAAATGGCTCGTCACGGACAAAATGATCGAAACATCAGGAGGGAAAATCGCTCGTGCCAGTATGAAAAAGTGGGCGGAGGAACAACTATTATGCAAGCGGTGATCGTACAAGCGAAGCGGACGCCCTTCGGTGAGAAAAATGGAATGTTGAAGGATTACCGGCCAGAGCATCTAGCTGCGCCCTTGATCCAGCATTTTTCAAACGTGACCAAGCCAGATGACGTCATTTTAGGCAATGTCGTCGGGGGTGGTGGCAACATTGCCCGTCTGTCCTCGTTAGAAGCAGGGCTTTCATTACATATTCCGGGTATGACCATTGATAGGCAGTGTGCTTCCGGTCTTGAAGCCATTAGAACAGCGTGCATCATGATTCAGTCGGGGGAGGGATCAATGTATATCGCTGGTGGAACGGAAAGCATTTCTCGGTCACCAATGAAAGAAAGGGCCCGCTTTTCTCCAGAGTGGATAGGGGACCCTCATATGGGCGAAGCGGCAGAGCTGACGGCGTCGAGATTTTCAGTTGCGAGACAAGAGCAAGATGACTATGCACTTTTAAGCTGGGAACGAAGTATAACCGCATTCAAGCAAGGAACGTATTCAGAAGAAATTGTTCCGATTGGCGGGATGAGCACAGATGAAGCGGCAGCTAAAATAAGACCGATTGCAAGCTTGATAAAGCGGGCAAAACCTGTCTTTTTACCAGGCAAAGGTACTGTGACTGTGACCAATAGCTGTAAAGAAGCAGATGGTGCAGCTGCCGTCGTTGTGATGGAAAGAGCGGAAGCGGAGGCAAAAGGCTTCAGCCCTATGCTGCGGTATATCGGGAGTGCCGTGACCGCTATGGACCCGCATTATCCTGCTGCTTCACCAATTGATGCAATCAAGAAACTTTTACATAAAGAACAGGTGAAGATAGAAGATGTTGCACTTTTTGAAATCAATGAAGCGTTTGCGCTCAAAGTAGTACTCATTGCCCGGACACTAGGTATTCCTTATGACCGTATCAATAAAAGAGGCGGTGCGCTTTGTCTTGGGCATCCATATAGCGCCTCGGGAGCTGCTATGATGGTGAGACTGTTTTACGAAGCCCGCGCCTTACCGAATGGAAGTTATGTCATGGCTGCAATTGGAAGTGGAGGCGGTGTCGGTTTAGCCACACTATGGCAAGTTCTGTCATGACATGCATGAGCAAGTAATTGCCGAACTCCGTCGAATCATGTACTATAAAAGCTAGATGTGAGGAGGGCCATGCATGTTTTCAGAACAAAAGAAACGACCATTTTTTAAACGAAAAATGGGGATCGTCCTGTTATCTGTACTTGCTGTGATCATCATTGCAGCATTATCAGGTTTTTTATATGTAAAATCAGCACTCGGGCCGGTCGATCAAAAAAGCAAACAAACCATTAATATTCATATTCCAAATGGGACATCTGTCAGTGGAATTGCGAGCATTTTAAAAGAAAATGAACTGATTTCAAATGACACGATTTTCACTTACTATGCAAAGTACAAAAAAGCGTCAGGCTTTAAAGCGGGCTATTTTCATCTCAAACAAACAATGGATGCGGATCAGCTGATTCAAAAGCTGACATCTGGCGGGACAGACTACGCATTTCAGCTTGTGATACCTGAAGGGAAACAGTTGTCTGATATTGCAGCCATTATTGCAAACCAGACGAATTTTTCAGCGAAAGAAGTTGAAGCGAAGCTGGATGATCCAGCCTTTATTAAAAAATTGATGAAAAAATACCCGAAAACGGTGACATCACAAGTGAACGGGAAACAAGTCAAGCATCCGTTAGAGGGATATTTATTCCCGGCGACGTATCCGTTTTATCGTGAGGATGAATCACTTGAAACCATCATTGACACGATGATTAAACAAACAGATCAATATGTGAAAACGTACGAAAAGGACATGAAAAAGAGAAAGATGTCCATCCATGATGTCCTAACGATGGCATCCCTAATAGAAATGGAAGCAACCGAAAAAACAGACCGGGCAAAAATCTCAAGTGTGTTTTATAACCGGTTGAAAAAGGACATGCCGCTTCAAACAGATCCAACCGTTCTTTATGCGCTTGGCGAGCATAAGTCCCGTGTTTATTACAAAGATTTAAAAGTGAAATCACCTTATAATACGTATACAAACAAAGGGCTGCCGCCTGGACCTATTGCCAATGCTGGAGAATCTTCTTGGAAAGCAGCACTCCATCCAGAGAAAACAGATTTTGTTTACTTCCTAGCAAAGAAAAATGGCGAAGTCGTCTTTACGAAAACGTTAAATGAGCACAACAAAGCGAAAGCGAAATACATCACAGGCAGCAACTAGCGCTCATGTGAAAGGAAAAAGACTGTAGACAATGGTGAAATTGCCTGCAGTTTTTTTCGTTGTTATATCCATTTTATAGGTTCGCAATTACCACATCTTTGTGGTAAAATATATCGGGTTGTTTTTACTTAGATGAACGAAAGATTGACGAGAAAGAGAGCTGCAGCAGGCAGGACTCTTCTTTTTCAGGTCATGAAGGAGCTAGACATATAATGACAATCGAAGATGATCAAATAAATGATTATATTGAAGATTTAATTGAGCCGAGTCCTGATGCCATCGCTCAATTAGAGGAGTATGCGAAAGAGCATCATGTGCCAATTATGGAAAAGGTGAGCATTGAACTGTTATTGCAGCTGCTTTCTTTGAAAAAACCGAAGAAGATTCTTGAGGTTGGGACAGCGATTGGCTATTCAGCGATTCGAATGGCAGAAGCTCTGCCAGATGCTGAAATCTATACGATTGAGCGAAATGCGAAACGTTATGAGGAAGCGACACGGAATATTGAAGAATTACATTTCAAAGATAGAATTCACGTGTTTTTTGGCGATGCGATTGAATCAGCTAAAACGGTTCAGACGATGGCGCCCTATGATGTGATCTTCATTGATGCGGCAAAAGGCCAGTATCAACGCTTTTTTGAGCTGTTTGAACCGATGCTGTCCGATGACGGAATGATTATTACAGACAACGTATTATTTAAAGGCTTAGTTGCGACAAATTATGAAGAAGAAATTGAAGATAAACGAAAAAAACAATTAATAGGCAAAATTGATCGATACAATCAATGGCTGATGTCAAATCCTGACTACCAAACGTGTATCATTCCGGTTGGAGATGGGATCGCCATTAGTACAAAAAGAGGTGACCAATCATGAAAAAACCAGAATTGCTTGTGACGCCAAGCAAGGTGTCGGATGTACTGCCGCTCATTGAAGCGGGTGCTGACGCATTTTTAATAGGTGAACAAACATATGGAATCCGTCTTGCAGGTGAGTTTTCAAGAGAAGATGTGAAACAAACGGTTCAACTCGCACATGCACATCACAAAAAAGTATATGTCGCCATGAATGCGATTTTTCATAATGACCGTGTGGCACTGCTTGGAGATTATTTAACCTTTCTCGATGGGTTAAACGTGGATGGTGTCGTTTTTGGAGATCCGGCAGTGATCATGGCCGCAAAAGAAACAGGTGTCAACTTGAATCTGCACTGGAGTACAGAAACAACTGGGACAAACTATTACACTTGTAACTACTGGGGCAGAAAAGGCGCAACACGTGCTGTTCTTGCCAAAGAACTCAATATGGATAGCGTGATTGATATCAAAGAAAACGCTGAAGTGGAGATTGAAATTCAAGTCCACGGCATGACCTGTATGTTCCAATCGAAACGGACACTTGTTGGCAACTATTTTGAATATCAAGGCAAACAAATGGACGTGGAAGGCAGAAATATGGAAGAAGGTCTATTCCTTCACGACCAGGAGCGTCAAAACAAATATCCTATTTTTGAGGATGAAAATGGCACACACATTATGAGTCCAAATGATGTATGTATGATTGATGAATTAGAAGAATTTGTCGACGCAGGCATTGACTCATTTAAAATTGACGGAATTTTAAAGTCACTTTCTTATATGACAGAGGTGACATCCCTCTATCGAAAAGCCATTGATTTACTAGTGACTGATAAGGAAGCCTATGAAGATCAGAAAGATGAATGGGTGGAGCGTATTGAAGAGATCCAGCCTGTCAACCGCTCAATCGATACAGGATTTTTCTTTAAAGAAACGGTTTATTAAGATAAAAGGAGGCAGAGGAAATGGCACTTTTAAAAGATGGAATTTCTGAAGTGATCGATGGAAAACGTGTCATTACAAAAAAACCAGAACTGCTAGCGCCAGCAGGAAACTTAGAAAAACTAAAAATTGCTGTGCATTATGGAGCAGACGCTGTTTTTATTGGTGGGAAAGAATTTGGACTTCGTTCAAATGCAGATAACTTTTCAATTGAAGAAATGGCAGAAGGTGTTGCATTTGCGAACAAATACGGTGCTCGCATTTATGTGACAACGAATATTTTCGCCCACAACGAAAACATGGACGGGCTGGAAGAATATCTTCAAGGGATTGAAGGAGCCGGTGTAGCGGGAATTATTGTCGCTGATCCACTCATTATTGAAACATGCAAACGAGTAGCTCCAAAGCTTGAAGTCCACTTAAGCACACAGCAGTCTCTTTCAAATTGGAAAGCGGTGCAGTTTTGGAAGGAAGAGGGGCTTGAGCGTGTGGTCCTTGCACGTGAAACAAGCGCCCTAGAGATTAAAGAAATGAAAGAAAAAGTGGATATTGAAATCGAAACGTTCATTCACGGGGCGATGTGTATTGCTTATTCTGGCCGCTGCGTGCTCAGTAACCATATGACAGCGAGAGATTCAAACCGCGGGGGCTGCTGCCAATCTTGCCGCTGGGATTATGATCTTTATAAACTAGAAGGCTCTGAGGAAGCGCCTTTATTCGGTGAAGAAGACGCACCATTTGCGATGAGTCCAAAAGATTTAAAACTCATCGAATCCATACCGCAAATGATCGAAATGGGAATTGATAGCTTAAAGATCGAAGGACGAATGAAGTCCATTCATTATGTAGCAACAGTTGTCAGTGTCTATCGTAAAGTCATTGATGCTTACTGTGCGGATCCAGACAATTTCGTCATTCAACAAGAATGGCTCGATGAATTAGACAAATGTGCCAACCGTGACACGGCTCCTGCCTTTTTTGAAGGTGTACCAGGAACGGATGAACAAATGTTTGGCATTCATGGAAAGAAAACGACCTTTGATTTCGTCGGTCTTGTACTTCATTATGATGAACAAGAACAAATTGTCACATTACAGCAGCGTAATTTCTTTAAAGCTGGCGACGCAGTTGAATTTTTCGGTCCAGAAATCGAAAATTTCACATGTAAGATTGAGACGATTTGGGACGAAAAAGGGAACGAAATCGATGCCGCTCGTCATCCATTGCAAATTGTGAAATTTAAGCTTGATCAAAAAGTATACCCTAGCAACATGATGAGAAAGGGGAAATAACCGGCACATGGGGAAAAAACCAGTGGTGATTGGAATCGCTGGCGGCTCGGGTTCAGGTAAAACGAGCGTCACCAATTCCATTTACGAAAAATTTAAAGGACATTCAATCCTCATGCTTCAGCAAGATTTATATTATAAAAATCAAAGTCATATGCCATTTGAAGAGCGCCTGCTGACCAATTATGATCATCCGCTTGCTTTTGACAATGACCTGATGATTGAGCATGTAGAAGCGCTGCTAAAGTACGAGTCCATTGAAAAACCGATTTATGATTTTAAACTAAACACACGTTCAGAAGAGACGGTACATGTTGAACCCAAAGATGTCATCATCGTTGAAGGAATCTTTGCTCTTGAAAACGAACGTCTAAGAAACTTAATGGATATTAAACTGTATGTGGATACTGATGCAGATCTTCGGATCATTCGCCGTATTTTACGTGATACGAAAGAAAGAGGCAGATCGATTGATTCCGTGATTGAACAATATGTATCTGTCGTCAGACCGATGCACAATCAATTCATTGAACCGTCAAAACGATACGCCGATATCATCATCCCAGAAGGCGGTCAAAATCATGTGGCCATTGACCTCATGGTGACAAAAATTCAAACGATTCTTCAAAACCGCGGAGAGTAAATGGTGGAGAAGAACAAAGACCTTTACGACGTAAAGGTCTTTTCAACATCATGCTCTTGTAGTCAATACTTTAGTAATGGCTAGTCCGAAATCATCGGTGAGCATTGTAAGAAGCAGCCCCCTGAATAAAAGATTTGATATGATAGGAAAACAATGCTGCGAAATGGAGACAGGAAAATCACGATGGGATGCTGAAAGTTTCAGTTATTCCTGCTTTGTAAAAGTATATTAAAAAAACGACAAACAAATCATCACAAATTTTCAAACAATTCTTGATCAAAATGCAATTTTGTAATAATATAGCATAGACATATCGTACACTGACCATATTATGTATTGGAAGATGGAGAATGGATAAGCTATTCTTCTACATATGATCGAAATGGCCGAACGAGGTACAGGAGCTTCCTGTGCCTTTCCACAGTTTGTGCGATGAAGATAATACATCATCATGAGACCGCTGCTGTTCCTGCCTAATAAAAAGGCATAATAGTTGCATCTAAAAGGGACGCCATGTAAGATGGACTTTTACGAATATGGGACAGAAGGAATGAGGGCCGGAATATGTCCTCATTCTTGTATATTTCAGTCGTCACTCACATGCAGAAAGCTTGTATGATGAGGATTAATAGAAGGAGTGAATGATTCATGGCACAAGAGAAAGTATTTCCAATGACAGAAGAAGGAAAGCGCAAATTAGAAGAAGAGCTTGAATATTTGAAAACGGTTAAACGTAAAGAGGTTGTAGAGCGTATTAAAATCGCTAGAAGTTTTGGAGACCTCTCTGAAAACTCGGAATATGATTCTGCTAAAGAAGAGCAAGCGTTTGTAGAAGGTCGTATTACAACGCTTGATAATATGATTCGTAATGCCAAAATTATTGAAGATGAAGGTAACTCAAATATTGTTTCACTCGGTAAAACGGTGACATTCGTTGAATTACCAGACGGTGAAGAAGAGTCTTATACGATTGTAGGAAGTGCAGAAGCTGATCCGTTTGAAGGCAAAATTTCAAACGATTCACCAATTGCAAAAAGCCTTTTAGGCAAACAAGTAGACGACAAAGTCACGGTTCAAACACCTGGCGGAGAAATGTTCGTCCAAATTGTAAAAATTTCATAATTACGTTTATACGATAAACACCTCGTCCACAATAGGGACGAGGTGTTTTTATGCTGAAAACAAGAAGAATCCAATGGACAGGTGTCATTATTTTTATCTTATTGCTCGGTCTCCTATTTAGACTAGCGGAAATTCAGTTGTTTTTCACAGAATCTTTTTCAAAGCTTGATATTAATTTGATCCAAGAAAGTGTCAGGCAGCGGACAGAAGAAGTAGTCATTTCAGACGGACGCGGCGAATTTTTAGATCGAAACGGCGAGGCACTTCTCACAAAAGAAGAGCCTGCGGTCATCATATTTCCTTTCCTGCAATATGACCTCCCTCACTTAAAACAAACCGCTTCTATACTTGAGATGGAAGAAGATGAATTGAAGAGCCAGCTGACAGAAACGAAGAAACCACTCATTTTAAAAGATGATATCACGAAAAAAAAGCTGAAAGACATCAATGATATGAAATATTCAGGTGTTTACGGCGTATATATGAAAGAGAAGGACAAAAAAAGACTTGCCCTCCACACATTAGGTTTCACAAGCGAGAATCCAGAACTCTTGAGAAAACGTTATCCGGACAAAAAAGAGCTTTCGATTCGCACTGAGATCGGTACATTCGGTTTGGAAAGTACATTTGACGAATTTCTATTACCAGAGCAAGACACAAAATTGTTATATCATGTGGACGGAAGGGGAAACCCTTTGTTTGGGATGGACGTCAAATATACAGCAGAAGCTCATTCGTTTTATCCGCTGCAAGTGCAGACAACTATGGACGAAGACATGCAGAGGGAAATGGAGAATGTTCTCAAAGCGCAAGGTGTTGAAAAAGGCGGAGCGGTTCTGCTCGACATTCAAAATAGCAGTGTGCTGGCGATGGCGAGTGTTCCAAATGTGACCAGCAAAAACCGGCATGAGGCAAGAAATTACATGCTGACCGCAATGGCTCCCGGTTCTGTATTTAAAACGGTCGTACTTGCCGCAGCGATTGAAAAAAACTTGAACCAGCCACAAACGATGTATGATTGTCGAAAGAATTTATATGGAGAGCCAGAAGGAAAGCAGGAAGTACTGAATCTGTCTGAAAGCTTTGCGCAAAGCTGTAATTATACATTTGCGACACTCGCTGAGCAGCTCATCCAAACAGATGATCAAATCATTGAAAAGACAGCTTCAAAGCTTGGGCTTGTGGATCGAGCCGGCTGGGAAGGGGATGTATACCATAAGCAGCAATTCAAACAGTTTGATCGTGAAGAAACAGGCAGTGTGTGGGGAGATAAAAGAGACAAGCATGTCAAAAAAGCCATTGCACAAACGGCAATTGGTCAAAAAAATGTCAAAACAACCCCATTACAAATTGCCAATATGATGGCAACGATTGCAAGGGGCGGAGAACGAAAAGAAGTGAGGATTGCAGATAAAGTGATGTATCAAAACGGAACAACGATGCTATCCTTTCAAAACAAACGACCTGATGGTGACAGTATTGACCGCTATACAGCTCAAACCTTGCAAAAGTACTTAAGGCAGGTGGTGACCTCTGACAAAGGAACAGGAAGAAGATTTCAAGACCTGCCGTTCCATATAGCAGGGAAATCAGGCACTGCCCAAACCGGCAGCAAAGATAAACAGGGGAATCCACTTTATCACAAGTGGTTTGCCGGATACTTTCCGGCAGAAAAACCAAAATACGCTCTCGTCGTTGTTCACCTTGATGAGGCAAGTGGCCGGGCTAAGACAAATGAAGCGTTTTATGATATTGTAAAAAAGGTCAATGAAATTGAAAAGAAACAGACATAGAACATCCCTTCATGTCATGTTAGAATAGTAACGACTTAGGGAACAGAGGCAAAGGAGTGCAGAGATTTTGAGTAGAAATTCTCGATTTGAACATCGTGATAAGCGCAGAAAGGCGAATATGGTGCTTAACATATTAATTGGTATCGTTGTGGTGCTTATTTTGGTTGTCGCATCGAGTTTGTTAATTTTTAATAAACCGAAAGATACAAATGTAGCAGACGAACCATCCAAAACAGCACCTGCATCGAGTGAAAATAAACAAAACTCAGAAGAAGATGTGAAAGATCAAAAGAAAGATACATCCGATGATGCGGATGCAAAAAAAGACGATTCATCTGACAAAAAAGACGATACAAAGAAAACAGATGATGAAGAAGAGCCAAACAAAGATGCGTTAAAAGATGCCACAGAAACAGATGGCGGTAAAACAAGTGACGTAGACAAAACATATGAAAACGATAACTGGGAGCCCGTAGGAACAGAGCAATCGGGATCACATACAGCAACCTATGATGCTAACTCAAAAGACTGGAAAGAAATGATCAAAGCCATGTCCTATGCGACAGGAATCTCAGAAGATCAAATGACTGTTATTTGGTTAGGAAATAACGGAGGACCTCAAGATGCAAAAGGAACCATCCGTGATAAATCAACAGGTGAACGCTACCGTGTAGAAATTACGTGGGTGGACGAAAAAGGCTGGAAACCTGTGAAGGTTGAAAAATTAAAATAAAAAAGATGCATACAAAAAGGCTAAAATGAACTTCATTTTAGCCTTTTTCTTCTTTTCAGCGTGATAGAAAACCTTTGCAGTCTAGGAAGGACTAGCACCGGCGCACAGACCTGACTGCCTACACGCTAATCTTTTTTATGAGACATTCGCTTTAAAATGAACAACTGCTGTATACAAAATCTTATCATCAATGACAGTCGTTTGATGACTCACAGAATGAACAGTCAGCAAGATCGCCTGATTATGTTCAATTTGTTTTTGGATCTTTTGTTCAAGTTCTTTTAAAGACGTTGCTTCAAAAAATTCAATTTTGTCCTTTAAAAAATCTAGTTGAAAATCCATTTCATTCATCCCTCCATGCTCTAGATTCATCATAATCTCTCCCATTCAAAAGGGCAAATATTTTTCTACCCCGCCCAGTATTTTTTAGTAGGAAAGAATCAGAAGATGTGGTAGGATAGGAACTGTTCGACGGAATAAAACATACTATACAGATAGGAATAAATAGATAAAGTGGAGGGAAAGAAAAATGGGACGTGAGTTTCTTTCTTTATTTGATCATTGGGCTGAATCTTATGATGACACTGTAAGTGGTCATGACGAGCAGTATAAAGAAGTGTTTCGCCGGTATCCGGCCATTCTAAAAGAGATTACTCGCCGTGCAGGTCAACATGTCATTGAGTTTGGAAGCGGCACAGGAAACCTAACGGCGGCACTGCTTCAAGCAGATAAGAAAGTGTTTGGCGTTGAACCTTCAGAGGCCATGAAGAAAGCGGCTCTTCAAAAAGGAATACCAGATGTATTTCATGACGGGGATTTTTTATCGTTTCCATCTCCACCTTTTGAGCCAGATACGATCGTCAGTTCATATGCTTTCCATCATTTAACCGACGAAGAAAAAAAACAAGCCATTCACACCTATGGCAACATCCTTCCCTCAGGTGGTAAAATAGTCTTTGCTGATACAATGTTCCAAAATCAAGCAGCACATCAAGCTGCAACGAACAAAGCGAAAGCCGCTGGATTCGATCAGCTTGCAGAGGATTTAGAAACGGAATACTATCCATCCATAGGTGTGTTAAAGCAAATCTTTGAAGAAGAAGGTTTTAGCACATCTTTTCATCAAATGAATGATTTTGTGTGGATCGTAGAAGCGAAGAAAAGGGAATGAAAGGATGTTTTTTATTTGAAAATCGCAGTGATAGGTGCAATGGAAGAAGAAGTGACGATTTTAAGAGACCAACTAAAGAATGCCACACAAGAAAACATCGCTGGGTGTGAATTTACAACAGGTGTTTATGAAGATAAAGAAGTGATTTTATTAAAATCAGGGATTGGAAAAGTGAATGCAGCGGTCAGCACAACACTTCTGCTTGACCGCTTTCAGCCAGATTATGTGATCAATACAGGGTCAGCTGGCGGTTTCCATCACTCATTAAATGTAGGTGATATTGTCATCTCTACTGATGTTAGACATCATGATGTGGATGTGACGATCTTTGATTACGAATATGGACAAGTGCCAGGATTACCAGCTGCTTTTCTCGCAGATGAAAAGCTTGTGAAGCTGGCAGAGGAATCTGCTTCAGAAATCGATCATATTCAAGTGGCAAAAGGAACGATTGCAACAGGAGATTCATTTATGGATGATCCTGGTCGTGTCGCGTTTGTGAGAGAGAAATTCCCAGAGCTGTATGCAGTGGAAATGGAGGCAGCTGCAGTTGCGCAAGTTTGCCATCTATTTGAAACGCCATTTGTGGTCGTTCGAGCGTTGTCAGATATTGCTGGGAAAGAATCCAATATCTCTTTTGATCAATTTCTAGAGCAAGCAGCGATTCACTCAACAGACCTTGTCCTGCGTATGATAAAGCAAACACAATAAAAGAAGGGGTTTCCCCCTTCTTTTCCATACAAAGGAAGGGATTTATATGGCTGTCATACATGATATTACGGAATTAATTGGCCACACACCGCTTTTAAAACTGTCAGGGATGGGTGTGCCGGCAGGTGTTGATGTTTATGCAAAACTTGAAATGATGAACCCAGGCGGAAGTATTAAGGATCGCTTAGGTGATATGCTGATTAAAGAAGCGCTGGCATCGGGCAAACTGCGCCCAGGCGGAACCATTATTGAAGCAACTGCAGGAAACACAGGCATCGGGCTTGCGCTAAGTGCAAGAAAACATCAATTGCATCCGATCTTCTGTGTACCAGAACATTTTAGTCAAGAGAAACAACAGCTCATGAAGGCGCTTGGTGCAGAAATTATTCATACACCAAGAAAAGATGGGATGAAGGGTGCGATTGATCGAGCCCTTGAACTAGAGGCAAGCCTTGACAATGCTTATTGTGTCTTACAATTTAAAAACCAAGTAAATCCATTGACTTACTATAAAACGCTCGGGCCAGAAATATGGTCTGACCTCCAGGGGAACATAGACGTGTTTGTAGCAGGAGCGGGCTCTGGCGGAACGTTTCAAGGCTGTGCTGCCTATTTAAAAGAGCAAAAAGAAGCGCTAAAAACAGTGATCGTGGAACCAGAAGGATCTATTTTAAATGGCGGAAAGCCGGGGCCGCATAGAACGGAAGGAATTGGCCTTGAATTTATTCCAGATTATATGGAATCGACTTTATTTGACGAGATTTATACCGTCAGTGACGATGATGCTTTCCGAATGGTGAAAGAAGCAGCTGAAAAGGAAGGTGTTCTGATCGGAAGCTCGTCTGGAGCCGCTCTATTTGCCGCTTTAGAGGAAGCGAAAAAGGCATCACCTGGGACGGTGATTGTCACTATTTTTCCTGATAGCAGTGAGCGTTATCTAAGTAAAGGTATTTATGAGGGAGGAAAATAAAATGAAGCCAAAAACAATGATGATTCATAGTGGAATCACTGGTGATGAAAAAACAGGAGCCGTGTCTGTTCCTATTTACCAAGTCAGCACCTATAAGCAGCCTAAAGCAGGCGAGCACACTGGATATGAATATTCCAGAACTGCGAATCCAACAAGAACAGCACTGGAAACAGTCATTCGTGATCTTGAAGGCGGGGCAAACGGCTATGCATTCGGTTCAGGGATGGCTGCAATTACAGCTGTGATGATGCTGTTTAACAGCGGAGATCATATCGTACTGACTGACGACGTGTACGGCGGAACCTATCGTGTGATGACAAAGGTGCTCAACCGGATTGGCATTAAAGCTACATTTGTAGACACAAGTGATCCTGAAGCGGTGAAAAAAGCCATTTTACCAGAAACAAAAGCCGTCTATATTGAATCACCAACCAATCCATTGCTGAAAATGACCGATCTACAAGCCATAAGCCGGATCACAAAAGAAGCTGGCATCTTGATGATTGTCGATAATACGTTTTTTACCCCATATTTTCAAAAGCCGATTTCATATGGGGCTGACATTGTCTTGCACAGTGCCACAAAATATTTAGGCGGCCATAGTGATGTGGTGGGCGGACTTGTCGTGACAGCTACTGAAGAGCTGGGTGAAGAACTGCACTTTGTTCAAAACTCTACAGGCGGTATTCTTGGACCGCAAGATGCGTGGCTTCTAATGCGAGGGATGAAAACGCTCGGACTTAGAATGGAAGCACATCAACAAAACGCGCAGAAAATCGCTGAGTTTTTAGAACAACATCCTGCGATTACACGTGTCTATTACCCAGGTTTAAGCGCTCACCCAGGGCATGAGCTTGCAAAAACTCAAGCAACAGGCTTTGGCGGTATGATTTCTTTTGATATTGGAAAAGAAGAAAATGTCGACGTGTTTTTAAGCCAATTGAAATTGTTTACAATCGCAGAAAGCCTAGGGGCGGTTGAAAGTTTAATCTCTGTTCCTGCTCGCATGACCCATGCATCCATTCCAAAAGAGCGCAGAGAAGAGCTTGGCATCACAGATGGTTTAATCCGTATTTCTGTCGGTATTGAAGATATTGATGACTTATTACATGATATTGAACAAGGGCTCGACGCAGTAACGAATGGATAGATTTACATGCCCCTCGCTTTCTCTCACTATGGTAAGCTATCAATAGACATTGATAACGGGAAGGTGAATCAAGTGAAGAAAAAGTGGGATGGTTTAGTGACAGATTACAAGCAATACGCTTTTATTTTGCTTGCTGTTAGCACCTTTTTATATATTGGTACGATTTTACCAAATCAGCACATAGAAGCATCACCAAAAATGCTGATGCTGGCAGTTGATTGTGTTTTCCTATTGGCTGCTTTCCTTTGCGTGAAACGTGCGATCTTTTTTCAAAAAAAGCTACAAGAACTAGATGAAGATTAAGTCGAAAAGTCTCCTCATGTGATGAGGAGACTTTTTTAAATTGCACTGGATAATCGGACAAGAATCACTGTGGAAATTTAGTCAAACACACAAAAATCATCTAATTTACTAAAAACAGGTTTACAAAATGGTGCTTGCTGGATATACTTACAAAGTAATTAAAAACGTAAAGGAGGCTGAAGAATATGTTATTCGTATCTACTTGTGATCAATTCAACAACCAATTTCATCATGTCATCAGCCTGTGGAAGAGCTCGTGTCCTTCCTTTACCTTTTACGGTTCACGCTACAAAACTGTTTAAGTAAACGAGGATTTCACGTATCATCCATCGCAGGTTAGAAGACACTGTCTTTTGATCTGCATTTTTGTGTGCCCGCAGGTCAACTGATAAAGAAGATCTGCGGGCTATTTCGCGTGCTGCGAACTGAAGGGAGGTGAGCGTATATGACAATCCATTTATTTTTTATTACTTTGACGATCCAACGTAAATACAAAGACATTGAAACGGTTCTTTATGAACAACAAGTCGAAACGTTTTATGAAGAAATGAAGCAGAAACAACTAAAGTACATGAACTAAAAAGGACAATAAAAACATGAAAAGGAGGAGATTGACATGTTTATGATGCTTGCAATGCTTGATTGTTATACAAGGGAGAAGGACCAGGTTTAGACACGCTCCACATTGATCACCTGCACATATGATAACCGTAAAAGGAGATTGTGAGGTGATCAATGAATGTCGATGTCACCATATATGAGGTTTCCATCAGTGGGGCACGGATATGCGTCTATTCCACATTCTTTAAAGCACGGATACGGCAATCCATACAGAATGCAAAGAGAGCAAGAAGAAATGCTCAGACGCTATATGTACAATTATCCAACCTATTGGTATTAAAGAAAAGGAGCAGGAAACGTTATCGTTTCCTGCTCCTTTTACATTAGCAAATCCAGCTTGCACCGATGATGATTAACAAAATGAACAGTACAACAAGCAATGCGAATCCGCCTGCAAAACCGCCACCGTAGCCACCGCAGTAGCCTCCAGAATAACCGCCAAAGCCCATAATCTAGCACCACCTTTATCTAATCAAGATACATTCATAAAATATGCAGCTCATGCGGAAAACGAAATCAATCTGAGCACAATTAATGAAAATGCCTATTTGTTTAAATATTTTTCATGACGTGCGAAACATTTTCAGAAAAGGTGCCGTCTAATAAAAGACAAAGAAATTAGGACTAGGTCTTAACTTTTGTTAGGCGAGAGCCGATATGAAAAGTAAGAAAATTCGTAAATAGTTTTATTTACTGGTGCAAAGCAGGTGTTGACATTGATTCAAAGCTGGATTGGAAAACAAATGAGGGAACCAAAGGGCTTGTTCTCAAAATGGGTTGCCCGCTATATGGAAAAAAATCATCATAATATCAATCAATGGACGATTCAACTCTTAAATATACAAGAAAACGACCGGATCTTAGAAATTGGTACTGGAAGAGGTATGACATTATCTAAAGTAGCGGAAAAACTTGATCGAGGGAAAGTATATGGAATCGATGCTTCGCGTCATATGGTAAAATACGCGAAAAGAAAACATAAGAGGCTTGTCGAGCAGGAAAAAGCCGTTATCACACTTGGAAAAGCTGAGCAATTACCTTTTGAAGACAGATCATTCAATAAATTGTTCACAGTGCAGACCATCTATTACTTGCCAGATATCGAACAAGTTATGAAAGAGGTATATCGTGTTCTTCAAGTGGATGGAGAAGTATTCTTATCTTTTCAAAAGCAGGAACTAATGAAGGAACAAAAACGCTCACAGTCTCTTTCAACGTACAGTGAAGAAGACATCAGCTGTCTTTTTTCAGCGTATCACTTTAGAGACGTCTCTGTTTACCATTATGATACATACATCTGTATCAAAGCCTTAAAATGATGATGAAAATATTTCCCAGGTAATGAACAAGCAATTAAAAAAGGCTCTTCGTCAGAGGAGCCTTTTTGCATGCGATGAAATGGACCATTCGTCAATAAAAAAGACTCTTCACAAGAAGAGTCTTTTGCATTCATTTCATATGTAGGGGCCAGCCAGGTGTGTAAGGAATGATAGTATATATAAGGAATTTGTTTGTCGATTAAGGATACCTGTCTGGCTTATTCCTTATATCGACAATGTTCTTCAAATGTTTAGCTTTTTTTTCAATTTTTTCTTTTTTATTTGACTGGAAAATACATTTTTCTCTCCTGGATAGACATTTTTCATTTACTATTTGAGTCAATGTGTGGTTGAAAGAAGGAAAAAGCCCGAGAAAGAGAGAACTTTGGAGAGACTTCATTTTTAAACAAAAAGGGAGGAATGAAAACATGTCGGGAAACAAAGGTGTCGTTTATAAAGGAGCAGGAAATGTAGCAGTTGAAGATATTGGATACCCTGATTTGGTTTTAAGGGATGGCCCTGGTGTACCTAAAGCCAATGTTGGACGTAAGTGTGAGCATGGCGTCATTTTAAAAGTGGTGACAACAAACATTTGCGGGAGCGACCAGCACATGGTAAGAGGGCGCACAACTGCGCCTGAAGGACTTGTCCTTGGTCATGAGATTACTGGTGAAGTCGTTGAAGTTGGACGAGATGTAGAGTTTATCCAAAAGGGTGATCTCGTATCAGTTCCATTTAATATTGCCTGTGGTCGCTGCGTCATGTGTAAAGAACAAAAAACCCATGTGTGTTTAAATGTGAACCCCGATCGACCTGGCTCAGCTTATGGATATGTAGATATGGGCGGATGGGTTGGCGGCCAATCGGAGTACGTCATGGTGCCATATGCTGATTTCCAGCTACTCAAATTTCCGGACAAAGATCAGGCGATGGAAAAAATACTTGATTTGACGATGCTTTCTGATATATTCCCGACAGGTTTTCATGGTGCTTATACGGCTGGCGTAAAGCCGGGCTCTACCGTCTATATTGCTGGTGCAGGGCCAGTAGGTCTTGCAGCAGCGCATTCCGCTCAGCTCCTTGGCGCTTCTGCTGTCATCGTCGGCGATCTTAATGAACAAAGGCTCGAGCAGGCGAGAAGCTTTGGCTGCGAAACGATTAACTTACGAAAACATGATCGAATCGGTGAACAAATGACAAACATCCTTGGAGAGCCAGAAGTCGACTGTGCGGTCGATTGTGTCGGTTTTGAAGCTTCAGGTCATGGAGATCAAGGAGAAGCACCAGCCACCGTTTTAAATACAATTATGGATATTACCAAAGTTGGCGGTAAGCTTGGAATTCCAGGACTTTACGTCACAGAAGATCCAGGTGCTGTGGATGAAGATGCAAAAGTTGGATCTCTGAAAGTGCGAATTGGACTTGGCTGGGCCAAAGCCCATACCTTTGTGACAGGCCAAACCCCTGTCATGCAATATCACCGCAGCTTGATGAAATCTATTTTAAGCGGAAGAGCACAAATCGCCAAAGCCGTTAATGCAACCGTCATTTCCCTAGATCAAGCCCCTAAAGGATATAGCGATTTTGATTCGGGTGTGGCGAAGAAATTTGTGATTGACCCGCATGGCATGATTTCTAAATAATGATCCATCGAAAAAAACTTACAGGGTTTTTCCTGTAAGTTTTTTTGTTTATAAATATAAAAAGACCTATACTGTTCTTCTACATTTCATAACGTGGTAAAATGAGTAAATTGGAAAAAATGATCTTTAGTTGAAAGACATACCATAAAACAGTTGGCAATGATTGGATAGGATTATGATAGATAGGAAGAATAGAGGAGAGATTACAATTGCTAAAAGTACAGAACATCATCAAAAATTATGAGGGTAAACAAGTATTAAAAGGGGTTAGCTTCCACTTGAAACCTGGTGAATCATTTGGGCTTTTGGGTCCTAATGGTGCAGGGAAATCAACCTTAATCGGCATCATGACAGGACTTCTACCTGCAACGAGCGGGACTGTTACGATTGGAGGCATTGATCTACATAAAGAAACAAAGCATGCACAGCAATTGATTGGTATTGTTCCGCAAGAGATCGCTTTATATTTAGATATGTCAGCAAAAGAAAATTTAACGTTTTGGGGGAAAATGTATGGACTTAAAGGAGAAGAATTAAAAAGCAGAGTACAAGAAATCCTTGAATTAATTGGTCTGGGCAATAGAGCGAATGATAAAGTGAAAGTATTCTCAGGAGGGATGAAAAGAAGAGTGAATATCGGATGTGCGATTTTGCATCGGCCAAAACTATTAATAATGGATGAGCCTACAGTGGGTATAGACCCGCAATCCAGAAATCATATATTAGAAACAGTTAAAACGTTAAATAGTGAAGGAATGACGATTATTTATACGAGTCATTACATGGAGGAAGTCGAATATCTATGTGAAAAAATAGCTATTATGGATCAAGGTTCTTTCATTAAGGTAGGTGATTTAAGTGAATTGGCTGAGCTTGTTGGAGAAAAAAGAGAAATCATTTTTACGATTAAATGTGAACAAGGACAAAAGGATATGGAGCGAGTGTGCCAATACATAAATGAATACCACCCACTGAATGACTTTGTGGTACAGGAAAATCAAATCACATTATTTGATGACGACCCTCAGCATTTACTAAGTCAACTTATTCAAGGTGTAACCGCATTACATGTTCAATTAATTTCAGCAGAAGTTGTAGAACCAAATTTAGAAAATGTATTCTTGTATTTAACAGGTAAAAAATTACGAGATTAGACCGAATAGAGGTGAGCATATGAGCATTTGGGTTGTACTGAAAGATCTATTATTGTTTTTTAGGGATAAGAAAAGCTTTTTTACACTTTTTTTTATGCCTATCATATTAATTGCTATATTAGGTGCAGCATTTGGAGATAATATGAAGAAAGATAGCGAAATTAGGATCAATTCATTTCGAGTAGGAATAACAGATCAAGATAAGTCCGCTACAAGTAAAATGTTTCTTTCAACATTGTCTAAGAGTGAACTCAGTGACATATTTGAAGTGAAGGTCACCTCGAAAAATCAGCTAGAGAAAGATTTAAATAGTAGAGACATTACAATGGGTATAATCATCAAGCCGAATTTTGAAAAAAGCCTATTAAATCACGATCATGTGCAATTGAATATTTTGAAAGGACCTAATTCAAGCTTACATGAAATGGTCCTAGAAAATGTGGTTTTGCAATTCTTTCAAAATTATCATATGAATCGTATTTTGGTGCCGTTGAATCAAGGTAAAGAAGTGGAGGTCGTGTCTGATCAACTGAAAAAAGAACTAGTGAACGAAAGAAATATTCATATCAACAGCCAGCCGATTACATCCTTCCAATACTACGCAGGCGGGATGGGTGTGCTTTTTTTATTAATGACTGTTGTTTTCTTGGTTGGCAGTATGATAGAGGAAAAAGAAGAAGAAGTTTATAAAAGACTACTAGTATCAAAATTAAGCAATACTAGTTATATCATTGGAAAGTTATTGGGCATTATTTTAATGAGTATGATTCAACTTGCGGTCATTATTTTATTTACTAGCTTTGTCTTTAAGGTGAACTGGGGAGAGCCTTTTACTGTTGTTATGATCGGATGTAGTTTTATATTAAATGCTGCGGGTTTCGGGGTGCTGATTGGTTCTTTTATCAAAAGAGAAAAAACGTTTAATAGTGTGGGGATTTTAGGCACTCAAGTGTTAGCTGCTTTAGGCGGGAGTATGGTGCCCTTATACTTATTCCCACAATGGGTGATTGATACCAGCTATTTTTTACCTAATTCTCTTGCACTTCAAATGTTTTTGAAAAGTATGGCAGGTGCTGAATTTAGTGAAATACAAAACGGATTATTACTTAGCTGTGGGATGGGAATGGCTTTCTTCATCATTGCTTTATTAAGAATGTCTTTTGAAAGGAAGCATCGTTATGCATAAAATATTAGCCATTATCACGTTAAAGTTAAAAGAAACATTAAAGTCCCCATTGACCCTCATTTTTTTATTTGTGATGCCAATTGTATTTAGTTTTATCTTTGGTAGTACCGCATCTGATACAAAGAAACCGACAGTTGCTTTTATTCTAGAGCCCAGTCAAGGTAAACTAGATCAAGAAATTTTTCAAATTCTCGAAAAAAACACCAAATTTCTCTGGGTAAAGGCAACTGAAAGCGACGCAAAAGATTTAGTATCTGAAGAAAAGGTAGTTGAGTCTGTGAAAGTCGTAAACCAATTAAAGTCCCATCTAAAAGAAAATAAAGAGATTTTTGATGTGACAGTTTATAAAAAAACTGAAGAATATGCAGTCTTATCTCCCTATTTAAAAGAGACAGCTGCCATCATTTATCAAATCAATCAGGGTGTGAAAGAGCAGAAAAGTGTTTCTCTCACCAATGCATTGAACAAGTTAAATGAATCTGGTACGATTTCATTGGCCGAAAAAAATCAAAATGGTCAAGCAAGCCAACAACCAAATTTAATACCGCTTGGCTTTACCATTATGTTTATGATGTTTGCGATTTCAAGCTCTTTGTCATCTATACATTCGGAGTATAAAAATTATACATGGCAAAGATTGCTTTCGAGTCCAATCCATAAAATATATGTACTTCTGGGCTATTTAATGGCATATTTCCTTCTTGGATGGATACAATTGGGTGTTCTTTTGACCATCTTATCTATTTTCTTTAATGTCTACTTAGGCAACCTGTTTCTTATCTTATTGTTCGGATCATTTGTTATAGGCCTTGTCGTAAGTTTAGGATTTATGATAGCTACTTTATCTCAAACAAAAAAACAAGCTGAAATCTTTAGTGCAATTGTCATTGTAGGATCGTGCATGCTGGGTGGTATTTATTGGCCTTTAGATATCGTTCCAGACATTATGAAGAAGATTTCTTTGACTATACCGCAAACATGGATGATGTCTGGTTTTGGTGAGATCATGAGCGGCAATGTTAATCTTTCTATCTTATTATTAGATGCGACGGTTTTAATTGCTTTTACGGTGGTCTTTATGATCATTGGTTTGAAGAGTATCAGATCCTATTAATCCTTTGTTCTTCTAAAAAGCCCTCTATAGCTATGTAGAGGGCTTTTTGTATACACGTGATTTACTTTAAATGATTGGATAACTCGTTAATATTTAATGGTGAAAGAAATTGAAGGCTGCCCAAGTAAATATTTCACATTACCCATTGAGAAGGATATATTCCTCTGTTAAATCAACAAACGCCTTCAAAGCAGGAGACATCCATTTATTTTTATGCCAGAATAGTTGGATTTTCGTTGTGAGACAGGGTCCCATCCAATTGATTTTAATCATATGGCCTTCTGTTATTTCTCTTTTTATAGAAATTTCGGGAAGTACAGCAATTCCTAGCCCAGCCATTACACATTTTTTTATGGCTTCTACATCTGCTAGTTCTAGTTTACTTCTCGATTTTGCTCCTGCCTGTGTCAAAGAGTGTTCGAAGGCATAACGATAATCGCAGTCTTCAGTTAACAACAATCTTTGCTCGTCTAAATCGATAGGATATACTTTTTGTTTTTTGCTCAATGGATTTGTTGGACAGCATACAATGGCCATCGGTTCATCTTTTAATTCTTTTACAATTAAATGTGAGGATACGACAGGATTCATCGATAATAGGGCGACATCAATTTGTCCTTCCAGTAATAGATTTAAAACATCCTTTTCAGCTATTCCGGGACGGAAAATCAGTTCTACTTTAGGATACGTTGTTTGAAAGTCCGTTAAAATATGAGGAAGTCGATAGGTACATTGTGTTTCAGATGCACATATTCTTAAAATGCCGCTTGGCTCACTCATCCCGCCAACAGCCTCTAATGCTTCTCCTGTTAAACCTAAAATCTTATCCGTATAATCTTGAAACTTCATGCCAGCTTCTGTTAAAATGACCCTTTTTCCAAGCCTTTCAAAAAGAGGGGTTCCTAACTCTTCTTCTAATGCAGCGATATTTGCCGTGATACTAGATTGAGCATAGCCAAGTATTTGTGCTGTTTTTGTAAAGTTTAATACTTTTGATGCTGTTTGGAACATCATCAGTTGCTTTATTTCCAACGTCAATCCCTCCTAAATCGGATGAGCCGATTGATGCAATCAGAAAACTTCTATAGATAGATCATAACATTTTTACTATGATAAAAGTAGGCGCTTTCATTATTTAGAATGTTCAGATTTTATAGGGGGGATGGCTTTGTTTGAAACGATTGTCAATTCAATAAATGACTTTTTATGGACATATATTTTAGTCGTTATGTTAATAGGAATAGGAATCTACTTTACGGTGAGAATGAAGTTTATGCAAATTGTCTTACTAAAAGAGATCTTCCGTTCTATTTTTGAAAAAGCTCCAAAAATAAAAGGGAGTCAAGACATTTCTTCAATGCAAGCTTTCTTTATCGGAGCAGCGACGAGGATTGGAACTGGAAATATGGCAGGTGTTGCTATTGCCATCACAGTTGGTGGTCCTGGAGCTATTTTCTGGATGTGGTTTGCAGCAGTTTTAGGGGGAGCTTCTGCATTTGTCGAAAGCACACTCGCTCAAATATATAAAGTGAGAACAAGTGATGGTTTTAAAGGGGGGCCAGGCTATTATATACAAAAGCAATTTGGACTGAAATGGCCAAGTAGGATCTTTGCCTTTTCTGTTATTCTTAGTTTTGGCTTAATTTTTAATGCAGTACAAACGAACACCATCACAAATGCCTTTCGATATTCATTTGGTATCAGTCCAATTGGTATGGGGGTATTCGTAACCATTCTTACGGCTCTCATCATTTTTGGTGGTGTAAAGAGAATTGCCCGCTTTACCCAAATCATTGTGCCAATCATGTCCTCGTTTTATATTATCTTAGCACTTTATGTGATTGTGACAAATATCGCTGATGTACCCGCAGCATTAGCAAGTATTATGAAAAGTGCGTTTGGATTAGAGCAAATGGTTGGAGGCGGAATCGGCGCTGCAATAATGAACGGTGTCAAACGCGGTTTGTTTTCCAATGAAGCAGGAATGGGAAGTGCGCCAAATGCAGCAGCTGCTGCCCATGTTTCACACCCAGTAAAACAAGGGTTTGTTCAATTATTAGGCGTATTTTTTGATACATTAGTTGTTTGTAGTTGTACAGCATTTATTATTATGCTATCAACAGTAGAAACAGCAGGTGATTTGTCAGGTATTGAAATTACTCAAGCTGCAATGGCGCAGCATTTCGGTTCTTGGGCTAGTATTTTCTTAGCATTTGCGATCTTTACTTTTGCATTTAGCTCCATTGTAGGTGGCTACTATTACGGTGAAGCCAATATCGGTTTTATTCATCACAGTGTATCCGCGCTATTCGTGTATCGAATCACTGTTTTAATGATGATCATGTTTGGTGCTCTCGCCAACTTACAAATCGTTTGGACGTTAGCGGACTTGTCGATGGCGATTATGGCTATTGTTAACTTGGTTGCCATTGCGATTTTAGGCAAATTTGCTTTTGCGGCTCTTAATGATTACATGGGACAAAGAAAGGTAGGAAAGAACCCTGTTTTTTACGCTTCTACCATTCCAGGTTTAAAAGGAATAGAATGGTGGGGAGCAGAAAAACAAGCGATTAAATCAACAAATGAAGGGGTAGAAAATCAATGATAAATTTTGAATATGATTGTCATACGAAAATGATCATGGGGACTGGAAAATCTAAAGATATTGCCTCTATTGTAGAGGACATTGTATTGCCTAGTGCTACAATTATGATTGTGACTGACCCTGGTGTAAAAAGCGCAGGATTGGTGACGCCTATTGAAGCATATTTACAAGAAGCTGGTTATTCCGTTGTCGTCTTTGATCAAGTATCACCAAACCCTAGAGATCATGAATGTCTAACGGGTGCAGAGCTCTTTAGAAAAGTACAAGCATCAGCGGTAATTGCGATTGGCGGAGGCAGCCCAATGGATACGGCAAAAGCCATTGCTTTATTAGGTCCAAATGGCGGTAATCCTGAAGAGTATATAGCAGGGAAGAAGGCGTATACAAATGTATCACCCTTAATTTGTATTCCAACCACGGCTGGAACTGGCTCTGAGGTGACCCGTTCATCTGTGATTACGTTAGCTGCTTCACATAAAAAAATCACCTTAAAACATGCCTTGCTTCGACCAACTATTGCGATTTTGGATCCTGCTCTTACTTCTACGGTGCCAAAAAGTATAACAGCGGCAACAGGTGTTGATGCACTGGTCCATGCGATTGAAGGCTATACATGTAAAGAAACAAACCCTATATCTAAGGCGATGGGAGCAAGCGCAATGAAAACCATTGTGACCTATTTACCGAAGGCGTATGAAGACGGGTCTGATTTAGAAGCAAGATACAAAATGCAGGAAGGCAGTTTACTCGCTGGCTTATGCTTCGGTTCTGCTGATGTAGCAGCCGTACATTGTTTAGCCGAAGCGCTCGGCAGTCTTTATGATACGCCTCATGGTATCGCAAATGCTGTGTTTTTACCTTATGTCATACAATTTAATGCAGCTGAAAACAAATCATTGCACATAGAGCTTGCAAACATTATGGGCTTTGCAGATAAAACGGATGCAGATGATGTGGCGATTCAAAAATTAATGGATGGTATGTATACATTCACAAAGAATTTAGGTATTCCATCACTAAAAGAATTATCTTATGTAAAAGTAGAAGATTTTGAAAAAATGGCTGAACTAGCAGAACAAAACAACTCTACAAAAAGCAATGTTCGTGCCGTTACGAAAGCGGACTACTTAGATATACTAAAGGCTGCTTTTTCATATAGTCATACAGAAAAAGAGCCGAATAGTGAAGTGACCCCCTAAATTTAGACGCGGT
>NZ_ASJC01000002.1 GCF_000691145.1 Bacillus altitudinis 41KF2b | reverse complement strand
AAGCTGTCGAGATTTTCTCGACAGCCTGAGACTACATTCCTGTAGTCTTCTTTTTTACTGCTCCAAACTATCCTTCAATTCCTTCTTCACTTTCGCTAAACTGTTGTCATCAAGCTGATAGTAATAAATATTATTGATTCGTGCGCCTGTACCTTTCAGCTCGTGCTGTTTCACATTTTGTCTTGCATCACGATAATCATTCATCATCGTCCACATGTCGTCAAAGGACATATTCGTTTTCATGTTGTTTTCAACGACTTTAAACATATCGCCGAATTTCGTAATAGATGAAATGTTAGCGCCTTTTGCAATGATGCCTTCAATGACTTGACGCTGTCTTTGCTGACGGCCGAAATCACCTTTAGGATCTTGCTTTCTCATTCTTGTATAGGCAAGGGCTTGATCGCCGTTCAGGTTAATTTCTCCTGTACCAAATGAATGGCCATCATAGCTGAAAGCAAACGTGCTGTTCACCGTAATGCCGCCAAGTGTATCGACAATGTCTTTAAAACTTTCCATATTCACTTTCACAAAGTAATCCACAGGTACATCAAGCAGTTCCTCTACTGTATCTGCAGCCATTTGTGTACCACCGAAAGCATAAGAGTGGTTGATTTTATCCATTGTGCCTTTTCCGACAATTTTTGTATACGTATCACGGGGGATACTCACCATTTCAGTTGTTTTCGTTTTCGGATTCACTGTCATGTATATTAATGTATCTGCACGGCCTCGGTCATTCTTTCTTTCATCGACACCCATGACTAAAATGGAGATCGGGTCTTTTTTACTTAAATCGACATCTTTGTCACGCTTATCTGACTTCTTTAAGTTCTCTTGAATGCCTGCGACAGTGGATGCGGCTGTATTCCAAAGATGATACGCGTATCCGCCAGTGGCTAATACGAATAAGCCAATAATCGATAAAACAATCCAAAGAACCTTCTTTTTCTTTCTTTTTCTCTCAGCTCTCATAATGTCCCTCACCTTTTCTATCATTCTTCCATGATTATAGGTTTACGAATCTTGATAAACAAGTTATTTTTTTACTCTGAACCTAGATATAGACGTTGTAACAAAAAAAAGGTTTCAAAAAACCTTAAATTTACCTTAAAATATTAAGTTATAAGACGATACAAAGACATGAGGTGAAAAAAATGAAGAAAATCGTCGTTTTACCGTTCTTAATACTACTACTAGGTATCGTGCTCACAGCATGTGGAACGGCTGAGCAATCCTCAGGAGAAAACAAGACAAGCAGTTCAACTCCTCAGGTGCTGGAAGAAAAAGCTGAATTTATTGGAATGGCTGATGCACATACAGTCGAAGTGAAAAAAGTGAATACGACTTTAAGCTATGAATTTACGGATAATTTTAAAGATGTATTAAATGAATTTAAACCAGGTGACAAAGTAGAAATCTCTTACTTTATCAATGACAGTGGTCAAAAAGAAATTCAGAAGATTGAAAAACAGAAGTAAAAAAAGATGGGCGGGATGAACAAAATTGAAGAAAACAGGCATTACACTTATCGTTCTCATGACACTGACACTACTAATTGCACCTTTTCAGTCTGCCATGGCCAGCTCGACAATTTCAGTAAAACTGTCTAACTATATCGGAAACAAAAACAGCATGGATTTCTCAACAACGGGGGAATACAAACTATCAGGATCAAATGTCGCTGTGACGAAAAGATACGACGGCAAAAATCGTTACGAAGTAGCCAATAGTATTGCTTCTGCAGGATGGAAAAATCCTTCAACCGTTGTGATTGTGAGCCGAGATGCTTTTGATCATGCCATTTCTGTATCGCCGTTAGCATACAAATTAGGCGCCCCAATTTTGTACACGAACATTGAAAAGCTAACGAAGACAACCGAAAATCAGTTGAAAAAGATGAATCCTGATAACATCTTAATTGTCGGGAATACGAAAAGTATTTCAACAGCTGCTGAGAAATCAATCAAAAAGTATGGAAAAGTGAGACGCATTAGTGGGAAAGACAAATTTGAAATTTCCCAAAAAATCGCCAAAGAAATGGGTAACTATAAGCAAGCAATTGTTGTCGGCGGGAACTCATTCATGAATGGGATTGCAATTGCATCCTATGCATCGAGAAAAGGATACCCAATCCTATTAACAAAAAAAGATTCCATTCCGTCTTATAAAATGCCAAGTAAAGTCATTATCATCGGCAGTACAAAAAGTACGGGACAAAAAGTAGAAAATCAAATCAAGAAAACCTCACAGGTGACACGAATCAGCGGTGCCAATCGCTACGAATTATCTGTGAATATCATTAAAAAATTAAACATTAATGCAGATAAAGTGTACTTGGCAAAAGCCTCTAGCTATATTTATGCAATGCCTTTGTCGCAATTGGCTGCAAAATCTAACAGTACCGTTGTGTATGTGAAGCCGGATTCTGTCACAGCGTCATTAAAAGCATTGCTGAAAGAAAAAGGTACATATGCTTACCATCTTGCTGGTAGCACAAGTGCGATTACAGATAGTTTAAAAAATTCTTTAGCCAAACAAGTCTATCTGAAAAAAAATCAAAACTACCAATTGAATATTTCTAACGGAAAAATTTCATTAAAAGGCATTAAGACGTATAACACATTAAGAGTTGTTCCTGAGAAATATTCAACCAAAAATGTCCTTCAAATCGCAGGGAAGCCTTACTTAGGTAACGTCAACTTTGCCATTGAATCAGGATATATCAGGCCGACTAATGAAAATATTCCATTTGAAGACTATCTAAAAGGTGTTGTGCCAAACGAAATGCCTGCGAGCTGGCATGTTGAGGCATTAAAAGCACAAGCTGTTGCCGCTAGAACGTATTCAGTGAAAAGTATTGGAAAAGTCGTACCTGATACAACAGCCTTCCAAGTATATGGAGGATATAACTGGTACACAAATTCGACAAAAGCTGTGGATGCCACAAAAGGCAAGGTTCTGAAATACAACAATCAACTTATTTCAGCCACCTATTATTCTAGTAATGGCGGATACACTGAGGCGAGTGAAGAAGTATGGGGGAATGCACTGCCATACTTAGTCGCCAAAAAAGACACAAAAGATCCTGTCAATGCGTGGACACTGAAGTTGTCTAAAAAGCAATTAGGCACTACGTTGACTGCAAGTACAGCAGCTTCTGAGTGGTCTAAGGCAAAAGAAGCCAATGCTGCCGACCTTGCTGGTCTAAAATCATGGCTGTTGAAAAATAAAGAAACAGCTGCATCTGACATGAGAATTGCATCTATTTCAAGCCTGACATTCTCAGGAAAAACAAAAGGTCAGCGTGCGAAGACCGTTTCAATCAAGCTGAATTACCATCTGAAAAACAAAACAGGTACGTATACAGTGAACAAAAGTACAACGGCAAGTATGAAAATGACAGAGTTTAGAACAGTCATGGGCGCAACAAAGGTGAAAAGTACGTTTGCGTCAGTAAAGAATAATACAAATGATTTCACGATTTCAGGAAAAGGCTATGGTCACGGCATTGGTATGAGTCAATACGGCGCCAAAGCTAGAGCTGAATCTGGAAACTCGTATTCTTCCATACTTTCGTTCTACTATCCAGGTACAAAACTAACAAACTATTAAGAATAAAAGGAGGACTTAGAAGATGCGCTCAATGATCAAAACAGCCATCCTCAGCCTCATCGCCATTTTCGTTATTGTTCCAACAGCTTCAGCAGATAACTCGGTCTCCCGAATTGATGGTGGGAGCCGGTATGCTGTAGCAGCAAACGTAGCGAAAAAAGGATGGGGAACAGCAAGTACAGTTGTTTTAGTGGGGAAAACTGCATATGCAGATGCAACAGCAGGAATTCCACTGGCACATCAAAAAAATGGACCAGTTCTTTACACAAATAGTACAAGCCTTTCTGGAGATACAAAAAAAGCCTTAACGGCTTTAAAAACGAAGACAGTTATTGTTTTAGGCAGCACATCAAGTGTGTCAAACAACGTGGTCAATCAAGTAAAGAAAATGGGCATCTCTACACAACGTATTTCAGGAAAAAACCGATATGAGCTATCGGCAAATATCGCGAAAAAAATGAAAACGCCAGCTGGCGTCGTTGTGGTTGAAGGGTCATTCTATGCACATGGAATTGCCATTGCACCTGTAGCGGCACAAAAAGGGTTCCCAATTCTATATACAGATAAAAAGGGCCTTCGTTCTGAAATCGCTTCTGTTGCAAAAGCAAGCAATGTGAAACAAACCATTGTCGTAGGCGGAGAGAATTACGTCACAAAAGCAGCTTATAATCAATTAAAATCTCCAACGCGAATCAAAGGCTCTACTCGTTATGACGTGGCTGCGAATATTGTGAAAAAATACAATATGAGCACAAATAATACCTATGTAGGAAGAGGGTTTGGCTATGCCACTTCATCTTCTGCGGCAGGAATTGCAGCAAAGCAAAACAAAGCATTGCTCCTAACGAATGAAAAGACGCTGCCAAAGGTAACAAGAGCGACGATTAGCAGCAAAAAAATCACCAAATTTACTGTCGTTGGCAGTACAAATACAGTGACACCAACTGTCGTGAATCAATTGAAAAATCCTGTCGTTGGCAAAAAAGTATTCATTGACCCAGGTCATGGCGCTCATGATTCAGGAGCGGTAGGCTACGGATTATATGAGAAGAACTTAAACTTAGATGTAGCCAAACGTCTAAATACAAAGTTAAACAACGCAGGTGCACTTGTGACGATGTCAAGAACATCAGACACATTCGACAGTCTTCAAACACGGGTGAGCAAAGGTGCGTCAGCAAATGCAGATATCTTCATCAGTGTCCATGCGAACTCAAATGATAACAGCAGTGCAAATGGAACTGAAACGTATTATGACAAAACATATGCGGCAACAAACAGCTTGAAGCTCGCGCAAAATATTCAGCCTAAAATGGTCAGTGCATTAGGCACAAGAGACCGTGGCGTGAAGACAGCTGGTTTCTATGTGATTAAATATTCTAAGATGCCAAGTGTTCTCTTAGAAACTGGTTTTGTTTCCAGTCCAGTTGATTCAAATATTTTGAAATCTGCTACTTATAAAGATCGATTAGCGTCAGGTATTTCAAGCGGTGTTTCAGGCTATTTTAGATAAGAAAACATACAGATGAGGGGTGCCTAAGATACACCTCTTAGGCTGCTCGAGAAACGACTCTCGGCAGCCTTTTTTCAAAATTACATGAAGTGTTTCCGGGTTCCAGGATGAAGGGTTCAAAACCAAGGAGGTTGACTTCATGCGTTCTTATATCAAATGTTTTGTTTTGATTGTGGTTTCACTATGTTTGTATGCACCATCAGCATTTGCGCAGCACAATGTATCGAAAATTGAGGGAAGTAATCGATATGAGGTGGCAGTTAACGCTGCAAAACGAGGCTGGTCGACAGCACCTACAGTTGTTTTAGTAGGCGGTGAAGCTTATGCAGATGCGCTAAGTGCTGTGCCGTATGCCTTTCAGCAAGGAGCCCCAGTGCTGTTAACGAATACTAGCAGTCTTTCAGGTGCAACTAAGTCAGGTCTTCAGCAGTTGAAAACGAAGCGTGTCATCATTCTTGGCGGAACCGCAAGCATTTCTCAAAAAGTCGTAGCGCAGCTAAAAGCAATGAATCTATCCGTATCGCGAATACAAGGGAAGAATCGATATGAATTGGCGGCAAATGTTGCTAAGCAAATGAAGAGTGCTGATACAGCTGTGATTGTGAATGGTTCTGCTTATGCAGACGCTGTGGCGATTGCTCCGTATGCTGCAAAACAGGGCTTTCCTATTTTATTAACCGATGCAAAAGGGCTGCGGCAGGAAACAGCCAATCTATTAAAAAGCAAAGCGGTGAAACGGACGATTGTGATTGGCGGGGAAACAAGTGTCAATCAAGCAGCCTATCAAAAGCTACCATCACCCGTGAGAATCAGCGGAGCCAATCGGTATGAAGTGGCAGTCCGAATTGCGAAAACATACCCGATGAAGACAACCCAAACGTATATGAGTAACGGCTATGCATATGCCGATGCGGCAGCTGCGGCAAGTACGGCAGCCAAGCAAGGGCAAACCCTTCTTCTTACAGACGCTCAATCAGTGCCAGATGCGATTCGTCGTGTCATTGGGACTAAAAAGATTTCAACATTTACAGTGTTAGGCGGAACATCAACCATACGAACCAGTGTGATCACACAGCTGAAAAATCATGTGTTAGGTGAAACCATCTTTATTGATCCAGGTCATGGTGCGCAGGATGCTGGAGCGGTAGGAAATGGACTGCTTGAAAAAAATATAAATCTAGATGTCGCGTTAAAACTACAAGCGAGGCTCAAACAAGCGGGTGCGCTGACGGTCATGTCTAGAACATCTGATACATTTGATTCCTTGCAAACACGTGTAAGCAAAGGATCACAGGCTGGTGCGGATGTGTTCATCAGCATCCATGCCAATGCAAATGATCATAGCGGTGCAAATGGAACAGAAACGTATTATGATGCGACGTATGCTTCGGCCAATAGTTTAAAGCTGGCACAAAAGGTACAGCCCCAGATGGTGAAAGCCCTTGGCACAAGGGATCGTGGTGTGAAAACAGCAGGGTTCTACGTGATCAAGTATTCAAAAATGCCCAGCATCTTGCTTGAAACAGGGTTCGTAACCAGTCCGATTGATGCAAGTATATTAAAATCAACGACTGCCAAGGAGAGGCTGGCTTCAGGAATCGCAGCAGGTGTATCTCAATATTTTAAATAAAATAGATCGGATGAATGATATGTCAAGTTAAAAATACATTTCATTTCAGGTTATTTTTGTTATAATCGAAACATAGAGGGTGGATTTTTCACGTATTTGCCTTCCAATGACAGCAAATCGACAAATCATGAAGAGGTGACGATCTTGAAAAAATTAATCACAATGCCGTTTTTAGCCTTACTTCTAGGTGTAATGCTCACAGCATGCGGCACATCAAATCAGTCAAACGATAACAACAATACGGATAACAGCAAAAAAGAAACAACTGAAGCAGCAGATCAAAAGAAAGAAAATGCAACAGACGAAAAGACGGAAGACAAGTCTGCAAGTGAAAAAGCAGATGATGAAAGCAAAGAAACAGCTGCTCAAACAGAAGACCAAGCAGGTCAATCTGACGAAGATGCAAAAGAAAGCTCAAGTAAGGAAATCACAAAAGAAGAAACGACAAATGATCAGTCAAAAGCTGAATCTAAAACAAAAAAAGAATCTACAACGAAGAAAAATGAAGTCACCAAAGAAGGCACATATGTCGGTTTGGCTGATGGACATACAATTGCTGTCAACATTGATGGAAAAGAAGTAGCCATTCAATTCGGAAATACATTTTCTAAACAAGTGAACAGCCTAAAAGAAGAATCAAAAGTGAAAGTAACTTATACAAAAGATGCAAACGGAACGCTTAGACTGAAGACGATCGAATCCGTAAAGGCAAAATAAAAAAAGACACGTAGACCCGCAGAATTGCGGGTCTTTTTTACGTTTAAAAGGGCATAACTTGATATAAGGGCACATTCTTAACACACTTTTACAAGACTTAACAGCCCATTTACATTTGCTTAATGTTGCTCTGCTAAACTGACTTTCATAGAACATCTCTTTACACAACAACTACTTTGAATGGTGAGGTGCAGGTCAGTGAGCGCAGAGAAAGCGATGAACCTTTACAGAGAATATGAAGTGAGACGAAACCACTCTTTTGCTTTAACAGAACATATGGTTCGATATTTATTTGCAAAACGTTTCATAGATGTCGTGTTCTCGTTCATCGGATTGATGTTGAGTACGCCAATCATTTTACTGTTTGCCCTTTTAATTAAGCTAGAAACACCAGGGCCAGCCTTTTATATGCAGGAAAGGGTCGGAAAAGACGGTGTCTACTTTAAATTATGGAAGCTCAGATCGATGAGAACCAACGCAGAAAGCGGAGGAGCGAAATGGGCGCAAAAAAATGACCCTCGTATCACCAAAGTGGGGGCATTCATCAGAAAAACAAGAATTGATGAACTCCCGCAATTTATCAACGTGTTAAAAGGAGAAATGAGTATTGTAGGTCCACGTCCTGAAAGACCAATGTTTACTGCCGAATTTAATCGGACGATTCCAGGCTTTACAAAAAGACTGACAGTGAAGCCGGGGCTGACTGGTCTTGCTCAAGTAAATGGGGGATATGAAATGAGTCCAAGTGAGAAATTATCACATGACTTACAGTATATTCAAAACTTGACATTTTCTCTCGACACGAAGATTATGGTAAAAACGTTAAAAGTCATCGTGACTGGTGACGGAGCCAGATAAGTAAAGTAGGGAAGAGAAATGGCAAGTATGAAAAATCGCCTGCTGGGCGGAGCAAAATGGACAAGCTTGTCCGCATTGATCATTACCATCATCCAAATTACACAGTTCGCCTTTTTAGGGAACGTAATGTCACTGAAAGAATTTGGACTCGTTGGCATGATCACAACTGTCACAATATTTACACAGATTTTACTTGATCTAGGCATCGGTGCTGCGATCATTCAAAAGGAACAAACGACGGAACGTCAATTATCTACATTATATTGGATCAACTTGCTGACGGGAATTCTCTTGTTTTGTGTATTGATCCTCGCAAGTCCCTTGATTGCCGCCTTTTATGCCAGACCTGAGCTGGAAGGCTTGCTCAAGTTATTATCAATCATGTTTCTCATTGCACCAATTGGTCAGCAATACCAATATATGATGCAGAAAGATTTAGCCTTTAAAACCTTAAGTACGATTGAGACGATAGCGACGATCATTTCGCTGATTGTTCTACTTATCCTAGCCTTTTTTATCAATCCAATTGTGGCCTATGTGGTCTCTCAAGTGCTGCTTCAATCAGGAAAAGGTCTCATGTATGCAGCGGCTTATTGGAAGAAGTGGCGCCCAGCACCCGTTTTCGCATTAGGGGAAGTGAAAGAGTTTTTCTCCTTCGGGGCTTTCCAGCTTGCGTCAAGGCTCGTCAATCGGGCAGGCTCAAATATCGACATGATTTTAATTGGACGGTTTCTTGGAGCAGAGGCATTAGGGATTTACAGCCTGGCTTATCAAATCGTCACAATCCCGGTGCTGAAAATTAACCCGATTGTGACGAGAGTGGCTTTCCCAGTTTTCGCAAAAAGTCAGCGTGATCACTCTAGGCTGCGTGAGGGCTTCCTCAGTATGACGAATATGCTCGCACTCATTAGTTTTCCACTACTCATCGGTCTTGCTGCCGTATCAGATAGCTTTATAGAAGTAGTGTTTGGAGAGAAATGGCTAGTGGCGGTCCCGGTTTTGAATATTTTGTGCATTGTCGGTCTACTCCGTGTGCTGATGAATCCAAATGGTTCCATCCTTCTTGCAAAAGGGAGAGCGGACTTAGCTTTTTATTGGGATACAGGCATGCTCATCGTATATGGATGCGCATTATATGCAGGAGTCCATACCGGAAGTCTATTGACTGTAGCTTGGGTCTACTCAGGGGTCAGCCTGCTGAACTTCATTGTCGGCAGGTGGCTGATGGCTTACGTCATTCAGCTAGATATGAAGATATATGTAAAATCACTCGTAAAGCCTGCTGTCATGACACTATTAATGGCCGGCTGCGCAATAGCTGTTCATCAAGGGATGAAGCTGACATCAGCGGATATACTGCTTCAATTACTACTGACAATTTGTTTAAGTGCGGCTTTATATAGCTTGCTGCTTGTCAAAATGTATCCGCAGGTGACAGGGAAATTATGGAGAAGAGGTCGTTCGTCATGAAGGTGCTATGGCTGACAAGTGTATATCCTAGTGAAAAACATCCAAGTGAAGGCGTCTTCCATGAAACACAAGTGCAGGAGCTGGTCAAACAAGGCGTAGAAGTGAGCGTGATTTGTCCCACCCCTGTCAATCCGCCCATCTTACGGATGCTTAAAGCTTCCTATCGTCAGAGAAAAGATCTTCCCCAGCAGGAAGTGAGGTGCGGAGTACCGGTTTACAGACCGCCTTATACAGCACTGCCTGGACAGCTAAAATGGGCTCAGCCGAGTAAACGAATCGCAGCTTCTGTCCTACGCACAATGGAGCGTTATGATCTGTCACCGGATTTCATCCATGCGCACTTTGCCATGCCGTCTGGCGGCGCAGCAGCTGTGATTCAAAAGGAAGCGAGCATCCCTTATCTTCTGACCTTACACGGCAGTGATGTGAACGTCTATCCAAACTATAGCAAAGGGGCGCTTGCAGCCTTTGAAGCAGCAGTAAAACAGGCGTCTGCTGTTCTCACAGTGAGTGAGGAGCTGGCAAAGAAAACACATGACATGACAGAGGTGGATGCACAATGTCTCCCGCTTGGAATTCCGCTCAAGTCATTTTCTAGAACACCAGGGGATCAAACAGCCATCAGAAAGCAGGTAGGTTTACCGCTTCACGACAAGCTCATCGTTTTTGTTGGCCGTTTAGTCAAAGAGAAAGGTTTGCTTGAATTAGCGGAAGCTGTCAGCGGGATGTCGGGTGTGAAAGCCGTCTTTGTCGGAAAAGGACCCCTCGCAAAGGAGCTGGCCGAACGGGCGGGAGAATCCATTCTGCTCCCGGGACAGGTGCCGAATGATCAAGTGAAAGACTATTTAATGGCAGCTGACCTGTTTGCCCTTCCATCCTACAGTGAAGGAATGCCGACTGTCGTCCTTGAGGCGCTCGCTTTAAAACTGCCTGTCATCGCAACACGGGTTGGTGGTCTCCCATCACTATTTTCTACCTATCAACATCTGCTCATTGAACCGCGTTCAACGAGTCAGCTAAAAGAAGCGATTCACGCTTATCTTTATGAAAACAGATGGAACGAGCAAGTGAAGAACGATCTTCACCACATCGTCCATACAGATTATTCATCATCACATAATGCTACGCTCCTAATTCAGCAATATGAAAAGGTGCTGAATCAATCAACATCCACCGTTTAAACAGGATGAAATGTGCAAAGACTGATAGATAAACAGTTTGGAACGACCAATATGCTTTTACTGAGAGGATGAAACATGTTGAAGAAAATTGCTGTGATTGGAACAGGATATGTCGGATTAGTATCGGGTACTTGTTTTGCTGATATCGGAAATCGCGTCATTTGTTGTGACATCGACGAATCAAAAATCAACAGCTTAAAAAGCGGTCTCGTTCCAATTTATGAACCGGGCTTAAAGGAATTGATTGAGAAGAATACAGAAGAGGGAAGATTGTGTTTTACAACCAATATTCCCGCTGCAATTCGAGAATCAGAGATTATTTATATTGCGGTAGGAACACCAATGACACCTCAAGGGGAAGCGGATTTAACTTTCGTGAAAGCCGTGGCTCAAACGGTTGGAGAACACCTGAATGGCTACAAAATCATCGTGAATAAGAGCACAGTGCCAGTTGGAACAGGACGTCTTGTTCAAGCCATTGTTCAAAAGGCTTCACGCAGTAAATATCCATTTGACGTCGTCTCCAATCCAGAGTTTCTGCGGGAAGGTTCAGCTATTCAAGATACGATGAATATGGAGAGAGCGGTGATTGGCTCTACAAGCTCACATGCATCCACGATCATTAAAAAATTGCATGATCCGTTTCAAACAGAGGTGGTTGAGACCAATCTAGAAAGTGCAGAAATGATTAAGTATGCGGCAAATGCCATGCTCGCCACAAAAATCTCATTCATCAATGACATTGCGAACATTTGCGAGAGAGTTGGTGCTGATGTGGAAAAAGTCAGCGAAGGCGTTGGGTTAGACAGCCGTATCGGGCATAAATTTTTAAAAGCAGGCATTGGATTTGGCGGTTCTTGTTTCCCAAAAGATACGATGGCTCTTCTCAAAATTGCCGAAACAGCCGGCTACCGGTTCAAGCTGATCGAATCTGTCATTGAAACAAACAACCACCAAAGAGCCCATCTTGTCAGCAAACTGATGAGTGTCTTCGGTGATATTAAAGGAAAAACGATTTCCGTTTTAGGGCTCGCATTTAAACCAAATACAAACGATATGCGTTCAGCGCCAGCACTAGATATTATCCCAATGCTGAGAGAGCTCGGAGCTTTTGTCAAAGCCTATGATCCAATTGCTTATGTAGAAGCAGAAAGAGAGCTTGGCCCGCAGGCGGTCTTCAGCAATGATCTCTATGAAACAGTGAAAGATACAGATGCTTGTCTCATCTTAACGGAATGGGATGACGTACAGAAGATGGATAAGGATCAGATCAAGCAGCTACTTCGTTCTCCCATTTTAATTGATGGAAGGAATTTGTTTGATCCAGCAGAAATGAAAGAGAGAGGATTTATTTACCAGTCCATCGGCCGCCCAGGCGTATGGGAAACAGAATTGGTATCGAAGGCACAATAATAGGGGGAACTTGGATGAAGAAAGTATTGGTCACTGGGGGAAGTGGATTTATAGGATCTCATACGGTAGAGGCTTTATTAGAGAAAGGTTATGAGCCCATCGTTCTTGATAACTTTTCAACTGGATCGAAGGAAAATATCGCTCATCTTTCCGTACAATGCATTGAAGCAGATGTCACAAAATCAGAAACGGTCGATTTGATCAAACACATTTCACCAGATTATATCATTCATCTTGCAGCGCAAGTGAGTGTAGCCGTTTCGGTTCAACATTTCGTCTACGACGAAGAGGTCAATATTAAAGGTTCGCTGCATGTGATCAAAGCAGCGGCTGAAGCCGGGGTGGAGAAAGTGGTGTTTGCCTCATCGGCAGCAGTCTATGGAGACCCAGTCTATCTGCCGGTCGACACAGCTCATCCACTGCAGCCTGGTTCACCTTATGGCTTGTCGAAACTGACAGTTGAACGATACTTAGAGATGGCAAAATCACTCTATGATGTGGACTATTGTATTATGCGGTACAGCAATGTATATGGTCCGCGCCAAGACGCACTTGGTGAAGGCGGTGTTGTCTCAATTTTTTCTGATAAGTTTGCAAAACATGAGGCACCTTTCATCTTCGGAAACGGGGAACAAACAAGAGATTTTATCTATGTAGGCGATCTAGCCGCAGCGAATGTTGCAGCTTTAACAGCTCAATCAAACGTTTGTTTAAATATCTCATGTGGTCATTCCATCACGGTGAATGAGCTGTTTCAAACGATGAAGCGAGTCACGAGATCAGATCTTGAACCGATTTATAAGCCGCAGCGTGCAGGAGATATTGTGCATAGTACATTGGCAAATGAGGAAACGAAACAAGTCTTAGCATGGGAGCCTGTTGTGACTTTACAAGAAGGTTTGGCTCGTACCATTTCCTACTATGAACAGGAAGTAAAGGCTTAATCCCTCAAATCGGATGGGTTGCTTAGGAGGAAAATAGGTATGAGTGTGAAACAAACAGCATGGCAAATCATGATCGGATGTATGTTATTAGCAGCGGGTATAGGGCTTGTACAAATGGCATCCGCACATCCTATCGGGTTAAAGAAGATGGTGGTCATTCCGGTTTTACTTGTGGTGCTCATGGCGGCTGCTATATGTATGAAGCTCTACATGAATGGTGAACACATATTCATGTCAGCCATTTACCTTTTAATTGCATTAACATTTCTCAATAATGCTTTTTTCTCTATTAGTGTTGGGTTCTTTAGTCTCTTTCTCTACCGCATCATGCTCTTGGCTGTCTTTGCTTTATTCATATGGCGGATGAGAGACAAAGGAACGTACATATCCCAGTGGCAGCAAATTCGTGTTAAAGGCATTCTTGGTTTTTTCGCTGCATGGTTTCTTTACGGGCTCATCTCACTGCTTTGGGCTCATTCGGTCACAGACGGCCTGAAATATATGTCTCTTCTTGCGATGGGAATGGGTTTTGTCTTTCTTGTGGTCATGTACATTCAGCGAATGGATCAGATCGTGACTTTTTATAGTATTTGGCTAGTCATGACTGTATTTGTGATGGGAATCGGGTTCTATAATCACTTGACCTTGAATCATTTACCGAATACCTCATTGTATCTTGGACCAGCGTACAAACAGCACTATCCTACGGCTGTCTTCTTTAACCAAAATGACTTTGCGACGTTTTTATCTATTAGCTTTTTCTTATATGTGGCGTGTATGCGCCAAATGAAAAATGGTTATATCAAAGCGTTCGGATTACTAGGAGCCATCTTAGCGCTGTATCTCATTTTGTTAACAGAATCGCGCGCCAGCTTGCTTGGCATATTAGCTGGAGCGGTCATCTATGTATGGCTACTGATGCCTCGCTTTTTAAAAAAGTGGTCCATCATGGCAGCAGGCGGGCTTGGTATCATCTGTATCGCCATTTTTTCAGCCAAAATCTATTCTGTCTTTGATGACTTGTTTCTCGCTTCTCAGGTCGCTCATTCTTTTAGCGAACCACTTCCGTCCAACATTGCCCGGGCGAATTTAATCAAAAATGCCTGGCATTTCTTTACGAATTCATATGGCTTCGGAGTCGGAGCGGGCAATGTGTCTTATTACTTAGCTCACTTTTCTATCTTTGATACAGATCAGGTCGTCGAAGTTCACAATTGGCTGCTAGAGGTGATGACGAATTTTGGGTTTGCCGTCATGCTAGGTTATATCTCAGTGTATGCCTATCTCATGTTCTCACTGTACAAACAATACCAATTGGCTGACACGAGATCAGCCAAGATGATCATTGAAGGTCTATTTGCTGCCATGCTGAGCTTTCTCGTCTCAAGTATCAGTCCGAGTTCGGTCTCGAATTTATATTTCCACTGGGTGTTTCTAGGTCTAGTGATCGCAGCGGTCAATATCATGAAAAATAAACAGCGCTTCAAGCCGTGGGCAAACGTGTGATGCTGAGTTTGTATGGCTACACTAGTGAAAAAGCAAATACGTCAATGTTGGGAGAATGAGCATGTCTGGTTTTATGTTAAGAATAGGGAAGCGAATGAAAAAATATATCGTATGGCTTGTGCTGCTGCCCGTTGTATTGGCTGCTTTTGGTTTCTTTTTTGCCAAGGGGACAGTAGAACAGTCTAGTTACACAGCTGCTGTGACCTTGACGCTTGGGAAATATGACGACGGTGTGTATAACAATATGGAAGAAGTGACATCTCTATTAAAAAGTGATGCATTTCTGAATCAAGCACTCCGTGATGTAAAGGAAGAAGAAAGGCAGGATGTGAAAAATCGTTTGATTCTCACGAACCAGTCCGATACACAATTGCAGTTGTCGTTTACAGATGCTGATCAAGCTCGAGCTTTGGCGGTAGTGAAACAAGTGTCAGATACATTTTTAAAGCAGGACAAAGCCTTATTTACGAAAAGACAGCAAGTCATTGAAAGAAGACTATCCGCTCTTGAAGATGAATCTGTCAGCAATGACTCTAAAGTCGATAAAGAACGATTTTTATATGAATTGGAATCGACAAAGCTCGGGATGAAGCAGGCAAAGATTGTCGATCCTGCCCAAGTACTTGATGAAGGGAACAAAGGGATGTCAGCGAAAAAACGAGCACTGCTTGGACTTGTCATTGGCCTTAGCATCTCGCTTATGTTTGTGGTGTTACCTGAAGTGTTCAAAGAATCTTAATGATGAACTGGAGATGAGTCTTAGGTGAACAATCAACCGTTAGTATCAATTATTACACCGGCGTATAATGCGGAACGTTATTTAACGGATACAGTTCATTCCGTCCTTGCCCAAACCTATTCCAACTGGGAGCTGATCATTGCAGATGATTGCTCAACAGATGGCACAAGGAAGTTGTTAGGGGAATTAAGTCAGACGGACGACAGAATCAACGTCATTTATTTAGAGGAAAACGGGGGAGCCGCTATTGCTAGAAACACAGCCATCAAACAGGCGAAAGGCCGCTTTATCGCTTTTTTAGATAGCGATGATATGTGGAAACAGACAAAGCTCGAAAAGCAGGTCAAGTTTATGTTAGAAAATGATCATGCCTTTACTTTCACGGCATATGACATCATTTCAGAAAATGGAGAGCCGTTACAAAAAACCGTCACAGCGCCGGCTCAGTTGAACTACAATGAAGCTTTAAAAAATACGATTATCGGCTGTTTGACGGTGATGCTCGATCTTCAACAAGTAGGACACGTGGAAATGCCAAACATTCGAACAAGGCAGGACTTAGCCACATGGCTCTCTATTTTAAAAAAAGGATTTACTGCCTATGGAATGAGTGAGCCGCTCAGTGAATATCGCATCGTGGGAAACTCGATTTCTAGTAACAAGTGGAAAGCAGCGAAAAAAACATGGTTTGTCTATAGAGAAATTGAGCAGCTTCATTTTGTGAAAGCATCTTGGTGTTTTATGCACTATGCCACAAATGCTGTCAAAAAGCGTTTATAAACAGAAGGGAAAAAAGGTGATAAAGGTGAAAGCAGACTCGATCATACATGTGATTGTCGCAACGGGAGAATGGGGCCACGATGGCCTAAGGTACAGACGGCATCGACTGGCGGAATTTCTTGCATCTGATCCAGAAACGAAAGAGGTCATCTGGGTATGCCCATCTTCCACTCGTCATTCAACTCCCTTTCAGCCTATAACGGATCGAATGAAGCAAATGACCATTCCTGATGTGCTCAAGAGCAAGTTTTTTCGCTTTGGCCGTTATCAAGATATGTTTTATTTTCATAAATTATCTCCTCTTCTTGAGCATTTGCGTCAAGAAGAAAAGCAGGGCATAGCCGTCTGTTTATGGTATACGTTTCCGGGATTTCCGCTCTTATCTTCTTTATTTGAATGGAAACATATTGTGTATGATTGCAGTGACCTGTGGGGAGAGCCCATCAGCGGAAAAAACAACATTCTTTCTTATATGAGACAGCGAGTCATTGTAAAAGCAGAAAACCGCATTATTAAATATGCACACAGCATTACATGCTCTTCACAATACTTACATGATCAAATCAAAAAAAGGCTCATGGGTGAACCGAAAGATGTCTTTACAGTGGAAAATGGCGTCGAGTATGATGTGTTTGCAAAAAGCAACCTCCCTAGCAGGGAAGACGTGCTAGAGGGAAGAGAGGGAACGGTTCTTGGCTTTATAGGTGGGATCAAGCCGAAGCTCGATTTTGACTTGATCGCTCAAGCTGCTCGCATGCAGCCAGATTGGACATTTTTATTTGTCGGTCCGGATGGAACGAATGGAGATCCATCTTTTCAGCATGCACTCAAACTGCCCAATGTCCTATGGACAGGAGCAGTCGCACCAGAAGAAGTGCCTGCTTATATGAAATTAATTGATGTAGGGATGATGCCATACAAACAGTCTCCTTACAATCAAGCGGTTTTTCCGCTCAAGCTGTATGAATTTTTAGCTGCCGGAATCCCTGTTGTTGGTTTAAATCTTCCATCAACGGAAAGGCTAAAAGAGAATGATGTGTATGAATATGTAGAGGGCGAAGATCCAGCTCTCTTCGTAGAAGCCTGCCAGAAAGTGATCAGTAAAAAAGATGACATGACATGCAGACATCTAAGACAAAGCCGGGCAATGAAAAAAGATTGGCACGCACTGTTCACAAACATGGTGGAATTAACGAATATTAAAGAAAACGCATAATTCATTCAGGATTGTGCGTTTTTATTTGTTTCTTCTTCTTAGGGGGAGCTTGTGATCATCCTATATTCAATTGTATAATGGAAAGAGCGGCCAATATACAAAATACAGATTTCAATTTAGAAGGAGACTGACCTATGGATTACGAACGCGCCTTATTAGCGTTTTTTGTCTCTCTGGCTACAGTTTTAATTGTGACACCAATCGTCAAAAAGTTTGCAATTAAGATTGGTGCAGTGGACCAGCCGAATAAACGAAAAGTTCATGATAGAGTAATGCCTCGAATGGGCGGTTTGGCGATTTTTATTGGGGTAGCGGCTGGAGCACTAGCAGGCGGGCTGTTTCTACATAATAAAATTACAGCTATATCAGTTGGCGCTGTACTCATCGTCATTTTAGGTATATTTGATGATAAATATAATTTAAGTGCAAAATTTAAATTTCTTGTGCAAGTTCTCGTTGCTTGCTTAATCGTGAGCACAGGCTTAAAAATGGACTTTTTCTCAGTTCCTTTCTTAACAGATCGACTGGAGTTAGGATGGATGGCGTATCCCCTGACTGTACTATGGATTGTTGGGATTACAAATGCGATCAATTTAATTGACGGATTAGATGGACTGGCTGCCGGAATTTCGGTTATCGGTTTAACCACGATTGCCGTCATGGCATTTTCTGCGGACAAGATCCTGATTCTTTCGTTATCTCTTGTCGTCATTGGCAGTACCATCGGTTTTCTTTTTTATAACTTCCATCCAGCAAAAATATTTATGGGTGATACAGGTTCGTTATTTTTAGGCTATATGATCTCAGTCCTGTCACTTTTAGGATTGTACAAAAGTGTTACTTTGTTTAGTGTTGTTGTCCCTGTAATTATTTTAGGTGTGCCTATTTTTGATACGACCTTTGCGATCATCAGACGAATATTGAATAAACAGCCTATCTCAGCACCTGACAAATCACACATTCATCATCGACTGATGGCCTTTGGCTTATCACATCGAATGGCAGTGATTGTGATTTACATGATTGGCCTAGTCTTCAGCTTAAGCGCGATTTTGCTGACAAGTGCCACCATTTGGCTGTCATTGATCATTATCTTTTTACTGGTCATGTTTATGCAAGTTATCGCTGAAGTCACTGGTTTGGTGAACGAAGAGTTTAAACCATTTACGAAATTCTACAAACGTATGGTCAAAAGACAATAAAAAACAGCCCGTTTCCAAGGAACGGGCTGTTTTCCTATTATTGTCCTGATGTGCTGGTCGAAGGGGCCTGGGTATCGGCTGACCCTGTTGCATCAGAAGATGAATCGGTTTGTGTATTTGTTTCAGTTGAAGACGATTACTCAGCAGGAAGCTTTAAATGTGTCTTTAACTCATTTTGCACCTCAGCCAAGTTGGTTTGATCTGGCTCAAAGAAGTATGTTCGATTTGGTCCTAAATAAAGGTCTGATCCTTTAATAGATAGTGTTTCAGTATCGTCTCCTTTAAAACCACTGTAAATTTGCTGTAGAGCAAGTCCTTCTTTGATGTGAAAGTTGGTTGTTATATGATCACTTACTTCTTTTGCGATATTATCCACGTTTGCAATGTTATGAGGTTTCGCCATTTGATCAATCATGGCACGTAAGATTTGTTTCTGACGATCGTTACGCCCGAAATCACCACGTGGATCTTGTTTTCTCATTCGTGCGTAAGCAAGTGCTTCTTCCCCGTTTAAATGCATATTCCCTTTTTTAAAGTAAATCTTTTTCGGTTTTTTGACGTCACTTTTTTCATTGAAGTCAAATGGAACGTCTATATCGATTCCCCCAACTTCATCAATGACATCCTTAAAACCGTCAAAGTCCACTGTTGCAAACTTGTCAATTGGGATATCCAAGAATTGTTCGACAGTGTCAATTGTTTCGTCTGTACCGCCTTTAGCAAATGCCGCATTGATCTTTACTTTATTTCCCGTTGTGTCACTAGCAAGCTGTACTCGTGTGTCACGGGGGATACTGACCATTTTCATCGTTTTATCCTGAGGATTAATCGTTGCGACGATGAGTGAATCTGAACGGCCGTGATCACCATTTGTGGCGTAATCCTCTATACCAACAAATAGGACAGAGAAAGGTTTTTTCTTTATATCAATGACAGCATCACGGAGTTTCGATTTCTCCCCGCGCTCTAATTCATCATAAGTTTTGTCAGCAGCTTGGAGTGTATTCACAATCTTATAAACTGCAAATCCGCCCATGCAGATGAAGAGAAGCAAAAATAAGACCAGAATCCGTTTGAAAATCTTTTTCTTCTTACTCTTTTTCTTTCGTACACGCACTTTTACTCGTTGTGCCATTCATCTGTCTCCTTTATCGGACCAACGTCCTTTTCTAAATAAATCAATTCGCCTTCTTTAGTAACACTCTTTCCATTAGTCAACTCAGTCATCCATTCAATGAACTGCTCTGTTTGTGTTTCTTCTACATACGTTTCAAAAATCACATCTTCTGCATAATGGATGTCTTTTAGCTGAAAAGATGAGGCTCTAAGCTCATTCTCTACCTTTCCAAGCCATGTATAATCTATTGTTGTGTGCATCGTACGCATTAAACAGCGTTCTACCATACCAACATGATTAATTGCTTCAGACACAGATTTTCCGTACGCACGAATTAATCCACCGGCACCTAGCTTAATACCGCCGAAATAACGAGTGACGACAACAACTGTATCTTTCAGCTTGCGTTTTTTTAGCACTTCAAGCATGGGTACCCCTGCCGTACCGCTTGGTTCACCATCATCATTTGCTTTTTGAATCAGATCCTGTTCACCGATCAAATAGGCGGAACAATTATGAGTGGCGTTCCAATGTTGTTTTTTTATGGATTGTATAAAGGCTTGTGCTTCTTCTTCTGAGACAGCACGTTGTATATGACAAATAAAACGTGATTTTTCAATGACGATCTCATGCTCGCCACGGCTTTTTACTGTGAGATAGCGGTTCAGCAAAAGACATACCCTCCTGACAAGCAAATTGTAAGGCTAGAGAAAATTTGCATTGGTTTTAGAATTTTACAGCGTATTTTGTTATGATGAGAGGAGCGGAAAAAGGGTCGTCATAAAAATTTCATGATTTATACGCATTCTTTCATTATAATTCGACATAAAATGCAGATCAATGACATTTATAATAAAAAAAGATGACATCACTGTTACGGGAGGGAAAAGCCATGACAACACCTAAAATGGATCCGAAGTTATTGGATTCAATCATCATGAAAATGCTAAGTACAGTTGATGGCAGTAAGGACGAAGTATTTAGAATCGGCGAACAGTCCCGTCAACAATATGAAAGCCTAGTAGAAGAGCTTAAGCAAATTAAACAGCAAGTCAACGAAGTAATTGATTTTGGGGATAAACTAGAAGTACATACGAGACATGCTAGAAATCGATTATCTGAGGTCAGCAGAAACTTCAACAAATTCAGCGAAGAAGAAATACGAGAAGCCTATGAAAAAGCACATAACCTGCAAGTAGAATTGACCATGATCCAGCAGCGCGAAAAACAGCTGAGGGAAAGAAGAGATGATCTCGAAAGACGATTGTTAAGCTTACAAGACGTCATTGAACGTTCAGAAACGCTTGTGAGCCAGATTACGGTCGTCCTCAACTACTTGAACCAAGATTTACGTCAGGTCGGTGTTTTACTTGAAGATGCTCAGGCAAAACAAGATTTTGGACTAAGAATTATTGAAGCCCAGGAAGAAGAGCGCAAAAGGGTATCACGAGAAATCCATGATGGACCTGCTCAGATGCTGGCAAACGTGATGATGCGTTCAGAACTAATAGAACGGATTTTTAGAGACCGTGGAACAGAAGAAGGCTTTAAAGAAATTAGAAGTCTAAGACAGAATGTGCGAAATGCACTGTACGAAGTGAGAAGAATCATTTATGATTTAAGACCAATGGCTTTAGATGATTTGGGTCTCATTCCGACACTGCGAAAATACTTAAACACAATTGAAGAATATGATGGAAAAACCAAAATTACGTTCCAGTGCTTAGGTGATACTGAAAGCGAAAGAATTGCTTCTCAATTTGAAGTGGCACTATTTAGACTAGCTCAAGAAGCTGTCACAAATTCTTTAAAGCATTCTGAAGCTGAAGAAATCTCTGTGAAGGTTGAAGTGACGAAAGACTTTGTCACCTTAATTATCAAAGACGATGGAAAAGGCTTTGATATGAAGGATGTTAAAACAAATAAAAACAAATCCTTTGGGTTACTTGGTATGAAAGAGCGCGTAGACTTACTAGAAGGTAAAATGACCATAGACTCAAAAATAGGTCTAGGGACATTCATCATGATTAGAGTACCGTTAACATTACAAAATAAAATTGTAAAATAGAGACAAAAGACATATTGACCATAAAGTTCAGGTGTAGAACAATAAACATGGGGAGGCGTAGCTTGTGACTAAAGTAAATATTGTAATTATCGATGACCACCAATTATTCCGTGAAGGTGTCAAACGGATTTTAGATTTTGAACCTACTTTTGAAGTAGTTGCAGAAGGAGACGACGGTGACGAAGCTGCACGTATCGTAGAACACTATCATCCGGATGTTGTCATTATGGACATTAATATGCCGAATGTAAATGGTGTGGAGGCTACAAAACAGCTAGTAGAGCTTTATCCCGAATCAAAAGTCATTATCCTATCTATTCATGACGATGAAAACTATGTGACACACGCATTAAAAACAGGAGCAAGAGGCTACTTGTTAAAAGAAATGGATGCAGATACCCTCATTGAAGCAGTAAAAGTAGTAGCTGACGGAGGCTCTTATTTACATCCGAAAGTCACTCATAACTTAGTAAATGAATTCCGACGCTTAGCAACAAGCGGCGTTTCAGCACATCCACAGCACGAGGTATATCCTGAAATTCGCAGACCACTTCATATCTTAACAAGACGTGAATGTGAAGTTCTTCAAATGTTAGCTGACGGAAAGAGCAATAGAGGTATTGGTGAGTCGCTCTTTATTAGTGAGAAAACAGTCAAAAACCACGTGAGTAACATTTTGCAAAAAATGAATGTAAATGACCGTACTCAAGCTGTTGTTGTAGCAATTAAAAACGGCTGGGTAGAAATGAGATAATGTTCCGGACAAGTACTCCTTTTTCGCCTGTTTTTAGTTCTCTCACATTCAAGTTAGAGAGCAATGATAGGCAGGTAAGGAGTCTTTTTCGGATATAGCGGGCTTGCCTATTGATTAGGCAAGCTTTTTTGATTAGTATTATAAATCTAGTGAAAAACAATGATCATTCTTTTTTAAAAAGCAACTTAACGGATAAGGAAGGTATTTAAGAATGAAAATAGCCGTTGTAACAGACAGTACTGCTTATATACCACAAGAACTACGTGATAAACATCATATTCATATGATCCCTCTGAATGTCATCTTTGGTACTGAATCATACCGTGAAGAAGTAGAAATGGATTGGAAGACATATTATGAAGAAGTCAAGAAACATAAAGATCTTCCAACAACCTCTCAGCCTGCTTTCGGTGAACTTATAGAATTATATGAAAAACTTAGTGAAACATATGATGCTGTGATTAGTATACATCTGTCAAGCGGAATTAGTGGAACATACAATAGTGCGGCCTCAGCGAATGAACTAGTTGACGGAATCGACATTTATCCGTTTGATACAGAGACTAGCTGTATGGCGCAAGGTTTTTATGTGTTAGAAGCTGCTGAAAAAATCCAAGGTGGTGCTTCTCCAGAAGAAGTGATTTCCCATCTCAATTATCTGAAAGAAAATCAAAGAGCTTATTTTATGGTAGACGATTTAACTCATTTACAACGTGGCGGCAGATTAAATGGTGCTCAGGCTTTTATTGGAAGCCTCTTAAAGGTAAAGCCTATCTTGCATTTTGACAACAAGCTAATTGTCCCTTTTGAGAAGATTCGTACACGCAAAAAAGCCATTTCACGTATTTTTGAATTATTTGATGAAGATGCATCACGTGGTGTTCCAATGAGAGCAACTCTGATACATGGTAATAGAGAAGAAGAAGCAGATGAATTAATTGCGCACTTATTAGAAAAGTATCCTCATGTTGAATTTTATAAAAGCTACTTTGGTGCCGTGATTGGCACTCATCTAGGCGAAGGCTCTTTAGCACTTGGCTGGATCATCAGATAGATATCAAAATCCCCTTTTCTCATGGAAAAGGGGATTTGTTTTTCTGTTTTTACAATTAGACGAAAGGCCTTCTCTTTGTACATAATGGGTCAACATGAATGGAAAGGTAGTGCGTGAAATTGAATCTGGAAAAAGCAATGGAACTCAGTCACAAGCTACAATCAAGGCATCTTCTTCCTATTGAATGTCAATGTACACAGTCCGAATTGGAGTGGCTGGAGAATCAAGGATTCATCCATAGAACACCTGCTGTCAATAGGGTGGCGGGTGGTTTGATCTGCTGCCGGTGCGGTGTATCAAACAAGCGCTACTTTGCCCTCTCTCCGTGTGAAACATGTAAAAAAGACTGTGTATACTGTAGATCCTGCATCATGCTGGGAAAAGTAAGTGAATGTGGCTTTCTCTATGAATGGACGGGTCCACAAAAGAAAGAAACAAGACAAGTTGAATTAACATGGCAGGGAGAACTTTCTAAAGGGCAAAAGAGAGCGTCCGATAGGCTAGTAGAAGCAATCCAAAACAAATTTGATCTGCTCGTTTGGGCTGTTTGTGGTGCGGGGAAAACGGAGGTGCTTTTTCACGGAATAAAATATGCGCTAAATAACGGAATGAGTGTTTGTATTGCGACGCCTAGAACCGATGTTGTACTTGAGCTTGAACCTCGAATGAGAAAGGCATTTCAAGGACTGAATATAGCTGCACTTTATGGCGGGAGTTCTCAAAGATTTCAAATGGCAACGCTTATGATCGCTACAACCCATCAGCTAATGAGATATAAAAACGCTTTTGATGTCCTCATTGTAGACGAAGTCGATGCTTTTCCTTATTCAATGGATGAACGGCTTCAGTTTGCTGTTTTAAAGTCAATGAAAAAAACAGGAGTTAGAATTTACTTAAGTGCCACACCATCTAAAAAAATGCAAAAGGATGTTGCTTGTAGACAATTAGAAGCGATCAAAATTCCTCTGCGCTTCCACCAAAAACCGCTGCCTGTCCCAACATTTCAATGGGTTGGAGATTGGAAAAAGAAATTAAAAAGAAATCGGCTTCCAGCATCTACAATGAACTGGCTGCATGAACATATCACAAAGAAAAAAAGAGTGCTACTCTTTGTTCCTTCTATTTCTACTATGAAGAAGGTAACTCATATTCTTCAAGTTCAATGTGTAAATGTACAGGGAGTTTCTGCCGATGATCAAGAAAGGAAGCAAAAAGTCCAGCATTTCAGAGATCATAGATACGATGTATTGGTTACAACAACTATTCTAGAAAGAGGCGTTACCATTCAAGATGTTCAAGTGGGCGTATTAGGTGCGGAATCTCCTATTTTTACAGAAAGTGCACTTGTCCAAATTTCTGGTAGAGCAGGGAGACATCCAGATTTTTTTAATGGAGACGTGTACTTTTTTCATTTTGGTTTAACGAGAAGTATGAAACAAGCAAAGAAACATATCGTAAAAATGAATAATACAGCTGAAAAAGAGTTTTCTGAAAAATAGTGTGGGTTCAACTAAATCATGGTACATTATATTCACAAAACACAAATGGCAGGAGAGACAAAATATGCTACTCAACGCAAAAGAAATACTACTTAAAGAAATTCTCTATCAATATCTCAACCAATTAAACATGATTTGTCATTGTGAAAAATGTATAGAAGATGTATTAGCCATTTCTCTAAATCAAGTGAAACCGCAATATATAACAGATATCGATAAAATATCCTACAGTAAATCCGAGATGGTGGATAAACAGAAAAATACGGCGATGCTCGTCATTCTGACAGAAGCTGCTTCAACGGTCACAACATATCCAAGGTGCGAAAATCATTTGCCGTTGAACAAAGAAAATCGTTGATTTGTCCAATTTGTGAGAGCCATTTTGTGGCTGCTTTTACATGGAAATCATTCCTACTATTAAATGAAGATTGTTTATGTGTAGCATGTAAGGACCACCTGATGAAGATTCAATGTCCTACTTGTCCCAAATGCGGAAGAGCGCAATTAAATGATCAATTGTGTCAGGATTGTTCAAGGTGGAATAAACGACGGGATTTTGCTGAGATTCTTGTGATGAATCGATCTGTTTATGCTTACAACGACTTTATGAAAGATATTCTAGCTCGATTTAAATTTCGAGGTGATACGGCTTTAGCTGATCTATTTAAAAAAGATGTACAGTCAGCGTTTAAACGTTCTTTTTCAATCAAAGAACCGGTCCTTGTCCCAATTCCTTTGAGTAAAGAGAGATTAAAGGAAAGAGGATTCAATCAGTCAATGATGCTTGCTTCCATGATTGGCGGACCTATATTGGAGCCACTTATAAAAGTACATCAAAGTAAGCAGTCTAAGAAAAGAAAAAATGAACGTTTACATCAACAGAATTTGTTCCAATTAAGGCAGTCAAACCCGATCGTTCTAAAGGATGTCGTATTAATCGATGACATTTATACAACTGGGGCGACAGTCTATCATGCAGCAAAAATTTTAAAAGGAGCAGGCGCCAAAAGTGTTTCCTCTTTTACGTTGATTCGTAGTTAAAAATCATGACAATCAACCGATATTAAGAAAAGAAAATAACGTAAGGGGTTTTGGTTATGAATCAATTGGCAAACTGTCCACAATGTAATCAGTTATTTTTAAAAACCACCATCCAAACGGTTTGTAACAAATGCTTTGAAGAAGAAGAACGTTCTTTTGATATCGTTTATAAATTCTTGCGTAAGCAAAGTAATAGACAATCAACCATTGCTGAAATAGTAGACGCAACAGAAGTTGATGAAGAATTAATCCTGAAATTTATCCGTTTGAAAAGACTTCAAATTAGTCAATTCCCGAATATCAATTATCCTTGTGAAAGATGCGGCCAACCGATCAGGAAAAACAAGCTGTGTAGCCATTGTGAAAAGGATATAAAGACGCAAATCAGCCAAATGGACCAAGAAGAAGAGCGTAAAAGGGAGATTGAATCTAGGAAAAAAGACACCTATTATGCCATTAATCCTAAAAACGACTGATTCCCTAAACTAAGTTGCAGTTTGGTCGATAAAATGGATAGAATCAAGACAGACTGTAACGGAAAGCGAGAGGAATCCCGTGAAAATTAATCGATATGGAACACAACCAGTAAATCCTTACAAGAAAACATATGAGAAACAAACGTTGCAATCGAATCAAGCAAAATCAACTGACAAAGTCGAAATTTCTAAAAAGGCAATTGAAATGCAAAAGGTGCCGAATATCATGAAAGAACGTCAAGATAAAATAGACCAAATTAAAAAAAGCATTGAAGCCGGAACATATCAAGTAGATACAAAAGGCATTGCAGATAAAATGTTGAATTTTTATAAACAACAATAACAAAAGGGAGTAGCGTGAATGTCAGTAAAAATAATGATTGAAGAACTGCACCGTCTCTACGGATTACATGAACAGCTTCTAAAGCTGTCTAAGAATAAAACAGAAATGCTGAAAAATAACGAGATCGATGCTCTTTCAGAGGTTCTGAACCTTGAGCAAAAATATATTCAGGCCATTTCACAATTAGAAGAAAAGCGGATTGAAGCAGCAGTTCAATTTTTACAAAGTGATCAATCGCCGACAATCACCGCATGTATCGAAAAAGCTACAGGAACGGATCAAGAAGAGCTTATTTCGTTATATGAGAAGCTGAATGACATCATGGTGGAACTGAAAGATGTAAACGAACTGAACAAACAGCTTATTCAGCAGTCACTTCAATTTATTTCACTGACATTCGATCTTGTGAATCCTAACAAAGAAAATATGAATTACGGACAAAATGGTCTTGAGAGTTCAAAGCCTAAACAGCATAGGGCTTTGTTTGATTCAAAGGCGTAAACAAGGAGGATATCTATGGGTTCTACATTCATGGGACTAGAAACGGCAAAACGAGGAATCACAGCCCAGCGTGCAGGGCTTTATGTCACATCAAACAACGTATCCAATGCAAATACTGATGGCTACTCAAGACAGAGAGTTACCTTTAAAGCAGAGAATCCTTACCCAGTGATTTCAGTTTATGATGGCAAGACATACGGCCAAATGGGGACAGGTGTCCAAGTTGGAACTGTTGAAAGAATTCGAGACAGCTTTTTAGATCTTCAGTATAGAGATCATAACAATAACCTGTCTTATTATGCGACGAAGTCTGATGCTCTTTCACAAATGGAAGGAGTGATGAATGATTTAACAGATGAAGGCTTGAATAGAGCCTTTGATAATCTCTGGAAATCATTACAAGTCTTATCAGAATCGAAAAATGCTGATACTGCTTCAGCCCGTACAGTTGTTAAGACAAGTGCTCAGGCTTTAGTAGATCAATTCCGCCTGCTAAATTCTTCTTTAACAACGATACAAAAGAATTTAAAAACTGAACTCGATTCAACGGCAAAAAATGTGAACACCCTATTAACTCAAATTGATGAAGTGAATAAACAGATTGCAACAGTTGAGCCAAATGGTTATCTTCCCAATGATCTTTATGATACGCGAGACGCTCTTATAGATCAGCTTTCCTCACTTGTTGATATTAAAGTGAGCTACAACCCTTCTGGAGGAAATGCTCTGGAAATTGCTGAAGGAACCGTTAACATCGACATTATCGGTGCTAATGGACAATCTGCTGGTACAATTTTAAATGGCATTACCAATGAAAAATCTGAATTACAACTTTCCTATGATAATACGACAGGACTTGTTAACTCACTCCAATTTGGAACGACAACCATCGCAGCTGATCAATTACAAGTGAATGGTAAAGTAAAAGCACTTGTTGAGGCGTATGGCTACATGTCTAATGGAGCTGAAAAAGGCATGTACCCAGATATGCTTGCTGAGCTGGATGAAGTAGCAAAAGTATTTATGGATACTTTTAACGATGTCCATAAGCAAGGGTACACGTTAAATGGCACAAGTGGACAAGACTTTTTCGATATTGAGAATAACAATGATTTGAATAAAGGCTTGGCAGCACGTATCAAAGTGAGTGACGTGATTTTAGCATCGACAGATAACATTGCTGCATCTCTTAATCAAACGCAAGGTGATGGTTCGAATGCTACGAAATTAGCTAATATTCAAAACTTAAAGCTGCCAATCGGCGGAACTACCACAACGATTCAGGATTACTATCAGAATGTCATTGCCGAAATGGGGATACAAGCTAAAAAGAACATGACCCTTGAAAGCAGTTCAGCAGCTCTTGTGAATTCAGCCAATGAACGCAGGATGTCAACTAGTTCTGTATCTATTGATGAAGAAATGACGAACATGATCCAATTTCAGCATGCGTATAATGCAGCTGCAAGAATTATGACGTTACAAGACGAAGTATTAGATAAAATAATAAACGGCATGGGTGTCGTAGGAAGGTAGGGTAACTGATGCGAGTCACGCAAGGTATGATTTCTCAAAATTCACTTCGGAATATTAGTAAAAGTTATGAAAAACTCTCTAAAATTAATGAGCAGGCACAGTCTGGAAAACGTTTCACAAAAACGTCTGATGATCCTGTGGCAGCAGTGAAAAGTCTTCAGTATAGTACAGCCATGTTTCGAAATGAGCAATACCAAACTAATTTAAATGAGGCACGAAACTGGATTGATACATCTGAAACAAGTGTCACTGAAATAATTGATATCATGTCAAATATACGAGATAAAGTACTCGATGCGGCCAATGGAACAAAACAGCCAGAAGATTTAGCTGCTATCGGAGTGGAAATTGGTCAGATGAAGAATCAAATCATTGATGCAATGAACACGCAGATGTTAGGTAAGTTTGTTTTTAATGGGACGAATACAAATGTTAAACCAGTTGTAGAGAATGCAGATGGTACGTTTACATTTAACTTTGAAAACTATACAGATGCAAACGTGGTTCAATCGAACATTTCTGATGGAATCACATTAAATGTGAATTCAAATCCTCTTTCAGCTTTTGGTGGGCAATCTGCCAGTGGTCAAAATGTCATTGAAATGCTGACTGATTTAGAAAACTCATTAAAAAATGGAACGTTTACAAATTCTGATGATGCATTAGGAAATATCGATCAGTTTAAAGAAGTGATGAGTGCTGAGCGTTCAGATCTTGGGGCTAGATCCAATCGTATCGACTTAGTCGGGAGCCGTTTGACTTCGCAATTTGAAGTGCTGAAAAAGGCTAAATCAGATGCCGAAGATGTAGAAAGTGAGAAAGCCATTCTTGATCTTCTTCAACAAGAGACTGTAAATAGAGCTGCTTTAGCGACGACAGCTAAAGTGATTCAGCCATCCCTTGTCGATTTCTTAAGATAAGAAAAAGCATCCGTTGGGTGCTTTTTTGCATCATGGAGGTGAACCTATGCAAATCCCTAGATTGTTAATGGAGCAAACTTATGCAAAGCTGCAAATGTCGACAACCCCTTCCAGGCAAGAAGTAGAGCAGCCAAGAGCTGAGCTTGAGATTCAGCAGCCAAGAGCTGTCATGAATATCACAAGGACACCGTCGAAATTAACCATAGATCAAACCGAGGCATTTGCCGATATGGATATTAAGTCGATTTTTAGACGTTCAGAGGAATGGGCTGCGGAGGGGAAACGTGCGATTGGAGAAGGAATGGGGCGTAGAGCGGAAGAAGGAAGTGAACTCATCAAGATCGAGAATGGTGGGAATGCGATTGCTGAGTTTGCGAAAATCAATGGCAGTCCTCCAGCAAAACAATTCAACATCGGTGTGATTCCTTCATTTTTTAGTGTGAAAATTCACTATCAGCCATCTGAACTTAAAATTGATGTGGAGCCACAAAAAGCTATTATAGAGGCAACACCTCATAAACCAATTGTTAACTACCAGCCAGGTAAAGTTCATATTGATATGTTACAATACCCAGAATTAAAAATAGAAGTTGACGAAACAGGTCAAAATGGTGATAAGGTATAATTAAGAAAAATGAAAAAGGTCGTGAATTATGATCATTCAAACAAAATACCATGGTGAAGTGACGATTAAAGAGGAGCAAATCATTCACTTCTCTAATGGGATACCAGGATTTCTGGATCAAAAACAATTTGTCATTTTACCTTTATCAGAGGAATCTCCATTTTTAGTTCTCCAATCTTTGGAAAATGCGGAACTAGGCTTTATTGTCAGCAGCCCATTTTTGTTCTTCAATCAATATGAATTTGACTTAGAAGAATCGGTTGTAGACATTCTTGGGGTGGAAGATGCCAATGATGTGGAAGTCATGGTTATTTTAACAATGGGATCTTCTATTGAAAAAACGACAGCCAATTTAAGAGCGCCTATTATTGTGAATCGGAAAAACATGAAAGCCAAGCAGGTCATTTTGCATGATTCAGCCTATCATACAAAACATTTGCTAGAGGTGGCTTCCTCATGTTAGTTCTATCTCGTAAATTAAATCAATCGATTCAAATAGGCGACGATATTGAAGTCAAAATTATTGCGATTGAAGGCGATCAAGTAAAAGTCGGAATTGAGGCTCCTAAGCATATTGATATTCACAGGAAGGAAGTATACCTGTCTATTCAAGAAGAAAACAGCCGTGCTGCTAGCTTGTCCTTCGATCTACTTTCTCAATTATCCTCACAAAAAAAGTGAGGATTTTTTTATCCTATTTGTCTATCCTTCTCCGTGTGAAACCGTAGAAGTACACCATCTATATGAAACTTTAACAAATCGGTCCATCTATATTTAATTTAATAATTCAAAGCCGATATAAAAGATAGATTAAAGCACAGGAGCTGAATAACTATGTCTGTTGGTAAGTTGACTTCGCTAGAGCCACTGATTGATGCATTTCAAACCCGTGTTACGAATCATCAAAATGACAATGCAAACACTGATTTACAAGCAAATGGAAAAGTCGTTTCAAAAGAAGAAATTGAGAAAACGCTTCAAGGAGCAAATAAGCTGATTGAACCTACTCAATTTCATCTTCAATTTGAATTGCATGAAAAACTCAATGAATATTATGTCAAAGTCGTAGATAACCAAACCGAAGAAGTCATTAGAGAGATTCCTTCCAAAGAATGGCTTGATTTCTATGCGGCAATGACAGAGATTGTCGGTTTATTTGTCGATAAAAGAATGTGAAGGGAGAACATAAACCATGGTTAATCGAATTACTGGATTTTCAAATGTATTTGATATTGATGAAATCGTCTCAAAGCTAATGAAAACTGAGCAAGCACCACTTGATAAAATGACACGCCAGAAACAAACACTTGAATGGCAAAGAGACAGCTACCGCGAGGTCAATTCAAAGGTTAAAGAATTAGATGATCTCATTGCCAAACTAAATTTAACATATCCGAGTACTTATGGCGCAAAAAAGGTCACAAGCTCCAATGAATCTGCTGTCACAGCAACTGGATCAACAAATGCTACCTCTGGCTCGATTAATGTGACCCAACTAGCGACAGCTTCCGTATTCAAATCTTCTGGCACATCTGGATTTACTGCTGCAAACGGTACGTTCACATTTGAGGTGACGACACCAGATTCTACGACACCCAAAACAGTGACCATTAATACGACTGATAAAGATACCCTTGATACAATCGTGTCAAAATTGAACAACGCTCAACTAGGTGTCACGGCTTATAAAGGTCAAATCTTTGATGGGACCAACTACGTGGATACAATCGCTCTGACTTCCCGTACGACTGGAGAAGGTGTCAGTATTAAGGCAGCGGATGGTAATTCTGCTTCATTTTTAACGCAATTAGGATTCCAAGTGGATGGAGATAATAAATTAGTTGCGACTACTCAAGGGCAGAAAGCGCAATATGAAATTAATGGTCTCAAAATGGAAAATAATAATAATACTTTCACGCAGGCCGGTATCACATATGAGCTGAAAGGAACAACAGATAAGCCTGTCAGTTTGAACGTTTCAACAGATGTCGATGCCATCTTTGATAAAATCAAACAATTCGTTGATAAATACAATGAACTTGTTGAAGAGATCAATGGTAAAGTCAATGAAAAAAGAAATAGAGACTACTATCCATTAACAGCTGAAGAGAAAAAAGCCATGTCTGACAAAGAAGTCGAGCTATGGGAAACGACTGCGAAGTCAGGCTTGCTGAGAAGTGATTCAATTTTACGATCTGGTGCATCTAAATTAAGAAGTGATTTTTATGTTGATATTACGACAAGTGATGGGAATAAAATTCACATGACACAAATCGGAATTGCCACTTCAGATAAATATAAAGATGGCGGAAAGCTTGTCATTGATGAACCGAAACTAAGAAAAGCCATTCAAGAAGACCCACAGAAGATTAGTCAAATATTTATGTCAGGTTCGCTAAATGTAGATTCAAAAGATAAAGATAAAGCGCAGCAGCAATATAAAGAACAAGGAATCATTCATCGTATCAAAAATTCCTTATCAGCCTTCTCAAAGAGCATTCAAACAAAGGCTGGTAGCACAACGATGGCATCAAAGGAATACGGACTTGGTAAGGACCTTGATTCTTTGACTCAACGAATGAGCACATTCCAAGATCGTTTAAAAATGGTGGAAGCTCGTTACTACAAAAAGTTTAACGCCATGGATAGTGCGATTCAAAAGCTAAACAACCAATCTGGCTATCTTTCTCAACTGCTTGGACAATAATTGGAGGTTTATAACATATGGCAATTCAGAACCCTTATGCCGCCTATCAGAAAAATTCTATTGAGACCGCAACACCGGCCGAGTTAACGCTTATGCTTTATGAAGGATGCTTAAAGTTTATTAGACTAGCAAAGCATGGCATTCAAAAAGAAGATGCTGAAATGAGAAACTTGAACCTGAAAAAGGCTCAAAACATCATTCAAGAATTAAATGTCACCTTAAATCGTACGTATGATGTATCAAAGAGCATGGCAAGTATGTATGACTACATTTATCGAAGACTGATTGAAGCCAATCTGCAAAATGACGAAGAGATCCTGAATGAAGTAGAGCAATATGTGACTGATTTCCGAGATGCTTGGAAGGAAGTCATTCAAACCGATCGAAAAGGGCGTCACCACTCTATTGGGGGATCTCTATGAGTATTGTGGACCAACTGCATGACCAAACGTTAAAAATGGCAGCGGAAATAGAGGCCAACCCGCAAAGCGAAACACTCGTTGAAGACTTTGATGCTTTTTTAGTTGAGAGAGACGAACTAATGAGAGACATTCAACATGAGCTTTCCGTTCAAGAAAAAGAGAAAATCAAAGAAATCATTCAAACAGATCAACTGATGGCCAAGCAATTAACGGAAATTCAAAATGGGATCAAGGCAGATATTCAAGCCATTCAACGTAAGAAAACAAAACAGCTGAATTATCAAAATCCGTATCAGCCCATGACAAGTGACGGCGTATACTACGATAAACGGAAATAAATAGGTGAGACCTGTGGCGTATCGTTCAGATGACTATATTTTATTAACCACATATTATGACCTTCTATATACGATAGAAGAGAGTCTAAAATATTTAGATGAAATTGAGAAGGATTTCGCTAAAACAGAAGGGGATCGGATCTTTAATGATCTGATCCATGCCTTCTTTCATTTAGAGACAACACATCCGCTTCTGCTTTCGATTATTGAAAATGAGCATTTTGCCAAGACGATTCGATCGTTTGACCAAATTTTTTTAAGTTTCGATATACTAGCTTTCTATACATTCCCTTCAAATCACTTCCAGTCATTCCTTACATCATATTTTATACCTGAATATAGAAAGTGGATGGATGAAATACATGCCTGTATGAGGCCGTATGTCATTCATTAATTTTTGTTCAATTCAGACCATTCGGAGGAATTTATGAGACTAAAAAATCAATTTTTATTTGGGCTTATTGTCATATGTGTATTGTTTGTCAGTATTTTGGGGTTTTCTAGTTTTATTTATTACAAAACAGATCAATCGTATAAAGCACTTCTCACCAAAGAAGTAAAGCTGTACCAGACCTCACTGGAATTAGAGGCACTGCTACAAAAGCAGGAAGCACAAATTAAAACGTATGTAGTTGTTCAAGATGCTGAAAATTTACAGAAGATTGAGCAAACATATGAAGAAATCAATAAGAAAACAACTGAAGCATCAAAAATGAGCACCGTTAAACATGCAAAAAATCTGTTAGATCAAATTTCCGAAAAAAATTATCTTTACTACACCTCAACAAATCGATTATTTAATTCATTGAATATGCAAAATCAAAAAGAATTCAACACCCGCCTCAGTCAAGAATTACAACCTATCGAACAAGAAATACATACCTTTACAAAAGAATTTGCTCAAACACAATTGAAACAGCGTGATCAAAAAATCAGTCAGCTCAATGAAGAAAGTAACCAATTATTGCTGACACTCATTCTCGTTAGCGCAGCGATTATAGTCGGCTTTTTAGTCATTGGCACAAGGTTTGTTCATCGTATGACAAAACCGATTGTCTCTGTCACACATGCAGCAAGAAGAATGGCAGATGGTGACCTCACACTTGAAGAGATTGAAGTGACCTCTAAAAATGAAATTGGCCAGCTCGGTACGGCTTTTAACCAAATGACCGCTCATTTGCGTCAGCTCATCTTACAGGTGCAAAACGGGTCAAGGCAATTAGCCGATTCAGCTACTCAATTTGAAGAAACCATCAGTCAAACCATATCGGCTAGTGAACAGACGTCTAGCTCGATTGAACAGGTCAGTGAAGCTTCACGTGAACAATCGGATGCAGTAGGAAAAGTAGCTTCTTCAATTCAAGAAGTTTCGACTGGTATGCATAATGCGGCTGAACATACGTCTGATGTTTCGGGTCACTCAATTTCAGTGACTGAAAAGGCTGAAGAGGGCGCATCCCTCATTCAACAATTTGTGAAACAAATGAGTTCTATTAAGGAATCTGTGAATGAACATCATTCTACAATGGCCAATGTACAAGTACAGTTTACCGGCATTCAAGGCCTGCTGGGGAATATTCATGCCATTGCAGATCAGACAAATTTACTTGCTTTAAACGCAGCCATTGAAGCAGCAAGGGCTGGGGAACATGGACGAGGTTTTGCGGTTGTTGCAGATGAAGTCAGAAAGCTGGCAGAAGAATCAAGTCAACTGACTGATCAAATTAGTCAGTTACTCGCCAACGTGAACAAAGATACTGAAAGATCGTCTCAATCTATGACGAAAGTGGAACGAGATGTAGCAGAAGGTGTGAAAGTATCGCAATTGTCTGAACAGAGCTTTCAAGAAATTCTGGCAGCCATTCGTGATATCTCGATGAAAGCAGAGGAGCTTTCTGCTACGACGGAGCAAATCTCAGCTAGTACAGAAGAAATTTCTCAAACAATTGGTGTGATAGAAGAAGGAGCCAAGCGAAATTCTGAGGAAACAGAGTACATGTCGGCGGCTGTTGAAGAATCACTAGCGGCGAATGAGGAAATGAAAGCAGCTGCGGAAGATTTAAAATCTTTGTCTCAATCACTGAAAACATCTATTTCATCTTTCAAGATTTAACAGCGCCATGGTCTTTTTCAAGAATCAATCGAATATATATTCATCACCTATCAAGTAAAAGCTGAAGCACCGCAGGATTCGACAAATTTCAATAAAAATTCACATTTTTTTTACGTTTGAGCAGGAGAAAAGGAGGGAAAAGTAGAAATAAGTTTACATATCCTTAATTTTAAAGGAGGCGTTCTTTACATGAATTACAATGTCCGAGGAGAAAACATCGAAGTAACACCTGCACTAAGAGATCATGTCGAGAAAAAAATTGGAAAGTTGGAGCGTTATTTTGAGTCAGATGTTGATGCTTCAGTCAACGTGAACTTGAAATTTTACAACGATCAAGAATCTAAAGTTGAGGTTACCATTCCAATGACTGATCTAGCACTTCGAGCAGAGGTGCATAATGAGGATATGTACAATGCAGTAGACCTAGCAACCAGTAAATTAGAACGTCAAATTAGAAAACATAAAACGAAAGTGAACCGTAAATTCCGTGAGCAAGGTGCGAAAAAGCATTTATTTGCTGGAGGAAACGGTGCTTCTGAAGTAGCAGTTCAAGATGACGAAGAAATTGATGAAACAGAAATCGTCAGACAAAAACGCTTCAATCTAAAACCAATGGATAGCGAAGAGGCCATTCTCCAAATGAACATGTTAGGTCACAGTTTCTTTGTCTTCACAAATGCTGAGACAAATTTGACCAATGTGGTATACCGCCGAAATGACGGTAAATACGGACTCATTGAGCCGAACGCTTAATCATTCGTTCCTTTTGATCCGAAAATGACCTAAAAAAAGTAAACCCGTTCCCTTCATAAGGGGCGGGTTTTTTGTGCTAAATCATTGCAAATTCTTTGGAAATCAAGGAAGGTATGGTATGATAAATGCAGGTAAATATGGACCTGTCAAACTTTTGGACATGCCGAAAAATTGCATGAAATAGAGGAGCGTTATTATATGCTTGGAATCTTAAACAAAGTGTTTGATCCTACGAAACGTACGATCAGCCGATATGAAAAAAAGGCAAATGAAATCGAAGCTCTCGCTCAAGATTTTGAGAAATTATCTGACGAGGCTTTACGAAATAAAACGATCGAATTTAAAGAAAAACTTGAAAAAGGACAATCTGTAGACGACCTTTTGGTTGAAGCATTTGCAACGGTTCGTGAGGCTTCCCGCCGCGTGACAGGAATGTTCCCATTTAAGGTGCAGCTCATGGGGGGGATTGCCCTACATGAAGGGAATATCTCTGAGATGAAAACAGGTGAAGGGAAAACGTTGACATCAACGATGCCTGTTTATTTGAATGCTCTTTCTGGAAAAGGCGTCCACATTGTGACAGTCAACGAATATTTGGCAAGCCGTGATGCAGAGGAAATGGGCAAGATTTTCGAATTTCTTGGATTAACGGTTGGCTTGAACTTAAACAGTTTAGACAAAGATGAAAAAAGAGAAGCGTACGCTGCTGATATCACGTATTCAACAAACAATGAGCTTGGCTTTGATTATTTACGAGATAACATGGTGCTGTACAAAGAGCAAATGGTTCAAAGACCACTTCATTATGCCGTCATCGATGAAGTTGACTCCATCTTAATTGATGAAGCGAGAACACCTCTTATTATTTCTGGACAAGCTGCAAAGTCGACGAAACTTTACGTACAAGCAAATGCCTTTGTTCGTACGTTAAAAATAGAAGACGATTTCACTTATGATATTAAAACAAAAAGTGTACAGCTGACTGAAAGCGGAATGACGAAGGCGGAAAAAGCATTCGGCATCGAGAACTTGTTTGATGTCAAACATGTCGCTCTTAACCATCATATCGCGCAGGCTCTTAAGGCACATGTTGCGATGCAAAAAGACGTTGATTATGTTGTGGAAGATGGACAAGTCGTTATCGTTGACTCCTTCACAGGACGTTTAATGAAAGGACGCCGCTATAGTGAAGGTCTGCACCAAGCCATTGAAGCAAAAGAAGGTCTTGAAGTGCAGAATGAAAGCATGACACTTGCAACCATTACGTTCCAGAACTACTTCCGTATGTATGAAAAGCTATCTGGTATGACAGGTACAGCGAAAACGGAAGAAGAGGAATTCCGTAACATTTACAATATGCAGGTTGTCACAATCCCAACCAATAAACCGGTTGTGCGTGATGACAGACCTGATTTAATTTACCGCACAATGGATGGCAAATTTAAAGCAGTAGCTGAAGACGTCGCACAGCGTTATATGACAGGACAGCCGGTCCTTGTCGGAACTGTTGCGGTTGAGACATCTGAATTGATTTCAAAACTGCTTAAAAATAAAGGCATCCCTCATCAAGTGTTAAACGCGAAAAACCATGAGCGTGAAGCACAAATTATTGAGGAAGCTGGACAAAAAGGTGCCGTCACAATTGCGACAAACATGGCGGGACGTGGAACAGACATCAAGCTTGGCGAAGGTGTGAAAGAACTAGGCGGTCTTGCTGTTATTGGGACAGAGCGTCATGAATCACGCCGTATTGATAACCAGCTCCGTGGTCGTTCTGGTCGTCAAGGAGACCCAGGGATTACTCAATTCTATCTCTCAATGGAAGATGAATTGATGCGCCGATTTGGTGCAGAGCGGACAATGGCGATGCTTGATCGCTTCGGTATGGATGACTCTACTCCAATTCAAAGTAAAATGGTCTCAAAAGCTGTTGAATCTTCTCAAAAACGTGTTGAGGGGAATAACTTTGATTCCCGTAAGCAGCTTCTGCAATATGATGATGTTCTTCGTCAACAGCGTGAAGTCATTTACAAACAGCGTTTTGAAGTCATCGATTCTGATAACTTGAAATCGATTGTGATCAATATGATTCAATCGTCTATTGAGCGGGCTGTTGGATCTTACACGCCGAAAGAAGAACTTCCAGAAGAATGGAAACTAGATGGTCTCGTTGAATTAATCAACACGAACTATTTAGATGAAGGTGCCATTTCGGTCAAAGATATCTTCGGTAAAGAAGCAGATGAGATCACCGAATTCATCATGGAGCGGATTAAAGAGAAATATGATGCAAAAGAAGAGACATTTGGCGATGAACAAATGCGTGAATTTGAAAAAGTCATCGTTCTTCGTGCAGTAGATTCGAAGTGGATGGATCATATCGATGCAATGGATCAGCTGCGTCAAGGAATCCATTTACGTGCATATGCACAAACCAATCCGCTTCGTGAGTATCAAATGGAAGGATTTGCGATGTTTGAGCATATGGTCGCTTCAATTGAAGATGACGTCGCTAAATATGTGCTAAAATCAGAAATCCAAAACAACCTAGAACGTGAAGAAGTCGTTCAAGGACAAACAACTGCTCATCAGCCTCAAGAAGGCGATGAGGAGAAAACAGTGAAAAAAAAGCCGGTGCGTAAAGTGGTGGATATCGGAAGAAACTCACCATGTCACTGCGGAAGCGGCAAGAAATATAAAAATTGTCATGGGAAGACAGAATAAGTAATGGAAAGAGGTGAAAACCTCTTTCTATTCATGTCAGCCCCCATACATCTATGAGGTGAAGGATATGGAATTAGTAGAAATTAGACAAGAGCTTGAAAATATGGCTAGCAGGCTAGCTGATTTTAGGGGGTCTCTTTGACCTCGATACAAAAGAAGCGAAAATTGCAGAGCTTGAGGCCACGATGTCAGAGGCTGACTTTTGGAATGACCAGCAAAAAGCGCAAGGTGTCATTAATGAAGCCAATGCACTGAAGGATTATGTGAATACATATCATGAGCTCAGTGAATCTCATGATGAGCTGCAAATGACGCATGATTTATTAAAAGAAGACTACGATGAGGATCTTCATGCAGAGCTTGAAAAAGAGCTGAAGAACTTAACAAAACAATTTAACGAGTTTGAATTGCAGCTTCTTTTAAGTGAACCGTATGACAAAAACAATGCCATTCTTGAGCTTCACCCGGGTGCAGGTGGAACGGAATCACAGGACTGGGGATCGATGCTCCTCAGAATGTATACCCGCTGGGCAGAGCGCAGAGGTTTTAAGGTTGAAACCCTTGATTATCTTCCAGGGGATGAAGCGGGAATTAAGTCTGTGACATTGCTGATTAAAGGACATAACGCTTACGGTTACTTAAAAGCAGAAAAAGGTGTCCATCGTTTAGTCCGTATTTCTCCATTTGATTCATCTGGCCGTAGACACACATCTTTCGTTTCCTGTGATGTCATGCCAGAATTTAATGAAGAAATTGATATCGATATTCGTACAGAGGATATTAAGGTGGATACGTATCGTGCAAGTGGTGCAGGGGGTCAGCACGTCAATACGACGGACTCTGCGGTTCGTATCACACACATCCCAACAAATGTCGTCGTGACGTGCCAAACGGAAAGATCCCAAATCAAAAACAGAGAACGTGCAATGAAAATGCTGAAATCTAAGCTTTATCAAAAACGGATCGAAGAACAACAGGCGGAATTGGATGAAATCAGAGGAGAACAGAAAGAAATTGGCTGGGGAAGCCAAATTCGCTCTTATGTCTTCCACCCATATTCCCTTGTAAAAGACCATCGTACCAACACGGAGATGGGAAATGTTCAAGCGGTGATGGATGGAGATTTAGATTCCTTTATCGATGCGTATTTACGTTCAAAATTATCATAAAAACTCGGCTTCTTGCCGGGTTTTTTTAATTGTGAGAAAATATAATGAATATAAAGGAATACATATGCCATACTGACTCTATATCCTTTGTATGATGAAATTAGCAATTAAAGGGGGAAATAATTTGGGATTAAAACCATTACAAGAGACGTGGGATTTAGATGCCTTTTTTAAAGGAGGCAGTTCTTCATCAGAATTTATCACATACTTAGAGCATATACAGCAGCTATTAGATGAGTTACGACAAAAGGTAGATGCCTTTTCAAAAGAAGATACACAAATTGAAAAAAAGTTAACAGCTGTCCTTGAAACGTATGAAATCACATATAAAAAATTAGCACAAGCAGGTTCATTTGTATCCTGTCTACAATCTCAAAATACAAAGGATATGAAGGCGGGCAGCCTCCGAGGGTCTATTGCCAAGCTGGAAGCTGAATTAGGAACCATTCTAGCAGGGTTTGATCAATCACTTGCTGCGATTCCTACTAGCCAGTGGGAAGAATTAATGGATTCAGCCGCTTTTTCAGATGTTCGTTACATATTAAATGAACGAAGAGAACATGTGAAAGATCAACTGCCTGTTGAACAGGAAACACTCATTCAAAAACTAGCAGTAGATGGGTATCATGCGTGGGATGAACTTTATTCTAGCTTGGTGAACAAAATTACCATTCCATTTGAGCAAAATGGTGAAACACAAATGATCTCTGTAGGCCAAGCAGAAAATGCGATGGATGATTCAGACCGTGAAGTGAGAAAAGCCGTCTATCATAATTTAGAACATGCATGGACACAGGATGAACATTTGTTTGCAAGCACACTCAATCATCTCGCTGGTTTTCGTCTACAAGTATATGAAGCCAGAGGATGGGATCATATATTAAAAGAGCCTCTTGATATTTGCCGGATGAAACAAGAGACGCTCGATACAATGTGGTCTGTCATTGATGAACATAAACAGCCATTCATTGAATATTTACAACGTAAAGCTGACATGCTTGGGGTTGATAAACTGAGCTGGTTTGATGTGGGAGCACCTATTGGAAGTGAGACAAAGACCTATTCTTATCAAGACGCAGCCGCTTTTATTATCAAGCATTTCGCAGGGTTTGGAAAAGAGCTTGCTGCTTTTACTGAAAAAGCTTTTAATGAACGCTGGGTAGAAGCTGAGAATCGCCCAAACAAACGAGTGGGCGGTTTCTGTACGAATTTCCCTGATAGCGGAGAATCACGTATTTTTATGACCTTCTCAGGGACTCCATCCAATGTAGCGACACTAGCACATGAGCTTGGTCATTCGTTCCATCAGGAAGTCATGCAGGATGTTCGGATGTTGAATCGTAAATATGCGATGAATGTAGCTGAAACTGCGTCGACATTCGCTGAAATGATTGTGGCAGATGCTTCATTAAAAGAGGCGGCCAATGAACAAGAGCGTCTCAGTTTGTTAGAGGATAAGCTGCAGCGCAGTGTGGCATTCTTTATGAATATTCAATCACGCTTCTTATTTGAACAACGTTTTTATGAAGAGCGCAAACAAGGAGAAGTGCCAGCTGACCGCTTGAATGAGTTGATGGTAGAAGCACAGAAGGAAGCCTTTGGCGACTCTTTAGATGAATACCATCCGCATTTCTGGGCGTCTAAACTGCATTTCCATATTACAGGTGTCCCGTTTTATAACTTCCCTTACACCTTCGGGTACATGTTCTCGCTAGGTATTTACGCGAAAGCATTGCAGGCTGGGGCATCATTTGAAGAGAAATATATTGCGCTATTAAAAGATACAGCGTCAATGACTGTAGAAGATTTGGCATATAAGCACCTAGGTGTCGACCTTACTCAAAAAGCATTTTGGGAAGAGGCCATTTCACTGGCTGTGGCAGATGCTGAAGAGTTTTTAGAAGCGACGAAGGCATAAAAAATGAAAAGCTCCCATTATGGGAGCTTCAGCGTGTAGACAAACCCTCGCATTCGTTGTCAGTCCTGCGCTTCGGTGCTCACGAATGTCAAATTCGCTCCGCGCCGATGCTCGTCCTTCCTAGACTGCAAAGGTTTTCTATCACGCTGAAAAGAAGACAAAGGGCTAAAATCAAGTTCATTTTAGCCCTTTGTCAACAATCTGGCAGCTCCCATTACGGGAGCTTTTTTGCTGGTTTTACCCATTCCAGCATCGTCTGAACGATGTCTTTTTGTTGCGTGAGGACTGGAATGTCTGCAGGCTGATCCCCTTTTTGTTTGCCATACATGCCAAATTGAGCATGATTACCACCTTTTATCTCATGATACACCGTTTGAGAAGGCAGCTGCTTTTTCGATTTTTTGATTTTTTCTCGTGTTGCGAGACCATCTTTTTCGCCTGAAATAGATAATACTTGCAAGGAAGCCTGTTTCAAATCATCTGATGCAGGATAGGAGGCAAGGAAAAAGAGGCCGTCCAGCTTGCTTTGATTTTTCTCTGCATACATAGCGGCAGCTGTTCCGCCTAGCGAATGTCCGCCAATGTACCAATGCTTGATGGCCGGATGACTTTTGAGGATATCGTCTGCTTTCTTCGTATTAAATATTGCGAAGGAAAATGGCATGTCTGGGATAAAGACCGAATAGCCTTTCTTCATCAGCGCATTCCCAAGATAGGCATACGCAAGAGGTTCAACTTTTGCCCCAGGATATAGAATGATGCCAGTATCGCTTTTCGATGCTTCAAATGAATATACCCCGTTTTTATGATCGACCTGCTCAATGTTCATCTGCTTTTTTAACGCTTCCGATGGTCCATATGTAAAGCGGCTCCATGTATAGAAAGCACCAAAAGCTAAGATGATGAGTGCAAGTAATGTAATACCGGTGATCTTCAGTATTTTCTTCATCGTATGTCCCTTCTTTCTCATGTACATATTAAATATACCATCATTTACTCTTCTGCCAAACGGCAAGTACGCTGATCCGGCTGTGTGATAAAGTATTAATCCATTAGCACTGCATTTGGCTGTTATTTACAATCCGAATGAGAGGGCTTAAAATAGGTGTGCATTCAGAAGTAACGGAGGAAGAAAGAAATGAAGCAGGAACATTCTCAATTTTGGATTGAAGTGAAAAATTATTTACTCATTTTAATAGGATCAGCTATCGTAGCGGTTGGCTTTAATACGTTATTATTACCAAATCAGATTGCTGCTGGCGGTGTGAGTGGAATCAGTACCATTATGCAATCATTCGGTTTTGAAGCTGCATATGTACAATGGGGTCTCAATATTCCGCTCTTTATCGCAGGCTTTTATTTATTAGGTGGAACATTTGGGGTAAAAACGCTCGTTGGTTCTGTCTTTTTACCTTTAATGGTGTTCTTAACAAGACACATTGCTCCTGTCACCCATGAAGCACTGCTCGCCGCAATATTTGGCGGTGTAGTGATTGGGATCGGGATTGGGCTCGTTTTCCTCGGCAATGGTTCAACGGGAGGAACGGCACTTGCGGCCAAAATCATCAATAAATATACAGGGCTGACGTTAGGTACTTGTTTAGCAATGATGGACGGTTTGATTGTTTTGGCGGCCATGACTGTTTTTGGGATTGAAGAAGGACTGTACGCTGTGATCGGAGTGTTCATTTCTAGCAAGACGATTGATGTCGTACAGGCTGGCTTTAGTCACTCGAAGATGGCTATGATTATTACGGGCCATGAGGATGAGGTCAGACAGGCGGTGTTTGATCAAATTGATCGTGGTGTAACGAAGATTTCAGCAGTAGGTGGGTACACCGACCATGACCGGCCTATTTTAATGTGTGTTGTAGGGCAGTCACAATTCACAAAGTTGAAACAAGTGGTAAAAGCGATCGATGCATCAGCGTTTGTCATCGTCATGGATGCAAAAGAGGTGCTGGGTGAGGGTTTTAAAAGGGCGTAAACAAGGATATAATAACGTTGACCAAATGATTGTAGGGGAGGGAAATACATGAAAAAGAGCGGATTAACGCTTCTTTTTGTCGCTATGCTTTTTGTACTTGCGGCCTGTGGAGGAAATTCAAGTAGCAGTGACAAAGAAGGCAGTAAAAGTGCTTCAAGTGTGAGCAGTGGTGAAGAGATTTATCAGCAAAACTGTATTGGCTGTCATGGAAAAGACTTATCTGGCGGAGGCGGCCCAAGCCTGAAAGAAGTCGGGAAAAAATATAATGAAAGCCAAATTGCAGATATTGCCCAGAACGGTAAAGGATCTATGCCAAGCGGAATGGTAGATGAAAAACAAGCAAAAGAAGTTGCCAAATGGCTTGCAGAGAAAAAATAAAACCTTTGTCTAATCGACAAGGTTTTTTTTATTTTCTATTTGTAGAAAAAGACTTTTGGACAGTATGAAAACGTATTATATTAAATTTTATTTAAAAAATAAGGGTAAAAAGACATGTTTTTCGGTTTTGGTTGCTCTATTTACCTTTTATTTATAAGTTTTGAAATATAAATGTAATACCATTGCGTCGATTCATGACGTATAATTGGAGTTGTTGAAATTTAGACGATTCAATTTTTTCATCTTTTTGGATGAAAAGGACATAAATTGCTTGTGCGTATCGAAGGGTATGTGCGTGACCATACATAACGTTTTTTGACGAGAAGTGTCAGAACATCATGATAAGCTGTTTGACAGCGAATAAGAAAAGATTAGGTGATTACATGATTGAAATGAAGGAAGTCTATAAGATCTATCCTAATGGTGTAAAGGCGATCAATGGAATCAATGTCTCTATCCATCCGGGAGAGTTCGTGTATGTTGTTGGTCCCAGTGGCGCTGGTAAATCCACGTTCATTAAAATGATGTATCGTGAAGAGAAGCCAACAAAAGGGAAAATCTTAATTAATAACAAAGATTTAGGCTCGATGAAGGAAAAAGAAATTCCTTACGTGAGAAGAGAAATTGGCGTAGTATTCCAAGATTTCAAACTACTTCCAAGTCTCACGGTCTTTGAGAACGTGGCATTTGCTCTTGAAGTCATTGGTGAACAGCCAAGTATTATTAAGAAAAAAGTGCTTGAGGTACTTGATTTGGTGCAATTAAAGCACAAAGCTCGTCAATTTCCAGATCAGCTTTCCGGCGGTGAACAGCAGCGTGTATCGATCGCTCGTTCGATCGTCAATCATCCTGAGGTTGTCATTGCAGACGAACCGACAGGAAACCTTGATCCAGATACTTCATGGGAAATCATGAAGACACTCGAAGAGATTAATAACCGCGGAACAACAGTCGTCATGGCGACACACAACAAAGAGATTGTAAACAGCATGAAGAAACGCGTCATCGCAATCGAAGATGGAATGATTGTGCGTGACGAAGCAAGAGGGGAGTACGGAATTTATGATTAAAACTCTCTCGCGGCATTTACGTGAGAGCTTCCGTTCACTTGGAAGAAACACGTGGATGACATTTGCATCAATTAGTGCGGTCACTGTCACATTGATTTTAGTTGGGGTTTTTCTTGTCATTATGCTCAACTTGAATAACATGGCATCGAACGCTGAGAAAGAAGTAGAAGTAAAAGTTCTCATCGATTTAACTGCGAATCAAAAGCAGCAGGATGAATTAAAAGCAGAAATTGAGAAGATTCCTGAAATCAGTGATGTGAAATACTCATCCAAGGATGATGAACTAAAAGCACTGATTAAAAGCTTTGGTGAAAATGGACAATCTATGGGATTGGTTGATCAAGAAAATCCATTGAATGATGCGTTTATTGTAAAAACAACAGATCCCCACGATACACCAAAAGTAGCGAAGAAATTGGAAAACCTAAAAGGGACGTATAAAGTCACTTATGGAAAAGAAGAGGTCAGCCGACTCTTTAATGTTGTCGGAGTGGCGCGTAATGTCGGCATCGCACTTATTATTGGGCTTTTATTTACAGCGATGTTCTTGATTTCCAATACGATCAAAATTACGATTTTTGCTAGACGTAAAGAAATTGAGATTATGAAACTAGTAGGTGCAACGAACTGGTTTATCCGCTGGCCGTTCTTCATCGAAGGATTACTACTTGGTGTATTTGGCTCGATTATACCAATCGCTGTATTGCTTGGCACGTATCAATATGCTGTCGGCTGGGTGGCGCCAAGGGTACAAGGTTCATTTATTTCAATGCTTCCATACAATCCGTTTGTCTATCAAGTATCACTGGTCCTTCTATTGATCGGTGCCATTATCGGTGTGTGGGGAAGTTTAACGTCCATCCGTAAATTCTTGAAAGTATAAATCTATTTATATTGATGGCAGCACTCGAAGATTCTATAGAAGATGTGACCGGTTGATCCAATTCATCCGGTCGACTCTTCATGCAGGCAGTTGTCATGGGAGGGGAATATCGTTTTGAAAAGAAAGCTGATGATGGCTGGAATGGCAGCGTTTATTGGAACAACGTGGCTATACATTCCAGGGAACGAAAATCGTGCATTCGCATACGAAGACCTAGATCAAAAACGTCAACAAATTGAAGAGAAAACATCGAAGACTGAATCAACCTTGAAGAAAAAGAAATCAGAACTGGCAAAGCTTGAAAAGAAAGAATCAAAGCTAAAGCAAGAAATTGAAAAAATTGACCAAAAAGTAAGTGCCGCAACTGAAAAAGTCGCTGAAAAAGAAAAAGAGGTCAAACAGACGAAACAAGAGATCAAAAAACTAAAAAAAGAGATTGAAGTCATCAACGAGCGAATTGAAAAGAGAAAAGCGATTTTCAAAGATCGAATTCGTTCTATGCAAAAAAGTGGCGGTACAATCAACTATTTAGATGTGCTGCTAGGTGCTCGTAGCTTTAGTGATTTTGTCAGTCGTGTGGGAGCTGTTACAACCATCGTCGAAGCAGATAAAGACATGATTACAGAACACGAAAATGATTTGGAGCTAGTAGAGCAAAAAGAAGCAGAGCTAAATAAACAGCTAAGTGGACTTGAAACATCTTTGAAAGAGCTTGAAACGTTGAAAAAGGACCTATCTAAACAGCAAAAAGAAAAAGGAAAAGTCCTTGGTCATGTAACGGAAGAAAAAGAACATGCACATGATGAACTAGGAAAGCTTGAAAATGAACAAGAAATTTTAGCGAATCAGAAAGCGGCGGTAAAGTCTGAAGAAGCACGTCGTCAAAAAGAAGAAGCGAAGAAAGCAGAACAAGCAGCTGCTGAAAAAAGTGCACCTGCACCAAGTGGAGGATCTGATCAAGTGTCAGATACACCAGCAAGTAGCTCAGGTTTCATTAAACCAGCTGCAGGCCGTTTCTCATCAGGCTTTGGCGGACGTTCTGGCGGACAGCATTACGGATTAGATATCGCTGCAAAAGGCACTGTATCTGTCGTTGCAGCCGCATCTGGAACAGTCACGAACTCAAGCTACTCGTCGAGTTATGGGAACGTGGTGTTCATTACACATAACATCAATGGCCAAACGTATCAAACGGTATACGCTCATCTTTCAACAAGAAGTGTGTCAACAGGTCAAAGAGTCGAGCAAGGTCAATTCCTTGGATATATGGGCAACACAGGTCAGTCTTATGGCCAGCATCTTCATTTTGAAATTCATAAAGGATTATGGAATGGCGCGAAATCAAATGCAGTCAATCCAGCGCAATATATCCGCTAACAAAAAGCCGATAACAGCATGTTATCGGCTTTTTTCATGTAGATGAAATTAAAATAACAGCAGTAATCCGGCAATAATAGGTGTTAAAAGCACAGCGGATTTTAAGAGAGGTTTCGGCGCAAGGCGTGTAAATTTTGCCCCAATAAAAGCTCCTAATACGGTACCGATTAAGATCTGAACGAGCAGGATAAAGTCAACATAGCCTTCTGAAATATAACCAATTCCACCGCCAATAGAGATTGGAATAATCACTAGCATCGTTGTGCCAACAGCTTGTCTAATAGACAGCTTCAGCAAAATCAAAAGCCCCACTTGAATAAATGGTGCTGATCCGATACCGAACATCCCTGAAAGCATCCCTGATACAAGGCCTAATATAATGCCCCTGATCAGCAATTGGCGTGAAGAAAGCGGCTGCTGTTCAGCATCTTCTTTTAGGACAAACAATTTGATCATCATAAAAACAGCAGATAAAAAGAGCATACCAGCTGTTAAATAGTGCAGGCTATCCTCTGGAATAAAAGGAGCCACTTTTGCTCCGGCAAATGAAGCAATACATGCTAGTGCACCGACAATCAAACCTGATTTGAGCTGAATATTTCCTTCCCGGTAGTGGCTGTATGCACCAGATAAAGTCGTAAATGCCATAGCAGCTAAAGATGTTCCAAGTGCAGTATGGATTGGTACATCAAAGATTAACGTCAGCAATGCGATGACAAAACCAGCCCCGCCAGCTCCTACAAACCCTAGTAAAATTCCTAATAAAAGCATCGTCAATATAATATACATAGCGAAGACTCCTTCTCGATCGTAACAAAATAAAAATTACACCTAATGAAATGATTAGTCAAGCCTCCTTAGGAGAATGTCTTTACATGAAATCCCTTCTTCTGGCATATAATAACTCAGGTCATCAGGAAGAGTTGAAGAAGGAGGCCAAATATGAAAAAACAAATCGCATCCATCATGGCAAGTGTCATTCTCATCATCAGTGTAGGGGTTATGACGCATAAAGAGGCGACTCAAGCGGAGTCACCGAAAGCGGCTGCTGCAGTGGCTGGACAAGCTCAATCAAGTGATCGAGCGAAGGAAAACGGAATGGAGAAAATTGAGAAAGCCTATGACCTCATTTCGAATGAATATGTAGAGGAAGTGGATCGTCAAAAGCTGCTTGAAGGTGCCATTCAAGGAATGCTTTCAACCTTAAATGATCCGTATTCAGTATACATGGACAAGCAAACCGCAAAGCAATTTTCGGATTCACTTGATTCCTCATTTGAAGGAATTGGGGCAGAAGTTGGAATGGATGAAGGAAAGATTATCATTGTCTCTGCCTTTAAAAAATCCCCTGCGGCAAAGGCGGGTCTGAAACCGAAAGATGAAATCATCAGCATTGACGGTGAGTCGATGAAAGAAAAAAGCCTAAACGATGCTGTACTGAAAATAAGAGGAAAAAAAGGAACGTCTGTCGCCTTGAAAATCAGACGAAATGGAATTGAAAAAGAGCTAACATTCCATATCAAACGAGAAGAAATCCCGCTTGAAACCGTAACGGCTTCAATGAAAGAGGTCAATGGTCATAAAACAGGCTATATTGCGATCTCTAGCTTCTCTGAAGATACGGCGAAGGATTTCACGGCAAGCTTGAATAAGCTCGAGAAAAAGGGCATGGAAGGCCTTGTGCTGGACGTGAGAGGAAATCCTGGCGGCTATCTACAAAGTGTGGAAGACATTTTAAAACATTTTATCACAAAGGATCAGCCATATATTCAAATTGCAGAACGGAATGGCGATCGAAAACGATATTTTTCAAAACGAAAAGAACAAAAACCATACCCAATCAATGTCTTAATTGATAAAGGAAGTGCATCTGCTTCTGAAATTCTGGCTGGTGCCATGAAAGAAGCAGGGAAGTATGAAGTGGTAGGTGACGTTTCCTTTGGTAAAGGGACTGTGCAGCAGGCGGTACCAATGGGAGATGGAAGTAACATTAAATTAACGCTGTATAAGTGGCTGACACCGAAAGGGAATTGGATTCACAAAAAAGGCGTTGTGCCGACCATTGCGATTCATCAACCAGATTACTTCACCGTTGGCCCGCTCCAGCTGAAAGAACCGCTTCAGCTTGATATGAACAATGAAGAAGTCAGACAAGCACAGACATTGTTAAAAGGGTTATCATTTGACCCTGGCAGAGTAGATGGATATTTTGACGAAGAAACGAAAAAGGCTGTACTCGCATTTCAAAGCACATACAATCTCGAAAAATCAGGTGTGATTGATTTAAAGACAGCGAAAATGATGAACAAGATGGTAGATGAAGTGAAATCTTATGAAAAGAATGATCTTCAGCTACAAACTGCACTAAAAGCACTATATCTCAAAAAATAAAGAGGCGAATAAATGCCTCTTTTTTTGGTTCATAAGTGTTACGAACATGTAATAATTTATTCTTAAAAATATATTATATCGAGAAATATATTCATTTATTTTACAAAAAACATAACATTCCTTCGAATTTACCCGATAACATATTTATATAAGAGACTTTCTGTTGATTTAAACATGTCATGAAAATGAAACTTTTGAAAGTTGTATGTTACATAAATAATTCTTACAATAAAAAGTAGCACTCATTTTAAATATTTTATTTTTTGCGGATATTCAGCTTAAGCATTGAGCTGTACCGAGGTTTGCGCTTTTCTTAAAAGAACTAGTAAATGGGGGTACACAATTGAAAAGGGCAAGTATTGTGAGAGAGAAAAAATATTACGAGTTGGTAGAGGAGCTTAAGAGTCGTACGAAAGATGTGACGTTTTCGGCTACAAAGGCATTAAGTCTACTCATGCTGTTAAGCAGGTACTTGGTCAATTACACAACGGTAGAATCAGTCGACGAGATCGATGAAGACTGTGCTGAGATATACTTCAATTATTTAATGGATAATCATAAGAGACTTGGTATAAACTTAACCGACATCAAGAGGTCCATGCAGCTTCTCGGCGGCATATTAGACGTAGATGTAAATCACTATTTAAAAGATTTTTCACTGTCGAATGTCACACTTTGGATGAATCAGGAGAAATAAACCTGATGTCAAGCATCGATTTATTTGATAGAATAAGAGAAAATGCTTGACTTGGGCGGTGAACGATAATGAGCTCGGAGTGGATGGGAGCCGGATTAAAAGCGGTCGGTCTGTTTTTAATCCATCCTCTTTTTTATTTTATGATATTAATCAGCCTATTATATGGCTACATCCGCGTAAAGCGGGAGAGAAAAGCGTTTCAAACAAGAATAGAAGATGTTTACGATGAACTGAAATTTACATATTCAAAAGGATGGGTTCCAGGAATTTGTCTATCGATCATATCTGTAGGTTTAGGGATTTCCCTTCCGCCTGGATTCATCGTGCTGATTGCAGCGATGACCATCGTTTTCTCTTTATTCTTTAAGGCGAGTGCGCTTTCGTCTGCATACACACTCGGTTTCAGTTTTATTGCGGCATTTGGACTGATGTCTGTTCAAGTGAGCCATTCTTGGCTGCCGCAGCTTTCAATGATGAATGCATCAGCCGTTGTGATCCTGTTAGGGCTACTGTTAATGACCGAAGGCATCTTAGCCTATCGAACGGCGCATTTACGTACATCGCCTGCAATGGTGATGAGTGCGAGAGGACTTTTGATCGGCCAGCAGCGAGCAAACCGTCTGTGGCTTCTACCACTTGTTTTGCTGATGCCGGCAGGTGAATGGACTTCTTCTCTGCCATGGTGGCCTGTGCTTCAAGTGCACAATCAAAGCTTTTCATTTATTGTGATCCCGTACATCATCGGCTTTGGCCAGCGTATTCAAGGATCGCTGCCAATTGTGAGTATTCAAATTACGTCACGCCGAATAATGATGCTCGGTCTAGTTGTTGCTGTAGTAGGTGCGGCAAGTATTTGGTTTGAGCCGATTGCGTGGGGAGCTGTTGTTCTAGCGATTGCAGGAAGAGCCTTTTTATCATGGAAGCAGAGGGCGAATGACAACGCTGCACCATTCTTTTTCTCTAAGCGGAATCAAGGGCTTATGGTGCTTGGTATCATTCCGAATACCCCTGCGGCTGATTTAAAGCTTGAGATCGGAGAAATGATTACAAAGGTCAATGGAATCGAGATCAAAACCGTTTCAGAATTTTATGAAGCACTACAAACCAATCGTGCTCTGACAAAGCTTGAGATCATTGGTCTCAATGGTCAGACAAGGTTTGAGAAACGCGCCTCTTACGAAGGGGAGCATCACCAGCTTGGTATCCTGTTTGTGAAGGACGATCCTCAGCAAGAGCCAACGGCGATTTCATCTTAAAAAAGCTGCTAGAGATGGCAGCTTTTTTCTTTTGGGCGCGTTTCTCTTCCATAGGATTCGCCCCATTCACGCATGGCAAAGATAATGGGCTTTAACGTATTTCCAAGAGAAGTCAGTGAATACTCGACACGAGGAGGAACTTCCTCATAGACTTCACGGTGAACAATCCCGTCTTGTTCAAGTTCTCGTAATTGCAACGTCAGGACACGCTGCGAAATTCTTGGCAGAAGCCGGCGTATTTCGTTGTAACGCTTTGGACCGCAAGTCAAATGATAAAGGATGACGCCTTTCCATTTCCCTCCGATGACATTTGTAGTGATAGACACGGGACAGCCATGATTCACAATACTGACTGGATTGGATGGTGCACTCATCTCAACATTCCTTTCTTAAACGAAAATGGTCATAAACGAACATGTTTGTACCTAACGAACAAAAATGTGCGTACTTGAATCAATGGAAGCTTTTCTTTTACCATAGAGATAGACATCACACATTCGGGTTGTTTGTTTTCCTATCATAACAATTTCTATGAGGGAATGGAAAGAAATTGGATTGTGGGAACACACCTGTTCATTAGAAAGGATGAATAATATGCGAGACAAAGAGCTATTAAAAAAAGAAATCATTGAGGCGTATGAATTCCGTCATGCGACAAAAGAGTTTGACCCAGCGAAAAAGATTCCAGAGGATGATTTTGCATTTATTTTAGAAACAGGAAGACTTTCTCCAAGCTCTGTAGGGTTTGAGCCTTGGAAGTTCCTCGTTATTCAAAATGAAGCATTCAGAGAAAAATTAAAAGAGTATACATGGGGGGCGCAAAAGCAGCTTCCAACTGCCAGCCATTTTGTGATCATCTTGGCAAGAACAGATGCCCGCTATGATTCAGCATATGCAGAATACATCAACAAGCAAATCAAAGGAATGACAGACGAAACGTTTGAAATGGTCAAGGGGCGCTACAGAGAATTCCAAGAGAACGATCTTCATCTACTAGAAAATGACCGTACATTATTTGATTGGGCTTCAAAACAAACGTATATTGCCTTAGGTAACATGATGACAGCTGCGGCACAGATCGGCATTGATTCATGCCCAGTTGAAGGATTTAGCTACGATCACATCCATCGTATCTTAGAAGAAGAAGGGTTACTGGAGGATGGTCAATACGACATCTCTGTCATGGCAGCCTTTGGTTATCGTGTCACTGAGCCAAAACGCGGCAAAACACGTCGCCCGATGGATGAAGTAGCTGTTTGGATTCGTTAATCGCTGTTTGTCTGAAAAAGGCTGTTGACAATTGCGTGGTTAGTCAGTATATTTAAAAAATAAAATCTTTGACGAATATACAAATTTGACTATAAACGCTTTGACTTGAGAATAGTAAATGAACATCCGTTTTTTAAGAGAGCTGCGGGTCGGTGCAACGCAGTAAAACGAATCATTGAACTCGCTCAAAGAGCGGTAAGACTGAATGAATAGTAAGTCTTTACGTGTGACCTCCGTTATCGGGTTTTAAGTTGGATTCAGCCATGGCTGAATCAATAAGAGTGGTAACGCGGTTGCAAGGTCAGTCGTCTCTTCCAGGAGATGGCTGGCCTTTTTATATGCTTTTATCTCATATTTGTCTGAAGATTCAAATTTAAAGGAGCTATAGAAAATGGAAAAGGAACATGTGCAGTTAAAACGAACAATGACATCAAGGCATATTATGATGCTTGCGCTTGGCGGTGCCATCGGTGCTGGTCTGTTTAAAGGAAGCAGTTCTGCCATTGATATTGCGGGTCCTGCTGTCATTTTGGCATACATGATTGGTGGTCTTATTTTATTATTTATTATGCAAGGACTTGCCGAAATGACCGTTGCACGACCTGGAGCAAGAACATTCCGTGACTTGATTGAACCTGTGTTAGGAAAGTATCCGGCTTATTTCTTAGACTGGATCTATTGGAAGATGTGGGTGCTGAACATTGCAGCAGAAGCGATTGTGTCGGCCATCTTTATTCAGTACTGGTTCCCACAAGTGCCAATCTGGATGCTTGTGTTAATCATTTCACTTGTAGTCACAATCATTAATGTTTGCTCAGTCAAAATGTTTGCTGAGACAGAGTATTGGTTAGCTTCTATTAAAATTGCTGTCATCATCTTATTTATTATCATTGGATTTACCATGCTATTTGTCTCATTTGGACAGCATGCAGCACCTGGATTGTCTAACTTAACGGATCACGGTGGATTTTTCCCAAATGGTACTGGCGGATTAATTGCAGCAATGCTGGTTGTCGTGTATTCATATGGTGGGACGGAGATGATTGGGGTCACTTTAGCAGAAACAAAAAACCCTGAAAAAGTCATACCAAAGGCCATTCAAAGTACGTTTGTACGCATCATCGGTTTTTATGTACTGCCGTTCTTTATCATTGTCAGCTTAATCCCTTGGAATCAAGTAAACAATGAGCAAGTAAGTCCATTTGTGACAGTGTTTGCAACGATCGGAGTACCGTATGCCAGTGACATCATGAACGGCATTATCTTACTAGCGATTTTGTCTTCTATGAACTCTGGCTTGTATGCTTCATCACGGGTGCTTTATACACAGGCAATGGATGGCCGTGTATGGAAAGGATTCTCCAAGCTGTCAAAACAGCAGGTGCCTGTTCGAGCCATCCTTGTATGTACATCTACTTTGTATGCAGCTGTATTGATTTCTCTTTTTGTAGGAAGTCAAACGTTTAATTACTTGATGGGCTCTTTAAGTTACACAGTTCTATTCATCTGGTTTATCATTGCCGTCGGTCATTTGAAATCTCGAAGCATCGCACAGCCAGGCGGATATCGCGTGAAGCTGTATCCTTTCACAACGTGGTTTTCCGTTATTGCGATCATGGCCATTTTTGTCGGCGTTGTATTCAATACACCAATTGTTCAAACGCTGGTCACAATGGGCATTTATTTAATCATTACACTTTCTTTCTTTATTAACAGAAAACGGTTTGAAACAGCCGTCTAATTTATTAAAAAGCGTGCAGGACCTTCTGAAGGGTCTCGCACGCTTTTTTTAATGCTGTTTATATTGCTTGAAATGGACAGGGGATTGAACGGGATGTGGCTTTGCCTGAAGGCCATAGCTCTCCCTGACGATATAAAGCGGCCGGTCCTTGGCTTCATCGTAGATTCGGCCGATATACTCTCCGATCATGCCTAACATAAAGAGGATGATCCCGCTAAAGAATAGCTGAATGACAATTAATGAACTCCAGCCGGTGATGGTGCTGTTAGTAAAAAGCTTTAAATATAAGACAAGAAACATCGAAATGAAGCCAATAGCTGAAAGGGCAATACCTGCCACGCTGGCCAGCTTTAAAGGTTTGTAAGAAAAAGATGTGATCCCATCCATCGAGAGCTTGAGCATCTTTTTGAGAGGGTACTTTGTTTCTCCTGCCAACCGCTCATCCCGAACATATTCTACCGCAATCTGTTTGAAGCCAACCCAGCTCACTAATCCGCGGACAAATGGGTTTTTCTCGCGTATTTTTCTCATTTCATGACACACTTTACGATCCATCAATCTAAAGTCGCCGGTGTCAATAGGAATATCTACTTCGGTGATTTGACGTAGCACTCGGTAGAAAAGGGAAGCCGTGTACTTTTTGAAAGCTGTTTCGCCTTTTCGTTGCGTGCGGACCGCGTATACGACCTCATAGCCTTCCTTCCATTTTTCAATCATGTCTAAAATCAATTCAGGTGGATCTTGTAAATCCGCATCAATCACTACGACAGCTTCTCCCTTTGCATAATCCATTCCCGCTGTAATGGCAATTTGATGCCCAAAGTTACGAGAAAAATCAATAAGTCTCACATGCGGATCAGTCTGGCAGTACCCTTTAATCAGTTCAGCTGTTCGATCCATACTGCCGTCATTGACGAAGAGAAGCTCATATGCTTCTCCCGTCGAATCCATGACGGTCTTGAGGCGCTGATACGATTCATGGATCACAAGTTCTTCATTATACACTGGGACTACAACAGAGTATTGTATGTTCTTTTCCATCAGTCATCGTTCCTCCCTTTTAATAGATGAATTAATCAACGGATAGTTCATAAAGAGTACCGCTCTCCATTCCGCCCATTCGTCCATTTGACTGATCATTTTGTTCGGATTGTTGGCTGCCTGTTTGCTGGTTCGTTTTGGATGTAGAGCTATTCTGCCATTTAGAAGCAGTTACTTCTTTGCCATTTTTTTGAATCCAAGTAAGAATGTCAGAGCTGCCGCCTCTCATACCAGAAAGATAGAAGTATTTGATTTTGCCGTCTTTAACGAGCTGTTTGAATTCATTAAGCGTGAGAATGTTATCAGATCCACTAAATCCACCTAATGCCATAACAGCTTTTCCTGTTTTAATAATGTAAGGCGAAGCAGTGGTTGCATCTGTTGTCCCGAATAGGAATTCTTCTCCCGTATTGTTTTTCTCAAGATAGCTGATCAGCTTTTCATTGACTTGTGAACTCATGCTGCCACTTGAAGTTGCAAGCTGAGGACCAGCCTCTGGCAGCATACTGTTTCCTCCGTAAAGAAGAGGTGTGCTTGCCCAGTATAGTGGTGCGATCAGCATCCCAAGGATGGCAATGAGAGACATGAATTGTTTTAGTTTTTCTTTCCCTTTTATCAAGAGTAGAGAAAGGGTGGTTCCAACACCAATGATACCGACTGCAATGCTTAGTCCAAGACCGATCGTGCTTGTAAAAGTGGATAGGATAAAGATTTCAAATGCGGTTGTGACGAATATCGCAATTGGCAGTAGCCATTTTTTAAAGCCAGTTCCCGTTTGAAACAATTGAGTCATAGAAACCCATCCGGCTCCTGCTAAGACAGCAATTGGCGGTGCCAGCATGATTAAATAATAGTGATGGAAAAATCCAGCTACACTGAAGAATGCAGCAACAGGTATAAGCCAAGCTAACCAAAATAGTGTTTCTTTTTGTTTTGTATTGAGACGTCTTCTTTCAAAGGCTGTCGAGAAGAAGATACCAATCGCACCGAAGAGCGCAAATGGAAGCAGCCAGCTGATTTGATCGGATAGTTCAGATTGGAACAGACGTAATGGCCCTTTTGTTCCTGTTCCAAACATGCCAGAACCACTTCCCATTTTTCCGCCCCCGCCATTTGGCGGTCCATCACCATTACCGCCTGAAGGCATATCAGGTGGTGTTGTGCCGTTTGCATTGCTTGGTGGTCCTTGCATTGAAGGCTGTTCCTGACTGGATGATTGGTTTGAATTGTCTGAGTTGTTTTGAGTTCCATTTGATGGCGGCTGAGGCATGGTGGATGAATTATTGTCATTTTGCTGATCACCCTGCTGTGAAGGTGGCTGTCCCTCACCCTGATTTGTGCCGCCTCCTCCGCCAGACTGTTGACCAGTCAACCGCTGAAGACCATTGTAACCAAAGGCTAATTCTAGTGCTGAATTCGATTGACTTGATCCCATATAAGGACGGTTGTCTTTGGAAGTGAGATCAACCGCTATAGACCATGAAGCAGATACACCTAAAAGAACAATCATCGAAATCATCAGCGATAACAACTTTTTCTTCCATGTCGTTCGATAGGCAATGATGTAAAACAGGACGAGAGCCGGTACAATCATATACGCTTGTAGCATTTTTGTATTAAAACCGACACCGATCATTGCAAAAGAAGCAATCGCCCAAAGCACTTTCTGCTGTTTCACAGCCTTGAACATCATGGCTGTTGCGAGTAAAAGAATAAAGACGAGTAAGCTGTCAATGTTATTTGTACGAGATACAGCAACTGCGATTGGTGTACACGCCATAATGAGCGCTGACACTCTTGCAGCAGCCAGGCCAAATGTAGGTTTGACTAGGCGGTAGATTAAATAAACAGATCCAATGCCAGCTAAAGCTTGGGGTAAGATCACACTCCAGCCATGCAGGCCAAAAATTTTGGCACTGATCGTTTGCAGCCAGAAGGCGAGCGGTGGTTTATCCACCGTGACATAACCTGAGGGATCGAACGAAGCAAAGAAGAAATTATGCCAGCTTTGCATCATACTTGTGACCGCCGCTGTATAATAAGCGTTCACCGTATCGTCGTTCCAAATGTTATAAATGTTTAAAATGGCAGATAAAATCAATATGAAAAATAAATAAAGATCAAATTTCTGAAAGCGTCTAATCAAAAGTTTGTCACTCCTTTTTCTTAACTTGAAAAAAGTGTAACAAGCAAATATGAATAAATTGTTAATAAAAAAAGGCCAATTCTTTATTTTTCTGTTGAATAAAAACAGCTCTAGAAAAGAGCTGTTTTGTTTAAGGTGTCATCTTATTTTTTGGTGAGGTAGGCGAATCTTCAGTGCTATCTGCACATGGTAATTGTATAATAGCGGTCGTACCTAGGCCTTGTTCAGATTGAAGAACGAACGTGCCACGATGTTTTTTTATAATTTGATAAACAATGGCTAGTCCAAGACCAGAGCCGCCATCTTTTCTTGTGCGGGCTTTATTCACTCGATAAAAACGCTCAGAGACATGAGGGAGATCTCCTTTTGGAATTCCGCTGCCTTCATCTGTAATTCTCAATTCAGCAGTTTGTTGGTGAACGAATAATTCAATCGAAATCGATTTTCCTGATGGCGTGTAATGGATGGCATTGTCCAATAAATTACGAACGACTTGCTCAAGTCGATCGCTATCACCATAAATAATACAATCTTCTTCGAGTTCTCGGTTGAACGAGATTCCCTTTTGACTAGTAATGAATGTCATTTGATCAAGAACATCATGAATAAGCTGCGCAAAGACGATTGGTTCCATCGTTAGTGGATAAGATTCCCCCTCTAACTGCGCGAGATCAAGAAGATCATGTACGAGCCTGCTTAATCGTGTGGATTCGTCTTGAATAATCTGCATGCCTTTCTTTTGATCAATAATGCCTTCTTCAATTCCTTCGGCATAGCCTTTCATATAACTTAAAGGCGTTCTCAGTTCGTGAGAGACATTAGCAAGGAACTCTCTGCGATGCTGTTCAACTTTTTCTAACGTAGAGGACAGTTTATTAAAGGAACGGCTCAGCTGATTTAGCTCATCCCCTTTTTTGGTCACAGCCATGCGTTTTGAAAAATCACCAGATTCCATTTCCATTGCAATTTCTTTCATTTGATTGATCGTCCTTACGACTTTATTAGAACTTTTATATCCAATAAAGAAAATCAAAAGCAGGATAATTAAAATAGAGATGCCAAGCGTTAATCGAATTTGAACAAACGGTTCATACACATCAGATAAAGGCATAGAGAGGAAAATGGTTCCTGATAAATCATTTTTGTTTGAGAACACAGGGATGGCAATCCCGAGAATATCTTGATGAAACTGGGGGTGTTCTCTAATTAACACAACTGTTTTCCCCTGAAGAAGCTTTTGGCGTTCTTTAAACGTAATGAGGTTATCGTTTGTATTCGTATCGAAAGGAATACCGCTTGAAAGCTCCATAGGATCATCAGTAAAAATAACACTTGCCTGACTTGAGTCATTTGCCCACTTCATTCTGTCAGTAAAATACGTGTCTTTCCCGTGTTTGTGATAGATTTCTGCCAGCTTCTTTCCTTGTAAACTTAAAGAGTCAATCTGTTTATCTATATATAAGTGCTGGTATAAGTAATAAGTCAGAGCAAGAGCTGAGGCAGCAACGATTCCTATAACGGAAAGGATTAAGAAAAGCACTTTCCTTTTAATAGATAATGGCTTCATTTGTCCTCCTCAAACTTATAGCCGACACCCCAAACGGTCTTAATATACCGTTCCGCTTCCTTTAATTTCAGTCTTAGTGTTTTAATATGTGTATCGACTGTTCTTAAAGAGCCACTAGGTGAGTGTGATTCCCACAATTTTTGATAGAGCTGTTCACGGGAAAAGACTTGGCCTTGATTGAGCAGAAGAAACATAAGTAAATCAAATTCTCTTCTTGTTAAATTGATGGGCTCTTGCTTGAGATAGACTTGTCTGCCATCTTGATCAATCTCCAAGTCACCAATTATGATTCGACTGCGCTTTAAAGAAAGTCCTCTAATTCGTCTTAATGTCGTTTCAATTCTAGCTGCAAGCTCACGTAGACTAAAAGGCTTCATGATGTAGTCGTCTGCTCCAATTTCCAGCCCCTTAATACGATCCTCTTCATAACTTCTAGCTGTTAAAAATAAAATGGGGATTTGAGAGGTTTGCCTGATGCGCTGGCAGACTTCGAATCCATCCATATCTGGCATCATAATATCCAATACAACAAGGTCAATGGCCTCTTTTTCAAGCTGATGTAAGGCGCCCGTGCCATTATTTGCAGTTATCACGTGAAAGCCTTGTCTCTGCAAAAAGGATCCGATTAACTCAAGCATATCTAATTCATCATCTACTATTAAAATATTCATCTGTTCTTTCATTTCTTTTCCTCCAACATGATAGCATAAGGTCCTGCTGGGATGTTCAGTCGGTTCTTCAACATAAATGTATGTTTGTCGATGACGGATACTGAATTGTCATCTAAGTTACTGACATATATAGATGAGGAATCAGCAGTGATATAATTCGGATTTTGACCGGTCTCAACAGAGGAAAGCAGTTTGTTTTTCTCGGTATTTACTTTATATAGTGTGTGGTCTCCATGACATAATACATATAAAGTAGAAGAGTTTTTTTCTGAAAAAAATGCGACTGGCATAACACCTAGTTTGATTTCTCGCTGCTTTTTACCTGTTTTAGGGTCGTAAGCAAAAATGCTCTTATTTAATGTGCCCGGTTTACCGTGTCCTCCAACCCAAATGGAATGCCCATCAAAATGAATACCAGATGGCCGTTCTAGGACGGAAATCGTTCGTATCTTTTTTTTCTTTTCAATATCAATGACTGAAACAGAATGACTTTTTGCATTTAAAACAAACAACGTTCCTGAAGAAGACAACGCCATAGAAGAGGGTAATGTCCCGGTCTTCACAGTTGCTTTTATTTTCTTGTGCACTGTATCGATAAAATAAACGACATTTTTCTCTGAATCGGTCACAAGTAAAGTGTTGGTATCCGCATCATACACAAGTGAAGTCAGACCTTTATTCACATCCATATAGTCCGCTACTGTTCCTTTTTTTAAATTGATTTCTATAAGAGATTGTCCTTCCTTACTTGATGCAATGATCACGTCTTTGTTGATGTGAACAAGATCAGTGAGAGGATGTTTTAAATCAACGGAAGAGACAATTTTATTTTTTTGTAAATCAACGATTGAAAAGGAGGCTTTTTTTAGTTGAGAAATGACAGCAATTGATTGAGAGCTGCCAGGGGGCGTAAATTGCTGGTCTTTTCCGCAGCCTGCTAGGAAAAATAGTAGAGCTGACAAGCATATTAAAAAATATTTCACTCGTTTCATCCTTCTGCTCCTTTGGTGCTCTATTTTCAAAAAGCATAACACAAAAATTGTGAAAAAAAATCGAAGTTATGAATGCTGGAAGATATGAAAAGAAGTTTTTAGGTGGGGAAGTAGAGGTAAATGAAAGCTGAAATTTCTTTTTCGTTTATTCATATGACATTTTTTCATGAGTAAAAGATCATTTTCACAGTTTGATCATTGTATTCATAATCGGTTACAGTAACAAATAATCATAGCTCCCCCGCCCTAAATAGAGCGAAGGGAGTCATTAAGCAGAGTGTTCAGATGAATGAGAAGTGGGTTTCGTTTTTAGACGATGAGAGAGGAGGAAACCAAGAATACCTGCGCCCATTAATACGATAAATAAAGATTGAAAACCACTTAATATACCAATTAAAGTAGATGAAATGATACTTCCGAAATATCTAAAGGTAGAAAAAATCCCAGATGCAGAGCCGGATAAACTCTGATCAACAGATGTTAAAGAAGCCATCTGCATGCTAGTCATGCCAATACCTGATGAGATCCCCCCAGCGACTAATGTGATGATAAGGAGTGGTAAATTTGGGTAGCTGCTTAGTGTGATCAGCATAACACCGGATAAAGTAAGACAGAGAAATGAAAATCGAATCATTTTTTTGGCACCTTTTATTGGATGGAGCTTTGCTCCGAGTAATCCACTAATAGACATACAGAGTGAAAAGATCGAAAGGAAAATCCCGCTTTGTGTATGAGGAAGCGCGAGTTTTTGCTCCATAAACAGCGGCATAATGAGAAGAATCGCGTACATCACAAAATTACTAAGCATGATAGAAAGGTTAGCGTTCGTAAAGGTACTGTTTTTAAATAATGTCAAATCAATGATGGGATTTGTAACTTTCCGTACGTGTTTGAAAAATAAAGGAATGGAAATGACCGCTAGAACGCCATAGATCATGTATTCGTTTAATAATTGGCTTTTAGTAAACAAAATGAGTGTAGCGATCCCGATTGTTAAGTATAACGAACCGATGATATCTACATTGGCTTGTAAACGCGTATGTTTCATCTTCGGAATCATAAAAACGCCTGTCACAAGTGTGAGAATCAAAAATGGTATATTCACTAGGAAAATGGAATGCCAGTCAAAGCTCTGAATGAGAATAGAGCCGATAAAAGGTCCAAGTGCGGCACCAATTCCCGCTCCAAAACCGAAAAAACCCATAGTTTTAGAAAGCTTTTCATGTGATACTGTTGCTCGAATTAAAGCAATGCTGTTCGGTGTTAATATAGCTCCGCCTGCCGCTTGAATTGATCGGAAGCTAATAAGAAAAGCAAGATTAGGTGCGAAAGCACATCCAATGGAGCCAATCAAAAAGAGTATCACACCAGCTAAATACATGCTGCGGTGGCCGTATATATCTCCCAGCTTACCCGCAATAGGTTGAGTGACTGCCATGACAATTAGATAAATCGTGACCACCCAAGTAATGTTTGATATGGATTGATCGTAATAAGTTGATATGGATGATAGAGCGACTGCGATCATGGTTGAATTGACTGGAACTAAAATAGCTCCAAGCAGCAAAGAATAAATGATCAAGTTCTCTTTTTTAAGATTCAATGTGTTTACCACCTTTGTAAAAAAGAAGAATTTCACCCAATTAAGTGGGGGAAATTCCTCTCATGAAAATGTGTGTGCATGTCTCAATAAAGTCTTCTTTTTGTGTTAAAACAAGCTGAATGTCTTGCTCTAGCTGTTGAATGAAAAAGCCAAAATACGTGCTAATAAATATATCTGCATAGATGTCTTCTTTTCCCTCTAATACACGATGCTGAGCACTCATTTTTTTGAAATAATGAATCAGCATGTCTCTCAATTCTTGAGGATAAATTTTTTCATGGTCTGTTAAATCTTTAAACATAGCCGGTTCTCTCATGCTGATATAGATAAATTCTTTTTTTGAAGTCAAATCTTCAAGGAAATAGCTACCGAGAAATTTTAAATCGGTGTATAAATCGTCTTTAAATTCAGCTTCAAGGGTTTTGGTTGGTGTTGATTTCATTTTCATAATGGCAGCAATCACGCCGCGTTTGTTTTTAAAGTTACGAAAAATTGTCGCTTCACTTACATTCGCTTTTGTTGCAATTTCTTTTGTCGTTGTTTTTTGATAGCCCTTTTCAGACAATAATTCCATTGTTGCGCGAATGATCCGTTGATTTGTTGATTTTAACAAGCATACTCACCTCAGGTTATGAATGTGTTTGCAACAAAGTAAGTATACCGATAAAATCTGTGACCGCCAATATGATCCAAACAGTGACGACTATGCCCGTGAATGCTGATTTAATAACTGGATACGCCCATTGGCTCCATCTACTGTCACGAGGTCGCCGGATTTTAGTTTTTCAGTTGCGATCCGTGTGCCTAAGACAGCCGGTATCATATATTCTCTAGCGATAATAGCGGAATGGGACAAAATACCGCCAGAATCGGTGATGACTGCTTTGGCGTCTCTAAATAAGCTGGTCCATAAAGGTGTCGTTGTTTTACAAACTAAAATGTCATCTTTTTCAAATTGTGAAAATTCATCAGCAGATGTAATGACTCTGACTCTTCCAGAAGTAATGCCGCTAGATGCACCAATTCCATAGATTGCATCGTCTGTGTTGTTTTCATTTTCCCTTAGCGAACCGAGCATTCTTTCTACTTGCTGTAATTCAGCTTCAGAAGGCGTTCCTGTATAAGCTGGTGGTTGGATGGATTCATTTTCCTTCATTTCAATTTTTCTTTGCTGAATGATCGAATCGTATGTGGTCGAAGTTGTGAGCGCATTGAGTACTTCATCATCGTAAAGATACCAAAGGTCTTCTTGATGAGGGATCGCTCCTTTTTGAACAAGAAGTTCACCAATTTTTAAGAGATAGAGTCTCGCTTTTGCATCTAACATGGCATCAATGTAAAAGTGATGATCATCTCGAATATTGGCTGCATGGAGTGCAAAATGATAAAGTTCCTCAAATTTTGTTTTAAACGCTTCATCTGTCACTTGATTGATAAACTCTTCATACGTTTCTTGCCTTTTGATCACGGCTTGTGCAAATTCTTCATCAAAATCAGATTGGTACCGAATGTTGTTTCTAATGATGTCCAAGACAAATTCAGGGTTCTCCACCCATGTTTCCTCTGTGAAATCATGGCTTTTAACAGACCGCCAACCGTAGACTTGGAGAAAAGCTTCTACGTTGGAAATGAAGTTTTTTCCTTTTTCTGTGTGATTGAGGGCATATAATAGTTCAGCATTCGTTGAATGATGTTTAAATGCCTGAAGAAGCTCGGAATCTTGAAGAACGTCTTTTGCCAAGTGAGATAGCTTTTGATCTGTTTCAAGGGACTTGTTCATCACACCTATCATCATTTCATGCAGCAGGACGACTTGTGTTTGATCGCCAGTATATGAGACAAGCATGTCTTCAATGATCGCTGATAGAATGACTTGAGGTATGACAATGTCAAAATGGTCGTCATACGCTCTTAGATAAATTTCCTTTAATTCTTGAAAGCCGCTGATGGCTTCATCAATTGTTAGCGGTTGAGTGATTTGCCGATCAAGTTTTTCGTATAATGGGAACAAGTTTTGCTTTAAAATGTGATACATTCTTTCGCTTAAACGAGGAAACAGTTCGAATAGGCTCTCGTCAAAAACTGGTTCCGCTGACGCTTCTGGCATAGACGGTGAAGAATACAGATGTCCTCTATAAAGTTTGATATCTTTAATATTAAGGTCTGGTACTTGATACTTCTCTCCGTTTTTCTTCATCCCGTTTTTTAAAGCAGGTATGATCAAACTTGAAAAAAGAGGACTTGTGGGTCCAGGCATATGATCGTCCATTGAGATCCAGAAGTCTTGCAGCTCTTCAGGTTTCATTTGAAAGGCTGCACCTGAGGAGCCATTTGCTGTATTGGAAAAAGAAGCAGTAATCGGTCTTGCTTGAAGTAAATAAAAAGTACCATCTGACATGCCGAATTCGATATCTACTCCATGTCCATAAAGTTCTTCTACTTGTTTTGTCATTTTCGTGATTTGGATCAATTGATCATCTCGAAGACAAAATTGGCCAGCCATCTCCTCACCTACGGGTTGTTCAATAACGCCCTCTTGACAGGGAACAATTTGCACTTCTTTTGTTCCTAGTGATTTTTCAATTGAGTACGTTTCTTTGTTTACAATAAATGTATCTGGCGTCACAAGGCCGGAGACGATGGCTTCTCCTAGTCCATAGCTTGCAGTCATCATGACTTCGTTTGTTTTTCCTGATACAGGATTCTCACTAAAGATGACACCAGAGATGTCAGAATGGATCAATCCTTGTACAACAACAGCCATGAGCGGCATCTCTTCCTCGTTCTCAATCATTTCTTCCTTATATTCTGCGACTCTTGCTGCGAAGTAAGACGACCAACATTCTTTGACGGCTTGCAAGAACTCTTCATTTGTTTTGATATTTAAATAGGTCTCGTATTGACCTGCAAAGGAGGCGCCTTCGAGATCTTCCGCAACAGAAGAGGATCGCACTGCAACGGATGGATATGTTTTCAACAATGATTGAAAGGATGAAAGTAATTCTGTCTCCATTTGTGAAGGAAACGAAGCTTCTGTGATTTTTCGGGCAAGGTTTTGATCAGTTGGATGGAAATTGTGATATGAAAGAAAGCTTGCAAAGCTGTTCGTTTTAATAATAAATCCATCTGGAACTGGCAATCCGTGATTGTTTAATTTAATTAAATTCACGCCTTTTGCCCCTGCGAGTGATGCGGATTCTTCAGCCGCATGAAATAATACTGAATACATGGGAATGCCCCCTTATCCAAATAGCCAATGGTTTCATTTGTCTCTTTTTGTTTTTTAAAATGATAGTGCGCACTATCATTTTCATCATAGAATTTATTGGATGTAACTGTCAAAGACGTAAAGACCTATCTTTAGAAAGGGGACGTTTTCACTAATTTTCCTCCTCATCTATATCAAAAGTCTTCAACCGAGAAGAAAAAAGCTGAAATTGAAAACTGTGAATTGTTCAATATGCCAATCTTTACTATAATCAAGGAAGTAGACCATGAAGAGGGAGGGTTTTTGTGATTACAAAAGCCATATTTGCACTTGTTTTTCCTTTCTTGCTCGTTATTTTATTTTCAAAGGTTACTTATAATCATTACGTTGGCATTGCATTAACAGCAGCGCTTTTATTTGCTTCGTATATGAAAGGCTATACAGAAACCTACTTTATCGTAGGATTAGATATTATTTCTTTAGTGGCCGGGGCATTGTTTATGGCCAAGAAAGAAGTCGAAAAAAGAGAGAAGGCTGAAAAACATCATTGATGTGATCCCTCTTGATGAAAAGAAAATGTTTTTGATTGCAGGAGCTGTGCTTACGATTCTAGTGAGTGCAGCTTTCTTTTTTGTGGTTTTTCTGCTGATCGAATATCTCGCTCCAAAATGTTCCATACTGAAAGGAAGGTTTCTTTAGAGGGTTATGAGCCACGGCAGAGAGGGTATGGTTGTATTGGAAATAAAAATCAAGTCAGACACGAACTTTAGTTCGTATTTTTGTGTTCTTTTATGATAATATATTCATTAGATAGATTTCGTAACGAAACGGAGGCTTTGATGTGAGTGACCGCTTTGAATTAGTTTCTAACTATCAGCCCCAAGGAGATCAGCCAAAAGCCATTGAAAAGCTTGTGGAGGGCATCCATCAGGGGAAACAGCATCAAACGCTGTTAGGTGCTACAGGTACGGGAAAGACCTTTACTGTATCCAACCTGATCAAAGAAGTGAACAAACCAACACTTGTCATTGCGCATAACAAGACACTTGCCGGACAATTATACAGCGAGTTCAAGGAATTTTTTCCAAATAATGCTGTTGAATATTTTGTGAGTTATTATGATTATTACCAGCCTGAGGCGTATGTTCCTCAAACTGATACATTTATTGAAAAGGATGCCAGCATTAATGATGAGATCGATAAGCTAAGGCACTCCGCCACATCCTCATTATTTGAGCGGAGAGATGTCATCATCATTGCCAGTGTGTCCTGTATTTATGGCTTAGGTTCTCCTGAAGAATACAGAGAGCTTGTGCTGTCTTTACGAACTGAAATGGAAATTGAACGCAATCAGCTGCTGCGTAAGCTTGTGGATATTCAGTATTCTCGTAATGATATAGATTTTCAGCGCGGAACCTTCAGAGTTCGAGGAGACGTCGTTGAAATTTTTCCTGCTTCACGAGATGAGCATTGTATCAGAGTGGAGTTTTTCGGTGATGAAATTGAACGTATTCGTGAAGTAGATGCTCTCACTGGAGAAATTCTCGGTGATCGTGACCACGTTGCTATTTTCCCAGCATCTCACTTCGTCACAAGAGAAGAAAAGATGGAAAAAGCGATTATTAATATTGAAAAAGAGCTTGAGGAACAGTTGGAAAAGCTTCGTGAAAACGGGAAACTGCTTGAAGCACAGCGTCTTGAGCAGCGGACAAGGTATGACCTTGAGATGATGAGAGAGATGGGCTTTTGTTCAGGGATTGAGAACTACTCAAGACATCTCACCTTACGTCCGCCTGGTTCAACACCTTATACATTGCTTGATTATTTTCCGGATGATTTTATGATTGTTGTCGATGAGTCACACGTGACCATCCCGCAAATTCGCGCCATGTACAATGGGGACCAGGCAAGAAAACAAGTGCTTGTTGATCACGGATTCCGTCTGCCGTCAGCACTTGATAATAGACCACTCACATTTGATGAGTTTGAAAAGCACATTAACCATATTGTGCATGTATCCGCAACACCTGGCCCATACGAGCTTGAGAAAACGCCAGAGGTCGTGGAACAAATTATTCGTCCAACCGGTTTGCTTGATCCAATCATTGAAGTCCGTCCGATTGAAGGACAAATCGATGACTTAATTGGGGAAATTCATGCAAGAGTTGAGAAAAATGAGCGTGTGCTTGTGACGACTTTAACGAAGAAAATGTCTGAGGATCTGACAGATTATCTGAAAGAAATCGGAATCAAGGTCAATTATCTGCACTCAGAAATTAAGACACTAGAACGGATTGAGATTATTCGTGATTTACGTCTCGGAAAATATGATGTGCTTGTAGGGATCAACCTTCTTCGAGAAGGCTTGGATATTCCAGAGGTGTCGCTCGTGGCGATTTTAGATGCGGATAAAGAAGGCTTTTTACGTTCAGAAAGATCCCTCATCCAGACGATTGGTCGTGCTGCAAGAAATGCAGAAGGCCGAGTTATCATGTATGCAGACAATATGACGAAATCAATGGACATTGCCATACAAGAAACAAAGCGGAGACGTGAGCAGCAAGAAGCGTATAATGAGAAATTTGGTATCACTCCGCAAACGATCCATAAGAAGATTCGAGATGTGATCAAGGCAACAAAAGTACATGAGGATTCAGAAGAATACGAAACAAAAGCAGCACCAAAGTTGTCAAAAATGAGCAAAAAAGAACGAGAAAAAGTGATCGAAAACGTCGAGATGGAAATGAAAGATGCAGCAAAAGCGCTTGATTTTGAAAAAGCAGCAGAATTAAGAGATCTATTGCTAGAGCTAAAAGCGGAAGGATGAATGCCAGATGGCTATGGAACGAATAGAGGTGAAAGGGGCAAGAGCCCACAACCTTAAAAATATTGATGTCAATATCCCGCGCGATCAGCTAGTGGTCATTACAGGTTTATCTGGTTCGGGAAAATCGTCGCTTGCCTTCGATACCATTTATGCAGAAGGTCAGCGTAGGTATGTTGAATCACTGTCGGCCTATGCACGTCAATTTCTCGGTCAAATGGACAAACCAGATGTAGATGCGATTGAAGGGCTTTCTCCAGCGATTAGTATTGACCAGAAAACGACAAGCAGGAACCCTCGATCAACCGTTGGGACAGTTACAGAAATTTATGATTACTTGCGTCTATTATATGCTCGAGTCGGAAAACCGATTTGTCCTATTCATGGGATCGAAATTACATCACAGACGATTGAGCAAATGACAGACCGTATTTTAGAGTATCCAGAACGAACGAAACTACAAGTGCTTGCTCCGATCGTATCTGGACGTAAGGGAACACACGTGAAAGTACTTGATCAAATTCGGAAGCAGGGCTACGTTCGAGTCAGAGTTGATGGCGAGATGGAGGACCTGTCAGAAGAGATTGAGCTTGAAAAGAATAAAAAGCATTCCATTGAAGTGGTGATTGATCGAATTGTCGTGAAAGAAGGCGTGGCGGCACGGTTGTCTGATTCTCTTGAAACGGCACTCCGACTTGGTGAAGGTCGTGTGATGATTGATGTGATTGGACAAGAGGAGCTGTTATTTAGTGAGCATCATGCTTGTCCGCACTGCGGATTCTCTATTGGGGAACTTGAACCAAGAATGTTCTCGTTTAATAGCCCTTTCGGTGCCTGCCCAAGCTGTGATGGGCTTGGTTCTAAACTAGAAGTAGATCCAGAGCTTGTGATTCCGAATAAGGATTTGACTTTACGTCAGCATGCCATTGCCCCATGGGAGCCTCAAAGCTCACAATATTACCCGCAGCTTCTTGAGGCGGTATGTACACACTATGGAATTGACATGGATATTCCAGTAAAAGATATTCCGACGCATTTATTTGATAAAATTTTATATGGCAGCGGCTCTGAGCTGATTTATTTTAAATATGAAAATGATTTTGGCCAGGTCCGTGAAAATGAAATCGAGTTTGAAGGTGTGCTTCGTAACATTGAACGGCGCTACAAGGAAACGAGCTCCGATTATATTCGGGAGCAAATGGAAAAATATATGGCCAATCAGCCATGCCCGACCTGTAAAGGGTATCGCCTGAAAAAAGAAACGCTTGCGGTTCTCATCAATGGCAAACATATCGGAGAAATGACCGATTTGTCTGTATCTGATGCCCTTGATTTCTATGAGAAAATTGAGTTGTCTGAGAAAGATTTGCAGATTGCCCAGCTCATTTTACGTGAAATCAAAGAGCGCTTGTCCTTCTTGAATAATGTGGGGTTAGATTATCTGACATTAAGCCGGTCTGCTGGCACATTATCAGGCGGGGAGGCGCAGCGGATTCGTTTGGCGACACAAATCGGATCAAGACTGACAGGCGTTCTTTATATTTTAGATGAACCATCGATTGGTCTGCATCAACGGGATAATGACCGGTTGATTGGGACATTGAAAAACATGCGTGATATCGGAAACACACTGATTGTCGTAGAACATGATGAAGATACGATGCTTGCCGCTGATTATCTCATTGATATTGGACCAGGTGCAGGGGTTCATGGAGGAGAAGTGATTTCAGCTGGAACGCCAGAAGAAGTCATGAAGGACCCAAAATCGTTGACTGGACAATATTTATCTGGTGAGAAATTCATCCCGCTTCCGATTGAGAGACGAAAGCCTGACGGCCGCTTCATTGAAATTAAAGGGGCAAAAGAAAACAACCTTAAAAACGTGAATGCGAAATTTCCTTTAGGTGTCTTTACCGCTGTGACGGGTGTGTCAGGATCAGGGAAAAGTACACTTGTGAATGAAATTTTATTGAAATCCCTTGCCCAAAAACTGCACAGAGCAAAAGCGAAGCCAGGACAGCACAAAGAAATCAAAGGAATGGATCACTTAGACAAAGTCATTGATATTGATCAATCTCCAATTGGCCGTACACCAAGATCCAATCCTGCTACGTATACAGGTGTATTTGATGACGTGCGGGATGTCTTTGCGCAAACCAATGAAGCGAAGGTACGAGGCTATAAAAAAGGGAGATTCAGCTTTAACGTGAAAGGTGGACGCTGCGAAGCATGTCGTGGAGATGGCATTATTAAAATTGAAATGCACTTTTTACCTGATGTATACATGCCTTGTGAAGTGTGTCACGGGAAACGTTATAACCGTGAGACGTTAGAGGTCACGTATAAAGGGAAAAATATTTCCGATGTGCTTGAAATGACGGTAGAGGACGCACTTCAATTTTTCGAGAATATCCCGAAAATTAAGCGGAAGCTGCAAACGATCTTTGATGTTGGATTAGGATACATTACACTTGGGCAACCTGCCACGACATTGTCTGGTGGAGAGGCGCAGCGCGTGAAATTGGCATCTGAGCTTCATCGCCGTTCAAACGGAAGATCCTTGTATATTTTAGATGAACCGACAACCGGTCTTCATGTGGATGATATTGCTAGGTTGTTAAAAGTGCTCCAGCGCTTGGTCGAAAACGGGGATACGGTATTGGTCATTGAGCACAACCTTGATATTATTAAGGCTGCCGATTACCTTGTTGATCTAGGACCAGAAGGCGGTGCTGGTGGAGGAACGATTATTGCTTCAGGAACACCTGAACACATTGCTAAAGAAGAAGCTTCTTACACCGGTCGATACTTAAAACCGATTTTAGAGCGTGATCGTGAGCGAATGAAACAGTTAGTCAAAGAAACAGAAAGTGTGACATCCTCATAAAGAAAAACCCCTCCGAAAGAGGGGTTTCAGCGTGTAGACAAACCCTCGCATTCGTTGTCAAATCTGTGCTCCGGTGCTCACGAATGTCAAATTCGCTCCGCTCCGGTGCTCGACTTTCCTAGACTGCAAAGGTTTTCTATCACGCTGAAAAGAAGACAAAGGGCTAAAATAAAGTACATTTAAGCCCTTTGTCCTCAATCTGAAACCCCTCCGAAAGAGGGGTTTTCCTTTTATTGCACATCTTCCTTTGGCATTAAGTTACTGAGGTGCGTTAAATCCTTTAAAATATGAGTGCTGCTACTATCGAGCAGTACTTTTAAATAACGGATATCACCATACTTCGGATGAGACGGATGAATGGCCTCTAGCTCCTTGATCATATCGCTGTTCATGCTTTTCTGTTTCTGTATAAGGTCTAAAAGCGTTTGTGCCGTGTGGTTAGCATTATGATGATCTGTCAAAATAATTACCCCCTATAATGATAATCACCATCTTTTCAACATATTTTAAAGGGTAATCCATGAAGAATCTACACTTAGGTGCAAAAAGAAATAATTTGTGTCTAAGGTCATATGTAAATCGAATGAGTTTGAAACTTTTTATACGCCATAAACGTATGAGTTAGAAAGGAATTTTCATCATGAAGGAGCGAATATATATGAACAGAGATCAGTCGATCATTGCATCTATTTGTTATTTTAGTGTATTTTTCATGCCGTTTATTGTGCCGATCGTGGCATATTTTGTAGTGGATCAAAAGGAAACGAAACGGCATTCGCTGCGTGCATTGTGGTCACATGTTTTGCCAGTCGCAGCGTGTGTGCTGCTGGTTTTTGGAGCTATCCCCTTTTTATTGACGACACAGGCAAGCGACTCACTCGTTCCAGTGTTCACCGTACTTATCTTGTCCTTTTTAGTCGCCATTGGCTTTTTGATCTCTGTCATTTGGAATATCATTCAAGGTATTAAAGTGCTTCAATCCATCAAATCGTAGGAGGGCTTTGTATGAATGAAAAAGAACGCATTTTAAAATTAGTAGAAGACGGGACATTATCTGCAAAAGAAGCAATTACGCTACTTGAAAAATTAGAAGAAAATCAGTCCATTTCACTAGAAAAATCAACGGCTGATCATACCTTTCATGAAGAAAAAGCTGGCACAGAGAATAAAGGAACTGGTACTGAAAACCTCGGTGCAAAGCTGTTTGGGTGGTTAGATTCGGCGGTGAAAAAGGTCAAAGATGTCGATCTTGATTTGAACTTTGGACAGTCCGTCGACGTTGAACACATTTTTCAATTCAAAGACGCGGCACTATCTCATTTAGATATTCAATTGGCAAACGGCAGTCTCAATTTGATGCCTTGGGATGATGGGGATGTTCGGGCAGAGTGTCATGCGAAAATTTACCGTGCAGAGGATGGAGAGCAGGCCAGACAGCAATTTCTTCAACATCTGGATTGCGGGCTTGAAGGGGACAAATTTTTTATCCGAACTGAAAAGAAGACCATGAAGGTCAATGTCACCCTGTATGTACCACGTATCCAATACGATAAGATCAAAGTCAAACTGTTTAATGGACCGATTCGCGGGGAAAAGCTAAAGACAAAAGAACTGGCTGCAAAAACAACAAATGGCGTCGTCTCTTTTGCCTCTTTACAAGCAGAAAAAGTCGGAATTGAAACAGCAAATGGGCAAATCAAACTGGCTGATCACGAGTGTGGTATGATTGAAGTAGAAACCATTAATGGGCTCATTGACCTGCGCGGGAAAAGTGAATCAATTGATGCACAGAGCTTCAATGGGAACATTGCTGTTCAGCTGTCAGATGAGAAATGCCGTTCGATCTATGCAAAAACGACAACAGGCAGTGTGGACGTTCAGATTCCGCGTGCTTGTGCAGTGACTGCGGAGCTGAAAAGCAATCTCGGATCGATCTCTCATGAGCTGCTTGATGCAAATATGATTAAAGAGAAAAATGAAACGCTGCAAAAAGAGAAAATGATCAAAGCCAATCAACAGGCGGAGCACAATATATCCATTTTTGCAGAAACAAAAACAGGCTCAATCCAAGTAAAGCACCAATCAGACAAGGAGTGATTCTACATGAAGAAGCTTTATCGTTCAGCGACAGATAAAAAAATAGCGGGTGTTGTCGGTGGACTTGCTGAATACTTAAGTGTCGATGCATCCCTGCTTCGTATTTTAACGGTGATCATCGGATTTATGACAGCATTTATGCCGATATTCTTGATCTACTTCATCTGGTATTTTGTTGTTCCGGAAGAAGGCACTAACTAAATGCTTAGATGGATCGTAAGTATTTTCGTCAATGCATTACTTTTAATCGTCATTGCTGGATATTTTGATTCAGGCATTCTGCCAGGCCTTGGTAGTGTGTATATTGAAGGTTTTGGCGCAGCGATTGTAGCAAGTATTATTTTGTCCTTGCTCAATATTTTAGTGAAGCCGTTTTTGATCATTTTAACGCTGCCAGTGACAGTACTTTCACTAGGATTGTTCCTCTTTGTCATTAATGCCATCACACTGATGATGACCTCAAGCTTTATGGGAGATAGTTTTAACATTGATGGGTTTGGAACGGCCATTTGGATGGCTGTCATTTTATCCATTTTCCATCTGCTCATACAGAAAGGAATCGTGGAACCGTTAGCGAAAAAAAGCTAACGGTTTTTTTGTGTGAATTTATATCGTTTCCCCGTTCCATCTGTCATAAAAACCGTCTTCAGGAGACACAATATTCGAAGGGAGGCGGTGCACGATGGTGAATGTGAGCAGACAAATCATTCTTTTGCTTTTTTTGAGCATTCTTTTTTGTTTCAGTCAGCCTGCTTCAGCAGGATCTTTGACACAAACACAAGTGAACATACGAAATAAGCCCTTTTCACCTTTTATCTTTGATCAATTTCAAGTTGATGTCCGTCCGGTTCAAGGAAAAAAACGTGATCTTCAATTTCGGGCATCTATTAGTCAGTCAGAGCAAATTTTGTCTGCAAACTTGTACTATAAACAGAGTGATGAGCTAGGATATCGATTGATCCCAATGGAACGATTGCCGGGGATGAAACCAGAATTTACAGCGAAAATCCCGACAGATCAATTGTGGAATCCAACAGTTCATTACTATACAGAATTCTTGACGCAGAAGTCTGTCATCAAAACAACCGAACAAGCAGTTCACTTAAACGGATTTGAAGAGGATCTCTCACAAATTCCTGAGCTATTGATGACAGAAATCGTCGTGAATTCAAAAAACCGCAAAGGCAAGGATGCTTTTGAATTCATCGAGGTGTATAACACAACACATGCACCCATTTCACTTCGACATTACCAGCTTCGCTATCGCAATCCAGCGCAAGGCGTGGAGATGGATGATATATATTCATTTCACACAAGTCCGATCACCATTTCTCCTGGGAAACCGTACGTATTTTGGCTTAGAAAAAAAGGGCAGGAGCATTTAACGGTAGCGGACTTTAATGCGATGTACAAAAGCCATTTAAAAGAGGGCGAGCATCTATCGGTCATTGAGAGTAAAGGATTGTCCAATTCTAAATCACGCCTTGTTTCTATCACAACCAATATAGGAGAAGAGGTATCGTCGGCATCCTATCGTTTAAAGCCTTCATTGTTTAGCGAGCACAGATCGTTACTGTTCAAGTATCCAATGGATGGTACGACACAAATGAAGCTGATCTCGAAAGTGGAGGAAGAGCCGACACCCGGAAAAGTGTTAAAAGCACAAATTCCAACTGAAAAAAAAGAAATATCACAAGATGTTCATAAACCTGTGATCGAAGATATGACAGACAATCAACCGATAAAACCAACTGAAGGCATTGAAATGAGAGCAGATGTGCAGGATGATCAGTCCGTCAAAACGGTCAAATTGCGATATCGAACCAATCGTCATGAAGATTTTAAAGAGGTGCTGCTTCAAAAGGATCATAATGATCGGCTGTTTCACCATATTATTTATTCACCTGAGCTCATCGGTAAAGAACGATTGGAATATCAGATTGAAGCGTCAGACGGCGAAAATCAAGCAATGACAATGAAAAAAACAATTGATGTGGAACAAGTAAGCAAGGCTCACGGCCTTCGATTGAATGTAGAAGAAGGAGATACGGTTTCTGGCGTATTTCACTTAAAAGCAACAGCAGATCAGAAAAAAAGTATAAAATTAATGATAGATGGAAAACCGATTCGACAAGTATTCCCTGCACTTGAAGCAGATCCATATCTTGCATTTGATGTCAAAGGGACAAATTTATATTTTAAGAATGGTGTGTCTATAGGTAAGCACTTACTTTCCATTTTTGATGATTCGACAAAAGTGTATCGCACCTATACGATACCAATACCAGAAAAACACTTAGAAAAGGCAGGTCCACAAACGATATCATTCCATGCTGGGACGAAGTCATCGCCGTTTGACCGATTTCCTGGAGAAAATCACGATGATTTTGAATTGAAAAATGTCCAGATGATTTTATCGAATGGCACTCAAATTCTGCCTCTAAATGCGAGCCAGCATGAGGAATGGAAAATGGGCGACGGTGGAAGCGCTAAGAAAGTAAGAGCATTTCAGTTTCAAATCCCGAAGCAAGCATATGCTTCAAGCTATATTCAGTGGGATACAAGAAGGCTGAAAGAAGGAGTACATGTTGTTCAGGCTAAAACTGCAGACGAATCTCAATCTGTACGTGTGAAAGTCGATAACACGGGTCCGAAAATCAAGAGTAATATACAGGCAAATGACCAATATAAAGGCGTCTTTACGTTAAAGGCAAAGGTGACGGATCGTTGGAGTGATATAGCGGAGATGAAGGCATATTTAGATGGAAAACCCATCTCTTTGCCTTATCAAACGTCCTCTAGCGAATTAGAACCTGGGGAGCACACATTGAAGATAAAAGCAAAAGATGCCGCTGGAAACAAATCAACTTTGAAAAAGGTTTTTAAGACGGTACATGAACACCCTGAAACGCCAGAGAGAGTGTCAGATAGGACAAAAAAGGAATCATCTAAGCAAACAGTGCTAACCAATGATCCTACTAATGATCAGTTAGATTACTCCTTTTACCGTGCCTATCAATATACATCGCTGCATCCGTCCATGAAGATTTTCAAATATGCAGCGGAAACAGAGCCGCCAAAACATTTAAATGAAACAGGTGAAATGATTTTTTCTAATCGAGAAAGAAATCGCATTGCATTTGCTGATGGTAAATCAGTGGAAACGAAAGATCTACAGCATTTTCCTTATCATCGCTTTCAAATCAAGGTTCATCACGATGTACGTGAAAAGGATGTTGTCGAGGCTGTATGGAAAGGAAGCTCATTATCAGGGAGAAAGGTAACGATGTACGCTTGGAATCATCAGCAAGAAAAGTGGGATAAAATCACTCATCACTTTGCCAAGGATGAAAAGGAATTTTACCTGAAAGGGCTGCTGTCAGTCAGACAGTATATGAAAAATCAAACGTTTGATTTGCTTGTACAAGATGAGATCAGTAAGACGTTAAAGCCTTATAAGATGGTGTGGATGTCTGATACTCAATATTATGCCAGAAGTTATCCTCATATCTTCAAAAAAATGGTCGAGTGGATCAGAGATCAAAGGGACCCATTAAATATTCAATATGTGTTCCATACAGGTGATATTGTGGATGATTCAAAGGATAAGCAGTGGAATCGTGCCGATACGTTTATGCGTGTGTTAGATCAGCATCAGATTCCTTACGGTGTATTAGCTGGTAATCATGATGTCAGACACAAAGACGGCCATTATAGGGAATATGGGAGATACTTTGGAGCGAAACGCTTTGAAGACAAGCCATATTACGGTGAATCCTATCAAAATAATCGAGGTCATTATGATCTTATCTCTGCTGGTGGCAATGATTATATGATGGTGTATATGGGCTGGGGGATCAAGCAAAATGAGATTGACTGGTTAAATCGAGTCATTTCTGAACATCCAGATCGAATTGTCATTTTAAATTTCCATGAGTATTTGTTAGTGAGCGGCAATCGAAGCCCAATTGGAGATTTGATCTTCCATCAAGTGGTAAAGCGTCACCCGAATATTGTCGCAGTATTTAGCGGCCACTACCACGGAGCCAGTCGAAAAGTAGATGAGATTGACGATGATCATGATGGAAAAGTGGACAGAAAAGTATATCAAATCCTTGCAGATTACCAGTCAGGTCCTGAAGGCGGTCAAGGTTTTATGCGGCTGATCACTGCGGATCAAGAAAAAAATAAACTTCATTTCACCACATATTCACCCTACTTGAATCAAGAACATTTCTATGATCCAAAAACGTATGGAGATCAAGATGAATTTTCAATTGATGTCGATTTAACACCAAAAATGAAATCCGTTAAAACCAATTATTTTGAATTGAATGTCTACACAAACGTTCTTCTTGGAGAGGTCAAAGGTGTGAAAAGTGGTAAAAAAGCAAGCTTTGAATGGAAAGGGTTAAAGCCAAATCAAGAATATTATTGGTACACTGTCGCAAAAGACCGTTTCGAAGGGAAAGCGATTTCTCCTATATGGAAAATTCATACAAAAAATGATGATCAATCAACATTTCTTAGGAAATAAAAAACTGTGCTTTCAGGAGCACAGTTTTATCTTTCCATTGTGTGAGTGAGCTTGTATCGATCCCCTCTATAAACGGACATGACATACTCGAATGGAAGGTCATTTTGAAAATAAGTTGTTCTTGCAATGGAGAGAACAGGGTCCCCTAATGAAATAGACAGCACGTTAGCCTCTTCCTTTGAAGCAACATTGGCTTCAAGCTCCTGCTTGGCATGAGCGATGGTTAGACCTGTGTTCGCTTCTATATATTCATATAAAGATCCAGTTAAATGTTCCTTTGTGAGCTCGCCAGCAAATTTTTCAGGTATATAACTCGTTTCAATAGCCATTGGTTCATCGTTTGCAAGGCGGATTCGTTTTAATTCATAGACATCTTCACTGTTCGACAGCTGTAATGATTGCAGCAAGTGCTCTGGACATGTGACTTTTTTGAAATCAATCAACTGACTTGAAGGTTTGAGCCCACGTTGACGCATATCTTCTGTAAAGCTTGTTAAGCCCTGAAGCGGTTGTTCAAATTTCTTTCGGCTAACAAATGTTCCTTTTCCTTTTTGCCGGTATAAATATCCTTCGTTCACAAGGTTCGATAAGGCTTGTCTGACAGTCATTCGGCTAATACCAAAGCGTTCGGCATATTCTCTTTCAGAAGGAATGAGTGTATCAGGTGCTAACGTTCCATCCTCAATCTGCTTTTTCAAGTTCTCCATAATCTGATGGTACATGGGGATAGGTGACTGCTTATCAATAAACATGTGAAAATCCTCTCGTGTTTAGCGTAGTGAACCAGCTTCTCGATCAATAAAAATCGTCACATCTTCATGAAGTTTCAGAGCAGATGCAGGGAAGTCTGGGTGAATCTCAGTTCGTTCTAAATATTGTATCACGTCCGCTTTTGATTTTCCTGATGCGAGAAGGAGAATTTTTTTACTTGAAAGAATGCTTGCAATTCCCATTGTAATGGCATGTGTAGGCACCTCATCAATAGAAGAAAAGTACCTTGCATTGGCTTGGCGAGTGTGTTCATCTAATTGAACGACATGCGTCTTTGAGTCAAAAGGAGTACCAGGTTCATTAAACCCGATATGTCCATTTTGTCCGATACCAAGTAGCTGAAGATCAATGCCCCCTAAATCTTCAATGAGCTGATCATACCTTAAGCACTCTTCTTCCAAGTGAGCAGCAGCACCATTGGGGAGGAAATATTGATCTGATGGGAGATCAATATGGTCGAATAAATGACGCTTCATGTAAGTCATATAACTATTTTCATGATTTGGATCAATTCCCACGTACTCATCCAGATTCACTGTTCTTGCTTGTTTGAAAGACAATTGTTCTGTTTGATGCAACTGAATTAACTCTTTATAAGTATCAATTGGTGTACCGCCAGTTGCCAGACCGAGAACCGCATCTGTTTTTGATTCAATGGTACGTGCAATGAAAGCAGCTGCTGCTTTTCCTAATTGATCTTTATCTGCAAATTCGATGATGTTCATCAGTGTGTGGCCTCCTTTTTTTCATAAACGATTTGTCCATGGCAGATCGTCATCATGAGTTCGCCAGATTCATCCCAAATGACCAAGTCTGCCAGTTTTCCAACTTCGATCGAACCGAGCTGATGATCGATCCCGAGCTGAGTGGCTGCATTTGTTGAGGTCATTTGAGCAATTTCTGTCCATCCACATTGTGTGATCTGTCTCATACGTTTGACCCCATCTTTCATTTGTAAAATCGATCCTGCAAGTGTTCCATCTGCTAGCAATGCTTTTTCACCGCTGACTGTCACAGTCTGTCCGCCAAATTCGTAGGTTCCCTCTCCAAGTCCTTTTGCACGCATTGAGTCTGTAATCATGATCAAACGTTCACTTCCCTTAGCCAAATACGCAAGCTTTACGGAAAGAGGATGTGAATGAATGCCATCTGTAATCAGCTCAGTCAAAAGCTTTTCGTTTGTAAGCGCAGCCCCTGCAACATTTGGCTCACGATGCTGAAATGAACTCATCGCATTATAAAGATGCGTGACATGACGCGCACCGTGCTTTGCTGCTAGTTCAATCATGTCATGAGGAGCATTTGTATGTCCAATAGAAGGAATGATATTTTTTTCTTTTAGCAGGGAAAGAAATGCAAAATCAGTATCTTCCTCAGGTGCAAAAGTGACAATTCGAATCAGCTGATCAGATGCACTCAGCCATTTCTCAAAAAGAGGAAGGTTAGCCTGTGTAATCCATTGGGCAGGCTGCGCTCCAGCTTTATCTTTAGAAATAAAAGGACCTTCTAGATGAATGCCTAAACATTGTGCCTGCCTTCCAGCTTGCTTTTCATTATAGGGTCTCCACTGTGCGACATTTTTAAGTGCTTGCTCAATCTCTTGATGATTTTGTGTAATGGTTGTTGCTAAAAAGCTTGTCGTTCCTTCTGCGGGTAAGTGATCAGCAAGCGTATTCATGGCTTCTGGTGTCGCATCCATCATATCTGCACCATATCCCCCATGGATGTGAATATCAATCATTCCGGGGAGTAAATAAAAGTTTTCCCGGGAAATATATACTTTTTCATAATTTCCTGTCGGCGGTGATGTTGAAATATAGTCGATCTTGCCATCGCGTAAACCGACAAAACCGTTTTTAATGATTTCTGTCTTTGTCACAATATGAATATTGGAGAGCAATAAAGAACTGCTCATGATTGTGCCCCCTTATTCTCGTCGTTAGATTCAGTTTACCTTTTTTAAGTATAGTTGTCTATACCAGTAAATGTGTTGAAACAGGATCAGGATAAAATACTGTTTTGGGTTCATCATTGAAAGTGATAAAATAGAGCTGTATTTCTGAAACGCCTGTGATAAAAGGAGGAAGAAGCGTGCCGAAAGTTCGTACGAAGGACATAATGGAACAATTTCATCTTGAACTGGTAAGTGGGGAAGAAGGGATTAATCGTCCCATTACAATCAGTGACCTTTCCAGACCAGGTATTGAAATGGCTGGATATTTTACATATTACCCAAAAGAAAGAGTTCAACTTTTAGGGAAGACAGAGCTTTCTTTTTTTGAACAGCTCCCAGAACGCGAACGAAAGCAGAGAATGATGTCTCTTTGTACAGATATTACCCCTGCCATCATTTTGTCACGAGATCGTGAAGTACCAAAGGAATTGATCGAAGCTTCAAACGAAAATGGAGTGCCGGTTTTACGCTCAAGCTTAAAAACGACAAGGCTTTCGAGTCGATTAACGAACTTCTTAGAAAGCAAGCTTGCACCAACGACTGCGATTCATGGCGTACTCGTGGATGTATATGGTGTAGGTGTGCTGTTAATTGGAAAAAGTGGCGTAGGTAAAAGTGAAACGGCTTTAGAATTGGTGAAGAGAGGGCACAGGCTGGTTGCAGACGATTGCGTGGAAATCAGGCAAGAGGATCAGGATACGTTAGTTGGAAGCGCACCAGAGCTGATTGAGCACCTTCTAGAAATCCGTGGATTAGGCATTATTAATGTGATGACCTTATTTGGAGCGGGCGCTGTCAGAAGCTATAAGAGAATTACGATTGTTATGAACCTTGAGCTTTGGGAACAAGGCAAACAGTATGACCGTTTAGGACTTGAGGAAGAAAAAATGCGAATCATCGATACAGATGTACCAAAGCTGACCATCCCTGTACGTCCGGGACGAAATTTAGCGGTCATCATCGAGGTAGCTGCAATGAATTTCAGATTGAAACGAATGGGACATAATGCAGCGGAACAATTTACAAGTAAACTTGCCGATGTCATTGAAGACAATGGCCAGGATGAATAGGAGCTGTCTATATGAATGAAGCAATTCAACCAATTGATCCGATTGCTTTTCAGCTCGGACCTATTTCGGTTCATTGGTATGGTGTGATTATTGGGGTCGGAGCGCTGCTTGGACTCTGGCTCGCATTAAGGGAGTGTGAAAAAAGAGGCATCAATAAAGATATGTTTATTGATCTCATCTTATTTGCCATTCCTATCGCCATTATTTGTGCACGAATTTATTATGTATCCTTTGAATGGGATTATTATCAGCAGCACCCAAATGAAATCATCAAGATTTGGAATGGCGGAATTGCCATACATGGCGGACTGATAGGGGCGGTGCTGACAGCGATTGTCTTTACTAAAGTGAGGAAGGTGTCCTTTTGGAAAATTGCCGATGTCGCAGCGCCTAGTATTTTACTAGGGCAAGCCATCGGGCGCTGGGGGAACTTTATTAATCAGGAAGCGCATGGTGAGGCTGTTTCAAGAGCCTTTTTAGAAAATTTGCACCTGCCTGAGTTTATTATTAATCAGATGTACATTGACGGGACCTACTATCACCCTACGTTCTTATATGAATCATTATGGAATATCGCAGGCGTTTTGATATTAATCTTATTACGTAGAACATCATTGCGTCGAGGCGAAATGTTCTTGTCTTATTTAATCTGGTATTCAATCGGCCGTTTCTTCATTGAGGGAATGAGAACAGACAGCTTAATGCTGACTGAGCATCTTCGAATTGCACAGATGATTTCAATTGCCATATTTGCAGTGGCTGTTTTGCTGATTGTGTTTAGAAGAATCAAAGGCTATGCATCTATACCGTATAAAGAGAACAACTCATCAAATTAAGCAAGGGGGATAAGAGATGGGTGAGACATGGAAAAACGGCTTGAAAGCAGGGTTATCGACAACTTGGACACTTGGAAAAGTCATTTTTCCGGTTACCATTCTCGTTAGTATCTTGCAGCATACACCTGTGATGGATTGGATGATACAATTCATCCGTCCTTTTATGGGTCTGTTTGGTCTTTCAGGGGAAGCGGCCATTCCGCTTGTTTTAGGAAATATGCTGAACTTGTATGCGGGTATTGCAGCCATCTTGACATTAGAGCTGCCTGTGAAGGAAGTGTTCATTTTAGCGGTCATGCTCTCTTTTTGTCACAACTTGATCATCGAATCAACGGTGGCGGCGAAGGTTGGGCTGCGGGTGTCTATCATTTTGCTAGTCAGAATCAGTCTTGCCGTCGTGTCAGCAATTGTCATTCACCTCGTTTGGCAGGGAGGCGAGGAGCCGGCGCAATATGGTTTGCTGACAGCTGCTCAGTCGGCTGATGTGCCTTCTAGCTGGTTTATGATCGTACTTCTTGCTTTACAGAAAGCTGTTCTTGGTGTGCTGCAGCTGGCTTGTATTGTCATTCCTCTCATGATCATCATTCAATTCATGAGAGACTTAGGGTGGCTCCATACGCTGTCTAAGTGGCTGTCTCCTTTTACGAGAATGCTTGGAATGAAAGAAAATACGTCTATGACGATGGTGGCAGGTTTAACCATTGGTCTTGCCTACGGGGCAGGCGTCATGATGAAGGCAGTGAAAGAGGACGGTGTCAGCAAAAAGGATTTAACGCTTGCTTTCATTTTCCTTGTGGCGTGTCATGCGGTGGTCGAAGATACACTCATTTTCATTCCATTAGGTATTCCAGTCTGGCCGCTTCTTCTTATTCGCCTTATTTCTGCTATTTTATTGACAGCTGCCATCAGCTATATTTGGCGGAGGCGGGAACATGCAGCTGTTAGAAAGGAAGCTATATGAACCAATCAACTATTAACACAGTGCTATTTGATTTAGATGGCACATTAATCAATACAAATGAATTAATTATTGCTTCATTTCAGCATACGCTTGATCATTATTACCCTGGTCAATACAGCCGTGAGGATATCCTTCATTTCATTGGTCCATCATTATTTGATACATTCTCTGCAATGGATCCGAATCTGACAGATGATATGATCCAGATGTATCGAACGTTTAATCATGAACAGCATGACCTGCTTGTGACGGAGTACGAGACGGTGTTAGACACGTTGAACATCCTCCAAGATCGAGGGTTTAAGCTTGGTATTGTGACAACAAAAATCCGTGATACGGTCTTAATGGGATTAAAGCTGACTGGATTGGAGCCATTTTTTGAGGTCATTGTCACACTCGATGATGTACAAAATGAAAAGCCGCATCCAGAACCAGTTCAACTGGCATTATCCAAGCTCGGCAGTGATCCGCATGAGGCGATCATGGTTGGCGATAACTATCACGACATTTTATCTGGTCAAGCGGCAGGGACGAAAACAGCAGGTGTTGCTTGGTCTATTAAGGGAGAAGAAGCCCTGTTAAAGCATCGCCCAGATTATATGCTGCAGAAAATGAGTGATCTCTTGGCGATTGTTGGAGCTGATTAAGTTGAGAAAAACAGATCGTTATCCTGTCAAAGGGGTCAATTCGCTTAGACAAGTCTATCGGACAGTCCCCTTTCTCAAGGTTGTGAAAAATTTTATCTTTATTCAACTGGCGCGTTATACGCCTTTTATGGGAATGAAAAATTGGATTTATCGCACCTTCCTTCGAATGAAAGTCGGGGAGGATACGGCGTTTGCTTTAATGGTGATGGTCGATCTCATGTTTCCTGAGAAAATCACTGTCGGTCGAAATAGTGTGATTGGCTATAACACAACCATTCTGTCCCATGAGTATTTGATTAAAGAGTATAGGCTTGGGGAAGTCTATATTGGTGATGAAGTGTTAATTGGAGCAAATTCAACGATCCTACCTGGAGTGACAATTGGTGATGGTGCGATTGTATCGGCAGGAACTCTTGTGAACAAAGATGTTCCGGCAGGCTCCTTTGTTGGAGGAAATCCAATGCGGATGATTTATACGAAAGAGGAAATGGAAGCACGTCAATCTTCGTCTGCTGAGTAGCTCGGCAGACTTTTTTGTTGACATTCTAACATGGTGTAACTATAATGATTACAACAGAGGTGAGAAAACATGAAAATCAGCAGCAGATTTACTGTCGCTGTCCATATTCTGGCCTTGCTATCACTTGAAAAAGGTTCTTTACAGACATCGGAGGATATCGCAGGAAGTGTCAATACAAATCCAGTGGTGATTCGCCGTATCATGAGTAAGCTCAAAAAAGCAGGCCTAATCTCAACGAGTCTTGGCAAAGGCGGTTCTCAATTAAACCGAAGTGAGGATGACATTACACTGCTCGATGTGTATAAAGCGGTTGAAGTGGTGGATGAGGGAGAGTTGTTTCAAATTCATGAAAGCCCAAACCCTGACTGTCCGATCGGTGCAAATATTCAAGCTGTACTAGAATTAATTTTGTGCCGTGCTCAAAGTGCGATGGAGCAAGTGCTTGCTGAGATCAAATTAAGTGAATTAACGCAGGTTTTAATCAAAAAAATTGGATGATCTATTCAATTTTTTTTACCTCTGTTGTAACCATTACGGTTACATCTTTAGCGATCAAAATAACCTTATATTGTAGGAGGAATTTACATGAACATTGGAATCATTGGCGCAACAGGTAAAGCAGGACAACACATTTTAAAAGAAGCTCAATCGAGAGGGCACGAAGTAACGGCAATCGTTCGAGATGCACAAAAAGTGACCAATTCATCAGCAGTTGTTTTAGAAAAGGATGTTTTTCACTTAGAGGCAGGAGACGTCAAAGGTTTTGATGTGATCGTAAACGCATTTGGTGCGCCAGCAGGACAAGAGCACCTTCATGTAGAAGCAGGGAAAAAACTCATTCATCTCTTAAAAGAGACACCAGAAACGCGTTTAATCGTTGTGGGAGGCGCTGGAAGTTTATTTGTAGATGAGGCCAAAACAACTAGACTGATGGACACACCGGAGTTTCCAAAGGAATACTTTGCTACTGCTTCACAGCAAGGAGAAAACTTAAAAGATCTTCAAAAGACCGAAGGAGTAAAATGGACATTTTTAAGTCCAGCAGCCTTCTTTAATCCAGCAGGCAAACGGACAGGTGCTTATGTGAAAGGCAAAGACCATCTTATCGTCAATTCAAAGGGTGACAGCTATGTGAGTTATGCTGACTACGCCGTTGCACTTGTCGATGAGATAGAACAAGCTGCTCATGTTGGAGAACGTTTTACTGTGGTTTCTGAAGCAGAATAAGAATATAAAAACCCCGCTATTTAGCGGGGTTTTATGCTTTAATGATAATCGCCTGGCTGCCCATCTGTTTCCAAGAATCCTCAAACTGTTCACGATCGACTTTTTGATTCTTCTCTCCGTATGGGTTATTTAAGTAGACGTGATCTTTGTCATAGCCTGTGATGACCACGCTGTGCATATTAAAGCTGATATCTATTTTCCCATTTGGTGTATTCCATGTTTCAATGTTATCTGTTTTGGCAAAGGTCGAAGTGGTAATGACCCAGACAGGATAACCTTTTTCAAGTGATTGATAGATGGCCTTTTTGACTGGCTTGCCGGTTAAGTCAACGGCTTGATTACCTACATATTTTTTCGCAAGCTGATAAATGGGTTCATGATACACACCAAGACCTGGCCCATTCTCCATATCGCCTACAAACCCGTCATGAGGGTCTCCTTTTAAGCCATTCTCATAATTGAGCGGGACACGCTTCATCTCGTTTGCCAATGCGTTTTTCGTTATATGCTCATAGCCGCTGTAATGAAGAAGCATGGCTAAGCTCGTGACTTCGCATCCGTTATAAAGCTTTGGTGCATCCATTTGATTAAAGAGGATGACGTCCATGGCTTTTTTATTTCCTTTTAAACTAGAATGTGTCGTTTCTGTTTTTTTCGTAGAACGTGTTTCTTCTGCTGCTAGTGCGGTATCATTTTCTTTTTCTTTGGCTTCTTGCGGTGACGTTGTTTTCTTGACTTGGTCGAATTGTGAAATGAAAATAAAGCCGAAATAAACAAGACATGCGCACAACAAAGTTAAGATTAATGTCTGGATGAATTTCACTGTAATCTCCTGTGTTATTCAATATTTTTAAGTATTATAGCATGTTCCTAAAGCAAAGAGATCAAAAAGGATTAGGTGTCATTTTAATGTAATATATGAACAAATGATTAAGGAAAAAAAGGGGAAAATAAAAATGATTGATTTAATCACTTTATTTTGTTAGCATATTATCATATTAGCGAACTAAAGGATTCGGAATTTTTTGTTTTAATGTGTTGGAGGTGCGGAACATGTTCATGTTTGAAAAACCATATGGTATGCGAGATTCATTACCAGGATTGTATGAGACGAAGAAAAGGGTTAGGCATTCTTTAACAGAGGTCATGAATGGTTGGGGTTATCGTTTAATGGAAACGCCAACGCTTGAATTTTACGATACAGTCGGTGTTCAATCGGCGATTACAGATACGCAGCTGTTTAAGCTTCTTGATCAAAATGGTCAAACCCTTGTGCTTAGACCTGATATGACGGGACCAATTGCGAGAGTGGCGGCCTCAAAGCTTCACGAACAGGCATATCCGCTTAGAGTCGGTTATGCAGCTAACGTGTTTCGGGCACAGGAAAGAGAAGGCGGAAGACCTTCTGAATTTGAGCAGGTCGGTATTGAATTGATCGGTGATGGTTCGATTAGTGCAGATGCTGAGGTCATAGCGCTTGTCGTGTTTGCATTAAAAAATGCTGGACTTCAATCCTTCAAAATTGCGATCGGGCATGTGGCTTTAGCTGAGACCTTGTTTTTAGATGTACTAGGGAATACGGAGCGGGCGAACGTATTGCGCCGATTTTTATATGAAAAGAATTATGTGGGGTACAGGCAGCATGTCAAACAATTGCCGCTCTCATCCATCGATAAAACAAGGCTGCTCCAGCTTTTAGAGCTGCGCGGCGGTCAAGAAGTGACCCAGCAGGCTGAAGAAATTGTGGTCTCACAAGAGGGCAAAGAAGTGCTGGCGGAGTTAAAGGCGCTGTGGGAGACACTTGAAGATTACGGCTGTACAGAATATATCCGTTTGGATTTAAGCATGGTCAGTCATATGAGCTACTATACGGGAATTTTGTTTGAAGTATTTGCAGATCATGTTGGGTCAGTCATCGGAAGTGGCGGCAGATATGACCAATTGCTTGCTCATTTTGATGCACCTGCCCCAGCCACAGGATTCGGACTTCGATTAGACCGTCTGCTTGAAGCGCTTGATGCAAAAGAAATCAATGAGCCGCAGGAGGCAGTGATTTTTAGTAAAGAACAACGTCTTGAAGCATTTGATTTTGCAGAAAAAGAGCGGACAAAGGGCAAAAGGATTGTTCTCCAAGACTTAGCAGGTATTGAAAATATCGATGCCATGACCAAGGCATTTGAGCAAGTGACTTATTTTATCGGCGCTAGAAAGGAAGAGCAAAATGGGTAAAGTGTTGACAATGGCAATGCCAAAGGGGCGGATATTTGAAGAAGCAGCAGGGCTATTAAGACAGGCTGGATATCAGCTGCCGGAGGAATTCGAAGATTCAAGAAAATTAATCATTGATGTACCGGAAGAAAACCTCCGCTTTATTTTAGCGAAGCCAATGGATGTGACGACATATGTAGAGCACGGTGTAGCGGATGTGGGCATTGCAGGCAAAGACGTCATGCTTGAAGAAGCACGGGATGTGTACGAAGTGCTCGATTTAAACATTAGCAAATGTCATTTAGCTGTAGCGGGCTTGCCGGGAGCCAGCTGGGGCGGTGTCGCACCGCGTGTGGCTACAAAGTACCCAAATGTCGCTTCTTCTTATTTTAGAGAACAAGGTGAGCAGGTGGAGATCATTAAGCTAAATGGTTCCATTGAATTAGCACCGCTCATCGGACTTGCCGATCGAATTGTTGACATTGTCTCCACCGGTCAAACACTTAAGGAAAATGGGCTTGTTGAAACGGAACATATTTGTGACATTACGTCACGTTTTATTGTCAATCCTGTGAGCTATCGAATGAAGGATGCGGTAATCGATGAAATGGCGCAGCGTCTGGCAAGAATCATCGAAGGAGAAGGGGAGGAAACATCATGAACATCACCTACATACAAGAAGGTGAGACAGACACTCTCTCACTCAAGCGTTCTCTAGATACAGGAACGGAAGAGCAGCGACTGGCTGTTCAGCGAATAATCGAAGAAGTGAGAAAAAATGGTGACGAAGCGGTACGGTCTTTCACGAAGCAATTTGACGGTGTCTCTATTGAACAACCACTTGTGACGGAGGATGAAAAGACAAAAGCCTACGAACGTTTGGAACCGGAGATGATCAAAATCATCCAAAAAGCGATCCGGAATATTCGAACATATCACGAGCGTCAGCTAACCTCCTCTTGGTTTTATCACCAAAAGGACGGCTCAATGCTAGGTCAGAAAGTAACGCCGCTCGATGCGGTGGGTGTATATGTCCCAGGCGGAACGGCCGCCTATCCATCATCTGTTTTAATGAATGTGATCCCGGCACTTGTTGCCGGCGTTGAGCGAATTGTCCTTGTGACACCGCCAGGAAAAGACGGTCGTCTGTCTGACGCTGTACTAGTAGCTGCGAAGGAGTTGGGCATTTCAGAAATGTACAAAATGGGTGGTGCTCAGGCGATAGCTGCTCTTGCATATGGAACGGACAGTATCCAGCCTGTTGATAAAATCACCGGTCCAGGAAACATTTATGTAGCACTTGCCAAACGGGAAGTATTTGGTCAAGTAGACATTGATATGATTGCGGGCCCAAGTGAAATTGCTGTTTTAGCAGATGAAACGGCAACTGCACATGAGGTGGCAGCTGATTTGCTTTCACAGGCAGAGCATGATGCATTGGCATCTAGTATTTTGGTGACACCATCTAAAGGATTGGCTGAAGCAGTGCAAGCGGAGGTGCAAGCGCAGCTTGATACTTTGCCAAGGAAATCAATTGCAGCACAATCTATTCAAGACCATGGTTATATTTATGTAACAGAATCTTTGGATCGTGCAGTTGATATCGTGAACCAGTTAGCCCCAGAGCATTTAGAAGTGCTGACGGCGTATCCAGCATCACTACTTGGTCAAATCAAGCATGCTGGAGCAATTTTCTTAGGGCGTTACAGCCCAGAGCCGGTAGGGGATTACTTCGCAGGACCGAACCATGTGTTGCCAACAAACGGGACGGCAAGATTCTCCAGTCCGCTTGGTGTCACGGATTTCCAAAAGAAAACGAGTATCATTTCATATAGCAAAGAAGCCTTCGAAACACATAGGGAAAGCATTGCGGCTTTTGCAAGATTAGAAGGGCTTGAAGCACATGCCAGATCGATTGAAGCGAGAAAGCGGGAGGAATCAAAATGAGACAGGCGGAAACAGCGAGACAGACAAATGAAACGAACATTTCGTTAGCGCTAGAGATAGATGGTGAAGGAAAAGCGGATATTCAGACAGATGTCCCTTTTATGACGCACATGCTCGACTTATTCACGAAGCACGGACACTTTAACTTAACTGTAGATGCAAAAGGAGACACAGATGTCGATGATCACCACACAACAGAAGATATTGGCATTGTGCTTGGGCAGATGTTGAAAGAAGCGCTCGGTGATAAGAAAGGAATTAAGCGCTACGGCTCTAGTTTTGTTCCAATGGATGAAACTCTCGCCCAAGTCGTCGTGGATTTAAGTAATCGTCCTCATTTGGAAATGAGAGCGGATTTCCCGAGTCAGAAGGTCGGCACCTTTGATACGGAGCTGGTTCATGAGTTTCTTTGGAAATTTGCCCTTGAAGCACGAATCAATCTGCATGTGATCGTTCACTATGGAACCAATACCCACCATATGATTGAAGCCATTTTTAAAGCGATGGCACGCGCCTTAGATGAAGCAACAACCATTGATCCGCGTGTGAAAGGGATTCCGTCGACAAAGGGGATGCTCTAATGATTGGCGTCATTGACTATGGAATGGGAAATTTGTTTAGCGTATCAAAAGCACTGGAACGAGCAGGAGCGTCTTATATCGTGTCTTCTGAAGCAGAGGAGCTGAAAAAGGCAGATGCGTACATTTTGCCAGGGGTCGGTTCGTTTCGTGATGCGATGCAGCTGTTAAGACAGACAGGACTTGAGGCGTTTATCCACCAAGTCGTGCAGGAAGGAAAGCTATTATTTGGCATTTGCCTTGGCATGCAGTTGTTGTTTGAAGAAAGTGAAGAAGCAGGAAAAACAAAAGGGTTAGGCCTTTTAAAAGGGCGTGTCGTTCTTTTGAAGGATCGTGATCAGGATGGACAAAGGCTGAAGGTGCCTCATATGGGCTGGAATGAGCTCACATTTCACCAGCCGTCACCATTATTTGACGGTGTGCCGGAAGGATTTGCATACTTTGTTCACTCTTATTATGTGAGCGGCATGAATCCAGAAGACCTATTGGCAAGTGCGCCCTATGGCGTGCAAGTACCTGCTGTTGTTGGAAAGGGGAATGTGTTTGGAACGCAGTTTCACCCTGAAAAAAGCAGTACAACAGGAATGGCACTGCTGAAACAGTTTATTCAATTAGCAAACGAACAGAGGGTGAGCAAATGAGTGATTTTACATTATATCCAGCAATTGATATGAGAAATGGCAAATGTGTACGACTTGTGCAAGGAGACTATGACCAAGAAACCATTTATGGAGATTCACCGTTAGACATGGCGAGACGGTTTGCAAATGAAGGAGCGAAATGGATACATCTCGTTGATTTAGATGGCGCAAAAGCAGGAAAACGCGTGAATCACGAACATGTGCTGGCGATTGCTTCCTCATTAGATGTGAATGTCCAAATTGGCGGCGGCATTCGGACAGAAGAAGATGTAGCATTTTATTTAAACAATGGCGTATCGAGAGTCATTCTTGGCAGTTCAGCGGTGTCGAACCCGGTTTTTGTGAAAAAAATGCTGGCGCAATATGGGGAGAAAATCGCCATTGGCATTGATGCACGAAACGGTTTTGTATCGACTGAAGGGTGGCTTGAAACGTCGGAAGTGAAGGCGGAGGAACTTGGTCAGGAACTGGCAAAGGAAGGCGCAGAGGTCTTCATTTTCACGGATATTCAAATGGACGGCATGCTGTCTGGTCCAAATGTGGAAAGTACGGTTCGATTAGCAGAAGCAACTGGCAAACAAGTCATTGCCTCAGGTGGTGTCAGTGCAGTAGGTGATCTGCAAAAGCTGTCAGCACAAAAGCAGACAGGTGTGTCTGGTGCAATCATTGGCAAGGCGCTGTACACAAAGCAATTTACTTTAGCTGAAGCGTTTGAAGGGCTTGACAGCATATGATGACAAAACGAATCATTCCATGTCTTGATGTAAAGGAAGGGCGTGTGGTCAAAGGGATCCAATTTCTAGGCTTGAAGGATGCTGGTGATCCGGTCGAATTAGCGCAGATCTATGACGAGGAAGGTGCGGATGAACTCGTCTTTCTTGATATATCTGCCTCTCATGAAGGCCGAAAAACGATGGTGGATGTGGTCAAACAAGTGGCATCCACTCTCGCTATCCCGTTCACGGTGGGCGGCGGGATTAACCACCTTGATGACATGAAGCGTATATTAAGAGCGGGGGCAGACAAGGTGTCTGTGAACACAGCGGCTGTTTTAACACCGGAGCTAATAACAGAAGGAGCCGACTTTTTTGGTTCACAGTGCATCGTTGTTGCGATTGATGCGAAATACGATGAAGAGAAACAAGCATACATGGTCTATACGCACGGAGGACGCCGTCAAACGGATTTAGAAGTGAGTGACTGGGCGAAAGAAGCCGTGCGAAGAGGAGCAGGCGAGATCTTGCTGACTAGCATGGATGCCGATGGTGAGAAAACGGGCTTTGAGCATCGTTTGACGAAGCTTGTATCAGAAGCAGTCACAGTGCCAGTTATTGCTTCAGGAGGTGCTGGCAATGCGCAGCATATGCTGGAGGCTTTTACGAAAGGTGAAGCTGATGCCGCACTCGCAGCCTCTATTTTCCATTATAAAGAAACCTCAATTCAAGAGGTGAAGACATATTTGAGAGAACACGGGGTGAAGGTAAGATGAAACAGGCAAACGAATTAACCTTTAATGATGCAGGTCTCATTCCTGCCATTGTACAGGATGCTCAAAGCAAGGAAGTTCTTACTTTGGCGTATATGAATCAAGAATCCTATGAAAAAACATTAGAGACAGGGGAAACATGGTTTTTTAGCCGGTCGAGAAATGAGCTTTGGCACAAAGGAGCCACATCTGGACATACCCAGCGTGTTACATCTATTCGCTATGACTGTGATCAAGATGCCCTGCTTGTTCTAGTGACACCAAGCGGCCCAGCCTGCCATACAGGCAGCTATAGCTGTTTTTCAGAAGAGGGCGTGAAACAGCAAAGGGGAGAACAAGACCGCTTTGCTATTTTAAATGAACTGGAACAGGTCATTGCGAAGCGGCAGATGGAAATGCCAGAAGGAGCGTATACAACCTATTTATTTGAAAAAGGAGTCGACAAAATCCTGAAAAAGGTAGGGGAAGAAGCTTCTGAAGTTATCATTGCAGCGAAGAACCGAGATCAAGAAGAATTGAAATGGGAAACAGCAGATCTCCTGTATCACCTTCTTGTGTTATTACGTGAACAGCAGCTGCCTCTTGATGATGTATTAAAGGTATTGAAAAAGCGCCATCAAGGGGAATGAAAAGCTGGGGGTACCCCCAGCTTTTTGCTTTTAAATGAAAAACAAATCCTTCCTTTCCTTTTGTTCTATGTGACGACTCATGAAGTATGTTATACTACACACGGTACACTGTTCGAAATGGAGGGTATCGGTGAGTAAATACACTTCTCAAAATAATCACACACAAGTCGTCCAGCTATTCCAAGATGGGCATTACTTTTTTCATAAAGGTCTAAAAGCATATAGAGAAAGAAATCTGTCTAGGGCAAGTAAGTTGATACAGCGGGCCATCGTACTTGAGCCTGAAAATGTAGAAATGCTGTCGCAGCTTGCCATTATTTATACTGAAATGGGTCATTACCAACAATCTAATGAACTGCTTGATTTTATCCTTGAACACTTGGATGAGAACATGTCAGAGTGTCACTACTTTAAAGCCAATAATTATGCGAATCTCGGTTTGTTTCAAGAGGCATATAGATGCGCCACTGCTTATGCTGCGCTGGAAGAAGACGGGGAATTTGCAGATGAAAATGACGATCTCCTCGATCTGCTTGATATGAGTGACGATGTTGATGAAGATTTTCCTTATGATCAGGATGATCTGATTGTAAAGCAGGATCAAGCCAACCATTTGCTAGAAAGCGGCAGGCTGGATGAAGCAATCGAGATGCTGGAACAGATGATTGTTGAGTATCCAGAGTTTTGGTCAGCGTATAATAATCTCGCTTTGGCCTATTTTTATTCTGGCCAAATCGATCAGGCAAAAGAAATGTTGAACCGGGTCCTTCATGAAAATCCCGGTAATCTGCATGCCCTTTGTAATCAGCTTGTTTTCTATCATTATGAAAAAGAAGAAGAAAAGGTCAATTTGTTAGCGAAGCAATTAACGCACGTGTATCCAATATTAAGTGAACAGCGTTATAAGCTTGGTGCGACATTTGCCCTTGTTGGAGAATTTGAATGGGCATTTAAATGGCTTTATTCTTTGTATAAAACAGGTTTCCAAGGTGATAGTACGTTTTTATACTGGCTGGCAAGTGCAGCCTATTATACGGGCCACAAAACGCTGGCGCAAACCGTCTGGGATAAGATGGTGGAAGAAGATATTGATGCAGATGAAATCAAGCCGTGGCAAGATAAACCAGAGGAGTCTGAGCCAATGGTTTCAATTGAGGAACGACTCACTGCCTACTATGTCAGCAAACAAAAAGGTGAACGTGACGTCTTGCAATCTGTTCTTGATTCCCGCGCTGCGAAAACGGCCTTTGAACAGCAGTTTATTGAGTTACTTTTATATGAAGATCAAATGGAAGAAAGATCGTTTTCAGAAGATGCGGTCTTCGCAAAACAGGCGGCATCTGCTTTGGAAGAAGCGGTGAATCCTGATAGCCACATGCCATATTTTTGGTTATTCCATATTATTCAGCAAGCACGTGCTTCAGGCGTAGAGAAGAAAAATGCCATTGCATGGGCAGCAGCTTCTTATTATCTATGGATGAATGAACAAGAAGAATCAGCTGTCAGCAAAAAAGAGATCGCAGCTTCTTTTCAGATCAGCGTTCAAACGCTGTCAAAATATGAGAATATTATTTGTGCGTTCATGGTTTGAATAGGTAAATAGATTCAGATAACAGCAGCATGGCCGAAAAGGTCATGCTTTTTTCTTGGATAAAAAGGTGGGATTTGCTAGGATTTGGCGAAGTATGACAATCTCGACATCTATTTGAAACATAAATGTAATAAAAATATTAGCTCATTTTGTCGATGTGTCATGTATAATGAAACTCGTGGATTAAAACAAAGATATATATTTAAATATTTTACTATACATAATGCAACACCTAGTGATAGAAACAATCTGGTCAACATCTGACTGAATCATCAGGAAGAAAGACACAGGAAGCACAGATTGGTCGCAGAGAATTTGCTGCTTTCTCATGTCGCTTGGGAAATTGTCAAAGGAGGAACTATACGTGAAAAAGTTTATTACTTTCGGTTTAGCTTCGGTGATTGGAGCGAGCGGTTTATTTATTCCATTTACTCATGAAGCAAATGCACAGAACTTTGAACAAAAGAAACAAGAACTAGACAGCAAGCAGTCAGAGGTAAACAAGAATCTTCAAAAGAAAAAAGAAGAGCTTTCAAAGCTTGAGGCAAAACAAGAGGCACTTGCGCTAAAGCTAAAAGAAATTGACGAAAAAGCTTTAAAAACAAGTGATCAAATCGAAGAAAAACAAAAAGAAAACGAAAAAACAAAAAAAGAAATCAAGGCACTGAAAAAAGAAATTGCTGATACAGAAAAACGTATCGAAGAAAGAAACGAATTCTTGAAAAAGCGTGTACGTGCGCTTCAAGAAAGCGGTGGTTCTACGAAATACATAGATGTATTACTAGGAGCAAAAAGCTTTAGCGATTTCATCAGTCGTGCAGGTGCTGTATCTACATTAATCAACGCAGACAGCGAAATCATTAAAGAACAAGAAAGAGACAAAGCGGAATTACAAAAGTCTGAAAACGAATTAAACACAAAGCTTGAAGATGTTCAAAAGACGCTTGCAAAGCTTGAAACACTTCAAACTGACTTAAATAAACAGCTTGATGAGAAAGACAAGCTATTCAAGCAAGTGAAAAAGCAAAAAGGAAGTGCTTCTTCTCAAATCAGCGAGTTAAACACTGAGGCAAACAGCATTGCATCTGAAAAAGACGCAACAATCGCTGCTCAAAAACAAGCTGAAAAAGAAGCAAGAGAAGCTGCTCAACAAGCAAAAGAAGAAAAAGCACAAAGACAACAGCAACGTCAAGCTAGTGTTCAAGCTGGAGACAACAGCTCTAATAACGACAGCGGTTCTTCTTCAAATAACAGTGGATCTTCAAATAACAATAGCAGCAGTTCACCGAGCAAGAAGCCATCTTCTGGCGGTGGATCACCTGTCAGCAATAACGTAGGCGGAATCGAAGGTGCGATCAGCACAGGTTCTACCATTGTAGGACAATCTCCATATAAATGGGGCGGCGGCAGATCACAAGCCGATATTGACGCACGTCGTTTTGACTGTTCTTCATTCGTTCGCTGGGCATTTGCATCAGCAGGCATCAACCTTGGACCAGTTGGCGGTACAACAACAGATACGCTTGTAGGTAAAGGAAGAGCTGTAAGTGCATCTGACATGAAACGCGGAGACCTTGTGTTCTTTGATACGTATAAAGTAAATGGACACGTTGGTATTTACTTAGGAAACGGTACATTCTTGAACGATAACAGCTCTCGCGGTGTTTCAGTTGACTCTATGAGCAACGTTTACTGGAAAAAAGCATTCAATGGCGTTGTAAGAAGAGTCGTTGAATAAATCATTACTTACTATATAACCGTAAACAGGCTTCCTTAAACAGCAGTTTAAGGAAGCTTTTTCTTTTTTTGAAGATATGAGCAAATGATTCGCTTATTATCCGCAGATTTAATAGGATATGGGTAAGGAATAAAAGCTAAGAGTGGAAATGATGCTCTCTGTCATGAATGGAAGCATCACCCAAGGGCATTCTAATAAGAAATGCTAGCAGCAATTGAAGAGGGAGTGACAGTTGTGTCAGAAGAAAAAATCTACGATACGATCATCATTGGAGCGGGTCCTGCCGGAATGACAGCCGCTGTTTATACATCACGGGGAAATCTTTCAACACTGATGATTGAAAGAGGAATTCCAGGCGGCCAAATGGCGAATACGGAAGATGTCGAGAACTATCCGGGCTTTGAAAGCATCTTAGGGCCGGAACTTTCAAATAAAATGTTTGAGCATGCAAAGAAATTCGGTGCCGAGTATGCGTATGGCGATATTAAAGAAATTGTAGATGGTGAAGAGTACAAAACCGTCAAAGCTGGTTCAAAAGAATACAAAGGACGCTCTGTCATTATTGCGGCAGGTGCTGAATACAAAAAAATCGGTGCACCAGGCGAAAAAGAACTTGGCGGCCGCGGCGTATCATACTGCGCTGTATGTGACGGTGCCTTCTTTAAAAACAAAGAGCTTGTCGTGATTGGCGGAGGAGACTCAGCAGTAGAAGAGGGTGTTTACCTCACTCGCTTTGCGTCTAAAGTCACAATTGTCCATAGACGCGACAAACTTCGTGCCCAAAGCATCTTACAAGCACGTGCATTTGATAATGAAAAAATCGACTTTATGTGGAACAAAACCGTTAAAGAAATCAATGAAGAAAATGGGAAAGTCGGCAGTGTGACATTAATTGATACCGTGACAGGTGAGGAAGAAGACTTCAAAACAGATGGCGTCTTTATCTACATCGGTATGTTGCCGCTGTCTAAACCATTTGAAAATCTAGGGATTACAAATGCAGAGGGCTACATTGAGACGAACGAAAGAATGGAAACAAAAGTTGAAGGAATCTTCGCAGCTGGTGACATTCGTGAGAAAACACTTCGTCAAATCGTCACAGCAACAGGTGATGGAAGTATTGCAGCACAGAGTGCACAGCATTATGTAGAAGAGCTTGCTGAAAAGCTAAAAGCAATGAAATAAACAGCTGTCGTAAATCCTTAATATTGCGTCACGGGCTTTTAACTGGAATGTAACACGGGTGAAACAATTATCCGTTATGATAAAACTAGTAATTGACCCCCTTTTATAAGGAATACATGTTTGGCACGGATGTGAATCCGTGTCCTTTTTTTTGCTTAAAATCAGAAATTCACGAGATGTTCACAAATGACGCATGGAGAACCGTTACATGTTGTAAAATAAAGAATAGAGAAAGTGCCCGTCGCCATATTCATACGAAAACCTGTCTGTTTTCAGTGAAGAACGGGCATGTTCATTGTGGGAGTCATGATGAACCTGTATAATAAGAAAAAGACATAAAAGAGTAGGTGACAGCTGATGCAACGAGTAACCAATTGTGTGCTGCATCACGAAGATCAAGTTCTCTTGCTGCAAAAGCCAAGACGAGGCTGGTGGGTAGCACCTGGCGGCAAAATGGAGAGCGGAGAATCGGTCAAGGATTCAGTCGTTCGAGAATTTAGAGAAGAAACAGGCATTTATATTTTAAATCCGCAGCTAAAAGGCGTGTTTACCTTTATCATAAAAGAAGGCGATCAAATCGTTCAAGAGTGGATGATGTTCACCTTTATGGCAGATTCCTTTACAGGAAAAAACGTATCAGAGTCGGAGGAAGGCATTTTAAAATGGCATGATGTAAAAGATGTACCCAGCTTGCCGATGGCTCCAGGAGATTCCCATATTCTTGACTTCATGTTGAAAGGGAAAGGACTTCTCCACGGCACTTTTACGTATACACCAGACTTTGAGCTGATTGCTTATCGATTAGATCCTCAAGGAGACTAATAAATGAACCGTTTTCATAAAGAAGGAGAGGGAGCAGGCATGAATACGCACAAACAAGATGATATTCAGCTTGTGATTATTACAGGGATGTCAGGTGCGGGGAAAACCGTTGCCATCCAAAGCTTTGAAGACTTAGGTTACTTTTGTGTGGATAACTTACCGCCATCACTTTTACCGAAGTTTCTAGAGCTTATGAAGGAATCCAATTCAAAGATGAGCAAGGTGGCCCTTGTGATGGATTTGCGCGGACGCGAATTCTTTGATAGCTTAATTGCAGCCTTAGATGAAATGAGTGATCTTGGTTGGATCACACCAAGAATATTATTCTTAGATGCAAACGATAAGGTACTTGTCTCAAGATACAAAGAAACGAGACGTTCGCATCCTCTTGCGACAACAGGTTTGCCGCTCGAAGGAATCGCGATGGAACGCGATCTGTTAGAAGAGTTAAAAGGCCGAGCTCAAATGATTTTTGATACATCGGATTTGAAACCGAAACAGCTTCGAGAAAAGATTGTCACACACTTTGCTACGAATCAGGGGCAAGTGTTTACAGTGAATGTGATGTCATTTGGCTTTAAGTACGGCTTGCCAATTGATGCTGATCTTGTATTTGATGTGAGATTTCTGCCGAATCCTTACTATATTGAGAGCATGCGTCCACAGACTGGAAATGATGAAGAAGTACGCTCCTATGTCATGAAGTGGAGTGAAACGCAAAAGTTCACAGAGAAATTAATCGACCTTCTCAGCTTTATGCTTCCGTCCTATAAACGAGAAGGGAAAAGTCAGCTGGTGATCGCTATTGGCTGTACAGGTGGACAGCACCGATCAGTGACGCTAGCGAACTACTTATCGGAGTATTTTAAAAATGACTACTATACTCATGTCACTCACCGGGACATTGAAAAGAGAAGCAGAAAATAGATGACGACACTTCCAAAGGTGGTCATTCTTGGCGGAGGCACTGGCTTATCTGTTTTGCTCAGAGGGCTAAAAACAAAGCCAGTGGATATTACCGCTATTGTAACGGTTGCTGATGATGGAGGCAGCTCAGGCAGACTGCGACATGATTTGAATATTCCGCCTCCAGGCGATATTCGGAATGTCCTTGCGGCACTTTCTGATGTCGAACCGCTTGTAGAAGATTTATTTCAGCACCGTTTTAATAAAGGGAATGACTTAACAGGCCACTCTCTCGGCAATCTCATTCTTGCGGCTATGACGAATATAACCGGTGATTTTTTTCATGCCGTCACAGAAATGAGCAAGGTCTTAAATGTGAGAGGAAAAGTATTGCCAGCAGCGAATTCAAGTGTTGTTCTTCATGCTGAATTAGAAAATGGGCAAGTGGTAACAGGAGAATCAAAAATCCCAACCTATGGTGAGCGAATTAAACGAGTGTTCCTCACACCCGATACGATTGAACCGCTCCCAGAATCGATTCAAGTCATTCGTGAAGCCGACTTGATCGTCCTCGGACCTGGCAGCTTGTATACAAGTATCTTGCCAAACTTGCTTGTACCGCATATTGGCGAAGAAGTGATTCGTTCTAAGGCGAAAAAAGTCTATATTTGTAATGTCATGACACAGCCGGGGGAAACGCTTTCCTACAGTGCAGCTGATCATGTGCAGGCACTAAACGATCATATGGACCGACCATTTATCGATACGATATTTGTGAACAATAAAGAAATTCCAGAAGAAATCAAAGCAAAATATGCAGAAGAGCAGGCGCAGCCTGTACAATTCGACACAGATGTACTCAAAGCCATGGGACTAGAAGTCATCCCTGGGGAAATCATTACATATGACCAGCATGTGATTCGTCATGACACGCTGAAAGTAGCTGCGCTGCTTGTCGATTTGCTGCATCAGAAAAAATAGGAATGGGGGTGGCAAGGATGTCATTTGCATCCGAAACAAAAAAAGAGCTGACTAATCTGGAAGTGAAGGACTGCTGCACAAAAGCAGAGCTTTCTGCCCTCATCCGTATGAACGGTTCATTATCTTTTTCTAATCGAAAATTGATTTTAGATATACAGACAGAGAACGCAGCCATTGCAAGACGTATTTATACCCTTTTGAAAAAGAAATACGATGTGACTGTCGAGCTGCTCGTTCGTAAAAAAATGAGATTAAAAAAGAATAATGTGTATATTGTCAGACTGGTAGAACGAGCGAAAACCATTTTAGAGGACCTAAAGATATTAGGTGAACAATTTGTATTTGAACGCAACATTTCAGAAGAACTTGTGAAGAAAAGATGCTGCAAGCGTTCCTATATGAGAGGTGCTTTTTTAGCAGGAGGTTCTGTGAATAATCCAGAAACCTCTTCGTATCACCTTGAGATTTTTTCACTATACAAAGAACATAATGATGCCCTTTGTGAGCTCATGAATCAATTCCATCTTAACAGTAAAACACTTGAACGAAAAAAAGGCTTTATCACATACATGAAGGAAGCGGAGAAAATTACGGAATTCTTAAGTGTTGTGGGTGCTCATAACTCATTGCTTCGTTTTGAAGACGTGCGCATCGTCCGAGATATGAGGAATTCTGTGAACCGGCTCGTCAATTGTGAAACAGCAAACTTGAATAAAACGATCGGTGCCTCACTGCGCCAAGTTGAAAATATTCAATTCATTGACGAAAAGATTGGACTAGACGCCCTGCCAGATAAGCTGCGTGAAATTGCGCAACTGCGTATTGACTACCAAGAAGTCACACTAAAGGAACTTGGCGAAATGGTGGAAAGCGGCAAGATCAGCAAATCAGGCATTAATCACCGTTTAAGAAAGCTAGATCAAATTGCAGAACAATTAAGAAACGGACAAGCTGTTACACTCAAATAGGGAAATAAAAAAGGGAGGCAGATCATATGGTGGAAAAAACGGTCACAATTCAGCTGAAAACGGGTTTGCAGGCACGTCCGGCTGCTTTGTTCGTTCAAGAAGCCAATCGTTTTGGTGCTGATATTTTTCTAGAGAAAGATGGGAAAAAAGTCAATGCGAAGAGTATTATGGGACTGATGAGCCTTGCGATCAGCTCTGGGGTCACCGTCAAACTAATAGCTGATGGAGCAGATGAACAAGAAGCCATCGATGCGTTAACGGATTTTATCAATCAAGAAAACTGAGTCTCTTCAAGGGCTCAGTTTTTTTAGGAGGGAAAGTTGTGATTCAATCAGCCTTTTTACAGAAAATTGGATACGAAGCTTCGTCCATTACCTTTGAACAATTGCCTGATTTACTAAGGAAGATGGCTTATACCTTTCCTTTTGAAAATAGATCTGTGGTGGGTAAACACGCTTATGCTTTGGATCAAGAAGGTTTGAAGCTTCATCTTCTGGAAGGCAGCAGAGGTGGGCTTTGCTATGACCTCAATCCGCTCTTATATTATGTCTTAAAAGAGGCAGGTCTCGCTGTACAGCTCGTTCAAGGGACCGTATATAACAAAGAAGCAGAGAAGTGGGCACTGGATGGAACGCATGTAGCCATCGTCCTTCAACATCACCATGAGCGATACCTCATTGATGCAGGATTTGGTGTGAATTTACCCCTTCAGCCCGTCCCTTTTACAGGTGAATGGGTGGAAGCACCGTCCCTTCGTTTTCGAGTGAACGCAGAGGAAACAGAAAAAGGAACCCATCTACTCCAATTGGATAGGGGAGCGGGTGCTGAAACAGGTTATGCTTTTACATTGAAAGAAGTCGGTGAAGATACACTTGTGCAATTGAGGCATGAGATTTATGAAAATGAAGCCTCTCCTTTTAACAAAAGGCCGCTTGCATCCAAACTGACACCAACAGGTCGTGTGATCGTGACAGAAGATCATGTCACGATACATGAACAGGAAGAAGTATCGAAGAAACCACTCTCACAACCGTTTGAGGAGTACGTACAAAAACTGCTTCCGTAAACAATATGAAAAAAGACAGCCCTTTTGACTTAGGGCAGTCTTTTTACAATGATTAACGAATCCTCGTAAATGTCGCATAGTGATCGGTTGTTTTATAAATGAGCCAGTCACTTGAGTATACTAGGCGGTCAGCATTACGGAAACCGGATACGTAGTTGATGTCGGCTTCACGCCATGTACGGCCGCTAGCTGATGGAAGGCGTCCCTCCCGATTAGAGAATACGTCTCCACCGATGCTTTTGCCCGGCGCGACTTCAGCTAAATTTCCTTTTGATGCCACCCATCCGAGGGCGCTCGCTTGTGATTTGGTGATGTAATTATCAGGTAGTCGTTTATAGCGGATTAAGTAATCTGCTACACCATCAAAGGTATTAATGACGGCAAGGGTACGAAGGTCTGGTGCAAGCTGTACGGAAGCAGTCTCATTTGTGGCTGTGGGTGTAAGTGGTGTTTCTGCATGGACTTGCTGCGGGATAAATCCAGAAAACAGAATGGCAGCAATCAGAGCGAACAGAGTAAAAATCGAACTTATTTTTTTCATCTTGATCCTCCTCAAAAGGAAATGGGATGCCGTCCTCTTGATGCTTGTCTACCTCATATTATAGCACCGGCATATGAAGAGAATGTAAAGAATCAGGAGATTGGAAAAAATGAGGCTTTTTGACCTACTGTCTCTAGATGACGTAAACAAAAAGACGCAGTTCCCTGCGCCTTTTTTCAATTAAGATGAGGCAAGCTCCTTCACAATATCAACAGGGGCTTTACCGTCAATTCCATGAAGAACATTATGAATGGCTCGTTTCAGCATAAGATCTCTTGTCGTTTCAGTAGCGGAACCGATATGCGGGGCAAGCGTGACATTGTCCATCTCTTTGAAAGGATGATCTTCCTGAAGCGGTTCTTGCTCATACACATCCAGACCAGCTCCTTTAATCCACCCTTCCTGCAGTGCTTGAATGAGGCTTTTCTCATCGACGGTTTTTCCTCGGGAGATGTTCACGAATAAAGCTGTCGGCTTCATTAATTTCAATTCCCGCTCTCCTATCATATGGTACGTCTCATCAGTCAGCGGTGTGATTAACACAATGATATCAGCTTGCTTTAGCAAGTCATCCAGTGCACAATATACAGCGCCATAGGCCGATTCGGCTTTCTCGTTTCGGCTCCGGTTGTGATAGAGGACGTTCATATCAAAACCATGAGCGGCTCGTTTGGCTACTTGCTCACCGATTCGTCCCATCCCAATGATCCCAAGCGTTTGATGATGGACATCAATGCCGAATATATCTTCCTCTTGAACAAATTTTGTCCATTTTCCCTTGCGGATAAAACGATCAAGCTCGGCAATTCTCCTCGCAGAAGAGAGAATGAGCGAAAAGGCAAGATCAGCAACGGTATGATCGAGTGTATAAGGCGTGTGCGTACCAATCACGCCTCTTTGTCTCATGGCTTCTAGATCAAAATTGTCATAGCCGACTGAATTATTGCTTACCACCTTGAGTTGAGGTGCATGATCTAATAAATCTTGATCAATTTTCGTACCAGATGTTAAAAGGCCATCAGCCTTCTGCAGCTTCTCAAATAATAGATCTCTTGGGATCGGATCCTTTGACTGCCATACCTCATATGTACAATGTTCTTTTAACATGTCTTCAAAAGAGGCAGGTAAGGGTTTGGCGACAAAAATATGTGGTTTCATCATCAACTCGCTCCTTTCACATGGTCATCTTTCTCTTTTTATTATAAAGCAACCATTTTGGCAGTACACGTTTGAATATGAGCTGCTCAATATTTAATATACTGAAATAACTGAAAAGGAGAGATTTTTATAGTGAAAGAGTAAATGACATGGCCATCTGATGTCTTTTTATGATGTAGAAAAACGAGTGATTAGTAGATGAGTCATAGAAAAATGCTAGATGTTTCGGGAGATAATCTGACAAACTGGAAAATAGATCGAGACTTTTTGGTAGAAAATTTATTATATTTGCAGTGTATTAAACGGGATGGTCATTTTCTACTAAACCATTTCATCGTCTTTTGGTGAAATGAGAGCCATCGTTTGTAAGCAAAAGCCGCATATCCCCTGTGCTGAAGCGGAACAAAGAGCAAAATAGAGAAAATGCTTACATATTCTCTCATCGTTTTCTCATTTTTTTCTTTTTTTTCTATCATTTTTCTTCTCTATGCTTGAGAACACACAAGGGAAAAGGAGGCCAGGTAAGGCGTTACAATCACTTGAAAAAGATAGGAGATGACAGGATGGAATCAACATTAGAACAGATTCTTCAGCACAATGCAGATTTTGTGAAAGAGAGACAGTATGAGCCTTTCAAGGCGGGAAAATTTCCTGAGAAGAAATTGGTTATATTAACTTGTATGGATACACGCCTGTTGGAATTATTACCGCAATCCATGGGGCTTCGTAATGGTGATGCGAAGATCATTAAAAATGCAGGAGCCATCGTCACACATCCATTTGGCAGTGTCATGCGGAGTATTTTACTAGCCATTTATGAGCTGAAAGCAGAGGAAGTATGCATTGTCGGACACCATGAATGCGGAATGGCAGGCCTTGCGGCAGACCCTTTACTTGAAAAGGCAAAAGCACGGGGAATTGAGGAAAAGTGTTTGAGCATTGTGAAAAGCGCAGGTGTTGATTTAAAGGGCTGGCTGACAGGCTTTGATTCAGTGGAAGAGAGCGTATCCCAAAGTGTGAAATTAGTCAAAGAGCACCCGCTCATGCCAAGTGATGTAGCTGTTCATGGACTAGTGATTCATCCGGCAACAGGAAAGCTGGATGTCGTTATAAAAGATAAACAGATCGACCCGCAATATACCTAAATCATCTACACATACTTGAAGGAGGCCAACACATACCATGCGTTTTTATGGAAGATTTGAAGGTTATGATTCATCAAAGTTTAGACGCGATTTAATCGCTGGGCTTGTCGTGGGCGTTGTGGCAATTCCTTTAGGCATGGCTTTTGCCATTGCATCTGGTGTCGGACCAGAATACGGACTATACACAGTCATCGTTGCCGGCATTTTGATTTCATTGTTTGGTGGTTCAAAGTATCAGATTGGCGGACCGACCGGGGCATTTGTTCCAATTTTATTCGGGATCGTCAGCCAGTACGGTATTGAAAACTTACTCATTGCTGGTTTTATGGCAGGCTGTATGCTTGTCTTATTCGGAATATTCAAACTAGGAAAGCTCATGAAATTTATTCCTCGTCCGGTTATCATCGGCTTTACTGCCGGCATTGCTGTCATTATTTTTTCAGGACAGATTGCCAACTTCCTCGGATTAAAGGGTGTTGAAAAACATGAAAGCTTTTTCCTCAATATGAGAGAAATCGTGGTCCATCTCGGTACCGCAAACAGTCTCGCCATTCTCACAGCGATTGTTGGGCTCATCGTGATTTTGGCGGCACAAAAATACATTCCCAAAATACCTGGTGCTCTATTAGGTCTACTCGTTTCAACATTTATAGCTGTTCTCTTTTTTCAAGGACAAGTTGAAACCATCGGCTCTGCATATGGCGAAATCCCTCGTCAGCTGCCAACTTTCGCTTTTCCTGAATTGACGATTGAAAAAATGATTTATTTGCTGCCGCCGGCTATTGTCATTGCGCTTTTGGGCGGCGTGGAGTCGATCTTGTCAGCTATGGTTGCTGATAATATGAAAGGCTCAAAGCATGACAGCAACAAGGAGCTTGTCGGGCAAGGAATTGCCAATATGGCGGCACCGCTTTTTGGAGGGATCCCAGCGACTGGAGCGATTGCTCGTACGGCAACAAACATTAAAAATGGTGGAGCAAGCCCCATTTCAGGAGTCGTGCATGGTGTCGTTGTCTTGCTCATCTTAATGTTATTTGCACCATATGCATCGATGATTCCACTTGCTGCCATGGCACCGATTTTGATGTTTGTGGCGTGGAATATGAGTGAGAAAAAGGAGTTTATCAATATTGTCAAAGTCAAAAATGCGGATTCCCTTGTGCTTGTCGTGACCTTCCTGCTAACGGTCATCGGTGATTTGATTATAGGGGTGACTGCAGGTCTCATTTTAGCGTTTATCGCCTTTATCAAAAAAATGAGCCAGACAACGAATATTTCCTCAAATGTTGCTGTTCCTCAAATCGAAACCGCAGCTGCCTTAGAAAGGGAGACCGATCAGAAAGGGATTAGTATGTATTCGATTGAAGGGCCACTCTTTTTCGGTACAACCGATTCATTGGAAAATTCGATTTTGGATCATGTTCAGACAAAGCCGAAAACACTCATTTTGCTTATGAACAAAGTGAATTATATGGACACCTCAGCAGAAGCGGTTCTGATGAACATTTCTAATCGTTTAAAGCATCACAATGGAAAATTGATGATTGTAGGGCTTCAATCACAGCCAAAAGAGCTTTTGCATCGTACCGGTCTTTTCCATCACATTGGAAAACAGCATTTCTTTGAACGAACGGATGATATTTCACCACAGCAGCTATAAAAGGCTAAAAAAAGCACGTGACATGTCGGTCACGTGCTTCAGCGTATAGACAAACCCTCGCATTCTTTGTCAGTTCTGCGTGCCGGTGCTCACGAATGTCAAATTCGCTCCGCGCCGGTACTCGTCCTTCCTAGACTGCAAAGGTTTTCTATCACGCTGAAAAGAAGACAAAGGGCTAAAATCAAGTTCATTTTAGCCCTTTGTCAAATCCCGTGACATGTCGGTCACGGGATTTTCACCTGCTCTTTTTCACTAGAAAACCGTTGTGTGAGTTTCTGTTGATGGGAAGAGAAGACCTCTTCTACTGTTACATCATAGAGATCAGCTAGAACAAGTAGATTTCCTAAGACATCTCCCATTTCTTCAATAAGGTCCTTTCTTAACGCGGCGTCCTCCTGTGTTTTCTCATCAGGTCGATCGCGTCCAATTTCGACCGCCCTGACTGCACGAGCGAGTTCACCTGTTTCTTCCATCAGGAAACCTAACCTGATAAACGGCCCGTATTCTGTCCAACTTCTCATTTTGTAGAAATCTTTGATCCATTTTTCCATTTCAGTTGTTTGCATTCTCTTTATACAGCTCCTTATATGGTGTTCGCCTTCTAATTTTACACTATATATAGATGGAGCGGCTGTTTCTTTACAATGAATTATAGTAGAATGAGTGGGTGAAGAAATCATAGAGAGAGATGGAGCTGTTTTGATGAAAACGATTTGTGTGTTTGCTGGTTCGAATCCAGGTGTGAATGACATCTACAAACAAAAAGCTGTCGAGCTAGGGGCTTATATGGCAGAGCAAGGAATCCGTCTTGTATACGGCGGCTCACGAATTGGCTTAATGGGAGCTATAGCGGATGAGGTATTGAAAAACGGCGGGCAAGTGATCGGAGTCATGCCAAAAGGGCTTTTTAGAGGAGAGGTTGTGCATCAAGAGCTAACCGAATTGATTGAAGTTAAAGGGATGCATGAACGTAAAGCGAAAATGAGCGAGCTGGCCGATGGGTTTATTGCCATGCCAGGTGGTTTTGGTACATATGAAGAATTATTTGAGGTGCTATGTTGGGCGCAAATTGGCATCCATCAAAAGCCAATCGGATTGTATCAAGTGAATGACTATTTCAATCCGCTCATAGACATGGTGAAGTTTAGTGTACAGGAAGGTTTTTCGAATGAATCACACCTTCAATTACTACATGCCTCTGGAGAACCGAAAGAATTGATTTCACAGATGGCTTCCTATCAAACACCAACTCTTCAACAGAAATGGACGGAGCTGTCTTAAAATAGATGCATAACAAAAAACCGTCTGTTCAAAGAGCAGACGGTTTGTTTTGTGATTATTTTTGTTCTTCTGTATTACGGGTCAAGACTTTGTCAATGAGTCCGTATTGAAGTGCTTCTTCCGCTGTTTTGAAGTTGTCACGATCTGTATCGCGCTCAATGACTTCAATTGGCTGACCAGTACGTTCAGCAAGTACTTGATTCAGTTTATCGCGTAAAGAAAGGATTCGTTTTGCCGCAATTTCAATTTCTGTTGCTTGACCTTGCGCACCACCTAGTGGTTGGTGAATCATCACTTCACTATTTGGAAGGGCATAACGCTTACCTTTTTCACCAGCAGCAAGCAGGAACGCACCCATAGATGCAGCCATACCAATACAAATAGTTGATACCTTTGGTTTAATAAATTGCATCGTATCATAAATGGCCATACCAGCTGTGATCGAACCGCCAGGGCTGTTAATGTAGATAGAGATATCTTTTTCTGGATCCTCGGCTTCTAAGAAGAGAAGCTGTGATACGATGGAGTTGGCAACATTGTCATCGATCGCAGAACCAAGCATGATAATACGGTCTTTTAAAAGACGAGAATAAATGTCGTAAGCTCTTTCCCCACGATTTGTTTGCTCAATGACTGTAGGTATTAAATTCATAATGTTCCTCCTTCACCTTTTAGGTAAGTATGTAATTCAATGATACATTTTTGGTCAATAAAGGTCAAACAAAATGCTGACCTAAAATCAAATACCCCTATCCATTTTCCCCAAAATCCTTTCACTTCAAACCATCATATGATTATATGTATGGGAATGAAGAAAATACATCGACAGGGCTGGCGATTAATCATTGCTTTCTTGCAGCATTTCCCTTATAATTTGTTATGCTGACGTTCAAAAAACAAATCGTGCGCTCGTAGCTCAGTTGGATAGAGCGGTGGTTTCCGGTACCACGTCTGCCGGGGGTTCGAATCCCTCCGAGCGCGTCTTGAGTATCCGATGGATTATTTATGAAAGAACTTGAAAACCCTTTGAAATAAAGGGTTTTTTTGTTTTTTTATGAGTGGTATTGTGTGAGTAAATTGAGAGGAACTTCACTATTTATTAGAGAGTTCATTTTGTATCGAAAAACACAGATTAATATTGTTAAAAAGACAAATTTTCTTGATGATAGGCAATCAAGTAAACTTAATCTATTATTGGAGTATAAAGTCAGTTCATCAATATTCTCAAAGCTTGTTCAACGAAAAGGGCAGAATTCATTCATAAGGAGGCACTAATGAATTGTGAAAGTGTTTTACATCAAATTGAAGTAGCTGTTAAAACATTAATAAAAATAGTGAGTCAATTAGAAGAAGCTGATTTACGAAAAAGACCAACACCTCATAAGCAGTCTATCGGAGAGTTGCTGGAACACATTGCGATCATTTGTGAAGCTGACTGGCGTATTGCGAATGAGGCGACCCAAGAAGAGATGGAAACATTTTATGCTAATGTATCATATAAAACTGTAAAGTCGATAGAAAAAGGCTTAATGACTAATTTCCATTCATTAAAAAATCATTATATGAAATTATCGGACACAGAACTACTGTCTCGTACCACTTCCTATTGGGGTGTGACATATACAAGGTATGAATGGTTGTTAGAGATTTTAGCACATGTTTATCATCATAGGGGGCAAGTACACGCTATGCTTGTTCACTGTTACGATAAAGACCCTAAAATTTCTATGTTTGAATAACTGTCCTCAATTCAAATAACCATCCATCGTGTTGGTTCAAGTAATGTCAATTATACGTTCTTCGAGTTCATGCTCGACCTAGTTCACGATAGAACAAGGTCTCTCAAACCCTTCTCCATTAAGAGAGGGGTTTTTGTGTGGCGTTCACTTCTAAAACTTTACATCTATACCAAACTATTTATGCTATAATTAATAATCATTCTCAATTAAAGGTGGTTTCGTAAGTGAAAAAAATGATGTGGCTTATGAGTCTGCTGGCAGTATTGTTGGTGGCTTGCGGGCAGAAAGACAATAAAGAACAAGAATCAAATACTCGTACATATACAACTGAAACGGGTGAAAAGATCACCATTCCTGACAAGCCGAAACGAATTGTTGTGTTAACAGCACAGCTTGGAAATTTTAAAAAGTTAGGTGTGACACCTGTTGGCATGACAGATGTTTATCCTAAATCATCCTTTTTAGATGAAACAGGTGTGAAGAGGGTGCCGATAGAAAATGTGGAGGCAATCGCCAAACTGAAGCCTGATCTCATCATTGCTTATTCACAAAATGATCAAGTTGAAAAATATAAAAAGATCGCAAAAACAATTACTTTCACAACAAGTGAACATAGCTTCAAAGAGATGCATATTGAAATCGGAAAGATTCTTGGAAAAGAAGCGTTAGCGAAAAAACAAGTACAACAAATGGACGAGCAGCTGAAGAAAGATGGCAAAGAGATTAAAGCAAAAATTGGTGATGACAAGACGTTCTCTATTATGGACGTCGAACCAAAGCAAGTATACTTATTTGGTACAGACTTTGGCCGCGGCGGGGCAGTCATCTATCAAGGCTATGGGTTCAGCTTGCCTGAAAAGGCAGAAAAAGCTCTTCCAAAAGAAGGGTATCTCGGCATTTCATTAGAAGAGATGAACGAGTATACTGGCGACTATTTACTTGTACCAACAAAGGATGGAAAAGCACCGAATTTTGATATCACAAGCAGCGGTGTATGGAAGAAAAATAAAGCAGTGAAACAAGGACATGTTCTAACCTATTCAATCAATGAATTTATCTATGCTGATCCGATCTCAATTGAAAAACAGTCTGCTGCGTTTAAACAAATGCTGCTCAAAAAATAATCAAAAAAAGACAAAGTACTTAAACGGGAGGCTTTGTCTTTTTTTTGATAACCTCTTAAAATTACTAGCCATAAGACTCATTTCTGCCCTTTTCAGGCGTATTTGTTGAGCCCGATCACTGTATAAGATTAACATGGAAGAGAATTGACAATAAGGAGAGGATTCTTGTGGCGAAAGTTTTAATGATTACGTTCCCAGCTGAAGGACATGTGAACCCAATGTTAGGGATGATAAGAGCATTTGTTGATCGAGGTGATGAAGTGCATGTGGTCACAACTGAACATTATCAAAAACGGATCAAACGCTTAGGCGCTCACATACATATACATCCAGATTATATTCGAACATTAAGTGTGGAAGAAGACAATTTGGAATCCATGCAGCCATTTTTTCATGCCATGCTACAAACGTCATTAGACATTTTAGAAGTAGTGGAAACTCTTTCTCAACAGCATTCGTTTGATTTGGTCTATTTTGATATGTTTGGAGCAGGTGAGCTTGTGCGGGATTACTTACAGATTCCAGGCATCGGTTCGAATCCTTCTTTTGTGCTGCAGGAGGCGCATTTTGATACACCTTTATACAGAAAAGATGAGAAGGCGGCTCATCTGTTAGAAGAAATACATGAACGTTTTGGCGTTCAGCCAACCCATTTGATGCAATTCATGAAAAACCGCGGAGAACTGAATATGGTGTATACAAGTGAATATTTTCAGCCGTCTGTTGATGCATTGGATGATTCGTTTGTCTTCATTGGACCTAGCTTTCTAAAACGTGCTGACCAGCATGATTTCCCGTTAGAAACGCTTGAGGGAGAGAAGGTCGTCTTTATTTCAATGGGAACGGTTCTTGGAGATACTGAAGCATTCTTTAATATGTGTATTGATGCCTTTGCCGACTTTGATGGAAAAGTGATTCTCGCAACTGGTGAAAAAATCGACATGTCTCTCCTAAAAGAAGCGCCATCTCATTTTCTCATCGAGCCTTATGTGCCGCAGCTTGAAGTCCTTGAACTGACAGATGTGTTTGTGACTCACGGCGGGATGAACAGTGTCAATGAAGGTATTCATTATCATGTTCCGATGGTTGTCATTCCGGTTGACAAAGATCAGCCGATGGTGGCAAAAAGACTGACGGATCTCTCTGCTGCTCGTGCACTCGATAAAGACCAGCTGACAGCAAAACAGTTGAGAGATACTGTAGAGAGTGTACTCGGAAGTGACACATACCGTGCTGGGATTGAAAAGATTGAAGAAAGTTTCCAAACAGCAGGTGGAACAGAAAAAGCATTACGTGTCATTGATCAGTTTATGCAAGCGAAACAGACTCAATCATGAGTCTGTTTTTTCGGTGAAAAAAGCCATTGTATTTCCCAGATCTGTATGCTAATATTCAATTCGTAATCATTTCGATTAATAATCGTAATGATTACGATAAAATGAACATTTGGGGGAAGTACATATGAATCATCAACCTGATTACATAAAGAAAAAGGACGAGAAAAAGCAGTCCTTTGTGACATATACCTTGATGCTGTTTTCAGTCATGGCTTGTTTTCTATTGGCATCTTGTTCTGAAAATAAGACCTCTTCCAGTTTAAGTGGAAGAGAAGATGATGAACTGGTGTATGCAAGTACAAAAGATATAAGAGACATTAATCCCCATCTATATGGCGGGGAGATGGCCGCTCAAAATATGGTGTTTGAATCGCTTGTTGTGAATACGGAAAAAGGCATTCAACCTGCCCTGGCCCAAAGCTGGGATATTTCTAAAGATGGAAAAACCTACACATTTCATCTTCGAGAAAACGTGACTTTTTCAGATGGTGAGCCATTTAATGCGAAGGCTGTCAAAATGAATATTGATGCAGTTGTCAAAAATATCGAAAAAAATGCTTGGCTCAATCTCGTGTCAGAAATTAAATCCACAAAGGCTGTAGATGAACATACATTTGTTCTCACATTGAAGGAGCCCTATTATCCAACATTAGAAGAACTTGGTTTAACACGTCCATTCCGTTTTATTTCTCCCAAAAGCTTTATTGATGGCACCACATCAAAAGGCGTCAAAGGTTATGCAGGTACAGGCCCTTATGTGTTAAAGGAACATAAGAAAAATCAATATGCCATTTTTGAAGTGAATCATCACTATTGGGGAAAGAAGCCAAAGATTTCAACAGTGAAATGGAAGGTCATGCCGGATCACCAAACGATTTTACTCGCTCTGCAAAAAGGGGAGATCGACCTCTTATTTGGAGCTGATGGTGACATGATCGACGGAGATTCATTTCAGGCTTTAAAAGAAGCTGGTCAATATGGGGTAACCGTGAGTCCTCCTGTTGGATCAAGATCTATTGTGATCAACTCCAATCAACCAATAACACAAGATCCAAAAGTAAGAGAAGCATTTCAATATGCCATTCAAAAAGAGATGATTACAGAAGGGATTTTAAATGGAACTGAACAGGTGGCACATACACTGCTCGCCCCATCAGTCCCTTACGCAGATATTCCGCTTAAAAAGAAAACCTATCAAAAAAAGAAAGCAGAGGCATTATTAGATGAGGCAGGCTGGAAGCTAAAAGAAGACGGCTATCGCTATCAAAAAGACAAGCCGCTCAGCGTGACCATTTATTATAATTCGGATAATGCAGGTGAAAGAACGATTAGTGAATCGATTCAGCAGGACTTCAAGCAGGTTGGAATCAAGCTGGATATTAGAGGTGAAGAAAAACAGGCATTTTTAGATCGTCAAAAAACAGGAAAGTTTGATCTTATGTACTCTCTATCTTGGGGACTTCCTTATGACCCTCAAACATACGTCTCTTCATTCCGTGTTGCATCCCATGCTGATTATCAAGCTCAGTTAGGATTGAAAAAGAAAAAGTGGCTGGATGAGACCATTACGAAAGTATTGGTGGAGCCGGATGAGCAAAAGAGGGCACAAATGTACCGAGATATTTTGACGTATATTCATGATGAAAATGTGTATATCCCTATTTCCTATTCTGTGACAAAGGCCGTTTATAATAAGCGCCTCAAAGGTGTAGATTTTCATGTATCTCAGTATGAAATTCCCTTTGATCGAATGTATTTTTCGTCATAAATCGGAGGCTGAGACATGACACGCTATATCATAAAACGATTATTGCTTCTTTTGCCGCTCATTGTATTCATTACGTTTTTTGCGTTTGTGCTACTTGCGATGCGTGCGAGTGATCCAGCTGAGGTCGCTTTACGTGTGAACCAAGTAACCCCAACGGAAGAGATGATTGAATCTATGCGTCAAGAGCTAGGCTTAGATCAACCGTTTTTCATACGCTATGTCACATGGCTTAAAGACGGATTAACAGGTGATTTTGGCAGTAGTTATGTCACACATGAGCCTGTACTTGACCTGATGATGGAGGCACTTCCTGCGACTTTACAGCTTGCAGGGATGTCCCTTTTGTTTATTATTGTGCTGAGTTTGTTATTCGGAATGGTGTGTGCATATGCGGCACATACATGGTTGGATCGAATCGTGAGAGCATTTGTGTTTATTGCAGCTTCCATGCCTAGTTTTTGGTTGGGCATTTTATTTATCTGGCTTTTTTCAGTCAAATTTAACTGGGTCAACACGAGTGGAATGGAAGGGTTTAAATCGCTTCTTTTGCCAGCGATGACTCTATCGTTTGGCTACTTATCGACCTATGTGAGACTCATTCGAAATCAAATCCTAAAGTTTCAGCACGAGCCCTTTGTTTTTTATGCAAGAGCTCGTGGTTTAAAGGAACGAACCATTCAATTGAAGGTGATGAGACATGCCCTTCAACTAGCGGTAACAGCACTCGGTATGTCAATACCAAAGCTCATTGCAGGAACCGTCATTATTGAAAATCTCTTTGCTTGGCCAGGGGTTGGCCGTTTGTGTGTAACAGCTATTTTTCACGCCGATTTTCCTATGATTCAAGCCTATTTGTTTGTGATGGGAATTCTATTCGTTGTGTGCAACCTTATCGCGGACGTCATACAAATGATCATGAATCCGCAGTTGCGAAAGGAGGTCTGAGAACTTTGCCCGGATGGAATCGATTAAGAAAAGATCGCATAGCCATTCTGTCTATTTGGTTTTTGGCACTTGTCACATTAGCTGGGCTGTTTGCACCAGTGCTAGCGCCACATGATCCAACTGACACGAATATTCTTCAAAAATATGCCGGTGTGAGTCTAACATATCCGCTCGGAACGGATCAGCTGGGGAGATGCGTATTGTCCCGGCTCTTATATGGTATTCGGACAACGATGCTTGCTGCCGTGCTGACAATGTGTATCACGATGTTCATTGGCACGATACTTGGACTTGTAGCTGGCTTTTTTAGAGGGAAAGTTGATGGAGCTCTAATGAGAATATGTGATGTCATGCTGTCATTTCCAGCAGAGGTGATGATTTTGGCCGTTGTGGGCATTATGGGACCTGGGCTTTTCAATATTATTTTGGCCAATGTCCTTGCAAAATGGGCTTGGTATACAAGGATGATTCGTTCGTCAGTCCTGCAATATACGAATGAACCATCTGTTCAGTTTGCGAAAGTATCTGGGGGTTCACCTTTTTATATCCTTCGAAAACATCTATTTCCTCGCATCTCAGGAGAGATTGCTGTCTTTGCTACACTTGACGCAGGCTGGGTCATTTTAAATATTTCTGCTCTGTCTTTTCTTGGATTAGGTGTGAGTGCACCTACACCGGAATGGGGCATGATGCTCAACGAGGCGAAGAATGTCATGGTGACGCACCCGGCTCATATGCTCCCACCTGGACTTGCGATCTTATTTGTGGTCATGGCACTGAATTTTTTAGGAGACAGTCTTCAGCAGGTCATGAACCCTGCCATGCACCTTACCAACAAAAAAGGGGGGAGACGGTTTGCCTTTCATCGAGATAAAAAATCTGTCCGTACATGATCCGATTCAACAAAAGGATTTAGTGGCAAATATCACGTTTACATTACATAGACAACGTTGTTTAGGCGTTATTGGAGAAAGTGGAAGCGGAAAATCAACCGTTGCAAAAGCATTAATTGGCCTTATCCCTCCTTCGCTAGAGATGATTGGGACCATTTTGTTTGACGGTGAAAAATTGACAAGTCAGACTTCACAGCAGTGGAGAGGAAAGCGAATTGGCTACATTCCACAAGATGCTATGAATGCGTTCAATCCAATTGAAACAATTGGTCATCAAATACTTGAAACGTTCCAGCGGCATTTGGGTTTACGTGAAAAAGAAGGGACAGCACATGCGATCACTGGGCTAGAACGTGTCCATTTAAACAATCCGCATATGTTAATGAAAAAATATCCTCATGAGCTGTCGGGAGGAATGCTTCAACGTGTCGTGATTGCCATTACGATCATGCTTTCTCCTGACGTGATCATTGCCGATGAGCCTACAGCATCATTAGATGCATATAACCGGCGTGAAGTCATCACACAATTACAGAGGCTGAAAGAAGAAACAGGAGCTGCCTTGATCATCATTTCGCATGATTTAGGCGTCGTTCAGGCAATCGCTGATGAATTGTTGGTGATGCACCAAGGGAAGATGCTTGAGCATCGTCATGCAAAAGAGATATTTACATCACCTGAGCATCCTCAAACGAGGCATTTACTAGAAACGAGGCTTCGCTTATCGGCACCCCTTGAAGCACTGAGGCAGCAGAAGAGAGTGAGGGCATTCCCATGCTGATCACAGCAAATCAACTACTTAAACATGGAGAAGATAAAGGACGCTTTTTTCATAAAGAGGAATCCATAGCACGCATAGCTCAGGTTTCATTTCAGATTGGAGAGGGTGAATGTGTCGGGTTAGTCGGTGAGAGCGGTAGTGGTAAAAGTACAATAGCACGTACGCTGCTTGGTTTAGAAACATTAGACGGCGGAGAGATAAAGATAGATGGATGGCCAGCTCATACATGGCGTAAGATGAACCGGGGGGAAATGAGTGTTGTTTTTCAGGATTATCTATCTTCTGTCCATCCTTCCTTTACAGTGAAAGAGATCATAGCAGAACCCATGCAAATAATAAAGCGAAACATGAATATGAACCAAAAAGTGTTGTCCCTGCTCAAGCAAGTAAGACTTCCATCGTCTTTGCTAAATCAATATGCTCATCAGCTAAGCGGCGGTCAGCTCCAGCGTGTATGCATAGCAAGAGCCATATCGACGAATCCAGCCATTCTCATCTTAGATGAAGTCCTTAGCTCACTTGACGTTTCTGTCCAAGTTCAAATATTGGAGCTTCTTGAGACATTAAAGCAAGAGTTAGATATGACCATTCTCATGATTACCCATGATCTAGAGGCAGCCGTTTATTTATGTGATCGACTTCTTTTTTTACATGAGGGAAAACTTGTGGAAGAATGTAAAAGTGACCAGCTGTTTGAAGCGACTCATCCATTTACGCTCAAGCTAATAGACTCACTCATGCCTTTTCAGCTTGACAAAAAATAACCAATCTTTTATCGTATACGTAACAAATGACGGAAGGGTGACCCAATGCAATGAAGTACTAATCCTATGACCTGTAAGCAAAATGAAAGAACGAAGGCAGTGAGCAAACGATATGTGTTGCTATGTTTGCTGCGTTTTCATTTTTTAGCTTCGGAATAGGATGGTACAGCTTGGGAATCAAAGATTGAAGTGATGGATACGGGGGAGATGTGTGCTCATTTGATGAACCGTATGTCATTCTGTATCGATACGCTTATTTTTGTACACCATTTTGCCTCCTATTCTGAGAATGGGAGGCTTTTTGATGTCTCCTGATACGAAAGGAGAGGGTTGGATGTTACTGAGAGCCCACCAATTAAAAGTATTTCGAAAGGATCGTTTGTTATTTGATATAGAGGAGCTTGCCATTCATCAAGGGGACCGAATCGGCCTTGTAGGGACAAATGGCAGTGGGAAAACGACATTGCTCCATGTACTGGCGGGTAGGGAAAAACCAGACAGCGGCACATTTGCACACACTACAACTTGTACCCTGCTTCCTCAACTAAAGACAGGAGATGGCAGACAAAGTGGCGGAGAGATGACACAAGCTTATATTGAAAGAGCTTTAAGCCGGCCTTCTGCCCTTTTATTAGCCGATGAACCCACGACTCACTTAGATACGGAGCATATTGAGTGGCTAGAAGAAAAGCTTCGTTATCATCAAGGTGCTCTGATTGTCGTCTCGCATGACCGTGCTTTTTTAGATGCGTTATGTACAGACATTTGGGAATTGGAGGATGGGAAACTCAAACCATACAAAGGCAACTACAGCGATTTTGCCCGGCAAAAAGAACTCGAACATCGTCAGCAAGTGGAGGCGTACGAGGCGTATACCCAGAAGAAAAAACAGTTAGAACATGCACTGCAAAAGAAAATGAAAAAAGCCGACAAAGCGACAAAGCCATCTCCAAAGCTGAAATCCTCGGGGCCTAAAATTGCAAAGCCCTATTATGCAAACAAGCAAAAAAAGCTTCAAAAAACAGCCAAATCCATCGAAACAAGAATGGAGAAATTAGAAAAGGTGGAGAAGGTAAAAGAAGCCCAGCCTCTTCAAATGACGCAGCACACCATGAAGGAAGTGGCAAGCCGCACCATTTTTCGTGTCGAACATGTAGATGGCATGGCAGGAGATAAAGTCCTTTGGAAAAAGGCGAATGTAGAAGTGAGAGGTGGAGACAAAGTCGCGATCATTGGGAAGAATGGGAGCGGTAAAACGACATTTCTCCGAATGCTTGTAAACGGTCATCCCGGGATTTTTCGTTCAGAAGCCGTGAAGATTGGTTATTTCAGCCAAGATCTTTCAGGACTGAATCTAGATGAATCGATCTTACAAAATGCACTGGAACAGGCGATTCAAGATGAGACTGTCGTTCGCACCGTTTTAGCGAGACTTGGGTTTCGGGGAGACGATGTGTATAAGCTGACGAACGTATTAAGCGGCGGGGAACGGGTGAAGACGATACTGGCAAAGTTACTTGTCAGTGATGCCAATGTTCTGATGCTTGATGAACCGACGAACTTTTTAGACCTTGCGGCAGTAGAAGCGCTTGAAGGACTTTTAAAAGATTACCCGGGCACAGTTGTGTTTGTCTCCCACGACAGAAGGCTCATTGAGCAGGTGGCTACTCGTATTCTTCATGTGCACGAGGGGACCATTGAACGCTTTGATGGCACCTATGAAGAATATAAACAAAAGGAAGAAAAGCCAGCTGCTACAAAGAAAGAAGAAGAGCTCCTGCTGATTGATATGCAGCTGTCTGAAGTGCTCAGTCGTTTAAGCATCGAGCCTTCTCGTGAGCTTGAAGAGATGTTTCAAGCATTGTTGAAAAGAAAGAAGTTGTTAGAGTCATAAAAAAAAGCCCCTGTGTTTACTGCACAGGGGTCTGTTCGTTTCGTTCTTTTTTCAATTGTTCAAGTTCGCTGACTGTGACAAGCTGGTAGCCTTGTTTGGTCAGTTCATGTATGATCTTCACTGCTGCTCGAGCAGAGCTGTCATAAATATCGTGCATGAGTACGGTTTTGCCATCTGCTGCATGTGAGAGAACATGGTTTGTGATCTGCTGGCTGTTGCGAATTTTCCAGTCTTCAGGATCGACATCCCACAATGAAACGTTCATGCCAACCGCTTGATTGATGTCGGGATTTGTTCCTCCATATGGCGGTCTAAAGTGCGTAGGAGTATAACCGCTGGCCTTTTCAATCAGTTTCTGCGTGTCTTTTACTTGTTTGACCGCTTCTTTTAGAGGGAGTCTCGTTAATAAAGGATGGTTATATGAATGGTTTCCGATCTCATTTCCGCCCTTTAAAATGTCGGCAAGCATTCCAGGATAATACTGAACCCTGCTTCCTAATACGAAAAAGGTGGCGTGTCCTTTATTTTCCTTCAGCGCTGCTAAAATGGTTGAAGTTGTGGCTGGGTTTGGACCGTCATCAAATGTGAGTGCGATGGCTTTTTTATTCGGATCAAGCTTTGGCTTTTGCGGCAGCTTGACGGCTTTTCTTTTTGGATTTGGTTCTTTGATTTCATTCTGATTTTTGGTCTTATTCATATATTCCGGCTTCAAGATATCTTTTAGTAGCGTCTTTTTGATCGCCAGCGTTTGTGGACCTAAGTCCTTCGCGGCTACTTGAGAAGCTGGGAAATAGAACTCTATATATTTCTCTTTTAAGGCGAATTGACTGAAGTTTTGATCAGTAGGGGCTGTTCCTTTTTGAAGGAGTGATAGATCCTTAGACAAGGTTTTATCTTTTTTAAGCTCCGTGTATGTAATATAGGATAATTTTTTCAAATAGTCCTTTTTTGGTTGAAATAAATCTTTTGTGTCAAGAAAGTCTTTTTTCTTAAAATCGAAATTGATTGTGACGTGATGAGTGGTTCCATTTTGCTGACCTGTATATGTGTAGGTCGTAAAATAAATGGCCGCAGATTGTTTTGCATAGTGCACCATGTCATAGTCAATATTCAGTTCAAACCGTTTGTTTTCATCAATGTCCTTTGCTTCACTAAATGTCTTTTTGAAATGCTCTAATGCTGAATTCGCATAGCTTTGAATCTTGTCATCTAGCTTTTTTTGATGAAAAAGTGGATAGTTCACCGCATATCTCATAAACTTCCCGTCATTTACAAGAGTGACAATTTCAACATTTTTATAATTCGTATCCTGCTTCACATTTTTCTTCTCTGTACCGCTTGCTTGCTGATTTTGAAAGAATGCAACTGCTCCAATGACGATGGCAAGCGCAAATAGGATGATACTCCATTTTCCCTTTACTGACACAACTTTCAATTCTCCTCTCATGACGGGTCATTCTTTATTCCTTTGACATCTGTTTGTAATATTTTTATAACATTTGACTTACTTTTGTAATTTTAGGGGATTTTCATGCGGAATGTCAACTATTTTCCTATTAAACTACTGTAAAAAATGATAGGTCTTTCAGAACGAGAAAAAGCAGAAGGAAAGAATTCTCTTATTTGCCGTCCACCAATACCTTCAATAATTAAAAAATTGAGCCGTACATTGATTTTTCAGAGGCTGACGGCTATAATTTTGATGATTATGATTCTCATTTTCAAACTGACTTTTAATGAAGAAAAGGATGACACCGATTTTGCCGGATAAGCGAACATCTCAACAAAAACGATCATCACCTATTTTGTTCTTTTTATTGTTTTTTCTCGCTGTCATTGGTTTATTGGCGGCTATGTTTTTGGCTGTTTCCTACGGTGCAAAGTCATTGTCTTTGCAAACGGTCTGGACAGCTGTGTTTGACTATCAGCCTCATGTGACAGAGCAGCAGATCATTCATGAATTAAGGCTACCTCGTGTGCTAGGAGCGGCGCTTGTTGGAGCGGCGTTTGCTGTGGCAGGTGCGCTGATGCAAGGCATTACAAGAAATCCGCTGGCAGATGCGGGGATATTAGGCATTAACGGCGGTGCGATGTTTGTAGTCGCTCTCTGTTTTGCTTTTTTTCCAGGAATGCCTTATTCGGCATTGATGTTATTTTCTTTTTTGGGGGCCGTTCTCAGTACGCTGCTGATCTTTGCCATTGGGGCGGCTGGCGGCGTACTGACCCCACTTCGGCTCACTGTAGCTGGAGCTGTTGTTGCCGCATTGCTGCATGCGCTAAGCTCGGGTATCGCCATTTACTTTGATCTCAGTCAGGATCTGGCTTTTTGGTATGCAGGGGGTGTGGCAGGTGTCAAATGGCCGCAGCTGGTGATCCTTGCTCCAGTCATTCTCATTGTTATCGTTTGGGCGATGTTATTAGGACGATCCCTCTCGTTATTATCACTTGGTGAAGATGTAGCTGCGAATTTAGGGGTGAAAACCCGGCAAGTGCGAATACTAGGTATGGCTGCTGCGGTTCTGCTGGCAGGCGTGTCTGTATCGGCGGTTGGGTCTATTGGGTTTGTCGGGCTTGTCATTCCGCATATTGCACGAAAGTTGGTTGGGGTCAATTATCGTTTCGTCATTCCGATGTCAGCGATTTTAGGCGCAATGCTTCTCGTCTTCGCTGATCTTGCCAGCCGGACAGTAAATCCGCCAAGAGAGCTTGCCATTGGCGTTATGGTGGCACTTGTTGGTGTTCCTTTCTTCTTATATATTGCCAGAAAAGAAGGGAGGAACCTGTCATGAAAGAGAAACGGCGTGCTCTTGTCGTGACAGCCGTTTTGCTTTGTCTGAGTGCGGCTGTTGTGCTGTATAGTTTAAATACCGGCACGCTGAAACTCAGTCCTCTCGTTGTCGTCAAAACGTTATTTGGCTTTGGAGATTTCCAAAGTGAGACGGTGCTGTTTGATTATCGTCTGCCTCGAATCGTCGTGACGATACTAGCTGGAATAGGTCTAGGTATCGCAGGTGGCATTTTGCAGAGTTTATCCCGCAATCCACTTGCCGATCCTGGGATTATCGGTCTGAATGCAGGAGCCGCATTCGGCTTAATCATCTTTGTGACGTATTTTCACGTACTAGAAGGAAATCCATCTTTACTCATTCCGCTCTTTACATTTGGTGGTGGCCTACTTGCGGCGGCAGTCATCGTTCTTCTTGCGTACGACAGGCATGAAGGGCTTGTACCTATCCGGCTGATCCTTGTTGGAATTGCCGTAGCTGCGGGGTTTAGTGCATTGACGTTATATTTGTCATTGAAACTGGATGAAGATACATACACCTTCGCTTCAAGGTGGCTTGTGGGAAATGTATGGGGAAGAGACTGGATTCATGTACTTGCGCTCCTGCCTTGGATCGTATGTCTTGTCCCGCTTACGCTCATGCAGTCCAGCACACTCAATGCGTTAACATTAGGTGATGCCGTCGCCTCAAGTGTCGGAGTACGTGTACAGCGCAAACGACTTTTTCTTCTCACCTTAGCTGTTGGTCTAGCGAGTGCAAGTGTATCGATGACAGGCGGAATTGGTTTTATTGGCCTTGTTGCACCTCATTTGGCGAGGCGTCTTGTCGGCTCACTGCACCAATATTTTTTACCAGTGAGCGCCTTGCTTGGATTGTTGATTTTGGTCAGTGCTGATACACTCGGACGTTCCATATTTGCCCCAAATGCCATCCCAGCGGGTGTGGTTGTGGCTTTTATCGGAGCACCTTATTTTCTCTATTTACTAACAAAAACAAAATAAGAAAGAGGAACTCATCATGAAAAAAGTACTTGTGTTTGGTTTAACGCTCTGTTTCTTGATTCTGGCCGCTTGTGGTCAACAGGAAACAAAGAAGACAACAAATCAAGATGAAAACGGAACACCTAAGATTGCATCCTTGTCGATTCATTTAACAAATGATTTATTAGCACTCGGGATAAAACCTGCTGGCTCTGTTGTAGGGGGAGACTTAAAAGATTTCCTTCCACATGCGAAGAAGCAGCTTAGCCAGACGAAAAAGCTGGGCATCGCAGCAGATCCTGATATGGAGTCATTGCTTGCTTTAAAACCAGATGTCATTTACGTCGATGAAGAACTGGCTGGACAAGACTTATCAAAATACAAGAAAATCGCCAAAACCGAAGTGTTTAATTTAAATGATGGCACATGGCGTGATCATTTAAAAAAAATCGGCAAGCTCGTCAATAAAGAAAAAGAAGCCGATCAATATATTAAGGACTACAATCAAGAAGCAAAAGAAGTCAAATCACTTATCCAGAAAAAGATTGGAAATGGAAAAGTGATGGCAATTCGTGTAACAGCAAAAGAGCTTCGAGTATTTAGTATGAAACGTCCGATGGGGCCAATTTTATACGATGATTTAGGACTGACACCTGTAGATGGTGTGAAAAAACTGGACAGCAAACGTCCATTTGAAGTCATTTCTCAAGAAGTGCTTCCTGACTTTGATGCAGATGCTATTTTTGTCGTCGTGAACCGTGATGATAAGGCGCAACAGGCATTCAAACAGTTAGAGCAGACGCCGATTTGGAAAGGCCTAAAAGCTGTGAAGAAAAACCAAGTGTATCCGATTGCCGATCAGCCATGGCTAGATTATTCAGCTTTAGGCAACAAAATGGCAATGGATGAAGCAAAAAAGATGTTCTCTAAATAATCAGCACATAAATCAAGGCATCATTCCGCATCTAGGAATGATGTCTCTTTTTTTGATTCATTCTTCTATTCATTCGCTTTTTGCATACATATGAGAGGGAACGAGCAGTATCGCCCGTATGAAAGGATAAGGGGAGGGGTTACATTGAAGGTTCAAAAAATTAGTGCAGGCACTATAGCGAGGCTTGTGCTGCTTTTATTGGCACTTGTGAACAGCGCTCTCACTGCTGCAGGAAAAAGCCCAATTCCAATTGATGAAGAAGGTGTGCAGCAATTCATTACGTTAGCCTTTCTTGGCATCACATCACTATGGGCCTATTGGAAGAACAATGATATTACGAAAAAAGCACGAACAAAAAAAGAAGAATAATAGAAAACAGAGCCTTTTCATGCAAAAAGGCTATCAGCGTGTAGAGAAACCCTCGCATTCGGTGTCAGTCCTGCGCAGGTACTCACGAATGTCAAATTCGCTCCGCAAAAGTAGCTGTCCTTCCTAGACTGCTATCACGCTGAAAAGAAGACAAAGGGCTAAAATAAGTTCATTTTAGCCCTTTGTCCATAAACTGAACAGAGCCTTTTCATATAAAAAGGCTCTATTTCATCGAAGCGACAAGCGCCTCTCCCCGCAAATTGGTTTGATCTCAGTGGCTTACGCCCGGTGTTCTCCCATATTGGTAAGAAACGCTTTCACTTCCTCGATGGTTAAGCCAATGGCCTTTGCTTCACTCATGAGACGCTTCCATTCTGACATATTTGAGTCGGTCAACTTTCTATGATGGACATGCAATGTCTTTCCTTCCTGCTCCTTTCTGTAGGTTTGGAGCAGCTGATACAGTTCTTCTTTAGGCATGCCGGATTGGACGGCATGAACGATATGATCCCGCCACTCCTGTTCACCGCCCTCAGCGTAATGAAACATCATCGTTTCTGCATCAAACAGCTCTTGTAAATCAATGTCTAGTGATGAGGATACCTTTTTTAAAAACTGGACAGATGGATTACGATGGACACCACGCTCAATTTTACTCAAATATGATTTAGAGACATGGGCATCTTCAGCCAACTGCTGGATTGAGTATCCTTTCCTCTTTCGGTAAATGCGTATCACCTTTCCAATCATTCGATATATGATCTCCCTTCTCCCCGGCGAATCGTTCTGCGACCTTTTCGTTCATTATAAGAAATAAATTGTTCTTTATAAAATTCAAAAACGTAAGAAACAGGAAGTAAACAAAAGAAAACGAACGATTTCGTTCTTTAAAAAGAACTATAAGACCTATTATGACATTTTTCTTTGCGGGTATTATCTTTTATAATCCAATCATTAACAAAAAGAAACCATATATAACCTTTTTATGATGAAATCGGGAGGTATCTATGAATGAGAATATAGGTTTTAAGCAGCTGTTTTCTGTCATAAAAGAGAAAATGGCCCTTCTGATCCTGATTGTCCTGATCGTAACGGGCATTTCAGCCTACTATCAGTTCTATGTCTCGACTCCTGTATATCAGGCAACCACTCAAATTCTTGTTCATAAACGAAGCAGTGATGCACAAGCGAATTTAAACGATATTCAGATGAACCTTCAATATACACGTACCTTTCAAGTCCTATTAAAAAGTCCAATCGTCATTGAAAAAGTAAAAGAAACACTCAATCTTACAGAATCGGCTGAAGGATTAAAACACAAAATTGCCACAAGTACAGAAAATGAGTCAGAGGTCATAAATATTTCTGTACAAGATGAGGACCGAGCGAAGGCAGTAGCCATTGCGAATACAGCCACAGAGGTGCTGCAAGAAGAAATCAAAAAAACCATGAATATGGATCGCATTAATGTTTTGTCTGAAGCCAAGCTGTCCAACACGATACTAATGAACTCACGTAAATTCGTTCACATCGTTCTGGCACTAGGCGCCTCTGTATTAGGGGGAATGACACTCATTTTCTTAATGAATTTACTCGATGATACGGTGAAACGAACACATCAAATAAGAGAAGAGATCGGATTGCCGTCGCTCGGCAGTGTCTATCAGATGCATGCAGACAGGAGGGCAAAAAAAGACAAGCAGTCCGTCATAACGGGAGGACAGAACATTGATTTTTAAGAGGAAAAAAAGAGAAAAAAGAGATTTATCCTGTATTTCTGTATTAAATCCTCACTCTGTCATTGCGGAACAATTCCGAACGATCCGAACGAACATCGAATTCACGTCGATTCAAACGAGGCTGAAGTCGATATTGGTTACATCCTCCTTGCCGAAGGAAGGAAAATCATTTACGGCTGCAAACTTGGCAGCTGTTTTTGCACAGCAGAAAAAACGGGTTTTGCTCATGGATGCTGATTTACGTAAACCAGCCATTCATGAATATTTTGATCTAAGCCCGCACACCGGATTGACCAATGTGCTATTAAATAATTGCAGTTTGGAGGAAGCCATTTTGCCTACTCCGATTGAGCATTTAGAGCTGCTTCCGAGTGGGACCATTCCGCCAAATCCCGCTGAGCTGCTTTCCTCCTCTGTGATGAAGCAGCTATTTTACGAGATTGAGCAGCAGTATGACATGGTGATTGTGGATTCCACACCGCTTCTGCCTGTAGCCGATGCAAAAATATTAGCAAACCGGACGGATGGAAGCATTCTTGTGGTGTTAAGCGGTAAAACGAAGATTGCCGCTGTGAAGAAATCAAAAGAAGTATTAGAGGGTACGACAGGGAAACTGCTTGGGGCGATGCTAAATGGCAAGAAAGTGAAAAAGGGAAGGCACTATATGTATTAAAGAGATTGATAGGTGATGTCTCCTAATCTTTAACAACGGAGGCACTCGATCCTGCTGTGGGCATGACATATGCCTTAGATGCTCGTCATCGGTAGTGGGATGTGAGGACGGGTTTGATGCCCATTTTATGTAAGAATAGTGATGCTTTAAAAAGGGGGAGGAGCGTTGACTTACGCCCAAAGATTATCAATCATCGTGGCACTAGATTCATATCTCATTTTAGTTGCCGTCTTTTTTGGCTTTCAATTTGTTCAAGAGGCAGCGTTAACCGTATATACATTTGAAATGCTCGTCATTTCTTCGCTCAGTCTACTGATCGGGCACCATTTGTTTTCGTATGTTTTTCACGTGTACAAGCAAGTATGGGCCTATACAGGGGTTAGAGAGCTATTTTCTTTAATGAAGACCTTTGCGTGTTCATTTTTATTTTCCATGACGATGCTGTACATTTTTGTGCAGACATGGCCATTTCGCTTTTTATTTATTGTCTGGCTTTTCCATGTGTTATTCATCGGTGCATCTCGTATGGCATCCAGGCTGTTTCATGATGGTGCGAAGCGGTTTCAAGTTGAAAAGGAGCGGGCACTAATCATTGGCGCTGGATCAGCCGGAACCATTATCGTTCGTCAGCTTCAGCAGTCGAGTGATGTACATATTGAGCCGGTCGCTTTCATTGATGATGACAAAACAAAGCATAAGCTTGAAATTATGGGGCTGCCTGTTCTTGGGGGAAAAGAACATATTCAAACGGCTGTTGCGATGATGGATATTCAAAAAATCATTATCGCCATTCCATCCAAAAGCAGTCACACATTAAAAGGACTGTATAAGGAATGTGTAGCGACTGGAATCAAAACACAGATTATGCCGGAAATGGAACAGATTTTAAAAGGAACCCATGCGCTGAATCAATTGCGGGATGTACAGCCAGAGGATTTGCTTGGAAGAGAGCCGATTCAATTAGATACAAGCCGTCTATCCGTTCACCTAAAAGGAAAAACGATTATGGTGACAGGAGCTGGCGGGTCTATCGGATCAGAAATCTGTCGTCAAATTTGTGTATTTGCCCCTCGGGCGATTGTGCTTGTGGGACATGGAGAATTTAGCATTCATTCTATTTTACTAGAGCTGAAAGAATTGTATGGAGATAGCATTAGCCTATATCCACAAATTGCGGATATTCAAGATAAACAAAAAATGAGTGAAATCGTTGGTCGTTTTCAGCCGGATATGATTTATCATGCCGCCGCGCATAAACATGTCCCGCTCATGGAAATTAGCCCGAAAGAAGCGGTGAAAAACAATATTATCGGGACAAAAAATGTGGCAGAAGCTGCACATGAGCACGGAGTTGAAACATTTGTCCTCATCTCATCTGACAAAGCGGTCAACCCTGCCAATGTGATGGGAGCGACAAAGCGGTTTGCTGAAATGGTGATTATGCAAATGGGGGCAAGCAGTGAAACGAAATTTGTCGCCGTCCGGTTTGGGAATGTACTCGGAAGCCGGGGCAGTGTCATTCCAATCTTTAAAAAACAAATTGAAAAAGGTGGACCAGTGACTGTTACGCACCCAGCCATGACAAGATATTTTATGACGATACCAGAAGCATCAAGGCTTGTTATTCAAGCTGGTGCACTAGCAGAAGGAAGGCAGATTTTTGTTTTAGATATGGGGGAGCCAGTCAAAATTGTCGACCTCGCAGAAAACCTCATTCACCTCTCAGGCTACACCACAGACCAGATTCCCATCACATTTACGGGGATTCGTCCCGGAGAGAAAATGTACGAGGAGCTACTCAACCAGCATGAAAAAGCACAGGAGCAAATTTTTCCGAAAATCCATATCGGGCATGCCTTGGATGGAGATCCGTATGTGCTGAACCGCTTTATTCACGAATTTAACATGATGAATGACGATCAATTAAGACAGGCCTTGTTTGCCGCCATTGAGTCGCATGATGTATTGCCTGAACCGATGCAACGAGAGGAGGAGCCACTTGCCAATGAAGAAAAAAGTCTTGTTTTGCGCAACGGTTGATTATCATTTTAAGGCGTTCCATCTCCCGTATTTCAGGTGGTTTCAGGAACAAGGATGGGAAGTGCATACAGCGGCAAATGGCCAGCTGGAGCTGCCGTATGTGGATCAAGCGCATTCCATTCCGATTCAGCGTTCCCCTTTTCATCTGCACAACCGGCTTGCTTATGTGGAGCTGAAAAAGCTGTTAGAAAAAGAGCATTATCAGTTCATCCATTGTCACACACCGATGGGGAGTGTCATTGGCAGGCTAGCGGCCAAAACAACACGCAAAAAAGGGACGAAAGTTCTTTACACAGCGCATGGCTTTCACTTTTGGAAGGGGGCACCGCTTCAAAATTGGCTGCTTTATTATCCAGTTGAGAGATGGCTCGTTCAATATACAGATGCACTCATCACCATTAATGGAGAAGACTATGAAAGAGCCGATCGTCTGTCAAAAGAGAAGGCGGCTGTGCATTATGTTCCCGGTATGGGTGTCGATATGAAGCGATTTGCACCAGTTGATGGCAAAGAAAAAGACCGCCTTCGTAAAACATATGGTTTTACCACGCAAGATTTTATCGTACTGTGTGCTGGTGAATTAAATGACAATAAAAATCAAGGAATGCTTATCAAAGCTTGCGCGCAGGTGTATCGGAATATACCACAAGTGAAAATTGTATTTGCTGGAGAAGGGACAAGTCGGTCGTCCTATGAAAAGCTGGTCTGTCAGCTGAATCTTGAGGAACATGTACAGTTTGCGGGATTTTGCAAACACATCGAAGAGTGGATGCATATGAGCGATGTATGTGTATCAACCAGCTTGAGAGAAGGACTTGGGATGAATCTTCTTGAAGCGATGTCTGCTGAAAAGCCGGTGATTGCAACAGAAAATAGAGGGCATTGTGAGCTCGTCAAACATGGAGTGAACGGCTTTTTAATCAAACCGCATGATGTGAATGGTTTAGCCGTTTATTTACAACAGCTCTATCATAAAAAGGACCAGCTTCACCTAATGGGGAAAGCGGGACGTTCTATGGCTCACGCATTTGCACAGGAGCAGACGGTAAGTGCAATGGAGGAAATTTACACAACGTATATGGACCAAAAAGAGAAGGTGATGTGAGCATGCGTCAGCCGAAAGTATCGATTATCATGGGTGTTTACAATTGCCAAGATACAGTAGAAGAAAGCATTGAATCGATTCTCCGTCAAACCTATGAAAACTGGGAGCTCATCATATGTGATGATGCATCAACAGATGGCACCTATGAAAAAGTGCTGAACTATACCATGCGTGATCCCGATAGAATTCGCCTCATCCGAAACGAACACAATCAAAGACTTGCCGCCAGTTTAAATCGTTGTCTCACTGAAGCGAATGGAGAATTGATTGCAAGACAGGATGGCGACGATATATCAGTGTCTACACGATTAGAAAAACAGGTTCATTTCCTCGAAGCACATCCAGAATATGATGTGGTTGGTACGGCGATGACGGTGTTTGATGAGTCAGGGACGAAGGGCGTTCGAGCACTTGTCTCAGAGCCTGATCGAAGGGTGCTAGCAAGAGGAACGCCTTTTTGTCATGGGACGATTATGATGAGAGCGTCTGCCTACAAGGCTTTAAATGGCTATCGTTCTGTAAAAACAACCAGACGGATGGAAGATATCGATCTTTGGATTCGTTTTTTTGCTGCGGGGAGAAAAGGCTTTAATCTGCAAGAGCCCTTATACCTTGTAAGGGAGGATGAAGCGGCCTTTCAGCGCCGGAAATTCCGATACTCAATGGACAATGCCTGGCTTGTGTTAAAAGCATGCAAGCAATTAAAATTGTCGCCGTTTGATTATCTCTTTGCGCTTAAGCCGGTCATCCGTGCCTGTATGTCACCAAAGATCATGAGGTTTTATCATCAACGGAAACTCGGAGGATCTATGGTGAAAAGGAGGACGATTCGGGATGAATGAGCCAAAGCGTGTACTTCATGTTGTGGGCGGAATGAACAGAGGCGGAGCAGAAACGATGATCATGAACATCTATCGTGCAATCGACCGAAATGTTCTTCAATTTGATTTCATTACCCACCGAGAGGATGTCTGTGATTACGATGAGGAAATTCGTCAGCTTGGCGGGCGGATTTTTTATGTCCCAAGTATTGGAGCGTCCTCTCCATGGACGTTTGTCAAAACGTTGACGAAGACGATTAAGCAAACGGGACCTTATCAGGCGGTGCATGCACATACAGATTTTCAAACGGGCTTTTCTGCCCTTGCTGCGAAACTGGCAGGTGTGAAGATACGCATTTGCCATTCACATAATACGGCTTGGAAACAGTCTCCTAGCCGGGTGGATCATTTGATGCTCAAAGGATTTCGTCAGCTGATCTTTGCCTTTTCTACGAAGCTTGTTGCATGCGGTGAAGATGCCGGTGTCTTTTTATTTGGACAAAAAAGAATGCACGATGGACGAGTGGACATTTTGCCAAATGGGATTGATTTGGACCTTTTTTTTCAGTTGGAGCCAGAAGCGAAGGTGAAGATGAAAAAAGACCTCCATCTTCACGAGAGAAAACTGATCATTGGACATATTGGCCGATTTCATGAGCAGAAAAACCATGTTTTTTTCATCGAATTAGCGCAGACACTGAAAAAACAAGGGGTCTCCTTTCAGCTAGTTCTCATAGGAGATGGGCCGCTCCGGCCAGTGGTTGAATCGTATGCAGTGAAAGCAGGATTAATGGAAGACATTGTGTTTACGGGCGTTGTCTCAGAGGTTCCGCAGTATATGAAAGCATTTGATGTGTTTGTGATGCCGTCTTTGTTTGAAGGTCTTCCGCTCGTATTAGTGGAAGCGCAGGCATCTGGACTCCCATGTGTGATTTCAGATCATATCACAAAGGAAGTCGATTTAGGTTGTGGGCTTGTGAAACGGAAGTCCTTGCAAGATTCAGCACATGAGTGGATGAAAGCCATACTAGAAGCCTACCATGCAGACCCTCCTCTTCAGGAGACGATTATTTCTCAGCTTGGCATTAGAGGATTTGATGTGAAACAGAACATCACCCGTGTGATGAATGTGTATGGATTATAAGGAAGGATTGGCAGATGGCGGTTTATTTGGTGAACATGATCATGGTCTATTTATGGTCGAGCTTTGCTGCATTTTATGGCAGACGTGATGATACCATACAAAGCGGCTGGCGGCCGAACAAGCTTCTGGTGTTTTTTCCATTTTTATTTCTTTGTATTGTGGCGGGCATACGCTACAAAGTAGGAACTGATTTCGTCACCTATGGACAAATGTATGAGTTCTCCGTCAACTATGACAAGCCTTGGCATATTTTCGGATTCGGTGTAGACAAGGCCGCCACTGATCCGGGCTTTACATTGATCTTATGGATGCTCAATCAACTGTCACATGAGCCGCAAATCATGTATATCACAGTTGGGATCATCACCTATTTTTTTATTATCAAAACACTTGTGCGATATGGACGGCCATTTGAGCTTAGTATGCTACTATTTCTCGGCACATTTCATTATTACGCTTCGTTTAATGGCATGCGGCAGTATATGGTGGCAGCGATTCTTTTTTATGCCATCCGATTTGTCATCAAAGGTCAGTGGAAATGGTATTTTCCGCTCGTGCTTGTATGCGCGCTATTTCATTCCTCGGCACTCATTATGATTCCAGTCTATTTCATCGTCAGAACAAAGGCATGGTCTTGGATGATGCTTGTGTTATGTATGATTTTTCTAGGCTTAACCGCTCTGTATGACCGCTTTGTCTCCGTGTTTGTGGTGATGCTGCAAGGGAGTTCTTATGGTCATTACGAGGAGTGGCTGACAACGAATACGAATGGAATGAATGTGACGAAAATTGGTGTCTTGATTTTGCCGTTATTGCTTGCGTTCTTTTGTCGAAAACGACTTCGTGAGCTGACGCCAGAGAGTGATTATATTGTGAATTTTTGCTTGCTTGGATTTTTGTTTGGCATCCTTGCAACGAAGGATGTCATTTATGCAAGATTTCATATTTACTTTGGTCTGTATCAGCTCATTTTACTGCCTTATTTCACACGGATTTTTGATCAGCGAACCAATTTCTTTATGTATATCGGAATTGCGGTTTGCTATATTTTGTACAGCATCATGCTGATGCCGTTTGATTCTTCTGTTTTACCGTACCGAACGATTTTTACAAAGTAGATTTGAAGAAAGGTGGGGCTTGCTGTCATGCCAGCTATCAGTCTATTGGTCGCAGTCTATAACACTAGTCAATATGTCGAGCAGTGTCTTCAATCGATTGCAGACCAAAGCTTTTCAGATATAGAGGTCATCCTCATTAACGATGGATCTACCGATTACAGTGGAGACATCCTTGAAGCGTTTGCTGCGCGTGATGAGCGATTTCGGGTGATTCACCAAACCAATCAAGGGCTGGGAGCGGTGAGGAACAGGGGCATAGAAGAAGCAACAGGAACGTATCTTGCCTTTGTTGATTCAGACGATGTTCTCGCTCCTCAATACTGTGAGGCTTTATATCAAGAAGCCGAAAATACCGGTGCCGATCTTGTTATCAGTGAATATTGGATTCAGTTTGAACAGTCAAAACGGATCATACCGACGACGCTGTTAGCTCAGCAGGAAGCCGATAAGACAAGTTTAATAGAATCGTTATTACATGGTGAGATCACGGGATTCTCATGGAATAAGCTGTATCGGCGGGCATTTATCGAAAAGCATCATATCCGTTTTCCGTTGAGAGGTGAGCTTGAGAATATTGAAGATCAATATGTCACGCTGCGCTGTTTTTCTTTATCACGTGTCATTGCCTTTGTTCATGAGCCGCTTTATTATTACAGGGTTCATTTGTCATCCATTGTCCAGCGATATCAAAAGCAGTATTTTCAGCATGGACTGGCGTTTTATGACGCGCAGCGTTTGTTTTTAAAAGAGCATGATGAGCTGACACCATATGAGAAGGCTTTTTGTTTTTTTATCGTGAATCATACGCTGCATTGTATGCTCAATGAATGGAAGAGCCAAAATTCCCTTTCCTTTCAAAAAAAGCTTGGTCATATGCGTGAAATGGTGACACATGAAGCTTTTCAGAAGGCTGTGAAACAAGTGGAACCATCGAAGCTGACTGTGCGAAAGCGAATGATCTTATTCCTTGCTAGGCTGCAGTGGGTGTATCCGCTCTCTGCCGCAGCTTCAAGCTATCAAAAATGGATTGAATATCAAACGAGAAAATCGGGGTGATGAGTGTGACATTGCAGCAATTAAAAGCACATGCCGCAGAGTGGCTGCTCTTAAAGGTCAAGTATCCACTTCAATATAGGTTGAGCCGCCAAAGACTGCCAGAGCTGCGTCATCAGAAGAAGATCATTCTCACGCTGCTACCGGCACATGACAACTTAGGTGATCATGCGATTGCCTATGCCAGCTGCTGTTTTTTACAAAAGCACTTTCCAGACTATCAAATCATAGAAGTAGACATGCAGGAGATGTATCGTCTAGCACGTCCGCTGAAGCACGCGCGGCACCCAGAGGACATTGTCTGTATCATCGGCGGGGGCAACATGGGCGATTTATACCGATATGAAGAATGGACAAGACAATTTATCATGAACGCCTTTAAGTCCTATCCCGTCATTCAGCTGCCCGCTACTGCTCATTTTACAGAAACAAAGAGAGGGAAAAGAGAAGAACGCCGCGCCATTCAAGCATATCAGCAACACCCGAGGCTTCTTTTGATGGCAAGAGATCAAACCACCTATCAATGGATGAAGCAGCATTTTCCTAATAAAGAGGTGTGGAAACAGCCTGATATGGTCTTGACATTAGACGAAACATCAAAGAGTCAAACCCGTAAAGGAGTGCTGCTTTGTCTGCGTGAGGATAAGGAGGCATATCTCACGAAAGAGAAACGAGAACAACTGCAGGAGCATATCAAAGAAACGTATGATCAAGTTGGTTTTATCACAACGACCATTGGGAAGCGAGTGAATCGAACGACTCGTTTAGAGGAATTATCTACGTTATGGACGCAGTTAAGACAGGCACAAGTCGTCGTGACAGATCGACTGCATGGCATGATCTTTTGTGCGATCACACATACACCGTGTGTTGTCATCAGGTCGTTTGATCATAAAGTCATGGAAGGATATGAATGGGTAGCGCACTTGCCATTTATGACCCTGTTGAAGGAACCAACGGAGGAAGCGGTGAAAAAGGCCATTCATCAGCATATGAAAACAAGCGGACAAAAGGGAGAGGAAGCTGGATGAAGGCCCTTAAACACTGCGTGAAATCACCATGAACCGTGCGTTTCTTTACAATGTCAGTGCAAATGTGATGACGTTTATCTTGATGATGCTGATGTCTGTTTGTTTAACGCCTTACATTGTTCATACACTTGGAGTGGAAGCGTTTGGTCTGATTCATCTGACGCAAAATATGATCAATTATTTATCGGTCATTACGGCTTCATTAAGTGCTGTGGTGGTGCGTTTTTTTTCTGTTGCCGCTCATAAAGGAGAGATGGAACAAGCGCAGCGCTATCTCGCTTCCTATTTTGTCAGTTCTCTTTTTTTATCCATCTGTCTTTTTTTACTTTGTCTATTCATGTCTCAGCAGCTGGTTGATTGGCTCCATGTGCCTGCTCATCTTGCAAAAGATACACAGATCGCCTTTGTGTTGGGGGGTCTTTTATTTATGCTCAATTTCGTCATGTCTGGTATTGGGGCGGCACCATTTTATGCGAACAAATTATATGTATCGAGTGTTGGACAGGCCATTCAGATGTTTGGCAGGGCGCTTGTGATTGTGCTGCTATTTACCGTGACGACACCAGCTATTTGGCATATTCCGCTTGCAGCCGTTATGGGGAGTTTCGCCGCTTTGGGAATGGGTCTCTATTATTTTAAGAAACTCATTCCTTGGTTTTCGTTTAAGTGGCGGTACGTTTCTTTATCTTCAAGTCTCACGCTGGTTCGATCAGGGGTGTGGCATTCATTTGAACAAATGGGCATTTTGTTGTTTTTACAAATCGATTTATTGATGACCAACTTACTGATTGGGGCAGAAGCGACTGGACAGTATGCCGCCATTTTACAATTTCCATTATTATTGCGCACCCTTGCAGGGACACTTGCGATTGTGTTTGCGCCAACGATCACAAAATTATATTCAAACCAAGACGAGCAGGGGCTCATTCAATACGCCGCCAATGCCATGAAATGGAGTGGTTTATTTGTGGCATTCCCCGCAGCTCTGTTAGGAGGTCTTGCCGGTCCGCTCATGCTGTTATGGCTTGGACCAGCCTTTGAGGAGCTGAAATGGCTGCTGATGATTCATGCGGCTTATTTGTGTTTCACGTTGATGTTTTTACCGCTGACCTATGTACCGACTGCCTTTAACCGATTTAAAGTGCCGGCGGTTGTGACACTCATATTAGGCGGTTCCAATGTCCTGTTCGCCTATGGACTGACTCACCTACTTCAGCTCGGGTTATATGGCATTGCATCAGCAGGAGCCGTTGTTTTATTGATGAAAAATATCGTCTTTCTCCCATTGTATACAGCCAAGATCACGAAACAGAAAAGTACCATCTTTTATAAACATACAGTCGTTCCGCTGTTTGGGGCTCTGTTCATATGGGGGATCTGTGCCGGCATTCAGGCTGTGTATGATGTGACGAGATGGTGGGAGCTATTTTGTATTGGCGGAATATGTTTCGTTCTCTACTTAGGCTATTTGTATCAATTTGCAGGAACAAAACAAGAGCGGATACAGCTCATGCGTAAGGTGAAACAAGCTGCTATTGAACGATCTGTCTCTCGCTAGTGTGGAAAGGAGAAGCAATGATGAAAAGAATAATAGATGTGGTCGTGGCTTTGACCCTGCTCATCGCAGGCAGCCCCCTTTTCCTTCTCATCTATGGACTCATTCGGTGGAAAATCGGAGCGCCTGTGGTGTTTCGACAAGAACGGCCTGGTCTGTACGGACAACCGTTTATGCTTTATAAATTTCGGACGATGACCGAGGAACGCGATGAACATGGCGTACTGCTTCCAGACCATCTTCGATTAACAAAAACCGGCGCCTTTATTCGTAAGCTCAGTCTTGATGAATTGCCGCAGCTTGTCAATGTACTCAAAGGGGAAATCAGTCTCGTTGGACCAAGACCGCTTTTAATGGAGTATTTACAAATGTACACAGAGGAGCAAGCGAAGCGTCATCTTGTGAAGCCTGGTATCACTGGATGGGCCCAGGTGAATGGGAGGAATACTCTCTCTTGGGAGGAGAAATTCACCTATGACCTCTGGTATGTAGAGCATCAATCGTTTTGGCTCGATATGAAAATCTTATGGATGACCTTGCTGAAAGTCATCAAAACAGAAGGGGTGCAGCAGCCAAATCATGCAACAGCTGAAAAATTCAAAGGAACCGATACGTAAAGAGCAGCCCATTGGCTTAATAGGGGCTGGCGGACACAGCAAGGTCATTCAGGAGTTGATTTTTTTGCATCCTGATTACTCATTGTGCGCTGTATTAGACGATCGATTTGAGGAGGCTGACCCTCAAAACGGCACTTTGTATGGTCCGATTTCTATGAGTCAAAAGGTAAGAGATGAAATACCTGATATGCAATGGCTGATTGCCATTGGACAAAACGAAATCAGACAGAGCATCAAAGAACGTCTCGCATTTGAAGAGAGGGCATTTGCCACACTGATTCATCCAGAGGCAGTTGTGAGCTCGTCAACGAAGGTTGGCCGAGGAACGGTTGTGATGGCAAGGGCTGTTGTGCAAGCAGATGCAGTGATTGGTGAGCATGCCATTATCAACACCGGTTCTATCGTGGAGCATGACTGCTTTCTCGAATCCTTTACGCATCTTTCTCCGGGAGCCGTGCTCACCGGCTGTGTCTCTGTGCGAGAGGGTGCTCATATTGGAGCTGGGGCTGCTGTCATACCTGGCAGAACCATTGGAAGCTGGGCAGTGATCGGCGCAGGAGCGGCAGTGACCCGAGATATACATGATCAGAAAGTCGCTGTAGGCGTTCCTGCAATTGAGATCAAAGATCGAAGAGAAGGTGGGAAATCATGAGAGACAGGAAACGGATCTACTTATCTCCTCCTCATATGAGTGGAAAAGAACAGAAGAAAATAGAGGAGGCATTTAAAAGCAATTGGATTGCACCATTAGGACCGCTTGTAAATGAATTTGAGCAAGTGGTCGCGGATTATGCAGGCGTGAAGAGTGGAGCGGCATTATCTTCAGGAACAGCAGCCATTCACCTTGCCTTAAAACTCATTGGCGTTCAAAAGGGAGATATGGTCTTTTGTTCCACTCTCACATTTGTTGCCAGTGCAAATCCTATTTTATATGAACAAGCGACGCCTGTTTTTATTGATTCAGAAAAAGAGACATGGAATATGTGTCCGCTGGCGTTAGAGAAAGCCTTTGCTGAAACAAAACGACTTGGGAAAAGACCCCGTGCGGTTATTGTCGTTCATTTATACGGACAAAGTGCGAAAATGGATGAAATCATAGCGGTGTGTGAGGCATATGATGTGCCAATCATTGAAGATGCGGCTGAATCGTTAGGCAGTATATATAAAGGAAGAAAAAGCGGTTCAATGGGCAGGTTCGGTGTGTACTCTTTTAACGGAAATAAAATCATTACAACATCAGGAGGCGGAATGCTTGTCAGTGATGATGAATCAGCCATCGACCGCTGCCGATTTCTCGCGTCACAGGCAAGAGAACATGCCCTACACTATGAGCATCAAGAGGAGGGATATAACTATCGGATGAGCAACCTGCTCGCAGGTGTAGGAATTGCACAAATGGAAGTGTTAGAGGAGCGTGTTCAGCAAAAACGTCGCATTTTCGAGCGTTATCAAGATGCTTTAGCCGACATTGAAGGCCTTCAATTTATGCCAGAATATCAAGAAACCACATCAAACCGCTGGCTGACCACATTCACCATGGATCATCATGTGCAGATGTCTCCAGTAGAGATGATAGATGCTTTAGAACAAAAGCAGATCGAAGCAAGGCGTGTATGGAAGCCACTGCACCAGCAGCCGCTCTTTCATGGTTATCCTTTTTATACAACAGCCGATGAAGTCCCTGCATCTGAGTTGTTATTTGAGACAGGTCTTTGCCTGCCATCTGGTACAAGCATGACAGACGCGGAACAGGAGCTTGTCATTGATACACTGTACAACGCCCTGCAAAAGAAAGCATTACCCTCCTCATAGGCTGCTCGTTCATCAGCAGCCTGCCTCTCTTTTTAACAAATCCCTTAATTTGTGGAATAATAAGGAATATATATTGTCATTTCGTTTCAAATATGATATTGACAACAGAGTCCTTCCTCCTTAAAATGAAAATGATTATCAGCATCAATTAGGAGGAGCAACTTATGTCTATTTGGAGTAATTTTCCGAAAATTAAAATAAATACAATATTACCTATCCTACTGATCTTCTTACTAGTAGGCTGTTCTCAAGCAAATAATGGAGCAAGTGGAGACAAGGATCATCCCGATATGATCACCATGGCATGGCCAAGAGATATTGGCGAAATGAATCCACACATATACAATCCATCACAATTGTTTGCCCAATCCATGATTTACGAACCATTGGTGAGCTATCAGAAAAATGGAAAGCTTAAACCTGAATTAGCAAAATCATGGGATGTTTCCAAGGATGGCAAGGTGTATACGTTCCATCTTAGAGACAATGTCACGTTCTCAGATGGATCTAAATTTAATGCGAACATTGTGAAAAAGAATTTTGATGCGATTTTAAAAAACAAAGAAGTACATAGCTGGTTAGGTGTCATAAAGAAAATTAAAAAGACAGAAGCAGTGGACAAGCAAACGTTTAAACTCACATTAACTGAGCCTTATTATCCAACTGTTCAAGAGTTAGCTGTTGTGCGCCCCGTTCGTTTCCTAGGCGAAGCAGGTTTTCCGAAAAACGGAGATACATCAAAAGGAATCGAAAAACCAGTGGGAACAGGTCCTTGGGTATTAAAGACGTACAAAAAAGATGATTACGCGATTTTTGAACGAAATGACCACTACTGGGGAGAGAAACCAAAGGTCAAAGAAATCAAAGTGAAGGTCATTCCAGATGCCGAAACAAGAGTGATGGCATTTGAAAAAGGCGATGTAGATCTACTTTACGGAGAAGGAACGATTAGCCTTGATGCTTTTAAACAACTAGAGGCGAGCGGCAAGTATGAAACGAAGATGTCAGAGCCTGTAGCCACAAGACAGCTTGTCATGAACACAAAAGTCGATCAGCTGTCAGATGAGAAAGTGCGTCACGCCCTTCAGTATGCGATCAATAAAACATCATTGGTGGAAGGTGTGACCTCTGGATTAGAGGATGTAGCAGATCACATCTTGCCGACAAACATGCCATATACGTCAGGCATCCGGGTGAAATCTTTCCAATATGATGTGGACAAAGCGAAGGCTTTACTGGATGAAGCGGGCTGGACACTTCCAAAAGGAAAAACCATACGGGAAAAAGACGGAAAAACGCTTGAGTTTAGTATGATGTATGACTCAGCAGAATCGATTCAAAAAACAATGGCTGAAACACTGCAGGCAGAATGGGCAGCCATTGGCGTTGGTGTCAAACTTGAAGGTGTCGAGCTGGCGACGCAGGTTCAGCGGTTTAAAGCGAACAAATTTGATATGAACTTCTTTAGCAATTACGGAGCGCCGTATGATCCGCATACATTTATGAACGTTGTCTCATCAGATGGTTTTGGATTCAAAGAGGCGATCTCAGCGTATCTGAATAAAGATAAGCTGATCAAAGAAATGACGGAGATTCCATCGACAACTAATGAAAACAAACGCAAAGCACTTTATTCGTCCGTCTTATCATCCTTGCAAGATCAAGGGGCGATTGTGCCAATCTCTTATTTTAAAAAGACAGCTGTTTATCAAAAAGATGTGAAGGACTTTGATTTCCCTGCGAATCGAGATGAACACCCTTTCACAGGCATCAAGCTGAAGTAACAGAAGGAAGGTAAGCAAATGAGCCGCTATATCATCAAACGAATGTTATCCATCATTCCTGTATTTCTACTAGCCACACTGTTCACAACTGGCATGATTCATCTGTCACCAGTTGATCCAGCGGAGGCATATTTAGCAGCGGCTCATATTCAGCCTACTGATGAGGTATTAGCCCAAAAACGAAGTGAATTTGGTTTAGATGAACCTTTTTACATGCAGTACCTTCATACGATTGAAAAAGTCGTCCGTCTTGATTTTGGGCGGTCGTATATGACCAATCAGCCTGTGCTTGATGAGGTGATCTATCGAATACCTGCGACGATTCAATTGGCGTTAACTAGTCTGCTGATCGCAATTTGTGTCAGTATTCCACTGGGCTTTTTCAGCGGCTTGAGAAAAAACGGCGTTGTAGATCATGTGAGCCGGATGATTTCTTTCCTAGGAGCATCTATCCCGACCTTTGTTTTGGGGTATTTGCTCATCTTCTTTTTTTCAGTGAAACTCGATCTTTTACCTGTTGAAGGTGTTGGTACATGGGAACATCTTGTACTGCCGTCCATTACACTGGCTGTGCCGTTAATTGCAATGTATACGAGATTATTGCGAGCGAGTGTGAGTGAGACGCTTCACGAGCCTTTTGTTCAATATGCGAGAATGAGAGGGTTAAAGGAACAATCGATTATGTTCAAACATGTCTTCAGAATGGCGATATCACCGATGCTGACAGGACTTGGCGTGAATCTTGGCAAGCTGCTCACAGGGACCATTATTGTAGAGGCTGTTTTTTCATGGCCTGGATTTGGACGATTTTTTATTGAAGCGATCTTTAACCGGGATCTGCCGGTCATTCAATTTTATGTGTTGATGGCGGCGTGTATCTTTATCTTAAGCAGCTTGATAGTTGATCTCCTTCAGCTGCTCATTGACCCCCGTATTTCTAGAAAGGAAGGCCGCCAGCCATGATGACAAAAGTAAAACACCTCTTCTATCATCAAAAGATGATCTCGATCTGTGTGCTGCTGCTCGGTCTCCTGCTCATTGTGACGATATGTGCACCATGGATCGCTCCGCATGACCCGGCGGCGGTTAATCTTGCAATGAAACTAAAGGGATCTTCATGGGAGTATCCTCTAGGCACCGATCAATTGGGAAGATGCAATTTATCTCGTATTCTATATGGTGCTCGTATTTCACTAGGATGTGCGTTGTTAATCTTTGTTTCCTCTCTATCTATCGGTTTAATCGTAGGGCTGATTTCTGGATATAAAGGCGGCTGGATCGATCACGTATTGATGAGATTGTGCGACGGGGTCATGGCATTTCCGAATTTGGTACTGATCCTTGGATTAGTCGGTATTTTTGGACCAGGGCTTTCTCAAGTGGTGCTGGCTTTGATGCTTGTGCAGTGGGTGTATTACGCTCGCGTCTTTCGAGGGATGGTCCTTAGTTTAAAAGAACAAAACTTTATTGCAGCTGCGAAGATTAGTGGTACTTCCCATTGGAATATCATGAGAAAGCATATGATTCCGAATGTACTGCCGCCACTCGCGGTTGTGGGCACACTTGAAATGGGCTGGGCGATTATGGACATTTCAGCCATGTCTTTTCTAGGCTTAGGGGTTCAGCCCCCTACGCCTGAATGGGGAGCGATGATCCATGAAGGAAAATCTTATATTCAAACAAATCCTCAGCTGATGCTTTATCCGGGTCTTGTGATTATGGCTGTGGTCATTCTATTCAACTTACTGGGAGAAGCCCTTTCAGAGAAATATGGCATCAAACGTCGTGTGTAAAGGAATGAGTCAGATGGAAGAGTCTATTTTAAACATAGAGAACCTGCATGTGCATACGAAAACGCCGCAAGGAACCATTTCTCTTGTTCAAGAAATAGCATTTGAGGTAAAGCGCGGTCAAATTGTTGGATTAATTGGTGAGAGCGGATGCGGAAAAACGGTGACAAGTATGTCGATCTTAAACATGCTTGATCGAAAAACAACGGAAGTGACTGGCAGTATCACTCTACAAGGTCGAGAATTGATCGGTTTGAGTGAACAGCATATGCGGTCTATTCGTGGCAAAGATCTCTCATATATTATGCAAAATCCGATGAATAGCTTTACGCCTGTATGGACAATTGGACATCAATTGATTGAAACAATCCGCCGGCATACAGCTGTCAGTAAAAGGAAGGCACGGGTCCAGGCAATTAAAGCCTTAGAGAAAATGAACCTGCCGCATCCAGATCAATTACTGAGTAAGTACCCTTTTGAATTAAGCGGGGGGATGCTCCAGCGTGTCATGATTGCTATGGCTGCCTGTATGCATCCGCCTCTGATCATCGCAGATGAACCGACAACCGCATTAGATGTACACAATCAGAAGCTGGTGCTTGAGCACTTGAATCAAATTCGTCATGATTACGGAACGGCGATTTTGCTCATTACCCACGATCTTAGTGTGATTGCGGAAATGGCAGACGAGGTCGTGGTGATGAAACAAGGAAAAATCGTTGAAAAGGCTGAAGTTCTTGAGCTTTTTGAACACCCGAAGCATGATTATACAAAGAAACTTTTAGCAGCTCGTCCATCCATTCCAGCTGTTTGCCCGATTTGAGGTGAGAAAACCGTTGCATTTAATAGAAGTGAAAGCAGTGAGTCATTCATATGGCAACCGATCGTTTATGATGAGGACAAAAGGGATAACCCCTGTCTTGAAAAACGTCCATTTGACCATTGAAGAAGGCACTTGTCTTGGATTATTAGGTCAAAGTGGTGCAGGGAAAAGTACACTCGGCCGCATCATCCTTGGACTAGAGAAGCCGAGTAGCGGACAAGTTCTGTTTGAAGGTCAGGATATCATTCGTGCAGATCAGCGGACACATCAGCATTTCCGCCGACATGTACAAGCGGTATTTCAAGATTCATATTCAGCGGTGAATCCAAGGTGGACAGTGGAACAAATCTTATCTGAGCCGCTTGAAAACTATGAACCAATGAACCGTAAAAAACGTCAGCATATACTGATTCACTGGTTAGAAAGAGTGGGGCTCAGTGAGCAGAATTTGTCCAAGTACCCATACCAATTTAGCGGCGGCCAGCTACAGCGGATCAACATCGCCAGAGCACTGGTGCTTCAGCCAAAGCTCATTGTGCTGGATGAATCAGTCAGTAGCTTAGATATGGTTACGCAGGCAGTCATTTTAGATTTGTTAGTCGAATTAAAGAAAGAGCTGAAGCTTGCATACTTATTTATCACACATGATTTGACAGCGGCCTATCATTTAAGTGATCAATTAGCGATTCTTGATCAGGGTGAGCTTGTGGCTCAGTTTCAATCGAAGGATGATTTCTTTATATCAGAGCACGAAGCTGTGCTGAAAATGAAGGAGGCAACGCTCGCCAGCCACCCTTTGTCTCGAACGATTGGCAGGCCGGTTCGTTAACTTTTTCATTCCCTCAATGCCTCTTTTAAGAGAGGCTATTTTTCATGAAAGGCAGGTGGCATCGTGAACCATCGAGCATATTTAGCTTTGGCGATCCCTTTAACCATTTCAACGATGACCACGCCATTACTTGGAGCTGTCGATACAGCAGTTGTTGGACAGCTTGCCAACCCCGCTTATATAGGGGGCGTCGCAGTCGGCAGTCTTATTTTTAGTACATTGTACTGGCTGTTTGGCTTTTTACGGGTAAGTACATCTGCTTTTGCTGCCCAAGCAAACGGAGCGCAGAACGAGGAGCAGGGTGTTCTTGCTTTTCTAAGGCCTTTTTTGCTGGCTATTATTGTCGGGCTTTGTTTTATTGCTCTTCAATGGCCCATTATTCAATCCGCATTATGGATCATCTCTCCTGCTGCTGATGTGCGTGAATATGCAGCGGATTATTTTCATATTCGGATCTGGGGAGCGCCATTTACCTTGATGAATTACGTCATACTTGGCTGGCTGATGGGGATGGCAAAAATGAAAGAAGCTCTTTCTTTACAAATTTTGATCAATGTCATGAATATGATCTTGGCATTGATCTTAGTTCATGCGTTTTCTTTTGCCGTCAAAGGTGTGGCAGCGGCGACATTGATCTCTGAACTCACTGCTTTTGTGTTAGGGGCCTGGATCATCTTGAAGCATACGTCAAACGGTTTTCGGATGCCGTCTATCCAGCAGGTGATGGACACACGTGCAGTAAAGAAAATGTTTCATGTGAATAAAGACTTGTTTATCCGAACGATCTGTCTGCTTGTCGTGATCAACATGTTTACAGCAAAGGGAGCGTCTTTCGGAACGGAGCAATTGGCAGCGAATGCCATTTTATTTCAAATTCACTACATCATGGCCTATTTGTTCGATGGATTTGCCAATGCGTCCAGCATCCTTGTCGGTAAATCAGTAGGTGCGAACGACCGAGCGCTTTATGATAAAACTTTAACCCTTTCGAGACAGTGGGCAGTTGTGATGGCATGTGTCATTGCGGCAGCTTACTTTTTCTTTAAAGTACCGATTTTGAGCCTGTTTACAAATTTGCCTCAGCTTCTTGATGTGACACTGCAATATGCCGATTGGCTCGTTCTTTATCCGTTTGCTGCTTGTTTTGGCTTGGTGATTTATGGTGTATTCACAGGTGCGACAGAAATTGCTCCTGTCAGGAATTCAATGCTGTTTGCGATGATTTTGTTTGTGGCTGTTCAAGCGGCAGTCATTCCGATATGGCACAATCACGGACTATGGTTTGCCTTTATCATTTATACTGTAGGGCGGTCCGGCTTTTTGATGATGTACAAATCGAAGCTGGATCAAAAGCTTTTCCTACATGATAAACACCCTTTGCAATCGTGACAAAGGGTGCCGTTTTTCGTCCATTTATTCGCTTTCTTTTTTCACCTTTTGGTACGCTTCATCGAGATGCTGAATTCGCTTCAAGACAACAGCATTTTTCGTCAATTGGTCCTGCACAAGTGTAGAAACCACTGAACGATAATAAGCGTTCATGGCATGAATCTTGTCTTCATGTTGATTCATAGCAATGTGCTGTTTTAAGTTGTCGATAAAGTATGGAACGGAAAAAAGTTCAGACATGGAAATCACTCCTATTTCGTATATACGGTCCGTCAATCTTCATGTAAAATGATGAGAGGGAGGGGAGACAATGAGCCTTAAACTGCAACAAGAACTAGTATTAAAGCAGGTACTCACACAAGAACTCAGGCAGGCGATTACGCTGCTGCAACTGAATTGTGCAGAGCTGGGTGAGTATCTTGATCAGTTAGCGCTTGAGAACCCTCTGATTGAGCGGAAAGACACGGACAGCTATCAACCAGTTTATCATAAAAGAACGCAAGATCGAATGACAGAGCCGTATCGTACGCATCAAAAAGAAAGCCTGCAAATGTATTTAAAGAGACAGGCCATTGATTTGAATTTAAGTGAAAAGAATCAAAGGATTTTTCACTTCATGATTGAGTCCATTGATTCCAATGGCTATTTAAATGAACCGGTTGACCAAATGGCCGCTGTTTTACAGGCTTCGGCAGAAGAAGTAGAAGCTGTTCTTCATCAGCTTCAATCATTAGAGCCTGCCGGTATTGGCGCTAGATCATTGCAAGAATGTATCCTGCTCCAGCTTAGACGAAAAAAGGATCGCTGGTATGAAGCAGAGCTGATCATCGAAGGGCATTTCTTTCTTTTCGCAAGGAAGGCTTGGAAGGAAATCGCGGCAAAAACAGGTATACCTTTGAAAACCTTGCAGGCCATACAAGATGAGGTGTCGCTTCTCGAACCAAGACCAGGCCTTCATTTCTGTTATGAAGACCAGGATGTGTATATAGAACCAGATGTGTTGATTACAGCTACGGGAGGTCACATCACATTCGAGCTGAACCAGCGTGCTTTTCCGGACATTGAAATGAATGAAGGGTATTTCGCTATGATTCAAGATCAAAAGCGGCATGAAGCATACACGTATTTAAAGGAAAAGCAGCAGCAGTACAATTGGCTTGTTCAAGCGCTGAAGCAGAGAAAACAAACGATGACAAATGTCGTTCGTGAGATTATCTTACAACAGACTGATTTCTTCCTGACAGGGAAGCATAAAATGAAACCGCTTACGATGAAGCGGATTGCAGATATATTACAAGTGCATGAGTCGACAGTGAGCCGAACAGTCAAAGGAAAAATGGTGCAGACCCCTTATGGGTTAATGGAAATGAAACAGTTTTTTCAAGCGAAACTAGAAGGGCATTCGCTAGAAGAAGCATCCAGCTACACAGTAAAGACGCACATTGCAGAGCTGATTCAATCAGAAAATAAGAAAAAACCATATTCGGATCAGCAAATCATGACGCAGCTTCAACAAACCTTTGGTATCCGTGTCTCTCGCAGAACCATTGCCAAATATCGTGAGCAAATGAACCTTCCGTCTTCCACGCTGCGGAAACGCTATGATTAAAAAGAAGCACATGCCAGAAACAATGGCACGTGCTTCTTTTTTGATGAGTGGAAGAGCGATCGAAGATTTCTTGAGAATTGAGAAAAGGGGAGAGGTGTGATCTGAGTTTTGGGGTAAAGTATAAGATAGGGCATGAGCTGATAGGAAGACAACAGTGATGAGGTGAGACCAATTGAAATATAAACAAATTAAAACGAAAAAAATATATGAAGAAATTGCGGACGCATTAGTCGAATCCATTCGAACGGGGGAGCTACTTCCAGGGGAAAAACTAGACTCGGTTCAAGCACTTTCTGAAAACTTTCAAGTCAGCCGTTCCGCTGTGAGAGAGGCACTGTCCGCTCTGAAAGCGATCGGATTAATAGAGATGAAGCAAGGAGAAGGCACATATGTGAAGCAGTTCGATCCTGAGCAGCTCACATTTTGTTTATCTCCTGCTTTTTTGATGAAGCAGCAGGATATCGCGCAGCTTCTTGAAGTGAGATCAATCATTGAATCAGGTGCTGTCAAAAAGGCAGCATTGCTGCGGACAGACGATGACCTCCATCGACTGCATGATGCACTTGAACAAATGAAGCGTGCAGAAGCGCATAAAGAAATTGGTGAGGAGGCAGACCTCACATTTCATCTTGCCATCGCCAAAGCCTCAAAGAATCATTTACTGGCGGCGTTAATGAATCAGGTCTCATCCTTGTTAATGGAAACGATGCGGGAAACGAGAAAAATCTTGTTATTTTCAAGAAAAGCGTCCATACGTCAGCTTTACAAGGACCATGAACGTATTTATCAAGCTATCATGGACAAACAGCCAGAAGAAGCAGAGCGGGCGATGCTCACACATTTGGAAAAAGTAGAACAACTTCTTGGTGATGTGCTGCAAGAACAGGAAGGAAAGCCAGATATACAATAAGCTGTGCCGCATAAGGGCACAGCTCTATTATTGAAGAGAAATATGCAGCTTTTTCATTCGATATTGCAGACTTTGCCTGCTCATGCCCAATATCTTTGCAGTCTGTGAAATATTGTCGTCCATTTTATTTAAGTAATGGACGATGTATTGTTTTTCAAATCGATCCATTTGGGTTTGGAAGTCAGTTGTATGATCTGAGCTCGTGTAGACAAACGTATCAGCTGCAGCTGATAGATTAAGCGGACTCATCTGCATGTGCTCACTAGGACGCCCTTCTCCTTGCTTGAAACGGAAATGGTAAGGAAGGTGATGCATGCTTAAGTATGTTTCGTCCATCATCATATTCATCCCAGCTTCAATCACATGCTCCAGTTCTCTTACATTGCCCGGCCAATGATACGTTTGGAACAGGGCAAGTACCTCTTCATCAGCCGCCTTCACATTCATTTGAAACAGTTCATTATATTTTTGAATAAAATGCATGACAAATGTGGGGATGTCTTCTTTTCGCTCAGAGAGTGGCGGGATAAACAAGGTGACAATGCCAAGCCGGTAAAATAAATCCTTTCGCATCCGTCCACCTGCGATCGCATCTACAGGGTCCTCATTCATATTAGCAATCACTCTCACATCAATGGCGATTTCCTTTGTACTGCCTAACCTTCTTACACGTTTCTCTTGCAAGACGCGCAATAGTTTTGCTTGAAGAGCTGGGTGTAATGAGTTGATCTCATCTAAAAGCAGTGTACCTCCTTGTGCTTGTTCGAATAGACCCGGCTGATCTGTTGCCCCTGTAAAAGCCCCTTTTTGTGTTCCAAAAAGCAGACTTTCAATCAGGTTATCAGGCAGTGCTGCACAATTCTGCGTAATAAATGGTCCAGATGAACGGCTGCTGCCATTATGAATGCTTTGTGCAAATAGTTCTTTCCCCGTCCCTGTCTCACCAACAATCAGCACATAAGAAGAGGTACGTGTGGCTCGTTTCGCATGTTCAATCACTTCTAAAAAGGCAGGACTCTCCCCAATGATTGAATCAAATGTAAAGCGTGTGTTTCCTTTTTTCTTCATATTGTGATGAATGAGCCGTTCCAGTTTCGTGACATCATTCGAAATTTCAACTGCCCCTTGAATCAAACCGTCTCGAACGAGCGGGTATGTATGGTTAATCGTTGTGATTTCTTTTCCATTGTAGTTGTGATACGTCTGCTTTGCATGAACCGTCTGTTTCCCGGTTCGCAGCGCTTGGACAAGTGTACTGTGCATCTCATCCTGAAACACAAAGAGGTCTAAGACATTTTTATAAAGGACATCAGAACGTTTTAAAGATTCGATCTCCATCATTTTTTTGTTATAAACAATGGTATTGCCATTTTCGTCAATGGCGTGAACCCCAACATCAATTAAATCGAGCATTTGTTTATATAGATCAATCTCATTTTCGAGCTTTGCGGTATGCTGATCTTTTTTCACTTGCGCCACCTCCAGACATTACCTCTATTTTACATGAAAAATTTTGCGGTTTCCTCTAAAAAAATTTGCATATGCAAAATATTTTTGCGGTAAAGATGAGCACAATCCTAGACACAGAGCGATCACTAAGTTGGCATGATCCTTGCATAACATAAGAGTGAAGATGAACCCAATCAAAAGAGGCAAGCTTATAGAAGGAGGAATACACGATGACACAGACAAAAGCATTGATTCATCAAACAGAACAATACGGTGCGGCGAATTATCATCCGTTGCCAATTGTGATTTCAGAGGCTGAGGGAGTGTGGGTGACTGATCCTGAAGGCAACCGCTACATGGATATGCTCAGTGCATATTCTGCAGTGAACCAAGGACATCGCCATCCCCGCATTATTGAAGCGCTTAAAACACAAGCTGACCGCGTGACACTCACATCAAGGGCCTTCCATAATGATCAGCTTGGCCCATGGTATGAGAAGATCTGCAAATTAACGAATAAAGAGATGGCATTGCCGATGAATACGGGTGCCGAGGCTGTGGAAACGGCGATAAAGGCAGCGAGACGATGGGGCTATGATGTCAAGGGAATCGAAGAGAATCGAGCAGAAATCATTGCATGTACCGGGAATTTTCATGGTCGTACAATGACGGCTGTGTCACTTTCTTCGGAAGCAGAATATCAAAGAGGTTTCGGTCCGATGCTCCCAGGCATAAAGCTCATCCCTTATGGAGATATTGAGGCGTTACGCGAAGCAATCACTCCGCAAACAGCAGCTTTTCTCTTTGAACCGATTCAAGGAGAAGCGGGCATTGTCATGCCGCCTGAGGGCTTTATAAAAGAGGCAAAAGCGATCTGTGAGAAGGAAAATGTGTTATTGATCGCAGATGAAATTCAAGTGGGATTAGCGCGGACCGGCAAGATGTTTGCATGCGACTGGGAAGATATTGAGCCGGATATGCTGATTCTTGGTAAAGCACTTGGCGGTGGGGTATTCCCGATCTCATGTGTTGTCGCAAACCGTGATATTTTAGGTGTATTTAATCCAGGGTCTCACGGGTCTACCTTCGGCGGGAATCCTCTTGCGTGCGCAGTATCACTTGCTGCATTAGATGTTTTAATCGACGAGAAGCTTGCCGAGCGCTCATTTGAGCTTGGGGAATATTTCAAAGACAAACTATCACGCATTCAAAGTCCTGTCATTAAGGAAGTACGCGGGCGTGGACTATTTATTGGGATGGAACTGACTGAGGCAGCTAGACCTTATTGTGAGAAACTCAAGCAAGCGGGGCTGTTATGCAAAGAAACCCATGAGACAGTAATTCGATTTGCACCGCCGCTTACCATCTCAAAAGAAGACTTGGATTGGGCAATTGCTCATATCCAAGCGTTATTTCAAGCATAAATGATCAAGGGAGAAGCCTTATAATTCTCCCTTTCTCTTTCAATGAACGGCGAATTTTGTCAAAGGTTGATGAATAGAAGAGTGAAAGTGGGGAAGCGGATTTGAAGCCAGAACAGCATAATGAACTAGAGCGTTCCATGAAAAGCAGACATCTCTTTATGATTGCCTTAGGTGGGGTCATCGGAACAGGCCTTTTCCTTGGATCAGGACTCATTATTCATCAGGCAGGCCCAGGGGGAGCCATTCTTTCGTTTATCATTGGCGGGTTGCTCATGTATTTGGTCATGCTCTGTCTTGGTGAATTAGCAGTGGCGATGCCGACAGCCGGTTCCTTTCAAGAGTATGCAACCAAATATATAGGTCCGTCCACAGGCTTTATGATCGGCTGGCTTTATTGGTTTAGCTGGGCATGTACAATTGGACTGGAGTTTACGTCAGCAGGCATTTTGCTCCAAAGGTGGTTCCCAGATATCCCTGTTTGGCTTTGGTGTCTTGCATTTAGCGTGATTTTATTTGCCGTGAATGCCATCTCAGCTCGTAGCTTCGCTGAAACAGAGTTTTGGTTTTCAGCCATCAAGGTGGCTGCGATCTTATTGTTTATTATCATTGGAATTGGCGCAATTTTCGGAATGATTCACTTGAAAGGTGGGGAACCAGCCCCTCTATTTCGTCATTTGACGGATCATGGTGGACTTTTTCCTAATGGTGTTTTTGCGATTTTATTAACCATGGTCACAGTCAATTTCTCCTTTCAAGGAACAGAGCTTGTAGGGATTGCAGCAGGGGAGAGTGAAAGTCCAGAAAAAACACTCCCGCGCTCTATTCGGAATATTATTTGGCGGACGATGGTCTTTTTTGTTTTATCGATTGCGGTTCTTGCAGCACTTCTTCCATGGCAGACCGCCGGCGCAGTGGATAGTCCGTTTGTTGTGGTGTTGGACAAGGTCGGCATACCATACGCTGCAGATATCATGAATTTTATTATCATTACAGCCGTTTTATCTGTAGCGAACTCTGGATTATATGCATCATCACGTATGCTTTGGGCGCTTTCAAAAGACGGGAAAGGACCTGTTTTCACGAAAAAATTATCCAAGCGTAAAATCCCGATCAATGCCTTATTGGTGACAATGGGTGTATCCGCTCTATCACTGCTCACGAGTGTTGTAGCACCAAAAACGGTATATGTCTGGCTCATATCCATTTCGGGTATGGTGCTTGTCGTGGTTTGGATGTCGATTTGTTTATCCCAATACTTCTTTAGGAGGCAATTCATAAAAGAGGGCGGAGATGTAAAGAATCTTGTCTTCCGAACGCCTTTTTATCCATTTGTGCCATTAGCAGGCTTTATCGCATTTGGCATTGTTCTTATCAGTTTATTCTTTATTGAGGATCAGCGGATTGGTCTTTATTGCGGAGTTCCATTTATGGCCGCCTGCTACATCATTTACTACCTCAAGATTAAACCGAAGGAAGATGCGAAACGGTTTAATGAAGAGAAAGAAACGATACCGAAAACATAAGCAGGCGGCTTTTGACCGCCTGCACCTTTTCAAAGACAAATGCATTCAATATAGAAGAAAATAAATAGTTTGAAAAAAATAAAATAGCGGAAAGCTAGATGACAAGCAGGTTATCGGTCAAAATGTGTCTATTTTTTGTCTAAATGTGTTTGTAAGAGTTGAAAATGCAAGATTATCCTGTTAAAATAATTAAAGAAAGCAGGGGTTGATTTTTTTTGGCTGTGGCGGGACGTTTTTTGTCACAGTGGGACGTTTTTAGTCCAACGTGAAAAGAAAGGGTCGTTAGCCATGAATCGTTTATTGGAAGCTCAAAAAAAATTATTACCAGATCTTCTCACAGTTATGCAAAAACGCTACGACATTTTGCAGTACATCAGATTAGCTGAACCAATTGGTCGCAGAAGTCTTGCGACAAGTCTTGGTCTGAGTGAACGTATCTTAAGAGCTGAGGTTCAGTTCTTAAAGGAACAAAATCTGCTGGATGTCAAAACGAGCGGTATGATGCTGACGACTGAAGGTCATGCTTTGCTTGAAATGCTTGAAGGAATGATGAAGGACGTTTTAGGTTTAACCTTTTTGGAAAATACATTAAAGAGGAAATTAGGCCTGGAAGAAGTCATCATTGTTTCTGGTGACAGCGATGAATCCCCGTGGGTGAAGCAAGAAATGGGAAGAGCTGCTGTCCAATGTATGAAAAAAAGGTTTACTGGAAATAATATCGTCGCCGTTACTGGCGGAACGACGATGGAAGCTGTTGCCGAAATGATGACCCCTGATGCCAAAAATCGCGACATGATGTTTGTCCCTGCGAGAGGCGGTCTTGGGGAGAATGTAAAAAATCAGGCAAACACCATTTGTGCCCACATGGCTGAAAAAGCTTCCGGTACTTACAAACTGCTGTTTGTTCCAGGACAGCTGTCAGAAGGTGCTTACTCTTCCATTATTGAAGAGCCGTCCGTCAAAGAAGTGCTTCAAACGATTAAATCATCCACGATGCTTATTCATGGAATCGGTGAAGCAAAAACAATGGCGATGAGACGAAACACACCCGCTGAAGATTTAAAAAAGATTGATGAGCATGACGCAGTGACAGAGGCTTTTGGCTATTACTTTAATCGTGATGGCGAGGTCGTCCACAAAGTGCACTCCGTCGGCATGCAGCTAGATGATTTAGAAAGCATTCCACACATTATTGCTGTTGCAGGTGGATCATCAAAGGCAGGGGCCATTGAAGCTTATTTCAAAAAACCCCGCCGAACGGTTCTCGTCACAGACGAAGGAGCCGCAAAAGAGTTATTAAGGGAGTCAATTGATCCCTCAATATAAAACATTGTGACCTATAAAAGGAGGAAACATCATGGCAGTAAAAGTCGGTATTAACGGATTTGGACGTATTGGACGTAACGTATTTCGTGCAGCATTAAACAATCCTGAAGTTGAGGTAGTAGCGGTTAACGATCTAACAGACGCTAACATGCTTGCACACCTTTTACAATATGACTCTGTTCACGGAAAACTAGATGCAGAGGTTTCTGTAGACGGTACGAACTTAGTAGTGAACGGTAAAACAATCGAAGTATCAGCTGAGCGTGACCCTGCGAAATTAAGCTGGGGTAAACAAGGCGTAGAAATCGTTGTTGAATCTACTGGATTCTTCACAAAACGTGCAGACGCTGCTAAACACTTAGAAGCTGGCGCTAAAAAAGTCATCATCTCTGCTCCTGCTAACGAAGAAGATATCACAATCGTTATGGGTGTAAACGAAGACAAATACGATGCAGCTAGCCACGATGTCATCTCTAATGCATCTTGTACAACAAACTGCTTAGCTCCATTTGCAAAAGTACTTAACGATAAATTTGGTATCAAACGCGGTATGATGACAACTGTTCACTCATACACAAATGACCAACAAATTCTTGATCTTCCGCACAAAGACTACCGTCGTGCTCGTGCAGCTGCGGAAAACATCATCCCAACTTCTACAGGTGCTGCGAAAGCTGTTTCACTTGTATTGCCTGAACTTAAAGGTAAATTAAACGGTGGCGCTATGCGTGTTCCAACACCTAACGTTTCTTTAGTTGATCTTGTTGCTGAATTAAATCAAGATGTGACAGCTGAAGACGTAAATGCAGCACTTAAAGAAGCGGCTGAAGGAGAACTTAAAGGAATCCTTGGCTACAGCGAAGAGCCATTAGTATCTGGTGACTACAATGGTAATGCAAACTCTTCAACAATCGATGCTCTTTCTACAATGGTAATGGAAGGCAGCATGGTGAAAGTCATTTCTTGGTACGATAACGAGAGTGGATATTCTCACCGCGTTGTTGACCTTGCAGCTTACATTGCAAAACAAGGTCTTTAATTTCTCACACTGAAGGAACTCACTTGGTTCTTTCCTAGAGACACGATATAATGAAGACGGACAAGGGAAGGGGAAGCATCCCTTTCCCTTTTTCTCTGTATTTATCCGTTCTGCACGATTTCTCGTTTTGATGAGGGCAAAATGGGAAAAGGATAAAGAGAGACTTGTCCAATGCGTAAGGAAACCAGAATAAAGGAGGATCTCCTGACGAGCATGAATAAGAAATCAGTAAAAGACATTGACGTAAAAGGTAAAGTTGTGTTCTGCCGCGTAGATTTTAACGTTCCAATGAAGGACGGAAAAGTGACGGATGATACTCGTATTCGCGCAGCATTACCAACGATTGAGTATTTAACAGGACAAGGCGCAAAGGTACTACTAGCTAGTCATTTGGGTCGTCCGAAAGGTCAAGTTACTGAAGAACTGCGTCTGACACCTGTAGCAAAACGTCTGCAAGAGCTTCTTGGACAAGAAGTGAAAAAAGCAGATGAAGCTTACGGCGACAACGTGAAAAAGCAAATCTCCGACTTAAAAGAAGGAGATGTGCTAGTGCTTGAAAACGTTCGTTTCTATCCTGGTGAGGAAAAGAACGATCCTGAATTATCAAAAGCGTTTGCTGATTTAGCCGATGTGTATGTCAATGATGCGTTTGGTGCTGCACACCGTGCACATGCATCCACAGCTGGTATTGCAGCGTATCTTCCGGCTGTTTCAGGCTTCCTCATGCAAAAAGAGCTTGAGGTTCTAGGAAAAGCCATTTCAAACCCTGATCGCCCATTTACAGCGATTATCGGTGGCGCAAAAGTAAAGGATAAAATCGGTGTAATTGAAAGTCTTCTTGATAAAGTGGACAACCTGATCATCGGCGGCGGACTTGCTTATACATTTGTCAAAGCACTTGGCCACGAAGTAGGGAAATCTCTATTAGAAGAAGACAAAGTAGATTTAGCGAAATCCTTTATGGACCGTGCAAAAGAAAAAGGCGTGAACTTCCTGATTCCAACAGATGTTCTGGTAGCCGACGACTTTTCAAATGATGCGAATACAAGCATTGTGCCAATCTCTGAAATTCCAAGTGATCTAGAAGCACTTGATATTGGAACAGAGACAAGAGAGAAGTATGCTGATGTCATCAAAAACAGCAAACTTGTTGTCTGGAACGGACCAATGGGTGTATTTGAAATCGATGCATTCGCTAAAGGAACAAAAGCAATCGCAGAAGCACTGGCAGAAGCAAAAGATACATATTCTGTCATTGGCGGTGGAGATTCAGCAGCAGCTGTTGAGAAATTTGGTCTTGCCGATCAGATGAGCCATATTTCTACAGGCGGCGGCGCTTCACTTGAATTTATGGAAGGCAAAGAACTTCCAGGTGTGACTGCATTAAACGATAAATAAGACCAAAACTGCTATAAGGAAGTGTCAATCATGAGAAAACCAATTATAGCTGGGAACTGGAAGATGAACAAAACACTTGGCGAAGCTGTAAGTTTCGTTGAAGAAGTCAAATCATCTATTCCATCTCCTGACAAAGTGGAATCTATTGTCTGTGCACCAGCCCTTTTCCTTGAAAAGCTCAACAGCCTTTCTAACGGAACAGACCTTAAAATTGGTGCGCAAAACATGCACTTTGAAGAAAACGGTGCATTCACTGGTGAAATCAGCCCTGCTGCGCTTAAAGATCTTGGCATCGGCTACTCAGTGATTGGTCATTCAGAGCGCCGCGAATTCTTCGCTGAAACAGATGAAACAGTGAACAAAAAAGCACATGCTGCATTCAAGCATGGCATCGTTCCAATCATTTGTGTAGGTGAAACGCTTGAAGAGCGTGAAGCAGGCAAAACAAACGAACTTGTCGCTGATCAAGTGAAGAAAGCACTAGCTGGTTTAACGAAGCAGCAAGTCGCTGAATCTGTCATTGCCTATGAGCCAATCTGGGCGATCGGTACAGGTAAATCTTCTACAGCGAAAGATGCAAACGATGTTTGTGCGCACATTCGCCAAACGGTTGCAAGCGAATTTGGTCAAGAAGCGGCAGACAGCCTTCGCATTCAATATGGCGGAAGCGTGAAACCTGCGAATATTAAAGAATATATGGCAGAATCCGATATTGACGGTGCTTTGGTAGGCGGCGCAAGCTTAGAACCTCAGTCTTTCGTTCAATTATTGGAGGAAGGTCAATATGAGTAAGAAACCAGCTGCATTAATCATCTTAGATGGATTCGGTTTAAGAGGCGAAACAGTCGGTAACGCTGTTGCCCAAGCAAAGAAACCGAACTTCGACCGCTACTGGAACGAATTCCCGCATCAAACCTTAACGGCTTCAGGTGAGGCAGTGGGCCTCCCAGAAGGTCAAATGGGGAACTCTGAAGTTGGGCATTTGAACATCGGTGCAGGACGCATCGTGTACCAAAGCTTAACAAGAGTGAATGTGGCCATTCGTGATGGGGAATTTGAGAAAAACGAAACGTTCCTAGATGCAATGACTTATGCAAAAGAAAATGACAAGGCCCTTCATCTATTCGGTCTCTTGTCAGACGGCGGTGTGCATAGCCACATCCAGCATCTTTTTGCCTTGCTGAAACTAGCGAAAAAAGAAGGCTTAACAAAAGTATACATTCACGGCTTCTTAGACGGACGTGATGTTGGTCAGAAGACAGCGAAAGTTTACTTAAAACAGCTTGAAGAACAAATCAAAGAAATCGGTGTCGGAGAAGTCGCAACACTTTCTGGACGCTATTACTCAATGGACCGTGACAAGCGCTGGGATCGTGTGGAGAAAGCATATCGCGCGATGGCGTATGGTGAAGGCCCAAGTTATCAAAACATCTATGATGTCGTTGATGACTCCTATGAAAATGGAATCTACGATGAGTTCGTTATTCCATCTGTCATTACGAGAGAAAATGGTGAGCCGGTTGCAAAAGTAAACGACGGCGACTCTGTGATTTTCTATAACTTCCGTCCAGACCGTGCGATTCAAATTTCAAACACATTCACAAATGAAGATTTCCGCTCGTTTGACCGCGGGGAAGCACATCCGAAGGATTTACACTTCGTCTGCTTCACACACTTCAGTGAAACGGTAGATGGCTATGTGGCTTTCAAACCAGTGAATTTGGATAACACAGTAGGAGAAGTGCTAGCGCAAAATGGATTGAAGCAGCTGCGGATTGCTGAAACAGAGAAATATCCTCACGTGACGTTCTTTATGAGCGGTGGACGTGAAGAAGAATTTCCTGGAGAAGACCGCATCTTAATCAATTCACCAGATGTCGCAACCTATGACCTCAAGCCAGAAATGAGCGCTTATGAGGTAAAGGATGCGCTTGTTGCAGACATCAATGCGGACAAGCATGATGCGATCATTCTGAACTTTGCTAACCCAGATATGGTGGGGCATTCAGGAATGCTTGAGCCAACAATCAAAGCCATTGAAGCAGTAGATGAGTGCTTAGGAGCTGTAGTCGACGCAATCCTAGCAAAAGGCGGACATGCCATCATCACGGCAGACCACGGTAACGCAGACGTGCTCATTACCGAAGAAGGAAAGCCGCATACTGCACATACAACGAATCCTGTGCCAGTCATCGTAACGAAAAAAGGTGCGACGCTTAGAGAAGGCGGCATTTTAGCTGATCTATCTCCAACGCTTTTAGACTTACTTGGTCTTGAAAAACCAAAAGAGATGACAGGAACATCATTGATTCAAAAATAACAAATTGATTCAAAAGGAGAGAAATAACGATGCCATACATTGTTGACGTATATGCACGCGAAGTATTAGACTCTCGCGGTAACCCAACAGTTGAAGTAGAAGTTTACACAGAATCTGGCGGCTTTGGCCGTGCACTAGTACCAAGTGGTGCTTCTACTGGTGAATATGAAGCAGTAGAACTACGTGACGGAGACAAAGACCGTTACCTTGGAAAAGGTGTTCTGACAGCTGTAAACAACGTAAACGAAATCATTGCACCAGAGCTTTTGGGCTTTGATGTCACTGAACAAGTAGCAATTGACAAAATGTTAATCGAGCTTGACGGAACTGAAAACAAAGGGAAATTAGGCGCAAACGCAATCCTTGGCGTATCTATCGCTGTAGCACGTGCGGCTGCTGATTTCTTACAAATTCCACTTTACCAATACCTTGGTGGATTCAACTCCAAAACGCTTCCAGTACCGATGATGAACATCGTCAACGGCGGAGAGCATGCGGATAACAACGTAGACATTCAAGAATTCATGATTATGCCTGTAGGTGCACCGAACTTCCGTGAAGCACTTCGCATGGGCGCACAAATCTTCCATAGCCTGAAATCTGTATTAAGCGCAAAAGGCTTAAACACAGCTGTAGGTGACGAAGGTGGATTCGCTCCAAACCTTGGTTCTAACGAAGAAGCACTTCAAACAATCGTAGAAGCGATTGAAAAAGCTGGTTTCAAACCAGGTGAAGAAGTGAAACTTGCGATGGATGCTGCATCTTCTGAGTTCTATAACAAAGAAGACGGTAAATATCATTTATCAGGCGAAGGTGTTGTGAAAACATCTGCTGAAATGGTTGACTGGTATGAAGATATGGTATCGAAATACCCAATCATCTCAATCGAAGACGGTCTTGATGAAAACGACTGGGAAGGTCACAAACTATTAACTGAGCGTCTTGGCAGCAAGGTTCAGCTAGTAGGAGACGACTTGTTCGTAACAAATACGAAGAAGCTTTCTGAAGGAATCAAAAACGGCGTTGGTAACTCAATCCTCATCAAAGTAAACCAAATCGGTACATTAACTGAAACATTTGATGCAATCGAAATGGCGAAACGTGCAGGCTATACAGCTGTTATCTCTCACCGTTCTGGTGAAACAGAAGACAGCACAATTGCAGACATTGCAGTTGCAACTAACGCTGGACAAATCAAAACAGGTGCTCCGTCTCGTACGGACCGTGTGGCGAAATACAACCAATTACTTCGCATCGAAGATCAATTGGCTGAAACAGCTCAATACCACGGCATTGCTACATTCTACAACTTGAATAAGTAATGTAAAGCAACGCGCTGCGTGCGCTCTTTTGAAAAGAGCGTATCGCAGCGCTTTTTTTTTATGTTGAAATAAAGACGCAAAGCTGGCTCAAGCGAATAGGCTCTGCTTCCTTTGTAATATCCTATTTTTGTAAAAAATCATCCTTCAGTCAGAGGCGAAACGATGAGCTTGATGATTTATAAGCAATAAATCATGAAAACTCTTCTAAAAATATGATCTGAATTGAACTTATGCTATTTGCATGGGGGTGGTATCATTTTACATATATTAGGGGGTGATGAGATGCTGAATCCTTTTAGCCTTCGTTTTCCAGTAGGCGTGTACATGTATGTCCTTCACCTACTGGCGGCATATGATGAAAGGAAGCAACGAATTCTAACTTCTAAGAACGTACAGAAAAATGCATTTTGGATTTATGTCCTTGCCGCTATCTTAGGCATTGTGACAGCTGCCGCTTTGATTTGGGCATGCAAAACATTTGGAAAAGGCTCGAAATTTTTAGGAGAGTTCAAGTTTTTAGGCCTGTATATTAAAATCAAATGCGGCTTCTAACAAATGGTGAGAACAGATGCGGGGTCATCTGTTCTATCTGAAATAAATGGAGGGACATGATGCTGACATTACACTTAACAGAAAAAACGTATAGCCGCACCTTTTCTCTCCGCGATATTCAGTTAAATGTGGAGAAAGGACGTATGCTTCTGCTTTTGGGGCATAATGGGGCAGGAAAAACCACGATGATTCAGTCTATGTTTGGCCTGACACCATTTACGGGTGTTGTCTCTTTAGATGGTAAACAGCTGAATTTTCAATCCTCAGCACATATCTCCTTTTTGAAAGAACATGTTTCCTATATTCCTGATGATCATGCTTTGTTTGATTATTTAACGCCGAGAGAATATTTTCATTTACTCCAGCTTCCAGACAAACGAAATGCACCTCGAGAAGAGACTTTCGTCGATCTGTTTGAGCTGAAACCTTATATGGATCAGCCAATTGCCCAGTTGTCTCATGGCAATCAAAAGAAAACCCAAATCATTTCACAGCTCCTTAGGTCTTGTGATTATTATGTATTCGACGAGCCTACAAATGGACTTGATCCAGATATGATGATCATCTTAAAAAAGGTGCTCATGAAGCTGAGAGATCAAGGTGCAGGCATTCTCATTTCTACCCATCATTTGGGCTTTGGTGAGACATTGTATGATCACCTTATGATCTTAAGAAACGGTGATATCAAGCTGGATATGTCACGTCAAGAAACAAACAAAACATTCCCTCATCAAGCACTTGAGGATATTTATAAAGAAGTGAATCAAGATTACTATATGCAGGTGGAGAGGTTGCTCAATGACTTGGACACGACACGTTCTTCATAAAATAGAATGGGGCATGCTCACAACGAAAATCAAGCAACTCGGCAAAAAATATCCTTTGCAGCTTCTCGCCGCAGCCGTTTTTATGTTGCTGATCTACGCCATATACGTTGTCATGAGCCTGCGTTTTTTTATGCAAGTAGGGGAGAGCGAACCAGTTGCTTTATACCTTCAATTTGTGAAAATGACCCTGCTGCTTTTGGGAGCAGGTATTGTCTTTTCCCGTCATAAAATGAAGCGTCAAGAGTATCAGTTCTTCTTTTTGAATAGTGCGATGCAAAGTGTCTCATTTGTCCTTTGTGTGTATTTCTTTCCGGTGCTGTTTTGTTTCATCATGCTTGGTCTGCTTTTTTTACCCATCCTATTAGGGCTGATCATTAGCGGCGTTACACTATCTTTGTATTGGATCATTGTGGTGGGGATCACTTGCTGTGGATTGGCGCTCTATACGCTTGCTTCTTGGATGCTGATACGCATTGGTGTGAGCCATTTTATATCAAAAACAAAAGAGCATTTACTGCTGCAAACGATTGGATTTGTGACGCTCGGTGCTTTCGTATTTCTCCTTTTTCAAAAAGCGGTTGAGATGATTCACGTATGGCCGTCTATCTATCTTGTATTTCTGATGATCTTTCTATGTGCAGGGTGGTTTTGGCTGAAAGGCTTGGCGGCTTGTTATGTCAATCGGATGTTTTTGCAGCTAAAGATAGAGGTGAAGTCGTTTTCTTACCAAAAAATCAGATCGGATTCTTCATTTTTCACACATCTGCGGCAGGAGCTTGTTTATTTTAGCCGATCAGCTGTGTTTAAAGAACAAGGTATTTTGTTCCTGTTTCTTGTCTGTTTCACGATAGGTCTCCCATTCATCTTTACTCCGGCAGAGACTGGCTGGATGTATGCCTTTATTGTGCAGTTTGCGTTAAAGGAGATCCTTATTATGCTGCCTCTGATGATTGGCAGGGAATATCATCTCCATCAGCGAGCCATTTTTATGTTAAATACATCAAAGGGTGCCTATTTATTATCAAGAATTTTATTTTATTACACAATGAATATATTGATTTATTTTGTCTATATCGGGCTTGCTTATTTCATGATAGGGGTCGAAAGTGAAGGGCACGGTTTGGCGAGTTTGTCCATTTTATTGATCACTGTCATGGCGGCATGTGTCGGGTTTGTCGTGAAGATTAGTGATTTTAATAAACTGTTTGTGATCGTGATGATGATTGCTGTGTTCAGTATGTTGGATATGCTTTTAGTCCAGTGGCTTTCAGCAAATATCCAGCTGCTCTCAACTGCCTATATGGCTTGTTCAGCCGCATTCTTCATCTTCATATATGCTGCCATGCTAAAGAGGCCGATTGTGCGATGATGACGCTTTTATTTTGCTTAATAGCCGTTGTGCTCATTCATGAACTCGGTCATATCCTGATGGTGATGGTGTGCAACAAAATCGAAAAAAGACCCATCTTTGATTATGTGGTGATGATCGATTGGAAGCACGTGTCGATTGTCCATGAGAAATTTTCACGGCCGGGTTTTAATATGATGGTCGCACTTGCAGGTCCTGTGTTTCCAGTGATCTGCTCGGGTGTGCTTTTCTTCATGTGGTGGCATCCATTGACGCATCCATTGCTGTTTTTTTCTTTATTAAATACAGTGATGCTGCATCCAGCTTGCCCAGACGGGAAAAATATCATCGCCAGTTTAAAAGAGATGAAAGGAGAGAACTAAATGGTTAAAGTATTTCATTCGTTTTCTAGCGGCTTAACGCTTGCGATGCTTTATGTGTTTGCTGTGTTTATGACACCAGTATTTTTAATGCTGCTAGAGGTTCATCATGTTGAATCAAGTCCAACTCTATTTGGTATGCCATTTTATATCATGAAAATTGAACAGTATCAATTCAGCTCAGAGGCAACGCTCTTTGGGTGCGTGGTCTGTTTTTTAGCGGGTGCCGCTCTCTACTTCTTGATTCAATATGTGATTCATGCAGTGAAAAAGAGCAGAACATAAAAAAAGCAGGCTGAATGAAGTCAGTCTGCTTGAAGAACGAGTGACAACCGCACCATATCCATACACTGAATACCGTTCTCATAAATCGGTTCATCATAGTGCTTCAGAAAGAAATCGTGATCGATAGACGCCATGCGAAAACCGCATTTTTGATAAAGGGCGAGCTGCTGAATACTAGAGTTGCCTGTGCCAATTTCAATTGTATGAAAGCCAGCTGCCTTGGCTTCTGAAATAGCATGGCGGATCAGCTGCTTCCCAATTCCTCTACCTTGCCATGACTCTTTCACGGCGACATTCATGATTTCCACTGTCTGCTGAGACAGAGGCGTCAGAACATACACACCAATCATGTCCTGTTTATGAAAAGCAACATAACAAGAACCAGATTGTACATAGGCAATGACTTTTTCAGTTGAAGGGTCAGCTAATAGTAAAAGATCCATAGGAACAGATTGATCATGAGACAATGGCCGAATCTGTATCAAATCATTTCATCCTCTCTATTCTTTGATATACCCTTGTTTAACACCCCAATCATATTGATCCTGCACCCATTGAGAAGGAGGATGATGGGTGACATTTGGGTCTTTCTTAACAGTTGTTTTCCTAGTCGTTTGTGCTGCCTGCTTATTCGCTTGAGCCGTTGCTTTCGCTGATGCCAGTTCTTTTTGAAGCTGATCTATTTTTAACTCAAGCGCTTTACGCTGTTTGGTTTCTTTTTGATGCGCCTTCTTTTCTTTCTTCAGCTTGTTTGTGACGGTGGACAATTCCTTTTTTTGACCATCGATTTCATCTTTCATATCCGTGCCTTCTGACTTTAACTGTGCCAGCTGCTTATCGTTCGTTCTGGTTTCTTGCTGGTGTTTTTTCTCTGCCGCGGTGAGCGACTGCTGCTGCCACACAATCCAGCCAGTTGCACCTAGGATGATCACAGACAAGACAATGATCGTGATGTTTTTTTTCATGTTCTATTCCCCTTTCGTTAAACCTCTATTATCATCGGTTAAAACAAACCAGGTTTTAACAGAACAAGGGGATATTCGCATCAGATTAGCAGACACTATGAAAAAAGGAGGGTGTCTGTTGATTTCCTTTATGATTCATGTCATTGTGTCATTATTTGCTGTCTCAAATCCCATTGGAAACGTGCCTCTTTTCATCACTTTAACAGAAGGCTATTCTGAGAAAGAACGTTCCCAGACGGCCAAAAAAGCGATTGTTGTGTCTTTTATGATTTTGATTGCCTTTCTTTTGGCAGGCAGGCTCATTTTCAAATTGTTTGGCATTGATATCCATGCACTCCGTATCGCCGGAGGTATTTTTATTTTTGGTATCGCTTACAATCTGCTGAATGCAAAAGAATCACATGTTCAAAACCCTCATTCGGATGAAAAGGCAGAAAGCAAGGAGAAGGCCGATGTTTCGGTGACCCCGCTCGCCATTCCGATCATTGCCGGACCTGGTACAATTGCGACCGTCATGAGCTTAACGCCAGGAAGCCACCAAGTAACGCTTCATCTGCTTGCGATTCTTATTGGCATTGTGGTTGTACTTGCCATGACCTATTATGCATTTCATTATTCAAGTTTCATTATGCGAAAAATGGGGAAAACAGAGATGAATGTCGTGACACGATTAATGGGATTGATTCTAGCTGTTGTGGCAGTAGAGATGATTGGCGCAGGGATCAAAGGGATGTTCCCAATGCTGATGTCATAAGTGTATATAAAAAAGCTGTTTTTTTCTACAAAATTGTAAAATAAAACAGCTTTTTTAAGGTTTTGGCACATGTTGAAATACTTCTTCACTTTCAAAGAACTCAATTAAACGGCTAATCCAGTCATAATAATCGAGACTTTCCTTGATTTCTGAAAGAAGAAGATTGATTTTATCTACTGTTTCTTCTGGCAGGTCATCTTGTTCAAGCAGCTCCAGCAATTCCTTGCATGTCTTCTTATGTGCCTTGCGATTTTTGCTGACAACACGTGACCAATTGGCTGCAAACAATGAAATAAAGGTTTGATATTGATCTTGCTCAACGTCATATAAATCTTTGCGTATTCCTTTTTCATAAACCTTTTCAGCAATATTCAGATCAAGCATTTCTCGAACGACTTGACTCATTCTTGTTTTGCTCATGCCGGTCGCCTCTGAGAGCTCACCGAGCGTCATTGGTTTACGGTTCATATGAATGATACCAAGCACTCTACCCACTGTGGCAGAAAGACCAAAGGCATTCATGTTCTCGGCAGCTTTTTCAATATAATGATCCTGTGCTTTTTGAATGGCGCCTAACGCTTGCTTGTCCATTCCCCGCTTCATCCCTTCACGACTGACAATTTGTAACACAATATATCATATACCTGTTTGTTGATGAAAACAATAAATATTGAGTATTTGCTCGTAAGTTGGAGGAAAAAGGAGGGATCGGTACATATCAGGCCGTTAACTGAAAATTTTAAATAAATCTTATGCAATACAAACACATTGTAAACTTTTTATTTTATAAAGTTTGCACTATAATAAATAAGGTGTAAATTTTCTGAAAATATATATCCGACTAATTGGAGGTGTCTCATTTGCTGAAACTAGAGAATGTATCTAAGACGTATAAAGGCGGAAAAAAAGCTGTCAAAAATATTGATTTAGAAATAGCAAAAGGAGAATTTATTTGTTTTATTGGACCGAGTGGCTGTGGAAAAACGACAACCATGAAGATGATTAACCGACTGATTGAACCTTCCTCAGGAAACATATTGATCGAGGGAGAAAACATTATGAAAAAAGATCCAGTCCAATTAAGAAGAGAAATTGGTTATGTGATTCAGCAAATTGGACTTTTCCCTCATATGACCATCGCACAAAACATTTCCCTTGTGCCGAAGCTGTTGAAGTGGCCGGAAGAAAAACGAAAAGAACGAGCGCGTGAATTGCTCAAACTCGTTGACATGGGGCCGGAATACTTAGAGCGTTACCCGCATGAACTCAGTGGAGGACAGCAGCAGCGTATCGGCGTTCTTCGCGCACTCGCAGCAGAACCCCCTTTAATCCTGATGGATGAACCATTTGGAGCACTTGACCCGATCACAAGAGATTCATTGCAGGAAGAATTTAAGAAACTGCAAAAAACGTTAAATAAAACAATCGTATTCGTCACACATGACATGGATGAAGCGATTAAACTTGCAGACCGCATTGTCATTTTAAAAGATGGAGAGATTGTCCAAGTGGGCACGCCAGATGATATTTTACGTAACCCTGTGAACGAATTCGTAGAAGAATTCATCGGGAAAGAACGTCTGCTTCAGTCAAATCCGAATATGGAACGTGTGGAACAAATGATGAACACATCTCCAGTCACAATTACCGTCGAAAAAACATTGACAGATGCCATCTTTATTATGAGAGAAAAGCGGGTTGATTCCCTGCTTGTCGTTGATGAAAATCATGTGCTGAAAGGCTATATCGACATTGAAACCATCGATGCAAACCGCAGAAAAGCAGCCTTCGTTGGCGATATTTTAAATACAGAATTTTATACAGTACAAGAAGGTGCGCTTCTTAGAGATACTGTCCGAAAGATCTTAATACGCGGCATTAAATATGTACCGGTTGTCGATGCAAAAGGGCACTTAAAAGGCATCGTCACACGTGCAAGTCTTGTAGATGTCGTATATGACTCTATTTGGGGAGAAGATACCCCGGAGGCTGTCACTGAAATGAACTAAGGGAGGTGTACACATGGATCAAATCATCGATTTTCTTGAGAAAAATGGTGGGGAACTCCTCACAAAAATGTGGGAGCATTTATACATTTCTTTAATTGCCGTTGTGTTAGGCATTATCGTGGCCGTTCCTTTAGGCGTCATTCTTACACGAATGAAAAGAGGCGCCGGTTTTGTCATCGGCGTCGTGAATATCTTTCAAACACTCCCTAGTTTAGCGATTCTTGCATTTTTTATTCCTATTTTGGGAGTTGGAAAAATACCTGCGATCGTTGCGCTATTTTTCTATTCCGTTTTGCCTATTTTAAGAAATACGTATGCCGGTGTTCAAGGTGTGAACAAAAACTTGCTTGAATCTGGTAAAGGGATTGGCATGACGACATGGGAACAAATTCGTCTTGTTGAACTGCCGCTTGCTGTTCCGGTCATTATGGCAGGGGTCAGAACCTCAACGATTTATTTAATTGGGTGGACAACACTTGCTGCTTTTATCGGTGGAGGCGGTCTTGGTGACTACATTTTAATTGGGCTTCAGCTTTACCAGCCGGAATACATTATTGCGGGTGCGATCCCTGTCACTATTTTAGCAGTCATCATTGACCTTACATTGATGAAGCTTGAGAAAAAAGTAACACCAGAAGGCTTAAAAGGATTGAAGGAAGTTTCATAAGGAGTTGGCTCATGTGAAGAATCGAAAAACAAAATGGATCAGTGCACTGCTTGCCGGATGCTTGCTATTCATAAGTGGCTGTTCACTTCCTGGACTAGCCGGCTCTTCAGGGGGCACGCTGCGAATCGGTGCACAAAACTTTACAGAATCAGAAATTATGGCCTATATGGTGGGAGACATCATTGAGCATTACACAGATAAAAAGACAACCATTGTGAAGAATTTAGGCTCAAATACGGTGCAGCAGAAAGCAATGGAAAACGGTGATGTCGACATTTCGGCAACACGATATACAGGCACGGATTTAACAAGTACGCTAGGAATGGATGCAGAAAAAGATCCAAAGCGTGCAATGGAAATCGTCCAGAAAGAATTCAAAAAACGCTATGATTACAAATGGTTTGATTCCTATGGGTTTGATAATACGTATGCCTTTGCTGTGACGCAGAAGATGGCGAAGGAAAACAACCTAGAAACAGTCTCTGATTTAAAAAAGAATGCCAAAAATTATCGCTTCGGTGTGGATAATATTTGGCTGAAAAAGAAAGGTGACGGTTACGAAGGGTTTGTGAAAACATACGGAATTGAATTTGGAAGCACTTTTCCGATGCAGATCGGTCTAGTCTATGACGCATTGAAAAATGAAAAAATGGATATTGTGCTTGCCTATTCAACAGATGGCCGGATCAAAGCGTATAATCTCAAAATCTTAAAAGATGATAAACGATTCTTCCCACCATACGATGCATCACCAGTTGTCCCTGAGAAGGTATTAAAAGATAATCCAGGACTGGACAAGGTGATCAATAGGTTGATTGGAAAAATCGATACCGAACAAATGCAAGAGCTCAATTATCAAGTCGATGGAGAACTAAAAGAACCAGCGACTGTTGCGAGAGATTTTCTAAAGAAACACAATTACTTTGAGTAAGATTGGGAGGTGTCAGAGCTGATGGACACACTGCAGCAATTATGGGCGTATTATCAACAGAACGGTTCATATGTGTTAGAAGAATTTTACCGGCATTTCCTCATGTCAGCGTATGGGGTATTGTTTGCGGCAATTGTCGGAATACCAGTCGGCATCTTTGTGGCGCATTATCGCAAACTGAGCAATTGGGTGTTCGCAATAACCAATGTCATTCAAACCATTCCAGCGTTAGCGATGCTTTCTGTGTTGATGCTTGTATTAGGACTTGGCGCAAATACAGTCATCTTATCACTCTTTTTGTATTCGCTTCTGCCGATTATCCGTAACACGTACACAGGTATTGTCAGCATTGAGCATGCCTATTTAGAATCGGGGAAAGCGATGGGTATGACGAAATGGCAAGTGCTGAGAATGGTTGAATTACCGCTTGCTTTATCTGTCATTATGGCTGGTTTAAGAACCGCACTTGTGATCGCAATCGGTATTACAGCGATTGGGACATTTGTTGGTGCAGGAGGACTTGGTGATATCATCATCAGAGGATCAAACGCGACAAACGGAACAGCCATTATTTTAGCAGGTGCTATTCCAACTGCGCTCATGGCCATTATTGCCGACCTGGTCATGGGCTGGCTTGAACGCTATTTAAGCCCAACCAACAAGAAAAAAGAAAGCAAGGCGTTAGCTGAAAAAAACATGACGTCCGCATAAATGCTTGAAAAGACAAAACCTCCTCTACATCTGTAGGGGAGGTTTTTTTATCATGATTAGGCGGCTCACATCAGGAGACATTTATGATTCAAGTGTGATCCATTCAGAGGACCACTTCGCAATTTCCTCAAAAACGGGTGCAAGTGAGCGCCCCATATCAGTTAATGAATACTCAATACGCACGGGTGTTTCAGCAAAAACCTCCCGTTTTACAATGCCTGCTGCTTCCAGCTCTTTTAATCTCTCAGATAAAACCCTTCCGCTTAAATTGGTCAGAGCTGCTTCGATTTCACTAAAGCGCTGTGAACCTGAGAGAAGCTGAAAAACAATCAGTGCCACCCAGCGTTTACTTAATAACTCAACTGCTTTTTCAAACCGCGGGCACATATCAGATTGATTCATCTTTCTTCACTCCAATCTGAACCCATTATACCGTAATTCTGTCAAAAATCGGCGCAAAAAGCTTGTCAATGATCAAAACATTTTACGATGACGAACGGCTGTTTAGTAGAAATAACAAATAGCGGTTTAAATCCTCTATTTCATGTTTAGAAAGGGTGGACCATATGTCCCCATTAAATATTTCAAGATCATCAAGTTCATATTGCTCTGCTGCTTCTTTTATTTGGGTAAAAGCCGTTTCTTCTTCCTTTATGACATAGGCAGAAGACGCTTCTTCAATATACCCTGCAGCCTGCATCATGTCCTCATAAGGTACTTTTAATGCACCTGCTAGTTTTTTAATTGTAGGAGGTTTCGGAATGCCGCGTTTCCCGTTTTCAATCCGAGAAATACCAGCAGCGCTGACCTCTGAATACATCGCTAATTGGTTCACCGATAGTTTCCTTTTCTCACGTAATGCTCTTAAATATGCACCGAAGTTCATCAACTCAAAACCTCACATGGTTAAAGATTAGTTATCTCTAGTGTACCTGATTTGTTGACTATTGGCAATAAGTGCACCATGAAAATATTGACATTAGTTAATGGTGGATGTATCTTAAGTTTATGCCCCGCTATTTGTTCGCCTTTTTTTGGTTAATGAGCGTGAGAAAGTATTGATTCAGCTGGATGATGTCTTGTGCGGTGAGTGTTTCCCATTGGTCTCCATCGAAAATAGGGAGATGTTCTACATCCTTTTGAAGCGCCGTTTGATAGATTTTTAATATGGACTCATATTTCGGTTTCATTTCATGCACTTTTTCCTGTTCAATATAACCGGCAAGCAACATTAAATCCTCATAAGGCACCTTCAAAGCGCGTGCTAATTTTTTTATGGTTAAAGGCTTTGGCACACCACGCTTTCCATTCTCAATCCGAGAAATACCGGCAGCGCTTACGCCTGAATACATGGCGAGTTGATTGACAGACATCTTTCTATTCTCTCTTAAAATGCGTAATTGTTCACCAAAGTGATTCATGTCATCGAACCTCACATTTCAGTATATGACTTATTTTAGTATGATCATTGACCAAAGGAAATAGAAAGGGCGTAAAAGTGTTGACATAAGTTAATGAATCCGGGAGATATGAGAGTCCTACATGTTGTACATATTGATCCTATAGGAGGTTGTAATGATGGTCGAAAAGATTCAGATCAGGCGGGCATTTGTGATGCAGTATATGATCGAAAACGATATGTCTTTAAATCAGCTCGCAGATGAAATTGGCATCTCTCCTGCCACACTCAGCAGGGTATTGAATGGTCACCGGAAGCCAGGACAGCTTGTCATTGGCAAAATGATTCATTACTTTGATAAAAAATTTGAAGATTTATTTTACTATGAAGATGTTGACAAAAGTCAATAAATGAAATCATCGTATGATCATTAAGGAGGCGGCTTCATTGAAAAGAACTGGAATGGTAAGACACATTGATTCGCTTGGCAGAATTGTTCTGCCTTCAGAAATGCGAAAGGTACTCAATATAAAAGAAGAGCAGCTGTTAGAAATTTTCATCGAAGATCAAACCATTATGCTGAAAAAATATGATGCAGATAAGAGCTGCTTATTAACTGGCCAAATAACGAAATACAACAAAAGCTATGGAAACGGTAACGTCGTGCTGAGTCCTGAAGGAGCTGAACGGTTGTTAGTAGAATTAAAACAGCTCTTAAAAGAAGAAGCAACTCGCTAAAAACGTTTTTTAACCTCAAAAATTGCATATAAAAAATGCTGCATACAATCCATTGGAGCGAAATTGAATCAAAATGACAAATAAAGTCGACAATATATAGGAAATCTTTATTTTGATGTTTCGTGACATGCACCTTGTTTTCATGTAAAATAAAGTTATGTGTACCAGTTTGTCTGGAGGTGTTTTCATGCACGCATTTGTTATCACATTACTCGTAATTGTCAGTATCGCACTTATCATCGTTGTATTATTACAATCAAGTAAAAGTGCAGGACTGTCAGGCGCTATTTCAGGTGGAGCCGAGCAGCTTTTCGGTAAGCAAAAAGCGAGAGGTCTTGACTTGATTCTTCACCGATTAACTGTCATTTTGTCAGTGCTTTTCTTCATCTTAACACTTGCATTGGCATATTTAGGCGTGTAGGCGCGAGTAACAGAAGGTCTGATCTTTTTTCAGACCTTTTTTTATTATCAGCACTCTTTTGTGTTTGTTTCATACATACAAGTGGAAAATATAAACCATATCAGAAGGAAAGGAAGTCACATCATGAAAGTTGTTACACCAAAACCATTTACGTTTAAAGGTGGAGAAAAGGCGGTGCTTCTTCTTCACGGTTTTACTGGGAATACAGCCGATGTTCGTATGCTTGGGCGTTATTTGAATGAAAGAGGCTATACATGCCATGCACCTCAATACAAAGGACACGGTGTACCGCCAGAGGAGCTTGTTCATACAGGTCCTACAGATTGGTGGAAAGATGTAGAAGAAGGCTATCAATTTTTAAAAGACGAAGGTTATGAGGAAATTGCGGTCTGCGGACTATCCCTCGGAGGAGTTTTTTCATTGAAATTAGGTTACACTGTACCTGTAAAGGGAATTGTACCTATGTGTGCACCTATGTACATAAAAAGTGAAGAAGTCATGTACCAGGGTGTACTAGATTATGCCCGTAACTATAAAAAATTCGAGGGTAAGTCAGAGGATCAAATTGAGCAAGAGATGGAAGAGTTCAAGAAAACACCAATGGGTACACTCAAGGCTCTTCAAGAACTCATTGCAGATGTCAGAAACAATGTTGACATGATTTATTCACCTACTTTTGTTGTTCAGGCACGTCATGATCATATGATTAATACAGACAGTGCAAACATTATTTATAACGAAGTAGAGACTGATGAAAAACATTTAAAGTGGTATGAAGAATCGGGCCATGTTATCACGCTTGATAAAGAGCGAGAGAAGGTTCATCAGGATGTATATGCATTCTTAGAATCACTCGATTGGTCAATTTAAATATATAGGGGGTTAGAGTGTGCAAAAAGAAGAATTTATGGATGAATTACTTGCGTTTATGCAAGAAGAGGCGTACAAACCATTAACGGTACAGGAATTAGAAGTCATGATGGAAATTACCAATCCAGATGATTATAAAGAGCTCGTCAAAGCACTTGTGATATTAGAGGATCAGGGACTGATCGTCCGTACCCGCAGCGACCGCTATGGTGTACCGGAAAAAATGAACTTGGTCAAAGGGAAGCTGTCTGCGCATGCAAAAGGATTTGCATTTGTGACACCAGAAGAGTTTGGACAGGATGATATTTTCATTCCGCCAAATGAGCTAGGCACAGCAATGAATGGTGACACCGTGATGGTTCGTGTCAGCCACAAATCAAATGGCACCAAAAAAGAAGGAACGGTCATCCGTATTCTGGAGCGTAATACTCAGACGGTTGTCGGTACCTATACAGAAACGAAAAGCTTTGGTTTTGTCATTCCTGATGATAAAAAAATCACAAACGATATCTTCATTCCGAAATCCGCTAAAAACGGAGCGGTTGAAGGTCATAAAGTCGTTGTCACGCTGACAAGCTATCCAGAAGGTAGAATGAGCGCAGAAGGTGAAGTGACTGAAATCCTTGGTCACAAAAATGACCCTGGCATCGATATTTTGTCGATTATTCATAAACACGGGCTACCAGGTGAGTTTCCGGAAGAAGCGCTCCAGCAGGCAGTAGACACACCTGAAACGATCGATGAAAAAGACTTAGAGGGCAGGCGTGATCTGCGCAACGAAACGATTGTGACCATTGATGGTGCAGATGCAAAGGACTTGGACGATGCGGTTACTGTGCAAAAGCTGGATGATGGTAAATACAAACTAGGTGTGCATATTGCGGATGTCTCTCATTATGTAACGGAAAACTCTCCAATTGATCAGGAAGCCTATGAGCGCGGAACGAGTGTGTATCTTGTAGACCGCGTTATTCCAATGATTCCTCATCGCCTGTCAAATGGCATTTGCTCATTGAATCCGAAGGTAGATCGTCTCACACTCTCTTGTGAAATGATCATTGATCGAAGTGGGAAAGTCGTCAAACACGAAATTTTCCAAAGTGTGATCAAAACGACGGAAAGAATGACCTATTCCGATGTGAATAAGATTTTAGTTGACCAAGATGAAGAGCTTTTAGACAAATACGAGCCGTTAGTACCAATGTTCCAAGAGATGGAGAAGCTTGCAGAAATTCTGCGTGACAAGCGAATGGAGCGTGGAGCAGTCGACTTTGACTTCAAGGAAGCAAAAGTGCTTGTAGATGATGAAGGCGCAGCGAAAGACGTAGTTATTCGTGAGCGTTCTGTTGCCGAAAAATTAATTGAAGAATTCATGCTGGTGGCAAACGAAACAGTTGCCGAGCATTTCCACTGGATGAATGTTCCGTTCATTTACCGAATTCACGAAGAACCAAATCCTGAGAAACTTCAGCGCTTTTTAGAGTTCGTGACGACATTTGGTTACATTGTGAAAGGGACGTCAACGAATATTCACCCGCGTGCTCTTCAAAGTGTACTTGATGCCGTCCGTGATCAGCCGGAAGAAGTCGTCATTCAAACTGTGATGCTTCGCTCAATGAAACAGGCGAAGTATGATCCAGAAAGCATTGGACATTTTGGATTATCTACCGAATTTTATACACACTTCACATCGCCGATCCGCCGTTACCCGGATTTAATCGTGCATAGGCTGATCAGAACCTATTTAATAGAGAAAAAGACAGACGAAGCGACCCTTGAAAAATGGGGACAACTGCTGCCAGAAATCGCAGATCATGCATCTACAATGGAGCGCCGCTCTGTTGATGCTGAGCGCGAAACAGATGACCTGAAAAAGGCAGAGTTTATGCTTGATAAAATCGGTGAAGAGTTTGATGGTATGATTAGTTCCGTCACGAATTTCGGACTATTCGTTGAACTGCCGAATACGATAGAAGGTCTTGTCCATGTAAGCTACATGACAGACGATTACTATCGTTTTGATGAACAGCACTTTGCCATGATCGGTGAGCGGACAGGGAATGTATATCGCATCGGTGACGAAATTACTGTCAAAGTGGTGAGTGTAAATAAAGATGAGCATTCCATTGATTTTGAAATCGTCGGGATGAAAGGCACTCGCCGTAAATCACCAAAAGACTTCAAGTTCAAAAAACGGACAGATCCACCAGCCAAAAAAGGACGCGGAGGTCAAAAGGCCTCTGGGGAAAAAGGCAAAGAGGATAAAGGCGGCGACTGGTTTACAGGTCGTAAAAAGAAGAAAAAGAAAAAACGCGTATTTGATAACGCACCGAAACAAAAGCGCAAAAAGAAAAAGTAACGTGACAAAAAGCAAATAGGGCATCACGCTCTATTTGCTTTTTGACCACGTGGCAGCAGCATTGTCGAAAGCTGGATTGTTTGATAAAATAATCCGTACGATTTTGACCGTGTCTGTGCCAAAAGGAGGGTGTACGCCAATGCCAAAGGGAGAGGGAAAGGTTGTTTCCCAAAACAAAAAAGCCAATCATGATTATTTTATAGAAGAAACATACGAAGCCGGCCTTGTATTACAAGGAACTGAAATCAAATCCATTCGAGCAGGAAAAGTGAATTTAAAAGATTCCTTTGCCAAAATCGAACGAGGAGAAGTTTTTCTTCACAATATGCACGTGAGCCCATACGAGCAGGGGAACCGTTATAACCATGATCCGCTCAGAACGAGAAAGCTGCTGCTCCACCGCAAACAAATCAGTAAATTGATTGGTGCGACAAAGGAAGAGGGCTACTCACTTGTTCCCATTAAACTCTATTTGAAAAATGGCTTTGCCAAAGTGCTAATTGGAGTCGGTAAAGGGAAGAAGAAATACGATAAACGTGAAGATCTGAAGAAAAAAGATGCGAAACGTGAAATCGAGCGAGCTTTCCGTGACCGGCAAAAGCAATTCTAGACGCATGCAGATGGCTTGCTGAGAGCGGAAGCATTATGCTACAATATGTTATGCAGTAAACAATCATCGTCGTTTTTTTACAGAAACCACCAGTTGTTTCGAGCGATGAGATTGTTATAATAGTCATATACGGAAGCAGTTAAGCGAAAGAACGTTTCCATCCCGTATATCCCTTTTACAAGGGGACGTTACGGATTCGACAGGGATGGTTCGAGCTTAGGCTGCGAGCCGAGAGGCGATCTCGTTAACACGCACCTAAATGTAACTGGCAAAACTAAAAGTTTTAACCAAAACTTAGCACTAGCTGCCTAATAAGCGCAGCGAGCTCTTCCTGACATCGCCTATGTGTCTGTGAGGAGCCCAATGAAGTAGGCTACGCTTACGTTTTCGTCTGAGGACGTAAGAAGAGATCCATCAGACTAGCTCTCCAAGCGCCCGTCAGCAGGCATGAGGATGAGTGAACACGTAAATATGTTGACTACGCTCGTAGACGCTTAAGTAATCGATGTCTCTGGACGTGGGTTCGACTCCCACCGTCTCCATACATATGATTTCGAAGGAAATCAATGAGGTCAAAGTCCTTTCATATCAAGGGTTTTGGCTTTTTTCTATTGTCGGTGATTAATAAAATTTACAACTTTATATCAGGTTGGCCTGAAGAGTTACCAATTCCAATGTCTTTGGTTAAAGTTTCTATTTTTTGCAGTTACGTTTTGTTGTTGGAACATTTATAATTGAATGTAATATTGCATTATATTTACAAGGTTATTGTCGGGAAAATAAATTTAGAATGAGGTACATAACATGATCAACTTCCAAGATAAAGTGAGCTTCATTTGGTCAATTGCAGAGATTTTACGTGGGCCATATAAGCCAGAAGATTACGGTGAAATTATTTTGCCATTAGCTGTATTACGCCGTTTTGACTGCGTATTAGAAAGCACAAAAGAAGAAGTGTTAGTGAAAGCAAAGCAGTATCCAAATATGACAGATGAAGCACGTGAGCAGATTTTAAATCGTGTTTCTAAGCAAAACTTTCACAACATAAGTGAATACAATTTTAAAAAGCTATTAACAGATGCTGATAATATCGCTGATAACTTACGTGACTATATAAATGGTTTCTCAAAAGTGGCTCGTGATATCATGGAGCACTTCGACTTCGATCGTCAAATCGATAAACTTGATCAAAATGACTTATTATACTTAACGATTAAACGCTTTAGTAAAATCGATTTACATCCAGAAACAGTTTCAAACATTGAGATGGGTTATGTATTTGAGGAACTAATTCGTCGTTTCAATGAGTATGCAGAAGCAGGGGATCATTACACGCCACGTGAAGTTATTCGTTTAATGACACATTTGTTATTTTTACATGATGATGCGAGTATTTTAACGAAGCCAGGTTTAACACAAACATTGTATGACTGTGCAGCTGGCACAGGTGGAATGGGTTCAGTTGCTCAAGAGTATTTACTAAATCAAAATCCAACAGCACATTTAGAATTTTTCGGACAAGAGATTAATCCAGAATCCTATGCGATTTGCAAGGCAGACTTACTTATTAAAGGTGAAGATGCACGTAACATTCGTTTAGGAAACACGTTATCAAACGATCAATTCCCAAATGATACATTCGATTACTTAATTTCAAATCCACCTTACGGAGTGGACTGGAAATCGTATGAAAAGGCAATTAAAAATGAACATGAGAAACAAGGTTTTGATGGTCGCTTTGGCCCTGGTACGCCGCGTACAAGTGACGGGCAGCTATTATTTCTCATGCACTTAATCTCAAAAATGAAACCAGTCACAGCAGAAAATCCACAAGGCTCTCGGTTAGCCATTATTATGAATGGTTCGCCGTTATTTACAGGTGATGCAGGTTCTGGTGAAAGTGAAATTCGAAGGTATGTGCTTGAAAACGATTTAGTAGAAGGTATTGTCGCATTGCCGAACGATCTTTTCTACAACACAGGCATTGCAACGTACATTTGGATTTTAACAAACAATAAAGCACCTCTTTATAAAGGGAAAGTACGGTTAGTCAATGCCGTAGACTTCTCGAAAAAAATGAAAAAGTCGATGGGGAGCAAGCGTAACGAAATTACAGAAGAGCAAATGAATGAGATTGTTCGTTTATACGGCGATGCACAGCCAAACGAGTACGTGAAGATTTTTGAGAATGAAGACTTTGGTTATTCGAAAATTACAGTAGAACGTCCATTACGTTTAAACTTCCAAGTAAATGAAGAGCGCTTGGCACGTGTTGTAGAGCAAAAAGCCTTTGAGAACTTAGCGATATCGAAGAAAAAAGGCGATGCAGGTCATTTTGAAATTGAAGAAGGTAAAAAGCTGCAAACGCAAATTTTATATGTGTTACGCACGTTAGAAAGCGATACAGTATATAAAAATCGTGATGAGTTCACGAAAGTACTAAAAGATGCATTGAAGCAGGCGGGTATAACTATCGGCGCTCCTGTATTAAAAGCAATTTTAGCGGGTCTTTCTGAAAAAGATGAAACAGCCGATGTATGCATGAAAAATAAAACAGACATCGAACCAGATACAGATTTACGTGATACTGAAAATGTACCTTTAAAAGAGAACATTCATGACTATTTTGCACGTGAAGTATTACCACATGTACCAGATGCATGGATTGATGAATCAAAAACAAAGATCGGCTACGAAATTCCATTCACTCGCCAATTCTACAAATACACAGCATTACGCAGTTCAACTGAAATTATGGCTGAGATTCGTGCATTAGAAGCGGAAATTGCTGAACAATTGAAGAAGGTGATGGGATGAATTCAATAAATGAAAAAATTCCTTTTTTAAGAGTATTACCAGATGGTTGGAAAACCCATAGGTTGAAGGAAATTTCCAAAGTTAATTTAAGTAATGTAGATAAAAAAAGTCATGACGGTGAGAAAGTAGTCAAACTTTGTAACTATGTAGATGTTTATTATAATCATACTATTTCAGATAAAATAGATTTTATGATTGCTACAGCAAGTGATGAACAGATAAGAAAATTAACATTAAAAAAAGACGATGTGATTCTCACTAAAGATTCAGAATCTCCGTCAGATATTGGAATTCCGACTTGGGTTAAAGAAGACATGCCTGAAGTTGTGTGTGGTTATCATCTAGCTTTAATCAGACCAAACGTTAATGTTGTTACAGGGTTATATTTGTATTATTTACTTTATTCGTATGGATTTAAAGAACATTTTTGGATAAGTGCTAAAGGAGTTACAAGGTTTGGTATTTCTAAAGGTGATATTCAAAATATCCAATTATTAATTCCACCAATAGAATTACAGAATAAAATTACGAGATACTTAAAAGAAAAGGATCTATTAATAGATAAGCTAATTAAGAAGAAAGAAAATCTTATTATGTTGTTACAACAACAACGCCAATCAATCATCACAGAAGCTGTTACAAAAGGTTTAAATCCGAATGTGAAAATGAAAGATTCAGGTGTTGAGTGGATTGGTGAGATTCCTGAGCATTGGAAAGTTAAAAAAATTAAACATTTTGCTACTCATGTAGGAAGTGGAAAAACTCCCTCAGGCGGATCAGAAGTATACTTAGATGAAGGCGTGCCTTTTTTACGAAGCTTAAATGTTCATTTTGATGGAATACGTTTAAAAGACTTAGCATTTATTTCAGAAGATACAAATGCTGAAATGAAATCTTCGCAAGTCCAACCATTAGATATTTTATTAAATATTACAGGTGCTTCTATCGGTCGAACAGCGATTGTCCCTAAAGATTTCGGACGAGCAAATGTTAATCAGCACGTTTGTATTATCCGTTTAAACCAAAAAAAGATGTATCCATATTATTTTAATATGTTAATGGCTTCAGATGTTATTCATCAGCAAATATGGTTTGCGCAAAATGGTAGTTCTAGAGAAGGGCTGAATTTTGTACAAGTAAAAGAACTTAAGTTTGCTATGCCTCCCACTATAGAGGAGCAACGTGAAATAAATGACTGGGTATTTAATAAACTGAAAACTATCTATGATGTTATGTCTAAAATAAAAGAACAAATTGAAAAACTAAAAGAATACCGCCAAGCTCTTATTTACGAAGCAGTAACAGGCAAAATCGACGTACGTGATATGGAACTTGATGAAGTGAGGTGAATGGTAATGGCGATCGATACGACAGAGACAGGTTTTGAGACGAATATCGAATTAGCGTTAATCGCGAATGGCTATAGAAAGCGTGTGTTAGAAGGTGAGGCAAGTAGCTCTTTCAAGCAGCATGCAATCGACGTAGAAGAGCTATTTGCTTTTTTAGAAGATACGCAGGAAAAGCGGATGCGTACGTTAGAAAAATCGTATGGTCCTACTTATCAAGAACAAGTGTTAAAGCGCATTAAAGGTCAGCTACATAAACAAGGTTTGATTGAATGTTTACGTAAAGGGATTAAAGACCGTGGTGTCACATTACAACTTGCGTATAAACAGCCACCGACCGATATGAATAAAACATTAAATGAGCAGTATAGGAAGAACCGTTTTAATGTTGCTCGCCAAGTGTTTTACAGTGATAAACATAACAATAGCTTAGATATGGTGCTGTTTTTAAACGGTTTACCACTTGTAGTGATGGAGTTGAAAAATCCATTAACAAATCAAACAGTTGAAGATGCGATGAAACAATTAAAGAATGATCGGGATCCACGTGAGCAGCTATTTAAATTTAATGAGCGTGTTGCTGTTTACTTTGCCGTTGACCCAGATGAAGTGTTTATGACAACAAAGCTTGATAATAGCAAAACGTACTTCCTCCCATTTAACAAAGGCAATAATGGTGGGAAAGGCAATCCGTTAACTTACGGTGACAACTATCGAACTCATTATTTATGGGAAGACATTTTAGTTCCTGATAGCTTACTCGATATTATATATCGTTTCATCTTTATTAAGAAAGACGACATTAAAGATTCAAACGGTGAAACAATAGGTGAACGTCAAATGCTCATTTTCCCTCGTTTCCATCAGCTTGATGTTGTACGTAAGTTAGAAGCAGATGTTGCACAAAAGCTTGTCGGTCATAATTATTTAATTCAGCACTCTGCGGGATCTGGTAAGACTAACTCGATCTCATGGCTTGCACACCGTTTAGCGAAGCTACATAACGAGGAAAATGAATCGATCTTTAGTAGTGTCATCGTGATTACCGATCGCCGAGTGTTAGATAAGCAATTGCAAGACGCAGTGTATCAGTTAGAACATAAAGCAGGAATGGTCGAACCAGTCGATAAAAACTCAGAGCAATTAGCACGTGCTATAAATAGTGAAACACGTATTATTATTACAACGCTCCAAAAGTTCCCGTTTATTTTGGAAAAAGTAGCGGGTCTAGAACGAAAAAAATATGCAGTTATTATCGACGAAGCGCACTCATCTCAAGGTGGTAAAGCATCTACTGCGTTAACAAATGTTCTATCAGATAAGACGTTAGAAGCAGCATATGAGGAAGACCGCATTGCCGAAGAAAACTTAGTTGATGTAGACGAGAAAATTGTAGAGGCCATTTTGAAAAGTGGGAAACAGGATAACGTATCGTTTTTTGCATTTACAGCGACTCCAAAGCCCAAGACGTTAGAAAAGTTTGGTACGGTTGGTATTGATGGTAAGCCAGAGGCCTTTCATCAATACACAATGCGTCAAGCAATTGAAGAAGGGTTTATTTTAGATGTACTTGAAAATTACACGACGTATAAAACGTTCTGGAAAATTGCTAAGACAGTCGATGACGATCCTGAAGTATCAAAGAAGCAAGCCACCAAAAAACTTGCTCAATACGTTTCATTGCATCCGCACAGCATTGAACAAAAAACAGAAATTATCATTGAACATTACCGGAATTTTGTACAGCGGAAAATTGGTGGACGTGCCAAGGCAATGGTCGTGACAGCAAGCCGTTTACATGCAGTACGTTATAAAATTGCTTTTGATAAGTATATTCATGAAAAGGGATATCACGATTTAAAAACAGTTGTGGCATTTTCAGGTACTGTAAAAGACGGTGGAATAGATTATACGGAGCCGGACATGAACAGTTTCTCTGAAAAAGAGCTACCTGATAAAATCAATTCAGATGAATTCAAAGTATTGCTTGTAGCTGAGAAATATCAAACGGGATTTGATGAACCACTGTTGCATACGATGTATGTAGATAAGCCATTAAGTGGTATTAAAGCGGTGCAAACTCTATCTCGTTTAAATCGTACTTGCCCAGGTAAAGAGGACACATTCGTACTCGATTTTGTAAATGAACCAGAGATTATGAAAGCTTCGTTCCAACCATATTACGAATCAACAAGTCTATCTGAAATTACGGACCCAAATATCCTTTATGATATGCAGGCTGACATCGAGCCTCATCAAGTATTTAAAGAAGATGAGGTGCAAAGGGTTAATGAACTTGAAGTAACAGACGGAATGAAAAAGTCAACTAAGGCGCAAACAGAGTTAAATGCAATTCTTGACAAAGGTGTAGAGCGATATAAAAAGCTTTCAGAAGAAGAACAGTTTGATTTTAAACAAGCCGCAACAAAATTTATTCGTACTTATAGTTTTGTGCTACAAGTTGTAACGTTTATTGATCTAAGCTTACACAAGCAATATATTTATTTAACATACATGTTGCGCAAACTACCTCGTACAACTGGTGATAAGGACGTTTATTTAGCTGATGATATCGCACTTGAATACTATCGAAATCAAAAGGTATTCGAAGGAAGCATCGAGTTGGAAAAAACGGGTGGCATTGAACTTGATCCACAGAAGCATGGTGCTGGTGGTGTAGCTGAAGATGAGAAGGTGCGATTATCAAGCGTGTTAGAAAAGTTAAATGAGCGCTTTGGTACAACATTTACAGAAACAGATTTTCTTTCTCGTGAACAAGTGAAAGAGGATATGTTGAATGATGATGATCTTCGTCAGAAAGCGAAAAACAATACAAAAGAAAACTTCAAATTTGCTTTTGAAAAAACATTTATGAATTTTGTTATTGACAGAATGAGTAGCAATCAGGAATTCTTTATGAAAATTTTAGAAAACGATGAATTTAAGTCTTATATTATGGAAGACATGTTGAATGAGGTATATGGAGAAGTGAATCGATGATAATTCTATCGAAATATCAGTATAAGTCCTAAAAGAAAAAGATGACGGACCGTCATCTTTTTCTTTTATAGTAGTTACTGTTCAGTTTTTTGTGAAGGTTTCAAGAATCGAATAAACAAAGGGCTAACTACAAAAATAGCTATAATAAGTAAAAGTTTATTTGATACAAATTTCATGAACGTAGTATTAATGATGTACAATGAAATGAGTAATAAATAACATACTAAGAATAATAAACCAGACTTCCTTTTTTGAAACGGTTTATCTAAAAGAATGAGCATAAATAAACCTGCCATGATAATGATGAAGGTCATTATTTTACCTCCTTAGTTATTGTGGGAATACACCAGATGGAACTGCCGCATAACCTAATCCAGTAAATCTTATTCTTACGCCATGTCCTTCATGTTCATCTTGAATCATTTGACCAAAGCCTACAAGCCCTCCACCTATTACTCCGGCAATAGCACTAGCTAGTTGAGTAGGAGGGACTGGTATGAATCTAGAAATGGCTGCAATTCCACTAGTAGCGCCCCCTCCAGCTTTGAAAGACTGATATAAAGATCTGGTTTCATTGCAATCAAAGTATAAGTTGTATCCCCACCAATAAACATTGTGACCGTTCTTTCCACATCCTTTAGATAATGTTGATACCTTATGATCAAGTGAATTAGTGTTAGATTCATCTAGCATTTTAATACTAAAATCAGGTTGAATAACAGCTTTCTTTTCAAGTACTAATTGGTTACTGTACTTAAGCCACGCCTTTACTTCTTTAATTATTGAATGATTTAGATTCAAATCAGTATAATCTGACTTTAAAATAAGTGTTCCTTTTTTAGATAAATATAGATATGATTCTATCTTTTTTATGTCTTTCATACTGACCTTTGTCTTTTTAACGTCTTTTTGTTCAGAATTAATAAGTTGATTTTTTTCAGAGTTGTTATCATCTGATTTTTTCACTTCCGCAGAGCTTACATTAGAAAAGAACGTTGTGGATATTATAATAGTTAACAAGACTATAAAAAATTTAGAAATTTTACTACTATTGTTGTTCTTCATTAAGTTTTCCCCTCCCGTTTAATGCTGTCATCATTGTACTGTAAAAAAAATATGATGTGGTAATTATTATAAAAAAGGGGAAAAAAGTAGGTTTTATATTGAGCTGGGAGTTAATTTTCGGCGAATTTTTAATTAGTCAAAAAGATGTCTTATGACTCTTGTGGAGTGTATCGTGAAAAAAGAATAAACAAATGTCATAAAGATCTTAAAAACCGCCAACCAAATCAAAATCACATCTTCCCATTTGAGACGTCCTCATATATAGTAAGATTAGACTAGTTCTAAATAACTGAAATTGGGGCGTTTACATGGATTCGATTGTTTTACATTTTATTGTGATCATGAGTGTTTCTGGCATTCTGTCCGTAATATTATCAATCATTGCTCATGCAAATCGCCATCGGTATATTGGCTGTCAATTGTTTATGTATATGTCTGGAGCAACTGCGATTTATATTTTTGGACATACATTTGAATTATTGGCGCGCACCCCTCAAGAAATTACATTCTGGGTTAGTTTTCAATACATAGGTCTTCCGTTTATTGCACCGTTCAGCCTGATGATTGTGCTGCAGTTTACTGGTTTCCATCAATATGTAACAAAGCGCCGCGTGATTCTCTTCTTGCTGATTCCAATTTTAACCACCATTCTGGTGTTCACCAACTCTTTTCATTCACTCTTTTACCGAAGCATCACGATGAATACAGTAGACGGTTTTTTATTGGCTGATTTTACCATTGGTTATTGGTATATCATTCATGGGGTCTATACATTTGGCTGTTCTATGCTCGCTATTTTTATGCTGCTTTGGTTTTTACGTGTGAAGAGAGAATATTTGAAACAGGTTCTGATCTTGCTCGTTGGAATATTATTGCCGATCACGACCTCTTTTATCTATTTATTAGGTGTCACGCCTTTTCACATTGACCCAGTACCAGTGGTGATGTTTTTAACCAATGCACTCTACTTATGGGCGATTATGTCTTTTCATCTCTTTAAGCTCTCTCCCATTGCGATGGAGCGTGTGTTTGAACATATGTCAGAAGGTGTTCTTCTATTGGATCGATACCGAACACTGATTGATTATAACCCTGCGGCTGCATTGATCATTCCTGTGCTCGCTAAAAAGGGAATCGGCTATAAAATCGATGATATATTCTCAGGGATCATCAAAGAGCCAGCGTTTATCCAGTGGCTGCGTTCTCCGCAGGATCATTCACAGTATGATTTAATGTGGGAAAAAGAGCAGCCCTTCTATTATCATCTCACTGCTTCTTCTCTTTTTAATAGAAGAGGCGAAGTCGAGGGCAGGCAAATTGTGATCAGCGATGTTACGGAGCAGCGACTATTGCAGGAAGAGCTGGAGCGCCGAGCATATATTGATGGTTTGACGAATATCTTCAATCGGTCTTCCTTTATTGAACGAACGCAGATGTTATTGGAAGAGGATGCGCAGGATACTGCGATATTGCTATTTGATATTGATTTCTTTAAACAAATCAATGATACGCACGGACATCATATTGGAGACGAGGCGTTGCGTCATGTTGTGTCCATTTGTCAGCAGCATTTGAAGATGGATGATTTATTCGGCCGATATGGTGGAGAAGAGTTCGCCATTTGTCTCCCGCATCATTCATTTGAAGAGGCATGTCATATTGCGGAACAGATGAGACATTCATTTGAAGTGAGTTTCTTTCAGACAGATGAGAAAAAAGTAAGAGTGACAGCAAGCTTTGGCGTCGCCCATACAGCGAATGATCCCTCTATATTAGAAACGCTTCTATTTGAGGCAGATCAAGCCTTGTATATGTCAAAACGCCAAGGACGTAATCGGATTTATGCATCAACTGGTTCCGACTATATGCTATACCAAAAGTAGGATCTTCCGCCTGCTTCTCATTGACTGTTGTCCTTCATTTAGATATGATAAACATAACATTTGAACGGTATCCTAAAGGGGAGTAGCTTTTACGGTTTGGTCGTCATTACAGAAACATCCGTTGTTTCTCGGCCATTCCGGCATGAACATGTTAGCCAGACCTTTGCCTATCACACATGAGGCAAAGGTCTGGCTTTTTTTAAGATCTTTTTGCATCTGTGTGGTTGGGAGCTGGACAAATGAGGGGTTTCAACATAGCAGATGAAAGGGTGATGGATCTTGAAACAATATGTGATGGCGTTTCTATTTACCGGTACGTTTTTGTTAAGTGGATGTTCAGGACTGTTAGACCAAGTAAACGATACAACGACATATGTCACAGAGGCGAATGAGTATGTGACGGATATTCAGCAATTCACAGAGGATTTTCCACAGCTTGCGGAAGAAGCTGTACAAGATGCTGCCAAAAGAGCAGATTTGACGCAGCAACTTGAATCATTGAAAGCAGACATTCAAGAATTTAATGAACTCACAGCCCCATCAATAGCAGAAGACCTGCATGCACAAATCATAGAGAAAAATAAAGTGCTGTCAGAGGAGATTCAAACCTATTTACAGCAATTGAAAATGGACAACTTCGATGCTGCAGCTATTTTAGAGGATCAACAAGGGCTCATGAAGCAGCTTCAGCAATCGGTCAGCCTTTTGCAAGATATTGAACAACTAACAAACTAGGATAAGCAAATGGTGATCACAGCATATCTTTGCCTTTTCAGGTGAAGATATGCTTTAATTGAATGTAACACAAGTATGATAGAAAAAAGGTGATCAGATGACAGAACAAGAAGAAAGACATATCGCTTCGCCTAGAGCCGAGAAGGAAAAAGAGCAATTAATCAACCGCTTAAAACGAGTGGAAGGTCAAGTGCGAGGGATTCAGCAAATGATTGAAAATGATCGTTACTGTATAGATGTCGTGAATCAAATTTCTGCTGTCAATGCAGCTTTAAAAAAAGTGAGTCTTCAATTAATGGAAAAGCATACACATCATTGCGTAGCGGATGCCATTAAGAGCGGTAATGGGGATGAAGCCATTGAGGAGTTAATGAATGTCTTCACGAAGCTGACAAAATCGTAGCAAACAGCGGATCATTTATGTTTACAATGATACCCTACTAGGGTATAGTAAAAATAGAAAATGATTGATGGAGGCGATGAGAAGTGGAACAAGCAACACTACAAGTGCAAGGCATGTCTTGCGGACATTGTGTGAAAGCAGTCGAAGGAAATGTAGGAGAATTAGCAGGTGTTGAATCTGTGAAAGTCCATTTAGATAAGGGTCAGGTGGAGGTTTCCTTTCACTCAGATCAAATCACGTTACACCAGATCTCTGATGTCATTGAAGAACAGGGATATGATGTCGTATAAAATGAGCATACGTGCTGCATAAGACAGCACGTATTTTTTTAAAAATAACAATACCCCCATGGAGTATGTGGAGAGGTGAGATAAATGAAAAAAGAAATTGATTTTCAAATTACGGGAATGACTTGCGCCGCCTGTGCAGGCCGCATTGAAAAGGGCTTGAACAGGTTGGAAGGTGTGGACGACGCCAGTGTGAACTTTGCGCTTGAAACATCCCACATTGTGTATGAAACAGAACAACTCACAGCAGAGGATCTAAAACAAAAAATTCAATCTCTTGGCTATGATGTGGTGATGGAGCAAGCTGAATTTGATATAGAGGGAATGACATGTGCGGCTTGTGCAAACCGAATTGAGAAAAAAGTCAACCGGATGGATGGTATTGATCAAGGATCAGTGAACTTTGCGCTTGAGTCACTTCAGGTGACATATCATCCAGGGAAAATATCTCCAAGTGACATAAAAGAGGCTGTGAAATCCATTGGATATTCACTAACCGAACCAGCCGAAGAGCATGCGGAGGAAGGGAAAAAAGACCATCGTCAAGCAGCGATTGAGAAACAAACGGCACGCTTTTTGTTCTCGATGATTTTGTCATTGCCTCTTCTTTGGGCAATGGTCAGTCATTTTTCTTTCACATCGTTTATTTGGTTGCCAGAAGCGTTTATGAATCCATGGGTTCAGCTCGCATTAGCAGCGCCCGTCCAGTTCATTGTCGGCTGGCCTTTTTATGTAGGTGCTTATAAAGCGTTGAAAAATAAAAGTGCCAATATGGATGTCCTTGTGGCACTAGGGACATCGGCTGCTTTTTTCTATAGTTTATATGAAAGTATTCAATCAGCGGTTCAAGGCACACATGAAGCGGCCCTCTATTATGAAACGAGTGCTGTGCTCATTACGCTAATTGTGCTCGGAAAGTTAATGGAAGCAAGAGCGAAAGGGAGATCATCAGAAGCGATTCAAAAACTGATGGGCTTACAAGCGAAAGAAGCTGTGATAGAGCGAGATGGGAAAGAAATGACCGTTCCTATTTCTGAAGTGAAAGTGAATGATCTTGTGTTCGTCAAGCCGGGTGAAAAAGTCCCGGTAGACGGAGAAATCATCGAAGGAACAACAGCGATCGACGAATCGATGATTACAGGAGAAAGTCTGCCAGTTGATAAAACCACAGGAGATACAGTCATCGGGGCAACCATCAATAAAAATGGATTTGTGAAAGTGAAAGCAACAAAAGTAGGAAAAGAAACGGCTCTTTCACAAATCATTCGAGTCGTCGAACAAGCGCAAGGCTCAAAAGCACCAATTCAAAGAATGGCAGATCAAATTTCAGGGATATTTGTCCCCATTGTTGTAGGATTGGCTGTGCTCACTTTTCTGACTTGGTATATCTTTGTTGATCCAGGAAATGTGACATCGGCACTTGAGACGTTTATTGCTGTGATCGTGATTGCATGTCCTTGTGCTCTTGGCCTTGCTACACCGACCTCTATTATGGCAGGCAGCGGCCGTGCAGCTGAATCAGGGATTTTGTTTAAAGGCGGAGAGCATTTAGAGATAACCCAATCACTAGATACAGTAGTGCTAGATAAAACAGGGACTGTGACAAAAGGGGAGCCGAGTCTTACAGATGTGATTGCGTCTGCCAATTGGACAGAAGATACGCTGCTTCAGTTAGCAGGATCGGCAGAACAGCAGTCAGAGCATCCACTTGCCAGAGCGATTACAGAAGGCATGAAGAACCGGGGTCTCCAAGCGGTCGAGGTAGAAGCTTTTCAAGCAGATCCTGGTCATGGAATTGAAGCAAGGGCTGCGGGACATGAGCTTTTGATTGGCACACGGAAGCTCTTAAAGAAACATCATATCAGCTGCGAAGCACTAGAAGCAGTTGTTACTGAGCTTGAAGAACAAGGAAAAACGGCGATGCTCATTGCCATTGACCGCGAGCCAGCAGGTATTGTCGCTGTTGCAGATACGATCAAATCGTCTTCTTCTCAAGCGGTCGCTCGTCTCAAAGAGCAAGGGATTCACGTCGTGATGATGACAGGAGATAACAAACGCACAGCAGAAGCGATTGCGAGTGAGGCAGGCATAGATCATGTGATCGCTGAAGTTCTTCCTGAGGAAAAAGCGGCTCATATTGCAACGCTTCAGAAACAAGGAAAAAAAGTGGCGATGGTTGGAGACGGCATCAATGATGCCCCTGCCCTTGCAACAGCAAATATCGGGATGGCTGTCGGAACAGGTACAGATGTTGCCATGGAAGCGGCAGATATTACGTTCATGACTGGAGATCTCCATGCCATTGCAGATGCACTTGAATTTAGCAGAAAAACGATGAGAAACATTAAACAGAATCTATTTTGGGCACTTGCTTACAATTGTATTGGCATACCAGTCGCCGCATTTGGGTTCCTGGCACCATGGCTTGCAGGAGCGGCAATGGCCTTTAGTTCTGTATCGGTTGTGCTGAACGCACTAAGATTACAGCGATTGAAACCTGTCAGAGAGGGTGTAGCAAAATGAAGCTGAATGTCAAATGGGTGTGGACGGTGAGTGCTGTGATTTATGTAGCCTTTGTACTGATAGGTTATGCGATTTATGTCGAACTTTCCCCTCTTCAAGAGCCGCCAGCTGATCATATGCAACATGAGACTTCATCAGAAGCGAAGTCCTCGCATTCGGTGTCAGTCCTGCACTTCGGTGCTCGTCCTTTCTAGACTTCAATGGATTTCTATCACAAAGAGCTAAAATAATGTTCATTTTAGCTCTTCTCAACAACCTGAGACTTCGCCAAAAGCGAAGTCTCAGCGTGTAGACAAACCCTCGCATTCTTTGTCAGTCCTGCGCTCCGGTGCTCACGAATGTCAAATTCGCTCTGCTCCGGTGCTCGTCCTTCCTAGACTGCAAAGGTTTTCTATCACACTGAAAAGAAGACAAAGGGCTAAAATAAAGTTCATTTTAGCCCTTTGTCAATAATCTGAGACTTCGCCAAAAGCGAAGTCTTTTTTTAACAATTTTGTGGAAAAACCCACCTTTTAAAAGATTTTTCATAAAAAATTCACTTCTTTTTGTTCCTTTTTGTCGTTTTTTGTAGGTTCATCGTTAAGATGCGATTAAGCAACAAAGAAAGCGTTATCAAAAAAAGGGGGTCCACGTATGAAAAAGTTAGGGTTAGCTTCTCAAATACTCATCGCACTTGTTTTGGGTGTTGTCGTAGGAGCGCTGTTTTATCAAAATGAAACCGTTATTAATGTGTTAACGCCAATTGGCGATATATTCATCCACTTAATTAAAATGATCGTTCTTCCAATTGTTATTGCTGCATTGATTGTAGCCGTTGCAGGTGTAGGCGATATGAAAACCATCGGAAGACTCGGTGGGAAAACGATTCTTTACTTCGAAATTGTGACAACGATTGCATTAGCAGTTGGACTGCTTGCAGCAAACGTTTTCCATCCTGGTACAGGAATTGATATGAGTAACATGGAGAAAGGCGATATCTCTAAATATGAAGAGACATCTAAGTCTTCTGCCGAAAAAGCTAGTTTCTCTGAAACGATTGTGCATCTTGTGCCAACAAACGTGTTCCAATCCATTGCAGAAGGTGATCTATTACCAACAATCTTCTTTACAGTGTTATTCGGATTAGGAATTGCAGCAGTTGGAGACAAAGGAAAACCAGTGTTAGGATTTTTTGAGGGCATCCTCGAAGCGATGTTCTGGGTGACCAATAAAGTGATGAAGTTTGCACCATTTGGTGTATTCGCGCTCATCAGTGTGACGGTGATCAAATTCGGGGTCGGAGCGCTTCTCCCGCTAGGTAAGCTGGTACTTGTCGTTTACGGCACAATGGCATTCTTCGTGATTGTCGTACTTGGCATTATCGCAAAATTAGCTGGAACAAGCGTCTTTACACTATTTAGAGTGCTAAAAGAAGAAATCATTCTTGCCTTCTCAACAGCAAGTTCAGAAGCTGTATTGCCTAGATTAATGGACAAAATGGAGAAGTTCGGCTGCCCGAAAGCGATCACGTCGTTCGTTATCCCAACAGGCTATACCTTTAACTTAGATGGAAGTGCCATCTATCAATCCATTGCCGCCATATTTGTTGCACAAATGTACGGCATGCCTCTTTCCATCTATGAGCAAATTACGTTACTATTAATCTTAATGCTCACATCAAAAGGAATGGCTGGTGTACCAGGTGCATCGATCGTTGTTGTCATCACAACACTTGGAGCAATGGGACTTCCGCTTGAAGGACTTGCCTTCATCGTTGGGATCGACCGTATCCTTGACATGGTTCGTACAACTGTTAACGTATTTGGTAACTCACTTGCAGCCATTGTCATGTCTAAGTGGGAAAAAGTGTTTGATCAAGAGAAATCGAAGAAGTATATTGAGGAATTAAAACAACAAACAAAAGCAGCGTAAAAGGAGATCTTTTCAAATGACGAAGCTACAGGACAAGCAAGTTCGTATCGAACGAGACTTTCTAGGTGAAAAGGAAGTAGACACTCAAGCGTATTATGGAATTCAGACATTACGTGCAGTAGAGAACTTTCCAATTACAGGCTACCATGTTCATGAGGAACTCATCAAAGCACTAGGGATTGTCAAAAAGGCAGCCGCACTTGCAAATATGGATACAAAGCGACTATATGCTGGTCTTGGAGAAAAAATTGTTCAAGCCGCAGATGAAGTGATTGAAGGAAAATGGAACAATCAATTTATTGTCGATCCAATTCAAGGCGGGGCTGGCACTTCAATGAATATGAATGCCAATGAAGTCATTGCAAACAGAGCGCTTGAACTACTAGGAAAGGAAAAAGGCGCATATACTGAGCTAAGTCCAAACACGCATGTGAACATGTCGCAGTCAACAAACGACGTTTTCCCAACAGCGATTCATATTTCAACATTGAATATGATTGAAAAACTACTTTATACGATGGAAAACATGCATCAAGTCATGACAGAAAAAGCGCAAGAATTCGATCATGTCATCAAAATGGGACGTACGCATCTTCAGGACGCTGTTCCAATCAGACTTGGTCAAGAGTTTAGTGCATATGCAAAGGTTCTTGCTCGTGATATTAAACGAATCAAGCAGTCTAGACAGCATTTATATGAAGTCAATATGGGCGCAACAGCAGTTGGAACAGGACTGAATGCTGATCCTAAATATATTCGCCAGGTAGTTGGTTATCTAGCTGACATTAGCGGATTGCCGTTAGTTGGAGCAGAAGATTTAGTCGATGCTACGCAAAATACAGATGCTTATACAGAAGTATCAGCTGCACTGAAAGTATGTATGATGAATATGTCCAAAATGGCAAACGATATTCGTTTGATGGCTTCAGGTCCTAGAGCAGGCTTTGGTGAGCTGCACTTGCCGCCGAGACAGCCAGGTTCATCTATCATGCCAGGGAAAGTCAACCCAGTGATGCCTGAGGTCATGAACCAAGTGGCATTCCAAGTCATTGGAAATGACCACACGATCTGCCTTGCATCAGAGGCTGGTCAGCTTGAACTGAACGTCATGGAGCCAGTTTTAATATTCAACTTACTACAGTCTCTCAGTATGATGAAAAATGTATTTGAATCCTTTGTCGATAACTGCTTGCGTGACCTAAAAGCAGATGAATCTAGATTAAAAGAATATGTAGAAAAGAGTGCTGGTGTCATGACGGCGGTCAATCCGCATATTGGTTATGAAGCTGCTGCACGAATTGCGAGAGAAGCGATTCTTACAGGCGTATCTGTACGTGAGCTTTGTCTGCAAAATGATGTGTTATCAGAGGAAGAGCTTGATGTGATCTTAAATCCTTTTGAAATGACAAAACCAGGTATTGCTGGCGCATCACTTTTAGAAAAGGATCGTTTAGAAGATTAAGCGGCATCATGAGAAGCGCACACCGACAAATGTCCGGTGTGCGTTTTTTCATGGACTGTTTGTTTTTCTGAAGCTCACATAGTATACTATCGTCATTATTAGGGATGTGACTGCGTTTGAATCTACTGAAAAAATGGTTGAATACAGAGCCTTATTTAATTATCATGCTCATTGTTCTGACTCCGATTGGGGGAGAGCTGAAATTTTATCCATTTGAGGATAGCTTTCGGGTCAGCTTTGGAACCGTTGTCTTTTTCTTTATCCTGCTTCAAATGAAAAAATTCCCGGCATGGGCAAGCGGCATCATTGCGGGGGGATCAGTGTTTGCATTCCGGGTGCTTCTTGATACCGCTGTGTCAGGCCACTTAGCGCTGGAAGAGGCCGTTTCTTTAAGATTTCCTTCCCTGCTGTATTACGTCGTCTATGGTACGCTTTTTTATGTATTACAGGTCAGACGTTTTCGTGATAAGCCTTGGCTCATTGGGGCGACAGGGATTATCATGGAACTATGTGCAAGTGTAGTCGAAATGATTGCACTCAGGGGAGCCATTGATGAAATTTTAACAGTGAGAACGCTGTTTCAACTATTTGTATTGGCGATTTTCAGAAGCTTTTTCGTATTGGCTTGTTATACGATGATTCGATTATACGAAGAACAGGCGAGAGAACGCCAAATGAAAAAGGAAAAGGAACACCTGTTGATGCTGCTTTCGAATCTTTATACGGAATCTACATATTTTTATAAAACCCTTGCACATGCTGAGCACATTACAGCTACTTCATATCAATTGTATCAATCTCTGCATCATGCAAAGGATACGGAATCATTAGATTTGAAAAAACTCGGAAAAACAGCCCTGCAAATTGCAGGTGAGGTACATGAAATCAAAAAGGATAATCAGCGGATTTTTTCTGCCTTATCAAAACTGATTCATGAGGAAAACTTTCAGGAGTATGCAAGTCCTGCTCATATCGCAGGACTTGTGATTCGTATCCATGAAAATTATACGGAATCTCTTAAAAAACACATCGTTTTTCATTATGATGAAGAAGGACAACACCCTGCTTATCATGTGTATACCATTCTATCTTTATTAAATAACATTGTATCCAATGCCGTTGAAGCGATTCCAGTAAATGGAGAGGTATCACTATCCATTTCGCGGAAAGAGAATGATGTAATTTTTCAAATCAGTGACAACGGTCCAGGCATTAAAGAGCGTAACCATCATGTGATCTTTAAACCGGGCTTCACTTTAAAATACGACCAAGCGGGGAACCCATCAAGCGGCATCGGTCTTTCCTATGTGAAAGACACAGCCGAGAAGCTTGGCGGAAGTGTTGAAATGAAGAGTATCCCAAATCAACAAACGATGTTCACTTTAACGATACCAATTGATCAAGTCAGCAGAAAAGAGGGGAATGGGAGATGAGATTTTTTATTGTTGATGATGATGAAGCCGTTCGTTCTTCACTGGCACAGCTCATTGAAGATGAAGAGCTTGGCATTGTGGCAGGGGAAGCAGAGGATGGTGCTGAAGTAACAGCGAGCTACTTAAATGATTTGCATATTGATATCTTGTGTATTGATCTTCTGATGCCGGAAAGGGACGGTCTTGAGACGATTCGAGCGATCAAGGATGAATTTCATGGGAAATATTTAATGCTGTCACAGGTAGAAACAAAGGAACTCATCGGCCAGGCATATACGCTCGGTGTCGAGTATTATGTGACAAAGCCGATCAATCGAGTAGAGGTCTTAAGTGTGCTTCATCTCATGATTGAACGACTGCATTTAGAGCACTCAATTGAAAATATTCAGCATTCGCTCAAATCGGTCATGCAGTTCCAGCAGCGCGGACAGACCACGAAAACGAAGCAGCGTGGGAAAAGTCTTGCAGAGGCAGGTCAGTTTTTGCTGGCGGAGCTTGGGATTGTCGGCGAAAAAGGGTCTAAGGATTTACTAGATATGATTCTTTTCACAGATCAGTATTTAGCGTTACATGCCGATCAGCACGACTCTTTTCCTTCATTAAAAGTAATTTTCACTGGCATCACAGAGGATAAATTAAACGAACCTTTTACATCAGCAGACATCGCAAGAGAAGCAAAAGCAGCGGAACAGCGGGTAAGACGTGCGATCAACCAATCATTGAAACACATCGCCTCGCTCGGGTTAACCGATTTTTCTCACCCAACCTTTGAAAACTATGCATCAAAATTTTTCGATTTTACCATTGTGCGTAAGAAAATGAGTGAACTCACAAAAGAGACAAGTGGAAGAGAAGAGCACACACGTATCAATGTGAAGAAATTTGTGCAGGTGCTTTATTACGAGGCGAAACGTATTTTCATGGAAGATTAAAAAAGACATGCTCTCTATAAGGAGGGCATGTCTTTTTTTGTGATGGATTGAAGATGCATCTGTAGCACGGAGCGCATGAGCTGTGGCGGTAAACGATGGGGCTGTACGATTCCATTCAATGCAAGCCCATTGATGACCGCATAAAGCCGCTCAGTTTCTAATAAAAGATCGACATGATCTAGCAGTAGCTCATCCTCTTTCAATTTCATTAAGCAAAATTGAACGGTTTGAAAAAGCTCGTCATACATCTTTGCATTGAGCGGCTGTAAATCTGGTTCAGTCAGTGCCTTGACTGTAAAAGCCTGCCACACCTCCATTTCAAATATTCGTTCTTCGTCTAGTGGAAGAACCTGCTCCAATAAAGTGAATACATTTTCCTCTGTTGAACCGTTTAATGGAAGCCTAGCAATTCGCTCCTTCACTCTTTCCTGAATTAAATTCATGGAGAATAGAAATAATTCTTGCTGTGTGGAAAAATAATGACGCATAGAGCCGGCTGAAATGCCAGCTTCAACGGCTATTTTTCGTACAGAAGCGCTTTCCAATCCCTCTTGTTTAATCACTCTCATAGCAGCTTGAGCGACCTTTTGTTTTTGTTTATGGTGATCGACGATTTTTGGCATACCTTGATTTTAGCACAGCTATTGTTTTTTTAACACAGTTGTGTTATTTTTTATTTAATACAATCGTGTTAAAAAGGATGTGGGGAAATTGGTCGGTTTATTGATTGTGGCATGTGAAATTGGTTTTTGGCTGTTTATTCTTATGGGCTTAACACTTCGTTATGTGTTTAAACAGAAAAAATGGGGTGCTTTCTTTCTTGTCTGTACCCCGGTTTTAGATCTCATCCTTCTTGCGGCTACTTATATAGATTTAAAGCAAGGGGCTGTGGCGAGCGTCATTCACGGGCTTGCGGCTGTCTATATTGGTGTGAGTCTGGCCTTTGGACATCAAATGGTGAAATGGGCGGATGCTAAGTTTGCTTATCGTTTTGCAGGTGGCCCTAAGCCAAAGGGGAAACCAAAGTACGGGAAGGAGCGGTCTTTGTATGAAATGGTGGGCTGGACGCGTCATTTCATCTCTTATGTCATCGGAGCGGGGCTGTTATATGGATTGACCTATCTCATCCAAGCACCAGAACGAACGGAATCTCTGATGCAGCTTGTCAGTGTGTGGGGGATGGTCTTAACCATTGATTTCGTCATTAGCATCAGCTACGTCATTTGGCCGAAAAAACACCCAGAAAATATAGCAGGTTGACAAAAAAGACAGGCGGACTCATTCCACCTGTCTTTTTGCTATGAGGACAATCCTTTGTAAATGGTGTCAATATTCCATTTCATCATCTTATAGTAGCTGTCCCCATCTTCACCTTCTTTGCCAATAGAGTCCGTAAATACTTTCCCCTTAATCGGAATTCCGGTTTCCTCAGATAGGCTTTCAAGGCTGCGCTTATCTACACTTGTTTCAAGAAAAAGGGCAGGAACTTGATGGTCTTTAACAAAATGAATGATGCGCTTCATTTGTCCAGGTGTTCCTTCACTTTCTGTGTTGATCTCCCAAATGTAGCCGGCTTTCAGTCCATACGCATCCGCAAAATATTTGAATGCCCCTTCGCTTGTGACAAGGAGTTTTTTGTCTTTTGGCAGCTGATCAAACTTATCTTTTGCTTCATTGTGAAGCGTTTGAAGCTTTTTGATATAGGTTTCAGCATTTTTCTCGTAATCCTCTTTATGCTCAGGATCTGCTTGAATGAGTGCATCTCTGGCATTTTGCGCATAAAGAATCCCATTCTCGACATTCAGCCATGCGTGTGGGTCCTGCTGGCTTTCAAGCCCTTTTGAAGACAAATGCTTCACTTTGACGCCTTTACTCAGCTCGGCTACAGGTGCATCAGCTCCGTCCTTGCCGCTCGATTCAAGCAGTTTTTGAAACCAGCCATTCCCTGTTTCAAGGTTCAAGCCATTAGATAGAACAAGGTCTGCATCCGTCGTATACTGAACATCCTTTGGTAGTGGGTCAAATTCATGTGGGTCTGTACCAATGGGAACAATGCTGTGAATAGAGACATGCTGTCCGCCTACTTCCTTCACAATGTCATAAAGAATGGAGTAGGTCGTGACAACTTTTAATGTACCGTCATCTTTTCCGGAACTCTTTTGCTGAGTAGAACAGCCTGCGATGACCAAAAGGGCAATACATACTGCGGTCAAACGGATTGCTAATACCTTCTTCATATATGTCCTCCTTTTACATAGACGCTTCCTTTTTTAACTGTGTTCGTTTTCGCTTCGATTTTAAGGATCTCCACAATATCCCTTGTTTCGGTGAAAAGATAAAGGCACTGCCGAATAATATGGTCGCGACCAGCACAATGGAAGCACCAGACGACAAGTTATACGTAAAGCTGAGCCCAAGTCCTACGACGGCTGAAACTGCTCCAAAAAAAGCAGATAAATAAATCATGATCCATAGCCGGTCTGTCAGTAAATAAGCGGTGGCAGCTGGTGTAATAAGCATTGCAACAACAAGAATAATACCTACAGTTTGCAGAGACGCCACGGTCACTAGGGTCAATAAGGTCATGAGGAAATAATGGATCATGCGATTCGGTAAACCGTAAACCGAAGAAATCACTGGATCAAATGAACTAATGAGCAGTTCTTTGTAGAAAACAATGACAGCCAGCAAAATGAAAATGCCGATGCCAAGCGTGATCCACATATCAGATGAACGAACGGCTAGTACGTTTCCAAACAAGATATGATATAAATCGCTGGAACTTTTTAAAAATGTAATCAAAATGATCCCAATGGAAAAAAAAGCAGTGAATACGATCCCGATGGCAGAATCATTTTTAATACGGCTGTTTTGACTGACATATCCGATGCCGATGGCTGTCAGTACACCAGTTAGAACCGCACCAAAGAAAAAGTTAATGCCGAGCATATAAGAGATGGCGACACCTGGAAGTACAGCGTGTGAAATCGCATCTCCCATCAAAGCCATTCCCCGTAAAATGATAAAGCAGCCAATGACGCCGCAGATGATCCCTACCATAACGGATGTAAATAACGCTTTTTGTAAAAACGCATATTCAAAAAGTCCGGTTAAGAATTCCATTACGCGTCTCCTCCTGCTGATTTTAAAAATGGCAGTTGTGTTTCGTATGCTTGGAGCATGACCTCAGGACGAAGAATATCATGTACAGGCCCTGCTTTGACCAGCTTCTTATTTAAAAGAACGAGATGGCTGAAGTAATCATCGGCCTTACTTAAATCATGGTGGACGACCAGAATGGTTTTTCCTTCATCTCGTAATTCCTTCAAAATGCGGATCATCGTTTCTTCACTTGCCATATCAATTCCGACAAATGGTTCATCTAAACAAAAGAGCTGTGCGTTTTGAGCGAGTGCTCGCGCAAGGAAGACACGCTGCTGCTGACCGCCAGATAATTCCCCAATCTGTCTTTTGGCAAAGTCCTGCATCCCAACCTTTTCTAAGCAATGGTACGCATAGGCACGGTCTTCTTTTTTCGGTCGTTTGATCAATCCGAGCTTTGGGTATGTGCCAAGCAGTACAGTATCTAGCACATGGATAGGAAACGTCCAGTCTAGATCATTTCTTTGCGGTACATAGGCGATCTGTTTTCTCACTTGTTTAAAGGGTTGTTCAAAAAAACGAATATCCCCTTGATCCTTTTCAATTAAATCTAAACATGCTTTCAATAAAGTCGATTTACCAGCACCATTTGGACCAATGATTCCAGTCATCGTTCCTTCCTGTATGGAAAGAGAGACGTTTTCTAGTGCATCCTGTCCGTGGTATGAGACATACAGGCGGTCGATTGTTAAAGCGTTTGACATCTCTTGCGGCCCCTTTCGATCATCAATTGCGTTTCCTAAAAATATATGCATACATTTAATAATTTTGACTAAAGGATGAAATGATTCTCCAACGCTAATTTGTTTCCTTAAGGAAACTTTTATCTTATTCTAATCGTATGTCCTTCTTTTGTAAAGAGAAATGCTGAATATTCCCATCAAGCGATCGTTTTTATGTTATGCAACGAAGAGGGGACATGAGCATGGATTATTGAAAATTCACGTGACATCCTTGAATACGAAAAATCTCAAACATTTGCTTATAAATGATTGACAGTTTGTAAGAACTCCTCATATAATAAGGGTAATTCAATATATGAATATGTGCTCATATATAATATCTACAGCAGCTGATAGGTTTGATTGAATCAGGGAAGGCTACTTATATAGAAAAAGGTGAGAACATGAAAAAGATGAAGGATGAATACGTATTAAGCGGTCTCGATTGTGGAAACTGTGCACGTAAAATTGAAACAGGTGTCAGCAAACTCGAAGGGGTTGAAGCCTGCTCAATTAATTTTGCGACGGGTACATTAACTGTGACACATGCTGATGCACAAGAAACGATGTCAAAGCGTATTGAAAAAACCGTTCAGTCCATTGAACCTCATGTGAGTGTATCACCAAAAGAAGAAGGACATCACCACGATCACGATCATGGAACAAAGAATTTAAAAACGATTGTACTGAAATTAATTGGTGGTGCAGTCATTGGAACGGCGGCTTATTTTATACCTGATAATGGCTTACTGAAGTTCATCATGTTTTTCGCCGCGTATTTACTAGTTGGTGGAGATGTTGTCTTGAAAGCGCTAAAAAATATTGTGCGCGGTCAATTATTTGATGAGAACTTCTTAATGACAATAGCTACAGTTGGTGCTTTTGTGATTCAGCAGTATCCTGAGGCACTGGCAGTCATGCTGTTTTACCAAATTGGAGAACTGTTCCAAGGGGCAGCTGTGAACCGCTCTAGAAAATCAATTAGCGAATTAATGAATATCCGTCCAGAATACGCAAACCTCAAAGTGGGGCAAGAAACAAAAAAGGTAAAGCCGGAAGAAGTTAAAGCGGGTGACCGTATTGTCGTCAAACCAGGTGAAAAAATTCCTTTGGATGGACGCGTGATAGACGGTTATTCTCTTGTGGATACCTCTGCACTAACTGGTGAGTCTGTTCCAAGAGATGTGGAAGCAGGAAAAGAAGTGCTTGCTGGATTTGTGAACCAAAACGGCATTCTTGAAATTGAAGTGCAAAAAGAGCTCAGTGAGTCAGTGGTTACGAAGATTTTGGATTTAGTCGAAAATGCAAGCAGCCGTAAAGCGCAGACAGAAAACTTTATCACAAAGTTCGCTAAATATTATACACCTGCTGTGGTCGTGCTAGCTTTATTGCTTGCCTTTGTACCACCGCTTCTCATCCCATCAGCTCAATTGTCTGATTGGGTGTACCGGGCACTTGTCTTTCTTGTCATTTCGTGTCCATGTGCTCTCGTTGTATCCATTCCATTAGGTTTCTTTGGCGGGATTGGTGCCGCATCAAAACGAGGTATTTTAGTGAAAGGCAGTAACTACTTAGAAGCCTTGAACTCTGTGCGCTATGCGGTGTTTGATAAAACAGGTACTTTGACAAAAGGGAACTTTACAGTCACTCATATCGAAGCAGCGAATGAGAAATGGTCAGAAGAGGAATTGCTTTCTTTTGCGGCACTGGCAGAAGCGCATTCTTCGCATCCGATTGCGGAATCGATTAAGGCGGCTTACGGGGCGTCTCTTGATGAGAGCCAGATCGAATCTTACGAGGATATTGCGGGTCATGGGATCAAAGCGACAATTCGCGGAGCTCATGTATTGGCAGGTAACCATCGCCTGATGGAACGAGAGGGCATTGCTTTTGAAAAAGAAAAACGAAGCGGAACGGTTGTGTATTTAGCAATAGACGGTGAGTTTGCGGGATCGATCTTGATTGCAGATGAAGTAAAAGACGATGCAGTTGAAGCGATATCTTCTCTAAAAGCTGCGGGCATTCAAACCGTGATGCTTACAGGGGATGCTGCGCAAGTAGGAAATGCAGTCGCACAACAGATCGGCATTGACGAAGTTCACACTGAATTATTGCCACAGGATAAAGTCGCCAAAATCGAAGACATGTATGAGAAAAAAGCATCTCAAGACAAATTATTGTTTGTTGGTGACGGCATAAACGATACGCCGGTTTTGGCAAGATCGGATATAGGTATTGCCATGGGTGGACTTGGTTCAGATGCAGCAGTTGAAGCGGCTGATATTGTGATTATGACAGATCAGCCATCGAAGGTAGCGGAAGCTATTGCTGTCGCTAAAAGAACGAGAGCCATCGTATGGCAGAATATTGCGTTTGCTCTTGGGGTGAAGGCCGTCTTCCTCATACTTGGTGCATTCGGTATTGCAACGATGTGGGAAGCCGTCTTCTCGGATGTTGGTGTCACTGTACTGGCTGTTTTAAATGCGATGAGGGTCATGAAATAAAATTGTAAGGAAAAATTCATGAATAGCGTCTTTCATAATAGACCCCCTCTTGTTAAAATAGAAGAAGTTGGATAATGGCATTTTCCTGAGCTGTTATCCTTTTTCTTTGTGAAGGAATGAATGAAAAAGATAAGGTAGGTGCTTTTGTGAGTAAAAAGAATAATCAATCTTCATCCATCAAGTTTGCAGTTATATTAACCATCATTGCAGCTCTTCTCATCGGTATTTTCGTTGTGATCGGTAACAACAACAGCCAAGAAGCACAAACAGTCGACAGTAAGCCGTCTATTAAAGGACAGCCTGTCATGGGAGATCAAAAGGCAAAAGTGCAAGTTGTCGAGTTTGGGGACTACAAATGTCCATCATGTAAATCATTTGAGACAGACATTTTCCCAAAATTGAAAGCAGACTACATAGATAATGGCGATGTATCCTTCTCATTTATTAACTTACCACTGCCTGTTCATGGGGACGGTGCGGTATTAGCAGCACTGGCTTCTGAAGAAGTGTGGAAAGAAGATCCAAAAAACTTCTGGGCATTTCATGAAGCGGTCTACAACGCACAGCCAGATAGTGAAGCAGAATGGGTAACGCCAGCAAAGCTCACCGAATTGGCGAAGAAGACAACGAAAATTGATACGGACAAGCTGAAAGATAACCTATCAAAGAAAACATATCAGCCACAGCTTAACACAGATGATCAGCTGGTGAATCAATACAAAGTAAATGCAACACCAACTATTTTCATTAACAATAAACAAGTCCAAAACTTTTATGACTATGATGAAATAAAAGAATTAATTGATCAAGAGCTGAAAGGGAAAAAATCATGAAGAATAAACTGATTTACTTATACAGCGCTTGGATCGTCTCGATTGTGGCGACGATGAGCAGCCTGTATTTAAGTGAAGTAAAGAAGTTTATTCCATGTGATATGTGCTGGTTTCAGCGCATTTTCATGTATCCGCTTGTGCTTTTACTTGGAATTGCTACATTCCGTGGCGATGTCAAAGTGAAGTACTACGTTCTCCCTTTGGCCGGGATTGGTGCTTGCTTTTCCATCTATCATTATATGGAACAAAAGATTCCAGGCTTTGCATCGATTCGTCCTTGTCTAAGCGGTATTCCTTGTTCCGTTGATTATCTGAACTGGTTTGGTTTTATCACCATTCCACTCTTAGCTCTTATTGCATTTATTCTGATCATCATTAGTATGCTACTTTTAAATGCAAAAGAAGATTGAGGAGATAGCCTGCTTTTAAGCAGGCTATCAGCGTGTAGACAAACCCTCGCATTCGTTGTCAGTCCTGCGTGCTGGTGCTCACGAATGTCAAATTCGCTCCGCGCCAGTACTCGTCCTTCCTAGACTGCAAAGGTTTTCTATCACGCTGAAATGAAGACAAAGGGATAAAATCAAGTTCATTTTAGCCCTTTGTCAACAATCTGAGCCTGCTTTTAAGCAGGCTATTTTTTATTTTTGCAAAAAGATAAAATTTAAAGAAAATTTGTATTGCTTTTCATTTGTGTCAGATATACATTAAGGGGAGAGTGTTAGATGATCAGACAATGGTAAGGAGATAAGCGGAAAATGGCATGGGAAGTCTTAAGTATTATAGGCATTGTGGCATTCGCCATTAGTGGTGCGATTGTCGCAATGGAGGAAGAGTACGATATTCTTGGTGTGTACATTTTAGGGATTGTCACAGCATTTGGCGGTGGAGCGATTCGGAATCTATTAATTGGTCTTCCGGTGTCTGCTTTATGGTCGCAGGGCAAAATGTTTACCATTGCCCTTGTATCCATTACGATCGTGTTTCTATTTCCAAAGCTTTTGCTCAAGCACTGGAGCACGTGGGGGAATTTCTCGGATGCGATCGGTTTAGCAGCCTTTGCGATTCAAGGTGCATTATTTGCAGTACAAAGAGAGCTCCCGCTCAGTGCGGTCATTGTGGCAGCCATTTTGACTGGAAGCGGCGGCGGCATTGTGCGTGATTTATTAGCAGGACGAAAGCCACTTGTGCTAAAAGCAGAGATTTACGCAGTATGGGCAGCCCTAGGCGGCTTACTCGTCGGACTCGGCTTAGCGCAAGGAGAGCTTGCTTTATATCTGCTGTTTGTCATCCTCGTCATATGCAGGGTTTGTTCCTACTTATTCAAATGGCGGCTTCCCGCAAGGTCTTATTTTTTAAATAAAGGGTAAAACGAAAAAAGGGCGATGTCGCTCTTTTTTTTATGTGTTATTCGAGCTTGATGTCAGCAGGTCAAGCTGTTTTCGTGTAAAATAAAAGTAGGTTCTTTATTCATCATTGGAACAATACACGAGATGAAAATGTTGTCATTTGACTGAATATGTAGATTCAGTCTTTTTTTGCCTAGATGGATTGTTATGTGTTGGTTTCGCTTTTTGCGGGATACTAAAGAAACGCTCATGACCGAACGGATGGATCTGAAAGAAATGAACACATCTTTGCATGTAAGCAAAACATGACGGAAAAAATGAAATGGGAGGGACATGTACTAGTGGAGATTTTTTTGGCAGTGCTCGTACTACTAGCACTCATTGCATCATCTAATATTATCAATCGTTTTCTGCCCTTTATTCCAGTTCCATTAATCCAAGTGGGTTTAGGGATATTGGTCGCAGCTTTTCCTTCAGGTTTACATATTTCTTTAAATCCTGAGCTATTCTTCGTTTTATTTATTGCACCGCTGTTATTTAATGATGGGAAGCGTACCCCAAGGGACGAGCTGTGGAAATTAAGAGCGCCCATTCTTCTATTAGCTTTAGGGCTCGTATTTGCGACAGTCATTGTCGCAGGATATACCATCCATTGGATGATTCCAAGCATACCACTTCCAGCTGCATTTGCGCTTGCAGCGATTTTATCACCGACAGATGTGGTTGCTGTAAGTGCACTTTCCAGCCGTGTGAATATGCCAAAGGGGATCATGAGACTGCTGGAAGGCGAAGGGCTGATGAACGATGCGTCAGGACTTGTTGCCTTTAAATTTGCTATTGCAGCAACGGTTACAGGGGCATTTTCCATTGCAGAGGCATCCTTTAGCTTTGTTCTTATTGCTGCTGGCGGATTATTGACTGGATTTATTCTGTCGTTTTTTATCATTCGTTTTCGCTACTTTCTCCGCCGTTTAGGCATGGACGATGTCACAATGCACATCATCCTGCAAATCCTCACGCCGTTTGTGATTTATTTAGCAGCGGAAGAAATTGGCGTATCCGGCATTTTAGCCGTTGTTGCCGGTGGTGTGACACATGCCATCGAGCAAGACCGAATGGAAGCGAATTTAGCAAAACTGCAAATTGCTTCTTCAAACACGTGGAATATTATTTTATTTATTTTAAATGGCCTTGTTTTCGTTTTACTTGGGTTACAAATTCCTGATGTATCGACCGTCATTTTCCAAGATGAAGCCTTTAATAATATGCAGGTCATCAGTTACATTTTAATCATTACATTCTGTCTAATGATTCTCAGATTTCTATGGGTATGGCTGTTCTGGGCAGGAAACTGGAGTGTATCGAAAAAGAAGAACGCGAAAAAACCGAAGCTGCGTGCTTCCATGCTGATGACATTCTCTGGTGTTCGTGGTGCTGTTACATTAGCAGGTGCTTTCTCCATCCCATTTACGCTTGCAGACGGATCACCATTTCCTGAGCGTCATTTAATTATTTTCCTCGCAGCAGGCGTCATTTTATGTACACTCATTTTAGCGAGTGTGCTGCTGCCTATTTTATCGGAGAAAAAAGATAAGCAAGTGGATGTGGACTTAGATACAAAGATTCAGCACGCGAAACGGAAGCTGCTGAGAAGTGCCATTAAAACTCTAAAAGAAGGAATGAATGAAGACAATCGAGAAGTCTCCCTTGCACTCATCAATGATTACCGAATGAAGCTGAGAAATATTCAGCGGGAACCGTATCAGTTTGGTATGAGAAAACAAGAGAGAAAAATCAGACTACACGGCATTAAAGCAGAACAGATGAAACTTCAGCAGTTGATTGAGGAAGAGAAAATCGACAAAGAAGAAGCGTATGAGCTGCAAGAGAGATTTCATGAGCTGGAAATGCTCTATTCCAACTCCTTTAAAATTCGTTTCTCAAAAGTGAAGTTTCTGCGCTTACTACAATGGCTTCAACTATGGCGTCCGAATCAGCGTATTTCAAGCGGCATATTAGAAAACGAGGAATCGTATAAACAAATCCGTAAGAAAACGGCTGAAGCTGCGGTGGATTCTATTAAGCACCATATGACCGAAGACAATCAACAAACGTGTCATCAAGTCATTGGGTTTTACAATCAAGTGATATTCCGCTGTGAACATGGTCCTTCTTTCTTTCAGCAAAAGGATCGTACGTTTGACCGGAAGAAGAAAGAGCTTAACTTCCAAGCCGTACAGACGATTCGTAATGAAATCCAAACCTTATATGAAAATGGCGAAATCAATCGTGATATTGCCCATCATTTAAGGGAGTATATCAACGACATGGAAGCAGTCTTACTGACCAATACATGATGTTGTCATCTTCTCGCCTATGTTTTATGATGAAAAAAAGAGACGAGCAGGGGGAGAGGCAGGATGACATATTACGGAGCGATTGAAGCTGGGGGAACAAAGTTCTGTTGTGCCATTGGCAATGAACATGGTGATATCATAGAGGAATTGACCATTCCAACAGAGCACCCGGAAAAAACCATCCAATCACTTATTCCATTTTTTCAGCAACATGAAATTGCAGCATTAGGGGTTGGTTCCTTTGGACCGATTTGTGTCCAGAAAGACGATCCTTCTTACGGTTACATCATGAATACGCCGAAAGTTGAATGGAAACATTACCCGTTTATACCTGAGCTGGAGAAACAATTAGGCGTACCGGTGTCCTTTACGACAGATGTCAATGCCGCAGCATTAGGTGAACTGACAAAAGGGGCCGCCAAAGGGCTAAGCAGCTGTCTGTATATCACGGTCGGTACGGGGATTGGTGCCGGGGCTGTTGTGAAAAATGAGCTTCTCCACGGTCACTCACATCCAGAGATGGGACACATCCTGGTCAGGCAGCATGAATCAGATCAGTTTGCAGGTGTCTGCCCGGCGCATGGTACTTGCTTAGAAGGACTGGCGGCAGGACCAGCTATTGAGGCAAGGTGGGGGAAGCCGGCTAAAGAGCTTACCGAAGAAGAAGAAGTTTGGTCTCTTGAAGCAGATTATTTAGCACAGGCATTAATGCAAAACACGCTGATATTAAGCCCAGAGCGAATCATAATGGGTGGAGGCGTCATGAAGCAAAAACAGCTATTTCCGCTCATTCGAGAGAAGCTGGCTGCGTATGTCAATGATTATGTCGACATGCCGCCGCTTGATACATACATTGTCTCTCCTGGACTTGAGGACAAGGCAGGTATGACAGGTGCTTTGCTGTTAGCGATTGAAGCGAAGAGAAACGCCTGATAATAGAGTTTTCAAACGCAACATGAGATAATGAAAAAGATGGAATCTATGAAAAGGTGGTTGTTAACATGGTCAAAAGCTTGAATGATACCGTAACACTAAATAACGGAGTAGAAATGCCATGGTTTGGTTTAGGTGTATTCAAAGTGGAGGACGGCAACCAAGTGGTTGATGCCGTAAAAGCAGCCATACGAAACGGTTATCGCAGCATTGATACGGCTGCCGTTTATAAAAACGAGACAGGCGTAGGGAAAGCCATTAAAGAATCTGGCGTCAAAAGAGAAGAATTGTTCATTACGTCAAAAGTATGGAACACAGATCAAGGATATGACAAAGCACTCGCTGCATTCGACGCAAGCTTAAACCGGCTCGGTCTTGATTACTTAGACCTCTATTTGATTCATTGGCCTGGACCAAATGCAGACACGTTTAAAGAGACATGGCGTGCGCTTGAGAAGCTTTATAAAGATGGAAAAGTAAGAGCGATTGGTGTCAGCAACTTCTACGTGCAGCATTTAGAAGAGCTGTTAAAAGATGCGGAGGTTGTTCCAGCGGTGAACCAAGTGGAGTTTCATCCAAAACTGACACTTGTAGAATTACGACAATATGCGAAAGAAAAAGGCATTCAAATTGAAGCGTGGTCTCCGCTGATGCAAGGAAAGCTTTTGGATCATGACGTATTAAAGGAAATTGCAGCACAATACAACAAATCTGTGGCTCAAGTGATCTTGCGTTGGGATCTGCAAAGCGGTGTTGTCACTATTCCAAAATCAATCAATGAAGAACGCATTAAACAAAATGCCGACATTTTTGACTTCGAGCTTTCACAAGAAGACATGGAAAAAATCAATGCACTTAATAATAACGAACGTGTCGGGTCTAATCCAGAAACGATGACGGTTGGGTTTGAATAAATAAAAAATCCCCTTAGCGTGTAGACAAACCCTCGCATATTTTGTCAGTGAGTACTGGTGCTTCCTAGACTAGCAAAGGTTTTCTATCACGCTGAAAAAAGACAAAGGGCTAAAATCAAGTTCATTTTAGCCCTTTGTCAACAATCTGAATTCCCTTTCTCTTTTTGAGAAGGGGATTTTTTAAGTCCTGCTTCGGCGCACAGCCAACAGCATGAGAAAAGACAGGATCACAATACAAATCGTCCAAGCCCACGCAAGTTCCATTCGTCCAGAATCAATTGCCACATAGATGGCTGTTGGGAGGGTTTGTGTTTTCCCAGGAATGTTGCCGGCGAACATTAAGGTCGCTCCAAATTCTCCTAAGGCCCTTGCAAAACTTAGAACCGCACCAGAGAGAAGAGATGGCAGTGCGAGTGGGACGGTAATATAGGCAAAGACCTGGAAAGAATGCGCACCATCAACTTTTGCAGCACCTTCAATGTCTGACTCAATCGTAGAAAAACCAGCTTTCGCTGATTGATACATGAGCGGGAATGCGACAACCGTCGATGCAATGACCGCTGCCCAATAAGTGAAGATGACAGGCTGATGGAAGATCCATTCAATGGCTTGTCCAATCACACTGTGCTTCCCGAACACGACGAGCAGCAGAAATCCTACGACCGTTGGCGGCAGGACAAGCGGCATCATGAGGAGCGTTTCCACGATCATTTTTCCTTTGAAAGATGTACGCGCCATCCAAAAACCAATGGACGTTCCTAAAACGACAGCCAATAACCCGCTGAAAGCAGCCACTTGTACGGACAGCCAGATAGGTGAAAGAAAATCTTCGGTCAGCATCGGCATTATTTCACTTGAAAGCCGTACTTTTTAAAAATCGCTGCGGCTGGATCTGATTGGAGATATTGAAAAAATGCTTTCGCTTCCTTCATATGTTCAGTCTGTTTGACAATGCCAACTGGATAAATGATGGGGGAATGCATGTCCTGATTTGCCTCATCTACTATCTTTACTTTGCGAGAAACGAGCGCGTCCGTCTTATACACGACACCAGCTTCCACATTTCCTGTTTCGACATAGTTTAATACTTGACGAACATCCTTGCCATAGACAGCGTTCTGTTTCACTTGGACCCATATATTCAGTTTTGTGAAAATCTCTTTTGCATATGTACCAGCAGGAACAGATTCAGGTGTGCCAAGCGCTATCTTTCCTTTTATGTGCTGAACATCGCGGAAGGTTTTGATAGAAGAGGAACCTTCTTTTGGCACGATGAGAACAAGCTCATTTTGTATGGCATCCTTTGTATGATCCTGATCGATGTCGCCAGATTGAACAAGGTCATCAAAAGGCTCTTCAGCTGCTGAGAAGAAGAGATCCGCTTTTGCTCCTTGAGCGATTTGCTGCTTCAATGCACCTGATGACCCGAAATTATTCGTTAGTTTCACGTTTGGATGATCATCTTCATAGGCAGATTCAATCTCTTTCAAAGCATCCTGCAGGCTTGCCGCCGCTGAAATCACAAGTTCTGTCTTTTTGCTTTGATCTGATGACGTCGACTCCGTTTGACACCCAGTCAGGAGCAAACAGATGGTGACGTAGGTTAAGAATAAATATTTCATGATCACACCTCTTTATCATTCAACATCATGTGTATCCTTTATTATAATCAAACTTATTTGACCATTCATAGGTTTTCAGGAAAAGAGAAAAGAAAAAGCCGCCAGAGGGCAGCTTTTAATGCTGATAAAAACGTAGTAAGTTCCCGTTGATCACTTTATCTGATAGAGACAGCTCTTTATTGGCTTTTTCTATATAAGGCTGGCATACTTCATCTTCTTCAACAGGTTGTTTTGTTTTTTGATCATAGCACGTGTTCTTTGTATAAAGATAATCATCTGTAATAAAGTTTCCATTTCTCAGCACAGCGAACGGTGTACGCTCATTGGAGAAAAGGTCATTTCCAAATTGAATGGCATCTTTTGATTCAATGCCGAGTAAATGAAGAAGTGTCGGTTTGACATCCATTTGACCGGCTGTTTCAGAAATGGTTTGAGGGGCCTCGTCTGTCACCCCAGGAATGTAAATCAAAAAAGGGACCCGCTGCAGTTTAACCGCATCAAACGGTGTGATTTCATCCTGCTTCAGCAGCTCTGCCATTGCCTCATGATGTGCTTCTGAAATGCCATAGTGGTCTCCCATCAGGACAAACATTGTATTTTCATATAGTCCTTCTTCTTTCATTCGTTCAAAGAACCTTTTGATGGCTTCATCTTGATAGCGGACGGTGGTCACATAGCGGTTTAAAATGGTGCTAGTCGAATCATATTCATCAATGAACTGATCCTTTGGATCAATTTCAAATGGGAAGTGATTGGTTAAGGTAATAAACGTGCTGTAATAAGGCGCCTTCAGCTTTTTTAAATAATCAATGGATTGGTCAAAAAAGTCGATATCTTTTAAGCCCCAGCCAGTCGAATTCTGTTCATTGACATCAAATGAATCGACATCATAAAAGCGGTCAATCCCAAGAGATTCATACATCACATCACGATTCCAGAACGTTTTATTATTCGCATGAAATTGGACGGATTGATAATTCTCTTTTTTCAATTGCTTGTACAGTGTGTCATATTCGTTGTCACTCGCTGTGAAAAAGACAGCGCCACTGCTAGATGGATAGAGGGAGTTTGCGACGATAAACTCTGAGTCCGACGTTTTGCCTTGCTCTGTCTGCTGATAAAATTCATCGAAATAGAAGCTTTTTTTGGCAAGTTGATTTAAAAATGGGGTGATGTATTGTCCATTCACCTTTTGATTCATGACAAATTGCTGTGTTGATTCAAGTGAAATGAACACGACATTTTTGCCTTTAGCAAGTCCAAAATAGTCTTCATTCGGTGCACTGTAATCAGCTTTTGTGTAGTTTGCCACTGTTGAAAGTGTATCTTCGTCAGCAAAGGCTTTTTGTCCAATACGTGCTGTTTGAGCGGCACCGTCATACAAATGGAATTGAAACAGCCCAAGGTTGCGTACAATGACTTCTCGATCATATGAGCTTGTCAAAAATCGAGGGTGATCCATCATGGCTGAGCTGACATGGAACAATAGAAAACTGCAGCAAACCACATAGTATGTTTTGATCGTCTTAAAAGACGCTTTTGGTGATAACGGTTTCCGTTTTAAGAGCCATGCCAGCACCACAAAATCAATCAGCATGAGTATAAATAGCGGATGAAACAATTCAGTCATACTGCTGCCCATATCTCCCATATTCTTTGCTTGAAATAAGACAGGAATGGTAATGAAATCAATATAAAAACCGTAAAAGATCGTATTCGATATCAAAATGGCTGTCAAAATAAAATTTGTGGTCAATAAAAAGACCTTTTGTTTCGTTTCATTTAAGAAAAGAGCAATCCCAAACAAAGGGAGCAAAAAGCTAAGTGGATTGATCAAAAGCAGCCACTCGTGAAACAGATTGGCCGTTCGTATATGAAATCCGAATTGATAAATGATGTATGTTTTCATCCACATAAAGAGGATGGAGTACACTAAAAACCAGTGATTTTTGAAAAACGCTTTCATTTATGTAGCTCCTCACCATTCTGTATTCAGCTGCAAGGCAAAAACACTTATCTTAAAACTACTAAAAAAATGAGGAATGATCAATTCATATCCTGCTTTTTTGCAAAACTCTTTTTTCTTTTTCTAAAACGGCAATGGGATGGATATTCCGCAAATGACAGCCATGTAATAGCAGGTGACAATGGTCAGAGCAGCTAGTACGACTTGTTCTCCTGTGCTGCCTGTTTTGACATAAAAGGGGAGACGTACTTTTATGGTCGCGGGGAACAAAAATTTAATACCGTTCACTGTGCCTGCATCAAGGATGAGGTGGCTTGCCATCCCAACTAGTAACCCGGTACTGAGGCTGTCATTTGGAATGTATGTTGTCGCAATAAAATAAATGATCAGCAGAAATAATAAACTATGTGTAAAGGTGCGGTGCCCGAACACACTACTGATCAGTGTGGAAAGGAGCGGGAATTTCCTGCCGATTTTGCTTTTCGTATGACATAGATCTGGGATGAGGGCACCTACTGATCCTGCAGCAGCCATCGTCACTGGTTCGAATCCGTAATAATAGGCGACGGCTGTGGAGGCGGCAATTCCGCCCATAATATGTGTTTTTCCTGTCATGATGCGTACTCCTGTTCTGTTTTTTGTTCAAGTACTCACTATATCAAGGGTGAATCCATTCAGCAAGGCTTATTTCTAAAGAAAAATGGGATAAAATAGTTGGTTGTTTGGAAAAACATTCTATAATAAGAAGGAAGTCATGTTGACACTAACGATAAGGATGCGATTCGGATGAGTAATGCAGACATTTTAAAAGAAATTGTTCTTGTACATTATGAAGTCAGCCGTAAATTAAACCGCAAGTTACTTGAGTTAGAAAAAGACATCACGCCTCCACAGATATATGCTCTTTCTATATTGATACAAGGAAAAGTATCACATGCTGAAGAGCTCAAACAAAGACTCTCTCTCAACCCAGGTGCCGCTTCTATTGCCCTCAATAAATTATGTGAGCAAGGCTACATTCAGAGAGAAAGGGACAAGGACGATCATTCCCTTGTCCGGCTAGAAGCCACGGAAAAAGGGCTGGCTATTTACGAAAAGCATACACGTCTTTTTGGAAAGGTAATTCAGCATATGATGTCAGACTTCACAGAGGAAGACTTAAAAACCTTTCTAACGTATTTGCAAAAAATGAGACAGACCTTTCACGATGAATGAACCGCTCCTCTTTGTATAATGCTGAGCGCTGTAGCACAAATTAAACAGGCAAAGGCATTTTAAGAAAAGGGGGGAAATAGCGATGTCATTTTTCCAAAAGGATAAAAAGGCGAAAAGCGAGAAAGACCATCAGCAGGTAGATCAGCTGTTAGAAGAAGCAAGTAAAGAACTAGCAGGCGATCCGCTTCAGGAAGCTGTCCAAAAGAAGAAAAACAACCATCAATAAGCTGGCAGAAAGGCGGAGAATCATTTCTCTGCCTTTTTTCTATGTTTTTCCCTTTGACAGATATGAGAATGTTTGATAATCTTCGTGTAGTAAAAATGAATAGAAATCCTCACGCTATGTCTCAGTGAGGTAGAGGTTGCGCGGATGATGAGTCACTCATGGGAGAGATGGAATCGTTGATCATGAGAAAAAAGGCATCAGCGCCGAAGTGTAGAGAGAGCTCCAACTTTCTTTATGCTGGGTCTGCATTGAACAAATGCAGGACTGCCACGTCTTTGAAGCGTGGAGGGCTATCCGGAGATCAAGGTGTATGTTTTGAAAAGCATGGACTTTTGTTCAGGCTTTTTTTTATGTTCTGATTGCCTAAGAAAAGGGTATGCTGGTAAGAAAGTGACCCAACATGAACATAAAGAATGCAAGTCATTGCTTCACAAATATATCAATGAAGATACTGCCGGGTCTGGTCCAAAGTGAATATAACGGAGGTACGAAAATGGAACAGACAAAAAAATGGGGTTTTTGGTTATTGACGGCTTTTGTCGTCGGAAATATGGTAGGTTCAGGCATCTTTATGCTGCCTAGTACACTTGCCCAGCATGCAAGTCCTTTAGGTGTGACGATGGCATGGCTTGTCACAGGTGGCGGCGTACTGATGATTGCCTTTGTGTTTGGACATTTGTCCATTCATAAACCGCAGCTGACAGCTGGACCACAAAGCTATGCAAGAGCGCTTTTTAAAGATCCGAAAAAAGGAAAAGCAGCCGGTTTTACAATGGTTTGGGGATATTGGGTGGCAAGCTGGATTAGTAATGTCGCCATTATCACAAGCCTAGCTGGTTATTTAACAACCTTTTTCCCAATTTTAACCGTGAAAACGGAGATCTTTACTTTTGGAAAAGAAGCGATCACACTTGGTCAGCTCACAACGTTTATCGTATGTACAATCCTTCTATGGGGGACTCATACGATTTTAATTACAAGCTTAAGCGCAGCAAGTAAGCTGAATTTTATTACGACCTTTTCAAAGGTGCTTGGATTCGTCCTTTTTATTGTCGCAGGCTTATTTGCATTCCAAACAGCATTATTTGAACATTATTACTTCCCTGTTGAAGCAGCAAGTGGTGAAGGAGTGCTCGGACTTGGAGGCCAAATTCATCATGCGGCCATTTCCACACTATGGGCATTTATCGGCATTGAATCTGCTGTCATTTTATCAGGAAGAGCCTCCTCGCAGCGTGATGTCAAACGTGCGACGATTACAGGACTTTTAATTGCACTGTCTATTTATATGATTATTACCTTGATTACAATGGGCGTTCTGCCGCATGATCAATTGCAAGGTTCTGATAAACCATTCGTAGACGTGCTTCAGCTGATTATCGGACCGGCTGGCGGCATTGTCATGGCACTTCTTGCGATCATTTGTTTATTTGGTTCGATGCTCGGCTGGATTTTGCTTGGTTCTGAAGTCCCTTATCAAGCAGCAAAGGCTGGCGATTTCCCAGCAGTGTTTGCAAAAACAAACAAAAAAGGCAGTCCTGTTTTTGCTTTGACTGTCACAAATATCATGTCACAGCTGTTTATTTTCTCAGTCATGTCACGTACGATTAATGAAGCCTTTACTTTCTTAACAACATCAGCGACACTTGCGTATCTCATTCCGTATATCGTGTCGTCGATCTACAGCTTTAAGGTCATCATGCAAGGTGACACATATGAGCTCCAAAAAGGAAATCGGACAAGAGACGGGATCATTGCGCTTGTGGCCATGGGGTATTCCGCTTGGGTCATTATTTCAGGCACAGCTGATTTAAAAACATTTGGTCTTGGTATTGGATTGTTTTTAGTTGGCATTTTACTTTACCCATTCATGTCCAAAAAATTTGCCAAAGGTACAGTATAAGAAATACGTTTCTCCAGCATTGGAGAAACGTATTTTTTTATGAGGCAGATGTTAATTGATCCACAATAAATTCGAGCTGACCTTCTAGTGACACAGGGTCATTAAAGAAGTAACCGACTGTATCTGTTTCAAATACGCGTTTGTTTTGGACAGCAGGAAGTGATGCCCAGATGCTGCTTTTATACACTTGATCGCCATTACTTTTTGATCCACTCCATGGGCTTGTGAAAATATAATCACCTGCAAATTCTGGAAGCTTTTCAAGAGAAATGTTTGCATAACCGACACCACTGTCGATGGCTTCTTTTTGGACGGCCTTCGGAGCTTTTAATTTCAGCTCGTCATAAATGATTTCACCACCGCGTGCAAAAGTGTTACCGAAAATGTAAATGCCCTTATCGAATGGTGATACGATCGAAACGGTTTTGTTTCCTACAGCTTTTGTTACTTTTGGTTTCACTTCAGCAATTTTGGCATCCCATTTTGTGATCCAATCCGTTGCTTTTTTTGATGTGCCTGTCATTTTACCGAATTCTTTTAGCTGGTCTTTAAACGAATATTGATTGTATTGAATGGCAACTGTAGGTGCAATTTTTTTGTATTGATCAAATTTCTCATCTTCTCCCCAAGCAATGATCATATCTGGCTTCAAAGAGGCTACTTTCTCAACAGAGGGAGATTTTCCGAGATTTTTCACTCCATCTGTTTTCCCTTTATAGAAAGGGTTTTTAAAGATGGGCGCAGTGGCAGCAATTGGGGTTTTGCCGAGTGTGACGAGATCCCCGTAATAGCTTTCCGCCAGAAGCACAATTCGTTGTGGGTTTTGAGGCAGTTTCACTTCACCCTTTACATCTTGATAGGTGATCGTGGCATTTTTTTTGGCTCCCGATTCTTTATTGGAAGTGCTGCCGCAAGCAGCAGTAAAAATCATAAGGGTCATGAAGGAAATCAAAAGAAGTCCAGTTCGTTTTTTCACAAAAGTTCGCTCCTATTCAATTGTTTATGATAATGATTCTCATTCGCGATTATATCTTAACATGATAGAAGAAAAAATGCATCGGCTATTTTATGACCAAAATGAAAATGGTGAAATTCTCCCGGTTTTTTGATGAAAATAAAGAAATTTATCAGAACAAGGATTTCAAAACGTGAAGAAAGTGATATACTAGACTCCGAGATTGATAATCATTATCACTAATAACGAATAGATATGAACGGAAAGGAAGAGACTGGTTTTGGGCTCACAATCGAATAAACAGCTGTCAGCTAAAGATGATGCGATAGATATTGTGACAAAGCCTTTTGGTACAGCAGCTGTTGTCATCATAGGAATCATTGCTTTAGCATTCGGTCTTTTTTTATCAGTATCGCTAGGAGCGGCAAACATTCATTTACACACGGTATGGGAAGCCGTCTTTCATTTTGACTCACAACAAACCTCACATCAAATCATTAGGGAACTGAGGCTGCCGCGTACAGTTGGTGCCGCACTTGTCGGTGCCTTTTTAGCAGTATCGGGTGCCATCATGCAAGGCATGACAAGAAATGCGCTTGCGTCTCCTGAAATCATGGGTGTGACAAATGGCTCTGCATTTGCGATTGCCATTGCGTTTGCTTTTTTCCCAGGCCAATCTTCTTTTACATTAATTCTTTGGTCATTTTTGGGTGCCGCACTCGGTGCTTCTATTGTATTTGGGGTTGGAACCCTTTCAAAAGGGGGGCTTACTCCTGTAAAACTCGCATTAGCCGGTACGGCTGTTGGCGCACTTTTAAGCTCAATATCCTCAGCGATTGCCATTCGATTTGACGTCGCGCAAGATATGAGTTTTTGGTACGCAGGCGGTGTGGCTGGGGTAAATTGGAGCAATATTAAGATCATCATTCCAGTTGCGGTTGTAGGACTGATCATCGCTATGGTTCTTGCCCGCTCCATTACGGTTTTAAGCTTGGGCGATGAATTAGCAAAAGGGCTTGGACAATATACACGAACAGTCAAGGTACTTGGCATATTGGTCGTGATCCTTTTAACAGGTGCAGCCGTGTCAGTTGCAGGTTCTATTGGCTTTATCGGGCTTGTGATTCCTCATGTTACGCGTTTCTTGGTCGGCGTTGACTATCGCTGGATTATACCTTGCTCAGCTATTTTAGGGGCTATTTTGCTCATTTATGCAGACATTGCGGCAAGGCTTGTCAATGCGCCGTTTGAAACGCCAGTTGGTGCCATTACAGCCATTATAGGCGTTCCTTTCTTCTTATATTTAGCGAGACGTGAAAGGAGCGGAATTTAAATGGAAATGGTGCAGCAGGCAAAGAAAAAGAAATACAAACGAACGATGGTCATGATCTTTTTAGCCATCGTGGCTGTGTTCCTGATTAGTTTAAATACCGGAGAGATAAGGATTTCTCCGATGGATACATTCAAAACATTTTTTGGACTCGGAAGTGAAATGGATGAGCTTGTATTATTCGAGTTCAGACTTCCAAGGATGGTCATCGCTTTACTTGTTGGCGCTTCTATCGCTGTATCAGGTGCCATTTGGCAAGGTGTTTCTCAAAATGGTTTAGCTGATCCCGGCATTCTAGGTGTAAATGCGGGTGCAGGTTTTGCGGTTGTTTTGTTTATCTTTGCCTTTCAGGGCTCGATGTCGAACTTAGGTGATTTTACGATATTTGTACTGCCGCTTTTCGCTTTCGCAGGTGCAGCCTTTGCTGCATTTCTCATTTATGTGCTAGCGTGGAAAAAGGGCATTACGCCTGTTCGATTGATTTTAACTGGTATTGGGATCAATGCTGCATTTTCGGCAGCAATTGTAGTCATTCAATTAAAGATGAGCCCAAATGATTTTAACCAAGCCATTGTGTGGCTGTCAGGAAGTATTTGGGGCTCAAGCTGGACATATGTCTTATCAGTCGTGCCATGGATGCTGATTTTTCTTGTATTAGCGATGGTGAGGGCACGCTACTTAAATATCATGAATTTGGGTGATCAGATATCTTATGGCTTAGGGATTTCAGTTCATAAAGAAAGAAGTTTTCTCATGCTGATTGCAGTTGCATTAGCCGGTGCAAGTGTCGCTGTTGCAGGGAGTATATCGTTCCTAGGGTTAGCGGCACCACACCTCGCAAGAAAGCTAGTTGGTCCGAAACATCAAGGAATGATCCCGGCGTCCGCTATGATTGGTGCACTGCTGTTATTACTTGCAGATACACTTGGGCGTGTCATACTTGCTCCATCAGAGGTGCCCGTTGGACTTGTCGTTTCTGCTTTAGGCGCACCTTACTTCATTTACTTATTGATGAAAACGAACTAATGAGGAAGGAGAGTATAACAGATGAATTCACTAGAAACAGAAAAGCTTTGTATTGGCTATCATGACCGTTTGATTGTAGACGATTTAAATATCAGCATCCCAAAAGGCAAGGTGACGACATTAATTGGACCGAATGGGTGCGGGAAGTCAACGATTTTAAAAACAATGTCTCGTATTATGAAGTCCCATCAAGGTGCTGTTTATTTAAATGGCCAGGCGATCCATCAAACACCAACAAAAGAAATTTCAAAACAAATGGCCATTTTACCGCAGACGCCTGAGGCACCAAGTGGTCTGACCGTTTATGAGCTTGTGTCATATGGACGTTTCCCGCATCAAAATGGATTTGGCCGTTTATCAAATGAGGACAAACGAATCATCAGATGGGCACTTGAGGAGACGGGAATGATTGCATTTCATGACCGGCCAATTGAAGCACTCTCCGGTGGACAGCGTCAGCGGGTATGGATTGCGATGGCACTCGCTCAGGAAACAGAGCTGCTTTTATTAGACGAACCAACGACGTATTTAGATCTTGCTCATCAGCTGGAGATCCTTCAGCTATTAGAACGCTTAAACAGAGAACAGGGCAGAACGGTGCTGATGGTAATTCATGACCTCAATCATGCTGCACGCTTTTCGCATTACATGATTGCCCTCAATCAAGGGAAAGTCATTAAAGAGGGTACACCTCATGAGGTCATGACAAAAGAGGTACTCAGTCAGGTGTTCCACATCGATGCAGAAATTGTGCTTGATCCGAGAACGAATAAGCCGATCTGTTTAACATATGACTTAATGAATCATGAAAGAAAGCTTGAAGCTGTGAACGGATAATAGATGGACAAAAACTCGGTATGTATGACCGGGTTTTTTTTTGCATTTTTTGATATTACCTTGTTATGCCATTTTCTCCAGTCGATCTTTTTTCGCTTTTATGCAGAAAAGAGGTACTTTTTTACTTTGGACAATGGTAATATACGGTTAGAGATCATAGCTAGAAAGGAAAGAGATGCGTGGAAACAGCAAAAATATTGATTGCAGATGACGAAGAAGCAATTGTAAAAATGGTTGAACGCGTATTAAAAAAAGAAGGGTTTCAACATATTTATAAAGCCTATCATGCAGATGAAGCATTAGATATTGTCAAAAACGAGGACATCCACCTCTTACTTCTAGATGTGATGATGCCCGGTAAGTCTGGCTTTGATGTTCTGCCTGACATCAGGAAAATGACGAAGGCACCGATTTTCTATTTAACAGCAAGAACGTCTGATGTAGACAAATTGACTGGATTTGCACAAGGTGCAGACGATTACATCACAAAGCCATTTAATCCGTTAGAGCTAGTAGCTAGAATTAAGGCGCACTTAAACCGAACTTATATCTCCTTACAGGAGGAGCAGGAAGAAGCGCACAGTCAATATGAATATGCTCATTTCTCGTACCATCCTCATGCAGCCGAGTTGAAAGTAAGGGGAAAGGTGACGGCTTGCTCAGCTCAGCTTTTGTCCTTGCTGAAGTATTTTTGTGACCATCCGAATGTAGTACTTTCAAAAGATCAAATCTATGAGAAAGTATGGGGTGTTCCGTCATATGGTGACAACAACACCGTCATGGTTCATATCCGAAAGCTGAGAGAAAAAATAGAGTTAGATCCAAGTCAGCCTGAATATATTGTGACGATCCGTGGTATGGGCTATAAGTTCATTCCCCAACCTGTGAAGGTTCTTCAATAGTTTATGAATTTACGAACAAAACTTTTCTTTCACTTTGTCGGACAAATGTTTATTGTCATCGTCATTCTAACGATCGGGCAAACATTCTCTGAAAATCTTTATTTTCAAAAGCGCTATGAGAATATGACTGAAACTGGTTTAACGAAGGCAGATGGAGATACACTCATGAGCTGGCTTTATTTTAACGAGGATGGAAAAATGGAAGCCGATGATCAACTCAAACAAGCAGTGGAAAAACGTGATGGCTGGCTACAAGTGATTGATTCCAAAAAACGCAACGTCTATAGCTATCAACTCCCTAAAAACATTCCAACATCCTATCAAAAGGATGAAATGATCAAAATCTTTGAAAAAAGACAATTTAAAGATTACAAGATGTACTTCTGGCCAATTGAGATTGATCAAGAAAGCTTTATCGTCTTATATGGATTTAAAACGAACAGCACAAAGGTAGCCAATTATCTCAAGCAGCATGAAAAAAACCTGGCTGCATTGTCTCAATATTCAGTTGAAACAAAAGAATTTTTGAAAAGAATGAATGGATCGGTGCATCTGTTTAATGAAGAAGGAAAATACTTAAAAGGTATCCGAGCCAAAAATAATTTGAAAAATAACGTAACGGATGTTGAACTGCTCAAGTATCAATCAAAGCCTTGGGAGTTTAGAAGTGACCTGTCGTATATCAAAGTGAATAAGGATTTGTATATGATTGTTTCGGTGCCAAACAAAGTATACAGCCCAGACGAGCTTTATGATAAAGAGACAGAGGCTTTAAACCAATATACAACGCTTTTGATTGCAGGTCTTGCGCTTACGATTATTATCGTTATGACATTATGGTACTCGTATCGCTATGGGCTACCGATCTATCACATTATCCGCTGGCTGATTTTCTTATCAAGAAATAAATTGCAGGAGCCAACAAATAGAAAAGGTATTCCAGTAAGTAAAAATAAAAAGGGCCGTATTAAGCGGGAGTACCGGCTGTTTGAGGATATCCTCAAAACAATGGATCAGCTCACCAATACGTTAAAAGAGAATGAAGCAAACCGAAGAAAAATTCAAACCACAAGGGAAGAATGGATCGCAGGGCTGTCTCATGATCTAAAAACGCCTCTTAGCACGATTTACGGCTATGGATTAATGCTAGAATCAGATCAATACCAATGGTCCAAGGAAGAAGTCATGGAAATGGGACAAGTCATTCGTGAGAAATCAGAATACATGTCGACCTTGATTGAGGATTTAAACCTCACGTATCGATTGAAAAATGGTGCATTGCCTATTAATCGAAAACCTGTTGAGCTTGGTGAATTTTTAGCCTCCATTATGGACGAGTTTTCAAGAAGCACGCTTTCAGAAGATTATTTATCATCCTTTGAAGATCAAACAGAGGGTGTCATGTTTGAGATCGATAAAGCCTGGTTTAGACGAGTCATTGAGAACCTGCTGGCGAACGCAGTGAAGCATAACCAGAAAGGTACTCTTATTCAAGCTGTTCTATCTGAAACAAATGATGAAGTTCGGATCGAAATGAAAGATAACGGACGCGGAATGGCGCAAGAAACAGTGGATCATTTATTTAATCGTTACTATAGAGGGACAAATACGAATGATCCAACAAATGGAACAGGACTAGGACTGGCGATTGCAAAAGAGCTTGTCTTACTGCACGATGGCGATATTCAAGTAGAAAGTGAATTAGGTCAAGGAACAACTATTGCGATTATCCTAAAGAAAACACCATCTGTAAAATAGCCAAAAAACGATTTTCTTTTCTAAAGGAGATCGTTTTTTCTTGTTTTAGGATTGAAATCGATTTTGTAAACGATTACAATAAAATTGTTAACGTGAACAAATTGATTTTCATCATTATAAGAGATGGGGGAGTTTGATGAAAGCTTTTTTAGATGAGCAGTTTTTATTAAACAGTCAAACGGCGGAAAAGCTATACCATGAGTTTGCAAAGAACCTTCCGATTATTGATTACCATTGTCATTTAAGTCCAAAAGAAATCTATGAAAATAAAACGTTCCAAAATATAACCGAAGCATGGCTTTACGGAGATCATTACAAATGGCGAGCCATGAGAGCAAATGGGATACCTGAAACACATATCACAGGGGATGCCTCAGATGATGAGAAATTTTTAGCATGGGCGAAAACTGTTCCGATGACGATTGGAAATCCTCTCTATCACTGGACCCATCTAGAGCTAAGACGATATTTTGATGTCGAAGAACTTTTGAATGAAGAAAGCGCAGACATCATCTGGAAAAAAGTAAATGAAAAGTTGCAAGGAGACGGATTTGGTGCGAGAGATTTCATTGTGAAATCAAATGTTGAAACGGTTGTGACGACAGACGATCCGGTTGATTCGCTGATTTATCACCAACAACTGCGGGAAGAAGGCTTTTCTGTGCAAGTACTGCCAGGGTTTCGGCCAGATAAGGCATTAGATATCACAAATGACTTGTTTATCGAGTATGTTCATCAGCTGGCGGAGGTTTCATCTATCCAGATCGAATCCTATCAAGACTTCATAAAAGCACTTCATATGCGAATCGATTACTTTCATGAACAGGGCTGTTTGATTTCAGATCATGCCATCAATGAAATGACGTACGAAGACACGACGGAAGAAGAAGCTGCGATCATTTTTCATAAAAGGATGTCAGGGCATCCATTGACGGAAAAGGAGAAGGTTCAATTTAAAACGCACACATTCATTGAACTAGGTCAGGCATATGGTCAGCGGGGATGGGCGATGCAGCTTCATATCAATGCGCTCAGAAACAACAATTCGAAAATGTTTGAGCGGCTTGGACCAGATACCGGATATGATGCAATGAATGATGAAGACATTGCAAAACCTCTTTGCCGCGTATTAGATCGGTTAGAACAAGCACATGCATTGCCAAAAACCATCCTCTATTCCTTGAATCCAAGGGACAATGTGGTGATTTCAACGATCGCTGGAAGTTTTCAAGATGGAAAGACTCCTGGGAAAATGCAGCATGGAACAGCCTGGTGGTTTAATGATACAAAGCAGGGAATGACAGAGCAGATGATGGCACTTTCCAGTATCGGACTGATCAGCCGATTTATTGGGATGCTGACAGATTCACGAAGCTTCCTGTCTTACACAAGACATGAATATTTCCGTAGACTGTTATGTGACATCATTGGAGATTGGGTGGAAAAAGGTGAAGCGCCTAATGATCTCAATTTGCTAGGGGGAATGGTAAAAGGAATCAGCTATGAAAATGCAAAGCAGTATTTTCAATTTGAACGGGCAAATGAGCTTTCGCATAAAAGCAAGATGATATGAACAAAAAGCAAGAATATGAAAGCGTTTTTATGATAAGATGATAAAAAATCATAAAAGGCGGAATAGCATGACAGTCACAATCAAAGATATAGCAAAATTGGCAAACGTTTCTCATACCACAGTATCAAGGGCTTTGAATAACAGTCCTTTTATTAAAGAGAAAACAAAACAAAACATCTTGTCGATTGCAAAACAGCTGAATTACTCACCGAATGTCCATGCCAGAGGCCTTGTCTCGCAAAAATCATTTACAATTGGTCTGTTTTTTACGAGTTTAACAGAAGGCACATCCTCAAGTTTCTTTGTTGATGCATTAAAAGGCGTCAACAGTGTGATAACAGAAAACTATCATTTGGTTGTAAGAGGAATTGACGATTTTCACGATTACACAACCATTCATAAACAGCGGTATGATGGTATTTTGCTCATGAGCCAAAGCGAGCATGATGAAGCGTTTATCCATCATGTGAAAAAGCAGGGCATTCCCATTATTGTACTGAATCGCCGTGTAGAAAGTAATCAAGTGATGAATATATTAGCAGATGATGGTGAAGGGGCATATCAAGCTGCACACTATTTCATTCAGCAGGGGCATAAACAAATTGCCATTATTGAAGGGAAAGAAGGGTTTAAATCCACACAGGAAAGAAAAGCTGGATTTTTGCAAGCACTCATTGACCATCATGTACCCATGAAGAAAGAATACATGATCACAGGCGACTATCATATGAAGAGCGGCTATGAATCAATGGAAGCCTTACTCACTCTTGATGATCCGCCAACTGCCCTTTTTTGCTCAAACGATGACATGGCGATTGGTGCGATGAATGCATTGTTTGCAAAAGGTAAAAGGTGTCCTGATGATCTCTCTATTATCGGTTTTGATGATATTTCATTTTCATCTTATACAACGCCTGCCCTCACAACAGTCAAAAAGCCAATTGAAAAAATGTGTGCGCTTGGAGCAGAAGCTATCCTTTCAGTCATAAACGGTGAAAAGCAAGAAGACGATCATCTGGAAAAAGTGTATGTCCACACAGAGCTGATGATTAGAGATTCAGTAAAAAAGGTGCAGTAATCAGCATCTTTTAAATGAAAATGTTCACGTGTGCAAAAAATGCGGGGAGGAAAAGCGTTTGAGACGATTATCCAAAGATGTGTACCCAGTGGCTGAATATCCTGAAACCATTCTACAAATTGGCGAAGGGAACTTTATGCGAGGATTTATGAATTGGCAGATCCAGAAGCTAAACGACTGTACAGATTTTAAAGGAAGAGCAGTGGTTGTTCCTCCTCGAAAAGGATCAGTGACCGCTCTAAATGAACAAGACGGTTTATACACTTTATGTATTCAAGGGTTTCATGACCAAAAAGAAATGAACGAACGGATCGTCATTCAATCCATCAGCAGGGGAATCAGCACATATACAGATTATGAAGCCTTTTTACATGTAGCGGAAAGTCCTAATGTGCGCTTTGTCTTTTCTAATACAACAGAGGCAGGACTTGTGTTAAGAAAAGAGGACCGATTAGAAGATCGGCCGCAAGCAAGTTTTCCAGGAAAGCTGACAGCCTTCTTGTATCACCGCTTCAAAGCTTTTTCTGGAGATGAGAAAAAGGGCTTGATCATTTTACCTTGTGAATTGATTGAACAAAACGGTGATCGATTAAGAGAATATGTGATCACAATGGCAGCTGAGTGGAATCTTCCGCCTGATTTTGTGGCTTGGGTCAAGGAAGCCAACACGTTCTGTAATACGTTAGTTGATCGGATTGTCCCAGGATTTTCTCGGAAAGCAGCGGAGACTGTTCAAAAAGAAGAGGGGTATATCGATGAATTGCTTGTCACGGCAGAATATTATCACCTGTTTGTCATTGAAGCACCTTCGTTTGTTCAAAAAGAGCTTCCTTTTCAAGAAGCAGGGTTAAACGTACTTTTTGTGGAAGATATCGCTCCCTATCGTATGAGCAAGGTTCGCATTTTAAACGGTGCACATACAGCGATGGTGCCGATTGCATATGCATGTGGCTTGGACACTGTCAAAAAAGCGGTGGATGATGAGCATGTTGGTGTGTTCATTCGCCGCATGCTTGAGAAGGAAGTGTTGCCAAGTTTGCCACTTCCTGAAGAAGAGCTACTTATTTATACACAATCCGTTTGGGATCGATTCTGCAACCCTTTTGTCAAACATCAATTACTCGATATTGCCTTAAATGGTGTATCTAAATTTCGGGCGCGTATTCTCCCGTCTCTTCTAGATTATATAGAGCTAAAAAAACAGTTGCCTACGAAGCTTATGTTCTCACTGAGCAGTTTGATTTATTTTTATCAAGTCCATGCAGATCAAATAAAGGATGATGAGTCTGTGATGGCATTCATGAAGGGAGCATGGGAGGAAGTGGACCATTCCTATGAATTAATGGTCGATCAACTTCTTTCAAACGAAGTTTTATGGGGGATGGATTTGACGAGGATCGCAGGGCTGAAGGATGCAGTAGCCGAGCAGCTCACCTGCATACATGAAAATGGCATGAGAGCTGCTGTTCACCAAATACTTCAATATGAAAGTCAGGGGGAGAAGGCATGAGAGACTTTGTTGTGATTCATCCTTCAGATAATGTTGGTATCGCTTTAAAAGTGCTTGAGCAAGGCGAAGAGCTTCAGCACCAAGGTCATACAATCATTTTAAAAGAAACCGTTGCTAAAGGTCATAAATTTGCATTGGCTGAGATCAAAGAAAAAGAGAATATCATCAAATATGGCTACCCCATTGGTCATGCAGCCACTAAGATTTCTGCTGGAGAATGGGTGCATACGCACAATATCAAAACGAATCTATCAGGTAAGCTCGATTACGAATACCGACCTTCTTTAACAGAAAACCCCTATGAAAAAACGAATCTGACATTCAAAGGGTATAAACGAAAAAATGGCGCAAGTGGTATACGAAATGAGCTTTGGATTGTCCCAACAGTTGGGTGTGTCAATGGCATTGCCGATCAAATCATTCAAATATTTACTGCTGAAATGGGGGGAAGCATCCATCCTTTTGAAACGGCGTTAGTATTAAAGCACAATTATGGATGCTCCCAACTTGGGGATGATCATGAAAACACAAAAACCATTCTTCAAAATGCCGTAAAGCACCCAAATGCTGGAGGGGTTCTCGTTCTAGGGCTTGGCTGTGAAAACAATGACATTGAGGATTTTCAGGCTACATTAGGGGAGTATGACCAGACGAGGGTGAAATTTTTAAGAAGCCAAGAAGTAGGGGATGAGATTGAGACAGGTGTCGCTTTGCTCAAGGAAATTTATGACGCAGCGAAAGAAGATCAGCGTGAAGACATTCCGTTATCTGAGCTGAAAATTGGCTTGAAATGCGGAGGATCAGATGGGTTTTCAGGCATTACCGCAAATCCACTTTTAGGTAGACTGTCCGATTTTATTGTGGCTCAAGGCGGAACCACCGTCTTAACAGAAGTACCGGAAATGTTCGGGGCTGAAACGATCTTAATGGAGAGAGCGGAATCAAAAGCGACATTCGACAATATTGTGCAGATGATCAATGATTTTAAACAATACTTTATGGATCATCGACAGCCAGTATATGAAAATCCTTCCCCGGGAAATAAAGCAGGAGGAATTTCGACATTAGAAGATAAATCTCTCGGCTGCACACAAAAAGCGGGTACTTCCGTTATAAAGGATGTTTTAACATACGGGGAGCTGCTAAAACGAAAAGGATTGAATTTATTAAGTGCGCCTGGGAATGATTTGGTTGCTTCATCTGCTCTCGCAGCGTCTGGCTGTCAGCTCGTCCTCTTTACAACAGGCAGAGGCACACCGTTTGGCACATTTGTTCCAACGATGAAGGTATCGACCAATACCGCTTTATATGAAACAAAAAAACATTGGATCGACTTTAATGCGGGGGAATTGCTTGAAGATGTACCAGAAGATGTGGTGCTAGAGAAATTCATTGCCACGTTGATTGATGTGGCGAGTGGAAAGCTGTTAAATCATGAAAAAAACAATTTTAGAGAGCTGGCCATTTTTAAAACAGGTGTGACACTTTAAGGCGTCTGGGGGATGAGAAAATGTCTAAAAAACGGAATTTGATGTATGTGACAGCAGGAACAGTACTAACAGGAATTGGACTCGCACGTTTAGCAAAGCAAGGGAAAAAAGACAAGGAAACAAATGGCATAGATCAGGTGTTAAAGCAAATAAAAGCGCCAAAGTTCCCAGATCGTGAATTCAATGTCATTCATTATGGTGCAGATAACAAAGGGATAGAGCTTTCGACAAATGCTATTCAGTCTGCCATCGATGATGCACATCGTTTGAAAGGAGGGCGTGTGCTGATTCCTGAAGGGACATTTTTGACAGGCGCTCTAGAATTGAAAAGCAATGTAGAGCTTCATCTTCATGAAAACGCCTATGTGGCCTTCAGCCAAGATACACGTGATTATCTTCCGCTTGTTCTAACAAGATATGAAGGAATTGAGCTTTATAATTATTCACCACTTATTTATGCCCATCATGCAGAAAACATCGCGATTACAGGAGCAGGCACGCTGGACGGGAGAGGGGATGAACACCACTGGTGGCCTTGGAAGTATGGAACAAATGGTCAACCCTCTCAAGATCGGGATCGACAGCTTCTTTTTGAAATGGCTGAAAAAAGAATACCAGTGGAAGAAAGGGTGTTTGGCGAAGGACATTATTTAAGATCAAGCTTTATCCAGCCATACAATTGCCAAAACATTCTCATTGAAGGAGTAACAGTAAAGGATTCACCGATGTGGCAAGTCCATCCGGTGTTAAGTGAAAACGTCATCGTCCGTGGGGTGAATATCATCGGTCATGGCCCAAATACAGATGGTGTGAATCCAGAGTCGTGCCGACATGTGCTCATTGAAGATTGTTATTTTGATAATGGCGATGATTGTATTGCCATTAAATCGGGCAGAAATGAGGACGGCCGGAGAATCGGTGCTCCATCTGAAAACATCGTCATTCGTAGAAATACGATGCGTGATGGTCATGGCGGAGTAACGATCGGGAGTGAAATCTCTGGAGGCGTCAAGTATGTATATGCAGAGGATAATGTCATGGACAGTCCGAACCTCGACAGGGCATTGCGCATTAAGACCAACTCTGTCAGGGGCGGTACCATTGAACACATCTATTTTAAAAACAATCTAGTGAAAAGCTTAAAGCATGAGGTGGTCTGTATCGACATGATGTATGAGGAAGGGGATGCCGGTCCGCATAGACCTGTAGTCCGTCATATTGAAGTAGAAGGGTTAAAAAGTAGCGGAGGGCGATATGGCGTGAAGATCGCCGCATACTCACATTCCCCGGTCACACACTTTAAAATGAAAGACTGTGTCATTGACGATGTCACGTACCCTCTTTCATTGGAACATGCAGTATCTCCTTCATTTCAGAAAGTTGTCATTAATGGTGAACATATCAACCAATAGCGGAAGTGAAAACAGCCACGTCAAAGGCTGTTTTTCTTTTATAAGGACAGACAAGACGTATTCGGAATCACATATACAACCTATCTGCACTGTAGTATAATATTCCCGAAATTAGAAAAGAATTGACGAAAGAGATGACGTCAAGCAGTACATAAAGCAGGGGGTTTATTGATGAAGAAGTTAACTGGTATTTTGCTATCATTGTTACTTGTGATCGGTGTTTTAGCAGGGTGTGCAGGTGCGGAAACGGACCAAAAAACAAACAGTTCAAAGCCTAAAGAGACAGCGGCTGCGGCATTTCCTGTATCCATCAAAGATGCAGCTGGTAAAACAGTTGAAATCAAAGAACAGCCTAAACGAATTGTTTCGTTAATTCCAAGTAATACAGAGGTTGCCTATGCCCTTGGTCTTGGAGATAAAATCGTTGGTCGATCAGACTTTGACAACTATCCAAAGGAAGTAGAAAAGGTGGAGAAGATTGGCGGTCTTGATTTCAATGTAGAGAAGGTTATTTCCTTAAAACCTGATCTTGTCTTAGCACATGCATCACAAATGAGCTCAAAAGACGGATTTAAACAGCTTGAAGATGCAGGTATTCAAGTGCTGACTGTCAATGATGCGGCTTCCTTCAAAGATGTTTATAAGTCTATCCATATGATTGGTGAAGCAACCGGCGTAAAAGAGGCATCAACGAAGCTTGTAGATGAGATGAAATCAAAACTGAATGACATCAAAAAACAAGCAGAATCCATCTCCAAAGACAAACAAAAAACAGTTTTTGTCGAAGTATCAGGTGCGCCTGAAATTTATACAACAGGTAAACAAACGTTTATGGACGAAATGTTGTCTGTCATTCATGCAAAAAATGCTGCTGGCGACCAAACAGGCTGGGTGCAAATGACGGAAGAATCAATTATTAAACGAAATCCTGATGCTATTGTTACGATTGATGGCGCAAGCTTAGCTGATCTGAAAAAAAGAGACGGCTGGAAGGCGATCAAAGCAGTCAAAGAAAAACAAGTCTTTCAATTGAATACGGATCTGGCATCACGACCGGGACCGCGATTGGTTGAAGGAGTGGAGGCTCTTGCGAAAAGTATCTATCCTGACACGTTCAAATAAAATCATCATCGCATACACAGCAAGTGTTTTACTTCTTGTGGTGAGCATTGGAATGGGAATCTCATTTGGCAGTTTAGGGATTCCCATTCCTTCTATACTTCGGATCTTTGTTCATGAAGTATTTGGAATTCAGGCCGGAACCATTGATGCAATTGACCGCAATATTATGATGAATATCCGGCTGCCGAGAGTGATATTAGCGGCGTTAGTCGGAGCAGCTCTGGCGTTATCTGGTGCAGCCTTTCAAGGTTTATTAAAAAATCCTCTCGCTGACCCTTATACACTTGGGGTATCTCAAGGGGCATCTGTGGGGGCTGTAGCCACATTGTTTTTCAGTTTGCAGTTTCCTTTGCTCGGCAGTTTTACACTGCCTTTTTTGAGTATGACAACAGCGCTTGTCACACTATGTCTCGTCCTCTTTTTTGCCCGTCTGGTTCACCGAGGAATGAGCATTTCTTCTTTAATTTTGACGGGGGTCATCTTCAGCTCTTTTTTGGGAGCGCTCATTTCATTAATGATTGCGTTAACAGGTGATGATTTAAAAGAGATTATTCATTGGCTTCTAGGCAGTGTGTCTATGAGAGGCTGGCGATATATTGCTCTTTTCCTTCCTTTTTTCCTCATTGGTACATTTGCACTGATCTTGATGGGAAGAGATTTAAATGTGATGACATATGGCGAAGAAAAGGCAAAACTGTTAGGGGTTCATGTGAAACGGAGCAAATATGTGGTGTTGCTTGCTGGTTCGATTCTGACTGGAAGTGCGGTGGCTGTGTCAGGAACGATCGGATTTGTAGGACTGGTGATTCCGCATTTTATCCGTCTTTTATCCATTACGGATCATCGTCATTTGCTGCCTTTGTCGATGCTGAATGGTGCTTCCTTTCTCGTTTTAGCAGATGTGCTCTCTCGTACGATCATTGAACCGACTGAATTGCCTATTGGCATCATTACAGCGTTAATTGGTGCTCCTGTTTTTGGCATCATCCTCATCCGCAGATATAGAGGAGGGACGCATCTATGATTCAAGTGAAGGAAGTTAGAGGAGGATATGGTGAAAAAGAGGTCATTCACGGCGTGAGTTTTGAAGTGGAGCGAGGGGAATTCCTCGGCATCCTTGGTCCGAATGGGAGCGGTAAGACGACGCTACTTAAAATGATCGCAGGTATTTTAGCACCTGAGAGCGGCCAAGTAACACTAAGTGGTCATCCAGTTCAATCCTACCGGCCAAAGGCACTTGCGCAAAAATTGGCGGTTCTCCCCCAGAAGACCGATCAAGCCTTTTCATTTACAGTGGAAGAAACGGTCCAGTTTGGGCGTTATCCCTATCAGAAAGGGTGGCTACAATCTGTTACAAAAGGAGATATCGAGATTGTCAGCAAGGTGATGGACCAAACAGATATTGCTCAATTTAAAGATCAATCCATTCATGAGTTAAGCGGTGGAGAACAGCAGCGGGTTTACTTAGCTCAAGCGCTGGCTCAGTGCCCTGACTATTTATTGCTGGATGAACCAACGAGTTTTCTTGATTTAGCTTATCAAAAAGAGTTACTCGATTTGATTAAACAAGAGACGGTTTCCTCTAACTTAACGGTGATCGGTGTGTTTCATGATGTGAACATTGCCAGTTTGTATTGTGACCGTCTGCTTTTGCTGAATGAAGGAAAGACGGACATGCTGGGAGAACCGCATCATGTGTTGACCACCGAACGGGTGAACCGGGTGTATGAAACAGATGTAACACCTCTCCAACATCCACTGCGGGCCAACCCTCAGCTGGTAATTGAACCTGCGTCCATCTCTGAACATTCAAGGCTGAACTTAGCGGATGGGTGGAAAACATATGGCGCAAACGGAATGACATTTTCTACTCATCAGCCATTGCGCATCCTTTCATCACATGAGAAAAGCGGGGGTTTCTTTTGGACACGGTCCCTTGGAACGGGAACTGAAGCACTCCAAGACATGCTGGATGATGAGGAAGGGTACTTATTTCTTGGTCAATCTGATGGGCCGAAGCAATACGCCGCTGAAGATGATGATGAAGATGTCCTTCTTTATGGGATGCATCAAGAAGGAGAGCTGTCCGTTTGGCTTGTGTTGAAAGGAACGATATCAGATGGTGCGTCTGTCCAGCTAATGGGCGAGCTGATGCACTTCATTAAACAAGAGACAAGTATCCAGGTACATCATCTTTGTATCGCTGCTGCCAATGCAGAAGAAAAGGAGCATACTGCTCATTTACATGAAAGAGTCAGACTGAAAGTGAAGCATCTTCTTCATACATTGAATGCTATGAAAAAGTGAACCGGCTGGTTCACTTTTTTTGTTGAAAACATCAACATCTACTTATGTCATCCACTGAATATTTGAAAAAAACGAAAAATATGTTGCTAAATAAATCATATTGCTTTTATAATAAGAATCATGAAAGCGTTTTAATAATTAATTGTTTAAAAATGCAACAACCGGAAGGGGAGGATCATTTGAACATTCAAGGAATCATTCCAGCTATTTTGACACCGCTTACAGAAGAAGAGCATTTTCATCCAGAAGTGACAAAGCAACTTATTGATCATTTAATCGACTCAGGTGTGCACGGCATCTTTGCTTTAGGGACAAACGGCGAATTTCATTTGTTTTCAGAGGAAGAAAAGCTTCAAATTGCTGAAACTGTTGTAAAGGCTGCGGGCGGCAGGGTGCCTGTATACATGGGAGCAGGTGAGAATAGCACTAAGGCAACCATTAAGCTGTCAAACAAGTTCGCAGATTTAGGCGTAGATGTCTTGTCGGTTATCACCCCTTATTTTGTTGCGCCATCACAAGAGGAACTGTATGAGCATTTTCGTCATATTTCAGAGAATGTGACCATCCCTATTTTACTTTATAACATTCCATCAAGAACAGGTGTGTCACTTGCGCCAGAGACGGTTGCAAGGCTCAGCGTCCTACCGAATGTGTTAGGTATTAAAGACAGTAGTGGAGATATTGCCAATATCAAAGCGTATCTCGATGTCACAAAGGATGAAGAGTTTGTGGTGCTTGCAGGAACGGATTCCCTCATTTTAGAGACATTGAAGTTAGGCGGAACAGGTGCAGTGGCGGCAACGGCAAATGTGCTTCCCAAAACCGTCGTTGGCATTTATGAATCGTTTCAGCAAGGAAATCTTGACCAAAGTGAGCAATGTCAGCAGCAGCTGCAGCCGTTAAGAGCGACATTCACATTAGGAACGTTACCAGCACCTTTGAAAAAAGCAGCTGAACTTTCAGGGATTCCTGTAGGTCCGCCAAAAAGCCCGGTCAAAGCATTATCCGGCGAGGCTTTAGAAGCTGTGATGAACATGATGGAGAATTATCGGATACAAGCAAAAGCAGCAAAGGAGTCGTGAAGAGATGACCATATCACATTATCACTTTCAAACGGCATCACACATTGTTTCTGGCGCCCACTCTCTAGAGCTCCTTGGGGAGAAACTAGAGCTATTAGGACTTAGTAAGTTGAGATCGATCTTTATTTTAACGCAGCCATCCATCGTATCTCTTGGTTACGCAGATCAAATCAAAACAGAACTTGCGAAAAAAGGGATTGCGAGTGAGATCAGCACAGAGATTAAGCCTGAACCAACGGAAGAAAATATCGAGGACGTATTCCAGACATTTTTAAAAGGGGAGCATGAAGCCATTATTGGGATTGGTGGCGGGAGTGTGCTGGATGCGGCCAAAATATTAGCTGTTCTAAAGACGAATGATCAGCCAATTTATGATCTCGTTGGCACGAACCTTGTTAAAAAAAGAGGAGTTCCAACGATTCTCATTCCAACAACCTCAGGTACGGGATCAGAAGTGACACCAAACGCGATTGTTACCTTTCCGGAAAAAGAATTAAAAATTGGCATGGTCAGCCCATACCTTTTGCCTGATCTTGTGATCTTAGATCCCGCACTGACACTCAAATTGCCAAAAGCCATTACCGCAGCTACAGGGATGGATGCGTTTACGCATGCGCTTGAATCGTATATTTCAAATAAAGCCAATCCATTTAGTGATATGTTTGCACTCGAATCGATGAGGCTCATTTCAGGAAGTATTCAGGAGGCCTATCATCACGGGGATAATATGACAGCAAGGGAAGATATGCTGGTTGGTGCCATGTATGGCGGGATGGCGCTCACAAGTGCCGGAACCGCTGCTGTTCATGCAATGGCTTATCCGTTAGGGGGGAAATTCAAAATTTCACACGGTGTCGCTAATTCCATGCTGCTTCCTCATGTCACGGCGTTTAATGCAGACCATATCAAAGATCGTCTTGAAGATATTGCTAGAGTGATAGGGATCGAAGAGAAAGGCTCAAAGCATACGCTTGCAGAGCAAGTGATTCGTCAAGTTGAAGAGTGGACAGCGGATTTACACATTCCTCAACAACTCAAAGCCTTCGGCGTGTCAAAAGAAGATGTGCCGGCACTTGCTGAAGCTGCTTCAGAGGTGAAGAGATTAATGGATAACAACCCGAAGCCGATGTCTGTCTCTGATATTGAACAGGTCTACATGAAACTGCTCCACGTTTAACACTTCATACGTCACTGGGATGGGACATGAGAAGTTGCTTCATACGGCTTGCACACAAAGGGGGATTTTAAGTGAATGTCTTAAGCAGTTCTGTCATCACATTTATTTTAATCGTCATTATTCTCTATATTCTGTTTACGACCTGGCTGACGATGCGTTTTCGCAGTAAGTCTAACTCAGAATTTAACAATGCCGCTAAGTCACTTCCAGCTATTGTGGTCGGTATTTTGTTAATGAGTGAATTCATTGGGACGAAGTCAACTGTCGGAACAGCTGAATCTGCTTTTACACACGGGCTTTCCGCTTCATGGTCTGTTATCACAGTTGCTATTGCCTTTTTTATTTTTTCCTTTTTCTTAGTGGGAAAGTTTTATCGAACAGGACAATACACGATTTCAGGTATTATTGATCAAAAATTTGGGAAATCAACAAAGCTTGTTGTCTCTGTCATTATGATTGCAGCCCTGCTCTTAGTGAATCTAGGAAACTATTTAAGTGGTTCAGCTGCCATTGCATCCATTCTTGGCCTTCCTTTAATGACCTGTGCCATCATCACGGCGGTTGTGAGTACATTTTATTTTACTTTCGGAGGAATGAAGGGGGTTGCATGGGTCACGATCCTTCATTCAATTGTGAAGTATGCGGGGATTTTAATTACACTAGGGGTAGCCCTTTATTTAACAAAAGGCTTTGAGCCAATGAAACAAACATTACCCGACCATTTCTTTACATGGGATGGGACCATCGGTTGGGGAACGATTGGAGCCTGGTTTATAGGAAACATGGGGGCCATTTTTGCGACGCAGTTTATCATTCAAGCGATCACCTCGTCGAAAAGTGAACGAGAAGCGAAAAAATCGACCCTGTATGCAGCACTCCTTTGTTTGCCGCTTGCCATTGCGATCGGGATCATCGGTGTCGCAGCCCGTTATTTGTATCCAGACATTGATCCTATTTATGCTTTCCCTGTCTTTTTACAGCATATGAATCCGATTTTGAGCGCTATTGTGGCAACATCGCTTGTCGCATCCATTTTTGTTGGTGTCTCGACGGTTGCACTTGCTACAACCACGTTGATTATTGATGACTTTTATGTACCGAAAAAGAAACCATCACCAGAGCAGCGTATGAAGGTGACTCGGTATGTAGCTGTCATGGTTGGGATTGTGCCGCTTGTGGGGGTCGCGCTTGCACCAGAGTTGCTGTCACTTTCCTTTTTTACACGAGCACTTCGAACATCGATTGCAGTTGTAGCAGCAATGGGCTTTTACTTGCCATACTTTAATTCAAATAGAGGAGCAACCATTGGTCTTGCCGCTTCAGGCATCGCCACGACGGTGTGGTATTTACTCGATAATCCATTTGGAATCGATAATATGTATGTGGCCATTATCATTCCTTTCCTAGTTCTGGTGATGGATCGATGGATCAGCCCGCCAGCTAAAAAGGATCAATCACTGAAAGGAGAATTATGATGACAAATGAAGACATCATGATCAAAATAGATGGAAAATTGCGACAAAATGAACAAGACGCAGCTAGAAAAGAAGCCTTTTTACCAACAGATTGCGTGCAAAACCATGCGGCTAATCTCATCGAACTGGATAATGGAGATTTGCTGTGTGTATGGTTTGGCGGTACGCAAGAAGGAATTCCTGATATCTCTATCTATATGTCAAGGCTCAAGCAAGGAAGTAATCAATGGACGAAGGCTGTGAAGCTGTCTGATGATTCTACAAGATCTGAACAAAATCCAGTTCTTTTTCAAGAGAAAGATGGCAGGCTGTGGCTGCTTTATACAGCACAACTTTCTGGCAATCAAGATACAGCTCTTGTGAGATATCGTTTATCGGAGGATAGAGGAGAGACTTGGGGAGAGATTGGTACTTTATTTGATCAGCCGGGGACGTTTATACGACAGCCTATTGTTATATTGGATAATGATGATTGGCTCCTTCCGGTGTTCTATTGTAAAACGATTCCTGGCGTAAAATGGACAGGAAACCGTGATGTCAGTGCTGTGAAGATTTCCTCAGATCAAGGGAAGACCTGGGAAGAGGTCACTGTGCCCAACAGTACTGGCTGTGTTCATATGAATATCGGAAAATGTGTGGATGGTTCCCTGCTTGCCCTCTTTAGAAGCCGGTTTGCTGATTCGATTTATATGAGCCGTTCAGTGGATCATGGACGGACATGGTCTGAGCCAAAAGCAACAGAGCTACCAAACAATAACTCATCCATTCAATTTACGGTGCTCCATAATGGTCATCTTGCCCTCGTGTATAACCATATCAATGCGGATGATCAAACAGAAAGAAGGGCGTCCTTATATGATGAGATTGAGGATGAAGGCGATACACGCACGGCCATTGATACAGAGGCACGTCCAGCCTTTTGGGGAACACCTCGTGCGCCAATGACACTTGCCATCTCGACGGATGATGGTGCGACATGGCCCGTCAGACGTAACCTTGAAATTGGCGATGGATATGCCATGACAAACAACTCAAAGGACAAATTGAATCGAGAATATTCCTATCCATCCATCATAGAAGGAAAAGATGGGAGCCTGCACATTGCGTTTACTTTTTACCGGCAAGCCATCAAGTATGTGTGTGTGAAAGAAGAATGGATGCATCATACGTCTTAACCGCAAGGGATCAGTGTTTCCGTGAATTGTAACCCTCATTTTCTTCATTTATAATTGATGTTTGGAGGGTTGTCTCAATTTGCTAACATTTGGACTCCCTCAACGTATGTCTCACGATGAAGAGATAAAAAATGGGGGTCCTTTTCATGAATATAAAAGTATTAGGTATTGCGCCGTATAAAGGATTAGGCGATGTATTAATCGACCTTGCCAAAGACGAAAAAAGCATCACATTCCAGCTTGAAGTCGGAGATCTTAGGTCTGGTGTTGCACTGGCAGAACAGGCCGAGGCTCAAGGAATGGATATTATTATGAGCCGCGGGGGGACAGCTGCGCTTATTCAAAAACACGTCAACATTCCAGTGGTGGATATCCCTGTGTCAGGCTACGACTTGCTTCGTGCCCTGACGCTGATTAAAGATTACCAAGGGAAAAAAGCAGTAGTTGGATTTGAAAATATTACACAAGGTGTACGCACCATCGGAGAGTTATACGGGATCAAAATTGATATTTATACGATACAGCAAGAGGAAGAAGTGTGGGATTTTTTACAGCAGTTACAGGAGCAAGGGACACAGGTTGTACTGGGTGATGTGGTTACAGATAAAGCGGCCAAGGAGTTGGGGATGCAAAGCATGCTCATTACCTCAGGACGTGAATCTGTCAAAGAAGCGTTTCATCAAGCAAAACAAATGTACCGTTTATATAAAGAGGCGACAGCTGAGCAGCGCCTCTTTCGTGAAATGATTGACCAAGAGTCAAAAGGGATGCTGATCATTGATCAGCACAATCAGCTTTATTTTATCAATCAGCAAATGAAAGAATGGACAGAAAAAGGGTTATTTGCACCGTTTACGTCTCATGTTGATGTGATGGATTGGTGCCCGGCGCTTGAACCAGCAGTAAAAGCAGTTCGAGAAGGAAAACAAAATGGATATTCTCAAATCTCCTTTCAGCAGCAAGTGTGGCATGTCAAAGGAAGCTTATTATCTAAAGGTGAGCTACTTTTGACGATTGAGAAGCCTTCTGCTGTGATTAATAGGGAGGGGCAGTCTATATGGACGCTGGCTGCACCTGTTCATTCAGCACATCCATTTGCTCTTTTTACTGAGCAGAGTTCAAATATGAAAGATGTGATTAAAAGGGCAAAGGCGTTCAGCCAAACAGATCGATCGATTTGTCTCTATGGTGAACAAGGAACTGGTAAATCAAGCCTTGCTTTTGCTATTCACCAAATGAGCGAGAGGAAAAATGAGAGCTTTATGACGGTGCATTGCAGCCGTTTGACTGAATTAGATGATGTAAACATAATTCCGGTGCATCAAAAAGGGACGATCTTTCTGAAGGATATTGATCGTGTCCCAATGGCTATGCAGCCCATTATGGCCGAGCAGCTTATTCATCATCAGCAGAACATTCGCTGGATGGCTGCATCTACGGTTGATTTGTTCAAATTGATGCAATCTGGGGCGTTTCATGAAGACCTATATACGTGTTTGCAGGAGCTCGTCATTCATGTCCCGCCGTTATCTGAACGGGCAGAAGATATTGAGGATATGAGCCGGTTATTTATAGCTGAATTAAATTCTCTTTATGGGACGCAGGTTGTTGGGCTGTCAGCAGATGTGATTGCCGCCTTTCAAAACGAGCGATTTAGAGAAAATGTCCGGCAGTTCAAGCGGATTATGGAGGAACTGGTGCTGACAACAAAAAGTGGATATATCACGTTGAGTAAAGCAAAGCCGGCAATTGAGCAACTTGCTTCTGAGAATGAAGAAAAACAGCTGTCCAGCTATTTACATGGCACGCTTGACGAGATTGAAAGACGAATCATTCGGACGGTACTGGAAGAAGAAAATATGAATCAATCAAAAGCAGCAAAGCGGCTGAATATTAACCGCACGACGCTGTGGAGAAAGTTAAAGGAATAATATGCAATGAGACCGAGGTGTCTAAATGACAAACGATCTATTAAAAAAAGGAGCGAACTTAGAGCAAAAGGTGATCATTGTGGCTGATGATTTAACAGGCGCAAGTGATACAGGTGTTCAATTTGTGAAGGCCGGTTTAAAAGCCTCTGTGCTGTTCCAGCCGTCATTTGAGGATATGAGCCGGTACAAGGAGGAAGATGTACTGATTGTCGATACAGACTCGCGAAGTATGTCTTCTGAAAGAGCGTATAATGAGGTCAGTCAAATGGTTCAGCCGTTTCTACAAGGAGATTCACACCTTTTCTTTAAAAAAATAGATTCAACGTTAAGAGGAAATATAGGAATAGAGCTTCAGGCACTAATGGATCTTGGCCGGTTTGATGCGGCAGTCATTGCCCCCGCTTACCCCGATGCGAATAGATCTACGGCCTATGGCATTCATTATGTGGAGGGTGTGCCTGTTCATCTATCAGAAGCAGCGAAGGACCCAAAAACGCCTGTCCTGACATCCAGTATTTCAGACTTAATTGAAGAGCAGACAAACATCAAGCCAAAACATCTTTCGCAGCAGGCGGTCTATTCAGAGCTAAACGAAACGAGTCATGACGTTTCATCTTTATTAAAACATGGTCATCAATGGTTTGTGTGTGATGCAGAAACGAACAATGATTTAACACAGATCGTTGATTTGTTTATGAAGATCAATCAAAGAGTGCTTTGGGTTGGGTCAGCTGGACTCGCTGGCGCATTATCATCCTATGTTGCGAAACACCGCAATCTTTCTCATGCAAAAAAGCATGAATCTGTTCTCATCGTTTCAGGAAGTGCTTCTCAAAAAACAAATGAGCAGTTTGCTTTTTTAAGAGAAAAGCACGATTGTCTCGAGGTGAAAGTGAACCCGTTGAATGTATTAAACGGCCGTGAAGCATGGGAAAGGAAATCAGTCATGGATCAGCTGCTCATTCGTCAGGATGAAGATATTCTCCTTTATACAGACGCAAGGCCAGAAATGGTTGAACAGATGTTGGCATACGGTGAAGCGAATGGCATGACAAGACAAGAAGTAGGAAGTACCTTATCTGTCTGTCTTGGTAAGATCACAAAAGACATTGTTGAATTAACAGGGGTGAAACGCCTTTTTTTAACTGGTGGAGATACGGCGCGTGCGATATGCCATGAGCTTGGAGCAGGCGGGATTCAGCTGTTGAAAGAAATTGAACCCGGCATCCCGCTTGGGCGGCTCGTTGATACGAGTGTATATGCGGTCACAAAAGCAGGGGCATATGGTCAAAAAGATTCTGTGCTCCATGCGGTTGAAGTGTTGAAAAACATAGAGGGGGTAGACGAATGGCAAAACCAATCATTGCTGTAACGATGGGAGATGCTTCTGGGGTTGGTCCTGAAATTATTTTAAAAGCCTTCCAGCAAAGCCGTTTACATGAAGAAGCCGTACTATTTGTCATTGGAGACACCCATATATTAAATAGGGCGAAAGATTTTGTGAATACAGATGTGGAGATTGTCAGTATTAAAGAACCGGAGGAAGCGGAACAAGTAAAAGCTGGTGCCGTTCCTTGTCTTGATCTTCATCTATTAACAAGTGATATTCCAGTAGGAGAGATTTCAAAAGAAGCAGGGAATGCCGCTTTTCGATATCTTGAAAAAGCCATTACACTTGCGAATGACCGTAGAATTGACGGCATTTGTACAGCACCGTTAAACAAGGAAGCACTTCATAAGGCTGGTCATATGTATCCAGGGCATACAGAAATTTTAGCTGACCTGACAGGTACGGACGATTATGCCATGATGCTGGCAGCTCCTAATTTAAAAGTGGTGCATGTGACGACACATATCGGATTAATGGATGCCATCTTAAAAATCAATCCTGAGCGTGTATACACAACGATTAAACTGGCTCATGATACCCTCGTTCGGTCTGGTATCCCTGCACCTAGAATTGCTGTGTGCGGGATTAATCCGCATGCCGGGGAGAATGGTCTGTTTGGAAACGGAGAAGAAGAGGAGAAGATCATTCCAGCAGTAGAACGAGCACAGGATGAAGGGGTTCAAGTATTTGGCCCGCTACCAGCTGATACACTGTTCTTTAGGGCGACAAGAGGCGACTTTGATATCGTTGTGGCGATGTATCATGATCAAGGGCATGGACCAATCAAGGTGCTTGGCTTAGAATCAGGCGTGAACATTACAGTTGGATTGCCTATAATCCGTACAAGTGTCGATCATGGGACGGCATTTGATATTGCAGGAACAGGAAAGGCTGATTCTGCGAGTATGGAAGAAGCCATTCGGCAGGCAATCATGCTTTCTGGTACGAGAGAGAACCGATAGTAAAAGAGAAAGAGCCTTCCAATGGAGGCTCTTTCTTTAGTTCATATACGTTCCGCCATTCATATTGATGGTTTCTCCTGTGATGAAATCTGACTGATCAGAGGCTAAAAAGGTAACGGCGTTTGCGACTTGCTGCGGTGTTCCAATTGTTTTCAGAGGAATTCTTTCTAAAACAGATCTACGGTATTCATCACTCCACTGTTTGCTCATGTCTGTCTCAATTGGCCCAGGACAGACAGCATTTACATGAATGTGATGTGCTGCTAATTCTTTGGCAAGATGCATCGTTAAGTAATTGATACCTGCCTTTGAAACGCCGTAAGCGGGTGATGCATTGTGATGAGGGGTTTTGCCAGTAGTTGAACTCATGTTGACAATCTTCCCGCCTTGCTGTTTGATCATGTCAGGAATGACTGCTTGACACATGAGAAACGTACCCGTCAAATTAATATCAATTAGTCTTTTCCATTCATCAACAGATGTATCGACTGTTGATTTCCGCAAATTGATCCCAGCATTGTTGACCAATATATCAATCTGTCCGAAATGGTTTTTTGCCTTCTCAACGAGGGAGACAGCTGTCGCTGGTAAACTAGCATCACCAGCGACAGAAACAGCGCGGGTCTCTTCTTTATTCAGAGAGGAGCAAACGTCTTGCAATAGCACTTCATTCGTTCCGTTCAGCACCACTTTAGCTCCTTCAGAGACAAATGCCTCCGCAATGGCGCGGCCAATCCCTCTGCTTGCACCTGTAATGATTGCTACTTTGTTTTGTAAAGTCATCTATCATCCCACCCATCTGTCATGATTAAAAAGCGCTTTCATTTATTATAAAATGTGATGTTTCATCATTCAACATATAAAGTGGAAATGAAGAGATTTTGAATAGAAGTGTTTCATAATAAAACAAATACATCTTTTCCACTTCAGGGTATACTAAAAGGAACAAGCAATGGATAAGGGGGAACCTCAATGAAACTTTATACAAAAACCGGAGATGAAGGTCAAACAGGCTTGATTGGCGGGCGGGCTGATAAAGATGACGCAAGAGTAGAAGCGTACGGTACATTAGATGAGGCGAATAGTTTGATTGGACTAGCCCATGCAAACTTAAGGCAGCATGGCGAATTGTTTCAAGATATTCTATCTGAGCTGATGGTCATTCAGCATGAGCTGTTTGACTGCGGCGGTGATTTGGCAGCGGTGAAACCTCCGAAAGAAGGCAAGTTAAAAGAAGAATCTGTCACAGTCCTTGAAAAGCGAATGGACGTGTATGTAGAAGAAGCCGCACCGCTGACTAAATTTATTTTACCTGGCGGCCAGGAAGGTGCTGCCCTCTTACATGTAGCGCGAACAGTCGTCAGGAGAGCCGAGCGGCATATTGTGACACTCGCAAAGCAGGAGGAAATTCCAGCAGTTACGCTCACATATGTGAACCGTCTATCCGACTATTTATTTGCTGTCGCCCGTATTGTGAATCATCGGCTCGGTGAAGCGGATGTTGAATATGAACGAAGTGCAGACGTGTTTCGTTCTAAATGAGGAAAAGCACTCTTCTAGTCGAAGAGTGTTCAGCGTGTAGGCAAACCCTCGCATTCTTTGTCAGTCCTGCGTGCCGGTGCTCACGAATGTCCAATTCGCTCCGCAAAAGTAACTGTTCTTCCTAGACTGCAAAGGTTTTCTATCACACTGAAAAGAAGACAAAGAGCTAAAATAAAGTTCATTTTAGCCCTTTGTCAATAATCTGAGCACTCTTCTAGTCGAAGAGTGCTTTTTCTATAGATTCAACCGCTCAGTCTGAGCCATGTTACGACTCTGGTCGCAACCAAAGATCAATCTACGACACGTTTTGCCAGCTTCCTTTTTTGACTATAGTGAAAGCAAGGAGCAAGAAAGGAGGCATGAAGATGAAAATCACAAGTAAAACCATCATCGGTTCAATCCTGATGTTTATCGGTTTATCCATCTTCTTTGGTGGTTCATTGGGCGGGCTGATCCCGACTTTGATTGGGGCCTGGCTCATTTATGTAGGTGTCAAAAAATATGATAAAGGCAGTAAAACAACAGGGGTCATACTCACTATTATCGGTGTATTGCTCGTCGCACAGTCGCTGCCATTTTTACTCGGAATCGCATTTGCTGGAGTACTTCTCTACTTTGGCTGGAAGATGATCAATGGTGAATCTGCAAAGGAATCATCCGGCAGAACAACATATATGGAGCCAAACACGGCACCGAACATGGAAGAATCTATGCACACGTCATTTGATCAAGAATGGGAAGATTTTTTAAAGAAAAAATAAAGGGAGGAATATGAAATGGTATTAAGAAGAGTACGTGATATGTTTGTTGCAACAGTCAATGAAGGCTTAGATAAATTGGAGAATCCGCGTGTCATGCTGAATCAATATGTTCGTGATATGGAGGACGATATTGCCAAAGCGAAACATGCGATCATTAAACAGCAAACCATTCAGCAAGGTTTCTTGAGAAAAGCAGAAGAAACAGAAGCATTTGCTGATAAGCGAAAGAAACAGGCGGAGCTGGCGTTTCAGGCAGGAGAAGAAGAACTTGTACGGAAAGCACTGACTGAAATGAAGTATTTTGAAGAAAAGCACAACGAATATCAAGAAGCCTATCAGCAATCTGTTAAACAGCTGAAAGAGCTGAAAGAACAGTTGCAGCATCTAGAAACAAAACTGCGTGATGTTAAAGACAAGAAGCAAGCGCTGATTGCAAGAGCCAATGCCGCACAGGCAAAGCAGCATATGAATGAATCTATGAATAAGGTTGATAGTGAAAGTGCTTATAAAGAATTTCTACGCATGGAGAATCGTATAGAGGAAATGGAGACAAAAGCGGGCAGCTATGCACAATTTGCCGATCAGGGTGCTTATGCTCATCTTGATTACGCTGATGAGGTTGAAAAGGAATGGCAAAAGCTTCAACGATCAAAGCAGCCTGAGAAACAGCCGGCAAACTAATGGAAATGTGTCAAAACGGAAGAAAAACAGGATTTTTCTTCCGTTATTTGATTTCTTTCTGTTTCGCTTTTCCTTATAATAAAAAGGTCAAAGGATAAAGGGATGGTATAAATGAAACGGTTCATTGGTCTAATTTGTATACTTGTTGGTGTTTTTTTGATGATTGGGATGCTTTTCAAAAATGGAGATCTCTTTCATTTGAGCTTTTCTCGTGATAAAGCGGTCACAACAGCTTCAGCGAAAAAGGATGAGGTTGAACAATTAGATATCTCTCTTTCTGGATTTCGCATCAAGGTGGAGCCGGAAGATCGTTCGGATATTTCTGTGATGATTGTGAATGGAAAAGGGAAAATGTATGCGGAACAAACAGGCGGAACATTCAAAGTCCGTGCTGAAAATAAAGGATTTTTGTTTTTCTCTGCATTTGAAAAAGGAGAACTCTTAGTCAAAATTCCAACAGATTATCATAAAGATGTGAAAATAACAGGTGGAATCGGCGTGAGCGAAGTAAATGGCGAAGGAAAGCTGTCTCTTCAAGATGTGACGCTCAAATCAACGAGCGGAAACCTCACAGCTGAGAACTTCTCAGCAAATCGAGTGGAAATCAAGGCGACTTCTGGCAGACTCTCAGTGTCTCATATTGATGCGAAGGAAAGTGATATTGGTGCCACTTCTGGTCGTGCTGATATTCAAGATGTAAAAGGAAAGCTGCAATTAGGCATGACAAGCGGCAGGCTGACAGCAAGCTTTGATACAATTGATTCACCAGTCGACTTTCACATGACATCAGGCAGTGCGAAATTGAACTTGCCAGATGAGGGAGATTTCAAAGTCCAAGTGAAAAAAACGAGTGGACGTATTGATCATTCGTATGGTTTTGACCAAGCGGATAGTGAAGGCCGAGGTTTTACAGGCACGCATGGGAAAGGGACACACTTAGTCGATATTGAGATGACAAGCGGAAACTTAAAATTGCGGTAAACAAACGTAAAAAGGAAGGAGGCGAGTCAACTGCGTTTTTCTAGAAATCAAATTTTAGGCATCATTGTGGTGATTTTCGGTATTAATCTTTTTCTCAAAATTATTGGGATTGGGGCAGACCTATTTTGGCCAGTGTTTTTTGCTCTAGCTGGTTATTGGCTGCACTCTCGATCTAAACGTTGGCTCGGTTCGGTTTCCTATATTTTTGCAGGCTTTCTCTTCTTGAAGTTTCTACTAAATATCACGTTTAGTTTGACTGGGTATTTATTTGCTGCCTTTTTGATCTATGCGGGCTATCGTTTATTGAAAAACAAACCTGTTTTTGATGTCGATAAAAAGGAATCATCAGACGATGGGAAGCCTTCACTGAAAGTCAATCTTGAAAAAGAGGGCGATCAGAAGAAAACAAAAAGCCAGACAAAGCCGCGCAAAGAACATGATTTCTTTATCGGTGAAGTCAGGCTGATGAAAAAACCATTTCAATTAAGCGATTTGACCATTTCAGGTTTTATTGGCGATGTCAAAATCGATTTATCAAAGGCGATCATTGCTGAGGAAGAGAGCACGATCGTCATTAGTGGACTCATTGGAGATGTCGATATTTATGTACCTCAGGATATTGAAGTATGTGTGAGTGCTTCGGCTGCGATCGGTGATATGAAAATCATTGATGAAAAAAGAAGCGGGTTCGGCAGTAAAGTGTATGTCATGACAAATGATTATGATGAGAGCAAGCGAAAAGTGAAAATCTCCATTTCTCTCCTAATTGGGGATGTGGATGTGAGGTACTTATGAGGAAACTGCATTTAGGCATCCAGTGGCAATCTGTTCGTCTGGCAGTCGGTATCTCGCTTGGTGTTGTCATCATGACGACACTCCCGATGTTTTTTTATTACCAGCTTGATCCTATGATTTTGCTGTCTACGCGGTGGTTCGGCATCCCGTTTTTTTGTATTTTACTCATTATTAGTCTCGCCATTGGTGTATCAGCGGGGCATGTGTTTGGCTATCAGCATAAGAAGCGGCTGGATCAGCTTGTAGAGTCGATTTTGAAGTTTGAAAATGGGAATTTTGCCTATAGACTGCCTTCTCTAGGTGATGATGAAATTGGTTTGGCGGCAGATCAATTAAATGAAATGGCGAAACGAGTGGAAGGGCAAGTAGCCTCCTTACAAAAGCTCTCAAATGAGCGAGCTGAATGGCAGGTTCAAATGAAAAAATCGGTTGTCTCAGAAGAGCGTCAGCGTCTAGCGCGTGAGCTGCATGATGCAGTCAGCCAGCAGCTATTCGCCATTTCGATGATGACGTCTGCGATTCTTGAAGGGATGAAGGAAAAGGATGAAAAGATTTTAAAGCAAATGCGTCTTGTGGAACGAATGGCTGGCGATGCACAAAATGAGATGCGTGCACTCCTTTTGCATTTAAGACCGATCACCCTTGAAGGAAAAGACTTGAAAAAAGGCTTGATTGAGCTACTCAATGAATTTCAGGCAAAGCAGCCAATTGATATTGATTGGGAAATAGAAGATGATGCTCCGCTGTCTAAAGGGGTGGAGGACCATCTGTTCCGAATTGTGCAAGAAGCCCTTTCCAATGTGTTTAGGCATGCAAAGGCGACAAAGGTGACAGTACGTCTGCTTATTCGGAACCGTCAAGTTCAATTGAAAATTATCGACAACGGGATTGGTTTTCAAACAGATCATGTGAAGACTGCTTCCTACGGACTTGAATCGATACGAGAAAGAACAAGTGAAGTAGGCGGTGTCGCAGAGATTATGTCATTTGAGGGAAAAGGCACACAAATTGATGTGAAGGTTCCCATTTTTGATGAAGGAAAAGGAGAGAACGTTCGATGATTCGAGTGCTTTTAATTGACGATCACGAAATGGTGAGAATGGGTCTTGCTGCTTTTTTAGAGGCACAGGCGGATATTGAAGTCATCGGTGAAGCGTCAGATGGACAAAAAGGTGTAGAACTAGCGGTTGAATTAAAGCCAGACGTGATTTTAATGGACCTTGTCATGGAAGGCATGGATGGCATCGAAGCAACGAAAAGAATTTGTCAGGAAATAGAGGATGCCCGGATTATTGTACTGACGAGCTTTATTGATGATGATAAAGTGTATCCAGTGATTGAGGCTGGTGCTTTAAGCTATCTTTTAAAAACATCGAAAGCAGGAGAAATTGCTGATGCCATCAGGTCTGCAAGTATCGGCGAACCAAGGCTTGAATCAAAAGTAGCTGGAAAGGTCATGAACAAACTCCGCCATTCATCAAATGGGTCCATTCTGCACGATTCGTTAACCGCAAGAGAAATGGAAATATTAAAGCTGATTGCCGATGGGAAATCGAATAAGGTCATTGCTGAGGAATTGTTTATTACCATCAAAACAGTCAAGACGCATATTACCAACATTCTTTCCAAGCTTGATGTAGAAGACCGCACACAAGCGGCCGTGTATGCACATCGCCATAAGCTGATTCAATAAAAAAACAGCTTTCAAATGAAAGCTGCTGGAACATGCACAAAATTAGTCCTTCTGTCCTGTGATTGGACGTTCGGATAGTTGATGGAGCTCAGGAACTGGAAAAGCCTCCTGCTCCTCGGCCGATTTGTCTTCCAGGGTTTTCTTCATCTCGGAAAGCAGCTTGACGCTTTCCTTTGCCACTGCAGCTTTTTTCTCTTGCAAATCAATGATCTGTGAAAGTCCAACAAATAAACCGCCTCCAATCAGAAGGAGCGCAGGGGTTTGTCCATAATAAATCACGATCAAAAATGTGCTTGAAAAGCTGTCGGCTTCAATGAAAAAATCTTCTTTTGATTGCATGAATACCACGACTAACAGAAGTATTCCTAGAATCAAAAATAGAATGCCGGCCGAAAGTAAAGCTCGTTTCATGATTGACACCCTTTTTTTCTTACCATTTTAACATACTCTATTAGGATTGTGTTGCGCCCTTAGTCCCGAAGTCACGGATTTTCACATTTACCTTGTAACGAATATCCGATTCACTAAAAATGTCATCCCAATGTTTTGCTTCTTTTCGGAATTCCTTCGGATAGGCAATACTCGCTTTTTGATAAAATCCACAAATATCTGCTTTGATCTCATGCTGTAATTCCCCGATAAAATCTTTTACATTTTCCTCAAGTCGATGTGCCACGACTTTCTCAATTTCTTGGAGGTATTTTTCATTAAATGAATTTTCCCGTTCATTCCAATCCTCAGACAATCTTCCATCAAGCTCCACTGACACATCAAATTCATATTTGCCACTGGCTGTTTTATGGGTGTCAATGTTGTGTTTGATTTTAAAGATCTCAAAAGAATAAATGCTATGTTCATATTGGAATTCAATCACTCCGCCTGTTGCATCTCCAGTCAGCAGGTTGTAGGACTGCACCGCTAAAGGAGAGATGTTGGTGAGAAATCGTTTGTTCTGAATAATCGAGGCACCATCCAGCATTAATTTGCCCTGACTGACACTGACTTTCGGAATGGCAAAGGATACGTTGTTTTGCATAGCAGAAGAAATATCTCCTAAGGAAACGGGCTTGAACATACGAATGGTCGTTTTTGTATTCGAAGAAATATCGTATAAGGTGGAAGCGGCAGGCTGGCCGTCGTCATTGATTTTCAGCATATCTCCAGGCTTCTCAGAGGCCATAAAGACAAGGCTTCCTCTTCGTGTTTCATTGTCCCGAATGAATTGATTGATGACCAAATCGAAATTATTTTCATTGATAAGGTCTTGAGAAAACAAATAAACCCTCAGCTGCTGAGCAAAAATGCGGTGTGTTTTTAGGGCCGTTGTACGAAAAATTTGGTGTATGGAATCACCGCTTGTCTCAATAATCTTCGTCGGATCTTTCACGCTTGATTCTTGCTCAATTTTTTGCGGAACGAGCACCTGCATAGACAGCTTCAATTTATGTCCGTCATCTCCTTTATCTACAGCAAATCCAATTGCCATGTTGAGCTCCTCGATATTTGTACTATCCCAGCACCCGCATAATAGAATCAGTGAGAAGAGCGCAAGAACCGCTTTCTTTTTCATGCTGTTTTCCGCCTCCTTTTGAAAAATACGATGATAAATAAAAGAAACGGGAGTATACCAAATAGAAGAAAGAACAAGTTGTTTACGTAGGTTAAATAGTCTCGGACCGTATCAACATCTTTTGGGAAAAGAGCGGCAAAGAAGATCACAATGCCCATCAAGGCGAGCGCGATTTTTTTAGGGAATTTAGTCAATTTGATGACTCCTATCGTAGCAAAAAACGTATATCCTACAAAGCTCGTATAAAGCTGGACAAGCCAAACAATCAGCAAAAAGGATTCAATCCGTTCAATAAAAATCCCCTGAATATCAAATGATTGAAATAAGGCAATGGTCGGCCACGTCAGAGTCGCCGTTTCTTTCACCGTGAGCGCACCAACCACAAGAATATAGGTGAAAATATAGATGATCGCAGGAATCAAAAAGCCGATGGAGCCATATGCAAAAGTGTGTTTTTGCGTATTCATGTAGGTAGGCATAAACAGCATCATTTCAATACCTACAAATGAAATGGCTGATGCGTTCAAGGATTTGAAGACAGGGGAGAATCCCTCTCCTAATACAGGCCTTAGGTTATCTAATTTAAATTCTTGCACACTCAGTCCGTATGCAATAAATAAGATAATTAAGGTGACAATGAGGAAAAATGGGCACAGTCTGGCAAAATCACCAATTCCGCCAACTACGAGATAAAAACCAACCAAAATAAAACTGATCATTGTCACCGCTACAGGTGTGTTTTGAAGTAGAAAGAATTTCACCATCTCAGACATAGCCCGTACTTCATAGCTGGCAACGCCGAGAAAGTAAATAATAATCAACAGGTTGGCAAGTGAGCCAATCCATTTCCCAAGCCCTTCTTTTGTATAGTCATAGTAGGAAGAAAAGGAGACCTTTTTCATCATGAGCACATTGACAAAAATGAACACAATGTATATCACACTCATGAGTAAGAGTGCAATCCAGCCGTCAGGTGTAGGCGCAGCTTGAGCCATTGATCTTGGCAGAATCATCATACTTGCACCTAGTGTGGTATTGGCGATAATGGCACTTGCCTGATAGCTTGTGATCGACTCTTTATGATTGACCATGTCGTTCCCCTTTCTTTTGATTTTTCAAAGGCAATCTGATGATGGAATTGTCCTCATTTTTATAACTGAACACAAAATCTGGTGAAAAATATGGGGTGCCAAAGCTTTTTTGTCTTGTCAAATGAGTGAGTAAGACGAGCATAAACAGGACAAGTCCATATAAACCGAATGCAGCTGCAGTAAACATGGACACAAAGCGAAGGACACGAAATGATATCCCCATTCCATATTGAGGAAAGGTAAAGGATGCAAGTGCAATGACGCTGACAATAATGACCATAATGGAGCTGACGATATGGGCTTGTACGGCTGCCTGCCCAATGACAACACCGCCCACAAGTCCGATTGTTTGTCCAAGTGGATTAGGAAGCCTTAACCCAGCCTCTCGCAGCAGCTCAATGGTCATTTCCATGATGAGTGCTTCCACAATAGGAGGAAAGGGGACATTCTCTCGTGTGCTTGAGATGGAAATAGCTAAAGTTGTGGGCAAAAGACCTTGATGGAAGGACACAAGGGCAATATAAATGGCTGATAAAAACAATGTGAGAAAGATGGACGTAAAACGTAGCAAACGAATAAGAGAGGCGGCGATCCATCTTTCATAATAATCATCAGGTGACTGCATAATCGTCGCGAGGGAAGCAGGCACAATTAAGATAAAAGGCGAATGATCGACAAAGATGGCGACGCGCCCATTGTTTAAAGCAGATGCGACTTTATCAGGCCGTTCTGTGTTTTGAATTTGCGGAAAAGGAGAATACACATTGTCTTCAATGAGCTCTTCAAGGACGCCAGAGTCTTGTATATCATCAATGGTGACTTGTTTGAGACGCTTTTTTACCTCTTTTAAAACAGAGGGCTCAACGATACCGTCAATGTACATGATCGATACTTGGGTGTATTTCTTTTCGCCGATTTTCATGTCTACTGTTTTGAGATCAGGGTTTTTCAAACGCTGTCTGACGAGAGCTAAGTTCGTGTTGATATCTTCAATGAAACCAATCTTTGGTCCTCTTACGACGGTTTCAGATGTAGCATCTCCTAAATTGCGTTTCTTCGTTCCATGTGTTTCTAAAATATAAGCGTGCTGAAATCCATTAATCAGTACGACACAATGTCCTTGAAAAATAGCATCTACTAGTTCTTCAGAGGTTTTTACCGTACGGGTAGTCATCATCGATAAATTGGATTCTAGCTTCTCTTTTGTTAGAGAGGCATGATCTTGCAATAGCAGCTTTAAGAAGGTTTGAATCTGCATCGCTTCGTTCATTTCTTTAATGTATAAATAGTAGACAACCTGTCCATGAGGCAATGTTTTTTTCTCATGGATCAAATCATCCATGTCCTTTAACTGAGGGAGAATGACAGAGAGATTATCGTATAAGTGCTCTTTCAATGGAGTTTGATTCAAATGGATCACCCACCTCAATTTCTTTTTCTTAGCATTACCTGCTTGAAAAAACAATATTCTGTGTTACATTATTTTGTGGTATATGAAAGAATCACGGTGTTGGAGGAAAGAAGATGGCGCAAATTCGTTTAGCAGGAACAAAAGAGGAGATCGACCTTATTCTACAGTCGTTTGACAAGCATTATGAGGTGACTTATACGTCAAAAGATTACGGAAAAACAAATCCAAAATACAAATATTCCAAAGATGTTCGTGTTTATATTGAACTAAAATTAAAATAAAGATAAAATTTTAATTGAAAACGCTTAAAGGATTTTCGTTTTTTGTATAGAATAGAGTTGAGTGATGAAGCTATGGAGGGATACATAATGACAGAATTTAGAATCGAAAAAGATACAATGGGCGAAATCAAGGTGCCACAGGACAAGTTCTGGGGTGCACAAACACAACGAAGCAAAGAAAATTTCAAAATCGGTTCTGAGAAAATGCCAAAGGAAGTTGTGAATGCGTTTGCAATTTTGAAACGTAGCACAGCGATTGCGAACGAACGTCTAGGCAACTTAGAAAGTGAAAAAGCAGAAGCGATTGCTGCTGTATGTGATGACATCATCAGTGGAAAGTATGACGAGCATTTCCCGCTTGTTGTATGGCAAACAGGAAGTGGAACACAAAGTAACATGAACATGAACGAAGTCGTTGCAAATAGAGCAACTGCTTACTTGAAAGATAAAAATAGTGAATTCAGCATTCATCCGAATGACGATGTCAACCGCAGCCAAAGCTCAAATGATACATTCCCAACGGCTATGCACGTGGCAGCTGTTTTAGCTGTGTACAAAAAGCTATTGCCTGCGATTGACCAGTTAAGAGCGACGCTTGATGAGAAAGCAAAAGCATACCAAGAGATCGTGAAAATTGGCCGTACGCATTTGCAAGATGCAACACCTCTTACAGTGGGCCAAGAGATTAGCGGCTGGGTGTACATGCTTGATCGTTCAAAAGAAATGATTTTAGAATCTACTGAAAAAATGAGAGAACTTGCCATTGGCGGAACAGCTGTTGGTACGGGAATTAACGCACATCCTGAGTTTGGTAAATACGTGGCAGAAGAAATCAGCCAGTTAACAGGTCAAACGTTCAATTCTTCACCAAACAAATTCCATGCGCTGACAAGTCATGATGAAATCACATATGCACACGGTGCGCTTAAAGCTCTTGCAGCTGACTTAATGAAAATTGCCAATGATGTGAGATGGCTTGCAAGTGGTCCTCGTTGCGGAATTGGTGAATTGATCATTCCTGAAAACGAGCCAGGCAGCTCCATTATGCCAGGAAAAGTCAACCCAACTCAAAGTGAAGCTTTAACAATGATTGCCGCACAAATCATGGGGAATGATGCAACAATCGGTTTTGCCGCAAGCCAAGGAAACTTCGAGCTGAACGTATTTAAGCCGGTCATCATCTATAACTTCTTGCAGTCAGTTGAATTGCTTGCTGATGGTATGAACTCATTCCATGACAAGTGTGCCGTTGGAATTGAACCAAACCTAGAAACGATCGAGAAAAACCTAAACAATTCATTGATGCTTGTGACGGCACTCAACCCGCACATCGGATATGAAAATGCAGCGAAAATTGCGAAGCTTGCGCACAAAGAAGGATTAACGCTAAAAGAAGCTGCCCTTCAATTAGAACTATTAACAGAAGAGCAGTTTGAAGAGTTTGTGAAACCAGAAGAAATGGTGACACCGAAAGCAAAATAAGACACCAGAGGCCTCTGTGCCTCTGGTTTTTTTAATGGAAACTCCCTGAAATCACAGAAAAGAAGTTTGATTGTTTGTTTTTGTCACAATCATAAACCCAGGGCAAGCAAGCCCTGGGTTTTATAAATGATCTTCTTTTAGAATGCGTAATAAGGAGCCGGAGACCGGCTGAAGCGGTGTGTATAATTTCAATTGATAAAGCATGCCTTTGACGATGACTTGTCTTGGTTTTTGTTTGTTTAACTCGTTTTCTAAAATGCCAAGCGCTTCAAATAAATCTGGCTCGTCTTTCACTTCATAATGTGCTTCTGCCAGTTCTCTTAATTCTTTTAATAGAGATTCTGTGAGCGGGTCAAATGATCGTTCATAAATCGGGCCGAACCAGTCGCTTGCTTGGTCCACAGAAATGAGCGGATGGTCATTGCGCTTCATCATACCGCCCATTAGATCATCAATACGGTGAATCATTGTTGCGGCAAGCTCCTCTGCTTCGAGCTGAAAATCATATAAAATGGCAAGCTCAAAGTAAACGTGACTCATGCCCTCGATCGTTAAACAAAGATCAGCCATATAAGGAATGGCTGCATCTCCATACACTTGCTTAATGTTATCAATGTGCAACTGAATCGTCGCAAGTCGAATTTGCTTTGCGAGCTGCTGCGTTTCTTCGTTCAATGGGAGCGCCCTGTCGCTTAGCTGCATTTTAATAAAATCTTTTTGCTGCAAAATATTATCGTAATAGACAGTGAGCTGTTTCCGGTAGGCCTCTTTTGGTGTGCCGCCCTCTGTTTGAACCTCATGAATCCGGGTAAATACCTTATCGTAATAGTAATGCAAGATCGAAATAAGTAGTGCTTCCTTCGATTTGAAATAAAGGTAAAACGCACCCTTTGACATGTGGCATTCATCCGCAATTTCCTGAACAGACGTTGTATTATAGCCTTTGCTGGCAAATAACTTCATACCAGCCTCAATAATCATTTTTTCTTTCTTTTTCAATATGAATGTCATCCTTTCTTACCGAGCGACAAATGTCTTAGGAAACGTGCGCAAAGAGATGTGACTTATCGGTCATAAACGACAAAACTTTTCAAAAATTAATCAGATTGTAACTTGTTTTTTACAGTGTAATTCTTTATATTATAAAGTAAGGTGACCAACCGGTCAAAAAATGTGAAAGGATGATGTTCCATGAGAGAAATTGATGATATGATTAGACGCTTGAAAGCAAAAGGAATTCAAGTAGAAAAAGTCAAAATGCCGAAAGAGACAACCATTGAAAAGAAATGGATGTATCAAGCTGGCAAGAAGATCAAAGCCACATACCGTGATTTCAATGGGTATTCATTCATCTAAAAAAAGACTGCGGTGTAAAACCTACAGCCTCTTCTTTGGAACAGTGATCGTATAGCGTACACCTAGTTCATCATTTTCAATTGATATGGACGCTTGATGCATTGAAAGAATTCGTTTGACAATGCTTAATCCAATGCCGAATTCGCCCTTTTTTCCCTTACTAAAAGGTTCGTATAGGCTGGATAGCATGTGTTCTTCAATTGGAGGGCCATCATTACGAATGACGATGCGAATTTGATCCTCTTCCTGCTTCATATGAATATCAATTTTATTTTTTGCGTAGCGAAGTTGATTTTCTAATACATTTTCAAATAATTTGCTCCATTGTTCTGGATCGCCTTCAAGTGCAGCCTCATCATCTAAGTCCACGTTCCACTGCAATTCATTTTTCGACCAGCGTAAACGGTCAACTACTTCCAGCATTGTATTACTCACAAGGAAGGGAGAATGCGCCGGATGTTGTTTTGATAAATAATCAAGCTTTGTTAAATACAGCAAATCTTTGATTTTCTTCTCAAGCTTTTCCGCTTCGCCTTCAATCACTTCCACCGTTTGTTCAAGGTCTCCTTTAGGGAAAATTCCATCTTTAATAGACTGCGTATAACCGCGGATGACCATCACAGGTGTTTTTAAGTCGTGTGATATATTTTGCAAAAGCGTTCGTTCTGTTTCATCCTTTTGAATGAGCTTTTGTCTCATTTCTTCAATCGTATGCCCCAGTTTGCCAATTTCATCTTGCCGGTCAACCATCACAGGATCGTCCCAGTCTTCTTGTGCAATGCGTTTGACGTGCTTTTCAAACGCGACGATTGGACGTGATAAGTAGCGGGCGAGCCAAATCGATGGAATCCAGCTTAGTAAAATAACCGTTCCTAAGATGAAAATCAGCTGTTTAAACAGTGTAAAGGACAAGTCATCTCGATAAGAATCGGGTGCATATGACAAGAGAATATATTGTGTATTGCCTGTTGAGACTTTTTTGATCACAAAAAAGATATGCTGACCATTCACTTCTTCAGAATAGCGTTTTGTTGCGCTTTTTTGTTTTTTAACAAAGGACTGCACTTTTTCAATAAAGGCATGCGGGAAAAACTGAGCCATTTGATTTAATTCATCTGACGGAATCAGAATGTGCTGAACCGATCGGTTTTCTGGTGTCGACTTTGGTGAGCCGTCTCGATTCAGAGGGTATTCTGTTAACACTTGCTGCTCGTTTTCGATGTTTTTATAAATTTCATTCGTAAAAAAGCTGCGTAATGTATTTGAAAATAAAATGATCAGGACAATCGAGATGGTGAGTAAAATGCCAGAGATGACAACCCAAATTTGAAAAGCGAGTGGTTTGTTCTTCATCCCTTTAGCATCCTATAGCCAAATCCATAAATGGTCTCGACTTTTAAGTCAGGCATTTTTTTGCGCAGCCGTCTGACAAGATCATCGACCACACGATCTGTCCCGAAGTAATCGTGCCCCCAGATCTTGACGAGGATATCTTCCCGGGAAAAGGCATGTCCTTGATGATGGGTAAATAAGAGCAGCAAATCAAATTCCTTAGACGTTAAATTAATCAGCTGATCTCCTTCATACACCTCTCTTACGTCCTCATGAATGATATAGGAAGAAACGGGTGTGACGCTTTGCTGAGGTGTGTCACTGTTTTTATATACAAGCTCCAGCAGCTTTTGCACGCGGATGATCAGCTCGCGCGGAAGAAAGGGTTTTGCAATATAATCACTGCTCCCGAGTTCTAAGCCAAGCACACGATCAATATCTGCATCACGTGCCGAAATAAAAATGACCGGTACGTCAGGCGAGGCTGCTTTGATTTCTTTAATGAGTGTGTAGCCGTCTGTATCAGGCAGCATAATATCTAAAATCCATAGATGCGGGGGCTTGTTCATTGCTTCGCGTGCCGCTTCTCCGGTTAAAAAAGAGGACACATTCCAATTTTCACTCTCTAAATATTTGGTTAACAGTTCATTTAAATTCTGCTCATCTTCAACTAAATAAATGGTGTACGACAAAGTCTTCCACATCCTCTCAACGTCATTATAACGGGATACAAAGGCGGCATGTCAACAATCACACGCTTTTTTCACAATTTCACATATTCTTCTCATCATTATCCCATAATGTTTGTTTATGATAAGCTCAAGGGAAAAAAGGGCATAGACAAAAGGCTAATGAATAGGTGCTTTTCACCAATGTGCACACCTTGCTTTTTTTCTATGAATAAGTATTATATAATTTGACATATTGTCATAAAGAATTTTTCAATGATATTGCCATTAAGAGGACATGAGTCCTGTCTAGACATATGAATGAAGCATTTCATGAAAATGATGCAAAGGAGTGCAAGCGATGGATTTCCGAAGAGAAGATGAAGAGAAAAAGATGAATGATCAAGAACACGCACATCAAGAGAATGAGAAACAAATAGAAGAACCAGAAAAAGAGAAAGAACTCGTTTTTCACCATCATGAAAACGAAGCATCTGCCTCTCAGGAGAGGGTGCCAAACGGGTCTCCTCAAGTGATTGATGACCGTTCGTCTAAAAAGGAGAAAAAACGGAAGGCTGCATGGCTGAGTCCGATTCTTGGAGGGATTATTGGTGGCGGTCTTGTGCTTGGCATTACACCGCTTTTACCGCAGTCACAAGATACAGCGGCAAACACTCAAACCCAAACAGCATCAAGCGAACCGGCTTCATCTGAAAATTTCTCAACAAAACAAATCACCAATGCGACGAATGTTGCTGATATGGTAGAAGATTTAGAGCCGACGATTGTAGGGGTCTCAAACTATCAATCTACACAAAACTCGTTCGGTCTTAGCGGTGATTCAACTGAAGCAGAAGCTGGAACGGGTTCTGGTGTCATCTTCAAAAAAGATGGAAAAAAAGCATACATTATCACCAATAACCATGTAGTCGAGGGTGCCAATAAATTAAAGGTCACACTATACGATGGGAAAACAAAAGATGCGAAGCTTGTCGGCAGTGACGTAATGACAGATTTAGCTGTCGTGGAAATAAATGCTGACGGCATTGATAAAGTTGCAAGTTTTGGAGATTCTTCTAAGCTACGTGCTGGAGACAAAGTCATTGCAATCGGGAACCCGCTCGGTGCGCAGTTCTCTGGTACAGTAACAGAAGGGATTATTAGTGGTCTCGATCGTACCGTTGAAGCCAATACATCATCTGGAACTGTTGAGATGAATGTACTTCAAACAGATGCAGCCATTAACCCTGGAAACAGTGGCGGTCCGCTGATCAATACAGACGGTCAAGTCATCGGCATCAACAGCTTGAAAATTAGCGAAAGCGGAGTAGAATCACTCGGATTTGCGATCCCAAGTAACGATGTAAAACCGATCGTAGATCAGCTGTTGAAAAATGGAAAAGTCGAACGTCCTTACCTTGGCGTACAAATGATTGACCTTGAGCAAGTGCCTGAAACGTATCAGGAAAATACACTTGGCCTATTTGATAAACAAATCGGTAAAGGCATCTATGTAAAAGATGTTTCAAAAGGATCTCCTGCACAAAAAGCAGGCTTGAAGTCTGGAGATGTCATCATCAAGTTCAAAGGAAAAGATGTAGCGAACAGCTCACAGCTGAAAGAAATCCTTTATAAAGAAACAAAAATTGGCGATAAAACGACAATGACTGTCATTCGTGATGGAAAGAATAAAAATCTTGATATTACCCTTGGGCAGTCTGATAACGAATAAAAGAAAACAGGTGGATAAAAGATCCACCTGTTAGATTGTTGACAAAGGGCTAAAATGAACTTGATTTTAGCCCTTTGTCTTCTTTTTTTCAGCGTGATAGAAAACCTTTGAAGTCTAGGAAGGACGAGTACTGGCGCGGAGCGAATTTGACATTCGTGAGCACCAGCACGCAGGACTGACAAAGAATGCGAAGGTTTGTCTACACGCTGACAGGTGGATAAGCGATCCACCTGTTTTTTTGTGCCTATTTTTTTGAGGATAGTGTCCGTAAAATAATGTTTTCCCATACATTCCAAGGCAAGAGCTGCTTTGCTATGAATGAAAGCCGAACACCTTTCCCCACAAGATACCTTAGCTTCTTTAGTCGCTTCTTCTCTGCAAGCGAAACCACAAGCTCTGCAACTTCGCCTGGATCTCCATAGTTGTTTTTTTGCGTCTCTATATAGGACATCATGTTTTGATAAATAGTTGTGTATTTAGAACCTGCTGATGGTGGTGTCATTTGCTCATTCATGGAGGTGTTCCAAATGTTCGTTTGGAAAGAACCCGGCTCAATCAAAGCGGCCTGAATACCAAACGCAGCCAGCTCAATTCGCAAACTCTCTGTATAGCCCTCTAGTGCAAACTTTGACGATACATATGGAGAGAGTGCGGGCATTCCCATGAGTCCGCTGATACTGCTCATATTGAATATTTTTGCACCGCTCGTCATCAACGGAAGGACTGCTTGTGTCATTTCCATCACACCAAAGACATTGACTTCAAATTGCTCACGGTACTGGTCAACAGGCACTTCTTCAGCAAAACCAGCATAGGCCGTTCCCGCATTGTTCACAAGCAGGTGAATGGGAGCATAGGCATTAAGCCTTTTTTGAAATGCTTGAATGGACTGTGTATCTGTCACATCTAATGCTTCAATATGTATTGATTCGGATAAAGCGGCGTTCTTTACTTCTTCGGCAAGCTTTTTCGCATTGGTTTCCTGTCTTACGCCAGCAATCACAGTGTACCCTTGCTGAGCGAGACGCAGTGTGATGAGCTTTCCGAAACCGCTGTTGGCACCAGTCACAATGGCTGTTTTATTCATCTTCCGGTTCTCCTTTTTGTTTTAATCTACCATAGTCTGCTGTTTTATTGAATAACCAAAAGGGGCTTGGAGAAGAATAAAAAACGATGCTATGAAATAGGAGGAAACACATGATGTGCTGGAAGAAGGCGGGACTGCTAGGAGTGCTGTTCTTTATGCTGTCTGGCTGTCGTTCAATCGAACCAATACAACATCCACATGAAGCAGAAGCTGAAAGTCTGTCAGCTGTTCAAATGAAGGAATTGCCATTTCAGCATTTGCAATTGCACGTACAATATGGACAAAAAAGCGAATTATATGAAGCTACCTATCGTCAAGCTGGTGGAAGAGAAGAAGCACTGATTCGAGATCATATGAATGGTGTCCGCTATGAAGGGGAAGAAGCTTTACGTGAAATGAAAATGAAGCTCAATGATATGTCGATTCCTAGTGCAAAGCTGAATGAAACATATGTCAATGAGTTATTATCTGCTTTTAATTTAGATGATGATTATCAGCGGATACGAGTCGATATCAAGCTCGAAGATGGGACAAAACGTGCATTCGAAAAGAAAAAGTAAACGAGACTTTCTCATTTTTTAATTGAAAATGATTTTCAAGATCACTTAAATCTGATACACTAAATTGAGATAAGTGATCTTTGACGTCTACATAGACGATATTCAATATAAAAAATTTGGATGAGAAAAGGAGCGTTTGAGCGGAATGAGTGCCATTTCTACTGAAGGTTTAAGCTTAGGTTACGGAGAAACAATGATCATAGACGAACTAAATGTGTCAATCCCTAAGGGTGAAATCACAGTATTTATTGGCAGCAATGGATGCGGTAAATCCACGCTACTTCGCTCTTTGGCCCGTCTCATGAAGCCAATGGGTGGTTCTGTCCTGCTTGAAGGTCATTCCATTGCCAAATTACCAACAAAGGAAGTGGCGAAACAGCTCGCCATTCTTCCGCAAGGACCGGAAGCGCCAGAAGGATTAACGGTACATCAACTCGTCAAGCAAGGGCGATATCCTTATCAAAATTGGCTGAAGCAATGGTCAAAGCAAGATGAAGAAGCGGTAAATCGCGCACTGAAATCAACGAAGATGGAAGACCTTGCTGATCGAACGGTTGATTCATTATCAGGTGGACAAAGGCAGCGTGCATGGATTGCGATGACATTGGCACAGGAGACGGATATTATTCTATTAGATGAGCCAACAACGTATTTAGACATGACGCACCAAATTGAAATCCTTGATCTTCTTTTTGATTTAAATGAAAAAGAGCAGCGCACGATTGTCATGGTTCTGCATGACCTCAATCTCGCTTGCAGATATGCGCATCACCTTGTGGCCATTAAAGACAAGTCAATTTATGCAGAAGGAAGACCGGAAACTGTCATTAACTGTGATCTTGTGAAAAATGTCTTTGATATGAACTGCCAAGTCACAACAGATCCTTTATTCGGAACACCGTTATGTATTCCGCACGGCAGAGGACGCTGTATTGTCCAACAGGCACAAGCTGAGACATTTCTTGCTGCAAGATAATCGTATGTGAAAAGCCTGACATCTGTTACACGCAGAGTCAGGCTTTTTTCTGAAAAAAGGAGCGGAATACAAATGGGAAATGAATTAGATGAAAAGCTCGAAGGCCTGCTTGATAAATATACAGAGCTGCTGCTTGGTGAAACGAATGAGGAACTGAAAAGAGATGTCTCGCAGTGGATCATCTATTCTCATATTGCCAAAAGCATGCCGCCTTTAGCCAAGCATTTTAATGACACGTATCCAGAGGCAAAAGAAGACATCAAAGAAACGATTCAGCGGATCAAGCAATTAAATGAAGCTCATCGTGCCAATAAAGACCGTTAAAAAACTGCCAGTACGAGCTGGCAGTTTGAGATTGTTGACAAAGGGCTAAAATGAACTTTATTTTAGCCCTTTGTCTTCTTTTCAGCGTGATAGAAAACCTTTGCAGTCTAGGAAGGACGAGCACCGGATCGGAGCGAATTCGACATTCGTGAGCACCGAAGCGCAGGACTGACACCGAATGCGAGGGTTTGTCTACACGCTGAAACTGCCAGTACGAGCTGGCAGTTTTTCTTTATGACATGGGTGATGATCCGTACGGTGATTGATCTGTCAGTGTTTGCTGGAACTTCTGATGTGCTTGCTGAAGCTTCTGCTGGTCAGCAGCTTCGACAGAGTACCAGCCATATTTGAACATGACATCATATAAATGTCTTTGCGCTTTTTGTGTTTCGAGCGCAATTCGCTGAATATCTTGGTAAAGAGATTCATGGCTGAATTCATTGAGCGCTGTGTTATATCCGCTTGTCATATATTTTTCAGTCGACAAAAGGTCTGTGACAAAGTCGCGATCGTTCATGTTTGTCGTTGTTGGAACCGGCGTTTGTGGATTCCCGATTTTTTGTTGGTTTTGCTGTTCCATGTCTGTTACCTCCTATTGCATAAAGCCAGAAGACTGGCCTTGCCCTGAGCTGCCTAAATGTTGAAGTATTTGTGTGTAATGCTGATGGTGCATTTGACCAACTTGATTGAGTTCTTGTTTCAATGTTTGATCCTGACAATGCTCGGCCATAAAGTGGGCCTTTTTCATCGCGATCAAATTCCAGTTCAGCATATCCTCTAGGTACAAGGAATCCTTTACTGAAATTACCTGTGGGGGCATATTCATTTGCTGGTTGTTCAAGATGTGTTCCTCCTTACGATTTCTTTTTATATTGCTGATTTTGACTGGTCTTTTTACCGCCTAGGTCTGCTTCTTGTGATGGACCTGCGTTTCCTTTCACACTTGCAGCACTTACGCCTGCTTTTGATGGGTTCTTTTGCAAACGAGACATGTGGACATCACCTCCATTCTTACAATTCCCCCTCGTCTTTAATTCATACGCTGTAAAGAAAGACGCATGAGAATGTGTAAATTTTTGAAATCTGCTATTGAACTGTTTCGGAAAATCTTTTAAGATAAAGAAAGAGGCATTGCTTTTTTTTGGACAAAAAATGAATGACTGTTCATTCAAAATGTTTAGGGGGATATTTATGGGCAAACATATTCGCAAGGCGGCTGTCATTGGTTCAGGTGTCATGGGCTCAGGCATTGCTGCACATCTAGCCAATATCGGGATACCAGTAACATTGCTAGATATTGTGCCACATGAACTGACAAAGGAAGAAACGGCAAAAAAGCTAACGCTTGATCACCCTAGTGTTCGGAATAGATTAAGCCAAGACGCAATGAAAAAATTGTTAAAGCAAAAGCCAGCACCTCTTACTTCAGCCAAAAACCTATCATACATCACACCCGGAAATCTCACAGATCACCTTTCCTTATTACACGATGCTGACTGGATCATTGAAGTCGTGACTGAAAAGCTCAGCATTAAACAACACGTATTCTCTCTCATCGATGAACACCGCAAAGAAGGCAGCATCGTATCCAGCAATACATCCGGTATTTCTGTTGAAAAAATGGCAGAAGGCCGATCAGCTGATTTTAAACGCCACTTTTTAGGCACTCACTTTTTTAACCCAGCTCGTTATTTAAAGCTGCTAGAAGTAATTCCTATTCAAGAAACAGATCCAGAAGTACTCTCATATATGAAAACATTTGGTGAAGATGTACTTGGCAAAGGTGTGGTCGAAGCAAAAGATACACCGAACTTTATTGCCAACCGCATTGGCACTTATGGGCTTCTTGTCACAGTGCGTGAAATGCTTGAGAACAAATACACGATCGGAGAGGTCGATTCTGTTACAGGTCCACTCATTGGCAGACCGAAAAGTGCGACCTTCCGCACACTTGATGTGGTGGGACTCGACACATTTTCTCATGTAGCCCGCAATGTGTATGAACAGGTAGAAGGAAAGGAAAAAGATATTTTTCAGCTGCCTGAGTTTGTGGAAAGAATGCTCGAAAAAGGGTGGATCGGCAGCAAAGCAGGGCAAGGATTTTATCAAAAAAACGGGAAGACCATTTTAGAGCTTGATCCTGTCACACTCACATACGGAGAACGGACAAAGCTGAAGGATCCGGGCATTGACATTGCCAAGCAGCAAAAGGGGACAAAAGCGAAATTGAAAGCGCTTATTTATCAAGACGGCCGTGCTGGGCAATTGCTATGGAATATGACCGCACCTGTTCTTCTTTATTCAGCTCATCTAAAAGGCGACATTGCGGATGATATTCAGTCCATCGATAACGCCATGAAATGGGGATTTGGCTGGCAGCATGGCCCATTCGAGCTGTGGGATGCGATTGGCGTGAAAAAAGCCGTCAGTCGAATGGAAGCGGAAGGGCACAGCATCCCGACCTGGGTGCAAGATATGCTTTCAGAAGGACATGACACGTTCTATCAAGAAAATGCCGAAGGAGACCGTGCATTTTATCAGAATGGTGCTTATGAACAGGAAAAGGGCAACGACAAGAATATTTCTTTAGCTAGATTGAAAAAGAAACACGATGTCATTTTTAAAAATACAGGTGCAAGCTTGATCGATATCGGGGATGATGTGGCCTTGCTTGAATTTCATTCGAAAAGCAATGCCATTGGGCTTGATGTCATTGATATGATCAATCGTGCTGTAGATGAAACGGAAAAGAATTATAAAGGGCTGGTCATCGGTAACCAAGGAAAGAACTTCTGTGTTGGTGCGAATCTCGCCTTAATTTTAATGGAAGCACAGGACGACAACTTCTTTGAAATTGATTTTGTCATTCGCAGGTTCCAGCAGGCGATGATGAAGGTGAAGTATAGTGACCGTCCAGTTGTGGCTGCACCATTTGGTATGACACTTGGCGGAGGGGCGGAGCTTTGTCTACCAGCAGCCGCTATCCAAGCGTCCAGTGAAACGTATATGGGGCTTGTCGAAGCGGGGGTCGGACTCATACCGGGCGGAGGCGGAAACAAAGAACTCTATCTTCGCCATCTGCAAGGAGCGGAAAAGCCATCAGCAACTGCGATCCAAGATGCTACGCTACAAACCTTTGAAGCCATTGCGATGGCGAAGGTATCTACGTCAGCAGAGGAAGCGCGTGATATGAAGATGCTCCGAGTGAATGACCGGATTAGCATGAATGGTGATCATTTAATCCATGATGCGAAACAACTCGTTCTTTCTCTTGATGAAGCGGGTTATCGTGCACCTCTGAAGCGAAAGGTGCCCGTGATGGGGGAAACAGGCTACGCAGCAATGGTGCTGGCTGCTGAAAACATGAGATTGTCTGGATACATTTCAGACCATGACATGACCATTGCGAAAAAACTAGCGCATGTCATTTCTGGCGGCAAATTGCCATTTGGTACAGAGGTGGATGAACAATACTTATTAGAGCTTGAAAGAGAAGCCTTTTTAAGTCTTGTAGGGGAAGTCAAATCTCAGGCACGCATGCAGCACATGCTCGTTAAAGGAAAACCTTTACGTAACTAGGGGGGAGTCAAAATGAGAGAAGCAGTGATTGTAGCTGGCGCAAGAACACCAGTAGGGAAAGCCAAAAAAGGATCATTAAAACATGTCAGACCTGATGATATGGGCGCATTGTGTGTAAAAGAAACGCTAAAGCGTGCGGGTGATTATGATGGAACAATCGATGATTTAATCATCGGATGTGCGACACCAGAAGCAGAGCAAGGGCTGAATGTGGCGCGGAATATTGGGGCGTTAGCAGGTTTGCCATATACAGTACCTGCTATTACCATTAACCGCTATTGCTCTTCTGGTCTGCAGTCAATTGCTTATGCAGGTGAACGAATTATGCTTGGGCAGGCAGAAACCATTTTGGCCGGAGGCGTCGAATCGATGTCGCAAGTCCCAATGATGGGTCACTCCATTCGTCCAAACGCTCTTTTGGCAGAGCAAGCGCCTGAATACTATATGAGCATGGGCCACACAGCGGAGCAAGTGGCGCAAAAGTATCAGGTCACACGGCAAGATCAAGATGCTTTTGCGGTGAGGAGCCATCAAAAGGCAGCAAAGGCACTTCAAGAAGGGAAATTTTCAGATGAAATTGTTCCCGTTGATGTGACAGAAAGACGGGTAGGAGAGCAGTATCAACTAGAAGAACGCCAATTTACGTTCTCACAAGATGAAGGTGTCAGAGCGGGCACAACAGAGGAGGTTCTCTCAACGTTACGACCTGCCTTCTCAACAAAAGGCACAGTGACTGCAGGAAACTCTTCGCAGACGAGTGATGGAGCGGCATGTGTCATGATGATGGATCGCGAAAAAGCATCTTCTCTTTCTCTTCAGCCGCTCGCCAAGTTCAGGGCGTTTGCTGTTGGTGGTGTACCACCTGAAGTCATGGGGATTGGGCCGGTTGAAGCCATTCCCCGTGCGCTGAAAATCGCTGGTCTAGAGCTGAAGGACATCGGGCTGTTTGAATTAAATGAAGCATTTGCTTCTCAGGCGATTCAAGTCATTCGTCATTTAGGGATCGATGAAGAGAAGGTAAATGTCAACGGCGGCGCCATTGCATTAGGACATCCGCTAGGCTGTACAGGAACGAAACTCACGCTGTCCCTCATTCATGAAATGAAACGGCGAAATGAACAATTTGGTATTGTGACGATGTGTATCGGCGGGGGCATGGGAGCAGCAGGCATTTTTGAATTGATCTAAAGGGGGAAAACAGGATGAAAGCAATGGAAGATGTAAAAAAGGGTGGCAGTTTCTTAATAGATGAGACGAATTATGAGCATATCTTTACACCAGAGGATTTTTCTGATGAACATCAAATGATCGGGAAAACAACAGAAGATTACATTTTACAAGATGTCGTTCCGCACATCGATCAAATTGAAAATCATGAATTCGAGCATTCTGTTCGTCTCTTGAAAAAGGCTGGAGAGCTTGGCCTGCTTGGTGCGGATGTTCCTGAGGAATTTGGCGGGCTTGGGCTAGATAAAATCAGCTCAGCCATCATTACTGAAAAATTTGCAAGAGCAGGCAGCTTCTCTCTTTCTTACGGCGCCCATGTCGGGATCGGTTCTTTGCCGATCGTGCTGTTTGGCAATCAAGCGCAAAAGGAAAAGTACCTGCCAGGACTCGCCTCAGGAGAAACAATTGCGGCATATGCCCTAACAGAGCCAGGGTCAGGTTCTGATGCGCTAGGTGCGAAAACAACGGCAGTCCTGAATGAAGCTGGAACACATTATGTCCTCAATGGGGAAAAACAATGGATCACAAACTCCGCATTTGCCGATGTGTTTGTCGTGTATGCGAAGATTGATGGGGAACACTTCTCTGCTTTCATCGTAGAAAAGGATTTTCCTGGAGTCAAAACAGGACCTGAAGAGAAAAAGATGGGCATTAAAGGGTCCTCGACGAGAACGTTAATCCTTGAAGATGCCGAAGTGCCAAAGGGGAATTTGCTTGGTGAAGCAGGCAGAGGTCATGTCATTGCCTTTAACATTTTGAATATTGGACGCTATAAACTGGCTGTAGGGACAATCGGTGCATCAAAACGAGTCATTCAATTATCGGCAGAGTATGCCAATCAGCGTAAGCAGTTTAAAACACCAATTTCTCAATTTAGCTTAATTGGCGAAAAAGCAGCCAACATGTCGGCAAAGCTTTATGCCATGGAAAGTGCTGTATACCGCACAGTCGGGTTATTTGAACAAAGAATGGGTCTGTTAAGTGACGAGGAGCAAAAGGATGGGAAACAAATTGCGCAATCCATTGCAGAATATGCGATTGAATGCTCTCTTTGTAAAGTGCTTGGCTCTGAAACGCTCGATTACATTGTGGATGAAGGTGTGCAGATTCACGGCGGATATGGTTTCATGCAAGAATACGAAGTCGAAAGAGCCTATCGCGATTCACGAATTAACCGTATTTTTGAAGGAACGAACGAAATTAACCGATTGCTTGTGCCAGGCACCTTCTTGAAGAAAGCGATGAAAGGAGAGCTTCCGCTTCTTCAAAAAGCGCAAACCCTACAGGAAGAGCTAATGATGATGATGCCGGAAGAGCCGGGTGATCAGCCGCTTGATCAAGAGAAATACTTACTTGCCCATGCGAAAAAGATCGCCTTGATGGTGGCAGGTATGGCAGCGATGAAATATGGGAAAGCATTAGACAAAGAGCAAGAAATCCTTGTGAATATAGCAGATATCGTCAATGAACTCTTTGCTGCTGAGTCGGCGGTCTTGCGTACGGAAAAAGCAATCGCTGCATCAGGCGCAGAAAAAAATGCACAAAAGCTTGCGTATACACAAATTTTCGCGCAGGAAGCCTTTTTAAAAATTGAAGCTCATGCGAAAGAATCATTGATTGCCATGGAAGAAGGAGATTCACTCCGTATGAGTCTGTCAGCCCTTCGCAAGCTGACAAGATTCACGCCAATGAATGTCATTGCGAAAAAGCGTGAGGTGGCGAAACGAATCTTTGAAGCAGAGAAATATATCGTATAAGACGGCTTAAAAGGTGCGGATATCATGCCGCACCTTTTTGTAAGCATACATTTAGGTTTTTCATATGTTTTGTGATAAAATGTTGTCACTATTTGCAGGAGGTGAAAATGGTGGCTTTAGATTTTTACGAATACCCATCTTGCGGTACATGCCGAAAAGCAAAGAAATGGCTGGAAGAACACAATAAAGACATCAACAGCATACATATCGTCGAAGAGACGCCTGATAAAGAAACATTAAAAGCCCTTTACGAAAAAAGCGGTTTAGAGCTGAAGAAATTCTTTAATACGAGCGGTCAGAAATACAGAGAGCTGCAGCTGAAAGATAAACTTCCTGCAATGTCAGAGGACGAGCAGCTTGAATTACTAGCGTCTAACGGAATGCTGATCAAGCGTCCAATTACAACAGACGGCAAACGAGTGACAGTTGGATTTAATGAAGATACATTTAAAAGCGTCTGGAAATGATGTAACTTTCATTCAGATTGTGGTATCTTCAATATAGATTGTAAGAAAAGACTGGAGGGGTATGAAATGAGCACACCAAAAGATTTACGTTATTCAGAAGAACACGAATGGGTCAAAGTAGAAGGAGATAAGGTGCGCATCGGTATTACGCATTTTGCTCAATCTGAGCTAGGCGATATCGTGTTCGTTGAGCTTCCTGAAGTAGGAGACAAAATTACAGCGGACGAGCCTTTCGGAAGTGTAGAATCAGTCAAAACAGTTTCTGAACTATACGCACCGATTAACGGCACAATCGTTGAAGTAAACGATGAGCTTGATGACAGCCCAGAGTTCGTCAACGACTCTCCATACGAAAAAGCTTGGATGATCGTAGTAGAGCCAGCGGATGCATCTGAAATCGAGAACTTAATGACTGCTGAGCAATATGAAGAAATGACAAAAGAAGACTAATTCATGTGAAATTGGACACTCTACCTTTATGGGGGGTGTCCAATTTGTCTTTTCAAAAAGAACAGGTGGATATAACAGAGCATGTCACTGGACGATTCAAAGAGAGTGGCATGGTGCTTTACCATCAAAACGAAGAGATTGGTACGATGATTAGTGAAAATCAATATGAATTAAAATCAGGTTATTCCTATGATCAAAACCGTTTTTATCGTCTGTCAGATACATTGACCCATGGGACTGAAAAATATGTAGACTGTGACGATGAAAATGGCTGGTGCTGATCACAGATAAGGCTGCAGTAAGTTCTGCAGTCTTTTTGTTGATCAATTGCCCAATCTTTACAACCTGAATGAAAGATTGTAATCTAAGGAAGAAGTGAATCAACGTCAAAAGGGCCGGGTGATCGTGATGAATGTCGAGATAGAAAAGGTCATCATTGTAGAAGGTAAATCAGATAAACAGAAGCTAAAAGAAGTCATAAGTGAACCTGTTACCATCATTTGCACCAATGGCACGATCAGTACATCGAAGTTGGATCAGCTTGTGGACGATTTATTCGGGAAAGACGTTTACATATTAGCAGACAGTGACGATGCTGGCGACAAACTGCGGAAGCAATTTCGAAAAGAATTCCCTGAAGCACTGCATCTTTTTGTCGACAGAACGTACCGCGAAGTGGCCGCTTCACCGTCAGCCCACATTGCATCTATTCTATTAGCTGCAAACATTGATGTTCATTCGAAATATTTATAAGGGTGACGTATATGAAAGAGATTGAAGAGCATGAATTCAAGGAGATAGAGGACGATTTATTTCTTTTGTACTTATATACACCATTTTGCGGAACATGCCAGCTGGCAAAGAAGATGCTGGCAGTGGTTGATGCCATGCAGCCGGAAGTTCCTTTTTATGAGAATAACTTAAATTACTCGCCAAGTTTTGCGAAAGCATTTGAGATCGAAAGTGTCCCTTGCTTTCTCCTGTTTAAAAAGGGTGAAATCGTGCAAAAAGGCTATGCCTTTCACTCCGTTCCATATCTTCACGAAATGATTGAAACCGCTAAATAAAGCGGTTTTTTGTCATATTTCAAGCAATTCATTTGAAAATTTGTCGAGCTATTTATAAAGGACAAGCCGATGTTTGTAGAGAAATGTTATGTATAACCAAATGACAGGGAGGTTATACATGTGGAAAATGTGAAAGCCCATGGAAGTGCAGGGCAGCGATTATTGTTAAAGCCGCTGCTCTCATCATCATCCTTGAAGATTACATTTGAGGCGGAAACGGACTCTTGTACATTGATTGTGGATGAACGTGGTGAAGTGAAGAAACTACCTGCAATTGAGTTATCGGATCTCATCTTTTATGGTGAGCGAAAAGAGATTTTGCAATTATTAGATGGAGACATGTCCTTACAGCAGCTGATCAGCAGAGGACAAGTGAAAGTGAAAGGCTCATTTCGAGCTCTTCTAAGACTAGAAGCGGTACTTTGGCTGACGAACGGTTTTTTTCGAAAAATGATAACGTAGTCGTTTACTTGGAAATTAGCGATTTACAGCGTTGACATATCTCAGATAGCATGATATTCTACGTTAGTAAAAACATGAACATCACATAAAACAACATATTTTCTCTTATTAAGAGAGGTGGAGGGACGTGCCCTATGAAACCCGGCAACCGTCAGCATAGCTGAAATTGGTGCCAATTCACTCAAAGCCGCAACGCTTTGAAAGATGAGAGAAAGGCGTATTTGATATAAAAGGCCTTTCTGCTTGCGTTGCAGTTAGGTCTTTTTTACTGACCTTGCGTCAGGCTAGCGTCATAACAGTCGGAAGAATAAATGAACGTATGTGATGGCAACCTATAGATTCAGCAAGAAAGCAGGTGAACAGACTGTGATCCATTTACAGAATGTATCAAAAACGTATCTTTCAAAAAGCGGAAATGTTGATGCCGTGAAAGACGTCAACTTGGATATCGATAAAGGTGAAATATTCGGAATTATCGGGTATAGCGGCGCAGGGAAAAGCTCCCTGATTCGCCTATTAAACGGTCTGGAGCTGCCAACAGAAGGAATCGTTGAAGTGGCAGGCAACCGAATCAATGAAGTATCGAATGCGAAACTTCGGAAAGCAAGACAAGAAATCAGCATGATTTTCCAGCACTTTAACTTGCTCTGGTCAAGAACAGTGAGACAAAATATTATGTTTCCGCTCGAGATCGCAGGTGTACCAACATCAAAGCGGAGAGCTCGTGCAAACGAACTGATTAAATTGGTCGGTTTAGAAGGAAAAGAAAATGCATATCCTTCTCAGCTCAGCGGCGGACAAAAGCAGCGTGTAGGGATTGCGAGAGCATTAGCGAATGATCCAAAGGTTCTGCTATGTGACGAAGCCACTTCTGCGCTTGATCCACAAACAACGGATTCCATCCTTGAGCTTTTAGCCGATATTAATAAACGACTAGGACTCACCATTGTATTGATCACACACGAAATGCACGTCATTCGCAAAATTTGTCATCGTGTGGCGGTGATGGAGAATGGCCGTATTGTCGAAGAAGGCGAAGTATTACGTGTCTTCAGACAGCCGAAAGAAGAAATGACGAAACGATTCGTGAAACAGCTTGCTGAACCAGAAGAAGCAAAAGAAACGATCGAGCACGTCCTAGAGAGAGTAAAAGAAGGTCAGGTCGTCAGGTTGTCCTTTATTGGAGATTCTGCCGAACAGCCGCTGATCACGGAAATCATTCGATCCTTCAAGGTCGATGTGAACATCTTGCAAGGAAAGATTTCTCAAACGCAGGAAGGCGCGTTTGGAACACTCTTTATCCATATTAATGGAGACGAGAACGAAGTTGAAAAAGCCATCGCCTATATCCAAAGCAAACAGGTTGAAATCGAGGTGATGACACATGTTTGAGAAATGGTTTCCGAACGTTGATCTAGAGGTTATTTGGAACGCGACAGGTGAAACGGTCTATATGACACTCATTGCACTAGCGTTTGCTTTTGCTATCGGCATCATCCTTGGGCTGTTGCTCTTTTTGACAAGTAAAGGCGGTTTATGGGAAAACAAACCAATTAATGCTGTCATCGGCGCAGTCGTCAACATTTTCAGATCGATTCCCTTTATCATATTAATCATTCTATTATTAGGATTTACTAAACTAATTATGGGCACGATATTAGGTCCAAATGCAGCATTACCAGCCCTTGTCATTGGCTCAGCTCCTTTCTACGCACGTCTTGTCGAAATTGCACTGCGTGAAGTAGACAAAGGAGTCATTGAAGCAGCAAGATCTATGGGAGCAAAAACGTCGACCATTATTTTCAAAGTATTGCTGCCAGAATCACTGCCAGCCCTTATTTCAGGAATTACTGTAACAGCGATTGCTCTGATTGGCTCTACTGCGATTGCAGGAGCAATTGGAGCAGGCGGACTGGGTGACCTTGCTTATGTAGAAGGATACCAATCTGGTAATACAGATGTCACACTTGTAGCCACTGTGTTTATTCTGATCATCGTCTTTATCATTCAAATAATCGGTGATTTGATTACAAATAAAATTGATAAACGTTAAGGGAGGAATTATTCATGAAGAAATTGATTTTAAGTGCACTATTTCTAGCATTTGCAGGCATTTTAGCTGCTTGCGGTTCATCAAATAACGCAAGCGATAACAAAACCATCACGGTTGCAGCTTCAAAAACACCACATGCCGAGATTCTTGAAGAAGCAAAACCACTTCTAAAAGAAAAAGGCTACGATCTAAAAGTGAAAGTACTGAGCGATTATAAAATGTACAACAAAGCATTAGCTGAAAAAGAAGTGGATGCGAACTTTTTCCAACATATCCCTTACTTAAACGAAGAAAATAAATCAAACAAAGATTACAACCTAGTAAGTGCTGGTGCCGTTCACCTTGAGCCTTTCGGTATCTACTCTAAGAAATACAAATCAGTAAAAGATATTCCAAACGGCGGCACGATCATCATGACAAACAACGTAGCTGAGCAAGGACGTATGCTTGCCCTATTACAAAATGCTGGTGTGATCAAGCTTGATCCAAAAGTAGATACAATCAACGCAACAGTCAAAAACATCAAAGAAAATCCGAAGAACCTAAAATTCAAAAAAATCGCTCCTGAACTAACAGCGAAAGCTTATGAAAACAGTGAAGGCGACGCTGTATTTATCAACGTTAACTATGCGATCCAAAATAAATTGAATCCGAAAAAAGATTCAATCGAACTTGAGCAAACGAAAAACAACCCGTATGCAAACATCGTCGCTGTTCGCAAAGGTGACGAAAAATCAGAGAAGATTAAGGTATTAATGGAAGTTCTTCACTCTGATAAAATCAAAGAATTCATCGACAAAAAGTATGATGGTGCAGTATTGCCTGTATCTGAATAACAACTTGTAAACCTCGCTTTCATGAAAGCGAGGTTTCAACTTCACTCTGATAAAATCAAAGAATTCATCGACAAAAAGTATGATGGTGCAGTATTGCCTGTATCTGAATAACAACTTGTAAACCTCGCTTTCATGAAAGCGAGGTTTCAACGTGTAGACAAACCCTCGCATTCGTTGTCAGGTCTGCGCTCCGGTGCTCACGAATGTCAAATTCGCTCTGCTCCGGTACTCGCCCTTCCTAGACTGCAAAGGTTTTCTATCACGCTGAAAAAAGAAGACAAAGGGCTAAAATAAAGATCATTTTAGCCCTTTGTCAATCATCTGCAACCTCGCTTTCATCAAAGCGAGGTTTTTTTGTGTATTTTTTCAAATCTCGCTCATAATAAAAACGAACAAATGACTTGAAGGGATGGAATGAAGATGAATGAACAACATATGAGCGGATCGATGCAACAATCACTGACGGATTATAAAACGGCAATGGGTGAATTTCAGAAGAAAATGCCGGTGTTTGGCAAGAAATTTAATGAATTTACGGAGCAGTGCTTTCAGAGCGATTCCTTAACACAAAAAGAAAAACAAATGATTGCCCTTGGCATCAGCATTCATGCACAAGATGAATATTGCATGATCTATCATACAAAGGGAGCGCTCGACCAAGGCGCAACAGAAGAGAATTTGCTGGAGGTCGTCAGTGTGGCGGCAGCGTTTGGCGGCGGTGCTGCGCTAAGTCAAGGCATCACAGTTGTTCAGCAATGTATTGATGAATTTGGAGGACAGACGCATTAAGGGAAGGATAAGATGGTATTTTTCCAAATCAGGGAGTTGAGTCGTTCTCAGCCGGTTGTGTGAGAAAATATGCCAGCATAGCGTGTTATATCCCTTTTGAGTGAAGCAGCATGCCTTTGATACAATGAAGCTACACTCAAAGAAGGGAATGGTTTATTATTTGTTCGGACCAGAGTACACTGGGATTGGATTATACCGCCGAGATGGAAAAGGCCATGCATCAATCTCATGGCATGAGTTATGCAGAGTACGAAAGAGACCATGACTTACGAATGAAAGTAGAACTTAAACGAGAGCAGTCCTATCGAGATGAGAAAAGACAGCTCGCAAAAATGAATATACGAGGCTATTGATAGCTAAGGGGCGGGGAGAATAGTTTCCCGTCCTTTCTTTATGAAAACAGTCTTTTCGACATAAATCCTTTTATCTACCTGTATTTTTTGTTAGAATTTTGAGAGCATCCTCTCACGCTTGTCGTGAATGTGTTGTATTCACTTTTAATTTGTTATAAAATTAGAATGAGAATAAATTGAGAATAATGATTATTTTGGAGGTATCGATATATGACTGCTTCGACATTAACAATTAAGGACTTGCACGTTGAGATTGAAGGGAAAGAAATCTTAAAAGGTGTAAACCTAGAAATAAAAGGTGGAGAATTCCACGCAGTAATGGGACCAAACGGTACAGGTAAATCTACTTTATCTGCTGCTATCATGGGCCACCCTAAGTATGAAGTGACAAAAGGCAGCATTTTGCTTGATGGCGAAGATGTTCTTGAAATGGAAGTAGATGAGCGCGCTCAAGCGGGTCTTTTCCTTGCAATGCAATATCCATCTGAAATTAGTGGTGTAACAAATGCAGACTTCCTTCGTTCGGCTATTAACGCACGCAGAGAAGAAGGCGATGAAATCTCTCTCATGAAATTCATCCGCAAAATGGACGAAAACATGGAATTCCTTGAAATGGACCCAGATATGGCACAGCGCTACCTAAACGAAGGTTTCTCAGGTGGGGAGAAAAAACGTAACGAAATTCTTCAATTAATGATGATTGAACCAAAAATCGCCATCCTTGACGAAATCGACTCTGGTCTTGATATCGATGCACTGAAAGTTGTTTCTAAAGGGATTAATAAAATGCGCGGCGAAAGCTTCGGCTGCTTAATGATCACTCACTATCAGCGTCTATTGAACTACATCACACCAGATCACGTTCATGTCATGATGCAAGGACGTATTGTGAAATCTGGCGGACCAGAACTCGCGCAGCGTCTAGAAGCAGAAGGTTATGACTGGATTAAAAAAGAGTTAGGAATTGAAGACGAAACTGTTGGTCAAGAAGCGTAAGCGTTAGGAGGATTATTGATGACATTAGAAACGAAATTATCAGTAGATCAAGATTATGTCAAAAGCTTCTCCGAGAAGCATCAGGAACCGGCATGGATGAGCTCCCTTCGCTTACAGGCTCTTGAAAAAGCAGAAGACCTCCCAATGCCAAAGCCTGACAAAACGAATATTTCAAAATGGAATTTAACAAATTTCAAACAGCATACAGTTGAAAGTGCGCCATTTGGATCTTTAGAAGAGCTTCCTGAAGAAGTGAAATCTCTTATTGATTTAGAGGACACAGATAAGACAGTCTATATTCAGCGTGATCAAACGCCAGCATACTTGTCTCTTTCTACTGAAGCAAAAGACAAAGGCGTGATCTTCACTGATATCCATACTGCGATTCGCGAACATGGAGAGCTAGTGAAGAAATATTTCATGACTGATGCAGTGAAAGTGGATGAGCACAAACTAACAGCTCTACATGCTGCTTTAGTGAATGGCGGAGCTTTCCTCTATGTACCGAAAAACGTAGAGCTTGAAGCACCAATTCAAGCCGTTTATCTTCATGAAAATGACGAAACAACGTTGTTTAACCATGTCATCGTTGTAGCAGACGATCATAGTGCTGTGACATATGTAGAAAACTACATCAGTACGGCAACACCAGAAGAAGCGATCTTCAATATCGTGTCTGAAGTCTTCACGGGTGCAAATGCCCGCGTCACTTACGGTGCAGTGGATAACCTTGCAGAAGGTGTGACAGTCTATGTGAATAGACGTGGTATGGCAAATGGTCGTGACAGTAAAATCGAATGGGCGCTTGGTCTGATGAATGATGGAAACGTCGTGTCTGAAAACATCACAAAGCTTATGGGCGACGGTACATTCGGTGATACGAAATCAGTTGTTGTTGGCCGCGGGAATCAAACGGAAAACTTCACAACAAGCATCATCCACTTCGGTAAAAACTCTGAAGGGTATATCTTGAAGCATGGTGTCATGAAGGATCAAGCATCTTCTATCTTTAACGGGATTGGTAAAATCGAGCATGGCGCAACGAAGTCAAATGCGGAGCAAGAATCTCGTGTTCTCATGCTGAGTGAGAAAGCACGCGGTGACGCTAACCCAATTCTTTTAATCGATGAAGATGATGTAACAGCAGGGCACGCTGCTTCTGTTGGGCGTGTTGATCCAATTCAACTCTATTACCTCATGAGCCGTGGGATTTCCAAAGAAGATGCAGAAAGACTTGTCATTTATGGCTTCTTAAATCCAGTCGTCAAAGAACTGCCGATTGAAGGAGTTAAAAAGCAGCTCGTTTCTGTGATTGAAAGGAAAGTAAAATAATGAATATCAAAGACGTTCGTGAGCAGTTTCCAATCCTTCATCAGCAAGTGAACGGACATGATTTGGTGTATTTGGACAGTGCAGCGACATCTCAAAAACCACGAGTTGTCATTGATGCAATGAATGAGTATTACCGGTCTTACAACTCGAACGTCCACCGGGGTGTTCATACCCTTGGCACAAGAGCAACGGACGCATACGAGGGTGCAAGAGAAAAAGTTCGAGCATTCATTGGCGCTTCTTCTGTCCAGGAGATTATTTTTACTAGAGGTACAACAACAGCACTGAACACAGTGGCAATCAGCTATGCTAGAGCAAACCTTAAAGAAGGCGATGAGATCGTCATTACGCATATGGAACATCATGCGAATATCATCCCTTGGCAGCAGGCAGCAAAAGCAACTGGCGCCACATTGAAATATATTCCGTTACAGGAAGACGGCACGCTGTCGCTTGAAGATGTGAAGCAAACCATCACACATCAAACGAAAATCGTTGCTGTCACACATGTCTCAAACGTATTAGGAACCATCAACCCAATTAAAGACATCGCAAAGATTGCTCACGATCACGGTGCAATTATCGTCGTCGATGGTGCCCAGAGCACCCCGCACATGCAAATTGATGTTCAGGATCTAGATTGTGACTTTTTCGCTTTCTCTGGGCATAAAATGTGTGGACCGACTGGCATTGGTGTTCTTTACGGGAAGAAGGACCTTTTGAATAATATGGAGCCTGCTGAGTTTGGCGGTGAAATGATCGACTTTGTGGATCTATATGATTCTACATGGAAAGAGCTGCCGTGGAAATTTGAAGCGGGAACACCGATTATTGCAGGAGCAATTGGGCTCGGAAAAGCGATTGATTTCTTAAATGACATCGGAATGGAAGAAGTCAGCCGTTACGAGCATCAGCTTGCGACTTATGCACTTGAGCGCTTTAAGGAGCTTGAAGGTGCCACGGTTTACGGACCGCAGCACCGAGCTGGACTTGTGACGTTTAACTTAGACGACGTCCATCCTCATGATGCCTCAACTGTTCTAGATACGGAAGGTGTCGCCATTCGTGCTGGACATCACTGTGCACAGCCGCTCATGAAATGGCTTGGTGTATCAGCGACTGCAAGAGCAAGCTTCTATCTGTACAATACAGAAGAGGAGATTGACGAGCTCATGGCAGCGCTCCGTAAGACAAAGGAGTATTTTACGAATGTCTTTTAATGTAAACTTAGACACACTGTACAGACAAGTGATTATGGATCATTATAAAAATCCGAGAAACAAAGGTGTGTTAAACGACAGCATTGTCGTCGATATGAACAACCCAACGTGTGGTGACCGCATTCGTCTCACGATGAAAATCGAAGACGAAAAAGTCATCGATGCGAAATTTGAAGGAGAAGGATGCTCGATTTCGATGGCATCTGCCTCTATGATGACGCAGGCGATTAAAGGGAAAGATATTGAAACAGCTTTGAAAATGTCTCAGATTTTCTCCGATATGATGCTAGGAAAAGAATACGACGATTCCATTGATCTTGGTGACATTGAGGCGCTGCAGGGAGTCGCAAAATTCCCAGCGCGCATCAAATGTGCAACATTATCCTGGAAGGCGCTTGAAAAAGGCGCATCTGCCGAAGATAACGGCAAATCATAAGATTGGAGTGAAAATGGATGGCTAAAAAAATGCCAGATGTTGGTGAATATAAATACGGCTTTTCTGATAAAGACGTTTCCATTTTCCGTTCAGAGCGCGGACTGACAAAAGAGATCGTTGAAGAAATTTCTCGTATGAAAGAAGAGCCTCAGTGGATGCTCGACTTCCGTTTGAAATCTCTTGAGCACTTTTACAACATGCCGATGCCACAATGGGGCGGAGATTTAAATGCATTAAACTTTGATGAAATTACGTACTACGTAAAACCATCAGAACGCTCTGAGCGTTCTTGGGATGAAGTACCAGAAGAAATCAAACAAACCTTTGATAAGCTTGGAATCCCTGAAGCAGAGCAAAAGTACTTAGCAGGTGTATCTGCTCAGTACGAATCTGAAGTTGTGTATCACAACATGAAGCAAGATCTTGAAGATTTAGGCATTGTGTTTAAAGATACAGACAGTGCATTAAAAGAGAACGAAGACATCTTCCGTGAGCACTGGGCAAAAGTCATTCCTCCGACTGACAACAAATTTGCTGCGCTTAACTCGGCTGTATGGTCTGGTGGTTCATTCATCTACGTACCAAAAGGCGTAAAAGTAGATACACCACTTCAAGCATACTTCCGAATCAACTCTGAGAACATGGGTCAGTTCGAACGTACACTGATCATCGTTGATGAAGGCGCACACGTGCATTACGTAGAAGGTTGTACAGCTCCAGTTTACACAACAAACTCACTTCACAGTGCGGTTGTTGAAATCATCGTCAAAAAAGGCGGCTACTGCCGTTATACAACGATTCAAAACTGGGCAAACAACGTCTTCAACCTTGTGACAAAACGTACAGTATGTGAAGAAAATGCAACAATGGAATGGATTGATGGAAACATCGGTTCTAAGCTGACAATGAAATACCCAGCCGTCATCTTAAAAGGTGAAGGCGCTCGTGGTATGACATTAAGTATTGCCCTAGCAGGTAAAGGTCAGCACCAAGATGCAGGTGCAAAAATGATTCACCTTGCACCAAACACATCTTCAACGATCGTATCGAAATCGATTTCCAAACAAGGCGGTAAAGTCACATACCGTGGAATCGTACACTTCGGACGCAAAGCAGAGGGTGCACGCTCAAACATCGAGTGTGACACACTCATCATGGATAACAAATCAACATCTGATACGATTCCTTACAATGAAATCTTAAACGACAACATTTCATTAGAGCACGAAGCGAAGGTATCAAAAGTATCAGAAGAGCAGCTATTCTACTTGATGAGCCGCGGAATTTCTGAAGAAGAAGCAACAGAAATGATCGTCATGGGCTTCATCGAGCCATTCACAAAAGAACTACCAATGGAATACGCCGTTGAAATGAACCGTTTGATTAAGTTCGAAATGGAAGGTTCTATTGGTTAATACAGAGGGTTGAAAATGATTGATATAAGAGGTTGATGAAGCGTGCCGAATTTGTGCCGATCAAGATGACCTTTTAGTGTAGGAGACGAACTTTATAAGTTCGTCTTTTTCTTATTTCACTGGTTACATCTAAGTTGACTATGAATAAAAAAATGTAAAAATCTTTATTGAATGATACTGGAGTTAAGATTTCTCTTTTCACTAAGAAGGTTAAAGGTAAACAAGAGTGGAAAGATCCTACATCTGGTTGATCCATTTCAAGAGATCTTGGGAAAGGGAATGCTCATGGAGGAAGTTACTACAAATTAATGAATAAATCCGGAGAGCGTATAGCTACACTAAATAAAAGTGGTCATATATTAAGAAAATAAAAATTATACATAAAAGAATGAAAGGAGAATGAGATATGGTTCACCTAGATTATTTACAAAGTGAATTCAATATTGATTTAATTAATGATTCCTTGGACGAGTTACCTCTAAGCCTTCATATTCAACTCGAAAAAGAAATGTATCAGTTTAATGATCAAGGCAATATAAATCCTCAATATTTTAATAAGGTTTATAATGTTGCAATAAGTATATTTGATGAACTTTTTGGGGAGAACGATTTATTGTTCGTCGTCACAATTGTTCGAAGCGAGCATTCATTACAGAGGCCGATAGGAGTATATAGTAAGTATTCAAAAAAAATTAATAAATATAGACTCAATGTAAAAAATTATAAAGATGAGAATGGAAAAGTCATTCGATATTCTTTAGAAACAAAAAAACAGCATATAGAGTACAAGAAAATAATCAAGGCAATATGTAATCAAGATTTTAAAAGTATGGCTCCGAGGTTCAATGACAAATATAGTAGTTATCCTGAAATATTCTTTATAAATAAAGATTTTATTTATCATATTTATGATGACAGAGGGGCATTCTTATTATTTAAGGATGAGAGAAAGTATGAAAAATTTAAAACAAAGTATAGTACTTTAATGGTAGGAGAAGATTATAATTAAAAGAAACTCTCTTATTGTTAGTTTCCTCATTTGCGTTTGACCGCATTGAGAAAACTTTTTTATCAAACTCTTTTCTAAATGATCATAAATACTTGCAACATATAATTTAGTACTGTATAGTTCTAATTATGACAAAGACAAAATTAATGAATCAAAAACGTGTACTTGAAGTGGCTGCAACATTATTTTTGGAAAAAGGGTTTGTTTATACAAGTATGGATGAATTAGTTCGTGTAAGCAAAGTGTCAAAGTCTAATGTGTACTATCACTTTTCTAATAAGGAAGAATTATTAGAAGGGGTCGTTGATTATTGGATTGACATGTATCAATCTGCAATGGATGACGTACTGTCTCAGACCCAATTTTCAGTTGAAGATCGAATTCAATTGTTTTTAAAGCAATTATCACAAGGAGTTCAGTCTAGAGATTATAAGGGGAGCTGTCCATTTATTACTCTTTATATTCAAAGCCCTGTAAAGGCCACACAAATAAAAGAAAAAATAGGTCTTTTTTTCACAGGATTACAAGAGAAAGTTTCTCTATTACTGAAACAAGGGGTAGAGAATGGGGAATTCAGACATACGATTCATATTGATGAGGTGGCATCACTTTTTATGACAAATCTTGAAGGAGCGTTATTTATTTCAGAAACATTGAAAGATGCCACTGTCATCACAAAAACAGCAGATCATTTATTTAACTTGCTTCGATAAAGAAGCATTTTTTTTACATCAAATTAGTACTGAATAGTACTAAAAAGGAGATTTCACATGAAAACAGTATTTTTAACGGGTGGAACAGGGTTTATCGGAAAGCAATTAGTCGAAGAATTAGCGAAAGAGGATGTGAACATTCTTCTTTTAGTGAGGTCAAAAAGTAAAGCAACACGCATTTTTCAAGAAAGAGGTATTTTAAAAGAGTCAGTGATGCACTTTGTTGAAGGGGATTTGACGAAAGTCGATTTGGGTCTAAGTGCTGAAGATCAGGAGAGGGTATTGAAAACGGATGTGATCATTCACGCAGGAGGCCCTATGGATATTCAAGCGACAAGTAAAGAGGCAGCTTCCGTCTTTTTAAATGGCGCCAAATATATTGATGAGTTAGCTAAAAGTATTCATCAATCGAAGGGTTTACAGCAATTTATCCATGTTGTCGGTTATATGAGTCCCTTTGATGATCAAAATAGCAAGATTGCCATCGACGTGTTTGAAGAAGGAAACGATTACTTGAAAATAAAAAATCCTTATGAGAGAACAAAGTTTTTAGCAGATCTTTATATTCGTCAACAGGCATCAGCAGTAGGTTATCCGCTTTCTATCATTAATCCGCCAACTGTCGTTGGTAGTAGTCAAACAGGGAGTACAGAGCAAATTGCAGGATTGGGTTTGCTTGTAAAGAGTATGCGAAGAGGGCTCATGCCGGTGATTCCTGGAGGTAAGGACTATCGGTTACCACTTATTTCAAACGATGAGTTTGCGAAGTTTATTGTACAGGTTTTCAAGTTGGAGCAGCCAGCTATTCAAACATATACACTTGTTGATGACAAAGAGCACGATCAGAACGTTGCTGGACTATTGAGTGTTATGTCAGAAAGCATGAATATGAAGGCACCAAACATCTCTATCCCAATGCCACTGATGAAAGCTATCATGAATAGTGGTGTAAGTAAACTCACAAACATTCCTTCTGACGGATTGAATTTTATGACAAAACGAACGTTTTCAAATGTTTCAGCGAAAAAAATAATGGGAGAAGATTGGTTTAAGAAGACGAGTGTCATGACATTTTTCCCTGCTGTAGTAGCGGATCTAGATTATCGAATGATGGATCAACATGGTGAGCACCAACATTTATTTAAACGAACATTATGCGATAATAATACCCTTTACCAATTACAAGGAGAAGGGAAGCCATTTATTTTATTACATGGTTTATTGAGTGATGGAGAAGATTTATTTCCTTTAGCACAGGAGCTTCATGAGAAAACAGGTCAACCTGTATGGATCTTGGACCTTCCTGGTTTGGGGCGTTCTCCATTTAAACGAGAGAAACATCTTCTAGATATCTATTTAAATGTAGTGAAAAAAGTAATAGAGAAAGCGACGAATGGTGCACATCTAATCGGTCATTCATTCGGTGCGTATATTCTTTTGGAAGCATTGGGACAAGAATACATCGATAAGAAGTATTCAATTACTTTACTGCAGCCGCCTGTTGCTAAACAAAAGGCAAAATCACTATATGTTCCTCAATTTCTGAACAAATGGACATTAAGATTGGCAACGACTCATTTGATAGAGCGTTATGTATTAAGAAATGGTTTGTTTGAAAGCACGGAGAGCATCCCTGAACATTATATTGAAAAAATCAAAAACAGCTTTACTTCTCCTAGAATTTTAAATACGACGGTTCAGCTTAGCCATTTATTACTGAAAACCGGTCAAGGTGACTTTAAAGAAGTCACAAAGGATCATCTTCACATGATTTGGGGGGAGTATGACAGAGGCTATTCTGCGCCATCGCATCTTGGGAAGGTTGATTTTGTTCCGTATGGCCATCATTTCCCTCTTAGCCATCCGAGTGAAACGGCAGCATTAGTCATCAATAATATTTGTACTAGCAGATAGGAGTCACCCCAAAACGAAAAAATAAGATTGATGACAAGTGAGCAAAATTTTTCGTTCTGGGTCTTGAAAATATAGAGGTTAACTAGGTGCATAAAACGCATCTAAGGTTTTCGTCATGTCATCAGATGCAGATTGTAAGATAGTCCTTTGATCTAAAATCGCTGTTCCTTGTGCCCGGACAATATGAAATTGTTGAAAACCCATCAAGTTTTGGAATATTTCCTTTAGATAATAATATGAAAATTCCAGTGGTGTGTACCGATCGTTATTTGTGAAAATTGAGCCACTTGCTTGGAGCAAAAGTACACGATAATCGTCAGTCATCAGACCAACTGAACCATCTTCTGTATATTTAAACGTTTCTCTAGCAATAAAGATATTATCTATATAATCTTTCATTCGTGAACTCACATTGAAATTATGAACAGGTGATACAATCACGATTCGATGATGTGCTTTGAATTGAGCCAATAAAGCTGATGAGGAAGCGGCGATTTTTTCCTCCGCAGCTGTTAATGTTTGTTCAGATGCTTGCTTTTCCCAAATACCTAGCAGCTGTTCTTTTTCGATACGGGGAATTTCAGTTTCATATAAATGTAAAATGGTAGGCTCCTCATGAGGGAATCTCTCTTTAAACTGTTCTAAAAATAGTGTTTGCAGTTTGTTTGAATAACTTTCTCGATGAGTGAAATTAGGGTGCGCGTTAATGATGAATGTTTTCATATGCATGCTCCTTTTCTTTTGATAAACTGAGTATAAAATATAAAGGTGACAAAACATGTCACCTTTTTCAGAAGGAAAATCAAATGAAAAAATCAGAACGCTTAAACCAAGAGCTTATTTTTTTAAGTGATAAATATTCATTTCAATTAAAAGATTTAGAAGCGGAATTCGGTATTTCTAAACGTACGGCTTTAAGAGATATGGAAGAGCTAGAGTCCATGGGCTTAGCTTTTTATGTTGAAAATGGCAGACATGGAGGATATCGGCTCATGAATCAATCTCCATTGGTTCCGATCTATTTTCAAATAGATGAAGTTCAAGCCATTTTTTTCGCTCTTAAAGCCTTAGATCTGTTGTCAGCAACACCGTTTAAAAAGTCTTACTCACAGATTCGCCAAAAACTGTTTGCTACAATGTCTGATGAGAGAAAACATCGGATCACGGAGATTTTGGATGTGATTCATTACTATCATGTCGCGCCAGTGAGTGAACAACATCATTTGGATTTGATATTGCAGGCAATGATGGAAGATCAAATCGTGAAGATGACATACACTCAATATGAACATAAAAGGATCAGGCTACAATTTCTTGAGTTGTTTTATCGAAATGGGATTTGGTTTACCGAAGCATATGATGTTCTGAATAAAAAGTGGGGCATCTACAGATGTGATTGTATGACGGACATGATGATCGAAGAAGAAACGAAAGACACTTTTACGAAGGAAGAATTAAAAGCACTGCAGCTCGAATACGAAAAAACCTATCATGATATCTCTTTTAAATGTCGATTAACGGAACAAGGAAAAGAAAAGTTTTTGAAGAATCATTATCCGAATATGAGATTGGAGATCATTGATGATACGCCTTATATTGTAGGGGGATACAACCAAGAAGAATTATCGTATATGACTCACTATTTGATCTCATTTGGGAAACATGTGAAAATTGAATACCCCGATGAATTAAAAGAGAGTTATTTGACTCAATTGCAAGAAATGATGGATCAATATTAAAAATGAACGGATTGTATCTGAATCACAAAAAACTTAACACATTAAAAAAAGGCGAACTGTCGTAATTCGCCTTTTTTCTATTACTTCGCCGCCTGAAATGTATTTGTTTTCGATTTGTCATTGACCTTTCCATACGTCAGCTGACGCCAGATAAATTCCATCGGTCCAGACTTAAATCGCTTTAACCATAACGTACTGAAAAGGACAAGGAAGGCATACACGCCAATGCCAATGAAGAACGTACCAGCGGGTTGAAGATGATCTGCAAGTGCGGCTCCATATTTCAGAAACAGCACTGTTCCAATGATCGAGTGAAGCAAATAGCAGGTCAGGGACATCCGTCCGACCTTGGTAAAAACCATCAAAGCACCTCGCAGCTGAGGAACGTGCAAAAACAGCATCGCAAGTGAACTCATATAGAACATACTGCCAGTTAATCCTCCGTTTTGCTCAAGTGCAGAGACAATGTTCATCCATGGCGTATGTTCAAAAGGGGTGACCGCTGTCATAATCGTACTGCCTTGTGTGATAAGAAAAGCGATTGTACAAATCATCCAAATACGATTCCAAATCGCTTTTTTCGTCTCCATGTTTTTGAAAAACGACATTTTCACAAAATACACACCAAGTAAAAACATGAAGAACATCGAATAGACAGTGGAAAATGAGCTGGAAGCCATCGTGACCATATCGGCCCACCGGTCACCAATAGATGCTAAATAAGTCAGACTGTTGTGGCTAGTCAGCTCGAAATCAGCAAAATCCGGCTTGCCTGATGATCCTGTACTGATGGTGTTGAGCAGCATTGAGAAAAGAGGCGTGAGCAATTGAATCACAAAGAGTGTGATCAGCCAGTACAGGATGGTTTTGGCTGTGCGTTTGTAAAAGAAAAGCAATAAGAAGCCCGCGACAGCATAATAGGTCAAAATATCACCAATCCATACAAACGTGACATGCAGAAGACCAAATCCTAAGAGAATCGTTAATCTGCGAGCAAACAGCTTGTTCGGACTATCCACCTTCTGAGCAGCTCGATCCATAAAAATCATAAACCCAACCCCGAATAGAAAGGAAAATAACGTAATGAACTTTCCTGAAGCAAACCAATTCACCAAGTTGTGAAATACATCATTAGACTCCATCTCAAATCCCTTGACCGAATCCACAATCAAAAAATAGTTGACCAAAATAATTCCCATTAAGGCGAATCCTCGTACGATGTCCAAGAAATGCACCCGTTCTTTAAGACTCATTGGTTGTCCGTGTTCTACTTTGCTTACATTCATATTAATGCTCCTTTTCGTGTATTGGATCTAAAGATAGATCCTTCAATGAATCAATATACAGGCCAATTCTTAATCATTTATGAAGATCCAATTTTTTGAAAATAAATGTGACAACTTGATGGCAATTGATCATATTCATAAACACTTAAGATTTATGGTGTATCTTTTCACATAGCTAGATGATATATAGTAATAACATATAAGAATGAACATCATGAAGGATGAGGTGATTGAGACATGACCCATCGAATATTAGTTGTAGAGGATGATCAGGAGATCGGTGATCTTTTGCAGGAATCCCTGACACGTACAGGGTATGAGGTGTTGAGAGCCATGAATGGCAAGCAGGCATTGTATGCTGTAGATGATTCGCTTGATTTGGTGATTTTGGATGTTATGATGCCAGGTATCTCCGGTATAGAAACGTGCCAGCAAATAAGAGCCTCCTCAAACGTTCCCATTTTATTTCTGACAGCCAGATCAAGTACATTGGATAAAACAGAAGGATTACTCGCTGGCGGAGATGATTATATGACAAAACCTTTTTCAGAAGAGGAGCTTCACGCTAGGGTCATGGCGCAATTGCGCAGATATACCATCTATCAGGAAAAAAAGGAACAGGAAGAAACCTATTTAGTTGGCGGTAGCCTGAGGGTGAGTGAGGAATTTAATGAAGTGTGGAAAAGTGGGCAGCAAATCAAGTTATCTGATTTAGAATATCGGATATTAAAACTGCTCATGAACAAACGAAACAAAATATTTTCTGCTCAAAATATTTATGAAAGCGTGTGGGGCCAGCCTTATTTTTATTGTTCAAACAATACGGTCATGGTGCATATCCGAAAGCTGCGTGCGAAAATTGAAGATGACCCGGCTCGTCCCGTGTATATCAAAACAGAATGGGGGAGAGGATACCGGTTTGGCACATCGTAAATATACGCTGACCAAAAAGCTGTCACTGCTCATTTTGGTCGCTGCTATCGTAAGTGGTGTTGTCTTTTTGACACTGCAAAAGATCACCGATCACCTGATTGAAGGATATTTAAGTTCGGATGAGTACTATAAGGAAGAATCCGCTAGATACATTCAAACATTTAGCCGCTATGTTTCAGAACATGAGCTGACTTCAACGGATCGAAAAGCATTCGGTGAGTGGGTGAAAAAAGAAGATTATATTAATCTCACTGTTTACAAGGATGAAGTGCTTCAATATGACTCGATTTACTCTGCCGCTGACGAATTGGCCTATGGGAAAGAAAAGGTGACCGACTACGCAAAGCGTCATTCTTACCCGGTTCAATTTAGCGACGGAGAAGGTAGGGTTATGGTAGACGGATTTTACTCCTCTCGATATCACGATCTCGCCTTTACACTAGAACTGCTTGGTGCAACACTCATTTTTCTCCTGATTGTGCTTGTTGGCATTCGCCGAAGTCTGCGGTACTTGCAAACGATCCGTGAAGAGATTCATATTCTTGAAGGCGGTGAGCTCGATTATGAGATGACAGTGAAGGGGCATGATGAATTGGCCATGATTGCAAAGAGCATTGAGGATTTAAGAACAGCCTTTTTGGACAAGCTTCAGGCTATTGATGATCTGCAGGAAGAGAGCCGCAGCTTGGTGACCGAAATGTCGCATGATATGAGGACCCCGCTGACATCACTCATCATGAATCTGGAATTTGCGAAAAAAGAGGAGGCTCTAGCGGATACCCGCAAGGAGAAGTATATAGCGAGTGCGTATGGAAAAGCCCTGCAATTAAAGAATCTGTCTGACAATCTATTTGCCTATTTCCTGCTAGATAAAGAGCACGAGTCAGAGCTTGAAACCGTTGCAGTGAAAGAAGTGATTTATGATCTTCTATCAGATCAGGTCGCCCTGCTGCATCAGGAGAATTTCACGGTCCATATTGTAGGCGAAATGCCGGATAGCTATATTAATGTGAATGTCGAGGAGCTTGGCAGAGTATTTGATAATGTGATGTCTAACTTACGTAAATACGCAGATCCTGAAAAGGACATTCAGATCACTTTTTTATCCGACCAAGATGTCTTTGAAATCCATGTGAGCAATGCGATAAAAAAGACAGACATCATACCGGAAAGCAATGGACTCGGGGAACGAAGCATCAAGCGGATGATGTCCCGAATGCATGGACAGTTTGAAAGTGTAGAAAAGAACGATACCTACTACATCGTGCTGCGATTTTGGAATACCAAAATGTAGAGAGCAAAAACAACATCATGGAATGGGGAAACAATCTGATGAAACGATTCAACAATTTCCAAAAGGTACCTGATCTTCTGCAAGCCCTTCTGAATATCTGCCTGTTCTTTCTAGCGATTGCGCTAAGCGTACTCTTAATTAGTGAAACATGGTACATCGTGCAATTCGTCTATAAAACATTGTTTAACAAAGGAGAAAGCTATTATGGAATGCTTGGCGAGCTGCTGATCTTCTTTATGTATTTTGAATTTATCGCCTTAATTATTAAATACTTTAAATCCAACTTTCATTTTCCGCTTCGCTATTTTATTTATATAGGGATCACAGCGGTCATCCGTTTGATTATCATTGATCATGAACAGGCCGTATCGACATTCTGGTGGGCACTGGCCATTCTTGCGATGACCTGTGCACTCTTTATAGCGAGCAAAAGAGATACTGCTCATGAGCATGAGGAAGTGAAGTGAGGAAGAAGAAGGACGAGTGGTCAACACTCGTCTCAGCATGTAGACAAACCCTCGCATTCGGTGTCAGTCCTGCGCTCCGGTGCTCACGAATGTCAAATTCGCTCTGCTCCGGTGCTCGTCCTTCCTAGACTGCAAAGGTTTTCTATCACGCTGAGAAGAAGACAAAGGGCTAAAATCAAGTTCATTTTAGCCCTTTGTCAACAATCTGGGACGAGTGGTCAACACTCGTCTTTTTTGTGTTTAAATGAACAGTTTTTGAATATGTGTTGATTAATGAACAATGATTGAAAGATTGACAATTGATGATGATGTATCTAGAAAATATAATATAAATAGACATGTGTTCATAAATGAATAGATGTATAGAAAAAGTATTCTGTCCAAAGCAGTTAACGGATTCACAAGTTCTTATGTTATGCTTTAGAAAAAGAGAAACCATTCTTTTCCTAGACATTGATTGTCATCATTCTATCTATTGGGGTCGATCGTATGCGAAGTATTCAAAGTTTATTTGTTGAATGGTTACTTGTACTTACAAAGAAGAAACTAAATGTTGAGGGGTATTTAGAAGAACGAAGAATGGCGAATCAATTACCTTATGTGCTGCCTGAGAAGTTGAAAAAGAAATATCACATCACCAAAAGCAGCACGTTTTCAGTCGATACGTACATGTTGAAATCAGATGTGCAGCCAGATGATCATCAGGTGCTATTTTTACATGGAGGAGGCTATATTGAGCAGCCGCTCGTATGGCATTGGCGTTTCTTGGATCGATTGACGAAGCAATTAAATAGTACGGTGTATGTGCCAGTTTATCCAAAAGCACCGAATCATCAGTATATGGATGCAATCGAGAGTGTTCTCCCAGTTTACCAAGCTCTTTTAGAAAAAGGAACACCAGAAAAAATCGTCATCATGGGTGATTCTGCTGGCGGCGGTTTATCGCTCGCCTTTGCTCAATACTTAGCAAAAAAAGGTCTCCCGCAGCCTGGAAACATGATTCTATTATCACCATGGCTTGATGTGACATTAAGTCATCCTGATATCGCTAAAATGGTTCCAAAAGAGCCAATGCTCAACCTAGATTTACTGATCGAATCGGGCAAAGCCTATGCAGGTAATACAGATGAAACACATCATTTGATCAGCCCGATCTATGGAGAAATCAAATCGTTAGGACGAATTTCTGTTTTTATTGGCACTCATGAATTCTTTCTCCCAGATGCCCGGAAATTCAAAGAGATGGCAGACAAGCAGGGTGTTCCCATCAACTATTTCGAATACCCAAAAATGAATCACGTCTTTCCTGTCTTTCCTATTCCCGAAGCGAACCAAGCGTTAAAACAAATTGTCGCTATTATTGAGAGTAAGACGTTCCCTTTACAGTGATATCGACTCACTGTGAATGTAACAAAACACCGATAAAAGAAACGTTGCTAAAGATCACAACATTCTCTTATCGGTGTTTTTTACTTTATCGATTATACAGCACCCTCATAATAAGCATAGAGTCCAGAGCTTCCTTTAAAATACCATTTCATTCCGTATGCTGTGAAAGAGTTGGCAAAAATAGCTGTGTCAGAGTACATACATAAGAAAGGTTTGTTTGACTTTTGGAATTTCCTTAAGATCTCTTCAGGACAAGATGTGATAGTTGCACTTGTACGAGCAACGAGATCTGTACTGTCTGCTTGTGAAGATGAAGTAGCGCTAGCTGCTGGAACATACGAAGAAAGAAGTAACCCAAAAGAAAGAGCGACACCAGTCATAGTTTTTTTCCATTTCATTAAGATCATTCCCTTTCCAAAATCTGTATTTACTTACAACTTCATTATAGGAAAATAGATGTCATCAAAAAAGAGACGAAAGAATTATATTTTCCGTAATATTCCATTTTGTGATTGGGAGATTATTATCTGTTATTTTTATATTTTACATTGACACCATCTTTTTCTATGATAAAATCAAATTGTGATAATGAGAATCGTTATCAAACGATATGACTACATATAGAATGGATAGGTGAGGTACATGTTCAAAAAATCTTTTTGGTCGCTATTAGTTGTGCTCTCCATCGTATTACTTGCGGCTTGTGGCAGTAATAGCAGTGAAGGCAAGTCAGATAGTAATGAGAAAACAAGAACCGTTGAAAGCGCTATCGGTTCAACTGAAATTAAAGGATCGCCTAAACGTGTGGTGACGTTGTATCAAGGAGCAACTGATGCAGCCGTCGCTATGGGCATTAAACCAGTGGGTGTTGTAGAATCTTGGCTTGAAGCACCTACATATAAATATTTAAGAGATGATTTAAAGGGTGTCAAAATTGTTGGGCAGGAAACACAACCAAACTTAGAAGAAATTGAAAAGCTGAAGCCAGATTTGATCATTGCATCAAAAATCCGTCACGAGCAAATTTTTGATCAGCTGAAAGAAATCGCTCCAACTGTTGCAACAGAAACAGTGTTCACTTTTAAAGACACAGTGAATTTAATGGGTGAAGCGTTAAACAAGCAAGACAAATCAAAAGAATTGCTGACGAAGTGGGATGACCGTGTCGCTGACTTCAAAGAAAAAGCAAAGAAAGACATTAAAAACTGGCCAATGAGTGTGTCTGTGGTGAACTTCCGTGCAGATCATGCAAGAATCTATCAAACTGGGTTTGCAGGTTCAATTTTAACAGAGCTAGGCTTTGAAGGTCCTAAAAATGTCAAAGATAAAAAGCAAGATATCATTACACTTACAGACAAAGAGAGCATTCCACAAATGGATGCAGATGTGATCTATTACTTCATGGATGATCAGGATAAAGCAGTTGAAAAAGCATATAAAGAGTGGACAAGTCATCCTTTATGGAAGCAGCTTGACGCAGTGAAAGCGAAACAAGTGCATAAAGTCGATGAAATCACTTGGAACATGGCTGGCGGTATCACCGCTGCAAACATGATGCTTGATGATATTTATGATCGTCTAGGGCTTGATAAATAAGTGTAGCAGAGGAGAAAATGTGAAAAACCATTTTCTCCTTTTTCCATAACAGATTGAAAGCGGGAATCAGATGAGAAGTTTATTAAAAAAGGATTCGAGCAAGGCACTGCTATTTGCTGGATTCATCGTATTGATGTTGGTCTTTTTTATGCTCAGTATTTCTCTTGGGCAAACCTCAATTTCCCTCAAAGCCACCATCCATGCGTTTCTTCAGTTTGATGAGTCAGATCCAAACAGTGTCATTGTCATGACATCCAGATTATCAAGAGCTTTAATTGCGACGGTTGTTGGATCAAGTCTAGCGATTTCAGGTGCACTCATGCAGGCATTGACGAGGAATCCGCTGGCTGCACCAGATCTTTTAGGTATTAATGCAGGTGGACTCTTTTTTATTGTGATTTCGATTGTTTTCTTTTCTACCGAGTCGTTAACAGGTTATATGTGGACGGCCTTTTTAGGCGCTGCCATTGCAGGTATGCTCGTCTTTCTTCTAGGCTCCATTGGAAGAGACGGACTGACACCGGTCAAAATTGTACTCGCAGGTGCTGCGATATCTGCTCTGTTTGCGTCCTTTACTCAAGGACTTTTAATCGTCAATGAACAGTCCATTCAAAGCATCCTGTTCTGGATGGCTGGTTCAGTGTCAGGAAGAAGTATAGATATGCTGCTGCCTGTGCTGCCTTATATTCTAGGGGCGACTGTGGTGGCGCTGCTTCTTGGCCGCTCGATCAATGTCCTTTTATCGGGTGATGATATTGCGAAAGGGCTTGGCCAGCGTACGCTTCTTTTGAAGATGACGATGGGGGTACTTGTTGTCTTTTTAGCAGGTGGTTCCGTCGCTGTCGCAGGATCCATTGGATTTGTTGGTTTTCTTGTGCCGCATATTGTGAAAAAGCTTGTTGGACCTGACCACCGCTGGGTACTGCCGTATTGTGCCGTTGTAGGGGCGTCGCTTTTACTTGTCGCAGATCTTGCCGCTCGTTTTCTGATCATGCCGCAGGAAGTACCGATTGGTGTCATGACGGCGGTAGCTGGAGCGCCTCTATTTGTTTATCTCGTGCGCAAGGGGTTGAAGACAGGTGGCTAAAACATATACAGTGCGTTCAAAGGGCGGGCGCATTTCATTTCAATTTTCAAAGCGGACGTTTTTGATTTTACTATTATTGACAGGTATTGCCTTTGGTTTATTTATTCTGAGCCTTTGTATGGGCAGCCGGTTTATTCCGCCTACGGATGTGCTGCTGCATATCTTCGGACAAGGCGAGGGAAATACGTTTGTATTAAATACGTTGAGGATTCCAAGGACCCTGCTTGCGGTTTTAGTGGGAGCGGCACTTGCGGTATCGGGGCTTATTTTACAAGGTCTCATTCGAAATCCGCTTGCATCGCCTGACATCATAGGAATTACGAGCGGTGCGTCGTTTGGCGCCATTATGTTCATCGTCTTTTGGATGGGCACTGTGCCTATTGCTTATCAGTCGTTGTGGGCCATTGCAGGCGCTTTTGCGGTATCATGCCTGATTTATATGCTTTCATGGAAAAAAGGCGTCAAGCCGATCACGCTCGTCTTGATGGGGATTGGGATTTCCGCCATTATGAAGGCGTGTGTGACGTTTACTCTTGTGCTCAGCGATACGATGACCACGACCAAGTCATACATCTGGCTGACGGGTAGTTTATATGGTTCTACAATGAAGGACGTCACCGCAATGCTTCCTTGGGTATTGATGATTTTACCGATTGTCATGGTGCTGGCAAGAACGATGAATGTGAAGGAGCTTGGAGATGATCTTGCAACAGGTCTCGGAGTCAAGGTTCAGGCGAAGCGGTTATTCTTTCTGCTGATGAGTGTGACATTAGCCGGTATTGCCGTTGCATTCGCAGGTGGTATTGAATTTGTTGGACTGATGGCGCCGCATGTGGCAAGGATGATCATCGGTCGTTCCTTTATTGCGCTTGTTCCAGCATCTGCGCTTGTTGGAAGTATTCTCGTGATGCTGGCAGACTTAGTTGCGAGAACGGCTTTTCTTCCGTTAGATGTTCCGGCAGGTGTGTTTACGGCGGCAATTGGTGCACCGTTCTTTATTTATTTGTTATATCAACAGCGAAATCGCTAAACGAAAGATGGGGGTTTTGATATGAGGCCAGAGTGGGTTGAGAGAGAATTACTTGATTTCGGGGTACACATCACAAATGGACCAATGACATCTGATCGCACACTTGCTGCGCTTGTTTCAGAAGCATCTATCAGACGTTTATTAGAAGCTGAAAAGGAAGCGATGCATGCCCCGAATATAGCAGTGGCGGCATCCATGTTTTCAAAGCGCTATGCCTATTTAGCTGTTAGTTCTACTTTGTACTTGATGACGATGTATGATGCTGTCTATCGGTTTTCACCAGAGGCGTGTGTCTTTAGAGAAGATCGTAAAATTGAGCTAGATGAAACGCTCTGTTCATTTGTTCAGTCAGAAGGAGATCGTCATGAGTGGAGAGAGCAGGTCGTCCGCATGCTATTTACGCAGTGTGTCACACCTCTTTTAGATGTATTGAAACGTACTTCAAGACTTCCGTATTCAATTTTATGGGAAAATGTAGCGGTACGTATCAATTCTCTTTACCGTAGCATGATGCGAGAAACGGAAGAGCCTAAAATGAAAGAGCGCGTACGGGAGGATTATTTGTTTCTGAAGAAGGCATCGGGTGATCTTTTCGGAGCGAAGCAAAATCCTTTTCAGCACAGCTTAAATTTAGATGAAAGTTTGCTAGACACATCAAATCGAAAGACTTGCTGTATGTATTATAAGCTTGAGAAGAAATCGGAAAGTCTTGATTATTGTCTCGTCTGTCCGCTTGAAAAAAAGAAAGGCACTGCTTGTTCATAGCAGTGCCTCTCTTTTTTATTCCCAAATATCGCTTACCCATTCAGGGTGATCAATAAAAGGATTGCGATTGTGCTGGTACGTTTGATAGATGATTTCGTTACGATTCCGTTCGATTTGATCGACTGGATCTTGCTTGTGCCATTTCAATAGGACAGACATTTTGCCGTGAAGAGGGGCGCTTCCATTATTCACTTTGTTGTTCAATTCTAAATCTGGGAAATGATCATCACCTTCATATCGGACGGCCATATAAAAGAGCATTCTTGCTACATCTCCTTTCACCCGGCTATGAGGTTCAAATGAGTCGCTGTCGTAGAAGTTGCCCGGCGCTCCCTTGTATTCATTTCCGCCTATATCAAAATCTAAATTTCCTCGTGTGCTATTCGTTTGTACGTCTGTTGCCCGAAGGTGGTGGAGATCTGTACCAGGTCCCTGGCTCGTCCCAAAATTGCCGTGAGATTTAGCCCACACATGCTCCCGGTTCCACTGTCCCACGTTTCCTCCATTTGCTTGCTTTGACCTGGAGATACCGCTATAGAGCAAAAGCACATTGCTTGGATTTTTTGGGTCTTCATCCGTTTTCTTTAATGCGTCCCAAACCTGGCTGTAGGATAGCTGCGTATGATCATCAATAATATCGTGTAATGCTTTCTTAAGAGCAGGCCCAGATTTGCCAGCAGCAGATTGGTAATAGGAATCAATTTGACTTGAAGCGGTTGTTTTCGCATGTTGAGCAGATGTTTCGGTTTGTAGCTGTAACGGGGAAAAGGTGATGGTTTGACTCGGTTCATTCAGAGTAAAGCCTTGAGCATTTGCAGCGGGAGGCAGCGGAGCGGCAAATGTACCGAAAATCATGATTCCGGCGGCCACAGTTCCAAATAAAGATCTTTTCATTCTATTTCCTCCTTCATAGGGAATGTATACTCTTTAGTTCTATCATATTGCCATAAAGAAATAAATGGATTTATCGTAAATTTTATGTAATCAATTCGTAAGAAAAGAGATTGCTATTTTATCAGCATTGCTGTATAAGTGGGCATATAAGGATGGACACAGCAAGGGAGAGGATGGATAACGTGAAAGAACTACACACACCTACTAGAACCATTATGACACCAGGACCTGTCGAAGTAGATCCGAGAGTCCTTCGGGTGATGAGTACACCAATTCTTGGTCAATTTGATCCTGCATTTACAGAGATCATGAATGAAACGATGACCTTATTACGATCACTTTTTCAAACAGAAAATGAATGGGCTTATCCAATTGATGGGACGTCCCGCTCAGGACTTGAAGCTGTGCTTGCCAGTGTGATCGAGCCCGGAGATGTGATGCTCGTTCCGGTCTTTGGACGCTTCGGTCATTTGCTGATTGAAATTGGACAGCGCTATGGTGCTGAGGTACATACAATGGAATGTGAATGGGGAACGGTTTTTAAGCAAGACGACATCATCGCAGAGATGCATCAAGTCAAGCCGAAAATTGTTGCGATGGTTCATGGTGAAACATCTACCGGAAGATTACAGCCGCTTGAGAAAATTGGTGAAGCATGCCGAGCGCTTGATGCGCTTTTTATTGTAGACGCTGTGGCGACAATTGGGGGTGTCGAGGTCAAGGTAGACGAATGGAAAATTGATGCGGCAATTGGGGGCTCGCAGAAATGCTTGTCTGTTCCATCAGGGATGTCACCGATCACATATAATGACCGGGTGGCAGACGTCGTACAATCGAGAAAGAAAGTAGAAAAAGGGATTGCAACACAGGACGAACTGCAGAAACAGGTAGACATTTCTCCAATCAAAAGCAATTACTTTGATCTAAGCCAGCTGCAAGATTATTGGAGCCCGAGGCGGTTAAATCATCATACAGAAGCGACGACGATGCTTTATGCACTGAGAGAAGGGGTTCGTCTTGTGCTGGAAGAAGGCTTGGAGGAACGTTTTCAGCGCCACTTGTTTCATGAAAAGGCTTTAATGGCAGGACTTGAAGCGATGGGGCTTGAATTATTTGGTGATCCAGACTGCAAAATGCCAGTCGTGACGTGTATCGTCATTCCAAGTGATATCGACGGAGAAGCGGTCCGGGCTGATCTTCTTCATCATTTTGGAATTGAAATTGCGAGTTCATTTGGGCCGCTTGCAGGACGGATATGGAGAATTGGCTCAATGGGTTATAGCTGCCGAAAGGAAAATATTCTATTTGTTTTAGCAGGCCTTGAAGCCATCTTGATGAAATACGGCGCAGCTATCAATTGTGGTGCCGGGTTACAGGCGGCTCTCTCCATCTATGAACAAGCTGAATAAAAAAGGGATACTCAAAATACTCGCCACCAGCGGGTATTTTTTATTTGGGAAAAAACGCTGTTTTTTGAAAAACTAGACTTATAGAGAGTGATATCGCTATACTGAAGAAGTTCTTATCATTTTTGTCATCATTTTCATTTATTTTGAAGAAAGAGGTTTTGATATGAAAAAAATGGGCAGATTGTACATTTTGATGCTCAATATTTTTATCGCCATGCTTGGATTTGGTCTGATCGTTCCTGTCATGCCAAGTTATATTGAAGCCTTTGGTGCAACTGGGAAAACACTTGGTTTCCTCGTTGCTGCAACTGGCCTCACACAATTTGCCTTATCACCCGTCGCTGGAGCGCTGACTGATCGATTTGGACGCAGAAAATTGATTATTGCCGGGATTGCCGGCTTTACGATTGCCCAGTTTATTTTTGCATTTGCGGATCAGCTTTGGATGCTGTTTGTGTCTCGATTTTTAGGCGGAGCTGCTGGTGCGCTGCTGATGCCCGCCATGTTTGCCTACATTGCTGATATCACAAGTGAAAAGGACCGAGGGAAAGGGATGGGTCTTTTTAGTGCTGCAATGACACTTGGTTTTGTCATTGGACCGGGTGTGGGCGGTTATTTGGTTGAGTTTGGAATTGCTTTTCCTTTCCTCATCGCTGGTTCTTTTGCAGCCCTGTCGACGTTGTTGTCTTTCTTGTTCTTACCTGAAACCTTAACAAAGGAAAAGCAGGAAGAAGCACGATTGAATAAAGAGCTTCATTTCAATCCTTTTACGCAGATGATTCAGGCTTTAAAAACACCATACGGTTTTTTGTTTATCTTGGCCTTTGTTTTGAATTTCGGAATCATTCATTTTGAATCGATTTTTGGCTTATATGTGGACCAAAAACATGGCTTTACACCGAAGGATATTGCATTTGTCATTACGGTAGCTGGACTTGCGGGTGTCATCGTTCAAGGTGCTTTAGTAAATACCTTTGTGAAACGATTTGGCGAAATGCGAGTCGTCCGTTATGCCCTTTTAGCTGCGGCGTTTATGCTGATTGCCTGCCGCTTTGCCCCTTCCTTTTGGCTCATTTTTACGGGCTCCATTTTATTTTTATCGGCCACCTCGTTTGTTCGCCCAGCCCTCAATACATTACTTTCTAAAATGGCAGGGAATCAGCAGGGGGTAGCAGGCGGCCTCAATACCTCCTTTATGAGCCTTGCGAATATCGTCGGGCCAAGTCTTGCGGGTATTTTATTTGATGTGAATATTGAGCTGCCATTTATGTTTGGAACGCTGGTACTTTGTATGAGTTTCATTGCTTCTATTTTATGGGCGAAAAAAGCGCAGCAACATTCCCATGCCGTATCGTAAAGACAGCATAGAAAAAACCGATCAGCACAAATGGATCGGTTTTTTTCGTCATCGCTCATACTTCACAACTGGTGATTTTTCTTTATGCAACGCATGAATCAATGCATCATCCACATGCAAATGCTCCTTCACTAATTGAGGAGGGGTTAAGGCCATCCATTGGTTCAATGAAATATCAGCAAATCGATCGCTTTTAAACATTTCTAGAAACCAAAGGCTTGTTTGCCCGATGTTTTGTATGTAATGCCCCATCCCGAAAGGAACATAACCAACATCACCTGCTCTGTAATTAAAAGTACGAGCTGTCCCGCCTGCTCCAAAAACCGTCATTTTAGCTGTACCAGTTAAATAGTATTGCCACTCATCATTATTCGGGTGCCAATGCATTTCTCTCATCCCTCCAGGTTTTACCTCCACAAGTGCAGCAGCAATCGTTTTCGATACTGGAAAATTGCGTGAGTCGACGATTCGCACGGTTCCACCAGAGGTCACGATTGGTTTTTGACGAAGGAGCTGGTGGGTAAATGGCGGTTTGATGCCGCCGTATGGATCAGAGACTGTTTGGCTTTCAATGGATGCCGGTGAAGAGCCTTGAAACATATAGCGTTGTTTATGTGGAATGTGATCAAACAGCTTGATTGGCACGCCGAAATTAGCAGAAAGAATGTCTTTTGGTGTATGAGCAAACCAGTCTGTGATGGTGAACGTATCAAATTCAGAAAAAGCACCATCATCAAACACAAGGAGAAACTCACAGCCATCCTCAAGACCTTGAATGGAGTGCGGAATACCGGGCGGAAAATACCACAAGTCTCCTTCTTCTACATCAGCGATCATATTCCGTCCTTCTGCATCTACAGATGTGATCCGGGCTTTGCCTAAAATCATATATGCCCATTCCGCCTGCTTATGCCAATGAAGCTCACGAACACCTCCGCGCGTAAGCCGCATGTTCACACCAGCAATCGTTGTTGAAACAGGCAGCTCTCGCTCAGTAATTTCCCTCGACCAGCCGCCATGATTCAAGTGCATATGTGTATCAGAATATGAAAATTTTAAATTAGGAATCGTCCCCGCATCCGTTTTAGGGGGAACGAACATATCTGGGTTCTCCATATCGCGCAGAACGTCTCGCGGGCCTAAATCGGTTGCGCCGGCCCCATCGTCTCGAATCGGTTGCGGGATGTGACGAATCTCATCATCCATTTGACACCACTCCTTGTCATTCACATTTCTCCTCCAAAATATATGAGACGTAAGAAAAAAAGATTCAATACGAATCGGATGAAAGGTGCTTTTGAATCCGCAAAGCTAAGCGCAAGCGCAATGTTGCGTCAGGATCTTTTAGGCTGATCTGAAGCAGTTCTTCACATTTCTCTAGTCGATATATCACGGTGTTGCGATGAACAGATAAACGTTTGGCTGTTTCTGAAATATGGCAATGTGTTTCGACATAAACAGATAAGGTGTGGAGAAGGTTTGGATCGACTTGTGATTGTTCATATAATGGGTGGAGGTACCGCTCATAGAATGTTGTTAAATCTTTTGCTGGGATGAGCTTCAGTAAATCTGACACATCTTTTGCTTGATAGAACTGAATATATTCAGCTCGTAATGAGAGCTGGCCTGATTGCAGAGCATGGGCAGCTTCACTGAATCCTTTTGGCAGATCGGTGATGATATAACCGCTTAAGCTTACACCAAAGGAAATGGTGGCATGCACATGCTGTTTAATAAGGATCTGCATTTGTTTTAAAAAAGAGCAGATCGATTTGTTCATTGCCTGCCACCCGCCAGTCTCTTCTATAAGGAAGATGCCGATATCTCCTTTGACAAAAAGAAAGGCGGGAAATGGACAGTGAGAAAGGGTGCTTTCAAGTAAAGCAAACACATCATCTACAAGGGTTTGCTGCTTAAGGAAACAAGAGAAATGACTGCTCTGATCAAGTTGACAGACGATACATAAATAGGGAATCGTTGTGTTTAATCCAAACATGCGTGTTAGGCGGGTGACATCTTGCTCTAAGGAAATCGTCCCCTCCATCCATTTGCGAAACCATTCATTTTTGGCTCGCTCTGTCGATTGCTTAATGGCATGTTGTTTGATGCGTGAAATGGACATGGCATTTACAGCTTGTACAATGGTCAAATGTAGCTCCATGTCGTCTTGAGGATGAATGAAGGCGGGAACGACTAAATAATCATAAGCTTGTTCGTTTATATAGATAGGAAAAACAGAAACGCTTTCTTTTGAATGAACCATAGAAAAATAATGCTGCTGCGTACTGTGAAACAAGCGGAGCATTTGTATCCAATCTGGATTTGTCATACCTTGGGGTGAGGTGAAAAGAATACGTCCATACTGATTGATCAAATAGACAGGCTGATGAATTCTTTGGGCCACTTTTTGCAATGCTTCAACATGATGATCGACAATGTTCATATCCACTCATTCTCCTTTTTTAGAGCTGAAGCCTTTGGTGAAGATGAATAAAAAAATGGACAATCGCTGTCAAAGTCTCTGATATCAATTTTATGTTATCAGCTTCATTCAATTTAGATAGAAAGTTGTGATGTAATATCACAAAAAAGATGGCAGGGCAACATCACATCAGTCATCTTCATTCAGAAAAATGGGTAAATATGATATGTTGTAGACAGAAGAATTTCTTTCAGAAAGATGGGTATCCCAAGAAACAAAGACTTTCAATGGGAAAATCCGTTTAGACAAGCAAGTGGCAAGAGGTGAGATAGATGATTTATATCGGATTAACTGGTTGGGGCGATCATGACAGTCTGTACCCGCCGAGAATCGGCAGCTCTCAAAAGCTGTTTCACTACGCATCAACGTTTCCCATTGTGGAACTGGATGCAAGCTTTTATGCTGTTCAGCCTGAGCGCAACCATGAAAAATGGATAAAAGATACGCCAGACGCCTTTCAATTTGTTGTGAAAGCTTATCAAGGAATGACCGGGCATCAAAGAGGCGAGATCCCGTTTGCTTCAAAGGAAGAAATGTTTGATGCCTTTATTCTTTCACTGACTCCTCTCATTCGAGCAGGGAAACTGGCGATGGTTCTGTTTCAATTTCCACCATGGTTTGATTGCAAAAAGGAGCACGTCCACTATTTAAGATGGTGTAAGGAGAAGATGGGGGACATTCCTTGTGCACTCGAATTCCGAAACCGAACTTGGTTTTCAGACGAGTTTTATGAACAAACCTTATCCTTTATGGAGAAAGAAGGGTGGATTCATTCCGTCTGTGATGAACCGCAAGTCGGAGAAGGGTCTATACCGCCAGTCATAAAAGCCACACACCGTGACAAAACATTGGTCCGTTTCCACGGAAGAAATAAACAAGGCTGGCTTCACCCGGCAGATCATGAGAACTGGCGTGAAGTTCGTTACTTATATTTATATAATGAAGCTGAACTAAAGGAATGGAAAAAGAACCTCGACATCCTGCATCAGCAGTCGAAAGATGTATATGTCGTATTTAATAATAACTCAGGCGGAGATGCGGCGACGAATGGCCAGCAAATGATTGATTTGCTGGATTTGACGTATTCAAGCTTATCCCCGAAGCAGTTAGATTTATTTAGTTAAATGAGAGCTGCGGCTTTCAACTTGAACGAGACGGTTCAGTGACAACTTGAGGGAGAGATCAACATGCTGCAGAAGCTATGGTTATATCATACAAACGACTTGCACAGCCACTTTGAAAACTGGCCAAAAATCGCAGCTTATATTGAAGAAAAGCGTCAAGTTCACGATCAGATGCTCTTATTTGATATTGGCGATCATATGGATCGAGTAAACCTTGTATCAGAAGCGGATTATGGAAAAGTGAATGTCAAACTTCTCAATCAGCTTGGCTATGATGGCGTCACAATTGGTAATAATGAAGGCATTACGTTGCCTCATGAGCAGCTCGACCAATTGTACAAAGACGCGCAATTCCCGGTGATTTTATCTAATTTATTTGAAAAAGGCAAAAGACCATCGTGGGCAAAGCCTTATGAAGTGATCACGTTGAACAATGGACTGAAGATCGCCGTCTTAGGGGTGACCATTGCGTATACACCTGTCTATGAAAAGCTGGGCTGGGACATTACAGACCCATTTGAGAGCATACGGGAGATGCTGCAAGAAGTGAAAGGACAAGCCGATGTCATTGTTCTTCTTTCCCATCTAGGCATCATCCATGATCGAGAGGTAGCCCATGACTTCCCAGAAATCGACATCATCTTAGGCTCACATACGCATCATCTTTTAGAACAGGGCGAAATGGATAATGGCGTTCTTCTTGCATGTGCTGAAAAGTATGGGCATTATATTGGCTGTGTCGAGCTGACCATTGACACAGCGAGTAGCGAGCTCATCGAGAAAAAAGCGACGGTGCAATCAGTGGACCAGCTGATCAGCGAATCCGATGAAGCGATCATGACTTTACAGAAAGCTGAAAGAAGAGCGAAGTCACTCATGCAGGAAAAAGTGACATCCATTAAATCAAAGCTCGAAACAAAGTGGTTTGATGACTCCCAGCTTCCGCAACTTTTAACAGATGCCATTAAAGAATGGTGCGAGGCAGATATCGGCATGATGAATGCAGGGATGGTGCTTGATTCATTAGAGGCTGGCATCGTCACTAGAGAAGACATTCACCGGATATGCCCGCATCCCATTAATCCAATCCGGGTGACGCTTACTGGGAAGCAATTGGTCGAAACAGTGTCTCGTGGCTGTGAAGAAAAAATGGAACAGCTACGCATCAAAGGCTTTGGCTTTAGAGGCGAACTGATGGGGAAAATGCTATACAGCGGTTTGACTTATTCATTAGAAGAGGGCGAAACCAAACGAGTAAAAGAGGTCTATGTAAACGATCAACTCGTCAAAGAAGATGATTCCTATACGGTTGGCACAGTGGATATGTATACACTTGGTTCTCTTTTTCCTCATATACGTGACCATGGACACATCGAATATTTCATGCCGGAATTTTTACGTGATGTCCTGAGCTGGCGATTGAAGGACGCAAAGTGAAATCCGCTCCAGCCTAACAACACTTGCCCTCCCTTCACATAGATTGTGTTGAAGGGAGTGAAGGGATATGGTGAATTTAACACCTATTACAATTGATGGCCATTCCTTTACAGCCGTCACCGTCAAACTGCCAAAGACCAATTTCATGGCAGTGACAAATGAGCATGGTTATATTATGTGCGGTGCACTTGATGTCGGGCTCCTAAATGAAAAGCTTGCAGATAGAGGAATCATCGCAGGAAGAGCAGTCGGTGTAAGAACCATCGAGCAATTGCTGGATGCACCTTTAGAATCTGTGACATATGCCGCTGAGTCGCTCGGCATTCATGCTGGCACAATTGGAAGAGATGCATTATTAAAAATGGTGAAATAAAATGTACAGATGATTCCTATCCCCCCGCCTGTCTGCATACACTTGTAATGGAGAAGGGGGGATTTTTTATTGAGATTGAACCGCCGTTATCGCCCCTATAAAAAGGGCCCTCTGCCATTTCGTTACGTCATGCTGCTTGCCGTATTATTTTTTGTGCTCTCAACTGTCATTAGCCTATTCTTCATCAATCGTTCCATTAAACCAACGTTGATTCACATTGCTGAACTAGAAACAGAACGAATCGCCAATCATCTCATCCAATATTCTGTTCAGGATTTTGCAGATGATCAGGAGAATATGAAAGATATGGTTGTGATGAATACAAGTGAGAACGGAAAAGTGACAACTATCGACTTCAATGCGCAAGCAACATCGAAAGCAATGGCTGACCTGTCACGTCACCTTCAAAAAAATCTAGAGGACATTGAAAAGGGGAATTTTCAAAAAGAGGCAAAAGAAGCATTAAAGGATCAAACAGATGGACATGACGGCATTATATATAACATTCCGCTTGGGCAAGCGTCCGGAAATGCACTTATCGCCAACCTAGGACCAAAAGTGCCTGTACGATTCAGTGTCATTGGTGACCCGCATACAGACGTTGAAAAAAACATCAAGCCATATGGCATCAACAATGCCTTGATTGATATTAGTGTGCTCATTGAGGTGAAAGTGAGAGTCATCATCCCATTCGCCTCAGAAACCATCGTCGTCAAAAACTCCGTGCCTGTCTCCATCCAAGCCGTTCAAGGAGACGTCCCAGATTATTATAATGGCAGCGGAACAAATTCAGGCGCTCCATCGATTGTTCTGCCCGAGAAAAAGGAGAAGAAAGAATAACAGCCCAATGGACGAATTGGGCTATTTTTTTCATACGCTGTGATTGCATATAGTGTTTTTGTGATGAACGTTTTGTTGTTACGAAACAGACAGTCTTGTCCTTGCATCATTTTCATCGGTGATATAGGTCACGTCTTCAAATCCACATTCAACTGCATTCTTGTATAGGCATTCGAGTGTTCCCTTATTTTTGCAATAGATCGTGACATAGGAGCAATCGGCCACCAAAAGAACAAGCTCGCATTGGCTTTCAATAAATTCTTCAAAGGTCTTAATATGAGACAATGTCCCTTTTGGATATGCTTGTAAATCGGCGGAAATCATATAATACGTCTTGTTTTCAATGAGGTGTTTGAGTTCTATACCGTCCATTTCTGTTTTACCTTCAGGAAAAAGTTCTTCATCTTTTTCGCCATCAACAAGTATATTCGAGTCTTCGGAATCGATTCGCCAGCTGAATTTGGTGATGTCGATCGGTTTTAGCACTTCTCCAAGGAAGACTCCGTATTCATTTGGCATGGTAAAGGTCATTCCTCTTTTCAAAAAAACCCCCCCCTAACTCTTTGTGAAGTAGTCTTTCATTGGCTCATCATATCCTAATTAACCAGTTGATTCCATACGGATTACATGCCATGATAAATGTTCATTGTTTTCTTTTTTTGAATAGTGTAGCTATCCTGAAGGCTGATTTTTCACGATCGTCTGTTATGAAAGTGAGAGGAGGATTTGATTGATATGAAGAAAATTCATGTAAGCGGGTTTTGTTTTTTAGTATTTGCCATTGTATTTAGTGCTAAATATATGTCGGCATCGATATTATTAGCTGGGAGTGACAGTTTGAGTGTCGACTTATTTAGAGGGATGTTTGACATGATTCCACTTGAAGTAACAGTTGTGTATCTCCTTTTTTTCATCATGGGTATTCTTTTTTTAGTTTTAGGATTGAAAGAAAAGCATAAGCAGTAACAGTAGACAAGTGATGACCGGGAAAATGTTGATACATATCAAAAGGAGAAGCAAGCGGTATCGCTAAACTTCTCCTTTTATTTATCGACGTTTCCGCTCGGCTCTTTCCCATGCCCTTAAATGAGGGTAAGGATCAAACGACCATTCAGTTCGTCCATTGTCTTTATACATGCCATAATGAAGGTGTGGCGGGAATTTTCCTGCTGTGCCAGGTGGACCGTAACCGGAGCTTCCGACTGATCCGATGACTTGACCAGGTTCTACAATCTGCCCAGCTTTGAGTCCTTTTGCAAAGCCATTTAAGTGGGCAAAATAATGATAATGATTATGAATATCTCGAATGCCGATCCGCCAGCCGCCAAAGCGGTTCCAGCCTTTCATTTCAATCACGCCGTACGATGTCGCACGAACAGGAAGACCGTAATGAGCAAATAGATCAGTGCCCTCATGAATTCTTCTGCCTCCAAAGCCTCTCGCATCACCCCATGTACTCCTGTAGCTGTAGTCAGCGCCAACCGGAAGAGGAAACGCATGCTTTCCAAGGTCAAGATGGCCGTAATGCTGATAGAGCTTCATAAAAGATGAAATGATTCCAACGGTTTGATCACGTCCGTAATAATCCCACAGCGCAATTTTTAATTGGTCGATGCTGCTGCCGTAATGGAGCAAGTATTGAGCAAACGTGAACAGGACATCTTCATCGTTATCGATTTCTGCTTTTCCATCCCCATTTCCATCAAGCCCAATACCGTCAAAAACTTTAATGCTTAATGGAGAGGTATCCTGCTTATTTGGATTTTCTGGTCCTATCCACATTTCCCGGGGAATGTAGATACCAATCACACCTGTTTGTTTGGGTAAATCTCTTCTGCTTTTGCGTATATTGTGTTCATACTGATCAACCGCAGCAAGTACATACCACGGGACCTGTGTGGTGATGGCGATCTTTTCATACAGTGCCATTCGCTGTTTTAATTCATCGGGCTGTTTGTTTGTCCCTTGTGCATGGACTGATGCGGGAATCATTGAAAGAGCGATGATGATCGCTAAAACCACTTTCACAAACGTCCATCTCCTTTCTTCGAACATCTCTTCTACCGTTTAGTGTGGTTTGATCACGTTATTTCATAAGAAGAAAATGTTAGTAATTTTCTTCTGTTATTTTAGGAGTCTTTTGGGTATTTTTGCAGCTCATTCCCTTGTTGTTCAATCTGTACTATGTTAAAGTGTCTAAAGAAAAGGCCTTAGGCCGAAGATTCAATTTTTTGCGGCAACAGCTGCATCCATCGTATATAGCAGGAAGATGATTGTATATGCACCTTTAACGAATTCATATGGAGATGATGGAATTGGCAAAGAAGGAAGAGCACGTAAGAAAACCGGACTGGCTTAAAATTAAGCTGAATACGAATGAAAACTATACCGGTTTGAAAAAAATGATGCGGGAAAACAACCTGCATACCGTTTGTGAGGAAGCGAAATGTCCGAATATTCACGAATGCTGGGCAGTGAGAAGAACTGCTACATTTATGATCCTCGGATCTGTTTGTACGCGCGCATGCCGTTTCTGTGCGGTGAAAACCGGACTTCCTACTGAATTAGACTTGCAAGAGCCAGAACGCGTGGCAGATTCAGTGGCTTTAATGAATTTAAAGCACGCTGTTATAACAGCGGTTGCAAGGGATGACCAAAAAGATGGCGGAGCAGGCGTATTTGCTGAAACTGTTCGTGCCATTAGAAGAAAAAGTCCATTCACAACAATTGAAGTTCTCCCTTCAGACATGGGTGGCAATTATGATAATTTGAAAACGTTAATGGATACACGCCCTGATATTTTAAATCACAATATTGAAACAGTACGCAGGTTAACACCAAGAGTTCGTGCACGGGCTACATACGATCGTTCATTGGAATTCTTGCGTCGTGCAAAAGAAATGCAGCCTGACATTCCAACGAAATCAAGCATTATGATTGGACTTGGTGAAACGAAGGAAGAAATCATTGAAGTTATGGATGATCTTCTTGCCAATAACGTTGACATCATGGCAATTGGTCAGTATTTACAACCGTCGAAAAAGCATTTGAAAGTGCAAAAATACTACCATCCAGATGAGTTTGCAGAGCTGAAGGAAATTGCCATGTCAAAAGGCTTTAGCCACTGTGAAGCTGGACCGCTTGTCCGTTCTTCTTATCATGCAGACGAACAAGTAAACGAAGCGTCTAAGAAGCGTCAGGCGCAAGCATAACAAAGAAAACGCCAGAGCTCTCTGGCGTTTTTTCTCGTATTAATTTTGGCCGTAAGGTGCGTTTCGTCTCATGGTCCGATCGGAATTCGTCATGCCATTGGCATCTTCTTTCGTTGAAATATCTCCGCCTTGAGGAGAGTATTTCATTTGTTGAATCGTTTTCGTTAAAATTTGATCAAAATCACGTGAATTGGTTTGAAGACGTGAAAAATTGGCAATGGATTGAAAGTGCTCTGGGTTATCAGAGACGTACACATGATAATAACGAGGGAGAACAGAAACCGCTGTTTTTTTCACTTGATCGGCTGATTCATCTCGGTTTTTGTTGCCTGTTCGATACACAATGAGGGCATCCTCGTCTGTGACAAGTGTTGCTGCATCCTTTATATTTGGCAGCTGAATGGCTAAACTTGTAATCACGTGGGCAAGATGCTCACGATTTAAAGCAGGGGTTCTTTCCTTCTGATCGGTTACTTGCTGGCGCTGATAACGAACATAGCCTGCTCGATTCGTATCTGCTTCTGGCATGTTGGAATTATTTCCTTCATGACGATCAGACAGGCGGATTGTCTTGCTGGAAGAATCTTCATCCACTTGCCGGTTCATGCCTGATTGAAAGCCGCACCCGCCTAAAAGCATGCATAGGAGAATAGTGGCTGTCAGTTGTTTCATCATAAATATGACCTCCTTTTTTCTTTAGCTTCGGCTAAATCGGAAAAAACATGCTTTAGCAATTGATGGAGTTGTTCCAATGAATTATCATTAAAGGTGGATCGTTTAAAAAGAGGTGAGAAGATGATCGTCATTCAGAATGCTACCTTTGATCTTGTCAGAGAAATCAAAGACGGCTTTGATGAGGAAGCGTTTAAAGCAAGGTACTCAGATATTTTAAATAAGTATGATTATATTGTGGGGGATTGGGGCTACAACCAGCTTAGGCTGAAGGGGTTCTTTGATGACCAAAACCAAAAGGCCACATTCGATACAAAAATCAGTACACTCGATGAATACATTTATGAATACTGTAATTTTGGCTGTGCCTATTTTGTCTTAAAGCGGATTAGAAAATAACGCAAAGGGGAGCGTCATGATGTATTTCGTAGACAGAAAGAAGATTGAAGAGACATTACGTTTTTTTGAGGAGCAATATAATTTGATGCGCAGTCATCAAACATGGTCAAGCCCTTTAGAAAAAAAAGCGCTAGAACGAATTGTTCATTTGCTCGTCGAATGTATTCTTGATACAGGAAATGATATGATTGACGGCTTTATCATGCGGGACCCAGGAAGCTATGACGACATCATGGATATTCTTGTGGATGAAAAGGTTGTACCAACAGAAGAAGGCACTCACCTGAAAAAACTGGTCTCGTGTCGTAAAACACTTGTTCAGCAGTACCAAGAAGTGGTTCATCACGATTTGTTGCAGGTCATCAGTGAGGTAGAACAGGCGCTGCAAGTCTTCCCGAATCGAATTCGCACTTACTTGGAGCAGGAGCTTGGACCAGTATCAGCGTTTAAATAAACCATTGGAGTTGTAAGCAGCATGAAATACAAAGGCTATTTAATTGATTTAGACGGGACGATGTATAAAGGAACAGAAAAGATCGAAGAGGCGGGGCAATTTGTTCACAAGTTAAATGAGTTGAACATCCCTTATTTGTTTGTCACGAATAACTCTTCACGCACACCGAAGCAAGTAGCAGAGAAACTGGTTTCATTCGATATTCCAGCAACGGAAGAACAAGTCTTTACAACAAGTATGGCGACGGCAAACTATATCGCAGAACAAAAGAAAGATGCCTCGGTGTATGTGATCGGAGAAGAAGGCATTCAGCAGGCCATCAAAGAAAAAGGTTTGTCGTTTGGTCAAGAAGACGCTGATTTCGTTGTCGTTGGAATAGACCGCGGTATTACATATGAAAAACTAGCGGTAGGAGCCATTGCGATCCGTCAAGGTGCACAATTTGTTTCAACAAATGGAGATATTGCCATTCCGACAGAAAGAGGGCTGTTACCTGGAAATGGATCGTTAACATCTGTGCTGACGGTTACAACAACAGTGCAGCCAACATTTATCGGAAAGCCAGAGTCTATCATTATGGAACAGGCCATGCGGGTGCTCGGGACAGATGTGTCAGAGACGCTCATGGTGGGCGATAACTATGATACCGATATTATGGCAGGGATGAATGCAGGGATGGATACACTGCTTGTCCATACAGGCGTCACGACAAAAGAGCTGCTTCAGAAATATGACAAACAGCCAACCTATGTCATTGATTCATTATCTGAGTGGATTGAACGATTATCTTAATGAAAAGAGGACAAGCGTGAGACGCACGTCCTCTTTTGTGTTTTATTCTGCATTTCTCGCACTATGTGCCAGTCTACTTGATGCTGCCGCAGCAATAGCACCGACAATGTCATCTAAAAAGGTGTGGCATTCGCCTGAGGATTTATCGTTGAGTTTCCCAAGAATCCCTGGTTTTTCTTTATCGATATATCCGTAATTCGTAAAGCCGATGGAGCCATAAATATTAACGATGGCAAAGGATAAAATCTCATCAACCCCATATAGACTTTCATCTGTTTCAAGAATAGATTGCAGCGGTTCTGTCAGCTTTTTTTGCTCAGCGAGAACATCTAGTTCAACGCCTGTTAAGATGGCATTTTGGACTTCACGTTTTGCGATGACACGTTCCACATTGTGGATGCACTCTGTCATGTCTAAGCCAGGATGATATTTTTCCTGTAAAAAGAAGACAAGGTCTGCTATATCTTGAATGGTTACGCCTCGTTCCTGTAAACGGCGTCTTGCTGTTTTTTCTACTTCGTTCATCTCATGATGATGCGGCATGTTCCTCACCCAATCCTCGTAATTTGTCCACAACGTGTGAAAAAGCTTCGGATAGTAAATAGTATTCATAAATCCCTCAACCTGCGACTACGATATGATAAGAGACTGATTTTATGAACGCAGGTGAAATCATGAAAGAAACCATTTATCACACATTTGGTATTGATGTGCGTCAATTTATGCCATATGGCAGTTATCAGAGCTTTCAAACGGCGAAAGCTCTCTTCATCATTGTTCCCGTGTCTCATTTGCGAGAAGAAGAACTCACAGAGCTTTATCATATCAGTCAGTATTTACTGAATGACGGTGACCCATACGTTGCCGTGTTTGAATTAACAAACGAAGAGAAACCGACTTTTACCCATGGAAAAGAACTGTACGCTCTATTAAAGGCAGCACCGCGGGTTACAAGCCGCTCATTTCAGCACGCATCAGAGCTGGCGGCCTTTCATGTCAGGGGAAGAGGGTTTCCTTATGAGGTGTCTGAAACAAAACGTGTCGGAGCTTGGAAGGAATTATGGGCAAAACGGTTAGACCAGCTGGAAGGCTTTTGGATGCAGCAAATGCATCAAAAACCACTTGAACGATTTGAAAAGAAATTTATTGAATCCTTTCCGTATTATCTCGGATTAACGGAAAATGCCATTCAATATTTAGTGGATACAGAGCTTGATGATGAACCAAAAGAATGTGATTCAGGTACTGTTTGTCATCAGCGCTTTTCACGTATGACCTGGCCACATGAGCAGCCGCTTCGTTTACCTGTTGACTGGGTATTTGACCATCCAACAAGAGACATCGCAGAATATTTAAGAGAAACCTTTGTCCAGCATAAGGAGGATTTAATTGAAGAGGGATTCTCCTTTTTGCAGCAATATGAGCAGGTTACGCCTCTTTCATCATTTTCAAAGCGTCTGCTGTACAGCCGTCTTCTGTTTCCGCTTCATTATTTTGAAATTGTCGAAGGTTATTATATGTCAGGAGAAAATGAAAAATCTTATTATGAAGAACGATTAGATTATGTTTTAAATGATGCGAACCGCTACGAATATTTTCTCAAGGTGTTTCAAGAATTGAGTGCCATGCGCAGCGGTGGGCATCTCATTCCTCCTGTTGGATGGATTCATCAATCCGCTGATTTGAAGTTTCAGTGAACAGACGAAACGTCTCTTTTCTCTTGAGGCGTTTTTCGTTATGCTTAAAGAAATCAACCAAAGGAGTGTTCTTCTTGACGAAACCTTATGTCTATATCACAAGAAAGCTTGATGAAACAACACTTACACCATTAAAAGAAGTCGCTCATATTGACATGTGGACGAGCGAGGATGAGCCGTGTCCAAGAGAAGAGTTAGAAAAACAAGCGGCTCAAGCAGATGGGCTGCTCACGATGCTGTCAGATCAAGTAGATGAGGCACTTTTATCAAATGCTCCAAATCTAAAAGTGGTCGCGAATCTCGCGGTCGGCTATGACAATATTGATCTAAAGGCAGCTAAAAAGCACGGGATCACGGTATGTCATACACCGGACGTCTTAACAGAATCGACAGCTGATTTAGCCTTTGCGCTTTTGATGGCGTCAGCAAGACGAATTGTCGAAGCGAGTGATTGGATTAAGGATGGGAACTGGACAGGCTGGGGACCGCTTCTTCTAGCTGGTGCTGATGTGCATCATAAAACGTTAGGGATTGTCGGAATGGGCAGTATTGGAACTGCACTGGCCAAGCGGGCAAAAGGTTTTGATATGAATGTGCTTTATCATAATCGTTCAAGAAAGCCAGAAGCAGAAGCGCAGCTAGGTGTGACCTATGCCGCATTTGATGAGCTGCTTACGCAGTCTGATTTCATCGTTTGTTTGACGCCTTTAACGCCTGAAACGAAAGAAATGTTTAATAAGAAAGCATTTGAGCAGATGAAGAACACAGCTTACTTCATCAACGTTTCCAGAGGGCAGACGGTAGACGAAGATGCTTTATATGATGCTGTCACGACAGGAAAAATTGCAGGAGCAGGTCTGGATGTATTTAGCAAGGAACCAGTCAGCCCAGATCACCCATTAACGACATTACCAAATGTAACAGTGCTTCCTCATATCGGAAGTGCAAGTGTTGAAACGAGAAAAAACATGATGCATTTATGTGCTGAAAATATTGCGCTTGTCCTGCAAGATCAGCAAGCCAAAACGCCAGTTCAGGCGTAATCTCAAGCTTCCCGGCTTCGGGAGCTTTTCTCACAAAAATATTTTGAAAATATAGAATCTTGATATAAATAGCTGTTAAGCGGTTTCATTCTCATATTCTCTTATTTTATTACCTTGTCAAAATGAGGATACCCCTTTATAATGTGTGTACATTGAATGTCTGTGTTAGGTTAACAAATGTCTTTTTAGAGAGGACATTTACGGAGAAAGGTGGAATTTCAGGTGAAGGCAATTCGAGTTGGACTACTAGGATTAGGAACAGTGGGGAGCGGTGTCGTTAAGATTATTCAAGATCATCAGGATAAATTAATGCACCAGATCGGCTGTCCGGTATTAATACAAAAAGTGCTTGTGAGCAATCCCGATAAAAAAAGAGATGTGGATGTGGCAAGAGAGGTCTTCACAACTGAAGTATACGATGTGATTCGAGATCCAGAGGTCGACGTCATTATTGAAGTGATGGGCGGCATTGAAGAGACAAAACAATATTTAATAGATGCACTAAATGAGAAGAAGCATGTCATTACAGCTAATAAGGATTTAATGGCGCTATATGGCACAGAGCTTTTACATGTAGCAAAAGAAAACGGCTGTGACCTTTACTATGAAGCGAGTGTCGCAGGTGGGATTCCGATTTTGCGTACACTAGAGGAAGGTTTAGCCTCTGACCGCATCACAAAAATGATGGGAATCGTGAACGGGACAACGAACTTTATTTTAACAAAAATGAATGTCGATAAAAGTGCGTATGAAGATGTATTAAAAGAAGCGCAGGATCTTGGCTTTGCAGAAGCAGATCCGACGGCGGATGTAGAAGGACTAGATGCGGCAAGAAAGATGGCCATCCTGGCAAGACTCGGCTTTTCCATGAATGTAGACTTAGAGGATGTGAAAGTGAAAGGCATCTCGGACATCTCGGATGAGGACATTAATTTCAGTAAACGTTTTGGCTATACAATGAAGCTGATTGGAATTGCCCAAAGGGACGGAGAGAAAGTGGAGGTCAGCGTACAGCCAACTTTACTTCCTGATCATCACCCGTTATCTTCCGTCAACAATGAATTTAATGCTGTCTATGTTTACGGAAGTGCTGTCGGAGAAACGATGTTTTACGGACCTGGAGCAGGCAGCCTGCCAACGGCAACTGCTGTTGTCTCTGATTTAGTCGCTGTTATGAAAAACATGCGTCTTGGTGTGAATGGCAGTGGATTTATTGCACCGCAATTTGAGAAGAAAATCAAATCATCATCCGAAGTATTTGCACAGCAATTTTTAAGAATACATGTGAGAGATCAAGTCGGAGCTTTCTCCCGCATTACATCGATTTTTTCTGAAAGAGGCATCAGCTTTGAAAAGATCCTTCAGCTTCCTGTCAAAGGGCATGATGAGCTGGCTGAAATTGTGATTATTACACATCAAACATCAGAAGAAGATTTCTCAAATATCCTGCAAACATTAAACGATCTCGACGTGGTGGTTCAAGTGAAGAGCACGTATCGAGTAGAAGGGAACGGTTTAAGCTGATGAAGTGGAATGGACTCATTGAAGAATTTCAAGAATTCTTACCAGTAAACGAACAAACACCTAAACTAACATTAAATGAAGGAAACACACCGCTGATTCATCTCGCAAAGCTATCTGAAAAGCTAGGGATTGAGCTTCACGTGAAAACAGAAGGCGTCAACCCTACAGGTTCTTTTAAGGATCGCGGGATGGTCATGGCCGTCGCAAAAGCAAAAGAAGAAGGCAATGATACGATCATGTGTGCATCGACAGGGAATACGTCTGCAGCAGCGGCAGCTTATGCGGCGCGCGCTGATATGAAATGTATTGTCATCATTCCAGATGGAAAAATTGCCTTCGGTAAGCTGGCGCAGGCTGTCATGTACGGAGCAGAGATCATTGCCATTGACGGCAACTTTGATGATGCACTTAAAATTGTCCGCAGCATCTGTGAAAAAGCACCGATCGCACTTGTTAACTCCGTCAATCCATACCGAATTGAAGGACAAAAAACAGCGGCATTTGAAATCTGTGAGCAGCTAGGCTCCGCACCGGACGTACTGGCGATTCCTGTTGGAAATGCGGGGAATATTACAGCGTACTGGAAAGGCTTCAAAGAATATCATGAGAAAAAAGGCACTGGACTGCCAGTCATGCGTGGTTTTGAAGCAGAAGGAGCTGCAGCCATCGTTCGAAATGAAGTCATTGAGCAGCCAGAAACAGTCGCAACAGCCATTCGCATCGGAAACCCTGCAAGCTGGAAACAAGCTGTAGCAGCGGCAGATGAATCGAACGGGAAAATTGATGAAGTGACAGATGAAGAAATTCTTCATGCCTATCAATTGATCGCACGTGAAGAAGGTGTGTTTGCAGAGCCAGGCTCTTGTGCATCAATTGCAGGTGTACTCAAACAAGTGAAATCTGGAGAAATTAAGCCAGGCAGTAAAGTCGTCGCTGTACTGACAGGAAACGGATTAAAAGATCCAAATACGGCGATTGATATTTCGCACATCAAACCGGTCACACTGGATGCAGATGAAGATCAAATTCTGGAACATTTAGAAAAGGCCGCACGCGTATGAGTAACGCCTCCATGCTTTTTTCAATCACAGTACCGGGAAGCACTGCCAACTTAGGACCAGGCTTTGACTCAGTCGGAATGGCGCTCAGCCGCTATTTAAAGCTATCGGTCTATGACCATGATAGCTGGCTGTTTGAAGCAGAAACAGATGTCGTGTCTGGTATTCCATCAGGCACCGATAACCTGATCTACCAAACAGCTAAAAAGGTCGCAGATGACTTTGGAAAAACACTCCCGCCTGTTCATGTCAAAGTGTGGAGTGATATTCCATTAGCAAGGGGGCTGGGCAGCAGCGCTGCTGCCATTGTCGCCGCTATTGAGCTCGCCAATCAGCTGCTTGAATTAAAGATGACCGATGATCAGAAGCTCTTTTTTGCAAGTGAGGTAGAAGGTCATCCAGATAATGCGGGTGCCTCTTTATTCGGTGGTTTACTCATCGGTCTTCATGAAGAAGACAAGACACATGCCGTTAAAGTGCAGCATGTGGATGTAGATGTCGTCGTCGTGATTCCTTTTTATGAAGTACTCACAAAGGATGCCCGTGATGTCCTGCCAGAGGATTTTTCCTATAAACAGGCCGTGAGCGCGAGTGCAGTGAGTAACGTCCTTGTCGCCGCCTTAATGACGCAGAACTGGCCGCTTGTAGGGGAAATGATGAATAAAGATTTATTTCATCAGCCATACCGCACGATGCTTGTCCCAGAGCTATCAAAGGTGGGGCACGTTGCTTCATTAAAAGGCGCGTATGGAACAGCATTAAGCGGTGCTGGGCCGACCATTTTGACCTTAGTGGAAAAAGGGAAGGGAGAAGCGTTGAAAGAACAGCTTGCCCAAAATTTCCCTCATTGTGAAGTAGATGTGCTGACGGTGCCGGTAGAAGGTGTCATCGTCGAGCATCATTCTGTGAATCAAATGAAGAACGTGCTATAAATGAGCACGTTCTTTTTTTATCCTTGTTTTTCACAACAAAAGCAGGGATTATTATTTAGAGAAGCGAACTATTTTTGATACATAAAAGGGGGAGATCTATTGATGAAGAAATTGATAACAGCAGAGGATTTAACACAAATCGTGTCTGTTTCTCATCCAGTCTATTCACCAGATGGAAAAAAGGCTGTTTTTACAAAAGTATCGGTGAATGAAAAAAAGGATGATTACAATATTCATTTATGGGTTCGAGATGAAGGGACAGGGGAGCTGTCACAATGGACATTCGATGATGGAAAGCATCATCAGCCAGTGTGGTCAAATGACGGGAAGCAGCTTGCGTTTATTTTGCAGAAGCCAAAGGAAGTCCCTCAGCTCGCACTCATTCAGAGCGATGGCGGCGGCATTCGTACTTTAACGAATATTCCTTACGGCGTATCTCATCCTGTATTTTCACCGGATGGAGCGTTCATTTATGCATCGGTCTCATTAAAACAAGAAGAATCTGTTCATGATGAAAAAAAGGAAGAGTGCGATGACTTTGCTCCGGCAGTATATGATGATTTGACTTATAAAGCAGATGGCAGAGGCTTTTTAGACGGGCGTCTGACGCAAATTGTACAAATCGATGTCTGCTCAGGGGAGGTAGAGACGGTTACGAGTGAGCAGCAGCATCATGTGAATCATGTCGTCTCTCCTTGCGGAAAGTGGCTCGCCTATATTCAATCCAACCCGCAGACGTTTTACATAAGTGATATCTGTCTCCTGTCATTAAAGGACGGTACATCCAAGAAAATCACCCAATCAACAGGCGCTTACTCGACCGTATCATTTTCTCCAAATGGAGAAAGCCTGTTGTACATTGGACACGAGCGTGAATTTCAGAATGCAACCTTCCCATCATTGTGGCTGTATGATCTGAAGGAGAAAAAGACCGTTCAACTGTCAGAAATGCTCGATATGTATGTTGGTAACTGTATGGCAGGGGATAGTGTCATAGGTGAAGCCAATCAGCTTCCACAATGGACGAAGGATAGTCAGGGGTTTTATGCGCTTGTTTCTGATCAAGGGAGTACCGGGATTTATTATTTCTCTATTGAAGGCTTAGCCTATCCCGTTTGTTTAGAGGCAGAACATGTGACGAATTTCAGTCTTCATCCAGATGAATCAAAAATGCTGATCAGCCGTCTTTCACCTGTCTCGCCTAGTGAGCTGTATGAGCTGACTTTAGGGGAATCCTCACTCAAGCAAATCACGTTTGAGCATGATGACTTTCTAAAGGAACATGTCATATCCGAACCTGAACCAATTTCTTTCCAGTCAAAAGAAGGAGACGTTGTACATGGCTGGTTTATGAAGCCTGCTCAGATGGAAGAGGGGAAGACATATCCACTTATCTTAGAAATTCATGGCGGGCCGCATGCGATGTACGGTCATACGTATTTTCATGAATTTCAAATGCTCGCCGCTGAAGGGTATGCGATTGTTTACATCAACCCTCATGGCAGTCATGGATACGGACAGATGTTTACAGACCGGGTAAGAGGCAGCTATGGTGACGTTGATTATGAGGATGTCATGCTGGCTGTTGATCATGTGCTCGAAGCCTATGACTTTCTTGATGAAACAAGGCTTGGCGTAACAGGCGGCAGCTATGGCGGTTTTATGACCAATTGGATTGTCGGACAGACAGACCGTTTCCGTGCAGCTGTTACACAGCGTTCCATTTCAAACTGGATTAGCTTTTATGGCATCAGTGATATCGGCTATTTCTTTACAAAATGGCAGGTGGATGGGGATATTTATGATTCGGTTGATAAGCTATGGGATCGTTCGCCGCTAAAGTATGTAAAACAGGTGAACACACCGCTCCTCATCCTGCACAGTGATGAAGACTACCGCTGCCCAGTCGATCAAGGAGAGCAGCTTTTTGTGGCATTGAAGGAGCTTGGAAAAGACACGAGATTAGTCAAGTTTCCTAAGGCTTCTCATGATTTATCCAGAAGTGGCCACCCTGGGCAGCGTATTCAAAGACTGACCTTTATTCAAGAATGGTTTAGAGAGAAGTTATCCTAATCAAAAAACGGCCCTGATTGGGTCGTTTCAGCGTGTAGACAAACCCTCGCATTCGGTGTCAGTCCTGCGTTCCGGTGCTCACGAATGTCAAATTCGCTCTGCGCCAGTACTCGTCCTTCCTAGACTGCAAAGGTTTTCTATCACACTGAAAAGAAGACAAAGGGCTAAAATTAGCCCTTTGTCAACAATTAAAAAACGACCCAGTAAGGGTCGTTTTCATGTCATATATGAATTAGAAAACCTGTTCAACTTCTACAACGCCAGGTACTTCTTCTAATAATGCGCGCTCAATACCGGCTTTCAATGTAATGGTTGAACTTGGGCAGCTGCCGCATGCACCAAGAAGGCGTAATTTCACAATGCCATCTTCAATGTCTACAAGCTCACAGTCTCCACCATCACGTAATAGAAATGGACGAAGTTTGTCCAGTACTTCCTGTACTTGGTCTTTCATTTCGACTTCAGTCATTAGATATAATCGCTCCTTTCACAACATATCACCATTATATTCATCTGGACGATAAAAATCTATTGATTGGTTTCAAAGTTTCCTTCTCATTATAGCACAATCTCATCTTGAAACAAAAAGTGATTTTGACTTTTTTCATACAGAAAATTCAGCTAAAATAAAGAAAGAATGGGGGGCTTGTCAAATGAACAAAACCGTTGACCTTTATGTATATGGAAGAGATGTCCTGTGCGCTAGTTGCGTGAATCTGCCTTCTTCAAAAGATACATTTGAGTGGCTAGATGCAGCATTAAAACGAAAATATCCAAATCAGCCGTTTCGCATCACATATATCGATATTGAGCACCCGCCTGAAAACGAACGCCAAAAAGAATTATCTGAACGAATTCTTGATGATGAATTCTTTTATCCGCTTGTCCTTGTTGAGGATCAAATTGTTGGAGAGGGCAATCCGAAATTAAAAGATATTTATCAAGAAATGGAGAAATACGGGTACGAAGAGGGCAGTGAATGAGCTGTTCTTTTTTTAGGAAAATAAACAGAACAAACGTTCCTTTTTAGGTTGATTTAGAACGTTTGTTCGTTTATAATGAGATGAAAGGAGCGTGAGCATCATGAATTATTTACTAAAACAATCTCTTCATCAACAAATACCGATTGATATGATTTATATGAAGAAAAATGGAGAGTGCTCGAAACGAAAAATCATTGTACATCGTCAAACTGAACAGTTCATACAAGCGTATTGTTTATCGAAGAAGACGATCAGAACGTTTCGTAAAGACTGCATCCTTGCGCTTGCTCCTATCAAAGTGAACCATTCATCGGTACATGCCGTTTCATAATAAAAGCTCCTTCATTAGAAGGAGCTTTGAGAAAAAATTCACATCATTTTATCCATTGTGATGCTTGTACATCCAAAGAAGTCCAGATTTTAAGAGTCTTGGAACACGACCAACAAGTGGACGATCCGCCACTAAGCCAAAGCCGGCTTTTTTCCCTAAAGAGCCGAGTACGCCTTTTAACTTAAACTGTGGGTAAGCCTCAGGAAGCGGTTCGTTCTTCCAGCGTTTCTGTAGAGATTGCACAATTTGCTCTGCCTGTGCCTCGGCAAGCTGTGCACTTGGTGCATGAGGCAAGCTTGCGCAGTCACCTACGACATAGACATGCTCATCTCCAGGGAGATTGTGATGAGGAGTTAAGACGACACGGCCTTGTGCATCTTTTTCAACATCCATATCTCGCACGACTTTACTTGGCTGAATTCCTGCTGTCCACACGATGACATCTGCTTCAATGGCATCGTCATGGTTGTACACAACTCCTTCTTCAACCTTCGTAATATTGGCGCAGTTAATGATCTTTACATCGTTTTCTTCAAACCATTTTTGTACATATAAACTTAATCTTTTTGGGAAACTGGAAAGAATCAGTTCTCCGCGGTCAAAAAGAATGATGTTTAAATCAGAACGGCTTTCACGCAGTTCACTGGCCAGCTCTACCCCGCTAAGTCCAGCACCGACGATACCAACCGTTGCACCTGCACTCAAATTGTTTAATTTGTTATACGCAAGCCTTGACTGATCAATGGTTTGAATGCTGTATGTATGTTCTTTCGCCCCAGGGACATTGTGATACTTGTCCTCACAGCCGAGTCCGATTACCGTATCATCATATGGAATCGGTTCACGGTCGCTAAATAAGATCTGTTTGTTTTCAATATCAATTTTTTCTACTTCCCCGTATTGAATATCCAGCTTCGGATGCTCTGGAAAAGATACTCGAATGTGATGATCAGAGATCGTTCCAGCAGCAAGTGCATAATATTCTGTTTTTAAACAGTGGTAAGGATTTCGATCAATTAATGTGATAGTAACATCATCAGGTAATTGATTTGGCAATAAGCGGTGGAGAACCCGCATATTCCCGTAACCTCCGCCGATCAAGACTAAATTTTTCATGACGATTCTCCTTTTCCCCCTAGACATTGAAAAACACTTATACTAAAAAACTTTAAGTTAAAATACCAAATAAAATTATATCGAATTTACTGTGAAACCACAATAATTGTTTCAAAATAACCTACATATTCATTACTTAGTCCTAAATAGTAAAACATTTTACGGGGAATAGGCGTAACGATTTATTGAAGCTCATGTTTTGACTAATAGAAGGAATTTCGGTAGGATAGTAAGGCAAATGTGAGGTGAAGCACAGTGTTTCCACTGATCGAATTTTGTGTAAGTAATCTTGCACAAGGGTCTCAAGAAGCAAAAGAGAAGCTAGAAAAAGACCCAAACTTAGATGTAATGGAATACGGCTGTTTAAGCTACTGCGGCAAATGTATGGACTCCCCATTTGCTCTTGTGAATGGAGAATTTATTTCTGGAGAAAATGCAGAGCAGCTAGTCGAGCGTATTTATGCTTTTATAGAGGAAAACGACATGTTTTAAATGCACCACATGGGTCATGAGGTGCATTTTTTTCATATATTAAGTTTCCATTTTTCAGGAAAAAATGTAGAAAGCGCATCCAATATGTTATGCTAATAAAATATCATCAAAATGAAGCATCACACGAGAGAAAAAGAGGCATATGCATAATAAAAGCCCTTTGCCATGGCAGCAAAGAGCTTCTATGTATGAAAAACGGGGGATGATAAGATTGTCTCCTGAATCGACTCCTTTTATACTATAAAGAAACAACATTTTTGGAGGACGCTCATGACATCATTTCAATTCACGAAAATGCACGGACTAGGAAACAATTATATATACGTCAATCAGATGAAGGAACAGCTTCCAGAAGAGCAGCTGTCAGAGATAGCGATCCGCGTTTCTTCTGTTTATACAGGTATCGGTTCAGACGGAATGATCCTCATTTGCCCATCAGATGTTGCGCCTGTGAAGATGCGCATTTTCAACAATGATGGATCAGAGGGGAAAAACTGCGGTAACGGTCTGCGTTGCGTGGCAAAATATGTGTATGAGCATCAAATCGTAACAGACACAACGTTCCAGATTGAGACATTGTCAGGACTCGTTGAGGCGACCGTTCATGTGCAGGATGGTCACGTTCAGTTAGTGACAGTTGATATGGGTAAACCTCGTTTTGAAAAAGAAGCGATGCCAATGCTTGGTGAACCGGCCAGTACAACGATCAATGAACCGCTTGATTTTGGCACGACGACCTTAAATGGAACAGCTGTTTCAATGGGGAATCCCCATATCGTTTTCTATTTAGAAGACATTGAACAGGCGCCGCTTGATTCAGTTGGGCCAATTATTGAAAAGCATGACATGTTTCCAGAAGGCGTCAATGTAGAATTTGTGGAACGTGTCAGTGAAACGGAACTGCATTTTCGCGTGTGGGAAAGAGGATCAGGGATTACGCAAGCGTGCGGAACAGGAGCATGTGCTGCGGCTGTATCAACGATTGTGAATGGACATGCGAAAAAAGAAACGGATATGACCGTTCATCTAGCTGGCGGAGACCTCATCATTCGCTGGAAAGACAATGACCATGTGCTGATGACAGGACCTGCTGAAACAATTTGTGACGGCACATTCTATCTCTAAACCATTTATTTGAGAAAAGGCAACATCACGTTTATAATTGAAAAGAAACATCCAGTCAAAAGGAGGGATGATCGTGAGTACACCAGTAACGATTACAGAAGCTGCTGCATTGCAGATTAAAGATATGATGAAAGAACATGAAGAAGAAAATGCGTTCCTGCGAGTTGGCGTAAAAGGTGGCGGCTGCAGCGGTCTTTCATACGGGATGGGCTTTGACCATGAAGTCTCAGAGAAAGACACGCAGTTCGAACAGCACGGCATCAAGGTTCTTGTCGACTCCGAAAGCCTTGACATCATGACCGGAACCATCATTGATTTCAAACAATCACTAATGGGCGGCGGTTTCACGATTGACAATCCGAACGCGATTGCGTCATGCGGATGCGGTTCTTCGTTCAGAACAGCCACGAATACCGGTACGCCGGAAGAGTGTTAACAACTGATCATGGATAATAATAAGCCTCCTTGTTCGTTTGTTTTTGTAAACAACACGATCGAGGAGGCTTTTTGTTTTGAAGAGAAAAGATGACCAAAAAAAGATACTCATTCAGCGTCTCTTTCTCAAATGGCTTCTTCTATTTTCAATAGTTCTTTATCCAAGACATCCACCAACTCTTGGGTGCTAAACATATAGATCACCACTTCTTTATTGCCATCTTCCACATGGACTTCAATTTCAATTTTAATCTTTGCTGGTTTTTCATGGTATACCACTTCAAAGATGCCCATTCTTTTTGTATCATTGTTTTTATTCATTTTTTGAACGTTGGTGAGTATCTGTTTGATTTCTTGATCACTCAAACCAGCATCTAAAACCGAAGTGGATACACGCTTTAAAAAAGGTTCTAGCTGATCAACATCCATATTCAATCCGGCAGCGAATTGAGCATAATGTTTGTTATAATCTTTTGCGAACACTTCTACTGAGCCGCCAATCATCAGTAACAAGCTCAAACTAATCATGAAACGCTTTATCATCTTTCCACCTATCCTTCATGACAATCTTCTACTTCTTATATCGGTTGAACCAATCAAACCTTCATTCATTCCATTCCTTCTTAAACAATTTGTAAATCGCTCAATTTTGTTACAGCTTGTCCTCACAACTGGCTATTTCCCCTCGAAAAGAGTATCATGAGAACCAAACATAAACTGTCATCAGAAAAGAGGTTGCTGAGGTTTGAGTGAACAAATCAATTGCAGGAACTGTCATGAACTGATTCCGTATCGGTCCAAAACATGTCCATCTTGCGGGATAGACAAGCCGCTTCCGAAAAAGGAACGTGTGAAGGATCGGGTAATTTTGGTTGTGGCAGGAATTGTTGTGGTGTTACTTGCTGCAATGGTACTTGGAATGGCGAATGCCTATATTGGGATTTTTAAATAAACAAAAAAGGAGTTCCGCAGATGGAACTCCTTTTTTTGATCCGTTCTTATTTATTTTCAAATAAGCTTGTGGAATGGAGCGGCTGTACACGGGCTTTCGGGTCCATGTAGGCTTTCGCGTTGTTCACAGCAGTTGGTGCTTCACCAAATCCGCTTGCGATTAATTTGACTTTTCCTTCATACGTACAGATGTCTCCTGCCGCATAGAAGCCTTCGATGTTTGTTTCCATCGTGGATTTGACCACGATAGAGTTCTTTTCGATTTCAAGGCCCCATTGTTTGATTGGTCCAAGGGAGGAAACAAAACCGAAGTTGACGATCACATCGTCCACATCTAGTACTTGTTTTTTATCGCCTTTCACTTCTTCAAGCACAATTTGTTCAATGCGTTCTTCACCAATGAGCTCAGTTGGCACAAATGGTGTCAGCACATTGACTTTCGAGTTGTGCAAGTTTTCTACACTGTGCTCATGTGCACGGAATTTATCACGACGGTGAATAATCGATACTTCTTTTGCGATTGGCTCAAGCATCAGTGCCCAGTCGACCGCAGAGTCTCCGCCGCCAAGAACAGCAACACGTCTACCAGCGAATTGGTTCAGGTCATTGATGAAGTAATGCAGGTTGCTTCCTTCAAATGATTCTGCTGCATCTAGCTCAAGCTTTCTCGGTTGGAATGCACCGTTACCAGCTGTAATGATGATTGTTTTTGAATAATGAACCTCTTGATTCGTAACGAGTTTGAAAATACCGTCTGCTTGTTTTTCAACCGTTTCCACAGCTTGCTCTAAGCAAATGGTTTGGTCAAATTTATCCATTTGTTCCTTTAAATTATCAACTAATTCTTGTGCGCGGATTTTTGGGAAACCAGCCACATCATAAATGTATTTTTCAGGGTAAAGAGCGGATAGTTGACCGCCGAGCTGAGGAAGGCTCTCAATGATTTTCACACTTGCCTGTCTCATGCCTCCGTAAAACGCAGTAAACAATCCGACTGGGCCGCCCCCGATAACGGTAATGTCATATACCTTAGAATCTTCTTGCATTCCTTAATCCTCCCAAATGAAAATTGTTATCACTATATCATATCATACCACATATCGTCGTTTGACTTGTTTTGAAAAACTTGTCGTTTTTTGATGCCGATGCTGTGAAAAGGGGAAAAAAGAGAGAAAGACCGTTTATCCTAAGGATTTTCAGTTTAAAGCCTTGAAAAAAGGAGCAGAACTCGCTATTATTGTTAAGGGAACTAAATATTAATTTTTTATGAATTTTTGTCGGAAACGGTCAAATGCTTTCGTTTTTTGTAGGTGAAAGTTCAGATTTTCACATACTTATTTTTTGTTTAAATTTCATAAAATGCCGCAAAGCGGTTGAGAATAACGATATGTAATTCTTTATCCGTTTTACAGCAAATTTAAAAAAGGTGGATGTGATTCCAGTGAATAAACCGAAAATCGTTGTATTAGGTGCAGGTTATGGCGGATTAATGACTGTAACAAGATTAACAAAACAGCTTGGCACAAATGATGCGGACATTACTCTTGTGAACAAGCATAATTATCATTACGAAACAACATGGTTACATGAAGCAAGTGCAGGTACTCTTCATCATGACCGTTGTCGTTATCAAATCAAAGATGTGATTAACAGTTCCCGTGTCAACTTTGTACAAGCAACAGTTGAAAGCATTAATAAGGAAGAGAAGAAAGTTGTGACATCAGATGGCGAACTTTCTTATGACTACCTTGTTGTTGCGCTTGGTGCTGTTCCTGAAACATTTGGTATTGCAGGACTGAAAGAATATGCATTCTCAATCTCTAACATCAACTCTGCTCGTCAGCTTCGTGAGCATATTGAGCTTCAATTTGCGACTTATAATACAGATGCTGAAAAGCGTCCAGAGCGTCTGACAATCGTTGTCGGCGGTGCAGGCTTCACAGGTATTGAGTTCCTTGGTGAGCTTGGAAACCGTGTACCTGAGCTTTGCAAAGAGTATGATATTGATCAAAAAGACGTGCGTATTATCTGTGTAGAAGCTGCACCAACAGCTCTTCCAGGATTTGATCCTGAATTGATCGACTATGCGATGAACTACCTTCAAGGTAAAGGTGTTGAGTTCAAAATCGGTACAGCGATCAAAGAATGTACGCCTGAGGGCATCATTGTTGGAAAAGACGATGATACAGAAGAAATCAAAGCTGAAACTGTTGTATGGGCTGCTGGTGTACGTGGTAACCCAATCGTTGAAGAAGCTGGATTTGAAAACATGCGCGGCCGCGTAAAAGTGTCTCCAGATCTTCGTGTACCAGAAAATGAAGATGTATTCATCATCGGTGACTGCTCATTAATCATCAATGAAGAAATTAATCGTCCATACCCACCTACTGCACAAATTGCGATGCAGCAAGGTGAAACAGTAGCGAAAAACCTTGCAGCACTAGTAAAAGGTGGCACGCTTGAAAGCTTTAAGCCAGACATCAAAGGAACAGTTGCTTCTCTTGGTGAACACGACGCTGTAGGTGTTGCGTTTGGTAAAAAACTTCAAGGAACAAAAGCTTCTGCAATGAAAAAAATCATCGACAACCGTTCATTATTCATGGTTGGCGGACCAGGACTTGTTCTGAAAAAAGGAAAATTCAAGTTCTTCTAAACCGATATAGACAAAAACGTGTATCCCTGTGGTACACGTTTTTTCATGTTTGACGGAATATTTTCTCACTTGGTACTGGACAGAAAAATATGTTATGATTAATTATCAGAAAATTTAGATTAAGGAGTGAGCAATATGAATGCACAAACGAAAGAAAAAAAGTCAACTTGTCAGTATTGTTCAGGAAAAGGATATTTTCAGTTATTGCTCGGCGGATCAGAAACATGTGAGGAATGTAAAGGGACAGGAAAGAAGCATTAATCTTACGGCTTTTTCCATTGATTGACTTCATCTCTATTTCCAAGTTAAACTAATGATGGGATATTTGGGGGTGGAGATGAAGTGATCAGTTTACCAGTCGTTATCATTTCAGTTATTTTATTTTTCGTGTTATTCTTCGGCATTGGCTTTTTGCTGAATATGCTGCTGAGAATGTCATGGATTATGGCAATTTTATATCCAATTGTATGCCTTTTCATTATCAATAATCAAAAGATGATCGCTTATGTAAGAGAACCAGGCATTGCTTTTTCCGGGATAGGAGACCGCATCGTTTCTCTTGCTGCGGCAGATATCATCATTTTATTAAGTGGTCTAATTGGTGCCATTGCCTCAGGTTTTGTCATCAATGCCCTTCGTAAAAGAGGCTATCAAATGTTTTAACTCACTTGTCTACACGCAAGTGGGTTTTTTTGTTTCTCCTTTGCATAGTTTCCATTTTGTTTGGAAACAAATAGATGGGTAGAGGAGTGACAAATAGAAATGAAAACATGGATGAAACGATTGTTCATGACAGGTCTGTTTATGCTTGCCTTGATGACAAGCTTTACGGGCATATCTGGCGTAGAACCAAGTGATCTCGCTGCATGGGTGAAAGAGACCGATGCCGGTAAGCACGTATCTTCTTTTTTAAAGCATCCAAAAAGGCAGACGATGGCGGTGAAAAGTGATGATTTGCGTGCTGTTTCTCTCGAAGAAGCATTTAATTGGAACGATTATCCGAAGCAAAAGGTTGTCGCCACAGGTTATACAGCAGGAGTAGAATCAACAGGTAAGACGAAAGAACATCATGCATATGGCATTACATATTCAGGCGTCAAAGTAAAACGTGATTTATATTCAACCGTGGCAGCGGACCCATCTGTCTTTCCGATAGGAACTGTCCTGTTTATCCCCAATTATGGCTATGGTGTAGTCGCAGATACTGGGAAAGCGATTAAAGGTCATAAGCTTGATTTATATTATGAAACGGTTGATGATGTGTATAGAGAATGGGGTAAAAAAGTGCTGGACGTTTATGTGATTAAAAAGGGTGAAGGGACGCTGACAGAAAAAGACTTAAATCAGTTGAATGAAGCAGAATCGATGCAAGTGTTCCGGCAGCAGTTTCAAGCCAATAAAGAATAAAAAAGCTTTGGATCTCAAAAGGTCCAAAGCTTTTTCGTTTCTACATGAAGTAATAATCTAAGATGAGTGTGAGCAAGATTCCTGTTAAGCCGCCGAAGAAGACTTCAATCGGCTTATGCCCAAGAAGCTCTTTCAATTTCTTTTGCTTCTCTTTTTCTTCCGCATTTGGGAAGTTCTTTGCCTCGGCAACAAACCGGTTAAAATCTGTGACCAGTTTGTTCAGGACAGTTGCCTGTTCTCCTGCCTGTCTGCGAACACCTGTCGCATCAAACATTGTAATAATGGCAAAGATGGCGGAAATGGCAAAAATAGATGTTCCTAGCCCGTGCTCTAAAGCAACTGCTGTTGAGAGTGCTGTTACTGCTGCGGAGTGTGAACTTGGCATTCCGCCTGTGCTTGTAATGAGCGACCAATCTAGTCGTCTAGAAATGATAAATTGAATCGGTACTTTTACAAATTGTGCAAAAAAGATGGCTGCAAGGCTGGCAAGCAGCGGAAAATTCGTCAGTACGCTCATGAACAAGAAACATCCTCTCTTTAAGAAAAAATAACGTGCGAAATGATAAAGTATTTACCCTAGTAAGATAAAAAAATGATGGCAGTAAGAACTGTTGCCAAGTCCATGTTCATTATAACATTAAAGAAAGTAGATGTGGAACGAGGAGACCATGGACAGGCTGCTATGGATCGCTGCCGCTTTTTCATGATGCCCTTCCGCGTGCCAAAATATAAATGTTCTTCAAGGGAAGACAGGCTGGCAATGATCGTATCAGCACATAAATTTTGATATAATAGAAGTTCCAATGTGAAATATGGAGTTCATTGAAGGAGCGTGTGATAAATATGTTTTTCTCGACAAATGAGTTGCAACATAAAGATACACTGGCCATCGGACTTTTTCAAAAGAGCCAATTATCAGGAAAAGCAAAAGAAATGGATGAATTACATGGAGGAAGAATCACTGAATTACTAAAAGAAGGCGATATTTCGTCTAAGCGAAATCAGCTTTCGAAATTTTTCCCATCCCCTGAAACCGGCATTAAACGTATTTATTTTGTCGGGCTTGGGAAGGAGTCAGATTACACGTTTGAAGAGGCAAAGGAAGTGTTTGCGCATTTATTTAAAAAGCTTCATCAAGATAAAAAGCAAGCAGTTTCGGTTTTGCTTGATACATTTACAGGAAAGGATCTGCCTGTTCAAGATGCAGCCCATGCCCTTTCTGAAAGCTGCCTTTTAGCTACATATGAATTACAAGATTTTAAACATAAAACGAATGAACCGGATCGCTTTATCGAATTTGTTTATGCAACAACGGATCATGATGCTGCCGAAATTCAGGCAAGTCTGAAAGTGGGCGAAGTCTACGGACAATCGGTCAATTCGGCTCGTACACTTGTGAATATGCCGCCGAACATGCTCACGTCCTCTGATCTTGCATCCTATGCGGCAGAGCTTGCTTATAAATATGAATTCGAGATTGAAATTTTAGATAAAGAACAAATGGAAGAGCTCGGAATGGGCGGTATTCTAGCCGTTAATAGAGGCTCAACAGAACCACCGAAGCTAATTGTATTGAAATATCAAGGCAAGGAAGAATGGACAGACGTCATCGGTCTTGTCGGTAAAGGCATTACGTATGATACAGGCGGGTATTCCTTAAAGCCAAGAGCAAGTATGGTGGGGATGAAAACAGATATGGGCGGTTCAGCCTCTGTTTTAGGCGCAATGGAAATCATCGGTGAACTTCGTCCAGAGCAGAATGTCATTGCGGTCATCGCCTCAACAGATAATATGGTCTCAGCAGATGCGATGAAGCCAGATGACGTCATTGTCTCACTAAGCGGCAAAACAATCGAAGTGCTTAACACGGATGCAGAAGGTCGTCTTGTTTTAGCAGATGGTGTGACCTATGCGAAGCAGCATGGTGCCTCTGTGCTTGTGGATGTTGCGACATTAACAGGCGGTGTCATTGTGGCACTTGGGAATGAAACAACAGGCGTAATGACCAATAACGATGAACTGTATGCCCAGTTTAAAGAGGCATCAGAAGAATGCGGGGAAATGATTTGGCAGCTGCCAATCACCGAAAAAGATAAAAAACGAGTAAGAAACAGCAAAATGGCTGATCTGAATAACTCACCAGGTCGTGATGGTCATGCGATCATGGCAGGTGCATTCATTGGGGAATTCGCTGAAGACACCCCTTGGGTTCACTTAGATATTGCAGGAACAGCCACGACAGAAAAGCCTTCATGCTTTGGACCAACAGGAGCAACAGGTGTGATGGTCAGATCATTAGCAACATTTGTGGAACGATTTGAACCGAAGAAATAACGACGGAAGCTCTGCCAACTGGCAGAGCTCAGCGTGTAGACAAACCCTCGCATTCGGTGTCAGTCCTGCGCTTCGGTGCTCACGAATGTCAAATTCGCTCCGCGCCGATGCTCGTCCTTCCTAGGGCTGCAAAGGTTTTCTATCACGCTGAAAAGAAGACAAAGGGCTAAAATAAAATTCATTTTAGCCCTTTGTCAACAATCTGAGCTCTGCCAACTGGCAGAGCTTTTTTATGTAGGACATACGCCATTTGACGAAGTAAATATTCTATGGTACCATACGTTGGTACTTTAATTATCTACTACATTAGTAAACTAAAGGATTTCGGAGGTTTCACCATGAATGCAGTTGTTTTAGCGGTTGTTTTAATGTTGATATTAAGCTTGCTGCGGGTCAATGTCGTGATTGCGCTGGCACTTGGCGCTTTAGCGGGCGGACTTGCAGGTGGATTAGGTCTAGGGGGAACCGTTCAAGCGTTCACTGACGGTCTTGGCGGAAATGCGACAGTGGCGATTAGTTACGCACTATTAGGTGCATTCGCAGCTGCATTGACAAAAACGGGTCTTCCTGATGCCATGGTCGAAGGAGCTGTGAAGCTTCTTGGAAAAGAAGGCGATTCAAGAAGAAAAACATTATCAAAAGTGCTCATTATTCTGGTCATTTTGATCGTATCTTGTTTTTCTCAAAACGTTGTTCCTGTTCATATTGCCTTTATTCCGGTCTTAATCCCGCCATTATTAAAGGTGTTTAACGAGCTTCAAATTGACCGCAGACTGCTAGCATGTGTGATGACTTTCGGACTTACTGCACCATATATTTTACTTCCGGTCGGTTTTGGACAGATTTTTCACGGAATGCTTCGTGACAACATGAAAGATGCAGGTTTAACAGTGAATTTAGCAGACATTCCGTATGCGATGCTGATTCCTGTAGGCGGCATGGTTCTTGGCTTGATCGTTTCACTCTTTGTCTATCGTAAGCCAAAAACATATGAAAATCGTGACATTACGGATGTAGAAAAATCAGCATATACAAAAAAGAGCTTATTCTTTGCTGGGCTTGCGATCCTTGTATCACTTATTGTTCAGTTATATCTCTCTCAAAGCCTTGGAGTCGAAGGGATGATCTTCGGTGCGCTTGCAGGCTTGCTTGTCTTGTTTGTAACGGGAATGATGAAACGCGATGAAGCAGATGCGCTGATTACATCTGGCATGAACATGATGGCATTTATCGGATTTGTCATGCTTGTTGCAGCTGGATTTGCCAATGTTTTAACGAAAACAGGAGATATTGAATCTCTCGTCAAGGCATCTTCTCAATTTATCGGAAACAGCCAAAGCTTAGCGGCCATTTTAATGCTACTGGTGGGTCTGCTAGTGACAATGGGCATTGGCTCATCATTTGCAACGATTCCGATTATTACGACGATCTTTGTACCGCTTTGTTTACACTTAGGGTTCAGCCCAATGGCGACTATTGCGATTATTGGTTCAGCTGCGGCTGTAGGAGATGCAGGTTCACCTGCAAGCGACAGTACACTCGGACCAACATCTGGACTGAATATGGATGGACAGCATCACCACATTTGGGGTACATGTGTCCCAACATTCGCCTTTTATAATATCCCGCTCGTCTTGTTCGGCTGGCTTGCGGCAATTATGCTATAAATGAAAAAAGGTTCCTTACTCATAGAGTAAAGGAACCTTTTCTGATGTTAGGAAGCTGTTTGTTCTTTTCGAAAGGATGTAGCTTTTGAAACAGATCGATAAATTTTAGGTGCCAGCATCGCAAGGAGGATGGTCAGCGCGTAGTCTTTTACCATAAACCATATCATGAAGAACCATGTGGTTTGATAAGAGATTGGTGCGTTCAGCCATACATTTAATGCGATGTACGTATAAGTTGTCCCGATCACATACATCACGGTCGTTCCTGCAATGGCTGCAAATAAAAAGCGGCCAAAACCAGGGTTTTGTCTTTTTTCAAGAATGAATCCGGCAAGCCAAGCAGCAGGAATGTATGATAACACAAAGCCACCGCTTTTTCCTAAAATAACGCCGAGACCCGCCGAGAACTGTGCGAATACAGGTGCACCAGCGATCCCAACAAGAGCATAGACAATCATGGCCAATGCGCCAAGTCGTCTGCCCAGCAAAAGACCAGCAAGCACACAAAAAAACGGCTGCATCGTAAGTGGGATTCCGCCGACCTGTAAAAATGGCACAATGGATGTGATATTGGCTCCGATAGCCATGAGTGCAGCAAACATCCCGACGAGCACAAAGTCAGCTGTTCTTGTCTTCTTTTGCATGATATTTCCCCCTGTCTTATCTGTACAAATAGATTAAGGGGAAGAGGTTCTTTTGTCAACTCATTTTTATTTTAGGTTAACAATAAAACCCGCCCCTGAAAAGGGCGGGCTAGATATTAAGCTTCGGTCATGGAAGACGTTTCAAGGGCTTTACTAACAGGCACATAATCATAGCCGAGATCACGAGCGACAGCTTCATAGGTGATATGTCCATTCATCACATTAACGCCTTCAGCAATCGCCTTGTTTTCTTTGATCGCTTTTGCAGCGCCTTTATTTGCAATCTGCAGTGCGTATGGGACCGTGACGTTTGTTAAAGCAACTGTCGATGTTCTCGGAACCGCTCCTGGCATATTGGCAACAGCATAATGTAAAATGCCGTGCTTTTCATAAGTAGGCTGATCATGTGTTGTGATATGATCGATTGTTTCCACAATCCCGCCTTGGTCAATGGCTACATCGACAATGACAGAACCAGGCTTCATTTGTTTCACCATTTCTTCTGTGACAAGGGTTGGTGCTTTAGCACCTGGGATGAGAACCGCACAAATGAGCAGGTCTGCCTCGCTCACTGAATCTGCAATGTTAACAGGATTAGACATTAACGTTTTCATTTGATGACCAAACTGATCGTCCAGCTGACGTAATCGTTCCGCATTTACATCAATAAGGGTGACATCTGCGCCAAGTCCGATCGCCATTTTCGCTGCATTTGTTCCAACGACACCGCCGCCAATAATGGTGACTTTCCCTCTCGATACTCCTGGCACGCCGGCGAGCAAAATGCCTTTTCCGCCTTTTGGCTTTTCTAAAAATTGAGCACCAATTTGAGCAGCCATTCTACCTGCTACTTCAGACATTGGCGTTAATAGAGGGAGTGATTTTCCGTCCGTTACCGTTTCATAAGCAATGGCTGTCACACCTTTTTGTTTTAATGCTTCAGCCAAGGAGGGCTCTGCTGCAAGGTGCAAGTACGTAAATAAGATCAGACCTTCTCTGAAATAAGCATATTCTTCTGGTAATGGTTCTTTTACCTTCATAATCATATCAGAAGATGCCCACACATCTTTCGCTTGATCAAGAATCTCTGCACCAACAGATACATAATCGTCATCAGTGAATCCGCTTCCAAAACCAGCGTTCGTTTCGATTAAAATCTGGTGTCCAGCTGAAAGCAATTGAGATGCTGCTCCTGGTGTTAATGCGACCCGGTTTTCATTGTTCTTAATCTCTTTCGGAATGCCGATGATCATATCAATTCCTCCTATGCTTATCTATTGATATTGTATGTCTAGTGTATCCTGAAAGTTTAGAAAATTCTTCGGTTGAATGAAAAAATTAAAAAACGCCTCTTTGTGAAATTTCACAAAGGGACGTTTTTTAGCTTCATATCAAGATAAATAGTCATTTTCTCATTCATGTTTTTTAAATCAATTTCTGCAATGTCCGTAATCCGCTTCAGTCTATAATTCAATGTGTTGATATGAATATTTAACTGCTTTGCGGCGATATTGGCGTTGCTGTCACAATCAATAAATCGTTCAAGGGTCTCGACGAGGTTGGAATGATGCCTGAGATCGTAATCCTCAAGCTTTGATAAAGAGTAACTGGAATAAGACGATCCCTTTCGTTTTTCAGCAAGCACATCTAAATATTGATAAATACCCAGTTCAGAAAAGCTGTTTAATTGTTCTGTTTCCACAGGAAAGCGTTCTTTTGTTTTTAAGACGGCCAGTGCTTCTTTATAGGATGGCTGAATATGAGTAATGTGATCGTAAATTCCACCAATGGCTGCTTGAACGTCATGGAGTTGATACCGATCAGACAACTGCTTTAGCATGCCGCTTGTGAATTGTTTAATATCTTGAAGCGGATGTTCTGTTTTTGGCGAGACAAGAATAATGAATTCGTTAAAATCAACAGTCGTTAACAGCACCTGCACTTGCTGCGTTGTTTCAAGCAGATAGGAGAGCTTCTTTTCCGTATCTTCTGTGAGTTCATCACGAAGGCGAAAAATAATAATCGCATACGTGTCTGGACACCTCATCCCAAGCCTCAAGAAGAGATCAAGCATCTCATCCTTTTCATGAATATGTCCTGTGAGCATCTTCCAAAATAGCTCCTGATTGCGTTCTTCTGTTTTCGTTTTTCGAATTTGTAAATTGAGTAATTTGTTTTTCACGGCATGTGCTGCCATCTTGAGAAGGTCCATTTCTTCATCTGAAAAAGGCTGCGTGGATTCAATTGCCCAGATAAAGCCGAGCACCTCTTTGTCTTTCCATATGGAAATGGCAACCCTGCTGGATAGACCGACTTCTGCAATTTGAGGTACGCGAAGCGGTTCATCTGTTTTAAGGAGTGTAGGAATGATACCGTCTTTCCAAAGCCGATTAATGACTTTTTCCGGTACACGGCGGGAGATAATGGTTGAAGTTCTGGCGGGATCAGTGAAATCATTATGTGTGCTATAGGCTAATAATCGATGATGAGTATCTTCTATAGTAATAGGGCAATTGAGCACATCACTAATTTGGTCTGCCACATCCTCTAAACGATCAAGGCTATACTTAAATGGATCTGTCTTTTTTGTCATAAAAAACCCCTGCTTTTTCGAATATTTCACGTACTTACATTATGAAGAGAATCAGGTACGTAAATCAACAAGAAAATGCCATAATCATTAAAAAAACAAAAAGCTTGAGAAATGAGCACATTGGTCATGCGTTGATCATAAAAAGAAATAGTACAATAATAATGTAGTAAAAAATCAATAGGCGGAAAGATTCATCGAAGTGCACGCCCTTTTATTAAGAATATATGACCAAAAAATTGTTAAATACTAGATAAAGAGCGAAAAAACAGTAATTCTATAGACTCATTTTGTAAAATAAAAACAGATTTGTTTGACTGTGTATCATTTCTGTTTTTATAATAATAACGTCAAAAAATAAGTGGATTAGCCCATTATATGGCGGCTATGCACGGGAGGTAATGAGGAATATGTCAGGAATTATTCGCGTAACCCCAGAAGAACTAAGAGCGACCGCTAAGCAATATGGTGTTGAAAGTCAAGAAGTGTTAAACCAAGTTGATCGTCTAAATAGAATGATCTCTGACCTAAAAGGAATGTGGGAAGGTGCTTCTAGTGAAGCATTCGCTGATCAATACGAACAGCTAAAACCTTCATTCATCAAAATGTCTGATCTATTAACAGATGTCAGCAATCAGCTTGATCAAACTGCAAATACACTTGAAAGCACTGACCAAGACATCGCTAGCCAAATCCGCGGCTAATCAAAGGGATTTCCTTTCTAAGTGTGAAAAGCAGAAAAAGCGCCGAGTCTGTCAGTTGATGCCGGCGCTCTTTCTATTTTGTGAGGTGGAAATTTGTGTATATCGATATTACCATCGACTTAAAAAACTATGATGGCAGTGTGTTTGATTTGAGACTATCAAATTATTTACATATTAAACAAGTCATCCATATCGCCTGGCAGGCAAAACAAATCTCACTACCTAAACGAGATGGCGGATGGGTGCGTGTAGTCAATAAGAAAGCTGTGTTTTCAGGCGAATATAAGCTGTCAGACTGTGGAATCACCACAGGAGACAGGCTGGAAATACTATGAAAGGACTTTTGTAAATGGCAGATAAAAAGAGTTCCTATTTAGAAGAACAATTAGAAGCAGTCATGAAAAAAGAGGAAGGCACTTACACCTTCATTTTTCAAAGAGAGACAATTAAACTCTTAGACGGTTTAGAAGCGGCACCGATTAAAGACATCAATCCTTCATTTAAAAAAGAGATCCAATTAACCGAAGGTGAGGTCATCATTTCGATTCAACCGCCTCCTGCCTATCAGGAATTTCGTTTCATCCATGCAAAGGATGAAAAAAGCAAATGGATTTTTTCATACCAGCTTGTCGATGCAGTGTGCAAACACGATGTGAAGCGGCTGCATCCTATTGTTTCTCCTGAAAACATTGTTTTTCATCAAGGCTTAGCGCCTGCATTTTTGCATTACGGGGTCAAAGAAAGCATCCCGCCATATGAAACCGACCAACAACGTTTGTTAAAAGAGGTCAAAGCCGTCATTCTTCGAGTGGTGGACCATGAATATCAGTTTCAAGAATATTTGGCTTATCATGATACGTTGAAATTATCTGAGCAGGCAAAGGAAATAAGTGATACACAGTCGCTGGAAGAATTGTCTGCTTTGATTCAACAAAAAATAGAAGCCATCGAAGCAAAAGAAAAGACGCTCTTAACCATTCCAAAAAAGAAATGGAAGATTGAACGATACATTGGACTTGGCCTCCTTGTTCTTTTGATTCCTGCATTGGTGTATACCATTTACACGTTCTTTTTCGCCATGCCGAAACAAGAAGCGTATGTGGAAGCGAACAAGTATTATCTCAACAAACAGTACAGCCAAGTGGTGGATACGCTCGAAAAATACAAAGCCGATCAAATGCCAGTCTCTCTTCAATATGAACTGGCCATTTCGTATGTGCAAACGAATCAAGGGAATCTATTGCTTGACCAGCACAAAAAAGAAATCACGGATACGTACACATTGCAGACAGACCCGCAATACTTCCTGTTCTGGATTCATATTGGACAAGGCAATAGCAAGGAAGCTCTGGATATTGCAAGGGTGCTCGGGGACGACCGATACATATTCACAGCACTCGTCGCCTACCGCAATGAAATTCAAAATGACGACAGCCTATCTGCTGAAGAAAAACAAAAACAGCTAGATCCAATCATTAAGGAAATGGCAAAATATGAAGAAAAAGAAACAACGGAGACGAGCACCAATGACTCCTCAGATGCAAGCCAAACAGATGAAACAGCTGAACAAAAAGAGCAGTCAAAAGCCGATCAGGAGAAAAAAGAGAAAGAATCTGATGCAAAAAAGAAAACCTCTCAGACGAAAAAAGATGAGAAAAAATAATTCTTTCGATACAACTGACAGTTGGTGCTGTCCGATGAGGAGGTGGAGCGTTTGAATCTTCTATGGGTTTTTTATGAGGAAGATTATCAAACCGTCCGTTTAGATGAGCAGTTCAACCGGGAAGCTGTGATTGGACCTGAAATAGAGCATACAGTAACGATTCCTTCCCTTTCGTTTGATGAAGGATTGATTCGTTTATCTCCAGATGAAACGAATGACGGCTTTTCTCTTTATCAGGGCGAAAAAAAGAAAGGTCACTTACTTCCACATGAACCATATCAGGTTGGTTCACTCACACTCATGTTGATGGATTCACATCATGATCAAACCATTTATTACCTAGGAAATAGAGTCGAAGTGACTATTTCAAGTGAAGAAATAGATGAAGCGGATGTGTGGAAAGAAGAAGCCCATTCAATGTTTCAAGATGCCAAATCCTTCACGTTGGAAAAAATAGAAGGCACTTGGTATGTCATTCCCCAAGATGAAACGATCTATGTGAACGGGAAACAGCTGCACGGTCCACAGCAGCTTCTTGCTGGAGATGAGTTGTTTTGGAACTTTTTGACGCTGTCATTGAAAGATGATGATTTATTGCAAGTAACAGCATTTGAACCATTTCAAACACGTTTAGAAAAAACAAGGCCGCCGAGTACCGAAACGAAACAAAAATATCCTTTATATAGACGAACACCACGTTTGATTTACGATCTGCCAGATGACCGGGTGTCTTTCAGCTTTCCTTCACAGGAGAGTGAAAATAACGGCAGAGGACTTTGGCTCGTGGTTCTTCCGCCGCTTGTCATGCTTATTGTCATGGGGATCGTGGCCCTTGTACAGCCGCGAGGTATCTTTATTGTCGTGTCGATGGCGATGTTTATTATGACGTTAATTACTTCGTCCGTTCAATATTTTAAAGAGAAATCACAGCGCAAAAGACGAGAGGAGAAGCGGCAACGCGTTTACTCTCTTTACTTAGAAAATAAGCGGAAAGAGCTGCAAGAGCTGTATGACCGTCAACAATTTATTTTAACGTATCATTATCCGTCTTTTGAACAAATGAAATATTTGACGTCAGAAATCAGCGGGCGTATTTGGGAAAAGACGCTTGTCAGTGATGATTTTTTACAGCTGCGTCTAGGGACAGGTGCAGTTCCTTCAAGTTATGAATTATCGACGAGCGGCGGCGATATGGCCAATCGTGACATCGATGACTTAATGGAACAAACACAGCATATGCAAAACGTCTATCGCGAGGTAAAAGATGTACCGATTACGTTCGGTCTTGCGGACGGTCCAACCGGATTAATAGGAAAACCGGCAATTGTCAAAAATGAGCTTCACCAGCTTGTCGGCCAGCTTGCTTTCTCGCACAGCTATCATGATTTGAGATTTGTTTTTATCTTTAATGAACAGGAGTATGAGAACTGGGAATGGATGAAATGGCTGCCGCACTTCCAACTTCCTCATACATACGGGAAAGGGTTTATATACAACGAACAAACACGTGATCAGCTCTTGTCTTCTATTTATGAAATTTTGCGAGAGCGTGATCTGGAAGAGGAAAAAGAGAAAAAAATCTTTACGCCTCACTTTGTGTTTATCGTGACAAACCATGAACTCATTGCGGAACATGTGATTTTAGAATACCTAGAAGGCAGCCGGACTGATTTAGGCATCTCTATTATCTTTGCGGCAGAAACAAAGGAAAGCTTGGCTGAAAATATTTCAACGCTTGTTCGTTACATTAACGAAGAAGAAGGAGATATTCTTATTCAGCATAAGAAGGCCGTACGAATTCCATTTCAGCTGGATGCACATGAGCGAGCGGACAATGAGCTGTTTGCCAGAACCTTAAGAACATTAGATCATCAAGTCGGGATGACCAACTCGATTCCAGAAACGGTCTCCTTCCTTGATCTGTTTCATGCCAAACAGGTAGATGACATTGGCATTCGTGAAAAATGGCTGACATCTGAAACAGCCAAGTCATTATCTGTGCCTATCGGTTATAAAGGAAAAAATGATATTGTCGATCTGAATCTGCATGAAAAAGCACATGGCCCACATGGTCTGTTAGCGGGAACAACGGGATCAGGAAAAAGTGAGTTTTTACAGACGTATATTTTATCCTTGGCTGTACACTTTCACCCGCATGAAGTGGCGTTCCTGCTCATTGATTACAAAGGAGGGGGAATGGCGCAGCCGTTCCGAAATATTCCGCACTTACTTGGTACGATCACAAACATTGAAGGCAGCAAAAACTTTAGTGAACGAGCGCTTGCCTCTATTAAAAGTGAACTGAAGAAAAGACAGCGCTTGTTTGATCAGTATCATGTGAATCATATCAATGACTATACGAAACTCTATAAAGAGAAAAAGGCGGAACAGGCGATGCCTCATTTGTTCTTAATCTCTGATGAGTTTGCTGAATTAAAAAGTGAAGAGCCAGAATTTATTAGAGAGCTTGTCAGTGCCGCGCGGATTGGACGAAGTCTCGGTGTCCATCTCATTTTGGCGACACAAAAGCCCGGCGGGGTCATTGATGATCAAATTTGGAGTAACTCCCGCTTTAAAGTCGCATTAAAGGTACAAGATGCGTCAGACAGTAAGGAAATTTTGAAAAATAGTGATGCAGCGTCGATTACCGTGACAGGTCGTGGATATTTACAAGTGGGGAACAATGAAATCTATGAATTATTCCAATCGGCGTGGAGCGGTGCACCGTATATGGAAGATGGCTACGGATCAGAAGATGACATCGCCATTGTAACGGACACTGGACTGATCCCATTATCAGGGGTAAGTACAGAGCCGGCTGTGAAAAAAGAGACAGTGACGGAAATTTCCGCTGTTGTGGATGAAATTGAACGTATGCAGCAGGAGCTTGGAATTGAAAAGCTTCCGAGTCCATGGCTTCCACCGCTTGAAGAACGGATTCCAAAAACACGTTATGCATCAAGTGAAGAGCACGTCTTCCATTTCGCTCTTGTCGATGAGCCAGATCAGCAAAGCCAGCATCCACTTTCTTATCAAATGATGGAGGATGGAAATATTGGCATCTTCGGTTCATCCGGCTACGGCAAATCACTTGCTGCAACAACACTGCTTATGAGCTTCGCAGAAAGATATTCACCTGAAGAATGGCATGCATATATTTATGACTTCGGTAACGGCACCTTGCTACCGCTTGCCAAACTTCCGCATACGGCTGATTATTTCTTAATGGATCAAATGAGAAAGATTCAAAAGTCGATGAAGCGTCTTCGTGAAGAGGTTGAATATCGCAAGCGTTTATTTAGACAGCAGGAAATGAGTCATATCAAAATGTACAATGCGCTGAATGAGAAAAAGCTTCCATTCATATTTATCGTGATTGACAACTTTGACATTGTGAAAGACGAAATGCATGAACTCGAATCTGAATTTATTCAGTTAAGCCGTGATGGACAATCGTTAGGCATTTATTTCTTAATCACAGCGACTCGTGTCAACGCAGTCCGTCAATCGCTTATGAACAACTTGAAAACAAAGATTGTCCATTACTTAATGGATCAAGGAGAGGCATACTCCATTATTGGCAGACCGAAATTCAGCTTAGAGCCAATTCCAGGACGAGTCATTATCAACAAAGAAGAGCTTTATTTTGCCCAAATGTTCCTGCCAGTTGAAGGAGAGAACGATCTCGAATTGTTTGAGCATTTAAAACAAGAGATCCAGCTTCTAGATGCTCGCTTTGAATCAGCTGAAAAACCAAAACCTGTGCCGATGCTTCCTGATAAGCTGACCATTTGGGAGCTAGAGAGTCGCTTAGAAGAACAAAAACAGCCGTATGACATTCCAGTCGGACTAGATGAGGAATCTGTTGCACCTGTTTACTTTGACTTGAAGAAGAATAAACATTGCCTCATCATCGGTCAAACGCAGCGAGGGAAAACAAATGTGACCAAACTAATGCTTGATCAGCTATTAGTAGCAAAACCTGAGAAGCTGGCCGTCTTTGATTCGATTGATCGGGGGCTCTCTCATTATGCAAAAGAAGAAAACATTCATTACCTTGAAACAAAGGATGATATCACAGAATGGGCAGAGGAAATAGATCGTTTATTCAAGGTGCGTGAAGAGATGTACGTCGAAGCTGTGCGCCGGGGAGAGACTGATCAGTTGTCGTTCTCTCAAATTGTGCTTGTGATTGATGGCATTACGCGTTTTCAGCAGACAATCGACCCGCGTCTTCAAGATCAATTGGCAGATTTCATGAAATCATATGCACACTTAGGCTTCAGCCTGATCGCATCAGGAAATCATACCGAATTCAGTAAAGGCTATGATGCACTCACAAACGAAATTAAACAGGTTCGTCATGCCATGTTACTGATGAAAAAATCAGAGCAAAACATCATACCGCTTCCGTATGCAAGACAAGAACCAGAGATTCAGCCAGGATTCGGATATTTGGTTGAAAACGGGAAAGAGAAGAAAATCCAGGTTCCTTTATGTGCGGTAGAAAGGAAGAGTGTTCAATGACAGAGCAGCAAAAAAGCTCCATCAAAATCGTGTCGACCATGATACTGATTCTCGTCTTGCCGGTTCTATTTTTCCATCTCATTGGGGATGATCCGGCAAAACAGAAAAAGAATGCCACACGTAACATTGCCGTGGTCAATGAGGATATGGGGGCGAGCGAAAGTGAAAATACCGCTCGTTTTGGACAGGATGTGGTGGCGGCATTATCAGAGCGTCCAGATTACACATGGACAGTCGTCAATCGAAGTGCGGCAGAAAATGGCCTGAAAAATAGAAAGTACGATGCAGTTCTCTATATTCCATCTGACTTCTCTAAAAATGTGCTGAGCTATGATAAGGATCATCCAGAGAAGGCATCTATCCAATTCTCAATCCAAGATCAGCTCAATGCAGTGAATAAAGAAAAAGTACAAAGAGAGCTAGAAAATGCTCAAAAGAAAATGAATGAACAAATGTCGACTTTATATTGGAGTTTTGTATCACAGGAAATCGGCAATGTCAGAGAAGAGTTTGAGCATATTGTTGGTAAAGAGGTCGAATTCCAAAACACGATGTACAACTTCTATAAGCCAAATTCAAACAAACTATCTGATGCCGTCCAGCAGCAGAAGAAACAAATAGAAGAACTAAAAAATGCGATGGCCGACTCACAAAAACAGTATAAAGACGGTTTAAGTACAACAGAAGAAGCGAAAAGCCAGCTGAAGGATTTCGTAAAAGTAGTCGATCAATATCAGCAGTATCAAGACAAACAAAAGGATCTCTTGATCAAAGCGCAATCGACAAGCAAAAAACAAATCCAGCAAGGACTCAAACAGCTTGCGGAGATTCAAAACCAAAACGCCCGCAGCTTTAGCGATCAAATGGGCGGACTCAAAACCGATATCAATGGGGTCCAAAGTCAGCTTAAAACAACGGACAGCGCAATTCAATCTGTTCAAAGGGCAAGAGAAGACGTAATTCCTAAGCAATCGTCGGGATTAACGGACCTTGTGAAGGCGTCTCAAGAAGAACTATTGAAGAATTATGAAGGTCAATACTTAGAGGCCTATAAAAGTAAGATCATCGCCTTGCAGAATAAGCTAGAGACAAAAAGGCAAGAGTTAATGAACGCGCCCGAGCAGCCAGCTGATCCTGATGATGACGGGCAATCAGATCAAGATAACGAGAACCCAGAAGAGATTGGCATTAACTTAGATGATGAAACAAATGAACTCTCGCAAATTTCATCGGAAATGAACGATCTAGCTGATCAATTAGAAGATCAGACTGCACCTCCTACTAATGAAGATGATAAAGAGAGTGAAAATGGCCAGGATGCTGTTCAGCCAGATAACAGCGGCACGAATCAATCAAAAGACGACCTGAAAGCACTGTCTAATCGTTTAGAAGAAGTGAAAAAGAAGATTCAAGAAAAAGCGGCCGCTCATAACGACCAATTGAAAGACAAAGTAAGTCAAATGAGTAAGGAGCTTGAAAGCCTCACGAAAAAAGTAGAGAAGCTTGAAAAGATGATTCTAAGGTTACAAGATCGATATAACGTCATTCCGAATGAAATCAAAAATCAGGAATCCTCTATTTTAAACAAAGTGCAAGAGCTGAAACGAGTAAACTCGCCGATTGGCAACACTGTGAATACGAAAATATTTGATCAAGAGTTTAAAACAAATTCAACAAGCACCAAAAAGTTAATGGAATACTCCAATCAACTGTCTCAGCTAGAGATGATGCTTGGGAATCTATATCAACCAACAAACAACTCATCTCTACTAGACACAAAAGGAGATGAAATCCAGTCCATCCTTGCCATCAAAAAAGAAGAAACGGAAAACTGGGATACACTCAAAAATCAAATGCTGACGTCAAATGATGATGTGTCTACCTTTATTGATGAGATGCAAAAATTCTCAGATGGCTACGCAGAATACATTTCGACTCAGCAGGCAAGCATGGAACAGGAGTTAAATGCCATTTCTGAAAGTGCGGACACAGTAGCTGAACAAATGGCTGATCAAGGAGATGCGGTGTATACGGCAGACCTTGCGGGCAGTTCGATTGTTGTGAGTGCACAGGATTCAATTGGTCAGGAAGTGCTTCGTCTTTCTGAAAATATGAGTTCGTTAACCGACCGCCAAAAAGGGGTGGCGGATTATACGAATAATATTGAAGAAAGTGTCACAACCGTTCAAGAAAAAGCAGATACGTTGAACGAAAACTGGAGTAAGAATGTCAATTCTACGAAGCTTGTTCAACAAGATTTGAAGGGTATTTTAGGCAACACTTTAGACGATCAAGGCAACAGCAACTATGTGTATAACCATTTAGCCAATCCGCTGAAAATTAGCGGCGATGTGCCAGAAGAAAAAACGCAGACTGTACCGCCAGTAGTCATTTTGGTTATTGTCATGATCAGCAGTTTGTTGATTGGCTTTTTTAGCTCGTACTATGCGTCAGCGCCAATGCTGGTCAAAGGTGCACTGTTTGGTATTTTAAATCTGTTAGTCGGGCTCATGATCAGCCTGTTTGGACTCAACATTTACAAACTAGCTGATGACCAAGCCATTCAATGGTCCATCTTTACGATTTTGCTGCTAGTGGCATGCTCTGCCTTTATTCGCACAGCTTTCCTTTTCGGTTCAATTGCCGGATGGATGGCAGCAACGGCGCTTATATTCTTCTTTGTTGCACCGTTAATTGATTTGGTCATGCCAAACTTCCATTTTACAAATCCAGTGACAGACGTGTATCTGTCTATCCAATATGGAAATGGAGACAACTTCGGTATGGGCATCACAGGGCTACTGATTTTAACGATATTGTTCATGGTCATTCCACTAGTGAAGAAGCTATGGAAAGACAAAACAGAGGAACGTGATGTCACTCATGAGGCTTAATCTATTCGTCAAAGGGATGGCACTTGGTGTCATATCCCTTTTTCTCCTCAGTCCTGCTGCTTTTGCTGCTACAGGTGAAGATACGGATACGAATGTCAAGCCGAATGAATATCAAGAAAAGAACCTCAATATTAATTCGAGTATATTGAGGGATCAAACGAAATACGAACAAAGCAAAACAACATCTAAAGTCAAAACGGACATTCACTTTGCTGACCCGCCTAAGACCTCTGGTGGTCAACTTTCGCCGCAAATTTTTAGTGATCTGAAAGACAATCCGCCTAAAACGCCAGCTCGTATGATGAAAGAGATGAATATCTCTTTCAGCGATTCGGCTGTATCAACTCCTTCTGGCGATGATCATGAAAAGCAGAGATCGGCGCTTCTGCCAATCATTTTTGGCATCTTGATCGCCTTTGGCATCATTGTCATGATCATTCTGATTCCAAAGGTGAATGTGAAGACGGAAAAGAAATAGCCTGCCTCTTTAAAAAGGGGCAGGCTTTTCTTTATGCAGATTGCTTGATGTGATACCGATTCACTATTTAAAATAGTGTTATCAAGGGAGGAGATTGTCATTCGAATTTCAATCGTCACAGGCGGATCAAAAGGATTTGGTTTAGCACTTGTCAAACAGCTACTTTCACGCGGGGATAACGTGTACACCGCTGCAAGAAGTGAGTCGCCACTATCCCATCCACACCTCACGCATTCACAGGTCGATCTCACTGATGAGGAATCGGCTGCAAAGTGGCTTCAGGGCATCTTGTCCTCGCAAACTCTCGCAGACGCTGATGACATCTTGCTTGTCAATAATGCAGGAATGGTGACTCCTATCAAACGTGCAGGGCAAGGCGGAGAGGATACGCTTCATCAGCATTATACGCTGAACCTTGTCATCCCTGTTTTGCTCAGTCACGTGTTTGTGAGGAAGACACAATCTCTTGAAGGGAAGAAAACCATCGTGCATCTTTCTTCTGGGGCAGCTAAAAACCCGTACAAAGGATGGAGTGCCTATTGCAGTTCAAAAGCAGGGCTTGATATGTTTATGAGGACTTTACATGAGGAACAGCAGGACGAAACATATCCTGTCGCCACGTTTTCCTTTTCACCCGGTACGATTGATACGGATATGCAGGGAGAGATTCGGAAATCCTCCAAACAGGACTTTGAACAAATTGAACGGTTTCAGCAATTACATGAAACAGGTACGCTAAAGAGCCCAGATGAAGTGGCCGGTATTTTACTCGACCTTCTAGCAGATGACCCAGCTGGCGGTTGTGTATACGATGCCCGTGAGTATGGAAAAAAGCAGTCATAACGGCTGCTTTTTTCGTATTGTACAAGCAAAGACAGCTTATCGAGCATAAGCTAATTTTGAGACTCATCGGAAATATGACAGAACATTTGAGTTTCTTTTCAGAATATGTTAGGATGCTAAAAATATAGATAAGGAGGGGTTTCCATGAGAAAGGTTACATTAATGGATGTTTACACCCATCCAGTCGCTCAAAAATATTTAAATCGTTCAGGAAAAGCCCACGCCATTGCTTGTGCTTATCACGCATTCAAACTGGCGATGCAGGCGAGGATTAACCCGGATCTTGCTGTGAAAGCAGCACTCTTGCATGACATCGGCCACTATGAATGGTATACAGCAGGCGGAGAGTGGGATTACGAGACATATAGACGGAATGATATTCATGCCATTAAAGGGGCAGAGCGGGCACATAAACTGCTCATACGGCTCGGCGAGGAACCAAAAGCAGCCAAAGAGATTGCCCTTGCGATTTTGCTTCACACAGATTCATATTTGCCAGAGGGCGACCTGCATAAGGACACACTCCAGCAAATTGTGAAGAAAGCAGATGAAATGGACGAAGAGCCTGGTGGACACCATCATTACAGACAAATAGATGAATCACTTGCGCTCCAAAAAATTGCTGATTTGGATGAGAAGGTGCAGCAGGCGCTTCAGCCCATGAAACGCTCTGTTTAATATGGAATATCTCCATGAATCGTTCCGTGCTGATCCACATACAATGTGCGGATCACAGTACGGTTAAATGCCGACGTTCCTGACGCAGTGAGACCTGTGTAATGAACCGTGACGGAATAAGCACCTTCTTTTTTCAATTGAACGGCTGATGAAGAGCTCGTTTTCAGTGGATGATCCTTCTCGGCATCTTTAAAATAAGTGGTCTCTACAGTTTTGCTTAATCGTTTAATCAGCTTGCTCGAATGTGTCGATGCATCTCCTGATTTCGCTGCAGCGATTTTGATTTCTTCATTCAATGGTGAATCAAAGGATACAAGTAGCAAATAAGGATCCTTTTTTCCTGAATTTGATCGAATCGTCCATTTTCCTGGAACGGGTTTATTGATTTGCACATGGTGTGAATAGGCGCCTTCATATGGGAATGATGATTCGGATGTCGTCAAATTGGTTAAGACATCTCCATTTGGCGCAACGATTTCCGGATTGGCTTCCTGTCTTTCATTTAACCACTGAATCGATAGGCCATTCGTTCCTTCCTCTACATAGAACGCTTCTGTTTTATCCTTTTCACTTTCTCCACCTTTCACATAAACGTTTGTATTTAGCTCCGAAGCGACTGGTTCTTGCTCTTGTTCGTCTTCACTTTCAGCGCTTGCGGTACTTGCACGCAGCTGTGCCTGAAATACAGGGAACATGCTTGTGCCGTTTTTGATCGAAAAGTGATCCCATTTTCCTGTTAAAATATTGTTTGCATATGCTAGCTTTGTGCTGCTGACCGTCACAGCGCCATCGTTTGCACCAAAGCTTTTTAAATACATGCCGCCTAAATAAAGCACTCCGCCAAAGGTTCCCCAATCTGAACCAGAATAGGTTACATACTTATGAGGGAACGTCTCCAGCTGGTCGGTTTCACTTCGAAAAGCTGCCATCATCCCGGTTTGCAGAGAATAGAGCGCGTCGCTCTTTTGTCCAAGGATTTGCGCAAGCCAGCTTCCGCCTTTGCTATAGGCTAAATCCGCAAGCGGCGTCCCATAGTGTGGAGAGCCAAGTGTGATGACTTTCTCTACATATGGATGAGCGTTGTAATACACGAGGGCAGCCTGCGTATCCACTCCGCCTTTACTATGACCGATTACGATCAGTTTTCTGCCGAAAAATTCATAGATTTCTTTTAACTTTTCTGCTAATAGTTTCCCATTCTTTTTCATGTCCTGATCTGGATACAAATCTATGAACGCGCTTTCGTATCCGTTCAGAACAGCTTGTTTTGCCATATCGTTTCGATCAGACCATGTGGAGGAAGAACTGTTTATGCCATGAACAAAAACAAGTGGGGGTTTTGACAGGTCTTTTTGTACCGGTTCTTCTCCTTTAAACCACTTCCCTGGTGTACCAGGTGCATCTCCAATTGTGCCTGCGTGCGCATAACTTGCAGAGGATAGTAAGAGCATGACAGCAACGATACAGATTAATTTTTTCAAGATCATTCACCTCTTCAAATAATTTAAGATGTTGGCAGCACCAATCTATTATACTTCTAAAAATTGTAAAAAAATACGAAATGTAAAAATACGGTAATAATGTTGTGGGTTTGCTGAGTGACACTCACATGGGTCATTGCATACGCTGTGGGTAAATACACAAGTAAAGGGGCAGGTAGCATGGCACAACAAGGAAGTCCACAGCTTGTTTCATTAGTTGATCCATATGTTTATCAAACATTGCAGAAAGTAGTCGGTATGAGATTGATTGTTCAAACAGTGAAAGATACAGTACGTGGAAAGTTGAAGGAAGTGATGCCGGATCATATTGTGATTGAGGCGGGGGCAAAATCAGTGTTTTATGTGCGGATCCAGCAAATCGTGTCGGTGATGCCTGATCACAGTGAAAGAGTGTAACAAGCAGACGCACAGGTGTCTGCTTTTTTCAATGCTTACAGAATGTATATCTGGAAAAAGTGCATGATATACCAATTGTTCTTTTTTTTTCAAAAAATATGGTTCTAAAACAAGAAGCAGTTGACAGAAGGTGGGTTGAATAGTAGTTTTTTAATAAGGTCAATACGTAACAGGAGGAGCATCTTTGTTAAAATCTAAAGTTCATTTTTGGACATTCCAAATATTACTGGTTTTACTGATTGTGTACGTATCAACAAAAGTTTCATTTTTATTTCAGCCGATCATTTTATTTGCTTCAACGTTGTTTGTTCCTATTTTACTGGCAGGTATTCTCTTTTTCATCTTTAATCCGATTGTTCGATTTTTGTCGAAGAAGATACCTAGGACGCTCGCCATTCTGATTATTTATCTCCTATTCATCGGGCTTATCACGTTTGTTGTCAATGCTGCTGGACCTGTCATTGTCACGCAGGTGGGTGGACTTGTCAAAAGCTTCCCGGGGTATGTCACGGACATGCAGAAATTTATCAACGACTTCTCGCATTCTAAAACATTTACATGGATGATGAACCAAGATTATGTGTCTGTTTCGAAGTTTGAACAGTCGATCGTTTCGACATTAAAAGATTTACCGGAAAATATTGCTTCCAGTATGTCGGCGGTGTTTGGCGTGATTGCGAATATTGCCCTCGCTGTCATTACCGTTCCATTCATTTTATTTTACATGCTAAAAGACGGGCATAAGTTTCCGGACAAGCTCGTTCAATTTTTGCCAATGCCTTACCGTAAGGAAGGATTGAAGATTTTTAAAGAATTAAACGATACGCTTGCTGCTTACATACAAGGACAAATCGTTGTTTGTTTATTTGTCGGAGTTGCTTGTTTTATCGGATACTTATTAATTGGTGTGAAATATGCGCTCATTCTCGGCATCATTATTGCGGTGACAAACGTCATTCCATATCTTGGGCCGTATCTTGGTGCGGCACCAGCTGTGCTCATTGCTTTTCTTGATTCGCCTGGAAAAGCGGTTGTGACTGTTATTGTCATTCTTGTTGTTCAGCAGATCGATGGAAACGTCATTTCTCCATTGATCATTGGAAAACGTCTCAACACACATCCGTTAACAATTATCTTGCTATTAATTGGGGCAGGAAGTTTTGGCGGAATCCTTGGCATGATTTTTGCCGTTCCTGTCTATGCGCTGCTGAAAGCCATCACACTCAATATTGTCAGATTGGTTCAGCTGCGTCAGCGCTCTCGAAAAGAACAACATCTAAACGTTTAGGGCAGATGCACAACTTTTCCCTTTTTGCATAACATAACTCACATAAGCGAATAGGGAGGAGAAGGAAGATGCCTGCGATTGTTGGACCCATCCATATTGAGTCTTTAGGCGGAAACGGCTCGGCTACTTTTGGTGACGTTCTCGCCATTGCCCCTTTGGCTGTAGATCACTCAACCGGTGGAGCGGGAGCTTTTAATTCAGGTGATTATATGTCCCTGACAAGCGATCCGAATGCCACCATGCTTTGGGACTTTACACTGTTTGGCCAGCCTCAATCATTTAATGCATAAAAGACAGCTGATCATATGACATATCAGCTGTCTTTTTTATGTTGGATAGACACGTATTGTTCCGCTAGGCATATGATGAGGGTAGTAAAGGTGGTGGAAAGATGCCAGCAATTGTTGGACCCATTCATATTGACCGTGTCATAGGAAACGGTTCTGCACATTTCGGCGATGTGTTTGCCATTTCGCCAAAAAGTGTAGATCATTCCGCTGGTGGTTCAGGCACCTATAATGCAGGAGACTTTGTTCAATTTTTCAACAATCCGAACGTCACATTTGTGTGGGATTCAAACCTGATCAGCCAGCAAAAGAGCTTTAACGCATAGCCAGCTTTGAAAGGGTCTCCTTTTCAGAAGCTGTCTTTTTTTATGGTACAATGGATAGAAGAAGGAAGAAGAAAAAGGGGGGAAAACTCATCAAATGAAAATAAGAAAAGCGCATCTGACAAACGGGCAACCAACAACCTACAATGTATATTTACATGAAAATAAAAAAGAATATAAAACGCTTGTCGCTGTACCTGACATGGAATGGAGTATTTCTATTGCGTATGAAGACGAAAAAACGCAGCTTGAGCAAGCACTAGAACAATCTTTAAACAAAAGAGTAGAAATAGACGAAGCCCGTGAACTTGCACAAAAAATTGTGCACTGGGTCACAGAAATGTAAATTCAGAAACCAGGAGTGAACACAGCAATGAAAGAAGAATCCGTAGACTTTTATTTGCAGCAAGGGATATTTGGACATGCTGAAACAAAACCCGATGAACGAAGAATGTTTCTCGGCTCATTAAGAGAACGTGCTCTTCTCGCTCTGACAAAAGGGCAAGTATCGAGACATAAATCGTATCAAGAGGTAGAGCAAGTATTGAAGGCAAACCGAGAGGCCACTGTTCTTTTAAATGGTGAATTGTCATATGCTTCTTATTCTCCATATGTCAAAATGGCAAATGCCGCTGGTTGTTCTTTTAAAGTGGTCAACCATCACGAGTCACATTCACCGTTTGGGCTTGTGATAGAGGTGCCGCATGCGATCAATCAAGAGCATATCTATATAGAAGATGAGCTTTTTCAAAAAGCTTTTTCTCGTGAATCTGTTGAATAGGTTTCCCTAGTGAAATGAATAAGCTATAATGATTCAAAAGAGCATATGGGAGAGATGCGGATGGGCAAAGCATTGATTTGTATTGATTATACAGTTGATTTTGTTGCAGACGATGGAAAACTGACGTGCGGAAAGCCTGGACAGGCGATTGAGTCGAAGATTACAGAGATCACTTCTTCATTTATTAATGAAGGACACTTTGTTGTTTTTGCCGTCGATCATCATGAAGAGCAAGATCCATATCATCCAGAGACAAAGTTATTTCCGCCCCATAATATTCGCGGGACAGAAGGAATTGAACTTTACGGAAAACTAAGTTCACTATTTCACACGTCAACACATTTAAATCATGTCTATTATATGGAAAAAACAAGATACTCTGCTTTTGCAGGCACTCAATTAGAAATGAAACTGCGCGAGCGTGGCATCACTGAACTTCACCTAGCCGGAGTGTGTACCGATATTTGTGTACTTCATACAGCTGTTGATGCGTACAATAAAGGCTTTGAACTTGTGATTCATGAGAATGCCGTAGCGAGTTTTAATGAAGCGGGGCACGAGTGGGCACTTTCTCACTTTGAGCATACGCTTGGTGCGAAAGTGGTTAAGTAAGGGAAGGAGAATGGAAGTTGGAGCATCGGTTTATTGACGACAGTTTATCACTACATACAGATCTTTATCAAATTAACATGGCAGAAACGTATTGGAGAGACGGCATTCATGAGAAGAAGGCAGTCTTCGAACTCTTCTTTAGAAAGCTTCCATTTGACAACGGCTTCGCTGTATTTGCTGGTTTAGAGAAAGCGATTGAATATTTATCGGACTTCTCCTTCACCGAGAGCGACCTTGCATATTTAAAAGATGAACTCGGTTATAAAAGCGATTTCATTGAATACTTAAGCGGATTGTCTTTTACAGGGACACTTCATTCAATGAGAGAAGGAGAAATTGTCTTTGCGAATGAACCTATTATGCGCATCGAGGCAACACTTGTTGAAGCGCAGCTAATTGAAACGGCACTGCTCAACATCGTGAACTTCCAGACGCTAATTGCAACAAAGGCGGCTCGTATTAAAGGAATCATTGAAGATGAGACAGCATTAGAATTCGGAACAAGACGTGCGCATGAAATGGATGCAGCCATGTGGGGAGCAAGAGCAGCACTGATCGGCGGATTTCAGGCAACAAGTAATGTCCGTGCAGGGAAACGCTTCAATATTCCCGTATCAGGCACCCATGCCCATGCCCTTGTACAAGCATATCGCGACGAATATACTGCATTTAGAAAATATGCCGAAACACATACAGACTGTGTCTTTTTAGTGGATACATATGATACGGTCAGATCAGGCATTCCAAATGCGATTAAGGTAGCGAAAGAATTCGGAGACAAAATCAACTTTATTGGAGTCAGACTTGATAGCGGAGACCTTGCCTACTTGTCTAAAAAGGCGAGAACGATGCTGGATGAAGCTGGATTCCATGACGCAAAAGTCATTGCATCAAGCGATCTTGATGAACACACCATTATGAACTTAAAAGCACAAGGTGCAAAAATTGATGTATGGGGTGTTGGAACGAAACTGATTACCGCATTCGATCAGCCAGCTCTTGGTGCTGTATATAAGCTTGTATCGATTGAAGAAAACGGTCAGATGAATGATACGATCAAAATTTCTTCTAACCCAGAGAAAGTGACAACACCAGGCCGTAAACGAGTGTATCGCATTATCAATCAATTGAATCATCACTCTGAGGGAGACTACATTGCCCTTGAAGAAGAAGATGTTCAAAGTGAAGATAAGCTGAAAATGTTCCATCCAGTTCATACATTTATCAGCAAATTTGTGACAAATTTTGTGGCAAAGGACCTTCATGTCCCAATTTTTGAACAAGGGAAGCTGGTGTATGATAATCCAGATATCCAAACGATTCAAGCATATGTGCAGGACAGTCTCGGACTCTTCTGGGAGGAATACAAACGAATCAGCAAACCAGAAGAATACCCAGTCGATTTGAGTCAAAAATGCTGGGATAATAAGATGCAGTTTATCCATGATGTGAAAAATAAAATCAAAAAAGAGCTTTATGAAAGCTGATTACCCCGGGAAAGGAGATCATCAAGCCAGATGGTCTCTTTTTTTCATGTTGGACGATTCAAAATGAACCTTATGGGCAATCATTTGGTATACTGAAAGCACATCTTGTTTGTCATTGCATAAAGGAGGAATGGAGCAGTTGAGGGTGTTTGTTGCAAGGCAGCCTATTTTTAACAGAAAAGAACAAGTCGTATCATACGAGCTGCTTTATAGAGATAGTGAAACCAATACATATAGCGCTGAAGATGGTGATCAAGCGACAACCGACCTCATTATCAATAGTTTTTTAAACATTGGCATCGAAACACTGACAGAAGGAAAACGATGCTACATCAATTTCACCGAAAGCTTGCTTTCGTCTGATCTGCTCACTTATTTTGATCCACATCAGCTTGTGATCGAAATATTAGAAAATGTACCGATTACTCCGGCACTTATTATGAGATGTAAGCAATTAAAAAAGTGGGGATACACGATTGCGCTCGATGATTTCTTTCTGAGTGGAACACATTTTCATGACAAGTTACTCGATGAACTCCTCTATTGCATTGATATTTTAAAAATTGATTTTCTGAAAACAACATGTGAAGAACGAAGAGACATTTTACATACATATAAAAAGTATCGACTTCGATTCCTTGCTGAAAAGGTAGAAACGCGAAAAGAATATGAAGAAGCGTTAGAAGCTGGCTTCCATTTGTTTCAAGGATATTTCTTTAGTGAGCCGCACGTCATTTCGGGACGAGCCTTATCGACTAGCTTCCACGCATACCATCAGCTATTGAATGAGCTGAGCAAGGAGCAGCCGAATATTCAGACCGTGACGCACTTTATAGAAAGTGATCTTTCCCTTTCATATCAATTATTAAAAATGCTGAATTCTGGCGGCATGAGACGTCTTTATCAAATCAAGAGTATTCGTCAGGCGATTATCCTGCTTGGATTTAATGAAATACGGCGATGGATCTTTATCCTTTCATTTAAAGAACTGAATGTCCAAGCCAACTCAAGCCAAAAGGAAATCATCAAAATGTCGTTCATTCGTGCCAAAACGTGTGAACTCATTGCTAGTCGGACTGAACGAGAGCATCCCGCTTCTTATATGCTAACAGGTATGTTTTCACTCATTGATACGCTTGTCAGGGCGGACATTACTGAACTTGTGAAAGAACTGCCTCTTTCGGATGAAGTAGGTGAGGCACTGCTTGGCTATGAAAATGACTATTTCCTTGTGTTAGACGTTGCCAAACGTATTGAACGAAATGAATGGGATGATGAGATGTTAGGTGGAAGTCTCCCTAAGCAGGAAGCCTACGGCTGTTATATAGAAGCCATTGAATGGTGTCATAAAATGTTTGAATCTTAAGAAAAGCCGCTCCCACTAGAGCGGCCTTTTTCTTTGTTATCCCCACTGTAAAAGTAGAAAAAGCCTACTGGAAGAGAGGGATAAGTAGATGCGGATGCCTTCTGGACTAAAGCGGATATCGATATTGCTTTTCACCCCAATCTGCTTCAGCATTCGAATCACACTTGCGGTGTCAGCACGTTCAGCAGCTTCCATGATTCGCTGTCCAAACGAAAGCGAACCGGAAATCTGCTGTGTAATGAGGGATGCATCAGCAACGAGACGGGTTGATTCCTTTGCAGCCTTTTGAAACGCATGAGCATCTACTGGAGGAAAAGTCATAGGTGTTCGCAGGTATGCGTTCCCCATTGCGGGAACCTGCAAAGGAGGATAAGGAACATAGTAAAACACATGGTCACCTCTTCTCTCATTGAAGTGAATTTGGACGGATATCTGTTCTAAATGTATGAAGAAAATCCGAATAAAGAATCAAAATGATCTTTCTATCTTTGCATATTCATCATAAAAATAGGTACTTTTGCGGTCAATTTCGGTGAATGTCGCCAAAAAATTGCGGTGTCTACAGTAGAGCCTGTCGTCTGACCTATAACATGAAAAACCGAGGAAACAGAAGGGATCATACGTTCTGTTACACAAGAATTGTGACGAATGATGCCTGTTCATGTCGCAAAAATGACGTATTTCCTTTGAAATTGAGATAAAAGTATCATTTGAAAAGTCTGAAAATGATGAAAAAAGACCTATTGAATTTTGCGGTATCACGCACACATTTTGTGCATACTTTTCGGTGAAAAAATACTCAATAGCATTTACACTGTTAGTAACAGATCAAATACTTATGACCCAATCAACATACACAAATACATTGATCTTCCAAAAAAGGAGAGTGGAATCGATGGAAAAGTATGAAATCGAAGAACTTAAACAATTATTATGGAAACTTGAAAACGAAATTAGAGAAACAACGGCTTCTCTTCATAACATTAACAAAAGCATTGATCAATACGACAAATATGAATATGTGAAAATTTCTTAAAGACTTGATAACCATCAAGTCTTTTTTTTATCCAAATACATACAAAAAAAGGATATATTATTATATAATTGTTAAATAGTGATGTCAGTGGACATTTGCTTATTTCTTTTTAGTAAAATAAGAGGCGAGAGGGTGAGGATCAAGATCGAGTATGCTAAACTATCTAGAGAATACAAAAATCAAGCAGAAAATGTCTGATTTTATTCAACATGCAGTCAGGCAAAATGATTTACAAAAGCTGCTTCTCGAATTTACAGATATAAAGAATGAATTTCCTTTTGGGCAATTGGCTTACCAACATTATGAGGCATTTGGCGGACAAGACAAGCAAGCGATTACAAAACTGGCAGCAGGGATTGAACTTCTCATCTTATCTGCCGATATATTAGATGATATTGAAGATCAGGACAATGATTCGTATCCTTGGATGAACGTCAACCAAGGAGTGGCCATCAATGCTTCTACGTATTTGTATACGGTGAGTATCCAATTCATCACATCAATTTGTGAAAATAATTCTCAACTAATAGAGAAACTGTTCCACTTCATCAAAATGTCTATGGAAGGGCAGCATGAGGATTTGAGTCATTTGTATGGAACAGAAGAAGAGTGTGTAGAGGTTTTAAGGAAAAAATCTGGATCTTTAACAGCTCTTTCTAGCGTACTGGGTGTTTATTTAGCGACAAGAAAAATGAATGCCACTGTAGAATCTTATTCGATATATTATGGTGTTGCTGGACAAATCAGTAACGATTTTTTTGCGTTATTTTCAAAAACAAACGGAGATTTTCAAAAAAAACAAACGCTGGCATTTAGTTATTTACAAAGACATTTTAACGATGTCAGTCTAGAGCTTCTTTCCTTCTTTTCTAACCGGCTGGATGAGTCAGAGCAAAAGCCGTTTCAACTGAAGCAAAAGTTACTTGAAGCTGGTTTGACTCAGTACATGGTATCGATGAGAGAGATTATGCTGTTAAAAATGAAGCAAGGAATTGCACAACTTGATTTGCCTAAAACGAAAAAGGAACAATTATATGCATATATGACAAAGGAGGGCAATGATTGAGCATTCAAAATGTTATTGCATATTTAGTGAAAAATCCTAGTGTTGTGAATGAATTGGACTTAGGGAATGCAAGTTTAATTCACACAGATGAGGAAACGATGAAAGCAATCATTCAAGGCATAAAAAAAGGGCAAATGTCTGCAGATTATATATGGTACTATAAATGATACTTGATTTAAAAGTTCTCCAGTTAAGGATGTTTTATACATGAAGATAACTTATACGAAACTATCTGCTTTTTTTGTTTTTCTGTCTTTTTTATTTGTGATCTATGTTTCATATATTTATGTATTTGATATTTTTAATGGAGCACGTGTTGAGGAGAACAAGAATGGTCAAGCAGAAGTTGTCAAAGTCGAATATCTTTCTTTAGCCTACACATCAGGATTAGAAGAAGGAGATATTATACTTAAAATCAATGGAGAATCTGCTAACAACAAAGATCATTTGATCAATGGTGAGCTTAGGAATGTGCAAAGAATTGATATTCAAAGAGGCAACCAAATGATCACCCTAAAAAATAAGACATTGATTGGTCAAGAAAGTTTATTTGTCTATATAATTCCTCTCATCCTGTATTCAATATGTTTATTTTGTATCTTCTTTATCATTCGTATTAACAAAGAGATCCAACGAAAATCAGCATTTCTTTTAGTTTTATTTTTATTAACGATTTGTATCGGATATCTTAGTGCAGGTACTTCGGGTATTGGTGATAGATTTAGCCATTATGTCATCACATTTTGTTTATCAAGTGTATTTATCTTTTATATTCATTTCATTTATCAATATTTCAAAGAGTTTGACCTGCATATAACGACTCGAAAAACAATTTATATTTTATATAGTCTTCCTATAACTAATCTAGTAATAGAGCTGTTTGTTCCAATTGATTCGGCGATAGCCAGATACATGCCGAGTTTAAATCTTTTATTCTTTTTTGCTTCTATTATCATGTCATTCAAAGTCATTATTAATGGAATGCAGAAATATAAAGAGACAGAGCAGGGGTCTGTTTTAAAGTTTTTTGTCATGATTAATATCATAGCATTTTGTCCGTTTATCTTTTTATTTGCAATTCCATATGTTTTGTTTCGTATTTATGTTGTAGATCCCTTTTTCTTAACTTCTTTTGTATTGCTCATTCCTTTTTCACTCGTGTATCAATTCATGACGAACAAACTTTACAATATGGATTTCTTGATTAGTAGACTTAAATACTATGGATTTATTGCCATTACACCGACCATTTTAGTTGTTGTCACGTTTTATATTCTGCAAAAACCAGAAGATTTAAAGTACACACTGAAGCTCGCATTCATCACATATACACTCATGTTGGCTGTTTTCTATTTCAAAGAAATTTTAGATTTCCGTTTTCGTTTGAAACGTTTTTCAGAGAAGTATAATTACCAAGACAGCGTGTTTAAATTTACGCAGCTTATTCGTGAGGCGTCATCACTTCATCAAGTACTGTATCATTTGAAATACACCATTTTAGAAGTGCTCGTTGTGAATAAAGCCTTTGTGCTAGAGGTGAAGGCTAATGGAGAAATGATTGAAATTGATGAATCAACAAATGATAGTAAGTTATGGAAAGAATACGTGGATCAATTTCAAGATATTTTAGGTGAAGTTGGGAAAATCATCGAGCTTGATAAAGGGTTTATGATGAAAATTGGAGAGCGGGGCGGTCACTCGTTTATGATTTGCTGCTTATCCAATATACAGACGCCGAAATTGACCCGCGATGAAATTTCATGGCTGAAAACATTGGCATTTTACACAAGTGTCAGTTTAGAAAATGTCGTCAAGATTGAAGAATTGATGGAGCATCTTGAGGATTTGAAACAGCGGGAAGCCAATCCCGCCTGGCTGAAGAAAGTCATGTTCGCCATGGAAGAAAAGCAGCGCTCAGATTTAGCGAGGGATCTTCATGATTCTGTGCTGCAGGATTTGATTTCACTGAAGAGACAGTCCGAGATGTTCTTAACCAATTTCCAAAACAACCAATGCCCAACATCTATTGAAAATTCGCTGATCTCTTGGAATGAACAAATGTCTAAGGTGATTCAAACCACGAGAGAAACATGTCATGAACTTCGGCCGCAGCTCCTCTATGATTTGGGGTTAGTGAAGGCAATTTCGAAGCTGACTTCGCAAATTCAAGAGGAAGCGCCATTTCATATTAGACTGAATACAACCCGCTTTGATAAAGAATTAGACATTGATATTGACTCACAGCTGAATATTTACCGGATTGTGCAGGAGCTGTTATCCAATGCGTTGAAGCATTCTAAGGCCAGCCAAGTCTTAGTGATGCTCATTTGTATTAAAGATCAAGTTGTTCTCCATTATGAGGACGATGGAGTCGGATTTGATGCAAGCCAGCTTGATCAGCACACGATGAGCATGGGTCTTTCTGGCATAAGGGAACGAGTCAAAGCTCTAAATGGAAAGCTTCAAATTCACACAGCACCTGAAAAAGGGCTCAAGGTGAAAATTGAAATGGAATTGTAACGATTTCTTAAGGAATAAGACTTGGCATCTGCCAAGTCTTTTATATAAAATGGAAGTGAGTGATTTAAAGGGAGGAAGACATGAAGAAGATATTGGTCATTGATGATCATCCGGCTGTCATGGAAGGGACAAAAAGCATATTAGAATCAGATCAGCAGCTATCAGTCGATTGTTTAAGTCCTGATGCAGAAGGCGCCTTTTTAAAGACGCATGACTTTTCCATCTATGATGTGATCTTGATGGATTTAAATCTCGGGGATATCAATGGAATGGACATTGCCAAACAAATTCTAGAAACGAATCAACAAGTGAAAATTATCATTTATACAGGATATGAAGTAGATGATTATTTCGAAGAGGCCATTCGAGCTGGATTGCATGGTGCAATAAGTAAAACAGAGACAAAAGACAAAATCATTGAATACATACACCGCACATTGCAAGGAGAAGTTGTCATTCAGCTATCCTATTTAAAGAAATTAATTTCACAGCAGCAAGAGAAGCCAGAACAGGCGCAGCAGACGGATCATGAGCTGTTAACAGAGCGTGAATGCTTAATCTTAAGAGAAGTGGAAAAAGGGTACACAAACCAAGAGATCGCCGATGTGCTTCATTTGAGCAAACGCTCGATTGAATACAGTTTGACCTCCATCTTTAATAAGCTGAATGTTGGATCTCGAACGGAAGCGGTGTTAATTGCAAAATCGGAAAGTGTCCTGTAAACGTGTGAAGGGAGAGGGCCTTGATGGATGTGAGTGGTTCAAATACACTGCTTGAGGCACTGGGGATTGAGATTGTAGAATGCAATATGTCACGATGCGTGGCGACAATGCCAGTCGATCACCGAACAAAACAGCCATTTGGATTACTGCACGGAGGAGCATCAGCTGCTCTAGCAGAAACAGTGGCAAGCATGGGTGCTGCTGCTCATTTGGATTTAACGAAGCAGGTTTGTTCAGGTATTGAAATCAATGCCAATCATTTAAAATCTGTACGTGATGGAGTGGTGACAGCTACAGCTGTTCCTGTACATGTAGGACGGCGTACAATGGTATTCCAAATCGATATTAAAGATGATCGAGACCGTCATATCTGTACGTCAAGATGTACACTCGCTGTCATTGATCGCATATAAAAAAGCTCCCGGTGCAGCGGAAGCTTTTTTTAATACCCTTTTATGAACATGCAAGTAAAGTGAACAGGACCTGCATGTCAGGTTCTTTATTTATAAATAAGAGTCTTCTTTTCGTTTAATGACAAAGTTACGGAAACCGCCATAATCATCTTGGACACTTCGTTTGTCCATTTTCACACCAGTGTTGTAAGCGGCTCTTCCGATCAAATGAGCGCCGACTGGTGCGGTCAGAAAGATAAAGACAATCCCAAGCAGGATTTTCGCAGAGATGATCCCTGCAAGAAACCATTCATGAAAGAACACACCAACTAAAATGAGAACAACACCAAGTGTCGATGCTTTTGATGCAGCATGCATACGTGTGTAAACGTCCGGCAGGCGAAGAACCCCAATGGCTGAGACCAGACAAAGGATGGCGCCAAGCAGAATAAAGAAAATCACGATCGCTTTAGCGATGACGATCATTTTCAATCACTTCCCCTTTCTCAAGGAATTTGGAAAAAGCGACAGTGCCGATAAAGGCAAGAATACCGAGCAGTAAAATAATTTCAAAGAACGTAGTGGTTTTCAGTAAGATAGACACGATGGCTGTCATCCCAATTAAATTGATTCCTATCGCATCAAGCGCACTAACGCGATCAGGAATAGAAGGTCCTTTGATGACCCGTATGACAAAAAGCAAAGTAGACAGCGCAAGAATTCCAAGTGACATTTGCAAGATCAGTTCCATTACTTACCGCTCACCTCCTGAATCGCTTTTTCAAATGATACCCGAATATCGTGGATGGCTTTTTCAGCATCTTCAATATCCATCGCATGAATATATAAAATCGAACGATCATCCGAAATATCAATGACCAGTGTACCAGGTGTTAATGTAATCATATTAGCCAGTATGGTGATTTCCCAATCTGTTTTTAAATCTGTACGAAAGGCGAAAATACCAGGCTTGATCTTAAGCTTTGGAGATAACACCGTCTTGAGTACACTCAAATTAGCAAGAAGTAGCTCTCTGATAAAAATGATGACGAGCTTGAAAATCGCATAAAGGGCATAGCCGTAAAAACGTTGCGGGAAGAATCGCCGCAGCATAAAAATGGCGATCATCCCTAGTGCAAAGCCTGATACAAAGTCTGCAGCTCTGTATGTATCATTCATAAACATCCATGTAAAGGCGAGGAGAGCGTTTAATAATATTTGAAAGGCCATGTTCATCTACTCCTTCAGCACAGCTTGAATATATTTTTCTGGTGTTGAAAGCATTTCCGCAGCTTGATTGATATAAGGTGCAATGAATTCTGTGCCTAATCCAATCGCAAGCGATAAGATAACAAGCAGTACCCCAGGATACACCATTCCTCTAATGGATGGCTTTCTTCTTCGCATATCCTGTTCCTCTCCCCAAAACGCAAGCATGAAAATCCTCATAACAGAATAAAGGACAAGAAGACTGGACAGTAAAACAAGGATAGAGAACGTCATGTACCCAGCAGAAAACCCACCTTCAACAATTTTCAGCTTGCCAACAAATCCACTTAGCGGAGGAATACCCGCAAGTGATAAAGCCGATATGAAGAACATCCAGCCGAGTAGAGGCTGGGATTGAATCAGCCCACCCATTTTTTTCAGATGATTGGTTCCAGCATACACAAACAGTGCCCCTGCAAGCATAAATAGAGCTCCTTTGATCACCATATCGTGAATGAGGTAATAAATGGCGCCTTGAAGTGATGCCGGTGTATTGGCCGCAATCCCAAACAAAATGACACCAACAGCTGTGACAATGTTATAAATCACAATTTTTTGCACATCAGAATAGGCGATAGAGCCAATGACACCGAATATAACCGTTAGAGCGGCTAGCCAGGCCATAATTGTATGTGTAAAACCTGTATCATGTATAAAGATGAGCGTAAAGACTCTGGCAATCGCATATAGCCCGACCTTTGTCAGCAGTGCGCCAAACAAAGCTGAAATCGCTGCCGGCGGTGCATGATAAGACCCTGGCAGCCAGAAATAAAGGGGGAAGACCCCAGCTTTTAAGCCAAATACGATCAGGAACAGAATGGCAATCACGGTGATTAACCCTGTTTGCCCAGATTCAGCTATTTTCACACTTAAATCAGCCATGTTCAGTGTGCCTGTGACTGCATATAAACACGCTACGCCAACAATAAATAATGCCGATGAGATAATATTAAACACAATGTATTTCAGTGATTCACGAAGCTGAGGCTTTGAACCACCCAGAACAATGAGCATATAAGATGCCATCAGCAACAATTCAAAGAAGACAAACAGGTTGAAAATATCTCCCGTTAAAAAGGCACCACTGACGCCAGCTAACAAGAATTGGACACCAGAATAATAGAACAGTCGCTCTCTTTCTTTCCCAATCGTTTGAAAGGAAAAAAGAACTGTGACAAGTCCAACAATGGAAGCGGTCAGCACAAGAAGTGCAGCAAACTGATCGGCTACAAGGGCAATGCCAAACGGCGCTTTCCAGCCGCCCAAGTAAAGGGTTTGTATGCCGTTTGTGAAAATCGTTTGGACCAAATAGACATTACAGATAATGGCTAAAAGAGATGCAAACACACTAAAGCCTCTCGACAGCATGGTGTTTTTATTCATAAAAATCAATAATGTAGCAGCTAGTAATGGTATTAATATAGGCAGGATCACGAGATTATTCATGCTGATCATTTCCTCTCATTTGATCCATGTCATCTGTTCTCAGCTCTTGGAAGGCACGGAAGGCCATCACGAGCAAAAAGGATGTTACACCAAAAGCAATGACAATGGCTGTTAAAATTAATGCTTGTGGCAATGGATCTACATAGGATGTGAGCCCCTCTTTCAAAATAGGAGGTGCTCCCTTTTTTAAGCCGCCCATTGTTAATAGAAGCAAATGGACGCCGTGACTTAAAACGGCAGTACCGACGATGACCCGTAGAAGGCTTTTTGAAAGCATTAAATAGGTCGCTGCCATAAAAATGATTCCGACGATAATAGACATTAGAAATTCCATTATTCCTTCTCTCCAATCGTTTGAATAATGGTCATGGTGACACCAACAACAACTAAATACACACCGATATCAAACAGGACCGCTGTCGCCAATTCTGTTTTCCCTAGAAACGGCAGTTGGAAATAACCAAATGCATGGGATAGGAAAGGTGCTCCGAACAGAAAAGATCCCATACCTGTTAGGATGGCAACGAGCAAACCGACACCAGCCACATAAATAAAGTCAAATGGTAAAATGCGTCTCACTGTTTTAAGGTCATAGGCTAAAAGCAGAAGGACGACAGCACCAGCACTCATCAAACCGCCAATGAATCCTCCGCCAGGATTGTTATGTCCTGCAAGGAATAGGTGAAGTGAGAAAAGAAAGATGATGAATGCTGTAATTTTTGTTGTGACTTGTAAGAGCATATCATTCGTATCAATCTTTCTCATCGCCGTACGCCTCTCTTCCGTTTTCCTTGTGTTTTTACTTTTAATAATCCATAAATACCAAGTGCCGCAATAGCCAGCACTGTAATCTCAAAGAGTGTATCAAAGCCCCTGAAATCGACAAGAATGACATTGACAATATTGTCTCCGCCAGCCAGTTTGTAGCTGTTTTCAATGAAGTACGTTGAAATTGTGTCAAGAGACTGCTGGCTTGTTGAAGCGAAAGCAAGACAGGTGACAACGACTCCAACACCTAATGAGATGATCAAATTTGTTAATTTAAATCTTCGTGTTTTTTGCTTCAGGCTCAGCTTTGGCAAATGATAGAAGCAAAGTAAAAACAGTGCGACTGAAATGGTTTCAATAATGAGCTGTGTCAGCGCAAGGTCAGGTGCTCTGAAAATCACGAAGAACAATGACAGCGTGTAGCCCATAACACCTAGCGCAATAATAGCTGTTAAGCGTGAACGAGCAAATACAGTCGTGACTGTCGCTGCGACCATCACAAGTGAAAGGATGACTTCGTACGTGCCGATTGATGCAGCATGCTCAGTTTGAAATGAGAAGGCTTGCTTGTAGAACATCACGCTGCCAAGCACGATAATCATAAACCCAAATACATAGACAAGATAGTCACGAAGGAATCCTGTCATATAGCTGTTTGTTAGGCGATAAGACCCTTTTTCTACACCAATAAGCGAACGATCATACAAAGCGTTAAATGACCATTTTTCCTTAAATATGTTGTACATTGGGCGCCATTTTGACAGCGTTAAATAGCCAATGGTACCGAGCGCAACTACACCAATTGTCATGTAAAGCTCTGGCTTGAATCCATGCCACGCTTCAATTTTTACGGCAAAGCGGCTTCCTGTTTGAATGGCTTCAGGAATGATCGCTTGCATGGCAGGTTCAATGACTGAATAGGCAAGGATATTAGGGAAAAAGAAGAACGTGACCACAAGTGATGCTAAAATAATTGGCGGGATCAGCATACCAATCGGTGCTTCATGCGGTTTTTTCTCCAATTGATCGACATTCAGACGGCCTCTAAATGTTTTGAAGACGATCATCATACTGTAGATGAACGTAAACACACTAGCGAGCCAAGCGATAGCAGGGAAGACAGCCCCCCATGTTGAAACATCCGTAAAGCTGATGTCAGAAATCCGAATCATACTTGTGAAAAATAGCTCTTTACTTAAAAACCCATTAAAAGGCGGGAGTCCAGCCATCGAGAATGTACCAATTAACGTAATTGTAAAGGTAATTGGCATGATGGTCATTAATCCACCTAATTTGCGAATATCACGTGTACCTGTTTCGTGATCGATAATCCCTGCTGCCATAAAGAGACTTCCTTTAAAAGTCGCGTGGTTAATGAGATGAAAAATAGCAGCAAGAACGGCTGCGCCAAAAAAGGCAGGGTTGTTTTCATGAATGGCAGCTGCGCCTACTCCTAGCATGAGCATAATCATACCGAGTTGACTCACTGTCGAGAAGGCCAGAATGGCTTTCAAATCATTTTGCCGAACGGCGTGGAAAGATCCCCAGAATAGTGTGATAAGTCCGACAATCGAAATGGTCCAAAACCACACCTCTGATATAGCAAAAATCGGACTAAAGCGGGCAACCAGATAAATACCGGCTTTGACCATAGTAGCAGAATGCAGATAACTGCTTACAGGGGTTGGTGCTTCCATAGCATCAGGCAGCCAAATATAAAATGGGAACTGCGCTGATTTCGTGAAGGCCCCTAGTAAAATGAGAACCATCGCAGGGATGAAATAAGGTGATGCCATAATGAGCTGAAGCTGATTGACTGCTTCGCGAATACTGAATGAATCAGTGATCAGGTAAATGAGGATGAAGCCGCCAAGCATAGCTAATCCGCCAAACACAGTAATAAGCAGTGATTTGGTTGCTCCGTAACGAGAACGCTCACGCTTATACCAATACCCAATTAAGAGGAAGGAAGAGATACTTGTTAGCTCCCAGAACAAATAAAGTACGACCATGTTGTCAGAGAGAACAACACCAAGCATAGCGGTCATAAACATTAATAAATACGTATAGAAAGAGCCAAGCTGTTCTTTTTCCTTTGATAAGTAGAAAATACTGTACAGTACCACAAGTGCACCAATACCTGTGATGAGTAAAGCAAATAACAGGCTGAGACCATCTACATACACAGTGAAATTCATCCCTAGAGAGGGAATCCATTCAGCTTGTGAGAACAACGTTCGTCCATTCGAGGTGATCTGGAGCATTTGGATGAAATAGGTAAATAAAAGAATAGGCAAGATGAGAACAAACCATCCTGTATGTATACGCCTTACGTATTTAAAAAGAAAAGGGACGACAAAGGCAAGTAAAAAAGGTGATAGGATGGCGAAGTGAATAAGCTGCAAGAAAATGAACCTCCTTTGATCAATATAAATTCACGTTCTAAAGAACTGGTAATTAAAATTATAGCGTAAATACAGACATAGTGCATTGGTTTGAACTGATTTACGACAAATTGAATTTGTTTTGAGTTCTTTTGACCACAAAAAATATTTTATCAAAAATGAAACTCGTTGTATATTGTTTTGTATTTCGTACATGCTTTTCTTAAAGGAGCTGATCAAATGAAACGAAAGATCGCCATCAGCTTAAGCATATTCTGCACGATTTTAGGAGGAGCATTCTTGATTGAACGAAATGATCAAAAAAGGTGGCAGGCCGGGAGTGAATGGCCGCTATTTTCTGAGCAACTCCTCCATATGACCTATCCGCAGGCGAAACAGTATCCTTTTCAGCCTCGGGAGTATATACGAATTGTATTAGCTGATGAATGAGGATGTATGGGAGAAAAGAAATATAAAAAAAAGCATGTCCCTTACGAAAAGGACATGCTCAGCGTGTAGACAAACCCTCGCATTCTTTGTCAGTCCTGCGCTCCGGTGCTCACGAATGTCAAATTCGCTCTGCTCCGGTGCTCGTCCTTCCTAGACTGCAAAGGTTTTCTATCACGCTGAAAAGAAGACAAAGGGCTAAAATAAAGTACATTTTAGCCCTTTGTCAATTATCTGAGCATGACCCTTATGAAAAGGACATGCTTTTTGTTTCTTTTTTAAGTAAACATTCTGAGTAAGATTGTTGCGCAAATAACGGTTGCTGCTCCGCCAAGACGTGTAGAGACTTGAGCGAAAGGCATAAGGCCCATTCTTCCAGAAGCTGAAAGAATCGCAACATCACCAGTACCGCCTAATCCACTGTGACAGCCAGTCACAATGGCAGATTCAACTGGATACATGTTCATGAATTTACCAACAAAGTAACCAGAACCAACCATGCCTAGAACAACAGCAATACATACACATACGAAAGGAATCGAAATAACAGTGGCCACATCATCAAGTGGAATGTATAGAATTCCTAAACCAACCATTAGAGGCCATGTAAAGCTTTTCGATACAAACTTGTAGAACTGCTGTGAGCCGTTTTGCAAATGCTGAGGCATCACGTTTAAGTATTTGATTAATGCAGCAAGAACAATCATTAAGATTGGACCTGGAATATGAACAAAACTTTCTAATAAGCCGCCAAAGATAAAGGTTGTACAAGCAACAAGTACACCTGCACCCATTAAGCTGAAGTCAACTTTAGTATCCATGTCAGGCTGTTCAAAGATTTCATTTGCTTCTTTTGATTTAACAAGTCTTCCGTTCCCGTTTAGTTCAGGACGTTTTTCACCAAGCTTTTTCATTGCGCCAGCACAAATGATGGCAATGACGTTCCCAATGACAGCAGCCGGAATCAATTGAGAAATTAATGACTCTGCTGATACACCAAGAATTTGTGAATAAGCAATTGATAATGGCAATATTCCTTCACCGACACCACCGGCAATAATCGGTACAATGATAAAGAAGAACGAATGATGCGGTGTGTAACCAACTAAAAGACCCACTAGAATTCCAGCAGCCACAGCTGTAATTGTACCTGCAACAAGAGGAACAAACATACGAATAAGGCCCTGTACTAAAACAGTTCGTTGCATCCCAAGAATACTACCTACTACAAGAGCAGATATATAGAAGTATAGGAAGTTCGACGTTTTCATCAGAGACGTAACCGCTTCCAACGAGTTTGGATTCAGAACATGAAAAAAGACCAGGAACGATGGTACGAATAAAGAAAGAATCGCCGGTCCACCAATATCTTTTAAGATTGGAATACGTTGTCCTACATCTCCTAGGAAAATCCCCAAAATCATAATAACAGCGAAACCACCAAGCATATTTGCTGGAATTTTATTAAAATAAGCGGCAGTTAAAATAATCGCTGCAAGTACTATATACACAGGTAGATCAATAACACCAATTTTCCAAGAAAGAATTTTTCGGAAAACGCTTTTATTATTGTCAGAATCGTTTGTAATCGATTTCAATTGTTGTGTATTAGCCACATAAACACCCCCAAATGCTATTTGTCTCAATTGTAGAAGATTCTGTGACACTCATCTATTTATTAAACTAAATTAAGTGTAATAAAAGTAAAATAAACGGGGGTTTTGTCGTTTTTATCATACAAAAATCCCCTGAAGATAGTTTGTCCTTCAGGGGATTGATCATACATGGTATTTATTTATCGTTTTCCTTTTAAATAAGGGGTACCAAGTGCTTTTGGTGCGTCCGCTCGTCCAATGAAGCCAGTAAGAGCTAGGATCGTCAGCACATATGGTGCAATGAGCATGTACACGTTCGGGATATCTTGAAACAGCGGAAGCAGAGAGCCAATGATGCTTAAGCTTTGTGCAAATCCAAAGAATAAAGCAGCGCCCATAGCGCCAAATGGGTGCCATTTCCCGAAAACAAGGGCGGCTAACGCAATGAAGCCTTGTCCTGTAATGGTGGCGTGTGAGAAGTCAAGAGCGATGGTCGATGCATACACAGCTCCGCCAAGACCGCCAAATAGACCACTAATGAAGACGCCAATATAGCGCATCCGGTATACCTTGATTCCCATTGTATCAGCTGCCATTGGATGCTCTCCGACTGCACGAAGTCTCAAGCCAAACGGCATTTTAAATAAAACAAACCAAGCGACAACCGCAAGAACCAATGCGAGAATGGACGTATAATACACATCTTTAAAGAAAATATCACCAATGATCGGAATGTCACTTAAAAGGGGAATATCTCCTTTATAGAAAGGTTCTGTAATTTTATCCGTTTGTGCTTTGCCATAAATCAGTTTGACAACAAACAGCGTAGCACCAAGGGCAAGCATGTTAATCGCAACACCACTGACCGTTTGATCTGCTCTGAACGTAATAGTGGCAACAGCGTGAATGAGTGAGAACACGCCGCCAATGGCCATACCAACAAGAAGACCGAGCCAGGGGGTCAAGGCACCAAACGTATCAGCAAACATTAAGTTAAAGATAATACTAGAAAATGCTCCGACGACCATCAAACCTTCAAGACCGATATTGACGACACCTGATCTTTCTGAAAAGACGCCTCCAAGAGCGGTTAAAATAAGTGGTGCAGCATAAACAAGTGTAGCCGGGACGATGATTTCAAGAATTTGCAGAAATCCCACTTATTTTCCCCCCTTTTTCTTCAATTGTTGAATGACAAGACGGATGATATAGCTTGAGGCAACGAAAAGAATAATGATCGCAATCACAATATCAACGACCTCAGTCGGTACGCCAGATTCAAGCGGCATGTTTAAAGCACCGACTTTCAATCCACCAAGCAATAATGCCGCTAAGACGACACCAACAGCTGTATTTCCGCCTAATAAGGCAACAGCGATTCCATCAAAACCAACGCCAGTGAATGATCCTTTAATCGAAGCATATTCAAATGTTCCGAGTCCTTCCATCGCACCTGCAAGACCTGCAAAGGCACCAGAAATGAGCATCGCATAAATGATGTTGCGTCGAACGTTCATCCCAGCATAATGAGAGGCCTGCTGGTTCATCCCAACTGCGCGTAATTCAAACCCTTTAGAGGTTTTCTGGATAATAACCCACATGACAACAGCCGAAATAATGGCAACAAAAATCCCATTATGCATTCTAGAGAAATCAGTGATCTGCTCAAAAAAACCAGATCGAAGGGAAGCTGTTGCATCAATTTTTTCTGTTTTATCTTTATTGTTTGTTAAGACATTTGAGATTAAATAATTTGTGACATGAAGGGCAATGTAGTTCATCATGATGGTGACAATGACTTCATGTACGTAAAAACGAGCTTTTAAAAATCCGGGAATAAAACCCCATAATGCACCAGCAGCTGCTGCTGTGATCAGTGCAAGAGGCAGATGGATATACATAGGTGCATGGACAGTTGTGCCGATCCATACAGCAGCTACCCAGCCAATCAGCATTTGACCTTCTACCCCGATATTAAATAGGCCTGTCCGAAATGCAAAGGCAACAGCAAGTCCTGATAAAATATAAGGAGTGACTTGTCGGATGGTTTCTCCCATATAATATGTTTCACCGAATACGCCATTCCAAAGGGCGCTATAACCTTCGATGACACTATAACCGCTTGCCAGCATAATGATGGCCCCAACGAAAAGACCAAGTACAATGGCTATAAGCGGAATCAGCAGATTTGTTAAGCGATTAGACATTTGCTTCTTTCCCCACTTCCTGTTGCGTACTTCCAGCCATTAACAGACCAAGTTCTTGCTCTGTTGTTTCTTTTGGATCAACAATGGCAATAATGCTGCCTTCGAAAATAACAGCAATCTTATCACTGACATTGATAATTTCATCAAGCTCAAAGGATATGAGCAGAACAGCTTTGCCTGAATCCCTTTGTTCAATCAGACGTTTATGAACAAACTCAATGGCTCCGACATCAAGTCCACGTGTCGGTTGTGCGGCAATTAATAAATCAGGATTTCGGTCAACTTCACGGCCAATAATGGCTTTTTGCTGGTTACCGCCTGATAGCGCACGTGCTTCTGTATATTCACTAGGTGTCCGTACGTCGTATTCAGCAATGATTCGTTTTGCTTTTTGATAAATATTTTTCATATTCATCAAGCCAAACTTCGAATATGGACGCTGATAATACGTTTGTAAGGAAATATTTTCTCCAATTGAAAAGTCAAGGACAAGTCCGTGCTTATGACGGTCTTGAGGAATATGTCCGATACCAGATTCTGTGACCTTACGAGGCGGGAGATTTTGAATGGCTTTCCCGTTTAGCATGATCGTGCCAGATTCGGATTTTTTCAGACCTGTAATGGCTTCAATTAATTCAGATTGACCATTTCCGTCTACACCCGCAATTCCGACAATCTCACCAGCTTTCACTGATAAATTGAGTTGTTTCACGGCTTCAATTCCTCGCGCATCTTTGACAGTGAGATCTTGAATTTGCAAGACTTCTTCAGCAGGGGAGGCTGCTTTTTTGTCTGTTTTAAATGAGACTTCGCGGCCGACCATTAAACTGGCAAGCTCGTCTTTGTTTGTGTGTTCCACATCAAGTGTACGAATACCTTGCCCTTTTCGGATAATGGTCACGCGATGACAGGCATCCATAATTTCTTTTAGCTTGTGGGTAATTAATATAATGGATTTGCCTTCATTAATTAAGTTTTTCATAATTTGTATGAGTTCTTTTATTTCTTGAGGTGTTAAGACGGCTGTTGGTTCGTCGAAGATCAAGATGTCAGCGCCGCGGTATAGTGTTTTTAAGATTTCTGCTCGCTGCTGCATACCGACTGAGATGTCAGATACTTTAGCGGCAGGGTCTATTTTCAGTCCATAACGGTCAGAAAGTTCCTGCACTTGCTGAATGGCTTGTTCTTTGTCAATCTTTCCAAATTTCTTTGGCTCTTTTCCTAAAATGATGTTTTCAGCCACAGTAAATGTATCAACTAGCATAAAATGCTGATGGACCATTCCAATGCCTAAATCACTTGCATCATTTGGACTAGAGATTGTAACCGGTTTTCCGTGTACCTTGATTTCACCTTTTTCAGGCTGATACAGTCCGAAAAGCACGTTCATGAGCGTTGATTTTCCAGCGCCGTTTTCACCAAGCAGCGCATGAATTTCGCCCTTTTTTAGCTGCAGCGTAATGTTATCATTTGCTACAATGCCAGGGAATTCTTTGCGTATATTCAACATTTCAATGACATAATCCACAGGTTTAACCGCTCCTTTTTTAGGGTGCTGATGAAGATAAAAACTAGCAAAAGAAAAGCTGCAAAACAAGGCTGCAGCTTTTCTTTTACCACCTTTTACGAATAAAGAGGAGGTAAAGGAGAGGCAAGGGGATAAGGCGTGCTTATCCCGATGCACAAATTAAGCTTTAAAATCTTTTAGTTCATCACGTGTTGCAGGGATTTTCACTTCACCCTTGATGATTTTTTGTTTCCATTCTTCGACTTTCTTCAATACATCTTTATCAAGATTCTCTTGAGATGGAGAGATGTCAACGCCGCCTTCTTTCAGACCGTACGTGATGACTTCGCCACCAGGGAATTTACCTTCTTTTGCTTTTGTTGTTAAGTCTTGTACCGCTGTGTCTACTTTCTTAATCATAGAAGTAAGAGTGACACTTTGTTTTGTTCCAGGTACTTTACCTTCGTCATACTGGTCTTTATCAACACCAATGACCCACACTTTGCGGTCAGGATCAGCTTTTTTCAGGTTTTTCGCTTCTGTGAAGACACCAGTTCCAGTTCCGCCTGCTGCGTGGTAAATGACGTCAACGCCAGATTTGTACATACTTTCAGCTGTTGCTTTACCGATGTCTGCTTTATCGAATGCACCAGCATATTTCACTTCAACTTTTGCTTTTGGATTAGCTGCTTCAACGCCTGCACGGAAACCAACTTCGAATTTTCTGATTAATTCAGAATCAACGCCGCCAACAAAACCAATTTTGTTTGATTTTGTAGAAAGAGCCGCTGCCACACCTACAAGGAATGAACCTTCGTTTTCGTTAAATGTAATGCTTGCTACGTTGTCTTTTTTTACAACTGCATCAACGATGGCAAAGTGGTTTTTCTTACGTTGATCAGCAATTTCAGTAATAGAATCTTGCATTAAGAAACCAATTCCGTAAATCAAATCAAATTTTTCACGAGCAAGTGTGTTTAAGTTTGTTGTATAGTCAGCGTCTGATTTAGATTGTAAGTAATCAAAGCCGTTTTTACCTTTTGTTAAATTGTTGTCTTTCCCAAATGCTTGTAAACCTTCCCAAGCAGATTGGTTAAACGATTTGTCATCGACACCACCGACATCAGTTACCATTGCAACAGTGAATTGATCTTTATCTTTTTTGTTTTCACCGCTGTTTGAGCCAGAGTTGCCGCATGCTCCAAGGATGGTTCCTGCTGCTACGACTAAGGACAATGCAAGTCCAATTTTGCGCTTCTTCAAAACATAACCCCCTATAAAATTTAAAAGTTTCAGAAAAGTCTCGCGAAAAAAGACCGACTCTTGCCTTCTCCTATCCTTGTGAAAAGGGTATTTTATCCTGCATTCTTTTAAAATTGATGGAAACAGGAGAGAAGATGTAAGACATCAGACTTATATCTCGTTGAACTAATCAATCATAATTTATCATTTCCCATCGAATAAATAAATAGAAATTTGTTTTATTTTTAAAAAAATGTTAAAAGGCTAAATTCGATGTCTTTTTATGTGCTGAAATATGATATAATGCCGCTTTTATGATGTGCTCTACTACAGTGGAACCACTGATATCAAGGGGTTTGTGACATCGTATGCCATAAAAAAACATCTGGCCTTTGAGAAAGGTCAGATGTGTCAAATTAAAGATATTGCTGAATCAAATTCATGTTGCTTGTATTCAGTTTATATTGGAAAACAGGGCGGCCGATTGTCCCGTATGCCATCTCCACATCAACCACTTCGATATCCTCAAGAAATTTCAAATATTTTCTAATCGAAACTTGAGAGATTTCAGTATGATTGGCTAGGTCTTCGGTCGTGAAAGCCTGCTGACCGAATGATTGAATGCTTGTCCAGATGAGTTTGAGTGTGCTCTTCGTCAGGCCTTTTGGCAGCAGGACTTTTTCCGCCTCTGCTTTTTTATGAAAAAGCTTCGCGTCTAAATCATTTTGAGAGATGCTGTTCATCGTTTGGTATAGGGCATGTTTTCTTTTATATTCTGCCAGTGCTGATTGGAAGCGTTCAAACTCAAAAGGTTTGATTAAATAGTCGACAGCTCCGTTTCGCATCGTTTGCTGTACGACATCCACTTCATTTGCAGCTGAAATGACGATGACGTCAACGGAATGATTTTTCTCACGAATTTCTGATAATAGGGCGAGCCCATTTTGTCCAGGCATATAAATATCAAGCAATACAAGGTGAATGATTTCTGATTTTAAGATGTCTAGTGCCTTCTGAAATGAGGTGGCAATCCCTTTTAATTCAAATCCTTCTATTTGGGTCAAGTAGCGTTTATTCAGCTCCCCGACCATTGGGTCATCTTCTACGATCAACACATTAATCATGTGAATCCTCCTTTTGTTTATATGGAATACGGAGACTAAAGGTCGTTCCTTCTCCTTTTTCGCTTGTGACGATCATATGTCCGTTCAGTTTTTTGATGCTTTGGTCAACAAAGTAAAGGCCAAATCCTCTGTCTTCTCCTTTTGTTGAAAAGCCTTGATCAAACATAATGTCCTGTTCTTCTTTTGTCAGACCGACCCCTGTGTCTGTAATTTCAATATGAAGCTGCTCTTGGACATATCTGAATGAGATGGAGATATTTTTGTTCTCTGTATGGGAAACGGCATCGAGTGCGTTATTTAACAGATTACCGATGACCGTAATAAGGTCATGTGTGACTGCTGGGTCCTCCGAGTTTGGTACCTGTGTACTGCAATTGACTTCTAAAGCTGCGCCTTGTTCTCTGATGTAGCTTTGTTTTCCTAGTAAAAACCCGGCTAAGACAGAGTTTTTCACATGGTTGATGATTTCATTTGTTTCTGTCTGCTGATAAATCGCAATATCTTTAATATAGGTGCCAAGGTCATCATAGTTATTCAGTTGGACCAATCCTAAAATGACATGGAGCTTGTTCATAAATTCGTGTGACTGGGCACGAAGCGCATTGGCATACATCTTCACCCCGCTCAGCTGCTCAGCCAGATGTTTGACTTCTGTTTTGTCACGGAAGGTTGCGATCGCTCCGACAATTTCTCCTTTTACCGTAATCGGCACCTCATTAAAGACCAGCTCCAATCCGTTCATTCTGACATCGCGATCAAGCAGCGGTTTCCGTGTTTCGATTACTTGCTTTAAGCCGCTTGAAGGAAGAAGGGCCTGTACGTCTTGTTCTCTAGGGTCAACCATAATGCCCATATTATGAAAAAGACGTTTAGCTTCTGCATTTGCCAGCTTGATTTTACCGAGCTGATCGACGGCAAGAATGCCTTCTTTTGTCGATTCTAGCATAGCGCTTCGTTCTTTTAATAAGGTGGCAATTTCATCTGGCTCTAGTCCAAACATAATCTTTTTTACTTTACGTGCCACAATGAGTGCGCCGATAATGCCAGATAAAAGGCTAAGCGATGTGACAAAGTAGAGCGGGAGCAGGCTTTGATGAATAATTAAATCAATTTCCTTTAATGTAATCCCAACTGCCACAGCTCCGAGCTGCTTGCCATCTTGGTTATAAACAGGAACAAAGGCACGCATGGACTTGCCAAGTGTTCCAGATGCGGTACTAATATGTTCTTTACCCTGTAATGCCGGTTTTTCATCACCGCCAGCAAATCGCTTCCCAATCTTTTGCGGATTCGGATGTGTTTTGCGGATACCGTTCATATCCATGACGACAACGAATTCGGTTTTGGTAATACGCTGCACATTGGTTGTATATTTCCGTAGTGCTGTATATGATTGATCTTTTTCCAATGATTTCGCTGTGATCGGAGCCTCTGCGACCATTTTGGCAGTGGAGAGGGCGATATCACGTTCCTGCTGATGAATATTTTTGGCTGTTTCTGACCAGATCGTAAAGAATGTGATACAGAGGGAGATCAGGACAACAATACAGACAAAGATCGTCAGCCGTGTTTGCAGTCTTAAAGTTTTTTTCACGAGTATACCCCTAACGCGCAATTTTTTCGTAATAGTAATACTTTAACGGGAAAATGTAAGTTTGTGAAGGAATGTACGTGCAAAATCACAAATTTGATTTAGATTCCAGTTTACTTGGAAAGCATCTTGTCAATCCGTTTTAAGTGAGCCATAATAAAAATGAGCTTATGAGAAAGGATCTATTTATGAAAAATACATATTTGACTGGATATTTTCCGCTGATTTCGATTTTGCTATTCAGCTCTGCCTTTTCTATTTTTACAGTAGGTATCACGACTGACTTCTTGACCCAAGCAGGGATTTTAAAAGGAATGTTGGAATTTTTCTCTGAACAGGGCATTCGTCTTGCTTTATTTGCCGCATTTGCACTTGTTTATTTTATGATTTTATCTGCTTTAAAACTCATTGCAGATACGGTGTTAGAGTTGGCGCTGCTCTTTTTTGCAAAGGACCCTGAAGGGGAGAACTTAAAGAAAATTCGGATTGCATCGGTTGTCTATTTGTTTGCCAGCTTACTTGCATTTCTATTGACGCAGCAGCTCATTTTGCTTGTTGGGCTTTTTGTTTTAGCAAGTCTCGTCTATTTTATCTGGGTTGTGGTACGCATTTATCAATCACTTTCCATGCTGAATTTAATTGGGTTTATGATGTTTAATCTGCTGTTTTGGGCCACGTTTTTGATCGGCATTTTGTACTTATTTATTAAGCTTTATAACAGTGTGATGGCGAGTCTGCCAGCTTAATCAGACGAAAGAAAGCATCCTCCGATGATGGAGGATGCTTTTTTTATGGAAGAAACCGCTTCTGAATTTCAGGTGTAGGCATCATACAGGATGTTTTTTGACCAAACCATTTGTAGCGATTCTTTGCAATGAGCTGATAAAACCAGTCACGGATTGGACGAGGGATCGCGAGGAGTAAATAGCTCCATCTGTATATCCCTTTTAAATGCCGTGCGGCTTTTAAGATGCCTGTTGACTTCATATAAAGGGTCCCATTTTCAATATAAATGAATGAATTGAACTCATCTAAAGGCAAGCCGTTTTCTTTTAAAATACGCTGCCCTGTATCTGATTGTAAAGAAGCAAACATCATCCGCTCATTCGGGTCGCGCTTGATGATAAACTGAACAGCACCACTGCACACGTTGCAGACACCGTCAAATAAAATGAAGTGAGAGGGTTGTGTGGAATGCATCGCAATCAAACCTCCTGTTTATCTAGCGTATTGCATAGTTTGTTTCCAAATACGTAAGTGCGGGCTTAAACTATAAATCGATTCAACGGTTCCTCTATCTCTTCCTACCCATACACCCATTGTGTATTGATCTGTCAGGCCAACAAACCAAATGTCTTTGTAGTCATTGGATGTCCCTGTTTTTCCCCCAATGTAAGGAGAATTGAAATTCGCCTTTTTTCCTGTTCCACTTTTCACAACAGAGGCAAGCAGCTTGCGCATTGTTTCATTTGTACGCTGAGAATAGATTTGCTTCGGCGACTCTTTCCACTTGTAAAGGGTTTTGCCGTTTAAGTCTGTGACCTTTGTAATGGAGTGATTTCGCGTATAGGCACCTTGATTGCCAAACACGGTATATGCATCGGTTATTTCTAGCGGCGAGAAGCCTTTTGTAAATCCTCCAAGTGCAGAAGGGAGACGGTAATCATCTGCGACAATATGTTCGAATGAAAACTTTTCTAAATAGCTGAAGCCTTTTTTGACACCGACTGTATCAAGCATACGAATCGCTGGTGTATTGTAAGAGTTCTTAAAGGCTGTTTCAAGTGTTACAGTTCCATACGTTTTATGATTATAGTTTTGCGGGCAATATCCGCTACTGCAAAACTTGCCGGCACTGATTTTGCTTGATGCCGTGGCACCGGTTTGATCAATATAAGGGCCATAATCTAACAGCGGCTTAATGGCGGAACCTGGTTGTCTTTGCGCTTGATAGGCGTAGTTGAAATCAAACTTTTTATAGTTCTTCCCGCCAGCAAGTGCGACGATTTGATGGGTTTGGTGGTTAATGACTGCTGAACCGCCTTCCACACCTTGATAAGGTAATTGTGCATTGAGCTGATAAACCGCTCTTTGCTGTAAGGAAGGGTCTAGTGCTGTATAAATCTTCACACCATCTTGAAGCAATGCACTGACCTTTTCTGATAATTCTTTTTGAATTGCTTTTTTTGCGCCAGCTGTTTTGGCTTTTTTCAATCGTTTTGTAAAGCCTTCCTGATCAGACACCAGATCGGTAAATTCTTCATTGGCATATGTCACATAGTCAGGATAAAGATTTTTCTTTTCACTTAAGGACAAGCTGATTTTTTCTTTCACTGCTTTTTTGTATTGCTTCTTCGTAATGACACCATCTTTTTCTAAAATACCAAGCAGCCGTTCCTGGCGTTTCTTTGTATGTTTGAATTGTTTCAATGGGTCATACAGCGTAGGGTTGTTAGGAATCGCAGAAATAAATGCCATCTGTGCAAGTGTCAAAGAACTAAGCGGCTTATCAAAATAGTAATTAGCCGCAGAACCGACACCGTAAACCCCGTTACTGAAATAAATCGTATTTAAATAGCTTTCGAGAATTTCCTCTTTTGTAAATTTTCGCTCGAGCTCATAGGAATAGAGCAGTTCTGTAAACTTTCGGCTGAATGAACGTTCATGACTTAAATATAAATTACGGGATAACTGTTGTGTGATGGTGCTGGCGCCTTGGCTAATGCCATGGTTTTTCACATTTGCAGCAAGGGCACGAATCACGCCCATAAAGTCAATGCCTTTATGGTCATAAAAGTTGCGGTCCTCTGATCGGAGGAACAGCTCCTTGACGGAATCAGGAATTTTATCGTACTTCACGAAAACACGGTTCTCATCGTTTGATACGATCTCAGAGATAAGAGAACCATCTCGATCATACATATAACTGTTTTGGGAAAAGTCTACCTTTTCCAGCTTGATTTTTTGATCAAGCACTTCGTTAACAGGTTTTACACTTGCGGCTTCTTCCTTTGATAGATAAAAAGTCAGAACAAATAATGGGATGAGGGCAGCAAGTAATAACCAACCAATGATTGCACGAAACATGAGGTCACTCACTTTCTTCGGATTTCTAGCCATATCGTACCATTCTTTTGCGATTACGAGAAGGTTATTTTTAGAAAAGAATAGACGTGAAGTCTAGTAAACAAGGCATTTAGACAGAAGAAAAGAGTATCTGATGATGGATCAGACACTCCTCTCTTTTGTCTTTGATTGTGAGCGGACCGCCCATAAAAATAATGCCCCGAAAAGGAAAATGCCGGCGGTAACATAAAAGACAGCTGGAATTCCGTAATGACTCGCCACAATACCGCCTATGACGGGTCCGACGACATTTCCAAGAAAGCGGAAGCTGACATTGTAACCAAGCACTTCTCCTTGCATAGAGGCAGGCGCTTTGATGCGAATATAGGCCGTCGTACAAGGAATGATGCCGCCTAGTGCCATCCCGTATAAGAAACGGAAGATCACTAACATCCCGTAGGAATCCGCCATCGCTTGCGGGATGAATAAAATGGAGGAGAGGATGAGAAGGGCGAGCAGCACCTTATCGTGACCAATACGATCTCCAAGGTCTCCCCATTTCCGTGTAAACAGCAAATTGCCAAGCCCCGTTGCAGAAAACGCCAGTCCTGCATAAAAGGCAAGGTTGACGGGGCCGTGTAAATCATGAATGTACAAGGCTAAAAGCGGCTGAATACTAAAGTTCCCGACTTGCGTAATAAATGTGAGCAGCATGGTGACCACAAGCAAAGGCTGTTTGAAAATATGGACAAGGACGTCCTTCCGTGAGTAAGAAACCCGTTTTGCTTCTTTTGAACGGATCGGCTGTTCTTTCACACCGAAGATAATGACAATCGCTGACACATATATGACAGCAGCTGTTAAGAAAAATGTATAAATGAATCCGACACTGTCTGCCATAAATCCACCCATTAATGGACCGAATAACCCTCCGGCGACATTACTCATCTGCATCGTACCAAGGGTCTTACCGGCTGTTGCCTTTTCGGTCTGTGCAGAAATCAGTGCCATCGAAGTCGAAATAAAGCCTGTCACAAGCCCCATGAAAAGCCTTAACGCAAATAGTTGATAAACGGTTTGAACAAGCCCCATTAATAAAATGCTTGTTGCAATCCCAATGCCGTTAATGAGCAAAATCTTTTTATAGCCATGCCGGTCACCAATCCGTCCCCAAATTGGAGAAATGAGAAAGGCTGTTAAAAACGTAACCCCAAAGACATAGCCGCTCCATCTTTGAACAAATTCATTCGAATAACTGCTATCAAGAGACTCTATGTAAAGTGATAAAAAAGGGACGATCATTGTAATGCTGGCAGATACAAAAAAGTTCACAAACCACATGATGTACAAATTTTTCTTCCTGTTTGTGATAAAGACCACCTTCTTTATTTATTTCGTGTTCCTTAATAATTATAAAGGAAAATAAACGATCTTTCATCTGATGAATAGGTTGGGCATAGTGAATCTGCATTATTTTCACGAAAATGAAGTGATTTCAAAGTCCGTCTTAATATAATAGTAGCAGGATGGAAAACAGACGAGAAAGTGGGGTGAGACTGATGGAACAGAAGACGCTGCTTGTGGTCGATTTTGAATTTACGATGCCTGATGGGAAATATCATCCGCAAAATTTTTTCCCGGAAATCATTGAAGCCGGTGTCGTTAAAGCATCAAATGAAACGATCATAGACACATTCTCAAGCTATGTCAAACCGAAAAAGTTCCCGAAGCTGACAAAGCGCTGTAAATCGTTCCTTGGCATTACGCAGCAGGATGTAGAAAGCGGGATTTCTTTTGAGGCGTTTATCGAGAAGCTCGTGTCACTCGATGGGGGAGAAGACTGTGAGATTATCACATGGGGAAATATGGACATGAAGGTACTGAAGCAAAACTGTATGCTCAATCATATTGGTTTTCCTTTTAAGGGGAATCAAAGGGATCTGGCTTTTGAATATAAAACCTTTTTTGGGGATAGAACACTCACAGGACTTCGGAAAGCAGCTAAGGAGTACGGCAGTGAAGGAGCTGGTAAGCATCATAAAGCACTCGATGATGCCATGACCACTTATCAGCTGTTCACCCTTTTTGAAAAAGATCGATCCTATGTGGAAAATCCGCAAACAACCAAAATTGGTGAACTCATTGACTTCTCTCACTTTTTTGATTCGGCAGATTAGCGGGCGTCTTCTGGAAAATAATCTTTTTCAAGAGAAGAGAGGCACGCTCTTGATTTTTCAGCCCACTTGGAATCATCCGCACTGAGCCCTTTTTTCAATTTGTCTACGGCGTCTTTCAGCGATACTTGATAATCAGGTATGTCGCCATCATAAGGCTTGACCATATGATGAGGGATGTTCGTCTGTTCCCTAAAGGCCAAAGCCCGTCTTTCCTGAAAAAAAGGTACGTCCGCTTCTTTTGGATGATGCAGGTCACCTTGAGTGGGGTGTGTTAAAACCGCTTTTACTTGAACGAGATAAGTAGATGGTTTAACGGCTGTCACTTCCCCAATGTAAACACCTGTTTTGTAAAAACCTTTCACGATTTGTCCAATCTGAATGTCTGTCATATGAAATTCCTCCATTTCCTTCTCATAAGAAGGTATTTCCTTTCTTTTAGCCAATATAGTGAAGTAAACGAGCAAAAGGGGGAAGAGCGGAACATGTCGTTCATCATATTCTTTCTACTGTATTTTCCTGAAGATAAAAGGGAGTATATCCCTGCGGCAATCACGACGGTGCTTTTCTTTGCTGCTGCATTTATTTGCTTTCGTCTGATCGTTCGTGCTTCTAAGAAGCAGGAGCAGATCGATGAAAAAAGGACAAAAAAAATGGATTGATCATTTTCTTCTTGTATCTTCAGGAAACTTCACGGTGACTGTTGTACCAGACTGCAATGAGCTTTTGAAACGAATCGTTCCATGATGATTTTCAATGATGGAAAATGTCACTGTCAACCCAAGCCCTGTTCCTTTATTTTTCAATGTGTAATAGGGTTCACCAAGCTTTTTCATTTGGCTTTCTGACATGCCTACACCGTTATCAACGAAATAAAGGCAGATTCGATGATTTTCTTTTGAAGCAAACAGTTCGATTTTACCTTCGTGTTCGGGCGCTGCTTCGATTGCATTTTTGATTAAATTAATCATGACTTGTTTGATTTTCGTTTCATCACCTTGGATGTATAAGTCTGGTTCAATCGATTGATGAATCGTGACCGACTTAAAATTCGCATAGGATGTCATCAGCGATGCACATTCTTCAAGTAATTTAGATAAATTGAGAGACTCAATTTGATAATAATTTTGTTTCGCAATATCAAGATAGCTCGTAATAATATCCTGGGCACGGTCAAGTTCAGATAAAACGAGATTTTTATAATCTTTATTGGTTGACGGCTCTTTCGAATTGTCACTTGAAAAGAGCAGTTGGATAAATCCTCTCACCACCGTCAGTGGATTGCGGACTTCATGGGCGACACTTGCTGCCAGTTCACTCACAATCGTCAGTTTCTCTGATTGGACAAGCTGTGTTCTCATTTGCGCATTCTCTTTCACAAACTCAATGGAATAAATACTCAGCACAAGAAAGAATATGTAGTAAAGAGTTGAGAAAAATAATTCGAGCAGCTTTTGCTGCATAATGAATGCAGGGCTGTACTCTATTAAGCTGACCACAAGCAGTCCAATGTAAATAAACATCCCTTTTGATAACGCAATCAGGACTCCGTATAACAGCTTTCTCTGCTTAGAATATTGGCGCCATTTCCGGTAAAGCAGGAAAGGAATGAAAAAGTAAATCGGTACAACAATCAATCCAACCCATAAAAAAGAGCCATACATCACGAACTTTACGGTTGAACTAACCAAGATAGCGACGATTCCGGCGGTATATCCCCCGTATAAAATAGCCAGTACAAGGGGAATCGATTGAAGCCCAGTCTGCAAATCTAAAATCGAACCAACTGGATACATAATACATAGTGCTGATGAAATGGATGCAAATATGGTGATGAGCAGTTTATTCGTTTTAGGGAAATGAGCAGGGGTCCGGCTTAGCCATAGTGCATGATATAAAAAGATTGGAAATAGAATAAAAGATACATGGAGCAGAAAATCCTTGAACATTTCCATTTAAATGCTCTCCTCGTAAATAATTGTAATTCCTCTCATTATATCATTTCATGTACAAAGTAGATATGATAATAGGAGGGTTTTTTTCTTTAAAAAGAACACCCGTTAGGATGTTCTTTTGATAGAAATGGTTTTATTCGGATGATTGAGTGAATGCTTGATGAAGGCGCTTCAGACCTTCTTTCACTGTTCCGGCAGGACAGCCTAGATTCATTCGAATAAAGCCGTCTCCTTCGTGCCCATATACGTTTCCGAGCTCTAGTATGACCTTGCCCTTTTTCAGCAGATTACGTTTCAATTCTGCTTGAGTGAGCTCATAATCACGAATATCCAGCCACAATAGATAAGAAGCATCTGGTTTCATATAACGCATGCTCGGCAGATATTCATCAATATAATCCATTGCGATCTTCATATTATTTTCGAGATAAAGAACAAGTGAATCAAGCCACTCATCTCCGTGGCGATAGGCCGCCTCCATGGCAGGAATCGCAAAGGCATTCAGTTTAGACAATCCATTTCTTTGCACTTCATTGGTGAAAAGGGTTCTTTTTTCTTCATCAGAAATGATAATGGCAGATGCCTGAAGACCAGCTAAATTAAATGTTTTACTCGGTGCAATACACGTTACCGTGATGTTAGCTATCTCATCAGAAAGGCTGGCAAAAGGCACATGCGGCTGCCCGTAAAGCATCAGATCGGAATGAATTTCATCTGACACGACGGTGACACCGTACTGTACACATAAATCTCCTACACGCTTTAATTCCTCTTTTGACCAAGCTCTCCCTGAAGGATTATGCGGATGACAAAGAAACATCAGCTTTGCTTCTGGCCTGCTTAATTTCTTCTCTAAATCATCAAAATCCATCATGTAACGGTTGTTTTCTATTTTTAAAGGGTTGGTTGAGACGATACGTCCGTTTCTTTCAATCATTTGATAGAAGGGCGTATACACCGGTGACTGAATGACCACTTCATCATTCGGAGCTGTAAAGGCTTGTACCGCAAAACTAAGTGCTGTCACGATACCTGGTGTGAAGGTGACGGCATCTGTTTGTATCGTCCAACCGTGTCTTCTTTTGACCCAGTCAGCTACTGCTTGCTGCGTATCCTGATCCTGAAATGCATAGCCGAATACGCCGTGATCTAATCGTTCTTTTAAAGCATCAAGCACGACTTGGGGCGCTTTAAAATCCATATCTGCTACCCACATTGGCAGCGCATCTGTTGTCAGGAATAAAGACTCTGCTTGATCCCATTTGACTGATTTTGAACCTTTACGTATGATCTGTTCGTCGAAATTCATGAAACCCACCTCTAGCCGTTTTTCAACCATTCTTGGTTGTGCTAAAATAAACATCACAAAATTTATTATAAGCGGTGATCCCCATGAAAGATAGTCAAGCTGTAGAAGAGATGATTCAAATCATTAAGGCATGGGACCCTTTTCAGTATGGAGAGGACTTTTACGAAACGGAGCCTGCTGACGTCATCAGTGCCTTATACGACGCAGAAGACCCGTTATCTTTCGCGAAAGACATTCAAGCCATTTACCATCACTCATTTGATCAGCTTCTTCCGATGGAAAGCTGCCAGCATATCGCAAATCAGCTTTTTATCATAAGAGAAAGTAGCTCCTGCTCGTTTTAAGACAGGCTGAAATGACCAATTTGATCAGACACAAAGACCGGATTTTCCTCAGGGATGAGGTGCCCGGTTTTTTTTAATGCGTGAAAGGTTGAATGCGGCAGATCTTTGTGAAGTCTTTCGCCAATTTGAATAGGAACGATCCGGTCTTCCTCCCCCCAAATCAGAAGGACAGGTGTCTCCATTTTCTTTAAGACATCTGACGCTAAATCGCCTTCCCTGTGCCGAATCAAACGAAAAATACCTCTGAAAATTTGGTCATCTGAAAAAGGCTTTAAATATCCGTCTACCATCTCTTGATCAATAATCGAATGATCATGCACAACAGCGGTTAAATTTTTCATAATACCTTGCTTGAACAACTTTCTTTTTAAATAGAGATAAAAATAAGGAATATATGTGCTGTAAACAAGCGACTTTTTGGACTTATTCATATACCCTGAACTGCATAAAAGAACAGCTTTTTCAAATAGGTCGGGACGCTCAGATGCAGCATATAAAGCAATTTGTCCCCCCATGGAATGTCCCACGAGGATCGCATGCTGAATCTGCAAATAACCAGCTAGTTCAATGATGATTTTTGCCATGTTGCGATAGCTGTAAATGAACGTATTCGATTTTTCGGACTGCCCGAATGGAGGCAGATCAATCGCAATTAAATTGAAGTCTTGTTTCAGAAGCGGGATGAGCTTTCGATAGCTGAAGGTAGATGAGAAAAGGCCGTGAATCAAAATCAATGTCTTCTTACCTTCATTTGGATAGTGTTCGTAATAGATATCTAAACCGAATTTACTTTTCATATAGGATGGCTGTACAATGTCCACACTCATCAACTCCGATATTTGATACTCACTCTCTGTTAGGTGACTGTATTGTACCCTAAAAAGTGGATTTTAAGCTACGATTAGAATCTTTTCCCTGCTTAGCATAATGGGAAAAACGTGCTATAATGTTCAGAAGATTTTTTAAAACTAGCTTTTTACAATCAGAGGTGTGAAATCAATGAAACTAACCGAAAAAGAAACTGAAATATTAGAGATTTTAGATGAAAACAGCCGCGCCGATTTAAATACAATTGCAAAAATGGCAGGTGTGACATCAGAAGAAGCAGAAGCCATTATTCAAAAGCTCGAAGATCAAAAAGTCATTATTGATTATTCGACCATGATTGACTGGCGAAAAGTAGACGGACACGAAGGCGTTACAGCGATGATTGATGTAAAAGTGACCCCAAAAAGAGGCGTCGGTTTTGATGAAATTGCTGAACGCATTTACAGGTTCCAAGAAGTGGAGTCCGTGTATTTAATGTCAGGCGTGTATGATTTATCTGTTGTGATCAGAGGAAGATCCATGTCTGATATCGCCCGCTTCGTATCTGAAAAATTATCGACACTTGATTCTGTTGTTTCAACCACTACCCACTTTATTTTGAAAAGATATAAGCATGATGGGAAAGTCTTTGAAACAGGGGACGATGACAAAAGAATCGTGGTGTCTCCTTAAATGAAAAAGTCTTATTTATCTGAAACGGTACAAAGCATTCAGCCGTCAGGTATTCGGAAATTCTTTGATTTGGCAGCCACAATGGAAGGGGTTATCTCCCTCGGGGTCGGCGAACCGGATTTCGTGACAGCTTGGAATGTGAGAGAAGCCAGTATTATGTCTTTAGAACAAGGACTGACCTCTTATACAGCAAATGCTGGGCTGCTCTCTTTGCGAAAAGAATTGAGCCATTATCTATATAAGCGGTTTCACATTGAGTACAGTCCTGAAGAAGAACTCATTATTACGGTTGGTGGTAGCCAGGCGCTTGATTTGGCCTTTCGCGCCATTTTAAACAGCGGGGACGAAGTGATCATCCCAGAGCCTTGTTTCGTCGCATATGGGGCTCTGACGACACTTGCGGGCGGTGTACCGGTTTATTTAAGTACATCGGCTGAAAAAGATTTTAAAGCCGATTCTGCTGATCTTCGTACGAAGCTGACGCCGAAAACAAAAGCCATCTTGCTATGCTCTCCATCAAACCCAACAGGGTCTGTTTACTCGAAAGAAGAGCTTGAAGATATTGCTCAGTTTGCAAAGGAGCATGATCTTTTAATCATCACAGATGAGATTTATGCAGAGCTGACGTACGATGAAGCTTTTACGAGCGTAGCGGCGATTCAAGATATGAAGGAAAGAACGATTTTGATTTCAGGCTTTTCCAAAGGGTTCGCTATGACGGGTTGGCGCTTAGGCTATGTGGCAGCACCCCCAGTCCTCCGTGATGCCATGCTGAAAATACATCAATATTCTATGATGTGTGCACCGGCTATGGCACAATATGCCGCAGAAGAAGCATTAAAAAATGGACTTGAAGATGTGGAGAAAATGAAGAAAAGCTACAGAAGGCGCCGTAATTTGTTTGTCGGCTCTCTCAATGAACTTGGACTCACTTGCCACCAGCCAAACGGAGCGTTTTACGCTTTCCCGTCCATTAAAAGCACAGGCATGACTTCAGAACAATTTGCCGAGGAGCTGCTGCTTAGCGAGAAAGTAGCGGTTGTCCCTGGAAATGTATTCGGTCCAAGTGGTGAAGGACATATTCGCTGTTCATATGCATCATCACTCGATCACTTGCAGGAATCACTTTCAAGAATCCAGCGTTTTTTGCAGAATAGACAAGTGAAAGAAGAGGCACCTGCTATCTTAAAATAAAAAAAGGCATCAATCCATCTGGATTCATGCCTCTCAAATTAGGGGGGAATACTAGAAAGCATTCTTGTTTTCAGGTATTCCCCCTTTTGAACGGATCTAAACCCAATTAAAAAATATTTTGCGTAAAAGACCGTTCTGTGATATAGTTTTTAATTGCGTATAAACGAATATTAAAACATTTATTTAGGAGTTGTTATCATGGCGACAAAGTTTGAAGTAGGCAGTGTTTACACTGGTAAAGTAACAGGATTACAAGCGTATGGTGCGTTTGTTGCATTAGATGAAGAAACTCAAGGACTTGTGCACATTTCTGAAGTGACACACGGTTTTGTAAAAGACATCAACGAGCACCTTTCAATTGGTGACGAAGTACAAGTGAAAGTTCTTTCTGTTGATGAAAATGCTGGTAAAATCAGCCTTTCTATCCGTGCAACGCAAGATGCACCAGAAAGAAAAGAAAGCAAACCAAAGAAACAAAGACCACAGCAAGTGAAAGAAGAAGCTGCTGCACCACAAGGTTTCAATACACTGAAAGATAAACTTGAAGAGTGGATTGAGCAATCAAACCGTAAAGACCTTATCAAGAAATAAAAAAAGCACCGCTTCAAACGGTGCCTTAGGCTGCCTCATATAGGCAGCCTTTTTTATGTCTTTTTGTTAGCGAACCTCTGGATTCGGCTCGTCACGGCGGACAGCTTCTTCACTTGGCTTGAATAATAGACCAAGGTTAACAAGACCTGCAATTCCAACAAGACCATAAATAATACGTGATAATGCAGCACCTTGACCGCCAAAGATCGCTGCTACTAAGTCAAATTGAAAAAAGCCGATTAGTCCCCAGTTAATAGCACCGATAATCGTGAGCACGAGGGCAATACGTTGAATAGCACTCATCGTGATTCCTCCTTTCGCTACAGTATCAATACATTTATATTTTGCAGATTTTTAGCCAAACTATGCGTAAGAAAATGGATGAAAGCAAATTACTTTACTTTTGGAATGAAAGAGGCGCATAATGTAGCGCGAGGAGGAGATCACATGGATCGATTTACTTATTGGAACCCAACGAAATTAATCTTTGGAAAGGGAGAAGTATCAGCCCTTTCAGATGAACTAAAACACTACGGAAAAAACGTATTGCTTGTATATGGTGGAGGCAGCATTAAACGAAATGGCCTTTATGACCAAGTTGTCAGTATCTTAAAAGAATCAGGAGCTACAATTACTGAGCTTGCTGGTGTTGAGCCAAACCCGCGCTTAACAACGGTTAGAAAAGGGGTTGAGCTTTGCAAAGAGAACCAAATTGATTTTATTTTGGCAGTCGGCGGCGGTAGTGTCATTGACGCAACCAAAGCGATCGCAGCTGGTGCGAAATACGATGGAGATGCTTGGGATATCGTCACTCGTAAGCATGTCCCAATGGAAGCCATCCCATTTGGTACAGTATTAACACTTGCTGCGACAGGTTCTGAAATGAACTCTGGCTCCGTCATCACAAACTGGGAAACAAATGAGAAATACGGATGGGGCAGTCCAGCTGTCTTCCCTAAATTCTCTATTCTTGACCCAGTCAATACATTTACTGTGCCAAAAAACCATACGATTTATGGCATGGTTGACATGATGTCTCACGTGTTTGAACAATATTTCCATCACACGGAGAATACACCTTACCAAGATCGTATGTGTGAAGGACTTCTTCGTACGGTCATTGAAACAGCACCGAAGCTGATCAATGATTTGGAAAACTATGAGCTTCGTGAAACGATTTTATTCACAGGCACCATTGCACTGAATGGAATGCTTTCAATGGGTGCACGCGGAGACTGGGCATCTCACAATATTGAGCATGCGGTATCTGCGGTGTATGACATACCTCATGCAGGCGGACTTGCGATCTTGTTCCCGAACTGGATGAAGCATGTCATTCAAGAAAACCCAGGTCGCTTCAAGCAATTAGCAGTGCGTGTATTCGATGTAGACCCTGCGGGCAAAACAGACGAAGAAGTTGGCTTAGAAGGAATCGAAAAACTTTCTGCTTTCTGGACAAGTCTAGGCGCACCAAACCGTTTAGCTGACTATGACATCAACGATGAGAAAATTGATCTGATTGCAGACCGTGCAATGGCACGTGGTGAATTTGGCCAATTTAAAAAGCTGAACAAAGAAGATGTTCTAGCTATTTTAAACGCTTCTTTATAATCGAACATGGAAAAGATAGCTGCTTTTAAGCAGTTATCTTTTTTGAGTTCTGCATGTACATATGTTACAGTAGTCTTTCATGTTTTTGGATATAAATGTTTTAAGGAGATGTAGAACAGATGGAGAACTTTATTTACTATAATCCAACGAAATTGATGTTTGGAAAAGGACAACTAGACGGACTAAAAAGCGAACTCGCTCGTTATGGAAAACGAGTGCTTCTTGTATATGGTGGAGGCAGTATTAAGAAAAACGGTCTTTATGATAAGGTCATCAGCGCTTTAAATGAAGCAGAGGCTGACGTATTTGAACTGTCAGGAGTTGAACCGAACCCTCGTCTCACTACAGTGCAAAAAGGGATCGACATTTGCCAAAATGAGAACATTGATTTCTTATTAGCAGTTGGTGGGGGAAGTGTCATCGACTGTACAAAAGCCATTGCAGCTGGAGCTGAATATGATGGGAATGTTTGGGATATTATTTCAAAGAAAACGACCGCTCAAAAAGCACTGCCATTTGGCACAGTATTGACACTTGCAGCGACAGGCTCAGAAATGAACCCGGATTCTGTGATCACGAACTGGGAAACAAATGAAAAGTATGTGTGGGGCAGTTCAGTCACGCACCCTGCTTTTTCAATTTTAGATCCTGAGCACACATATTCTGTGCCAGAGAATCAAACGGTGTATGGCATGGTTGATATGATGAGTCATGTATTTGAACAATACTTCCATAATGTCAAAAACACGCCTCTACAAGATCGGATGTGTTTTGCTGTTCTTCAAACAGTCATCGAGACAGCACCAAAGCTACTTGAAGACTTACAAAACTATGAGCACCGTGAAACCATCCTTTATGCAGGAACAATTGCTTTAAATGGCACGCTGCAAATGGGCTATTTTGGCGACTGGGCATCACATACGATTGAGCATGCAGTATCAGCAGTCTATGACATTCCGCATGCAGGTGGACTTGCGATCCTCTTCCCAAACTGGATGCGTCATACACTTGATCATAATGTCGAACGTTTTAAAAATCTCATGTTGAACATGTTTGACATTGAGACAGAAGGAAAATCGGATCGTGACATCGCATTAGAAGGAATCGACAAGCTGTCAGCCTTCTGGACAAGCCTCGGTGCACCGAGTCGTTTAGCGGATTATGATATTGGTGAAGATCAACTGGACAAAATTGCTGACATCGCAGCAAAAGAAATGGAATATGGTGGTTTTGGTAACTTTATGAAACTTGGCCGTGATGACATTTTAGCGATTTTGAAAGCTTCTCTATAATTTGGATGGCCGCTTCTCTTCATGAGGAGCGGCTTTTTGCTGCATCAATGACGATCACTTGATTTCAATAGCTAGTTCCGCTAAAGTGAAAGGGACAGAACTAACGTAATGGAGGGCTTACAAGCGATGACACATATTCAATTTGACTACTCGAAAGCGTTACCTTTCTTTCAAGAACATGAGCTTACATATTTAAAAGATTTTGTGAAGGTGGCCCATCATAATATTCATGAACAAACGGGTGCTGGCAGTGATTATTTAGGCTGGGTTGACTTACCGAAGCAATATGATCGCGAAGAATTTGCCCGCATTCAAAAAAGTGCTGAAAAGATTAAATCTGATTCTGATGTATTACTCGTTGTTGGAATTGGTGGATCTTATCTTGGGGCACGTGCGGCCATTGAGTTTTTAAACCATTCTTTCTATAATACTTTGCCAAAAGGCAAACGCAAAACACCGCAAATCATCTTTATTGGAAACAACATCAGTTCTTCTTATTTAACAGATGTAATGGATCTGCTAGAAGATGCCGATTTCTCCATTAACGTGATTTCAAAATCTGGTACAACAACAGAGCCAGCCATTGCGTTCCGTATCTTTAAAAAGCTCCTTATCGAAAAATATGGTGCTGAAGAAGCGAAAAAACGCATCTATGCGACAACTGACAAGGCACGCGGGGCACTCAAAACATTAGCAACTGAAGAAGGCTATGAATCATTTATCATCCCTGATGACGTCGGCGGACGCTATTCCGTCTTAACAGCAGTTGGTCTATTGCCAATCGCTGTAAGCGGTGCAGACATTGATCAAATGATGGAAGGTGCTGCGAAAGCAAGTGAAGACTTCGCTTCATCTGAGCTCTCAGAAAATGCGGCTTATCAATATGCGGTTGTTCGTAATGTTCTTTACAATAAAGGACGGACAATTGAAATGCTGATTAACTATGAGCCAGGATTACAATACTTTGCAGAATGGTGGAAGCAGTTATTCGGTGAAAGTGAGGGGAAAGATGAAAAAGGAATCTATCCTTCATCTGCCAACTTCTCAACGGATCTTCATTCACTTGGTCAATATGTACAAGAAGGAAGAAGAGACTTGTTTGAAACCATCGTGAATGTAGACAAGCCACGACATGAACTTGTCATCGAAGCAGAAGAACAAGACCTTGATGGGTTAAACTATCTTGCAGGAAAAACGGTTGATTTCGTCAATAAAAAAGCATTTGAAGGCACAATGCTTGCTCATACTGATGGGAAAGTACCGAACCTGATTGTGACGATTCCTGAAATGGATGCTTATACATTCGGATATCTCGTGTACTTCTTCGAAAAAGCATGTGCGATGTCTGGGTATTTACTAGGCGTCAATCCATTCGACCAACCTGGAGTAGAAGCGTATAAAGTGAACATGTTTGCTTTATTAGGAAAACCGGGCTTCGAAGAGAAAAAGGCAGAACTTGAGAGCCGTCTCAAACAATCATAAGAATAAAAGGCACATCTTTTCATAAGGTGTGCCTCAGATTGTTGACAAAGGGCTAAAATGAACTGTATTTTAGCCCTTTGTCTTCTTTTTAGCGTGATAGAAAACCTTTGAAGTCTAGGAAGGACGAGTACTGGAGCGGAGCGAATTTGACATTCGTGAGCACCAGTGCGCAGGACTGACAACGAATGCGAGGGTTTGTCTACACGCTAAGGCACATCTTTGCATAAGGTGTGCCTTTTTTTATGTTCTCATGGTGTCAGTGCAAGCCTCCCTAAGCTCTATACATAGAATAATCAATGGAGGAGGTTGATGAAGCGATGAGAACAAATCATATTTATATCCATGACATTTCCGGGCAGGCCATCGTTAACTTTGGGAATGTTGGGCGGATTTGTCCAATGAGTGCTACGAAAGAAACATCTGGAGCGGGCAGTGCGAACCAGACAAATGCATTATCCAGCCAAAGCTTATTTGATGCTGCTTTTACAAACAATGTGCAAATCACGAAAGGCAAATGTATGAATTCCTCTCTTTAACGAACCCTATACAAAAAGGAGGGTTCTGTATGATTCATGTACCATCTAGGCTGACTGGTGAAAGCTTTTCACTGTACCATTTAGAAGAAAACATGAAGCCGCTCGGATATGTCATTAATGGGAATTGGGATTATGATCATGGATATTTTGATTATAAAATTGACAACCGTGACGGCTATACCTTTCTCAGAGTTCCGTTTACAGCCGAGAAAGGACAGCTGGATCAGCCAGGCGTTGTGGTGAAAATGGGACATCCATTTCTCTTAAAGCATGTCTATCAAGATAAATTAGATGACCATGCGATGGTTGGAAATGTAGGGGCATCTTTTAACCAATTCCAAGAACCGAAAGAGAAAGACGGAGATGTGTCAAAGGCTTATGCCGAAATTGGCTTTTCACTCGTCAAAGAATTAGAAGATGTACTGCTTTAAAAGCTGATCAGCTCATCCTCTGGATGAAGCTCATACCCAAAAGGAGGATTCATCATGGGTCCTTCTTTTTTTTGTACCCCTACAATGATCACATGATGCTCTAGAAAATGATGAAGTGCCGTTAAGAATGTCTCTCCAGCTAATGAAGCCGGTACTGGAATGATGGTGATCTGTTTATGGAGGGTCATGTTTCTTTTTATTTTTAACGCCATGAGCTGTTCTTTTAAAAGAAAATGCTCCACCATTAAATGATTCACGGCATCAGAAGTATGGATGACTTGATTGGCTCCAGCCCGCTCAGCATTTTTCACATAGCGGTCGGTTAAAATTTCAATTAAACAATATAACGAAGGATTTAATCCTTTTGCCGCAAGCAAGGTTAAGACACTCTGCATATCAGCCGTCACTTCATTTTCATGCTGGTCGGCGGTAATCATCAATGTATCAGCACTCATAATATTTGCTCTGCGAAGTGTGGCATCCTCTGTACCATGGCCTTTAATAAAATGGACATTCTCTAAAAGAGGTCCTTCCTTTAAGGAATCATCAATGAGTACAATCGGCATGGCGGGATCAATGGTTTGAAACGATTGAAGCAGTTTGTTCGTTTTCTCATTCCAGCCGACAATGATGAGATGTCCCTTCCCCTTGAAAGCCACCTTCCCCTCTACATACTGGTGTTGTTTGCTAAATACGGCGGCAGCAAGTGTGGCGAAATATGCAGTGACAAAGCTGGCGCCGATCAAAATAAGCGCCATTCCTGCTACTTGCCCAGGCATGGTTTGCGGCACAAAATCACCGTATCCCACAGTAGAAACTGTAATGAGCGCCCACCAGATCCCATCAAAGATCGTATGATACTGCTTTGGTTCAAGTATGACGATTAATTGTCCAAAAAAGAGAAGCAAGAAACAGATGATGATCGCAATGCGAACGTAAAGAGGCCATCTTAGCCAGGCAATGAAGATACGGTTTGATTTCATCGAACTCGTCCTTTCAGGGAGACTGCTAATGTCAGTATGCCCGATTAGGAAACAATTTTTCATCATCGTCATGTATTGAAATAGAACCCATATCTTAAAATAAGAGAGAAGAAGGAGGGAATGCGAATGTCGTTTGTTCAAAAGACCGTACTTCTTTTTATCGGCGCCCACTTTTTATCATCTGCGGTGATTTTACTCGTGTTTGATTTAAATGCGGTGAACCATTTCATGAATGATTTCTCGTGGCTTCGTTTTTTTCAAGACCTATATGGAACGGTGACATTTTATACAGCATGCATCGGAATGTTCTTCTTTTTCATTGGTGTAGTGATTCCCCTTAAAAAGACCTAGTGCTTTTTGCTGTACACGTTACATAAAAGTCATTAAAATTGTAAATAAATATATAAAATAAAAAGGAAGCTGATGAGCATGCTGTTTTTTTATTTTTTAACATTTGCCGCATTGGGATTGTCTTTTTGGGCACAATTTAAAGTAAAGAATAATTTTGAAAAGTATTCAAAGGTTGAAGCTGCCAGTATGAAAACAGGTGCTGAAACCGCTCGATATATTTTAGATCGCAACGGGTTATACGACGTACCCGTTGAACCGGTAAGAGGAACTTTGACTGATCATTACGACCCGACGCAGCGTGTGGTTCGTTTATCTGAACCAGTGTATTATGGCCATTCCATTTCGGCCATTTCAGTCGCATCACACGAGGTTGGACATGCCTTGCAGCATCAGGAATCCTATGGTGCGCTTGTCTTGAGACATAAGATCTTCCCTGTCGTGAACTTTGCATCTGGTGTTGCCCCGCTTCTTTTCCTAGGTGGATTATTGCTCGGCAGCCTTAACTTAATCGGGCTTGGGATCGTTCTGTTCTCAGCTGCTGTGTTCTTTCAGCTAGTGACATTGCCTGTTGAGTTTAACGCAAGTTCTCGTGCAAAGAATATCATTGTTTCAGAAGGAATCATTAGAAGCAGTGAAGAAAGAGGCGTGAACAAGGTGTTAAATGCTGCAGCTCTTACTTACGTAGCAGCGGCCCTTGTCTCCCTGTTTGAATTGCTCCGTTTTGTAATGATCTTCCTAAATGGCCGTAATGATTAATTGACGCCAGAGGAGGTGAGCCCTTACCCGTGTTAGGTAAGGGTTTTTTTGTATATTTTAAACGTATTTTTAGTCCTATTACTCATTGCTGCGACAGCATTTTTTGTTGTCACTGAATTTGCGATTGTGAAAATTAGAGGCTCAAAAATCAATCAGCTGATTGAAAGCGGTGATAAGAGAGCCATTCATGTTCAAAAACTGACAACCAACCTTGATGAATATTTATCTGCCTGTCAGCTTGGTATTACCATCACGGCATTAGGCTTAGGGTGGTTAGGGGAGCCAACAGTGGAACATTTCCTGCATCCGCTTTTTGAAAAGGCAGGGCTTCATTCCGCTTTGACAGACATCATATCGTTTATCATTGCCTTTGTGATCATTACGTTTTTGCATGTTGTCGTTGGGGAACTTGCTCCCAAAACGATTGCCATTCAAAAGGCAGAAGCCGTCAGTCTTGTGACGGCAAAACCTCTTATTTTTTTCTATAAAGTCATGTACCCGTTTATTAAAGCATTAAATGGGGCTGCACGAGGCATTGTGAAATTATTTGGTTTTCATTCTGTCAAAGAACATGAAGTGGCGATCAGTGAGGAAGAATTGCGTCTCATCCTTTCTGAAAGCTACGAAAAGGGCGAGATCAACCAATCTGAATACAAATATGTCAATAAAATATTTGAATTTGATAACCGAGTGGCGAGAGAGATCATGATCCCGCGCACAGAAATCTCTGCCATTGAAATTGAACAGAGCCTGGAAGACGTGACGCATTATATGCTGAACGAAAGGTATACCCGTTATCCTGTCATTAAAGAAGATAAAGATCATGTCATTGGTGTGATCAATAGCAAAGACGTATTTAAAGCAAGTTTTCTCAATCAAGAGGTGTCCATTGAAGACTTAATGCGCCCTGTTATTCGTGTCATTGAAAGTACACCGGTTCAAGAACTGCTGATTTTGATGCAAAAGGAACGGATTCATATGTCGGTGCTTGTAGATGAATACGGCGGAACAGCAGGTCTCGTCACAGTTGAAGACATATTAGAAGAAATTGTGGGGGAGATTCGGGACGAATATGATCAAGATGAAACCCCTCATATTGTGAAAAAAGGTGACTTTCATTATGTGATGGATGGGAAAGCCTTGATCGATGAAGTAAATGATTTATTGGATTTAGCGATTGAAAATGATGATGTTGATACAATTGCAGGGTGGATGATGACGCATAAAATTGATTTTGACATTGGAGATATCATTGAAGCAGAAGGCTGTGAATTTAAAATTGTCGATGCAGAAGATCATCATATTCGAACCATAGAAGTAAAAAAGGTTCACTTTTCCTAAAAACCTCGGAGCTATTGACGAGGTTTTTTTGCTTGGTAAACTTTAGGTAAGAAGATTTGTTTCTGCCAACCGGCAGTGATTGGTTTCACATAAAAAGGGTATGGTTTTATAGACATGATCAAAAGGAGCAGAGAAATGAAAAAAATCAACGTACAAACAGACAAACACGATGACATGATAGACATTACCCATGAAGTTCAGCAATATGTCCGGGAAACTGGGATTCAAAACGGAACGGTTATGGTCTATTGTCCACATACGACGGCTGGAATCACCATTAATGAAAATGCCGACCCAGACGTCAAACGAGATATGCTGCGCCGGCTTGACGAAGTCTTTCCGTGGGAACATCCAAAAGATCGTCATATGGAAGGCAACACAGCAGCACACATGAAAGCTAGTTATGTGGGGGCATCTCAGCACGTTCTTGTCCATCATGGTGATCTTGTGCTTGGAACGTGGCAGGGAATCTATTTTTGTGAGTTTGACGGACCGAGACATCGTCACTTTTATATACAGGTGTCAACTAACGAGTAAGGAGCGGGGAGAAGATGGGAGAATTCACAGCGTTACTTCAAATTGAACATGGCATCATCCAAGCACCAATGGCAGGAGGAGCGGTGACGCCGCAGCTTGTCGCCGCTGTTTCACAATATGGCGGTCTCGGTAGCTTAGCAAGTGGTTATGTACAGCCAGAAAAGATGAGGCAGCAAATCAGACAGGTCAAACAGCTGACATCTCGTCCATTTCAAGTGAATGTGTTTGTCCCTGAACCCATTTCAGAAACGAAAACAGAAGATGTATCATTTTGGACAGACCGGCTGCCTGTCATACAAGAAGCACAGATGATCCCTAGAGAAGAAGAATTATGGAAGGACTATGAACAAAAAATCAAGATTCTTCAAGAAGAAGAAGTCCCAGCTGTGTCGTTTACATTTGCCTGTCCAAACGAACAAACAATTCATCACCTGAAACAAAAGGGGATCTTTCTCATCGGAACAGCTACAACAAAAGAAGAAGCACTACTTTTAGAAGAAAAAGGAATGGATGCCGTTGTCCTGCAGGGAAGTGAAGCAGGAGGGCACCGAGGCACCTTCTTACCTTCAAAGGGAGATGCTCTGCAGGGACTTTTCTCCCTGATCAGTGATGTCAGATCCGTCTGTCATATCCCATTGATCGCCGCTGGAGGGATCACAGACCGGACCACTATGAAAGCAGCACTAGCACTTGGAGCGGATGCGGTTCAAATAGGGACACGATTTTTAGCGAGTCAAGAAAGTGCTGCGGCAGATGTGTACAAAAAGGCGCTGTTACAGGCAGAAGGCAGTGAAACAGCGATGACACGGCTTTTCTCTGGAAAAAAAGCCAGAGGTATTGTCAATCAGTGGATGGAGGAAGAAAGACGAAATGAAGACCGGGTTCTTCCTTATCCCATACAGCACGTATGGACAACACCGATGCGAAAAGCGGCAGCTGCTGCAGGAAACCGAGAACAAATGGCTCTTTGGGCAGGTCAGGGGGTTGGCCGCATTCTCTCGATTTTAACCGTTGAAGAGATCATGCATGAACTCACGCAGAAATAATTTGATAATGGGTGGTGTGACAGGATGGAAATCTTAAAACATTCATATCGGAAAAAAGGACAAATTGAATTTCTATTTGATGATTTTCCGCACTCCCCTGCCGTCCTTACCCCCATTCGTCATTACTATTTCGTTCGTTATGTCAAATGGAATCAGCACGACCCTCCAGTCACAAGAAACGATCTAGAAGAAATGGAAATCCTAGCAAACACAATGCTTGGCACGCTCCATGATTACCGCAAACGCAAGGCATACAAAGGCCCCTTGTCATAACCTATAGACAAGAGGCCCTTTTTAGCTACCAAACATTTGCCTGAGATAAATAACATCCATCCTAGTAGTCTGCGGCAGTAAATAAGCGGACTGAACCGCCCCTGGCCGTCTTCTGGCATTTAATTTATCAATAATCTCTGCAGCTGTTAAGATCCCAAGCCCATGCCCATAATATTGATCTTCCCCTAAGTAAATCACATTTTCTCCGCGCCATTGAGACTGTTGATAGCTAAACTCTGGATTCTCGAAATATAGGCAATCCCCATAGATAAAATCATTTCCACGCTCTGTATAAATGGACAATGTATCATAGTGCCAGTCATACAGTGTTAAACTTCTAAGTCTTCGATTGAACTTCTCGTCTCCTACCGTTTGCAAGACTCCCATATAAAACACAATGACAATCGCTGTGGCACATTCAAAGGCATATTTTGAGCCATTTTCAAAGATGTCTTTAATCCCTGTAGATGGCTCGACTTGATAGCGCAGTTCTAACGCTCCGGCCTCTGATACACGCCAATAGGCGTCATTCGCACGGGACCTTTGAAAGATAGCAAATGAGGCACCGCTCTTGTTCAAATCTCTTGCCGCATTCATGATATTCGATCGTAAAGTCACCTCAAATAACAAATCAGATGCCTGCCTATAACGGAACGTATCATTTGAGGCTTGTAACTGCATCAAAATGATCCGCTTTTGTCCTTCTAGCTGAAACGATGCCAGCTGCTCATTTGTCACTGGCTGTCCTGAAAGGATAATCATATGAAAAGCGCCCCCTTTTGTATTAGCGTATGCGGGATGCTTGGGCAAGGAATCAATTTGTGAAAATAAACAAAAAGACATCCTTTTTATTTGAAAAACATGAAAATAATATGAAGCTGTCCGATATAAAACATAACGTTTAAAAGGAGGAAAAACATGAAAAGTATCATAAAATGGTTGAAAAAACCATCGATTTCTAAAAGGCTGATTATTTCATTCACACTTGTTCTCGTCTTGCCTATCATTACACTCAGTACGATTTCATATCAGATTGCCAAAGAAGAATTAGATCATGAAATCATGTACGGAGCCAACGCAAGAGTCAATGAGCTGAATGACATGATCGAGCAAAAGCTTTTGAATAAGGAGAACGCAGTCAAACTGTTTACCGAAACATCCAGTGCTGCAGACTTTAAAAAGAAAAACCAGGACGAACTGTATGAGCATTTTGAGATATACAGTAAAATCAATGAAGATGATGTAGTTGGATTTTATGCAGCAAGTAAAAATCGTGACTTTATTCAGTATCCTAAAGTGGATATGCCAAAGGACTATGACCCAACAACTCGTGACTGGTACAAAGCGGCGATGCAGGACGAGACAGGTGAACCTGTTGTCACCAATCCATACGTCTCAGCCACAACAGACAGCATGGTTGTCACAATTGCCCAACGCTTGAAGGACGGGTCTGGAGCAATAGGAATCGACATTGAAGTTCAAGACATTGTCGATAAAATCAAAGACATTAAAATTGGACGAGAAGGATATCCAATTATTGCAAATAAAAACAAACAGATTGTCGCTCATCCAGAAGAAAAATCGGGATCTGCAGTGACTGAAAATATTTCATCAATCCTTTACAGCAGCAAAGAAGGAACATCAACTTATGAGAATAAAGGAGAGCAAAAACGTCTCGTTTTTGTGACAAATGATTTAACAGGTTGGAAAATTGCTGGAACGATGTTTGTATCAGAAACAGAAGAAGCAGCACAGCCAGTTTGGAATTCTGCCATTATTCTTTTAATTTCTTCTTTTATCCTTGGCGGTATTGCGATCTTCTTTATCGTTCGCTCCATCACAATTGGACTTAGAAGGCTTGTTGATTTCTCCGAAAAGGTGAGTGAAGGGGATCTAACGGAAACCCTCGAAACCAAATCGAAGGATGAAATAGGAGACCTCACAAGAAGCTTTAGCAAGATGAGTGAATCTTTGCGTGAAGTTATTCGAGCGGTCCAGCAATCTGTCGACAATGTGGCTTCAGCTTCAGAAGAGCTGACTGCTAGTGCCAGCCAAACGAGTCAGGCAACAGAGCATATCACCATGTCGATTGAACAATTCTCAAATGGGAATGAAGCACAAAATGAGAAAGTCGAATCTAGCACGAATCAGCTTGTCGCAATGAATGAAGGATTACAAGGTATGTCACAAACTTCATCAGAAGTGACTGCTGTCTCCATTCAATCGACAGAAGCGGCTGGACAAGGCGGACGTATCGTTGAAAGCACAGCGAATCAAATGAAACATATCGATACATCTGTACAAGAAGCCGAACAAGTCATGAAAGAATTAGAATACAAATCTAAAGATATTACGAGCATTTTAAATGTCATTAATGGCATCGCAGATCAAACGAATTTACTTGCACTCAATGCAGCCATAGAAGCAGCAAGAGCAGGTGAATCAGGGCGCGGTTTCTCTGTCGTAGCAGAGGAAGTCAGAAAACTAGCGGTCCAATCTGCAGATTCAGCGAAAGAAATTGAAAAGCTGATCCAAGAAATTGTATTGGAAATTTCCAAATCTCAAGAGATGTTCAAAGCTGTTAACCGAGAAGTAAATGCAGGACTTGGGATGACAGAAGAAGCAAAAGAAAGCTTCCAAAACATCTATGAGGCGGCAGAAGGTATGTCGAAAAAACTCACTCAATTAAATGATACAGCGGTTGACCTATCAAGCGGATCAAAACTTGTATCACAAGCCATGCAAGAGATGCGTCAAGTTTCAAGAGAAAGTGCGGCGAACATTCAAGATATTGCGGCATCTGCTGAAGAACAATTGGCATCTATGGAAGAAATTTCGTCCTCTTCTGTCACACTTGCCAATATGGCTGAGGAATTAAAAGAGCTGACAAGTCAATTTAAAATTGATTAAAAAACGATGAAAAAATATCCAGAATTGTCTGGGTATTTTTTTTATTTTTAAACGTCATTTCCAGCCCTCTAAAAATAAACCTTTCATCCGATAATAACTTTAGAGAAGTAAAGGGGGAAAGAGAAAATGGGAAAAATGATCCAATGGTTCAAAAAACCATCCATTTCTAAAAAATTAGTTATTGCCTTTTTGGTAGTCCTTATACTGCCAACAGTTGCACTGACCATTAGTGCGTTTTTCACATCAAAGACAGAGTTAGACAAACAGATTATGGGCAGTGCGATGAGTCAGGTCAATGCATTTGATACCTTAATCGATGAGAATATTGGGAACAAGGCAGAGGCTGTGACCCTGTTTACAGATGATCTCAAGGCGGCTAATCTTCAAGAAAAAAATAGAAAAGCTACCATTAAAGAATTGCAGCAATATGGAAAAATTAATGAAAAAGATGTCTCAGCCATTTATGCAGGTTCAGAAAAGGGTTTGTTCATGCAATACCCAGTTCAAAAAATGCCTGAAGGCTATGACCCGCGAGAGCGTCCATGGTATCAAGAGGCCATGAGTGCTGATGGTAAACAAGTCATCACGAAGCCATATGTCGCAGCATCTACAGGTAAAATGGTCATCACCATTGCCCAAAAAACGAAAGATGGCTCAGGAGTGATTGGTCTTGATATGGAAATTGACAGCCTCATTCAAAAGCTAAAAGAAATCAAAATAGGTCAAAAAGGATATGCTTTCATCATGGAGAAGGATAAAACCGTGTTAGCAGATCCAACCCAAAAGCCAGGAAGCAAAGTCAATGAGAATTTGGCGAACATTATTTTTAAAAACAAACAAGGAAACGGCAGCTATACACTCAATGGAACAGATAAAAAGGTAGCTTATGTCACCAATGAACTAACCGGCTGGAAAATCGGCGGCACGATGCTCGTATCAGAAGTAGAGGATGCAGCTAAACCCGTTTTCAATACAGCCATTATTGTGTTCAGTGTGACACTGATCGTAGCAGGAACCCTCATCTTCTTTATTGTCCGCTCTATTTCAAATAGATTATCCAATCTGGCCCGTTTCTCGAAAAAGGTCAGCGATGGTGATTTACGTGATAAACTTCAGATTCAATCAGATGATGAAATAGGACAAGTTGGTAAAGGCTTTAATACGATGATTGACTCATTAAGATCCCTCATTGGTGCCGTCCAAACCTCCGTTGAAAATGTCGCTTCTTCATCAGAAGAACTGACCGCAAGCGCAGGACAAACAAGTAAAGCAACAGAGCATATTACATTAGCCATTGAACAATTCTCTACTGGTAACGAAAGCCAGAATGATAAAGTGGAATCTAGCTCAGAAGAGTTAGAAGAAATGAACAGAGGCCTTCAGCACATGAATGAGTCGGCTGAATCGATTACCGCTTCATCCATCAAATCAACAGAGATTGCAGGAGAAGGCGGACAGCTAGTAGAAAAAACCGCCTCTCAAATGAACGTGATTGATCAATCAGTGAAAAAAGCAGAGAATGTCATCAGTGCGCTGGAAAGCAAATCAAAAGATATTACCCAGATTCTTGGTGTCATTAATGGCATCGCAGATCAAACGAATTTACTTGCGCTGAATGCAGCGATTGAGGCAGCAAGAGCTGGCGAATCTGGTCGAGGCTTCTCCGTTGTAGCAGAAGAAGTAAGAAAACTTGCTGTTCAATCTGCCAACTCAGCGAAAGAAATTGAAAACTTAATCAAAGAAATCGTTCAAGATATTGATGTATCACAAGAAGTATTCACAGCAGTAAATCAAGAAGTTCAATCAGGCTTAAGCTTTACTGAACAAACGAAAGTCAGCTTCCACAATATTTTCGACATGACCAAAGAAATCTCAGATCAGCTCCAAACAATGAATCGAACAGTTGTCCAGCTGTCAAAAGGATCTGCACATGTTTCTGAGGCTGTCCGTGAAATTGCAGACGTATCACGTGAAAGCTCCGCCAATATTCAAGACATTGCCGCTTCAGCTGAAGAACAGCTGGCATCAATGGAAGAGATCAGCTCATCCTCTGCCACCCTTTCTTCAATGGCAGAAGAATTACGTGATTTGATTAGCAAATTTAAAGTCGAATAAACAAAATGAAAAGAACCTCCAGCTAGGGGGTTCTTTTTTGAACTGAATATAACGAAAGAAATAGGTAAATGTGCTTATTTTGGTGAGTTTTCGAGCATTACACCTTGAAAAATAATCTGTATTACCTAAAAATAGAGGGGGATGATCCCAAATCATAAACCAAAAGGAGTAGAGTCATGAAAAAAATCAACTTTTTTAAGCACTTTACGATGTCAAAGAAATTAATTACTGCATTCTTAGCGATTCTCCTAGTGCCCATTCTTGTGTTGGCCGCATTTTCCTATGAAGTGGCGTCTAAGTCTCTCAATGATGAGATTATGTCTAGCGCTGCAAATGGTGTGAATCAATTAAATGAATTGATCAATAAAGATGTACAGCCTAAAATTGATATTGTTTCATATTTATCTAAATCGGTGAAAAAAAAGGAACTGGCCTCTAAAAATAAGGATTTACTTAAGGTGAAATTAGAGCAACTATCGGAAACAGACGACGATGTCGTAGAAGTATTTGTTGCAGATCAGAATGGTAAACTAACTGAATATTCCGAGATCCATAAAGGCAGTGCCAAAAGCGCAAAAAATGAACCATGGTTTCAACAATCAATGGGAGATGACAAACTCATCATTTCAGATCCTTTTACAGACAAGTCATCAGATGACCTGCTCATCACAATATCAGAACAGTTAGCAGATGGTTCTGGTGTCATTGGTATAAATGTACGATTGAACACGATTGTGAAAGATACAAACAGCATCAAAATTGGTCAAGAAGGTTATGCGTTTGTCGCTACCTCAGACCAACGTTACATTGCTCATAAAACGGAAAAGGCCGGAACGAAACTGACAGGCGATTTCATCGAAAAGATGTATCACAATAAAAAAGGCAGTTTCGAATATGAATTCAACGGACAGCCGAAGCAAATGTTTTATGACACAAATGAAGCGACAGGCTGGAAGCTCGCGGGGACCATGTATGTCAACGAAGTGAAGGAAGCTGCACAGCCAGTGCTTGACTTAACCATGATCATCCTGGCTGCTGCGATTGTCATCGGTGGAATCGCGATTTATTTTATTATTAAATCGATCCGAAAACCACTCATAGAGCTCTCTGAATCTGCTGAGAAAATCAGTCAGGGGGATCTCACCCAGCATATCGAGGTGCGCACACACGATGAAATCGGCAAGCTTGCACAGAGCTTTAACGATATGTCGGCAAAGCTGAAACAAGTCATTCAAGCCGTCCAGAATTCAATTGAAAATGTGGCTGCCTCATCTGAAGAATTAACAGCTAGTGCAGGACAGACAGCCCAAGCAACTGAGCATATTACCTCATCTATTGAACAGTTCTCAAACAGCAATGAACATCAAAATGAGATGATCGAAAAAAGCTCTGTCCAGTTAAACGACATGGATCGAAGCTTATCACATATGGTCAACACGACTTCTCATATGATGGAATCATCTATTGAGTCTAGCAAAACCGCTCAGGCTGGTGGAGAGCTCGTTCAAAAAACAGCAGGTCAAATGCAAACGATTGAACAAGCAGTGAAAGAAGCGGAGCTTGTGATTGCAGGGCTAGAACAGAAATCTAAGGACATTACAAGCATTCTTGGAGTTATCAACGGCATTGCAGATCAGACGAACCTCCTTGCTTTAAATGCAGCGATAGAAGCCGCACGTGCAGGTGAGGCAGGAAGAGGCTTCTCTGTGGTCGCTGAAGAAGTTCGCAAGCTTGCAGAGCAATCAGGCAGCTCTTCAAAAGAAATTGAAAGTCTGACGAACGAAATCGTAGATGAAATTGAAAAGTCGCAGAAGATGTTTAGACAAGTAGCAGGTGAAGTTCAATCTGGATTAAACATTACAGATGAAACGAAAGTGAGTTTTGAGAAAATCACCCATAAGACATCAGAAATGACAGAACAAATGAAACAAATGAATGGATCAGCCCAAGAACTTTCTCATGGCTCAAACGATATTTCACAAGCAGTCAATCAAATCAAAGAGCTTTCACGTGACAGTTCCGCAGGTTTCCAAGATATTGCGGCTTCAGCAGAAGAACAGCTGGCATCAATGGAAGAGATCAGCTCATCTTCCGCCACTTTATCCCAAATGGCAGAAGAACTGAGAGAGCTCATCAAACAATTTAAAATATAAGAGTCATAGTGGAACACCTGACGTTTTGGCGTCAGGTGTTTCAGCGTGTAGACAAACCCTCGCATTCGGTGTCAGTCCTGCGTGCTGGTGCTCACGAATTCAAATTCGCTCCGCGCCAGTACTCGTCCTTCCTAGGGCTGCAAAGGTTTTCTATCACGCTGAAAAGAAGACAAAGGGCTAAAATCAAATTCATTTTAGCCCTTTGTCAATAATTTGGAACACCTGACATTTTGACGTCAGGTGTTTTTCCGTTCTTTGCACATAATTTGGGTATTTTGGACTTATCTAGACTTTAATAAATTAAAAAAGTAAAGAACCTAGTAGTACTTCCGATATATATACTATCTTACTAAAAGGAGTTTTCTTTTTTATGAATTTCATACAGTATTTCAAAAAACCATCGATATCAAAAAAGCTCGTTTTCTCTTTCTTATTTATTCTTTTATGCCCAATTATCGTATTGGCATTCTCTTCATATCATACGGCGAGCACCTCTTTAAATGATCAAATCATGCAAAGTGCAAAGGAAAATGTAGAACAGCTGGACAAAAACATTACGAAGGTTGTGAAAGTAAAAACAGACGCAGCCGATTTCTTTAGCAAATGGATTACGAAGAAAAAGCTGGGGCAAAAAGGAACGACTGATATTCAAGGGCGCTTTGAGCAATTCATGAGCATGAATGATGACACAGAAGGCATCTTTGTTGCTTCAAGTGATGGAAAAGTGTTCTCAAGATATCCAAATCAAAAAATGCCTGCTGATTATGTCGCAACTGAGCGGGATTGGTACAAAGATGGCTGGGCGAAAAACGGTGAGCTGTCTGTTTCCGCTCCATACCCAACCGCATCAACTGGTACACTTGTTGTGACGATTTCTAAAAAACTAGAGGACGGTTCTGGTGTTATTGCCATGAACCTGGACATTGCGAATCTAGTAAAAGAGTCTAATAGTATCAATATTGGTAAAGAAGGTCATGCTTTTATCGGAAGCCCAGATCGAACATACGTGGCACATCCAACGAAAAAAGCAGGAACAAAATTAACAGGTGATTGGGTAGACAAGCTTTATACACAAGACAAAGGTTCAATGAGTTATATGTTTGAAGGGAAAGAAAAGCAAATGGAGTTCACAACAAACAAAGCGACTGGTTGGAAAATTGCCGGTACAATGTTTGTCAGTGAAGTAGAAGAAGCGGCGCAGCCAGTCTTCAATATGGCGGCCATTATATTAGCTGGTGCGCTCATCATTGGCGGTATTCTCATCTTCTTTATCATCCGTTCTATTACAAAACCACTTTCCATGCTTGTCTCCTCTTCTAAGAAGATTAGCGAAGGAGATTTAACAGAGAAAATTGATGTCCGGTCAAAGGATGAGATTGGTCAGCTCGGTACAAGTTTTAATGAAATGAGTGAGTCACTCAGAGATGTGATCCAAGCTGTACAGACATCTGTTGAAAACGTGGCGTCATCGTCGGAAGAACTGACGGCAAGTGCAGGTCAAACGACAAAAGCAACCGAACATATTACATCATCCATTGAAACATTCTCGAACGGAAACGAAAATCAAAGTGAAATGGTGGAACAAAGTGCAGCCCACTTGAAACAAATGAACGAAGGGCTAAATGAAGTTGCACAAACATCTGATGTCATTACAGAATCATCGGTTCAATCAAAAAAAGTCGCAGAAACAGGCGGACAGCTTGTTGAACAGACAGTTGGCCAAATGAAAACGATTGATCATTCAGTGAAAGAAGCTGAAAGTGTGATCAACGGATTAGAGCATAAATCAAAAGATATCACCAACATTTTAGGTGTCATTAACGGTATAGCAGATCAAACGAATTTACTAGCTCTGAATGCAGCCATTGAAGCAGCACGTGCGGGCGAGTCAGGCAGAGGCTTCTCGGTTGTAGCAGAAGAAGTCCGTAAGCTGGCGGTTCAATCATCAGATTCTGCAAAAGAGATTGAAAAACTCGTCAAAGAAATTGTCTCTGAAATTGAAACGTCTCAAAATATGTTCAAATCTGTGAATGAAGAGGTAAAAAATGGTCTATCAATTACAGACCAAACAAAAGAAAGCTTCTCACAAATCAATCAGCAAACGGCAGAAATTGCGACAAGAATCAATGAAATGAATACGACAGTTCGTGAGCTTTCAAAAGGATCTGAGCAAATTTCTAAAGCAGTGAATGAAATTGCAGATGTATCGAGAGAGAGTTCAGCAAGTATTCAAGATATCGCGGCATCAGCAGAAGAACAGCTGGCATCAATGGAAGAGATTAGTTCTTCTTCAACGACGCTTTCCCAAATGGCGGAAGAATTGCGTGACTTAATTAAAAAATTCAAGATCAGTGAATAATGGAAAGTGGTTCTCCTCAAGGGGAACCGCTTTTCTTTTTAAGAGATGATCTCGTACAATAGAGGAAATCCGAAGAAAAGGAGAGATGTTATGCGTTTATCAAATAAGAAGGTCATTGCGTTAGTCAGTGATGATTTTGAAGATTTAGAGCTATGGTATCCCGTTTTGCGATTAAGAGAAGAGGGGGCAACCGTCCATCTCGTAGGCGAAAAAGCAGATCATGAATATATTGGGAAGTACGGAGTGCCGGCTGTATCAGATGCAGACTTCTATTCCATTCAAGCAGATGATTATGATGCGGTTCTCGTTCCTGGGGGATGGGCGCCCGATAAACTGCGCCGATATCCAGAAGTATTAGACATCGTTCGTACGTTTGATGCAAAGGGCAAACCGATCGGACAAATCTGTCATGCCGGCTGGGTGCTCATTTCAGCTGGTATCCTGAAAGGTAAAAAAGTAACGAGTACACCTGGTATTAAAGATGATATGACGAATGCTGGAGCGGAATGGTTTGATGAAGCCGTTGTGACAGATGGTCATATTGTATCAAGCAGACGCCCGCCGGACCTTCCGCCATATGTGAAAGCATTTGCCGATGTATTAGCGGCAAACTAGATTCACACGAACAAACAAAGGGCTGTAAAACGCCCTTTGTTCATTCAATGCCTCATTACATTTGTCTGTCGGCTGGATAGATAATGCCCATTTGTCTTCTCGCCTCGTCCATGACTGACATGGTTTGAACGGATAAGGCAAATGTATTGATTGGCGACTGTCCCTTTTTTTGCTTGATACATTGAATGAAGTGATCGATTTCATAATACATAGCCGGTTGATCATCTTTGATAGAAATATCGGTTTGCTGTCCATTCCGATCATGGATGATGATACGAGAAGGGCGATGGAATTGATCAATCACCATCGTGGCATCCTCCCCTTGAATTTCAGCAGATACATGAGATGTTGAGATTTTTGAATGGAAAAGAAGTGCTTGATGTCCTTCATATTGTAAAAGTAATGAACCGCTCCCATCTACTCCAGAAGAAAGTGTATAGCCTCTCGCGGTGATTTGATGTGGCAGCCCGAATAAATAAATGATGGGAAAGACAAGATACACGCCGATGTCCATTAAGGAGCCATTGGATAATTCCGGCTTAAAAGCGTTTGGAATCTCACCGTTTCGGTAGGCATCGTATCTTGAGGAATATTTACAGTAATGAGCGATCACTTGCCGAATGGGGCCTAGTTGATCAAGATGCTGTTTGATTTGAAGAAAATTCGGCAGAAATGTGGTCTTCATCGCTTCCATTAAGCACACCTGATATTTTTTCGCAGCAGCAATCATTTCTTCAGCCTCTTTCCGGTGAGAGGCCAATGGTTTTTCACATAATACATGTTTTTGATGCGCCATCATCAGCATCGCTTGCTCTTTATGAAGGGCGTTTGGACTTGCGATATACACAGCATCAAACGCATCACTTGCCGCCATTTGCTGTAAATTAGTAAAGACGGTATCAATGCCATACTTGTCTGCAAATGCCTGTCCTTTTTCAGCAGACCGAGAATAGACGGCCGTACATGTAAAATCCGCCACTCCTTCACCAGCCTGTAAGAATCGATCTGTAATCCAATTCGTTCCGATGACAGCAAATCGAATCATCACATTCCCTCCTTCTGCTTTTCTCTGATTATACATGCTTTGAAAGCGTTTGTATGAAAGAATCTTCTTTTTTATTGAAAAGCGGATGAAACCTTTACCTTAGCTGATGCGTCTTACATAAAGAATATAAATGTACGAAAAGTGGATAGTTTCCTCCTTCATTCGGGTAATACTTGAGAAGGAGGGAGGAGGAAACGAACATGAAGCGCATCCTACATATAGGAAGTACATACGCATTCGCGTTTTTATTTATAGCAGCCGGTGTTTTTCATGTGATAGAGCCAAGCGGCTTTGCCCGCATGATGTCTGGATGGCCATTTCCCTATGGCATCATTTATGCCACCGCATGCTTGGAATGGCTGCTGGCCGTATTACTGCTTCTTCCAAACGTAAGGATTGTGGCAGCAAAAATGATCGCTGTCTATCTGGTGCTCATTTTCCCTGCGAACCTATTTGCTGCGAGAGAAGGGATTCCATTTCCAGGGCAAGAGAGCACAGAACAAGCCTTGTTATGGATGAGATTAATCGGACAACCGATTTTGATTGGATGGGCCATGTCCATTGCGAAACGTGAAAAAAAGCTGAAACAATGATCACAAAATGATGATCAAGTAGTGTACAATTTACTAATAAAATAGCCCGTGTTTGGAGGAAAGATATGAATTCTATGCAAATGTGGAGCAGTCGATTTAGAAAATTTTTTCTTGATAACAAGTTTGTTCTCTTTTTACTCATCCTGCTATTAATAGGGTTGAATATCCTTGTTTTCATGAAGGCATCTTTTATTTTCACACCGCTCATTGTACTTATCAAAACCATTGCCTTACCGATTATTTTAACGGGGGTTGTGTATTATTTATTAAATCCAATTGTGAATTTATTAGAGAGATTTAAGGTCAAACGGATCTTCTCGATTTTGCTTTTATATATCGTCATTATTGGGATCATTACAGTGACCATTGTATCTATTATTCCTTTTTTACAAGCACAAACGATGAGTCTGTTTCATAATCTGCCAAAATACGTTGATACGGTAGAAGAACAGATTAGACAATTAACTGGAAGCAACTTTATTAGTCAAGTGCAGAAAACGATGAACTTTAACGTCTCTGAATTGGTGAGTAAAGCGTCAAGTCAAGCGACGAAGATTTTGGAAAGTACTTTTACCGGAGTCGGCACTTTCTTAGGGGCGCTTACTGAAATTATCATCTCGATCGTGACGGTTCCGTTCATTCTGTTTTATCTATTAAAAGACGGCAAAAAACTGCCTGACTATTTCTTGAAATTTATCCCGAATAAGTTTAGAGACCATACTCATATCGTGCTTCACGAAATGAACCATCGTCTAAGTTCTTATATACGCGGGCAGATCATTGTCAGCTTCTGTATCGGTATTCTTCTTTTAATTGGCTATATGATTATTGGACTTGACTATGCGCTGCTGCTGGCGATTATTGCGGCATGTACAAGTGTAGTGCCATACCTTGGTCCAACCATTGCGATTACACCAGCGATTGTGATTGCGCTTGTGACATCACCAGTGATGCTTTTAAAACTCATCATTGTCTGGACAGTGGTTCAACTTATTGAAGGGAAATTCATTTCTCCTCAGGTCATGGGGAAAAACCTTCATATCCATCCGATCACGATTATCTTTGTTCTATTAACAGCAGGTAAATTGTTCAGCGTAGTCGGCATCATTGTCGCGATTCCGACGTATGCCGTTCTGAAAGTGATCACGACTCACCTGTTTGATTGGTTCAAAATGCGATCCAATTTGTATAAAGAAGAAAAGGTTTGATGTCATAATCTTTTTTAGAAAAAAATATAGTATCATAAAGACGAGCTTTCGAAAAAGGAAGCTTGTCTTTATGTGGACATAGATGTTTGGCCAGTTCAAAAGATCAGAATTGAAAGGAAAGAAAATCATGAATCTATGGGATTTATTCGTGGCACTGGTTTTAGGAATTGTCGAAGGATTAACAGAGTATGCACCTGTCTCGTCTACAGGGCATATGATCATTGTTGATGATCTTTGGCTAAAATCAAAAGACATCATTACGCCAGAGGCTGCAAACACATTTAAAGTCGTGATTCAGTTAGGTTCTATTTTAGCTGTCATGATCGTGTTCAAAGATCGTATTTTGAACTTATTAGGCTTAAAGAAAAATATCACAGAAGAACAAAAACGCAGCGGACATAAGCTGACCATCGCTCAAATTGCTGTTGGACTCGTCCCAGCCGTCATTTTAGGATTCTTATTTGAAGATTATATTGATAAATATTTGTTTGACGTGAGAACAGTCGCCGTCGGTTTGATTTTAGGGGCTGTGTTGATGCTTGTCGCTGATTGGATCAATAAACGTAAAACAGAAACAAGCTCTGTGGATAATATGACGTACAGACAAGCGCTGTATATCGGGTTATTTCAATGTTTAGCACTATGGCCAGGCTTCTCGCGTTCAGGTTCTACAATAGCAGGTGGTGTTATTCTTGGTCTGAATCACCGAGCGGCGGCTGACTTTACGTTTATTATGGCCATGCCGATTATGGCGGGAGCAAGCCTCTTGACACTTGTTAAAAATGCCGAATATTTAACAACAGACATGCTTCCATTCTTTATTGTGGGCTTTGTGAGTGCGTTTATTGTGGCTCTCTTTGTTGTTCGATTCTTCCTAAAACTGATTAATAAAATCAAACTTGTGCCTTTTGCGATCTACCGAATCATCCTAGGTCTGATTTTATTTATCATGTTTATGTAATGATGGAAAACTACTCTTTTAAAAGAGTAGTTTTTTTGTTGTTTTGCCCTTTTAAACAGTAAAAACAGCCTCTTAATTGATAGAAAAAGAAGTTTTTTCTTAAATTAGTGTTTAAGTGACAAAGAAAAGGGTAGTACATAAACATACCAATTAAAGGAGGAGTTAGAAATAATGAGGAAAACAAGTAAATTTTTTGTTAGCTCTGTGATTGCTACGTCAATGGTTGCTGTCCCTTTATCTCTTACGACTTTTGGTCAAAAGGCTGAAGCTGCTACGACAACAGGTGTCGATGGAAGTGTCTCGATTGATCCAGTAGCCATTGCCGATAAAATTGAACAAGCAGTAAAATCATCTCAAAATCGTGATGGATTTGTAAAAAATGCGGCATACAGTGCATTCTATGAAGCAGGTCAAAATTACAACGTAGTTGTTCAAAACTTAAGCCAAGATCATGATTTTAGCGGACTGAACAATGTTGTCTATTATGATAGTGTTGAATATGACGGCATTACGTTTGGTATTTGGGTATTTGAAGATGGTACGTTTGTCAACAATGGTGACGGCGGCTATATTAACTGGACTTTTGTTGGCAGCTTTGACCGCGAAGAAGGAAGCGGTACTGTCGATTTCCATAAAAGATTCTAATCTCAACGTCAAAAGTCTGCCGATTCATCGGCAGACTTTTTTTAAAGCGCACATTCTTCTATTTCAAAACCTAAATCTTCAATGATGTGATGATCGGTTTGAACTTGCTGTCCTTTTGTCGTTAAATAATCGCCTACAAAAATAGAGTTCGCTGCATATAATGCGAGAGGCTGAAGCGTTCGTAAATTAAACTCTCTTCCCCCAGATACTCGAATTTCCTTAGCCGGGTTGATAAATCGCATCAGTGCCAAAACCTTCAACGCTTTGATCGGATGTGTACGTTCTTGATGTTCAAGAGGCGTTCCTTCAATTGCATGGAGAAAGTTGACGGGAATCGAATCCGCATCAAGGGCTCTAAGCGCAAAAGCCATTTCGACAATTTGCTGATTGGTTTCGCCCATCCCAATAATAACCCCTGAACATGGTGACATCCCTGACTGTTTGACCTTCTCAATGGTCGATACGCGGTCATCATACGTATGGGTCGTTGTAATTTGAGCATGATGATCTTGATGTGTATTGAGATTATGATTATACCGATGAACACCCGCTTCCTTCAGCCGCTTCGCTTTTTCTTCATTTAATAACCCAAGGCATGCACAAACTTTCAAAGGCATTGTCTCAGTAATTTCCTTCACTGCTGCGGTGACTTCATCTAATTCACGGTGCGAAGGTGCTCTCCCGCTTGCTACAATACAATAAGTCCCTGCTTTTCTTTTTAACGCCTCACGCGCACCGGCCACAATGGTTTTTTGGTCAAGCATTGTATACCTCTCAACAGGAGCTGTTGAAATCACCGATTGTGAACAATACCCGCAGTTTTCAGGACAATATCCGCTTTTGGCGTTAAAGATCATATTTAACTTCACCTTTTTTTGAAAAAAATGAAATCTCACCTGATAAGCTGCATGCATAATAGGCAGCAACTCTGCGTCGTCTGCTCCAAGAATTTTTAGACCTTCTTCCATCGTAATCGGTTCATGATTGATGGCTTTCTTCACGATCGTTTCCCAAGACAAAGACGTTATTTTTCCCATCATAAGCCCCTCTCAATATGTAAACTTATTTTTATTAAAAGTTAACATAATAGATAGAGATTGGCAAGCACTGGTAAGCAGCTTAAAAGTAAAAACACAAAAAGGCGATGAACATGTAGTCATCGCCTTTTCATATGAAAAAAATCGCTTAACGAACAGTAATATAGTTAATAACAAGCTCACCTAGTGAATTATAGTAAGACACTGTAACAGAACCGCGTTGTACAGCACGGATCCAAGTGAAATTTGGAGCAGTTTGGTCTAATTGAATGGCATACGTTGCGCCTGAGACAGAAATTTGACTTGCTGGAAGTGAAACAGCGATCGAAGAACCTACAGTAAGTGTGCGGTTCACTGTAATCACTTTATTCATAATAGGAGCTTTTGCTATAACTGGTTCTTTAGGCTGTGCAGCTGCATGAGCACCTTCAGTTTGGAAGAACGTAAGAGCACCTAAAGCAGCTAAAGACAATGTACAAGCTTTCATTAATTTTTTCATCGGTAACACTCCTTTTTTTAGTATATACATATATTAATAATAATAGAATTATATGTCAATCAAAATAAGTGGAAAAATGAGTATTTTTGGTGAAAATTGTCACATATTATGTAGGGAAAGACGATTTTACCCAAAAAACACATGATTTTTTATTCATATGTCATTCTTTTTTAGGAGGAAAAAGAGACATAAAAAAAGCTGGGTATCTACCCAGCTATGTGATGCTTTATAAAAAGAGATCTTTTATTTGTCGTCTGTCTGTTTTGGCTGACGGCCTTTTTGTTTCTCTTTCTCTCTAATGTAGTTAATAAAGTCGATGGTTTGTCTTCGTGCTTCTTCAGAAAAATCGGAGGCAGCTTTAAACGCAATTTGCAAATCAGGATCATCTGCAAGATCGTCATCAGAGGCGTTTTTGTCTTTACCTGTGAGAAGATAATCTGTTGAGACCCCGTATAACTCGGCGATTTTCACAATCATTTCACCATCTGGCTTTCTCAATCCATATTCCCAGTTAGCATAGGTTGACATCGCCTTTAATCCAAGTTTTTTGGCAACGGTAGACTTACTCCATCCATGTTTCTCTCTTAATTCAGTTAGAATCTTTCCAGTCAAATTATCCATCGGAAACACCTTTTTTCATATTATGTGTAAATTTTATCATGAATTACACGGAAAAGATAAATAAATACACAAAAAGAATAAAAATATGATTGACTTACTCGTTTTGTGTATATTATCATAATGAATATAACTTACACATAATGAGTAAGAGGTGGAAACATGAAACTTGAAAATTTACGAGAAGAACGAATATTACAAGGAAAAACACAAACGTATATGGCGAAAAAACTTGGATATAAGTACACGAGTGGCTATGCAAATATAGAAATGGGCCGAACAAAGCCCAGCTTAGAAATAGCCAAGCATATTGCAGATTTGCTAAATATCGGTGTTCAAGAGCTTTTTTTTGGTCAAAAGTTACACAAAAAGAGTAATAGTCTTGAGGAAGACCGTTCTTAAAAAGGGGAGACAAACAGAATGAGTATCGAACATCCGATGGTGACACAAATGAATGATTTCGGCTATCCAAAACGTTACTGGCCATATGAAATGTCCCGAAATGGTTATCGATTAGAGGACGAGGACCGTGAGAAAGGATTTGATGATGATGAGACATCAGATGACATTTGATGCCCGAAAAGAAGCCCAGCATTGCCTAGTACAAGCTGGCGGCTGGATCACTTTTCATCAAAAAGAGCCGATTTTTGCTTTCCCCACGGCAGAAGAAAAACGCACATACATGACCCTCATGGCAGAAAAAGCCGTTGATGACAAGAAGAAGGAAAGGATGAATGCGACATGAATCGATTGAAGCAAATCATGACATTCCTGAAATGTTTGCTCAATGCGGGTCAAAACGAACAAGACATTCGGCAGTGGGCGAAGGATGACGGGAGATCGTAGCATGGTCCTTCATTTTATCATTGAAAAAGAACATTTATGTACAAAAGAGACATTGATAAACAGAATTCAAACAGCCGCTAAAGCGCAATGCACAAGCAAAATAAAAGGCGCATTATCACTCGACATTCGCTCATTTTACAATATGCCCATTGATCTAGCGAACAGCCAAGACACGCGTACATCTGCAGAAAAAGGCTTGATACGCCCGGTACACATCTGCATTCTTCAACCAAATTTGCAGTATATACAAGAAGCACTTCATGCCGTTACCGATGACGCCTCTTTACAGATTGTAGAATTAAGAGTTTCACAGTTTTATAGCATGCGTCCTCGAATGGAAATCATCTTAAATACGATGGGTGATGATATGAGATCCTCACCACCAAATAAGGAGACAAGCATATGAACGAGCCAAAACAACTCATGATTCAAGAAAACCAGACATTTGTCGGTGAAATGGAAAAAGGAAAGATTCAAGTCATTGTGTTAGATGGAAACGTAGGAACGGCTTATATGATGGATGTACCTGAGCATGGAAAAACGATTATTCAAACAGCAAAAGGACATTTTGCAAGAGTCGATCACGAGATTGGTTTTAAAATCAGCTAGCCTGATGAACAAGAATAACTGAATAAGTCCAAGACGGAAAGCCTGCGGACACTGATCAAGACCCTATAATAAGGGGCTGATTGGTGTCCGTTTTTTATTTTCTTAAAAAAGGGAGAGAGCACAGATGCAAGATTTACTGATCGAATATAAAAGAAGTTTAAAAGATGCCAGAAAACGATATGAACAATTGAAAGACAAAGAAGAGAAACAGATGTCAGATCAGGACAAACATGATCAAAAAATGATCGCCAGTATGGTCAGCGATCTAGAATACGTGGTGGAATGGCTTCAAATCGGTAGAGAGCCAGGCGCACGCAGAGGATTAGACAGAAGATCTGTGTATCAGCGCACCATTCTTGCCAATCCAGAAGTATTAGAGGCTTTATCACATGAATACACCCTCATTCAAGAGAAAGAAAGAGAGGTAAGTGAGCGAGACAAAAGGCGAATTGATGAAGCTTTGTCTGTTTTAACAGATCGAGAGAAAGACGTATTTTTTATGCACACAACGCAGGGTCTGTCATTTAGCGAGATTGCGATTATGCTAGATGTAAAAAAAGGAACAGTCCAAAAACATATGGAAAGAGCTCGGACCAAAATGTCCAAAAAAGTACAAGAACGCCTATTCAAAGCTGCTGAATAGGTGTTTTTTCTTTCATCACTCAATCTTCAAAAGCTTGTCTTACAGTTGCCACCTATAGTTAGAAAGACCAAACGAATGTTTGCTAGCCCGGCACAAATGATTCCTCTTCAGGGAATCATTCGAACTAAAAGGAGGCGGCAGGTGAATGTAAATGAAAGATAAACGGATAGAGGCTAAGCAGGATTATATGAAAGGGATGACGTACCAGCAGCTAGCGGATCAATACAACGTCTCCATCCATACCGTCAAATCATGGAAAAGACGATACGGCTGGCAAAGACAAAAAACACCGTCAAAGCAGGCGCACTCGATCTTTCATCAATTTCTTTCAGATGAAACGATTGAAATCATGGAAAAAATGGATGGGCGCACATCTCTTGATATCATCTGGGATCAAATTCAAATTCAATACGCAGCCATTATTCGAGCGCAGCGCATCATGCATGTAGCAGATCAAGATGACATGATCAAAGAACTGAAAAAGGCGACGTACTTGCCTTCTTCATTAGAGGAAGAAACAGGCGAAGGTATTCATCCAGAGCCAGAGATCACGGCAGAGGAATTTTCGTTTCAATTTTCATGGGATCGGCATGCTACTTTTTTAAATGCCCAATCTCGTGCAATGGGAGAACTAAGACGGCTGATTAAACAGTTTGAAGAGCTCGCTCATGCGAAAGATGAACGAAGATTAAAGCTGAAGCAAATTGAGCTGACAATCGAAAAAACAAAAAAAGCAGTTCGTGAGGAAAAGGAAGAAGATCTTCATATCATGATCAAAAGAAAAGAGGACGATTCATGACGCCGTTGATTGAAAAAGAAGTCAATCCTCACTTTGAACACTTTTTGTTCGATTGGAATCAAAAGTTTCAGTTTTTAGTAGGCGGTTATGGCTCCTCCAAAAGCTATCACATTGCTTTAAAGCTGATTTTAAAACTGCTTGAGGAAAAACGGACAGCACTTGTCATTCGAGAAGTGTATGATACGCACCGGGAGTCGACCTACTCTCTTTTACAAGAAATCGTCAGCGATCTTGGCATCGATCATCTAGTAAAATGCCGCAGTTCACCGCTTGCTCTCACTTTTCGCAATGGGAGCAGCATTTTATTTAAAGGACTGGACAAGCCTGAGAAATTGAAGTCGATCAACAACATCTCAATGATTTGGATTGAGGAGTGTTCCGAGGTTTCTTATGAAGGGTTTAAAGAACTGCTTGGAAGGCTGAGACATCCGGTTTTACCTCTTTATATGATGTTATCGACGAATCCCGTTGGTCAGGATAATTGGACGTACAGACATTTCTTTCGAGATGAGCAGCTGAAACGTTTTGTCCTTGATGACGAAACCTTATACAAACAGCGAACCATCGTGATAAAAGATACGTACTATCACCACTCAACAGCAGAAGACAATCTATTTCTTCCTAAAAGCTATGTCAAGCAGCTGGATGAGCTGAAAGAATACGATCCAGATCTTTATCGAATTGCAAGGAAAGGATACTTCGGTATCAATGGCACAAAAGTGTTTCCGCAATTTGAGGTCAGACAGCATACTGACGTATTAGAAGCGATCGGGCAGATTGAAAGACCGCTGAAACGAGCGGGGATGGATTTTGGATTTGTCGAATCCTACAATGCGCTCATTCGGTTAGCTGTCGATCATGAAAAAAAGTACTTATATATTTATTGGGAATATTACGACCGCGGGAAAACGGATGATGAAACAGCTGTTGATTTGAAAGAATTTGTTGAATCAAAGGAACTGATTAAGGCAGATGCAGCAGAGCCTAAAACGATTCACTATTTTCGGCAACGCGGATTTCAAATGGTCGCTGCGCATAAGTTCCAAGGGTCACGTTTGCAATATACAAAGAAAATTAAACGATTTAAGAAAATCATTTGTTCTGATGCTTGCCCTTATACCATCTATGAACTTCAATCACTAACCTATAAGGCAGATAAGAACGGCCGCTTAGAGGAAGATGAATTTCAAATCGACCCACACACATTATCCGCCATTTGGTATGCGCTAGATGATTATGAGGTGACCGATTTGAAACAGACTGCTTCAGAGCGTGTCCGTCCAAACCGAGAGAGGAGGTCCATAAAATGAAACAATTAAAAGCAACGATTATGAAGGCAAACATGTCTGATCATACAAAACAAATGTATGAGGATGAATTTTCATACGAAAAAGATGACATTGTCCCCCCGCCCTACCATATCAACGAATTAAAAAGCATGGCAGAATACTCAACGATTCTTCAGCAATGTATAGATGCGTATCGAACAAACATTTTAGGTTTTGGATTTGGGGTGGAATACGCCTTTGATTTTAATGCGGAAGATGTGAAACCGGTCAAAAAGAAGACAGCCGAGAAGGAATGGACAAGACTCGAAGAGTTTACGAAATACATGAACTATGATGAGTCTGCTGACGTGATTCTTGGTTATGTCCTAGAAGACCGGGAGAAAACAGGAAATGGCTTTTTAGAGGTGCTGCGGGATGGACAAGGAAAGCCGGCAGGAATCGAGTATTTGGATGCACTCCATATCCGCATTTGCAAGCTGAGTGAGCCAGTCGACGTCGAATTCCGCTACACAGAAAACGGCGAATTAAAGACGATGAATCGCAAGAAACGATTCCGAAAATATGTGCAGGTCATCAATGAGAAGAAAGTCTTTTTCAAGGAGTATGGTGATCCGCGCATATTAAATTGTGAAACAGGCAAGTACGATGATGCTACACCAGAACCACTTCAAGCAACAGAAGTCATTCATTTTAAAATTGGCAGTGGGACGTATGGGATTCCCCGCTGGATTGGCAACATCGTCAATATGTATGGCGCACGAAAAGCAGAAGAGCTGAATTATCTTTATTTTAAGCAAGGACGGCATGTACCTGGTGCCATCATTGTCGAAAACGGCATGCTGTCAGAGACTTCTTATCAGCAGCTACAAGATTATATGGATGATATTGAAGGCTCTGACCATGCGCATAAGTTTTTATTGCTTGAAGTAGAAGGGCTTCCGACAGAAAAAGGATTAACAGGTGAAGAAGATGTATCAAATGTCAAAGTGAACTTTAAATCCTTGGCGGAAATCCTGCAAGAGGATGCGCTCTTTTTAGAATACGATGAAAAGACGAGAAACAAAATCCGCTCCGCTTTTCGTCTGCCGCCTATTTACACAGGAGAGTCACAAGATTATAACAAGGCCACAGCAGATACCGCGCGTAAAACAACGGAGGAGCAAGTATTTCAGCCAGAGCGGCATCTTATTACAGGGAAACTCAATACTCTTTTTCTCCCGGATTTAGATATATGGCATGTCCGCTTTCTATTAAATGGCCCTGACTTTAGAGATCCATTAGAGATAGCGAAGGTTCTGACACCATTTATTCAGGCTGGGGCAGTATCGCCAAATGATTTACGAGATCTTGCGGGGCGTATTCTTGGCAAGACGTTAGAGGAATGGCCGGAAGAATTCTACCACCGACCTTTAGAAAGCCGCATAAAAACAGCTGATGGGCTGTCTCCATCTGAGCCAAACCGGCTAGAGAAATAGAAGGACGTGAGCTTTTTTTGAAAGGGGGTGAACATATGCCAAGGGAATTAAAAAACGCAAAAATTACGCATGTTTCCTATGTAGACAGGGCCGCCAACCAAAAGAAATTTTTCTTGATGAAAGCAAAGAAAAAGCAGCCTGACTTTCAAAAAGAAGTCAGTGTCCTGACGAAGGCAGAGGATGCCCATCGCCTCGTATATGGCGTCGTGTATGAACCAAATACACCTGATGCACATCAAGACTTTATGTCGGCCAAAGAAATTGAAAGAGCAGCACACGGTTTTATGAAAGATGCCCGTCACATTGATAAACAGCATGATTTTCAAGACGGTGTTGGCGAAGTCGTCGAATCATACATTGCCCCAGCGGATTTTGAAGTAGGCGGGGAGCTGATTCAAAAAGGATCTTGGGTACTTGTGACAAAGGCATCACAAGATATTTGGGACCAAATTCAGCAAGGCCACATTACAGGCTACTCAATGGCTGGAACAGCAGACATCATCGCAATAGAGGAACACGATCAGCTCCTATCTCAAGAAACGAACGAGAGAGGGCTTTTTTCTTTGCTGAAAAATTTCTTTTTGAAAGAGGAAGGTGCAAATATGCCACAACAATTTTGGAGCGTTTTAGATCATCTGCTGGAAACGTTGCAGTCAAGTGATGGTGATGAATCTAGCGTAAGAGCGGCACTTGAACAATTGATTCCAATTGTGCAGGATGTGTTGAAAACAAATGATGTCCTCCAAACGATTGGCGAAAGACCAGCATCCGTTCAAAAGCAAGATGCCGGATTAACGACTGATCAAGTACGCGAACTAGAAAAAGCAAAAATGGCCATCGACAACGTTTTACAACAAGCGGATAAACAAGGGACAGATCAAACAGGTGAAGAAGAACCTGTACAAAAAGTGCTGGAGCAAGTGGTTGCGCCAATTCGCCATCAGCTCTCTTCCTTAGAGAAATCAGCAGGCAGAGAAAAAGCAGCGATTCAGGATGTGCTTCAGCAACAGCTACTGCCTATTTCAGAGCGGATACACATGCTTGAAAAAGCGCGGGGCATTTCTAAACAAACAAATCACGATACACAAAATGATATGACAAAGCCCATATGGGATGGCTTACTATAAGCCTAAATAAGGAGGAAAAAGTGTGAGAAATCAAGAGTTGATTCGCAAGGCTGAAATGACACTTGCCAGCTTAAAAACAGGCGGTCTCATGAACGCAGCCCAATCCAACACATTCATTAGAATGATGCAAAATACACCAACCGTTTTAAATGATGCACGTATCATTCCAATGGAAAGTGATTCACAAAAAATCGAAAAAATCGGCTTCGGTCAGCGCATTTTACGCCCAGCAGAAGAAGGCAAAGCGCTTGATGCAAAAGACCGTGTTGTCCCAGCGACAAGCACTGTTCAGCTCAATGCAAAAGAAGTCATTGCTGAGATTCATATGACGTACGACAGCATTGAAAACAACATTGAAAAAGACGGGATTCAGCAAACCATTATGCAAATGCTGGCGGAACGAGCGGCAGTCGATATTGAAGAACTGATCGTCAACGGTGATACAACATCACAAGATCCATTTTTAGCTCAAATGGATGGCGTACGAAAACAGGCAGTTTCTCATATTGTCGATGCGAATGGAGCGGAAATTAGCCGTCAAATGTTCAAACAAGGCTATAAAGCGATGCCGTCAAAATATTTACGTGTACCTCAGGATTTCCGTTTTTATACATCCCCAAGTTTAGAGGTCGAGTGGAAAGACCAAGTAGCAAACCGTCAGACAGGTCTCGGAGATGCGGCGATTCAAGGCGGCCTTTCTTCTGCATTCGGTGTTCCGGTCAAAGGTCTTGCCAATATGCAGCCATATGATGAAGAAGGAACAGATGTATCAGATATTTTACTGACACATCCGAAAAACATTATTGTAGGGTTTTCTCGCAATATTCGCATTGAAGTAGAAAAAGATATTCGCAGCCGTAAGTTTATCATTGTTCTGACAGCGAAGCTCGACAGCAAATTTGAGGAAGAGGATGCTGTAGCCAAAGTCATGAAAGTGAAAGAGTAGGTGACAGCAGGCTATGATCATTTCTGCTGAGGAACTACAAGCCTATTCTGTATTTGATCGCGTGAAAAATCGTTCTGTAGAGAGACTAGCGGCAGATATTATTGAAGCAGAAGCAGCGGTATTTCAAATGGTCGGGCACGATTTTACGCATGAAAAATATCAGCCCATTCCTGAAAAAGCAAGGATCGCCTTATTAAAAATGGCCCAGTATTTTGCCATGCTGAATGATGATGAATCCATGATGAAAGGCTTGACTTCAGAAAAAATGGGTGATTATTCATATGCAAAGGCAGCGGACAAAGTGAAAGGCAGACCTTATGTGTATGCCCTTCTTGTTGATTATATTGAACCGTCATTAACTGGTGGCAGCGCCAATTTAAAGGTGAGATCATTATGAGCTATGATTCTCTATTAACGGATCGCTGTGATCTTTTTCACTTAGAGAATGAGGGGGCAGTCCGTGGCAAATTTGGTATACCAGCAGGGGATCTGCAAACGGACCTCACTTATCCTGATACACCAAGTATGAGAGATGTGGCTTGCTATGTTGTAGAAAAAAGCCAGTCACTCGTGCAAGAAGAACCGAATACAGTTATCTATCAGTCCTATCTCGTCCATTTCCCTTTAGCAAGCGACATTCGCTTGCATGACAAAATGGTGTGGAACGGCATCTCACTCAAGTTGCAGCAGCCAAAAAGAGTGAAAAATCATCACATGGAAGTGATGGCCGTCAGAAAGGAAAACTTATGAAAATTGATGGACTTGACCGGCTGCTATCCCAGCTCCAACAGGCAAATAGTATCGGCTTAACGGCGCAATATCAAGAGTGGTTACAGGAAATGGGCTTACAGTTTTTAGACATCATTCAAGATGAAATCATCAAAGAAAAGGCTGTTGATACAGGCCGTCTCCTCAATTCCTTTCAAAAAGGTGACAAGGAGAATTACTTTCTCACTTCCCGAGGCGGGCTCACGCTAGAAGTGGGGACACAGCTTGATTATGCCTCTTACGTGAACGATGGACATGCCATTTCTTCAAATGGAGAACGAAGATGGGTGCCTGGCAGATGGGCAGGCAGCCGCTTTGAATATGATCCGAACGCCAGTACTGGCATGATGCTTTCATCTCAATGGATTGAAGGAAATGGGTACTGGGATCATGCCGTCATGCTCTATGAACAAATGTTTGAACACTCGCTGGATCGAAAGCTTCAAAGCTGGATCGATCGACATTTTGGGAGGTGATGGAATGAATCAAGAAGTCGGGGCAATCATGCATTATATATACACACACTTTCCTGTGAAAATGTATGATCGTCTTCTGCCAGAGCGTTTCCAAGTGCCATCTGTTTATGTGCCGCCAGTGACTGTCATTAGTGGTCCAGATACAGTGTCTACTTTTATGAAATCTTATTCGCTGCAAGTGAAAGTGTTTCATATGGATACAGAAAAAGCGCATGATGCGGCGGAAACAATCGTCGATGCATTGCTTGCTGATCGTCAAATCATTCAGATGATCAGTGAAGATGGAGAGGTGCTTGATGATTATGTCCGCATAAAAAGAGTGGAAACAAGAATCATAGATCAAGGTGTAGCAGCGATTGTCCTGACGTGGGATAGCAGCTATTGGTACAACCGAGATAAACAGCCAAGCCTAGAAGATATCAATTTTTCAGAGGGGGTGATCAAACGTGAGCAAGACTAAAAAAACACAGCTCGATCAAACAGCGGGCGAAGAAAAAGAATTTGGCTTTTCATTTGAAGCCTTAAAAGAGCACAGCAAGGATCTTTTTGGGGTAAAACCAGAAATCCTTGAAGGTGCTCTTTTTTATATCAAACATCAACCAATTACAAAAACAGAAGCAAAGAAGCACATCGATGCTTTTTTGTCCAAGGAGGTTTAAAGGATGAACGGAGGCACTTTTACACCAGGTACAGAGAAAAAGCGTCCTGGCATTTACTTTAATTTTAAAACAACAGCAGAGCAGCGAATTACTTTAGGCGAGCGAGGAACAGTTGCACTTCCTCTTGTCATGAGCTGGGGAGAACCAAAAACCTTTATTTCCGTTTCCGATATGGAAGACTTAAATAAAAAGGTCGGGCTCAACATTGATGATAAGTCACTTCTTCTTTTCCGTGAAGCGAAGAAAAAAGCGCAAACGGTCTTGCTTTACCGTCTAAACGAAGGAGAGCCAGCCAAAGCGGAAATCGCAGAAAACTTTGTGGTCACAGCCAATTATGGTGGTCAAAAAGGAAATGAGATTACCATTCAAGTGGCAGAAAATGTACTCGACAGCACAAAGCGTGACGTCATCACCTATCTTGGAACAGATATTGTCGATAAACAGGTGGTCAAAGATGTCAAAGATCTTGTGAAAAACAAATACGTTCAATTTTCTGGTGAAGGCGAAGCGGTCATTACTGCAGGAGCGGCTTTAAGCGGCGGGAAAAACGGTGTGGCAAGTGTCGCAGATTATACAGCTTTCCTAGAAGCAGCTGAAACGGAATACTTTGATGTCATTGCACTCCCAGTCGATAATAGTGAGCAATTAAAAGCAACATTCGCGTCATTTATTGAGCGTTTACGTGATAAGCAAGGACGTAAGGTGCAAGGCGTTGTGGCTAACTATGCAGCTGATCAAGAAGGAATCATCAATGTCACAAGCGGTGTTGTTTTAGAAGACGGAACAGAACTGACGCCTGCTCAAACAACAGCTTGGGTCGCAGGAGCAAGTGCAGGAGCGAATTTTAATCAGTCACTGACCTTTGTTGAATACGAAGGCGCAGTCGATACATTAGAGCGTCTTGATAATGATCAGGTAGAATACCGTTTATCACAAGGAGAGTTTCTTTTCACTTTCGATGCAAGAGACCGCACGGTGAGCGTTGAAAAAGATATTAACTCTTTGACAAGCTTCACGGTTGAAAAGAACCAGCAAATGGCGAAAAACAAAATCATCCGTGTGCTAGATGCAATCAACAATGATTTAACATTTGAACTGAAAAATTTGATTAAATTACGCAAAGCCAATGGCAATGACATTCCAGCATCTGATGATGGAGTGCAGCTTGTGAAAACACTGATTACACAGTATCTCACACAACTTCAAGATGGAAGCGGCATTACAGGCTTTAACTCAGAAACAGACATCGTCATTGGCCTCAATGAAGATCGTGATGGATTTATCATCGATTTAGCAGTACAGCCAGTAGACGCAGCAGAAAAATTCTATTTCAATGTGGAGGTGAAGTAAGATGGCTTTTAAAGCGCAAAATACAATCTCAGGTAAAGAAGGTCGTCTTTTCTTAGAAGGTGAGGAGCTTGCCTTTATCAAAACGTTTGAAGCAAACGTGGAGAAAAATAAATCAGAAGTGAACGTAATGGGCCGCCGAATGACTGGCCATAAAACAACTGGGGCAAACGGAACAGGAACGGCAACATTCTATAAAGTTACGTCACGTTTCGTTCAACTCATGCTCAACTATGTGAAAAAAGGGGAAGATCCTTATTTCACTCTTCAAGCGGTAATTGATGATAAATCATCAGGCCGAGGTACAGAGCGTGTGACATTATTCGATGTCAACTTTGATTCAGCTAAAATTGCTGGACTAGACGTCGATTCAGAGGCACTTGAAGAAGAAGTTCCATTTACATTTGAAGACTTTGATCTGCCTGAAAAGCTGAAGAATTCTTTCTAAGAAATGTGGAGGAAATTAGCTAATTAATTAGCTAAATAAAAACCAAATATGCTATAATGCAAATGTAATGAAAAATGAATGCATTTGTAATGCACATTGCATTCAATGACACACAAAATGATGTTTACATGCAAAGCGATTTGCATACAATAAAAAGAAGCCAGGATGCGCTAACATCCCGGCAATGTACAATGAGGCCCTTCAAGGGGCTGGCTTATCAATTAGATAGTTTTAAGGATAGACTTTCCCTTTCACCTACCAAAGCTCAAGGGGAGTCTATTTTTTGTTTATATATGTCAACAAAGCAAGGATAAACATCCCGAATAAAAGCATTAGGGAAATCGCTTGGAACGTTGACATGAGCATCACCCCCTTCCTATCGGGGATGAGCCAGACACCCTTGAGCAAGCCGTTCAATTGTACGAGTTATATTATACATGAAAAGATTGGAAAGCACATTCAAAAATGGATGTGCTTTTTTGTATTCAAAAAACAAAAGGGAGTTTTTAAACATGAGCGAAAAACAAACATTTGATCTTTCATTTTTTATGCCAGGACAAACAGTAGAAGCGGAAGAGGTCAAAGTACCAATTTCTAAGCGTTTTGTTGATAAAAAAGGGAATGTCATTCCTTTTGTCTTCAAAGCGATTACCACGGAACGTATTGATGAACTGGAAAAAGAAAACACCACGTTCAAAAATGTCAAAGGCAGAGGCCGTGTGAAAGACTTAGACAGCCAGCGCTTCTACGCACGAATTGCCATTGAATCGACGATTTATCCAGATTTCCGCTCAAAGGAATTAAGAGAAGCCTACAGCACACAAGATCCAGTTGAAGTTGCAAAACGTGTTTTATCTGTCGGCGGTGAATACGCAAACTGGTTAAACAAAGCCATTGAAATCAACGGATTTGAAGACGAAATTGAAGATTTAGAAGACGCAGCAAAAAACTAATAAAAGATGGGGATAAGGAAGCGGTGTTTTTATATTACGCCATGCATGAGCTTCACTATTCCCCATCAGAACTTCTCGATTTATACGAAGCACCAAGACAATTTAAGGCATTCTTATTCGGACTCATCAGCTACAAGCTCGACATGCTAGAAAAAGAAGCAAAGAAAGGAGGGAAATAAACTGGCTAAGCTCACTGCACGATTTGAATTAGAAGACAAAGTATCAAAGAAGCTGTTGCGCATTCAAAAACGATTTCAAACGTTTGAGAAGCAGCTCAAACCATTTAGAAAACCGGTGAAAATAAGCCTGGAAATGGATGAAAAGAAGCTAAGGAACCTCAATTTATCGATGAGAAGGTTTTCTGTATTATCCATGAAGCTAGATCAAGGAATCTATCGTGATCTCAAATCATTAACAAACCAGCTGAACATGATACCGAAACAGATGATCATATCCATTCAAGCAAAAGGACTAGATGTCATTAAATCCAGTATAGATCGCTTGAAACAATCACAATCAAGTCCAATCCTGCTGACGTTCAAACTGAATGATCAGTTGTCAGGAAAAATGTCATCAATCAAAAAATCAATCCTTCAGCTCATGAACAGAACGTACTATATGAGATTAAACATGGTTGACCAAGCCACCGCTGCCATTCAACGAATCAAAAAGACACTCAAAAGCTTGACAATGGCTAAACATGAGATCAGAGTGTCTGTTCAAGACAATGCAAAGAGTAAGTTGAAAAAACGAGATCAGGCAGAGTCAGTTGTGAAAGAACAAAATATAAAAAAAGAACCTGAGGCTGTTAGTCCGCCAGTTAAAACGGATGAACCTAAACAGGATTGGCTCCAGAGCCTTGCTAATAAAGGGTTAAATGAAATTCAAAAATATGCAGGTGATGTTGCAGACAAGGTGAAAGAAAAATTAAGTCCTAGAAAGTTTTGGGACGAAAAGGCACTTCCTTGGGTTGAAAATAAACTGGAAGAGTACAAGCAAGATGTGATCGGAAGAATAAAAGAGAAGATTAAATTTAATCCTGAAAAAAAACTAGATGAATTGGTGACCAATGTATTAGATCGTCTCTTTGGTGCAGGTGATCAATCGAATGGAAGTAGCACTCCAGCGCCAACAACAGCGCCAACAACAGCGCCAACAACAGCGCCAACAACGGCACCAACAACAGCGCCAACATCCACACCATCAAATTCAGCTCCCAATAAGAAATCTAAGCCGCGAGGTGGTAAAGGTTTGTTTCGCAATAGTTGTTGTCCCTGTTGTGCAAGAGGTTTAAGCAGGGGAGGATCTACTAAAACTAAAAATAGAAATGGTCAATCACCAAGACAACCTAGAAATCCAAATGCCACAACAAGAACCGAAATGAATAGAAGACCTCCAAGTAAATTAGGGGATGCGTTGAAAAATATCGGTAAAGGGAGCGGTAAATTATTAAAGAAAGTACCTATTCTAGGCAGTGTACTTAGTGCAACAAATCTAATTGGTATGAAAAAAGAGAATGCTGGTGAAAAGATCGGTGCGACTGGAGGAGGAATCGCCGGTGGAATGGCAGGTGCTGCAGCAGGTGCTGCTATTGGCAGTGTAGTTCCAGGGGTAGGTACAGCCATCGGCGGCCTAGTAGGCGGCATCGCTGGAAGTATGGGTGGAGAATCTATCGGTGAAACAATTGGAAAATGGTTTGATGGCGGTGGATTTGAGAAGATTGGCCAAAAAGCCATTGAAATCAAAGATCAAATTGTTGAAGTGTGGTCTACAGTTGCGGACTGGTTTATCGAAAATGTGTGGACACCATTAAGCAGCACGGTTGGCACAGTAGCAACCACAATCTGGTCAAGTCTAGTCAATGCATGGACATGGATACAAGAAACATTCAGTGCAGTTGCGGGCTGGTTTATCGAAAATGTGTGGACACCGTTAAGCGATACAGTTATTACGGTAGCAACCACGATCTGGTCAAATCTAGTCAATGCATGGACATGGATACAAGAAACATTCAGTGCAGTTGCGGGCTGGTTTATCGAAAATGTGTGGACACCGTTAAGCGATACAGTTATTACGGTAGCAACCACGATCTGGTCAAATCTAGTCAATGCATGGACATGGATACAAGAAACATTCAGTGCAGTTGCGGGCTGGTTTATCGAAAATGTGTGGACACCGTTAAGCGATACAGTTATTACGGTAGCAACCACGATCTGGTCAAATCTAGTCAATGCATGGACATGGATACAAGAAACATTCAGTGCAGTTGCGGGCTGGTTTATTGAAAACGTTTGGACACCGCTAAGCGACACAGTCGTTACGGTAGCAACCACGATCTGGTCAAGTCTAGTCAATGCCTGGACGTGGATACAAGAAACATTCAGTGCAGTAGCAGGCTGGTTTATTGAGAATGTGTGGACACCGCTAAGCAGCACAGTTGTCACAGTCGCTACGGGGATTTGGACAGCATTATCAAATGCGTGGAAAACCATTCAATCAATTTTTGGAGCAGTATCCTCTTGGTTTATGAACAATGTATGGAATCCGCTTGTAGAAACGGTTGGAACCATCAAAGATAGCATTGGGAAGAAGTTTGAAGAAGCGTATAAAGTGGTGACAGATATATGGGATGGATTATCCAAATGGTTTAAAGATAATATTCAGACACCGATCGTAAAAGTGGCTGGTGCCATAAGTGATGGTTTTTCTGCAGCATTTGGTTGGGTTCAAAAGATTTTTGAAAAAGCAGGCGGTATTGTAGATGTTGTAATAAATTGGATCGTTGGAAAGAAAAAACCTGATAATAATGCAACAGGCGGCTATATCACCCAGCCTACCTTATCATGGATTGGTGAAGCGGGTAACGAATTTGTCATTCCAACTCAAAATAACCGGGGCCGTGGGAAGATGTTGCTTGCACAAGCTGCTTCTCATCTTGGAATGTCTGTTGTGCCAAGCAGCAGCGGAGCAGCAAGTCCAGTTTCTAGCTCTCCAGCTCCAATAACGCCAAATGCTCCAGCAGCTCCAACTGCTTCTGCCGGTTCAATTGGTGGAACGGTTTCAATGAATGGAAACATCCAATCTGCCAGCATAGGTGAGCAATTTAATCATGATTTTGAACAAGGGCTGAATCAAAAAGTGGTTTCACTTGATCAATGGAAGCAAAAAAACATTCAGCAGCCATTTAATCAAATGACATCAGATTCAGGAAAGTACGGACAACAAACGGTATCGGCATTTGCTACTGGCCAGCAAATGACACCAACAGGAACTGATAGCTTTTTGCAAAGTCGTGTAAAAGCACCATACCAACAAGTGATGACAGCATCACCAACTTGGGGTTCTGGAACTGTTAGTGGCTTTGCAACAGGTCAAAATGCCACATCAATTGGCACAAGCCAATACGTAGACCAACACGTCAAACAACCATTCCTGCAAGCCAAACAAGAATCACCAGGATGGGGTTCAGGAATGATCGACGCCTTCAATAGCGGCATGCGTTCAAAAGCAAGTGAAGTCACACAAGCTGCCAAAGAAATGGCGAAGAAAGTGGAACAGGCGTTTAGAGAAGAACTAGACATTCATTCTCCTTCACGTGTCATGATGAGTCTAGGGAAATTCGCATCGATTGGTGTCGTCAAAGGGCTCGATTCAGTTGATGTGAAAAAGTTTGCTGAAAATCAAGCGGGTTCATTAATCGGAGCGTTCAGCGGTATGGGTGCTTCAGGTCTTAGTGTTCAGCAATGGCTCATGGCAGCTCTGATGGCCACTGGTACATCGATGAGCTGGCTTCCAGGTCTTATGACAATCGCTCAGCACGAATCAAATGGTAACCCGAAAGCCATCAACTTGTGGGATTCCAACGCCAAGAAGGGAACGCCTTCTAAAGGGTTAATGCAAACCATTGGACCGACCTTCCATTCCAATAAAGGCAAGGGCATGAATGATATTTGGAACCCAATTCATAATGCCGTAGCAGCCATTAACTACATTAAGGGCAGATATGGAACAGTCTTCAATACACCGGGATTACGGAGTATGAGAAGAGGCGGTCCTTATAAAGGCTACGCCAATGGCGGTCTGATTACTCAGGAGCAGGTAGCTAGAGTCGGTGAAGGAAACAAACGCGAATGGATTATTCCAGAAGAAAGAGGCATTCGCGGGAGATATTTATTGACGCAGGCAGCAAAGGCACTTGGGATGCAAGTCTATGATCCATCAAATGCATCTGCTCCTTTACCAGAATCACAGATGCAGCAAGTCACCTCAGCACAGTCTGCTGGGAATACAACAACGTCAGGCAATAAACAAATCACCATCCAGTTCAATGGTGATCAGCATTTCCATAATGGACAGGATCAGCAATCGCTTGTCGAAAAAATTAGACAAATGCTTGTAGACGAACTGGAAGTAGAGCTTCAGACAGGAACGAAAGGGGTCGTGATCGATGGGTAAATCAGTGTATCAATTGTGGATTTCCCAAGGCAAGGAGAAGTTGCGATTCCCTGTGCTTCCATCCGAACTTGAGATCACAAATAATGTACAAAATGAAACAGTGAAGGTCTCCTCCTTTGGAGAACTGACTTTTATTGATGTACCATCAGCTAAACAAGTATCATTCACCTCATTATTTCCTAAGAAATATTCGCCAATTGCTGAATATAAAAGCATTCCATCACCAGAGAATGCAATAGCGAAAATTGAACGAATGATGCGTTCAAAGAAGTCTGTGCGCCTGATTGTGACAGGGACTAAAATCAATATGACGTGCAGCATTGAGAGCTTCACTCACAAGGAAGGGTCTTATGACATAGGTGATCGTGAATTTACGATCGAGTTAAAGGAATATAAAACCGCATCGCCTAGGAAAATCAAACGAAAGAAAAAAGCAAAACAAACCAAAAAGAAAAGACCCTCAAAAACACCACCAAAATTGTACACTGTCAAAAAAGGAGATACACTTTGGGCCATTTCAGGCCGTTTTTATGGCGATAGTACAAAATGGCGGCGTATTTGGAATGCCAATAAAGCAGCGATGATCAAACGAAGTAAGCGCAATATTAAACAGCCGGGACATTGGATTTTTCCAGGGCAAAAATTGAAAATACCACAATAGGGGGGCTGACATTGATTGAGCTTTTTGCCATCAGAAGCGGCACGATGTATGAGCTTGTCACAGAGAGTGTGACACTTCAGGGGCAAAGGTATCAGGCCCCTCGCTCTATTCAGGCGAATATTATCACAAAGCAAGGCAGTCAAACATATTACCGTGTCTCAGAAGGAGACACGGTTCTTTTTAAATGGAAAGGAAAAGAGCTGTTCAGAGGCATCGTGTTTTCTAGGACGCCTGTTGAAGGAAAGCTGACCTTTACCGCATACGATATGCTCCAATATTTAGTGAAAAACCAAGATGTATATGTTTTTTCAAATCAACGGGCAGATCAAATTTTGAGGCGGATCGGGGCAGACTTTCAAATCCCTATGACATCCATCGTAAATACTGGACATGTCATGAAGTCTCTCGTTTTTAAAAATGACACGAGTTTATATGACATCATTTTAAAAGCATTGAAGGAAACGAAGCGGCAAACCGGTAGAAATTATCAAATTTATTCTGCTAAAGGCAAGATGGGGCTGAGAGCTTGGCCCGATCCAGAGGACGTGTGGGTCATTGAATCAGGCGTCAACCTCATCGGTTATCAGTACAGCACCTCCATTGAAGAGACAGCAACACGTGTGAAGATGCGCACGTCTGTAGACGAACAGGGGAAGAATAAGAAAAAAGGTAGCAAATCAGATATTGTGGTGATCGAACAGGACAAAGCGGGTCAGAGTCAGTACGGCATTTTACAGCATGTGGAGACGGTCACAGGTCAAATCAACCAGCCGCAGCTTCAAAAAAGAGCGAAAGTACGCCTAGCTGAAAAAAAAGGCGTCAAACAAGAAGTGAAAAGCATACAAGCACTCGGAATCCCTGAACTGCAAAGCGGTTTGCCAATCTATTTGAAAATCCCTGAAATCAACATCAAAAAAACTTACTGGATCGATCAAGACAAGCATGAATTCAATGGAGTGAAGCACACCATGACAATTGACGTCGTTGAGAAAAATTCCATGCCAAAGGGTGATCAAGCATGAGATTAAGTGAAGCAATTAAACGACTCGCTGTCAATGCAGTAGATGCAGCTTCTCCAATTGATCTGGTGATTGGAGAGGTCACAATGGCTTCGCCTCTTCACATCCGATTAAATGAAAACAGTAAGCTGATCATTCCAGAAGAACTGCTTATTTGGCCTAAGCGCTTAAATAAGGGTGAGGATGATGAGTTGAAAAGGGGAGACAGCATTATGGTACTTGCAATGGCAGGAGGGCAGTCCTTTTACATCATCGACAAATTGTAAGGGAGGTGATGAATGTGGCACTTTCACCAGAGGAAGAAATCGAGGAAACAGAGGAAGATGAAGAGGTAGAAACCTCGACGACGTATCGCATAGATTTTGAAAATGGCAGGCTGACAAATGAAGCCATTACAGGCATTGAATCGATCCGTCAATTTATTTATATGACATTGCGAACAGAGCGCTATGCACATCCCATTTACAGTCACGATATTGGCACTGAAATTCAGGAGCTATTGACTGATACTGAAGCAACTGATGAATACAAAGAAATGGAGATTCCAAGATTGCTTGAAGAAGCATTGGTCGTTGATGAGCGGATTGATCATATTGAAGAGATAGAGGTCACGAAGCAAAATGATGCCTTTCAAGTCAAACTAACCATTGTCACAGATGAAGGCACATTAGAAATAGAGGAGGTGATGGAGGGAGATGTTTGAGGAGCAAACGTATGAGGCGTTGATGGAAAGAATGCTGGACAGGCTGCCAGATGACATAGATAAAAGAGAAAACAGCGTCATTTGGAATGCCTTGGCGCCTGCTGCTGCTGAACTGGCTCAGTCGTATATTTGGCTTGATCAAGTGTTTGAGCTTGTCTTTGCTGATACAGCACAGGGGGAATTTTTAGATCGCCGAGCGGCAGAAGTAGGGATTGAACGAAAGCCAGCCACCAAAGCGGTGTGGTCCGTAACCATTCAACCAGAGAACGTAAACATTCCAGCAGGATCAAGATTCTTTATTGAAGACGTTTATTTTCAATTTTCAAAGGACGGTACACTAGAATGCGAGACAACTGGTACAGCCGGCAATGGGCAATTAACAGGTCAGCCGCTGCTATCGCTTGATACCATTCCAGGTCTAGAGTCGATGATCATGAAGGAATTGGTGATACCAGGGCAAGAGGAAGAAGATGATGCGTCATTATACGATCGGTATTTAATACGCGCAAGGCGAGAGGCTGTCAGTGCCAACAGAGCACATTACAAAAAGTGGGCCGAGGAAGTGGTTGGTGTCGGCAGAGCGAAAGTGTTCCCGCTATGGAATGGAGAGGGAACGGTCAAAATTGTCATCACAGACGGCAATCTAGATGTAGCCTCTGAGCTTCTTGTCAAAAGGGTCCAGGAGTATATCGATCCTGTACCGGGAGAAGGAGAAGGGCAAGCTCCTATTGGCTCAAAAGCAACTGTGGAAAGCGCCAAGTGGCTGGATATTGACGTAGAAGTGTCCGTCGAACTTCAGATGGACTGGACACTTGAGGGTGCGCAAAAAGAAATAGAAGAAAAGGTCAAAGCACTGTTAAAATCAACCGCATTTGAAAAAAGTACGATTCGAATGTCCGCTTTAAATGATATTTTGTACCATTCAGAGAGTGTGTCCGATTATGCAAACGTCTTATTGAATGGGGAGTCAAAAAACTTAGTATTACAGGACATTGAGATACCACGTCTGAGGCAGGTGAAGGTTATTGAGCAAACTTGATGAAATGAAAAACTACTTGCCGCCATATTTCACAGAGATTTATGATGTGGATCATTTACTAAAAACGGAGGCGCCAGAGTTTGAACAATTGGACGAATCCATTTTTGATGTAACGGATCAGTTCTTCCCTTTAACAGCGACGTGGGGATTGAATCGGTGGGAGAGAATGCTCAAGGTGCAGCGAGAGTCAGATGATTCGATTGAGCTGCGCAGGGCACGATTACTCAATATGATGTCGAACATTCCACCAATTACGTATCTTTCATTAGAGAAATCTGTGAATCGATTTCTTAAAAATCCAAGTGCGATCATCCGTCTTACAGTCAACCGTTATCATTTTGCATTGCGTGTCAACCTAGATGACCTGCAAAACACAAGATATATCGTCGAAATACTCGAAACGTTAAAGCCAGCACATTTGGCGTATACGTTCACCGCCATTCATCATACAGATGTTCATGAAAAAAATGATCATCACCAGCGGCTCACACTGCGAAGCAGAGTGGGCTTTTTCGATCATATTCCAATTTTACTCAATGGTGAATTCGTATTAAATGGAACGTTCTATCTTAGCGGGATACGAGGTGCTACGGAGGTCCCAGCTCGTTTTCGGCATTCATTAAAGATGAGAATGCCGCTTCAACAAGAGAAAGAAACAGCATATCGTATGAATTATGTCATGACTGGAGCATCTCATGAAACGAAGCAAGCAGCTACGCTGACTTTTCGCGCAAAGAACCAGCTTTTACATCAAACAAAAAAGAGGATGACGTTCCGCTTACCAGTACATGTTCAAAATGAACAAGGCGGCAGTTTACTGATTAAGGAGCATTACTGGATTCTCGATGGATCCGTTCCACTTGATGGATCAAAAATGCTAGCAGCAACTTCTAAAAAAATAGACCTATAAGGAGGATCACAATGGCTGATCAATTAACCGTAACCACACTATATGCACGTCAACAAATGGCAAAGGCACGAGCAGAAGGAACAAAACTCACAAAAGTCGTCAAAATGGCGTTCGGAAGTGGAGGAACAAAGGATGGAAAACCAATCTCTCTTGACGGAACCGAACAAGCACTCAAAAAAGAACTGATTCAAAAAAATATTGACTCGTTTACCTTCATGGAACCGGCAAAAATCCGCTACACCTGCACCATCGCTGAAGGAGAACTCGCAGGCGAAGTCATCAATGAACTAGCCCTTGTCGACGAAGCGGGCAAATTCACCGCCATCCGAACCATGACAGACAAACAAAAAGACGGCGACATCGAATTTGTTTTTGAGATTGATGATATTTATTAATGGAGGGGAAAAGAAGTGGACATAAAATCACCTTTACCGTTTGAAACCTCTGACAAAGCCCATGCCAACTTATTTAACCGGATGGTCAACACACTTGTGGAGAATGACAATGCGCTCAGTCAACAAATAGCAGGGATCACGAATGAAAGTTTATTCAAATTAACAGGCGATCAAGCCATTCAAGATGCATCAGTCAGCGGCGAGGAATATCCAATAGGTATTACGTTTATGGATATTGGACAAGCGAATGATACCGGTTATCCTACGAGATTTGGCTTTGTGAAAAATGAAAAATATAGTAACTTTCGATTTATTCAATATTACTATGGAACTGGAAACGAAGCAGGCAGCTATTTTGATAGTACAGGTACGTGGTGTCGTCACTGGTGGACGGGGTCTGGCTGGACTGAATGGCACAAAATCTCAGGGTTTTGTCATGCCAATATAGGTACAACTGGAAAGCAGTTATTAACCAAAGGAGAGTATCAAAAAGTCCTTTTTAATCGAAAAATTAAAGACAGTCATAACAATTTTGATATCAAAAATAATCGGTTCATCTGCCCTGAAAACGGAATGTATTCAGTGAATGCAGGTGTTTATATTGAAAGCTTTCAACGATACGCGAACTTTGAATTATCGATCTATTTGAATGGAAAAAGATATAAAAATATTGCTCACCATAGACAAAGCCCTGCAAGCCCATCTGATACATTGAGCTTAAGTACCGGGCTTTATGGTGCTGCCAATGTGCCAGCGAATAAGGGAGACTATTTAGAAATGTACCTATATGTAGGGTATGACGGAGACGTTAGTCGATATGTGTCGGAAAATTCAGGCTGGTACAACTATTTCGACATTACAGAAATAGGCGGACGAAATTTCCCGAGAGTATAGGAGGATTCTGATGATTTTATATGAAGCCATTAAGTATAAATACCCCGATGCAGACCCGCAAAAAGATTTTGAACTTAGAAATGACGGAGACGGTTCGTATATAAACGAGTGGCATCTAGATGTGCCCGAGCCAACGGTAGAAGAATTGAAAGAATGGTGGGAGGAATGTCAAATCAATCCAAGATATCAACCACCTCTGCCGCTAGATTATCTAGCACAAGAAGTAGCTAAAGAAAAGCTAATGAGAAAACAGCTTGAACATCAATGTGATCATTTAACAAGCGAACTAAAGAAGCTAAAAAATGAGATCCTTTTATTTAAAGGAGATAGTGAATCATGAATTATTGGGTAATGGCATTATATTTTAAATGGGTGACCCCTGAATTGGTCAAACAAGCAGTCGAACTAGGTGATTGTTCAATGGAAGATTTAAATGAAGGATATGAGCAAAGAATTCTTACTCTAGAGCAGCTGAAAGAAATGGCACCAAGCATCAAAGAAAGGGAGTGAAAATTGAATGGAAGTAAAAGAACCAAAGCCTTTTGAAGTAAATGATAAAGCACATGCTGATTTGTTTAATGACATGGTCAAAGTACTTCTTGAAAATGATCATAGATTAATAGAGCAGTTCTTAAAACATACAAATGATGCGAAAGTACACGCATCTGAAATAGAAAAGAAAAAATGGAATGATTCACAGAGCTATAAAATCACAGCAGATAGTGGAAGACAGCTGATCAATGTGTCAACTGATGGAAGAATATTTGATGCGATAAAAGATAAAGGAACTTGTACATTTTATGCAGCTGCTGGTGTGGAGGATTCCCCGGCTTCATCGAATGTTTCAATCAGGGGACTGCAGACAGTAGGACAAGAAAATATCGGCACTGGCTTTGCGGTGGATAGTTCTGGGATTGCTTATTCCTTTTATTATCAGACCGGTCATACATCGATTACTTGGACAAAGCTGCCTACAGAAAGCGATAGAAACAGGTGGGATAACGGTCAATTAGTAAAAATCACTCAAGATAATGGAAAGCCCTTTTATCATGGATTTTCTAGCGAGACAGACTACAATACCCTTACTGAGACAGGGATGTATCTCATATATAATACAGGAGTAAACGGTCCCTCTTCTTCCTTGAATCGAGTGTTTTTATTGGTCATGAGTTATGGCAATACATTAGTTCAAATAGCTTATGAATCTGTTTATGGGAAGAACACCTACTTTAGAGTTCTTAAACACAATGCAGAATCATGGACACCTTGGGAGAAGCAAATAACGCTTTCCGATTTATTAGATGGTGCTTGGGAAACACCTAAAGAAATTAAAGGCAACTGGCAAGAATATGATCCTGTTAATTTACCAGTTAAATATCGAAAGAATCTCTTAGGGGAAGTCGAGATCGTAGGTGCGATAAAAGGTGGGATTTTAGGAAATAATCCAGTGTTTAACTTGCCTGCACCATATCGGCCGCAGCAAGCGATGCATTTTATAGGAGTTGCTTCAAGTATAGGGACACCAGGAGTACCTCAATTTCATCGTACATTAATAGATAAGAATGGAAATGTATGTGTGCAGTCTTCTTCAAATAATGCCAATCCCACTGAGTTTATTACATTTGGTTTTAAGTTCAGTACAAGATAATGTAATAAAACTGAAAGGTGAAAGGAGAATCTGATGGAGATAAAGACACCTCGTATTTTCAAAACCAGTGACAAAGCCCATGCGGAACTGTTTAATAACATGGTTAAAGTAATTCTTGAAAATGATGCTGGACTATTGGACCAAATCAATCAACACAAAAATGACACAACATCTCATGCAGCTGAAACAGAAAAGCAGAAATGGAATCAATCCCAGCTCTATAAAATGACGAATGATAACGGGGCCCAGTTGGTTAATATCCCTGCTGGCGGGAGTATTTATAATGGAATTAAATCTTTAGGTGCCTGTTCATTTTATGCGCCAGGAGGTTCTGGAGTAGTCGATTCTCCCGCAATCGGGAATGCGGCTTTAAGAGGCTTTCAGTTAGTAGGTCAAAATAACATCGGTGTAGGAATTGCAATTGATACATCGGGCAACGCATTTTGTTTTTCCTATCATGTGAATGATGTCGGAATCAACTGGCTTCAATTACCTACTCAAAATGAAAGAAATAAATGGGATGCAGGACAATTATCTAAAATTACTGCTGATGACGGAAGGGCTTACGAAAGAATTAATGCAAATGATCCTAGTATTTTAGATAAGCTCACAAAATTACCAGGCGTCCATTCGTGGTATATCCATGAAGCACACCCTGATCTGCCAACAAGAAGTTCTATGAGAGCCTTATCTGTTTTTAGTGAAAATACCTATGGCTGGATTATAGGGGCAAATAATACAGGTGATATGTACATCAATCGATCAACGACTGATGTCACGGGCACTCAGCAAGAATGGAGCGGGTGGAAGAGGCTGAACGATCATCCATTATTAAATGCAAATGGAACTAGAATGCTTATTCCAACTGGCACAGATATACTCACCTTGCCCTCTGGTTTTTATTATGTCTCTGGAACGAATGCAGTGAATATGCCAACGACGACCGATGCCTCGTGGTTTAATGTAGATATTCTAGAAGCAGCCGGTAAACGTAAGACTCTTCATATCATTAGAAGTTATGACAATATGCATTGGTTTGGAACAGTGCATACTGATGGTGTTTTTACTGGCTGGAAACGTTTGTTAACCGACACAGAGAAAATAGAATGGAAGTCCCCAACCACTCTATTAAACGGATGGAAACAATATGGCACTCAAAAAGTGCAATTTTATAAGAATCCATTTGGAGAGGTGGAGTTAATTGGAGCTATGACAGGAGGTACTATAGGTTTTGAAGTACCTGCTTTCACATTGCCAAGTGGTTATCGGCCTATACAGGGGATGCATTTTATAGGGGTAGCATCAAGTATTGGTGCTGCTTCAACACCGCAAACACACAGGACACATATTAATACTGATGGTAATGTGTATATACAAAGCGTTTCCAATACGACAAATACAAATGAATTTATTACTTTCGGCTTTAAATTCATATCGGCACAGGAGGGATAAAATTGAAATGGATATATAAATACGATGATAAATTCAATTACATCCCGGGAGAAGAAATAGAAATTGAAGAAGGCGAAGACATCCTAAAAGGGCATACAGATGTAAGACCTCAAGATGGTTTGTATAAAGGTAAATACAATGAAGAGAAAAGGGCATGGTATGAGTCGGCAACTCTAGAATACATTGATCACTTTCAGGTAAAGCCGCTGCCAACATCAGATATGGATCTATTAAAACAGCAAAACGCCGATTTGCTTGAGCAGCTGGCCGAGTCAGAAAAGAGAGCAAAAGAACAATCAAAAACAACATCAGAACTTGTCATGCTGCTGACTGAAAAGGGGGTTATGTAATTGGATTGGTTCCGTAGTATTTCATTGTTCTATCAATGGAAGTGTTATGAAAATGAAGATGTAGCAAAATTTGTTCGTTTCGAGAAGATTACGCCGGAACAATACAAAGAAATAACAAACGAAGAATATGCAACTAACGCTGAATAGGCGTTTTTATTTTGCCTTCTTTAGAATGTGCAAAGTGAGGGAGTAGGTGAGTGTAGTGGAAATGGATTTGACTCAATATTTAATGACACAAGGACCGTTTGCGGTGTTATTCTGTTGGGTGCTGTTTTACGTATTAAACACAACAAAGGAAAGAGAAAACAAACTCAATGAGCAAATCGAGGCGCAAAATGATGTGTTAGCAAAGTTTAGTGAGAAGTATGACGTCGTGATCGACAAGCTCGATAAAATTGAACGGAATTTAAAATAGGAGGAAAACATCATGAAAACATTCGACAAAGGCACTGTGATTCGCACAGTGCTTCTTTTTATTGCGCTTATCAACCAAACGCTTGTCATGTTTGGACAAACGGTGCTGCCGATTAGCGAGGAGCAAGTGCAAACCGTAGGAGAGGCACTATATGTGGCAGGTTCCACAATTTTCACTATGGTCACTGCCGTGATCGCTTGGTTTAAAAATAATTATGTGACCTATAAAGGTCAATTGCAAAAAGATGCCCTGAAACAAAGAGGGTTAACAAAATAATTTTTGAAGGAGAAACAATATGGTGAAGATCATTCAAGCACTCATCCCAAAACAAAATCGCAACAGGCCAGGAAACAGTATGAAGCCGCTCTATATTACGGTGCATAATACATCGAACACTGGACGGGGGGCTGATGCGGCAAATCATGCAGCATTTGTTGCTCGGGCAAGTACCGGGGTTAGCTGGCACTACACGGTCGATGATCAGGTCATTTATCAGCATTTGCCACTAAACGAAAATGGCTGGCACGCAGGAGATGGCAGGGGAACCGGCAATATGAAATCAATTGGAATTGAAATTTGTGAAAATGCAGGCGCTAATTTTGAACAGGCTGTTAAAAACGCCCAATGGCTTATTCGGAAACTGATGGGGGATTTAGGAATTCCTTTATCAAACGTGGTGCCACATAAGCATTGGAGCGGGAAGGAGTGTCCGCGTAAGCTGTTAAATCGGTGGGATGGCTTCAAAGCTGGTATTGCATCAGCATCTACAAGTCAAATGACAACAGCTAAACCTGTGAAAGAAACATCTATCAAAACCATATCAACGAGATCAACATCTAAAACCAACAAGGTCAAAAAAACATACAGTTTGCCTGCAGGTATTTTAAAAATGACGAAGCCTCTTACAAAAGGGTCAGCTGTAAAAGCTGTACAACAAGCCTTAGCATCGATTTATTTTTATCCTGATAAGGGAGCGATCAACAATGGAATCGATGGGTACTACGGACCCAAGACTGCGAATGCAGTGTCTCGATTTCAAATGATGCATGGGTTAACCCCGGATGGCATATATGGTCCAAAGACCAAAAAAACATTAAGTAAGGTCATAGAAAGTTAACACATATGGAATGAATCAACCCTTATCTATTATAAAAAAAGTAAAATAAAACCATTTTTGGCGTTATTTGTTGTATAATGGTAAAAATGAATGGAGGGGTTGTATGAAGCGGATATGTGTAATGATGTCTCTTTGTTTCATTGTCATGTTCCATTTTAATATGGAAAAGGTTGCAGCTAAGACCATTTATCGAGAAGTAGAAGTTGATTTCATCATGACGGAACAGGAAAAAGATCTGTGGGTACCAGGAGGTCAAAATAATCCTGAACAATATCCATCTACTTATGGCTACCAATTTTCTATACTAAATGCAGAGGGTTGTACTTTAGAGGTGACACTCTACAGAACATCCTTATCAGGAACGGATTTTCCGTCATCAGTCAAAGAGTATACAGGTAACCAATATGATCTAAGTGCAACAGACCGAATTTTATCAAGTGGGCGCTACATTTATAGACCCCATGGTATTAAACTGACCAAAAAAGAAGGCTGTGGGGATGTTGAGATAAAAGGAGTCTTTGGTTATCAAATTCAAGAACCAGACAAATAAGCTTTTATGAGTAAAATCAAATGAAAAAGCCTATCCATCATTGGATAGGCTTTTGATAATGGAGCATAGCGGGATCGAACCGCTGACCTCTACGCTGCCAGCGTAGCGCTCTCCCAGCTGAGCTAATGCCCCGAAGCATTACGACATAACTTATTATAATCAATCCTCCTGTAAAATTCAAGCTGTAAAACACAAACACTCCGGCTATTTTTCTTTCTGATCAATCGGAATATAGTCAAAGATTTCTCCCGAATGAACCGAGTGGGCTAATCGTCTAAGCCAGTCGTAGTAGGCTTTTGAGCTTTCAAGCTGTTCAATGAGCTGTTTCGCTTCCTCTCTTTCATGTTCCTCCGCCTGATCATCACGAGCTACACCTTGAAGGCGTTCTTGCGCTTCTTCAATCGCTGCTAGATTAACCTCGACCTCTCGTTCCCATTTTTGCGGGAAGAAGTTCATGAAAAACTTAAAAAAGTCTTTCTCAGCAACAAAGCTGTGTTTTCTTCGGCCACGGTGAAAGGTCTTTTTGACAATATTCATGTCTTGCAGTTTTTTCACACCCGTACTCATACTAGGCTTACTCATTTGCAGCTCTTCACGCATTTCATCCAGCGTCATTTCCTCATTTAAATACATCGTCCCATATAGAATACCCGCACTTCTAGTAATGCCATAGAGATCCATTGTTTCAGCGATGGAATCAATGACGAGATCTTTAGCAGCTAAAATGCGTTCTTCTGCTTGTGGCTGTTCCTGCTTTTTCATCTTGTCCCTGCTTTCTATTAAGTGAATTCAATACGTTCAAAAAAATCTTTATGGACTATATGTTAACGAAAGAATGCAAAATGTCAAAATAAAAGAAGCATATCCCCCTTTGACAGAAAAATTTGAACATGTTAAGTTAATTATGTTCAAAACGTTAAATTTTTATTTAACAAACTTACCAAAGAGAATCAGAGGAGGTTCCTTCTATGAGTCAAACACTATTTATCGATGGACAATGGGTTGGCGCTAAGAGTGGCGACACAAGAGATATCATCAATCCATTTAATCAAGAAGTGATCGCGACAGTCAGTGAAGGATCAAGAAATGACGCGCAGTTAGCCATTAAGGCAGCGAGAGAAACCTTCGATCAAGGTGATTGGGCAAACATGCCTGGACTTGAAAGAGGAAATATTGTGTTTAAAATTGCTGAATTGATTAGGCGAGACCTAGATGAATTAGCCAAATTAGAATCACTTGATACCGGCAAAACATTAGAAGAAAGCAAAGCGGATATGGACGATATTGCGAACGTGTTCCAATATTATGCGGGGCTTGCTGATAAGGATGGCGGGGAAATCATTGCATCGCCTATTCCAAACTCAAAAAGTGAATTAGTCCGAGAACCTGTCGGTGTATGCGGTCAAATCACTCCTTGGAACTATCCATTGCTTCAAGCGAGCTGGAAAATCGCTCCTGCCCTTGCAGCTGGAAATACAATCGTACTAAAGCCAAGTGAAATTACACCATTAACCACGATAAAAGTTTTCAAACTTATGGAAGAAGCGGGTGTTCCAGCAGGCGTTGCCAACTTAGTACTTGGACCTGGAGCAACTGTTGGAGATGAGCTGGCTGTCAATGACCAAGTCGATTTAATTTCATTCACAGGCGGTATTGAAACAGGGAAGAAAATCATGCAGGGAGCCAGCGGGAATGTGAAAAAAATCGCCCTTGAGCTCGGCGGGAAAAACCCGAATATCGTCTTTCAAGATGCTGATTTAGACGTAGCGGTTGACCAGGCAATGAATGCTGTGTTTTTCCATGCAGGGCAAGTGTGTTCAGCAGGTTCACGCTTGTTAGTGGAAGAATCTATTCATGATGAATTTTTAGAAGAACTGGTGAAGCGTACGAAAAAAATCAAGCTAGGCAACGGCTTTGATGAAGGAACCCAGAGCGGACCGCTCATCTCAGCTGAGCATCGAGAAAAAGTAGAAAAATACGTCAGCATCGGTTTAGACGAAGGCGCAACATTAGAAACAGGTGGGAAACGACCTGATGCAGAGGAGCTTCAAAAAGGATTCTTCTACTTGCCGACGATTTTCTCAGGCTGTACATCAGAGATGCGAATTGTACAGGAAGAAGTGTTTGGACCAGTCCTCACTGTTGAAACCTTCCGATCAGAGGAAGAAGTCATCGAGCTGGCAAATGACACGATTTATGGTTTAGCAGGAGCGGTGTGGTCTTCTGATATCGGCAAAGCCGAACGAGTGGCTCGTCAATTAAGATTAGGCACGGTATGGATCAACGACTTCCATCCTTATTTTGCCCAAGCACCGTGGGGCGGGTATAAACAATCAGGTCTTGGACGTGAATTAGGACGTACGGGCCTTGAAGAATATACGGAACTAAAACATTTATATCGAAATACAAAACCAGAAGCGGTTCATTGGTTTAAATAAATATCACTTATCTGGAGGAGATTCTATATGACTTTAAATATGAAAATTGAAAGCATGCAAAAATTCCATACGTTTGAAATTCCGACTGTCATCAAGCACGGCATTGGTGCAGTGAAACATGTTGGGGAAGAAGTGAAAGCATACGGCGTTTCAAAGGTATTGCTTGTCACAGATCCTGGTATTTATCAAGCAGGTGTTGTAGATCCAGTGATTGCTTCATTAAAAGAAGCGCAAATCGATGTCGTTCTATTTGATAAAGTAGAGCCAAATCCGCCAGTCCGTCTAGTGAACGAAGGATCTGCTTTATATGAAAAAGAAGGCTGTAATGGATTAGTCGCAGTAGGCGGCGGCAGTTCAATGGATACAGCAAAGGCAATCGGAGTAGAGGCAACTCATGAAGGCTCAGTCCTTGATTACGAAGCGGCTGAGGGGAAAAAACCGCTTGAAAATAGAATCCCTCCGTTAACCACAATTCCGACAACGGCTGGTACAGGTTCAGAGGTCACGCAGTGGGCAGTGATCACTGACGAAGAAAGGGAATTCAAATTCAACACAGGTGGACCGCTCATTGCAGCTCACCTAACAGTGATTGATCCTGAGCTTCATGTATCTATGCCGCCGCATGTGACGGCAATGACGGGTATCGATGCGCTTGCGCACGCGATCGAATGCTATACGATGAAGTTTGCTCAGCCAATTACAGATGCGGTAGCACTCATGGCCATTGAATATGCTGCTCATTATATTCGCCGTGCCTTTGCCGATGGAGAGGATTTGGAAGCAAGATATGGCATGGCACAAGCTGCGATGCTTGCCGGACTTTCCTATGGCAGTGAATCAGCTGGCGCAGCCCATGCGATGAGCCAAACGCTTGGAGGGATTATTCCAGTCGCACATGGCCAATGTGTAGCGGCAATGATGGGACCTGTCATGGAATATAACTGGAAAGGGTACCCAGAGAAATTCGCTCGAATTGCGCAAGCATTCGGTATTGATACAAGCAGAATGACAACAGAGGAAGCTGCAAAAGCAGCAGTGAATTGGATGTATGATTTAGTGGAAGACCTAGAAGTTCCTTCATTAGAAGAACAAGGTGTACCAAAAGATATGATCGACCGTTTATCTAAAGAAGCAATGAAAGATCCGCAAACAGTTGGAAACCCAAGAGACCTGAACGAAAAAGCATACAACTGGATTTACGCTCGTTGCTTTGATTTAACACCTAAAACAGTGTAACAATGAAAAAAGGCTCCCAAAAGGGAGTCTTTTTTACATCTTATAGCTGTTCTTTAATTTCTTTAATTTGATGAATATGGCGCTTTTCATGTGCGCCGATAAAATCAAGGTATTGCTTTAATGAAAGTTCTTCAAATACAGGATGTGCAATCACGCGTTTGAAATCTTCCTCTATAAACGTTGATAAAATTTGATTTAATTTCTCACGAGCTGTATCAAGCTCATCTTTTAAATGTGTAGGTGTCACATGCTTGCGCTCTGGTTCAACAATACTAGGCGCGGTGGCTTTTCTTGAACGATCCTCTGCCATTTCCACCGGCTTTGGCTCATATTCTTTAATCGGTGCTTTTTTCCCCTCGGCAGCTAGATGTTTTGCTGCAACTAGGTCCATCTTCTTTAAATGATCTGCAACTTCTTGAATACTCCAAGTATCATCAGATAATTTTTGATTTAATTGTTCTTCGCTCAATCCTTGCAGCTCCTGCCACAATTCTTGTCTTGCTTCATGTAATAAACTCATTTCTCTCACCTCAAGATCAAATTTTATCATACTGGTACAAGACAATCATTCTTTAGCTATCCGAGAAATCCTTTAATGAATTGTGATGAAAAATGAAACCTTTACAAAAGTGGTTCGTATTACCTGTTAGAAGGAATACACTTGGATGTGAGCATAGTCTAAATGAATGAAAGGCTGCTCATTTCATAAAGAAAGGGTGAGGAAGATGGATGTGTTTGGGCTGCCTCTTCAGACGCTGTACTTATACATATTGATGGTATCAGGAATCCTGACGCTTGTTTTCGTCTTTTTTGGCGATGTATTTGATGGATTGTTTGAAGCGATTCCTGTCCCGTTCCTTCAACCAACATTGATCCTCGCATTTCTTACCTTTTTCTCGGCTGGAGGATTTATCTCTGAAAAAACAGCAATTGTAGGAAGTGGACTTGGCGCCGTATTATCTGCCATCCTCGCAGTGGTTCTCGTTACTTGTTTACATGTATTTGTCTTAGTCCCGCTTTCCTCTGCTGAAGAATCTCTTTCATATACGGAGGCCGACCTAAAAGGAAGAACTGGGGAGATCATTGTATCTGTACCAAAAGATGGGTTTGGAGAAGTGCTGTTAATTAGTAACAGCGGAAAAATCTCAAAGCCTGCCGTCAGTTTCGACGAAGAGGAGATTCCATATGGAACCCGGGTGCTGGTCGTCGAAGTGAACAAAGGCGTGTTATCTGTTATACCAAATGAAGAAATCTAGGAGGGAATGCTATGCCAGGAACAACCATATTAATTATTATTGGAATTGTGCTTGTGATTCTCATTGCACTTATTGGTGTATTTGTTTCGAAATACCGGACTGCTGGTCCAGATGAAGCATTAATCGTCACAGGAAGTTACCTCGGAAGTAAAAATGTCCACGTGGATGAAGGTGGAAACAAGATTAAGATTGTAAGAGGTGGAGGTACCTTTGTACTCCCTGTTTTTCAACAAGCAGAGCCGCTCAGCTTACTATCTAGCAAGCTAGATGTTTCAACGCCTGAAGTCTATACTGAGCAGGGTGTACCGGTCATGGCGGATGGAACGGCCATCATTAAAATCGGCGGATCAATTGAAGAAATCGCCACTGCGGCAGAGCAGTTTTTAGGGAAAACAAAAGAAGATCGTGAAAATGAAGCAAGAGAAGTACTAGAAGGACACCTTCGCTCCATTTTAGGGTCAATGACAGTCGAAGAGATTTATAAAAACAGAGAGAAATTTTCTCAAGAAGTACAGCGTGTCGCTTCTCAAGATCTAGCGAAAATGGGTCTTGTCATTGTATCGTTTACAATCAAAGATGTCCGTGATAAAAATGGCTATTTAGAATCACTAGGTAAACCTAGAATTGCTCAAGTGAAACGCGATGCAGATATTGCGACAGCAGAAGCAGATAAAGAAACACGTATCAAACGTGCAGAAGCAGATAAAGATGCGAAGAAATCTGAGCTTGAGCGTGCCACTGAAATCGCTGAAGCAGAAAAAATCAATGAGCTGAAAAGAGCAGAATTCAGACGTGAACAAGATACAGCAAAAGCAAGCGCTGACCAAGCGTACGATCTTGAAACAGCTCGTAATCGTCAGCACGTAACTGAACAAGAAATGCAAGTCAAAATCATTGAACGTCAGAAGCAAATTGAATTAGAAGAAAAAGAGATCCAGCGTCGTGAGCGTCAATACGATTCTGAAGTGAAAAAGAAAGCAGATGCGGACCGTTATGCTGTTGAGCAGTCGGCTGCGGCGGAAAAAGCGAAGCGTCTTGCAGAAGCAGATGCGAAGAAATACAGCATTGAAGCAATGGCAAAAGCAGAAGCAGAGAAAGTTCGGATTGACGGGCTTGCCAAAGCAGAAGCCGATCGTGCAAAAGGGGAAACAGAAGCAGAAGTCATTAGGTTGAAAGGACTTGCGGAAGCAGAAGCGAAAGAGAAAATTGCAGAAGCATTCGAACAGTATGGTCAAGCGGCGATTCTTGATATGATTGTGAAAATGCTACCTGAATATGCGAAACAAGTATCTGCTCCACTTTCTAACATTGATAAAATTACAGTTGTTGATACAGGTGGTAACGGGGAAGGCAGCGGCGCCAACAAAGTGACCGGCTATGCGACAAACCTTATGTCCAGTCTTCAAGAAAGTCTGAAAGCTTCCTCTGGAATTGATGTTAAAGAAATTATTGAGAATTTCTCTGGCAAAGGCAATGTGAAACAAAGCATCCAAGAACTGACGAATGAAATCAAACAGCCAAGAAAAAAAGAAATCGCTGATCGTCAAATAGAAGAATAAAAATCAAAAGACACCTTCTGATAGAGGGTGTCTATTTTAATTGGGGTACATGCCGGTGTCTTTTGATAGATGAAGAGAGATTCACAAGAATGCCTGCAGATATCATCATGAACACCAATGAAGATCCGCCGTAGCTAATAAAGGGAAGAGGAATGCCTGTAATGGGGAGAAGCCCAAAGACAGCTCCTAGATTAAAGGCTGCTTGAATCGTAATTTGAAAAGTAAGCCCGATCGTTAATAGCTTTCCAAATGGATCTTGTAAACCTTGAACGATTCGAACGGCGCGATACATGATGAGTAGGTAGGCACCCATCACAAACAACAGCCCCATGATTCCCAGCTCTTCACTAATGATGGCCATAATAAAATCTGTATGGGCTTCAGGAAGAAACCCTAGTTTTTGAATGCTTCCGCCTAAACCATTCCCGGTAAGCCCTCCTGAATTCATGGCGAGATAAGAATGGATCAGCTGATAACCATCTCCATCCTCATACATGAAAGGATCACGAAAAGAAGTGATTCGTTTCAAGCGATAAGGAGCGGTCACAGCAAAAAAAGTGATCCCTGCCGCAGCTGTCGAACCTAGTAGAATGAGGTGGCGTGTTTTAAGTCCAGCACATAATAAGACGATACCGCAGCTCAATAAAATAGAAACTGCTGTACCTAAATCTGGCTGTTTTAAAATCAATAAAAAAGCTAGACTTAAAAGAAGAAGTGGAGGCAGTACTCCTTTTTTAAAGGATGTAATGTACGCTTGTTTCCTTGCATATACATAGGCAAAATAGATGATCATCACTAATTTCACAGCCTCAGACGGCTGGATGATCAGAGAGCCCAAATGAATCCATCGCTGTGAATTGTTTTTGACAACACCGATTCCTGGAAGTAGGACAAGGAGAAGACATAGCAGTGACAGCATCACAAGCCAACGAATCCATTTACGGTAAGCTTGATATGGAACCAGGGCTGCAGCGATGAAAAAGAAGAACCCAATCAAAAGCCATTGCCACTGTTTCATGAAGAAGTAGCTGCCCTGTCCATATTTTATTTCGCCTAAAGGATAACTCGCACTGTACACCATCAGCAATCCAAAGAAACAAAGACAAACAATCGTCCCAGCAAGAATGTGGTCGATTTTTTTTAGGTGAGAAAGAATCAATGACATCACCTTCAATCCCAGTTACGTCCAAACATGTAGGATGAGGACCTCAAATTGACACTAAACACAAGGCCAATGGCGATCATATTGGTTAAAAGCGCACTACCCCCATAACTGATAAAAGGAAGGGCAAGACCAGTCACAGGCATTAGCCCTACTGTCATCCCAACGTTTTGGAAGACTTGAAAGACGATCAGCCCAACCACCCCAGCACATATATAAAGCCCATAAAGGGTATTCGCATGCATAGCCACATGAATCATTCGATAGACCATCATAAGATATAAACAGATCAATAGGGAGGCGCCGATAAAACCAAATTCCTCGCCAATGACTGCAAATATAAAATCTGTATGGGCTTCAGGGATATTTCCCCCTTGTACTTGATTTCCTTTTGTATACCCGCTTCCTGATAATTGTCCTGACCCAATGCCAAGCATTGCTTGTTTCAGTTGATACCCATATGTCGAATCAAATTCATCAGGGGAGAGCCACCCATAAATGCGATCAAGCTGATGAGGTTTAATCACTTTTGTAAAGTGCTCAAAATGTTCATTGTGCAAGTAGGTCAAAAATGCAAGAAGCGCGAGAAAAGAAGCGATTAATGCAGCGATCATCTTACTTGAAATGCCTGACACAAGCATCAGTGTAAAAGCGATAGACAAGATCACAAGTGCCGTCCCTAAATCTGGCTGAATTAAAATCAGGAAAAAAGGAACAGCGGTCCAGCATATGATGTTCATTGTAGGAATCATGCTTTCTTTAAACGAAAAGCGCTGATGTTTGTATCGATTTAAAATAGCCGCTAACAGAAGAATGACAAAAATTTTCATAAATTCTGATGGTTGCACTTTCATGGGCCCCAAGCTGATCCATCTTTGGGAGCCATTTTGATTCGTGCCAAAAAAATGAACGAGAATGATGAGGAAGAGACCACCTGCAAATAATCGAAAAGATAACCGCTCAAGCAGTTCATAATCAAAGTAAGCAACTGCCGCCATAAGGCCAAAGCCGACGATATACCAGAAAACTTGTCTTTTGACGAAATAAAACATATCTTGCGTTTCATACTGTCCCGATCCGCTATACACAGCTAGTAGGCTGATCACAAAGAAGCAAATGACAGTGAATAATAATGCGAAGTCAATGCTGTTCTGTTTTTTCATGTCTCCGTCACCTGCTATGACCTATTTGTCAGCTGGTTTAATACGACCTGCACCGCTGCAGCGTCATCAATATAGCCGATCGGAAAAATATAATCTGGTATTAAATCAACGGGCATAATGAAGTAAAGTAATGCGCCTCCCATCAACATCAATTCTCGAGACGTCCCCCGTCCGCTCATGAACGAGCTGTACATGCTTTTCAATTGATCAAGAAATGGCCCAACACCACTTATCGTATCTATCTTTTTTTCAAACTTTGCTGAGATCGTTTCTTTTCCCTCTTCTGATTGACTATAGGTCTCATATTCATTTAACTTCTGTTTCAATTCATTCTCGCTGAACGTCCCGTCATAGACATCATGATCTTTCAGCGTTCGCTCAATCTCTTCTACGGCTTGAATGAACGTATTACCGTGAACTCTTTCGTTTTTAATTGAAAATCCAGCCGTGGCCAATAGATGATCTAAAGAAATGTGTAGAGCATCTGAAAGCCGCTGTAAATGGTTCAAAGTCGGTTTTCTTTTTCCGTTCATGATTCTAGACAGTGTGGCTTTATCAATTTCTGTTTGTGTACTGAGTTCTCTTAATGAAAGAGAACGTATTTGCAGTTGTTCTTTTAAAAACTGCCGAAGCTCAGTTGTTTTAAATTCCATCTCTTCTTTCCCCTTTTCATAAAGTTCAACTCTTCAATAAAAGAAGTCGTACCCAATATATAGGGGTGTTGACAAAATGTCAACGAATATCCATTAGGGATTGAATTTTATAAAATAGAAACTTATCATATGAAACATAGAGTAAGAAATGGCTAAAAGGGGTGTGCAGATGAAGGTTAGACATGCAGTACATAATGATATTCCTAAAATTGCCGAAATTCATGTGAAGAGCTGGCAAACGACTTATCACGGCATTATTTCACAAGAGTATTTAGATGCTTTGAATGTAGGGGAGCGGGAAGAGAGCTGGAGAAGCAGGTCGCTTGAAGGCACGTTTGTCGCAGAGGATGCTGACGGAGTATTTGGTTTTGCTTCCTTCGGAAAACAGCGTGATGAGAGATATTCAAAATATGATGGTGAGCTTTATGCCATCTATTTGTTGCAGAGAAAACAGAAATCAGGAGCGGGTATGGCTTTGATTGCAAAAGGTGTGGATTATTTAATAGAGAAGGGCTATCAGAATATGCTGCTCTGGGTATTTGAGCAAAATTCAGCGAAGCAATTTTATCAAAAACTTCAACCTAGTTTTGCCGTCACCAGCCAGTTCGAGCTGGCTGGTGAGAACCATGAGGAAATAGGGTATGGATGGGAGCTGTCTGTACTAAGTGCTCATGTTCAACAGATTATATCGTCAGCTTCCAGTAATAATGAGAGAAAAAAGTAAAAAGCGTAGCGAGCAAAATATAAGAGATAAAAGGAGAAGCCTCTACTTTTCCTTTCACACCTGCTATTTTTAATGCCTCATAGAAACTGGCCAAAAAGTAGGCGAGACTGAGGATGTAACAGCACAGCATAATGGAGTAAGGATTCATTGTCGTACCTCCAGCATGAAATCTTCTACTATTAATAGATTCAATAGAGCAGCAAATTATGCATAAAAAATAACCCGCTGAAACAGCTGGGTTATTTTTGTCGAGGAAAAACCAAACGAGACGCACTAGGGATGAGTAAACAAAGAACAATACTACAAATGATAAATGAAGGAATCATATATGTGCTGTTATAAACTAATGAATACACCCAACCTGGTGTTCCTTTTGGTGCATAATGAGAAAAGAAGACTACACCTGAAATAAAGAACGTCAGCAGTCTGAAGAAACTGGCGACAAATACAGCTAGGATAATATAGAAGAATTGTTTCTTTCGCTTTTTATCCTGAATGGCTTTTTTAATTGATCCTGAGAATAGCCCGCTTAAACAAATCACAACAGATGCGACAAAGTAATCGAGAAATCCTTGTACAGGTGTGGCGATAATAGGATTGTTCATCAGCTGCAGTCCTGCGATTAACACACCGATGATAAATCCAGCAGACACGCCCCATCTAATGGACATGAGGATGACAGGAATCATGATCAGTGCAATTGACCCGCCGTTTGGCATTCTTAAAAAGAGACCTGATAAATAATCTAAAACAAGTGCAAGAGAAGTCATGATGGCGATCTCCATCAGTCGTACTAATTGATTTGATTGCTGCATAAAAAAATCCCCTTTTCACGAATTGTGCAAGGAGAGACCATGTCAGGATGAGTATGTGATTCATAGAAAAACATATCGGCTTGAATACAATGCATGTATGCAAGTGATTCCACATTCCTACTTCAGTATTAACTGACAGGTTCAAAGGGTCAGAACAACGAATTGTTCACTCTCAGCACGAAGCTCCCCCTGCGGTTATTTAATTTCAATCTATTATAAATATACTAAAGACCTACAGGATCAACAATAGTGAATTACGGAGTTAAGCCCTTTTTGTACGAATATATAGGAAGAGATCAAGAAAAATAAATTATTTAGAAAAAATACTTGTTTCTTCTTTTAAAAGGTGTTATATTTGTATTCGCCGCTGAAACAGCGCGGTTGAGAAATAACATTCAAGAAAAAAGTTGTTGACTTCATCTTGATAGAATGTTATATTAATAAAGTCGCCTCTGAGCGAAAATGAAGATGATCTTTGAAAACTAAACAAGACAA
>NZ_ASJC01000001.1 GCF_000691145.1 Bacillus altitudinis 41KF2b | reverse complement strand
TCGCCGCAGGCGGCATGGCAGCAGCAGGATATATCCCAATCATCGGCTGGGCAGGACGCATTTTCAAAGGCGGTAAAGCCGTCTATAAAACGACTCAAGCCACGTCTGCCGCAGTTAGGGCAGTCGACATCTACAAGACGTCCCAAAAGTCCTTCGATGCCTTAAAAATATCTCAAAAAGGCTTATATGGCCTCACCGCCACCAACGGCTTCAGCGAAGCGATTACTGGTAGAGATATGTTTGGGAATAAGATCTCGAAAGAACAGCAGGAAGCGAGTATGAATGCGGCTCTGGGGATGCTGTTGCCGTTTGGGGCAAAAGGGTTTCATGCGAAGATAGGGTTAAGTTCTCAAAGTCCAGAAGGATTTAATCGAAAAAGGGCTTTGCGACACGCTAAGGATTTAGGGGGGATACCTAGATCTCAACAACCTACTCGTCAATGGCAAGTAGGAGATAATGTTTTTAAGAAAGGGCAAGAACATCGTAATTATGAGTACAGTTCTAACCATACTCACCATGGTCGGTACTATGAATTTGATACCCCAAAAGGAAAAAGAGTTATAGTACAACATACTAATGATGGAAAATTACACACTCATGCAGGGAAACCAAAAGAGGGTGCCGATCCATTTAATTATGATTTTAAAAAAGAAAGATATTCAAATATATATGGACCAAATGGTGATCACCATATCTATTATAATGAATAACGAGGAATGAAAAAAATGGTATATAAAAATGAAAAAATACAGAAAAAAATTGCTTTGATGAATGCTAAAAAGAGAATACAACAATTAGCATATATTGAGGTAATTGATTTTGAAGATGATGCTTCTCAATGGCTAAAATTATGTGAAACAGTATTAAAACAATTTCGTCAAATAGATTCAACACCTTCCAAAATATTAACAAATACAGACAAAGACTCGATTATGACTTGGTTAAAAAATTCATTAGATTTTCTCAAAGAGAAAAAAGAATGGTTTATTTTAATTGAAAATGACCCTTTTCCTGTTTGGGCAAATGTAAAAGCTTTAGATTTCGATAAGGCAATTGAAGAAATTTGGCTATTTTCAGAGAATCATAGCATCATTGTAGCAGATAAAATAACAGGTAAAATTGCTCAAATATTTTCAGAAGAAAAACACTTTGAACTTCATATTGGAAACTGCGCAATTTAATTGTAAGCAAGATTAATTGATCAAAGAGCAGAGCCACAACCTGAAAGCTCTCGTTTGACATTAATTAGGTTAGCAAACACCACTACATTGTTTTCTATGAGATGAAGGTTTTTAAACTCGACTATTTAAACTGATAATTTTAATTATGATAGGTGATTCAATGAATGAGAGCTCTAGTTATTTAAAAAAGTTAGAAGATTTTTTAGGTGGGACATTTCATCAGGATATTGATTCACCAGAGGAAGCGTTAGATGAGTTTATCCATGAAGCTAGCAAAGAATGTCTGCTGTCCACTATAAAGGATTGTCAGGATTTTTCGAATAGTCCTTTAACAATACAGGAAAAAGAAAGCTTTATCGAAAATAATGCAGAAATCTACTTTCCGGCGATCTCATTAAATCCTCTACAGTGGTTTGATAAAGTAATAGAGGAAATGAAAGAAGCAGTGAAAATGAAGTAACAAAATGAATCTTGATTGTCTTTATGCCTTTTAAGGTTTTTGTGTTTGTTGCGCTTCAAACCGAATAAAACCGAAACAAAGGCTATTGGCCCTGTGATGAATGTCCGTTTTATGCAGTATATATGGGTGAATCAAGAACGTGAAAGGCATTGAGAAATATTAAAATATAGGCATTTAAAAAGATTTACCAGGACATTTATGACCTCATTCCTTTCATAATAAAAGAAGACAAAGAACTCTTTGGATATAAGTTTAAAAGCACACTCATACGGGTGTGCTTTTTTGACGAAAAAACAGCACCCAAAACCTGCACAGCATTTACTGAAGACATTTGGACTTCTTTGACACATGCGAGTTGATTAGACTTATAACCAAAGGGAAGAGGGGAGGGATTCCAACTGCACTTAACCAAAAGGGGCACGACTTTATTATCGATGCTGCTTCACACGACCACTTATCTATCAATTGAAGATTTACAGAATCGACTGAATGTCTCTACTCGAACGGTCTACGCTGAAATCAAACGAATGAATAGCTGGCTGGAAACCCATCAGCTTAGTGGCGTCCAGCGAAAAGATCAACGAGGCTACTATTTACATCCACACGAGAGAGAAGTCATTATCGAAAAAGCTGACACTGTTCTTGTCGGTCATGACTATGAACCATGTGTAAAAGAAAGACGTGCCCTCTTGCTCCTATCCATTGCATGCAGTGAGAAGCATCTAAAAATTGATGATTTTATGGAGATGACGAAGGTAAGCCGCAATACACTGCTTGAAGATATGAAACGACTAAAAGAAGCACTTTCAAAACAGCAGCTTACACTTCATTATCAGGCGGCCAGTGGCTATTTAATTTCAGGAGAAGAAAGAACAATTCGGTTGGCGCTGAAACCTTATATTCATTTCATTCGCACCATGATAAAAAACGAAAAAACGTTTCCATCGGTTTGGTTAAAGGGTCCTATTTCATATCAGAGAATACATGCTCTCCTTCAACAATCCGAACAAGATCTGAAGCTTGAGTTTGCAGATGACATGCTGGATCAGCTGTCTATGGATCTCTTTTTCTACTTTAAACGGATGAAGCTAGGACGTGCTGTACACATTTCAACAGAAGAAAAACGGACACTGCAGGAAACAGATGAATGCTTGGCTGCTATTCGTTTCATGGCGCAAATTCAAAAAGAAACCAGTCTTTTGGTTCATGATGATGAAATCTATTTTCTTAGTACGCTATGGCTCAGTGCCAAAAAACAAAAACTTCCAACAAGTCAAAAACCAGAAGAACATCTCATTCGAACCATTGCGAGACAAATGATCATTGACTTTCAGCGTTATGCGTGTATTTCCTTCCAGGAAGTAGAAGTCTTGGAACAAAACTTAACCATGCATTTAATTCCCGCCTATTATAGGCTCATCTATCACATTGAGATCATCAATGAATTAACAGATTCCATGAAACATGCACAACCAGAGGTGTTTGACATCACGCAAAAGGTTGCTTGCCATTTAGAGAAGGCGGCCTGTTCAAAGATGAGCGATCATGAAATTGCCTATGTGGCGATGCATTTTGGCGGCTGGATGAGAAGAGAAGGGATTTCATCCATTGCGAAACGTTCTGTTTACATTGTCTGCGGAGAAGGCATTGGCACAAGTCACATGCTGAAAACGCAGCTTCTTGAATTAATCGGCTACATCGACATACGCGGACTGTTATCAAAACGTTCATATGAAGAATTAACATCCATTGATGCCGACTTTGTTGTGTCAACGACACCTATATCGTTTAAAGGAAAACCTGTTCATCTCGTGCACCCGATTCTCACTGCTTATGAGAAAAAAACATTGCTTCAATATGGAGAAGGCTCAGAACCTAAGCTTGATGAGCACCATGTGAATGCTTTATTCAATATCATTCAGCAGCATACCATCGTTCAAAATGAAAAAGCATTGCTTCATGACTTGAAGGAGCTGCTTCATTCCACATATGTATCACACCAGAAAGGGTGGAAACCAGTGTTAAACGATTTATTAACAGAAGAAACCATTCAGCTCCAGCAAACAGCAGACACATGGCAGGAGGCCATTACAAAAGCAGCGCAGCCTTTGCTTGATCAACAAGCGATTCAGGAAAGTTATGTGAAAGCGATGATCCAGTCTGTTCATCAAAATGGCCCTTATATTGTGATTGCGCCACAAGTGGCGATTCCGCATGCCAGACCAGAGGATGGCGTGAACAAATTAAGCATGTCACTTATGTCATGTCATCAGCCCGTTTCTTTTTCAAAGGATGGAAAAAAGCAAGTTCGGCTCATCATTGTATTAGCTGCCATTGACAGTATGACCCACCTGAAAGCACTCAAACAGCTGACGATGCTGTTAAGTGAAGAAAAACGGGTGAGACAATTGATTGAAGCAGAGGAATTAGCAGCCATTCAACAACTAATCAATCGATTTTCACAAGTATAAAGGAGGAAAAAGAGGATGAAAAAAATTCTAGTTGTATGCGGAAACGGTTTAGGAAGCAGCTTTATTGTTGAAATGAATGTCAAAAAGGCATTAGAAGAATTAGGACTATTAGCGGAAGTGGATCACACCGATCTCAGTACAAGCAAAAATGAACAAGCAGACCTCTATATTGGCGCAACAGATATTATCGATCAGCTGGATGACGGCACAAGAAAGGTCGCTGGATTAAATAACTTGTTAGACCAGGAAGCCATTAAAGACGTCCTTCGTAAACACATATAATCGACGGAAAAAGGGGGATTCACATCATGATAGAACTGATCATGAACGATATATTGGGCACACCCGCAATTCTCATCGGTTTGTTTGCACTCGCTGGTTTACTTTTGCAGAAAAAGTCAGCTGCCGATACTGTATCAGGCACCTTAAAAACAACAATGGGTTTTTTAATATTAGGAGCGGGCGCCACAGTCGTATCTGATTCACTTGGGGTTTTCAGAAAGATGTTTGAAGCAGCCTTTCACATTCAAGGGGTTGTCCCAAATACTGATGCCATGGCGGCCATTGCCCAAAAGGAATTCGGTACACAGACAGCGCTTATTATGATTTTTGGTATGGTGGTCAATTTGCTTTTGGCAAAATTCACACCCTTTAAATACGTCTTTTTAACTGGTCATCATACGCTATATATGGCGGCTATGCTTGCAGTCGTTCTGTCAACAGCTGGCATGCAAGGAACGCTGCTGATCACCACTGGTTCAATCGTATTAGGTGCAGCAATGGTCATTGCTCCCGCAATCCTTCAGCCGTTTACAAGGAAAGTCACTGGAAATGATGATCTGGCGCTCGGTCATTTCAGTACGTTCGGCTATTTTACAGCGGGAATGATCGGCAAATGGGTCGGGCGCCCAGAGAAATCAACGGAAACCATTCAAGTGCCTAAATCACTCGGTTTTCTAAGAGATACATCGGTGGCCATCTCCATTACAATGGCTTTGCTTTTCTTTGCGATTGCACCGTTTGCGGGAATTTCATTCATAGAAAACATTAGTGGTGGTACGAACTTTGCTGTCTTCATTCTCATTCAGGCCATTACCTTTGCTGCTGGGGTGTACATTATTTTAGCAGGTGTACGGATGGCAATCGGAGAAATTGTGCCTGCTTTCAAAGGGATTGCCGATCGTTTCGTCAAAGGGGCAAAGCCGGCACTTGATGCACCAACTGTTTTCCCATTTGCTCCAAATGCGGTGATCATCGGTTTTTTATGCAGTTTTGCTGGAGGCATCGTGTCTATTTTCCTTCTTCCTTTGTTTGGTTTAACTGTCATTGTTCCTGGACTTGTGCCACACTTTTTCTGCGGTGCGACAGCGGGCGTATATGGCAATGCAACGGGGGGAGTGAGAGGTGCAGTCGCCGGTTCCTTTGTAAATGGAATACTCCTTTCATTTTTACCAGCTTGTTTACTTCCTGTGTTAGGCACTCTTGGCTTTGAAGGGACAACATTTGGCGATACAGACTTCGGTATCATCGGAATATTGATTGGATTGATCAAATTTTTATTTCATCTATAAAAAGGAGGCATTAGGGGATGACAGCCATTTTCTCACCTTCATTAATGTGTATGGATTTAACGCACTTCCGTGAACAAATTCAGCTTCTGAACACAAGGGCAGACCGTTATCATGTCGACGTCATGGATGGTCATTACGTAAAGAATATGACCTTATCACCCTTTTTCATTGAACAACTTCGGAAACTGACAGATGTTCCGATTGATGTTCATCTAATGGCCGAACAGCCTCAGGAATTTTTAATTGATGCATGTATTGATGCAGGCGCAACGATGATTTGTTTACATCCAGAAGTGGTGCAAAAAGACGTTTTTCGAATCATTCGGCATATCCACGAAAGAAAGTGTGAGGTCGGCTTTGTTCTCAATCCCGCCACACCAGTTGCAGCATTAGATGCTTTTATTCATTTAATAGACCGGGTGACGATCATGACAATTGATCCAGGGTTTGCGGGTCAGCCTTTTATCAAAGAAATGCTTCCGAAAATGAAAGAGGTGAAAGAAATCAAAGAGAAGGGGGGATACTCATTTTCAATTGAGGTAGACGGCTCTTGTAATGAAAGCACGTTCCGGTTGCTTGCTGAGGCAGGAAATGAAATTTACATCATTGGCACTTCAGGTTTATTTGGCCTTCACGAAGAATTAGATAAAGCATGGGAAATAATGAAGCAATTGTTCGCAAAAGAAACAGCCACAATGAAATCACCTTAGTAAAAAGGAGGATGAAGCCCATCCTCTTTTTTACGCAATTTTACTAAACAAACTATCTCCTTATCAAAACATACTCAAAAACTTCATAAAAGCACAAATTTATAATTGAAAGCGCTTTATTTATGTGTTATTCTTCAAATATCTTTAGTAAACATTTAGTCAAAAATGATGAGGAGTTTACCTATGACTACACTCAAAGATATTGCTCATGATGCAAAAGTATCCGTCTCTACTGTATCCCGTGTGTTAAATGGCGACCAAACGCTTGCCGTTTCACACGCAACAAGACAAAACATCCTCGACATAGCCAAGAAATTAAACTATACCCCAGTCAGAGCAAGAAAAGCCGATCAAGCAGAAGTTAAAAGCCCACCCGCATCCCCAGTCATCGGTGTCGTTGTCGCCCAATCCATTGACGAAGAATTAAATGATCCTTTTTTTTCATCGATTCGAAAAGGAATTGAAAAAGAATATGCCAAACGAGGTCTGTCCACTCTCCATACCTTTCGCCTAAGAAACATGGATAAAGGGGCGATACTAAAGGATATTGACGGTTTGATCGTCATTGGACGAATCAGCCCTGATACGGTTGAAAAGATGACAAACCGAATGGAACATATTGTGTTTATCAATCATTATGCGGATGAAGATTTGTATGATTGTGTACATGTGGATTTTGTCAGAGCGGCAGATCGTGCCATTCGTCATCTGCAATCTCTCGGCTATACACATCTAGGATATATTGGCGGGAAAGAGAGGGAGCATTATTTTGAAGGAAATGCTGTGATTGAGGATGAAAGACAAACAACTTTTATCAAAAGAATGCAAGAAGCGGGAACTCTTCATATGAATGACATCCACATAGGCGAATATTCGATGCAAGAAGGCTACTCACTTATGCAAAAAGCCATTCAGAAAGGAAAGCTTCCAGAAGCCTTTTTTATCGGAAGTGATTCTATGGCAATAGGCGCTATGCGTGCGCTACATGAAGCCGGTCTTCGTGTACCTCAAGATGTCTCAATCGTGGGGTTTAATGATATCGAAGCCGCTTCCTTTTCAAGCCCGCCGCTCACAACGGTTAAAGTATATACAGAACAAATGGGGGAAGTAGGTCTAAAGCTTTTGCTTGAGCGGATAGAAGGAAGAAAGCTTCCCCTAAAAGTCGTCGTGCCAACAAAGCTCATGCAAAGAGGCAGCACATGCCCAATCCATGAAAGGGGGTGAACGAGCATTTCAGCAAACAAAAAAGAGACAAAAAAGCAGGAAGGGAGCTGCTGAGCATGATGGCCAGATCATGCTGAAAACAACGCAGTTCACCCAATTGCTCTCTTATCTCTTTGAAAAGAATAGAATTCCAGTATAATGGACTTCTTTTGTTTCCGCAACTGCATGAATTCTACCGATAATCGTCTGAATTTTCAGTAATCAAAAGGAGGAAACGATGAGTAAAAAAATTCTGATGCTGTGTGTAGCTCTAGTTTTGTCGATGATCTTGTCTGCTTGCGGCAATAACGGTGCGTCTGAAGCAAACGGGAAAGTGACCTTGACCCTATTCTCCACAATGAGTAACAGCGGGGAGAGAAAGGCATTTGAAGAAGTGATCCGTGATTTTGAAAAAGAACATCAAAACATCCGAATTGATGCCAACTTCCCTGGCAACAGCTATGAAGATATGATACGCGTCAAAATGGGGGCAAACGATATGCCAGACCTATTTGATACACACGGCTGGGCCAAGCTGCGATATAGCGAATACGTGGCTGATCTAAAGGAGATGGACTGGGTAAAACAACTCGATCCTTCACTCGATCAAATTTTAAAAGACAAAGATGGCAAAGTCTATGCTTATCCGCTGAATCAAGCAAAAGACGGACTTAGTTTTAATGCCAATCTATTAAAAGAATATGGCCTGAAAGTTCCTAAAACACTGGATGAACTGAAAAGTGCTTTACAGACTGTCAAAGAAAAAAGTAAAGGGGAAGTTGTGCCGCTCTGGATCCCAGGAGGCGATAATTCAAATATTGCCCAAGTCTTTGATGAGCTGGCAACGCCTTTACTCATTACTGATCAAAAACATCAATACGGAAAAGACCTTGAAAATGGATCATTTGATTGGTCTCACTATACACCGCTTGCACAGTTTATGAAGGAGCTGAAAGATCAAGACCTTTTAAACAAAGATGTACTCACTGCGAAACTATCCCAAGCACCTGAGCTGATGGCACAAAACAAAATCGCTTTCACCTTTGTGGGAGGATCTTTAGGACCTGAGGCGACTGAACTCAATCAATCGATCAAAGTAGGCACCATGCCCGTACCAGCTATTCATGAAGGAGATGAGCAAAGCTGGATTGGCGGGGAACGCTTTACTGTTGCGGCATGGAAAGACTCAAAGCATCTAAAAGAAGCAAAACAATTCATTGACTTTCTAGCAAAGCCTGAAAACGCAAAAAAAATCGCAGAGGGCACTTCCTCTGAAACGGCTTTAAAAGAAGTCAAAGCCAAAAACTATTATTCTACATTTTACGAGCAATATGAAGATATTAAGATTGAACCATATTTTGATCGGAAATACTTACCGAGCGGCATGTGGGCTGTCATGGCAACGACCGGCCAAGAATTATTAGCAGGCTCCATCACACCGGAACAATTATCGAAGAAAATGGAAGAGGAATATAAACGTCTGAAAAAACAATAGCAGGCTCATGCTGAAACAGGAGTGAAGCCAATGAGTGACATCACAAAAGAAAAACAGGCGGCGACATTTACCTCTTTTCCCAAACAGAAGATGAAAAATAGCCAAAATTCTTCACTTTGGTGGATGTATCTGCCTGCTGTTCTCGTTGTCAGTGCCTTTATCATTTATCCCTTTTTTAACGGGATTCAGCTTTCTTTTACAAATTGGAACGGTTTCTCACAACAGTATGAGTGGATTGGACTGGATCAATACAAACGATTGCTGCAAGATCCAACCACATGGCTTGTTGTGAAAAATACCCTTCTTTACGGCATCGGGAGCACCATCTTACAAAATATGATTGGTCTTGGATATGCACTCTTATTAAATCAAAGTTTAAAAATGAGAGCCATCACAAGAACGGTGATCTATTTACCCGTCATGATCAGCCCGATTGCTATGGGCTATATTTGGTATTTTGTCTTTGCGTACCAAGGTGGTGCTTTAAACGACGTTGTTACCTTTTTTGGATTTGATCCAATGAACGCACTTGGTAATCCGCAGCTAAACACTTGGATCATTGTGTTTGTGAATACGTATCAATTCGTCGGGATTGCCATGATCATTTATTTAGCAGGACTCCAAAGCATACCTAAAGATTATTATGAAGCAGCACAACTCGATGGCGCTTCAGGTCTTCAGCAATTTTGGCGCATCACATTACCGCTTTTAATGCCATCTATCACCATCAATGTTGTGCTCAATGTGATCGGTGGACTTAAATTATTTGATGTCATTGTCGCCCTCACTGGCGGAGGACCCGGAGATTCCTCGCAATCGATGTCGACTTTTATGTACGATTTGTATTTCAAACGGCAGGATGCAGGCTATGCAGCGACGCAAGGTGTCTTCATGGCTATTATCATCCTTGTCGTTAGTGTCACAGCGCTCATTTATTTCAAACGAAAGGAGACCGAGGTGTGATGGATAACGCCTATAAACGAAAGAAAAGATGGTACTCCTTACTCGCCCTTTTGATCACATTGCTGCACCTGATTCCATTTTATATTTTAGTCACGACCTCTCTAAAGGGGATAGGAGATTTTAGCTCAAAATGGTTGTTCCCATCAACGCTTCATTTTGAAAACTTTCTGATGGCATGGACAGATGCTCAGCTTGGCCAGTCCTTTTTGAATACAGTGATCATTACGTTCAGCTCGGCTGCCCTACTCATCATCTTTGGATCACTTGCCGCCTATCCGCTTGCAAGAAGAGGAACAAAGCTGAATCAAGCGGTGTATCTCTTATTCATTGCCATTATGGTCATACCGCCGCTCACAGCCCTTGTCCCTTTATACAAAATGGTTGTACAAATTGGCATGATGAATACTTATCAAATCGCTATTTTAAACAATGTTGCTGCTTTTTTGCCACTGACGATTTTTCTATATGCCGGTTTTATCCGGTCGACGATACCAAAGGAGCTTGAAGAAGCCGCTCGTATTGATGGCGCGGGAACACTCAGAGTCTTTTTCACCGTCGTTTTTCCGCTGCTGAAGCCGATTACCGCTTCTGTTTTAATCATTGCCTGTGTGTATATTTGGAACGACTATCAATTTGCCATCTTCTTCTTGCAAGATAAAGAGATGCATACACTTACAGTCGCCTTATCCAATTTCTTTGGTCAAAATCAACACCAACTCCAGCTCGTTGGCGCCGCTGCTCTTATTGCGATGCTGCCAATGGTCACGATGTTTTTACTTTTGCAAAAATACTTTATCGCAGGGCTGTCTCAAGGCTCTGTTAAAGGGTAATCCAACCTTGATGTAAAAAGGAGTGTCGTCTATGTCTAAAATTACATTTATCGGTGCAGGAAGTACCGTGTTTGCTAAAAATATATTAGGAGATTGTCTGTTCGTTCCCGCACTTGCCGGCTTTGAATTTGCGTTATATGATATCGACCATAACCGGCTAAAAGAATCAGAAACGATGCTGCGTCACTTAAAAGAGAACTACGGTGCACATGTGACCATTCAGTCGTATCACAACCGGAAAGAAGCCTTAAAGAATGCGAAATATGTCATCAATGCCATCCAGGTGGGAGGCTATCAGCCAAGCACTGTTATTGATTTTGAGATTCCAAAAAAATATGGATTAAGACAAACGATTGCGGATACGGTTGGCATCGGTGGCATTTTCCGTTCACTTCGAACCATTCCCGTGATGCTCGACTTCGCAAAGGATATGGAAGAAGTATGTCCACACGCCTTATTATTAAATTACACGAATCCAATGGCCACACTGACTGGCGCTATGCTGCGTTATACTCGGGTTCAAACGGTTGGTCTTTGCCATAGCGTACAGGTGTGTACGAAAGATTTATTTCAATCACTTGAAATGGACCATGAAGGCATTGAAGAAAAAATTGCCGGCATTAACCACATGGCATGGTTGTTAGAAGTGAAACGGGACGGTCAAGACTTGTATCCAGAAATCAAAGCAAGAGCAAAAGAAAAACAAAAAACACGGCATCCAGATATGGTTCGTTTTGAACTAATGGATAAATTCGGTTACTATGTCACCGAATCCTCAGAGCACAATGCAGAATATCATCCGTATTTTATCAAATCTCGTTATCCAGAACTGATTGGACAGTTTAACATTCCGCTCGATGAATACCCAAGACGCTGCGAGGAACAAATCAACAATTGGAATACGATGAAACATGACCTTGTGGGAAACACACAGATCACGCATACGCGCTCTAAAGAATATGGTTCACGTATCATTGAAGCAATTGAAACGAACGTTCCCTTTAAATTTGGTGGAAATGTACTGAACACAGGAGGACTCATTCACAACCTTCCTGAAAAAGCCTGTGTCGAAGTGCCATGTGTTGCAGACCGGAGCGGTATCATGCCATGTTATATCGGAGAGATACCTGAACAATTGGCTGGACTCAACCGGACCAATATCAGCTCACAGCTCATGACGATTGAAGCTGCAATCAGCGGCAAAAAAGAACACATTTACCAAGCGGCATTATTAGACCCGCATACAAGTGCTGAATTATCAATTGATGACACCATCAAACTATGTAATGAATTAATTGAAGCACACGGGGAGATGCTCCCGGCTTATACAGAGCCGAGTCAATACGCAATTTCTTCTAAATAACTAACATAAACAGTCTTAACCTGATGCACCTGGCATCAGGTTTTTTTAGATCAACAAACTGATCATTGACTGGTAGCGTTTTTAATATTATGATTTTTCTAAAGTTAACCAACAGTTAACCAAAAATACATCATCAATTAGTTAACATGATCATGCCACATGACAAACAGACAAAACGACCTAAAAGGGGGACAGATCTTCGGAACCAAAAGAGCTAGAAGGTATAGACTTCACATGTTTTATCAGAACGTAAAGCAGAACTGTGGTTTCATTTGACAAAGAGTGTATACAGATGAAGGCCCCTTAGATGAGACAATGACGATAAATCAACACACGATTGCATCACAATCCAAACAAAGAGGAGAGAGGGAACATGACCAAAACAGATGTACAAACGTTGAAAAATTATATTGGCGGACAATGGGTGGACGCCGAAACGAACCAAACGGAAGCTGTTTATAATCCAGCTACTGGCGAGGTTATCGCAGAAGTACCGCTTTCAACAAAAACGGATGTAGAACATGCAGTCCAAGCTGCACAAGAAGCGTTCACCACTTGGTCTAAAACAGCTGTTCCCCGGCGCGCACGTATTTTATTTAAATACCAACAGTTACTCGTTGAGAAATGGGATGAGTTAGCTGAACTCGTCACGCTGGAAAACGGAAAAAGTGTAACAGAAGCAAAAGGAGAGGTGCAACGAGGAATTGAATGTGTGGAATTTGCCGCTGGTGCACCAACCTTAATGATGGGGAAACAACTACCTGATATTGCGACTGGTCTAGAGTCTGGCATGTACCGCTACCCAATTGGCGTCATCGGTGGCATTACCCCTTTTAACTTTCCGATGATGGTCCCATGCTGGATGTTCCCGCTTGCCATTGCCTGCGGAAATACATTTGTCTTAAAACCTTCAGAACGGACGCCAATCCTTGCTGCACGGTTAGCAGAATTATTTGAAGAAGCAGGACTTCCAAAAGGTGTGCTCAACATTGTCAACGGCGCTCACGATGTAGTAAACGGTCTGCTTGAACATGAAAAGGTAAAAGCCATTTCGTTTGTCGGCTCTCAGCCAGTCGCAGAATACGTCTATAAAAAAGGGACAGCACATGGTAAACGTGTACAAGCACTTGCCGGTGCAAAAAATCACTCCATCGTCTTGAAAGATGCTGATTTAGAATCGGCCACAAAACAGATCATTGGCGCTGCTTTTGGATCAGCAGGTGAACGCTGCATGGCAGCAGCTGTTGTCGCAGTGGAAGAAGACGTGGCAGACGACTTGATTCAACAATTGGTCGATGAATCCAACCAGCTTGTCATCGGAAACGGAATAAATAAAGATGTCTTTCTCGGACCAGTCATTCGGAAGGAGCATAAAGAACGAACTCTTCAATATATCCAATCAGGAATTGAAGAAGGCGCAAGCCTGATTCGTGATGGCAGACAAGATAACGAAACAAATGGAGAAGGGTATTTTGTCGGACCAACGATCTTTGATCATGTCACAAATCAAATGAAAATCTGGCAGGACGAGATTTTTGCCCCAGTCTTATCCATTGTCCGTGTCTCATCACTCGCAGAAGCAATCGACCTGTCCAATCAATCAAAATTCGCAAACGGTGCCTGCCTATACACAGACAGCGCTTCAAGCATAAGAGAATTTCGTGAAAACATCGAAGCCGGCATGTTAGGCATTAACATTGGTGTTCCTGCTCCAATGGCTTTCTTCCCATTTTCTGGCTGGAAAGATTCCTTCTACGGAGACTTGCACGCCAATGGAACAGACGGAGTAGAGTTTTACACGAGAAAGAAAATGGTGACCGCTCGTTATATGTAGTCTACATTTATTGAACATTGAGGAAGAATGCAGCTCCATCATGGAGACTGCATTTTTTTGTTGTCTTCTAGTTAAAAAGTAAGGGTTTTCATTGCACTCTTTACAGGGATTCGCAGGGAGAAATCATTCTTTGTATTCATTCTTCATCACGAAACATCAACATAATTTGAAATTGGGCCTAAACCCCAATATCAGGAAGATGAAAACAGGAGGAAATGACACGATGAGGACGAGGATGAAGTGTAGCGTTTGTTTATTGATCTTCACTTTGGTACTGAGTTGTTTGCCGGTATATGAAGCGAATGCGGCAAGCACTCCTATTGCCAAGCAAGTAGGAAATGCAAACCCGCTCATTGATCATCACTTAGGAGCAGACCCGTTTGCGCTTACCTATAACGGAAGAGTGTACCTTTATATGTCGAGTGATGACTATGAATATCAAAGCAACGGAACGATTAAGGACAATTCATTTGCAAATCTGAATAGAGTATTCGTCATCTCTTCGGCGGATATGGTCAACTGGACCGATCACGGAGCGATTCCAGTAGCGGGGGCAAATGGGGCAAATGGCGGCAGAGGCATTGCCAAATGGGCAGGCGCATCATGGGCCCCATCAGCAGCGGTAAAGAAGATCAACGGAAAGGATAAATTTTTCCTTTATTTCGCTAACAGCGGCGGAGGGATTGGAGTCCTTACAGCAGACAGCCCGATCGGCCCATGGACTGATCCGATTGGGAAACCACTCGTTACGCCAAGTACACCTGGCATGTCCGGAGTTGTATGGCTTTTTGATCCGGCCGTATTTGTAGATGATGACGGTACTGGCTATCTATATGCCGGCGGAGGTGTTCCAGGCGGTTCCAATCCAACGCAGGGACAATGGGCAAATCCTAAAACAGCAAGAGTCCTGAAGCTAGGTGCTGATATGACAAGTGTGGCCAGTAGCGCATCCACCATTGATGCTCCTTTTATGTTTGAAGACTCAGGGATGCATAAGTATAACGGAACCTATTACTATTCCTATTGCATCAATTTTGGCGGCTCACATCCTGCCGATAAACCACCTGGTGAAATCGGCTATATGACGAGCTCAAGTCCGATGGGACCCTTCACGTATAAAGGACACTTTCTGAAAAATCCGGGTGCTTTTTTTGGTGGCGGCGGTAACAACCATCATGCGGTGTTCAATTTTAAAAATGAGTGGTATGTGGTGTATCATACGCAAACCGTTAGCTCTGCCTTATACGGAAGTGGCAAAGGCTATCGCTCTCCACATATTAACAAGCTTGTGCATAATGCAGATGGCTCCCTTCGAGAAGTAGCAGCCAATTATGAAGGGGTGAAACAGCTATCTAATCTGAATCCATATCAACGTGTTGAAGCTGAAACATTCGCTTGGAATGGACGCATTTTGACAGAAGCCTCGTCAGCACCAGGAGGACCAGTGAATAACCAGCATGTCACCAATATTCAAAATGGCGATTGGGTCGCTTTAGGGAATGTAGACTTTGGTTCCAATGGCGCTAGAACATTTAAAGCCAATGTCGCATCGACAGTAGGCGGGAAAATAGAAGTACGCCTTGGCGGCGCGAACGGCAGACTGGTCGGTACACTGAATGTCCCTTCCACCGGTGGAACACAAAACTGGCGGGAAATAGAAACATCGATTAACGGCGCATCCGGAGTGCACAACGTATTTTTTGTCTTTACCGGAACAGGCGGGGGAAATCTATTCCAATTTGATTCTTGGCAGTTTACTCAAAGGTAGCGAATAAAGGTGCTTAAATGTTTGATAGAGGAGTGGAAAATTTGATGTCATGTGTAAAAAAACCAATGCTTGCTTTATTGGTGTGTTTCACCATGCTATCTGTCATGTTCATAGGCCCCGGAGTAGCTGAAGTATCAGCAGCTGACGCAAACATTAACCTCAACGCAGAAAGACAAGTGATTCGTGGTTTTGGCGGAATGAACCATCCAGCTTGGATTGGTGATTTGACAGCACCACAAAGGGAAACCGCCTTTGGCAATGGACAAAATCAGTTAGGGTTTTCCATTCTTAGAATTTATGTAGACGAAAACAGAAACAATTGGAGCAGAGAAGTCGCGACGGCCAAACGAGCGATCGAGCATGGTGCTCTAGTCATTGCTTCCCCTTGGAATCCTCCAAGCAGTATGGTTGAAACATTCAACCGGAATGGATCACCTGCCAAGCGGCTTAAATACAATCAATACGCAGCATATGCTCAGCATCTGAATGATTTTGTCACTTACATGAAAAACAACGGAGTCAATCTTTATGCGATTTCTGTTCAAAACGAGCCCGATTATGCGCATGAATGGACATGGTGGACACCTCAGGAAATCCTGCGATTCATGAGAGAAAATGCCGGCTCCATTAATGCACGTGTGATTGCACCAGAATCGTTTCAATATCTTAAGAATATCTCAGATCCTATCTTAAACGATCCACAGGCGCTTAGGAATATGGACATTCTCGGCGCTCATCTATACGGAACCCAAATTAGCCAGCTTCCGTACCCTCTTTTCAAACAAAAAGGGGCAGGGAAAGAGCTATGGATGACAGAGGTCTACTATCCGAATAGTGATAACAATTCAGCGGACCGCTGGCCTGAGGCATTAGGGGTATCAGAGCATATTCACCATTCAATGGTGGAAGGGGACTTTCAGGCGTATGTGTGGTGGTACATCCGGAGATCATACGGTCCTATGAAAGAAGATGGAATGATTAGCAAACGCGGATACAACATGGCGCATTTCTCCAAATTTGTGCGTCCAGGGTACGTCAGAATTGATGCAACGAAAAGCCCTGAATCGAATGTTTTCGTCTCAGCCTATAAAGGAAACAATCAGGTCGTCATTGTGGCGATTAATAAAAACAATGCAGGGGTCAATCAACACTTCGTCGTGCAAAATGGCTCTGTTTCTCAGGCGTCTAGATGGGTGACGAGCGGCAGCAGCAACCTTCAACCTGGAACTGACTTAAACATATCAGGAAATCAATTTTGGGCTCATCTCCCAGCTCAAAGTGTGACAACATTTGTGGTCAAACGCTAGAGAAACACGAAAAGCCAATTTTCTCATTAAAAAAGAAAATTGGCTTTTTTCTGTGTAAATAGTAAGTTGATTTTTCACGACGTCAACACTTTGGGTATAATAATAACAATGACTTCAGGAGAGTGATCATCATGCCAAAGGTTCAAAGCAAAGTATTGATTATAGATGACGAAAAAGAAATTTTAGAATTAATCCATACCGTATTAACAAGAGAAGGCATTGACCAGGTGTTAACAGCTTCAACTGCCCGTGATGGGCTCACGCAATTTCATCAAGAACAACCAGATCTCGTCATACTGGATATTATGCTGCCAGACGGAGAAGGCTACGATATTTGCAAACAAATCAGAGATGTCTCGCATGTTCCGATTATCTTTTTATCAGCAAAAGGAGAGGAATCAGACAAAATTGTAGGACTTGCCATTGGCGGCGATGATTACATTACAAAACCGTTCAGTCCAAAAGAAGTCGCCTACCGGGTAAAAGCCCAGCTAAGACGGTCATCCTACTTACAGCCTTCTCAAGCGGAGCCCGTGATCAAAAAAGGCCCATTTGAGTTAAACGAGCAGCAAGCCGAACTGACGAAAAACGGAGCGGCAATTGAACTCACTCCGAAAGAACTTATGTTGATGACTTATTTCATGCAGCATCCGAATCGCGTCATCAGTAAAGAAACGCTTTATCAAACGGTTTGGGGAGAGGATTTCTTCGGTTCTGATAATACGGTAATGGTTCATATACGAAGACTGCGGGAAAAAATAGAACATTCCCCATCTACACCAGAATTTCTCGTGACGGTCAAAGGGCTTGGCTATAAATTTGTTGTAAAGGATGCATAAAGATGAAATGGCGATTAACAGGCAGATACATGGTCTCTGTCATTATCGTGACCATTATCACGGTCTTTATTAACTTATTTGGATTCATGATATGGCTTGTACTACAAGCAAGCAGTCAGCAAAACGAAGAAAATACGCCGGAAACCTTCACAAGAACATTTGAACAATACATCACCTTGTCTAATCAAAATATCACTGTGAATAAAGAAGGACAGCAAGCCTTAAAACAACAAAATGCGTGGATTCAAATATTAGACGAAAATGGACAAGACGTCTATCATGCACTAGCACCTAAAGGCTTAAAGAGCAAATACACACCTATAGAAATTGTAAACTTACATAAATATAAAGATAAGCAATTGATGTCGACGATCTATGCTGGAGGGAAAAATGGAAAGGGTAAGGAATACAGCTACTTCATCGGATTTAAGGACCCTTCCATCGGAAAATATTTATTTTCTTTTGATACGAAAGAATTAATATCGCAATTCAATATCGGGACGATGATTTTATTATCGATTGATGCCATCATTGCCTTATTCATTGGATACTTATTCAGCCGGCAACTCATCAAACCGCTCGGCCGTGCCATTTACGGCATTCAGCGGCTCGCAAACGGAGATTATACGACGAAGCTGCCAACGAAGGGGATATATAAAGATGTGTTCTATAATGTCAATCACTTATCCGAGCAGCTCGCTTCAAGCCAAAAAGAAAAAGACAAATTAGAGCAAATGATGCGGGAAGAGTGGATCAGTCATATTTCTCATGATATTAAAACACCATTATCCTCTATTCAAGGCTATGCAGAAATCATGAAAGATCCAAATTATCCTCTTTCAAATCAAGACATTAGACATTATGCCAGCATCATAGAGAATAAATCATTGTACATCAAAGATGTGATGGAGGATCTCAATTTAACAACAAGGCTGAAAAATAACGACGTGATGCTGCATAAAGAACTGGTGAACATTGTGCCATTGCTGCGTGAAACGTTAATTGGTATCCTCAACGATTCGAGATATGCAGATCAGACCATTGAGCTGCAAACGAATGTAGACAAGCTTATGCTGAATATTGATACGATCCTCATAAGAAGAGCGGTCACCAATCTCATTTTAAATGCCCTTGTTCACAATGATGCTGATGTGAAAATCATTGTACAGCTTGAACAAAAAGAACATACCCATATCACCATTCAAGACAATGGCAAAGGAATTGAAGAAGCAGAGCTAGAAAAAGTATTTGACCGCTACTATAGAGGGACGAATACAGGAGGGACACATGCAGGCTCAGGTCTTGGAATGGCGATTGCAAAAGATATCATCCAAAAACACGGGGGAGATATGACAATACAAAGTATAATAGGAGAAGGAACAACGATTGATATCCAATTACCCGCTTAAACGGACATAAAAAAAACGGTTCTGATCAATCACAGAACCGTTTTTTCTAACTCTTATTCTGAAAACACTTTAATGCCTTTCACAATGTTCCAAATGAAGAAGTAGATCGCCACAAGGAATGTCACAGTATACGTTGCAATTAAGAACGGACCAGCATGACTGATATCGTTCATGCCAAGTAAACCTGAACCGGCAATACCAAGACCGAAAATCAAATAAGGAATAATGTGTGTCCATAGTGATTTTTTCGCATGGTATTTCACTTCGTCTTTTCCTAAGAAATAAACGATAATCGGAAATAGAAACGGTGCAAAAAAGATACTGAAGTAACATAATGAAGACAAAATTTTATTTTCTCTCAAAGCTTTTCACCTCTATGATTGATTTAGAAGAGGGGACCATTTGACTCATCCCTCAATTCCTTACAAACCCATTGTACAACCTCAACCTTAACTCGTATTAATCCGAACCTTACAGCAACCTTAAATATGTTAAACTGTAAAAAGACAAGGAAAGATAAAATGATTCTGGGTATTTTAATCTATTTTTTCAGAAAAAAATAGTTGACTTTGGTCATCCATCTATTTAAAATAAAGTCGTAACCGATGCAGGAGTGTTACTGATATGATCAGGCACCACCAAGTCAGGTAAACAGATTGTACATTTGTACGTTGTTTGCTGAGATTTTGGTGTTTTTTTATGCTTTTTTAGCATTTTAGGTAAGGTGGGATGAGGATGTTCACCGTCGTTAAAGTTTTAAATAATAATATCGTATTAGCTCTAACAGAGGCTCAAAATGAAGTCGTTGTGTTTGGAACAGGAATAGGTTTTAAAAAGAAGAAAGGTGATACACTTGATGAGAGCGCTGTCAGTAAGACATTTTATTCCGATCAGACGTCTCCATTAGAATCTCAACTTGCCGCTATCCCAACTGATATCCTTTTATTAACTGAAAAAATCATTCGCGTAGGCGAAGAGATGTTGAATAAGAAGTTAGGTTCCAGCGTGCTCTTTTCGCTATCCGATCATCTCACCTTCGCTATTCAAAGGCACGAAGAAAAAATGGCGTATGAAAACCCCATTGTGTGGGAAATTCCACATCTCTATTTTCAAGAATATCAAGTCGGGAAAAAAGCACTGACAATTATTCAAAAGATGATGGGCATTTCTTTTGAAGATACTGAAGCTTCATTCATTGCCCTGCATTTTGTAAACGCTCAAATAGATGGTCAGTCTATGGGAGACACCATTAAGATGACTCACCTGACGAAAGAAATCGTCAAAATCATTCAAAATATTTTCGAGATGATATTGGATAAATCATCCATTAATTATTCGAGGTTTATTACCCACTTGAGATATTTTATTGTCAGGCAGGAAACCAATCAACCACCGCAGCAGATGGATGACTCGTTAAAAGAATTAATACAGGATCGTTATATGAAGAGTTATGCCTGTGGATTGATCATCAAAGAAATGTTAAAACGAGAATTCAATTGGAATGTGACAGAAGACGAACTTGTTTTTTTAGTCATCCATATTGAGCGAATCACAAAGGAACACCAAAAAAATAAATGATTTCTTTTAGGCGTGTTATGAAAAAGCATTAACCTAAACAAATCTCCATGAGAAAGAATGATCTTTTCTATGGTGGATTTTGTTTAGGTTTTTTTTGTGAAAATGAAGGGGTGAAAGCATGGAAAACAAAGAATTGGCTGGAAAAATTGTGAAATTAATTGGTGGAACCGAAAATATATCTCAAAGTTGGCATTGTATCACACGGCTAAGGTTTAATCTCAACGATGAAAATCAGGTAAAAGTAGATGAGCTGAAAACATTAGATGGTGTTTTAGGTGCTCAATTCCAAAGTGGACAGTTCCAAGTCATTATTGGAGCAAAGGTAGCAGAGGTTTATGAGGAAATCGATCATCTAGCCGGTCATAGTAGCAATAATTCTGCTCCTGTTAAAAACACGTCAAAGATGAACCCAATTGAAGTCGTATTCGATGTGATCAGCGGGATTTTCACACCTATTTTGCCAGCGATTGTTGGTAGTGGATTGATCAAAGGGATCATGGCACTGTTCGTTAGCTTAGGCTGGCTGACGGAGACAAGTTCTACCTATCAAGTACTTCAAATTTTTTCAAATGCTGTCTTTTACTTTTTACCTTTCCTCATTGCTTATTCGGCAGCGAAGAAATTTAAAACGCGAGAATCTCTTGCGCTCGCATTAGCAGGGATTTTACTATATCCAACGATGATCGAAGGTGCAGCAAAAGGAGCAGATCCGTTAAATTTTTTAGGGTTAAGTATTCCACTAAATAATTACACATCTTCTGTATTACCAATTATTTTAGGTGTGCTATTACTAAGTTTTGTCGATAAGTGGATAACAAAAGCGATCCCAAAATCCTTAAGTATCGTATTTACACCGGTACTGAGCCTGATGATCACGGCTCCTCTTACACTGGCTTTTATCGCTCCTATTGGGAACGTTTCTGGGCAATATTTAGAAATCTTTTTCACTTCATTGTTCAATTTCGCTGGTCCGATTGCCGGTTTATTAATGGGGGGCCTTATGCCACTCATTGTGTTAACTGGAATGCATTACGCATTCTTCCCAAGCACGTTAGCCAGCTTTGAAAAAGTGGGTTACGATATCATGCTGCTTCCAATGAATTTCATTGCGAATATGGCACAAGCAGGCGCTGTGTTAGGTGTCATCATCCGCACCAAGCGGGTAGAAACAAGGTCTTTAGCGCTTTCAACATTGCTTCCTAGTTTCTTCGGGATCACAGAACCAGCCATTTATGGAGTCACACTTAGACTAAAAAAACCTTTTTATGCTTCATTAATTGGCGGCGCAGTCGGTGGATGTTTTTACGGTTTATTTTCAGTTAAAACGACAGCCTTTTCGATCCCAGGCATTACTTCACTGCCAACTTACATTATGAAAGGGACAAATAATTTTCAGCTGGCTCTGATTGGAATCGCCCTTAGCTTCATCGTGTCACTTCTCATCACCATTCTCCTTGGATTTCAGGAGTCTGTAACGGCTTTTAACGAGCAAGCTGCAGAAAAGCCAAATCACACTGAGAGTACAGAGAATCAACAAATGTCTAAGCAAACAAACCCTTATGAAGTTCAAGCACCTATGAGTGGAAAGGTCATTCCTTTATCTGAAGTGAATGATTCCGTGTTCTCAAGTGAAATGATGGGGAAGGGAGTCGCAATTTTGCCTGATAAGGGGGTGGTACAAGCACCGTTCTCAGGAAAAGTAGTGACTGTTACACCTACTAAACATGCCATCGGACTCGTTTCAGATGATGGGATTGAATTATTGATCCACGTGGGGATTGATACGGTCAGCCTAAACGGCCAATTCTTTGATGTACTGGTAAAAGAGGGCGATAAGATAAAGACGGGGGATCATTTATTATCGTTTGATATAGAAGGCATTCAATCAAACCATTTAGATGTAGTGACACCTATTATCGTCACAAATTCAACGCAATATCTTGATGTGATTCATACAGGTGACGCTCATGTCACCGCAGGTCAAAATAAGCTCTTAATGCTTATTCACTAATATAAAGAGAAGGGATGATTGAAATGAAAGAATTAAAAAAAGGATTTTCAGATGATTTTTTATGGGGTGGCGCAACTGCTGCCAATCAAATAGAGGGCGCATACTTAGAAGGTGGCAAGGGCCTGTCGACGTCAGACTTTGCTGCATATAAAGATCCTTATGAAAAAGGAAAAGTGAACAACTTTACTTTCGATGTGAGTTCAGCTGAATTAACAAGATACAAGGAACAACCCGATGAATTTGATTTTCCGAAAAGACGCGGAATCGATTTTTACCATCGATATGAAGAGGATATTGCACTATTTGCAGAGATGGGCTTTAAAGTGTTTCGCTTGTCTATTTCATGGGCAAGAATCTTTCCAACTGGTTTAGAAGACAAGCCGAACGAAGAAGGATTGGCTTTTTACGATAACGTATTTGATGAGTGTGCGAAATATGGAATTGAACCGCTAGTCACGATGTCTCATTACGAAATGCCGATTACTTTAACAGAGAAATATAATGGCTGGATGAGTAGAGAGCTTGTCCCGTTGTTTGAAAAATATGCCCGTGCCATTTTAGAAAGATATAAAAATAAAGTGAAGTATTGGATTACATTCAATGAAATGAATATGAACCTCAACAGCCTTTACACCGGTGCTGGAATTTTAGAGGACCTAGTAGACCATAAATTACAGGCTGCGTATCAAGCATCACATCACCAATTTATCGCCAGCGCTCTCACAGTGAAGGCTGCAAAAGAAATCATTCCAAATGTCCAAATTGGCTGTATGATAAACCAAATTGAAGCCTATGCAAAAACAACGAAACCAGAGGACCAGTTGCAAGCGGTAAAATCGAACCAATTGAATATGTTCTATCCGGATGTTCAAGCTAGAGGTGAATATCCAACATACATGGTGAAATATTTTGCTGACAACGACATCAAACTTGATATCGAAGAGCAGGATGAGCAAATTTTGAAAGAGGGCATCGTTGATTTTGTGGCGATCAGCTACTATATGTCCCACGTAGCAGAAGCCCGAGAAGATGCAGCCGAGCTAGCGGGTACATTTGATAGTCCAATTAAAAATGAGCATTTGGAGTTATCACAATGGGATTGGCCAATTGATCCAATGGGTCTGCGCATTTCATTAATTAAACTGTATGACAGATACCAAAAACCTTTATTTGTTTGTGAAAACGGACTTGGCGCAAGAGATACATTGACAACAGACAAAGAAATTCACGACGATTATCGAATTGATTATTTAAAACAACATATTGAACAGATGAAAGAAGCAGTCAAAGAAGGTGTCGACTTAATGGGGTATACACCATGGGGTTGTATTGACTTAATTAGCTGCGGAACATCTCAAATGAGTAAGCGCTATGGTTTGATCTATGTAGATCAAGACGACAGAGGGAATGGTTCATTAAATCGTTACAAAAAAGATTCCTTCTACTGGTACAAAAAAGTGATTGCAACAAATGGGGAAGATTTATCATAATCCAGATGGAATGATGATGACACCATTGCATCCGCCTTATTTGGCCGGGTGCGATGGTGTTTTTTTGTTTACCCAAAAAGTAACCTCAATTATGTCATAGCAAGCACTAGAGATCTCTTTGCTACAATCATTTGATAACAAAAGTTGGCCGAAAAATGTTTCACCTTGACCTTGAAGTATAGTTCAACCTTTATAATGTACATATAGTAAAACAAAATAATAAAAAAGGAGTAACGATGGAGTTGATGACTAGAGGAGAACTTGCCAAAAAAACAGGAGTAAGTCCTGCCGCAATTCGTTACTATGAAGAGCACAACATATTACCTGCTCCAAGACGACGTTCAAACGGTTACAGATTCTATACAGACGACTATGTTGTGAAAATTCAATTGATCAAAGATGCGAAAACGCTCGGTTATTCATTAAAGGAAATAGCTGAAATTATGGACATGCTAAGTCAAGACATAGACCTTGATACCCTAAGACAAATTGTCCATCTTAAACATGAAGAAATTGAAAAGAAAATTAAAAGCCTTCGTCTCATTCAAGACCTTTTATCTAACTTATTAAAAACCCCTGAAAAAAAAGTACAAGTCTACTTGGAATCATTTCGTGTTCCGAAGCAGGATGATCAATAAACCTATTGGGTGAAGGAGAGAAAAAAATGAGTGTAGAAATGTATCATGGTGAACGTTCTAAAGAAAGTATTCAATTTGAAACATTATTCGCTTCGCAAAGTAATAAAGAGAGTTTTTCTAGTATCGAACAGACAAAAAAATTTCTTGAGCAAAAAGGAATTGAAAATACGCAGCCTTATGCCATTGGGGATGATGTGAATTTAATCAGTGAGGTACAAGAGCAGACTTTCGAAGGCATGCAAGTTTTCACATTGAATGAACAAGCATCACAAAATCAAAAAGTCATTCTCTATCTACATGGTGGCGCGTGGACAAATCAGCCTTTGAATGTCCATTGGTGGTTCATGGATAAAATGGCGCAATCACTAGGTGCGAAAGTAGTCGCTCCTATTTACCCAAAAGTACCTCATTATAGCAACCAGGATACGTATCCGAAAATGCTTAACCTATATAAAGACCTTCTGAAAACTGCCGGAAGTGCCAATCAATTGACGATCATGGGAGATTCAGCTGGCGGAAACATCTCACTTGGTCTTGCGCACCTTTTAAAGAAGGAAGATCTGCCGCAGCCAAAGGATATCGTGTTACTATCTGCGTGTGTTGATATGAGTATGAGCAACCCTCTCATTTTTGAATATGCAAAAAAGGACCCGATTCTAGGTCATGAAGGAATGGAAGTCATCACAAAATTGTGGGCAGCTGATCAAAGTCTCACAGATCCATTGATCAGTCCCATATACGGCGACTTCAAAGGACTAGCGAAGATCACTCATTTCATTGGAACACATGATATGTTATATCCAGATGCCATCAAGCTTGATGAAAAATTAACAGCACAAGGAATGGACATCAAAACCTTTGTTTATCCTGAAATGCTGCATGTGTTTGTTGTCATGCCAATTCCAGAAGCGGCAGATGCTCTGAAGAAAATCATTCAAGCGATCAATCGATAGGGATTCAGTTCACACCTAGAAAGGGTACATGTTCTGATGTAAATAAGGGAAAAGGTTGCTTACTTGAAAGCAGCCTTTTTCAATTGAATATGAAATACATTCAGAATGGCCATTCACTACAGAACAAACGGTCTTTTGGCTGGTTAGTAAAGGGGAGTGAAGTTTAGTTCATCACCTCATGTTTGGTATAATACATACGAGCAGTGAGGTGAAAGGGGAACGAAATGAAAACGTTTGATCTATCACATGAAGATATCGAATTAATAGACGAAGCAAAAAAGAAGATGATCAGTCTTTATGAAGATGACAAGCATCATGTAGGGGCAGCGATCCGCATGAAAACAGGAGAAATCATATCAGCTGTCCATATAGAAGCCTATATCGGACGGGTAACTGTTTGTGCAGAAGCCATTGCGATTGGCAGCGCTTTATCGAATGGATACAAAGATTTTGATACAATTGTTGCAGTGAGACACCCTTATTCAGATGAAGAAGATAGAAGAATTAGGGTAGTCAGCCCTTGTGGCATCTGCCGAGAGCTCATTTCAGACTTTGGACCAACATGTTTTGTCATCCTTGATATGGATGGGGAGCTGGTCAAGGTGAAAATCGAAGAACTCATTCCGCTCAAATATACTCGAAACTGATGTACCACATAAAGATAAAATAGGAAAAGAGATGTAGCAAACGTTACATGTGATCCTTGCTACATCCAAGATGACTGAAAAAGCGTTCAACAAAAGCGGCCCCATGTATGTTCTCCATATATTTCGTGTTAAAAATATACTGTTCCATTTGTTCAAGCTTCCGCAGACTCCGCACTAGTATTTTCCGATCATGATCAGACAGAGTAGGATCATCATCTATCTTCTCTAAGGCCTTTTTCACACGTGCAGATACATGTTCAACATATAAATGGTTTTTGGATGCTGGCGGAATACATGCCGCTAGGTCACAGCCTATAAAACGAACACCATCAAGGGTGCAGTTTTCAAAATTGGCGATCAGCTTTTGTTTGCCATTTCCCTCAAACGTTATATCTATTAGCTTACCAGCAAAGGTACAATTGACGATGTTCGCTGCCTGTAAAACACGGTCATTGAATCTACAATTAGAGAAAGTACAATCGATAAACGTAGCATTCTCCAATGTCATTCCTCTCATATCGCAGGAAGAAAATTCGCAATTGGTGAAGACAGCTTCGTTTTTGCCAATGCCCACAGAGCGCAAGTCTGAATGACTAAAAGTACAATGATCAATCGTACTATCGGCAAAAAATCTCGCATTCGTCAGATCACACGTATCAAATACAAGATGATCCAAGTGACAGCTCCAAAATATAGGAGAACGGACATTTGAGTTGATAATTGTTGTTCTGCTGATTGTTTCGTTTTCATACCTGGCAACATCAGAAAATGTTTCGTTGTCTACTGATATACCAGACTCAAGTCTTCTCATCGCTATCACCCTATCATTTCTTCAGAATTTTTCACCATCATGATGTCCATTCAGCCAGTTCATTTTCTATCAGCTCTTGTCTTTGACTCAAAATTATATCACAATACGATACTCAGTCAGCAAAGAACCGATATTCATTTTCATGATGAAAGGGGCATAAAAGAATGAAAAAGTTTGACACATTTCCAGAACCAATCGGAGCTACATAGGAATCCAGATGGATTTTGAGTAAACGGCATCAGATCAATCCAAAAGAGAACTGACCGCATTTATGTACTATCCATCTGATAGCAGTGAAGGAAAGACTCCAACCACATACATGTTTCCTGAAGTGTACGAAATGCTTCATGACTAGCCGCTTGTCACTAAATATTTGATATCTAAACGCATTTTTACGACGACGTGGCTCTTTCTCGTAAGGAAGAGGGCTATCCAGTACTATTTTATGTTTGCGGCGGGGGCGGGGATTCGCCTGAATGGGGGACAGCCATCTGTACAGACATGGCAAGCCAAGAGTTAGGTTTTCATGCTGTTGTTAACACCAATGATCGCATTCATATATTAATGTAGAGCCTATTGTAAATGTTTAAGGTCAGCATCTGAATTTTCGTTTAAAATTTCAGTGAAAAGATGATCTTTTGATGGATTTTTGATATTGACCAGTTGTCCCTTTTGAATAAGGTTCATCAGGTTTTGAATATCTTCCTTTGTGGCAGGCTGTTTTTCTGATTTTAAAGTATATCCTAATTGCCCGTTAGATTCTAATGTAGCATATTGAACATCACTAATATTTGAAATTCCTGCTTGTCGTAATCGTTCTTCTAATTTATCAACGGGTAATCTAAGTTTTTTTAAATGTCTCTCAATTAGTTCACCATTTTCAATCACTAATACAGCCTTACCAGATAGAACTGTTTCTGCATTGTCATATTTTAATTGGATAAGTTCAGTAATAATTAGACAAAGCACTAATAATCCAGCTATACCAAAAGTACTCCAAAGGCTCTGACTAGCGACGGGTTGGATTAATAAGGTACCGATAGCAACCATCATAACTGTTTGGGGAATCGTCATTTGAGAAATTGTTCTTCTTCCACCAATTCTTAAGATAATTGTTCCGACAATAAATATTAAAAGTGTTTTCCAAATTAATGTTACATCCATCATGATGATCCCTTCTGCATTTTTTTCTTATAGTATGTCTGGTTCCAAAATTTATACACTTTTTAATTTATCAGAGAAATACATACTGCTTCCTAAAACAGCGTCACAACCTTTAAATTGGTCATGAAATAAAACAGCCTTTAATATAATGTATTATTCTTCATTGTATAAACAATCTATTAATGAGGTGTTTAAATGGTAACAACACCAGATATTCCTGCGCTTGAATATAGCTTTAGAAATGGTATTAAATTTTTCGAATTAGTAGCTGAACCTGTAAGTCAAGAAATACTTCCTGGTGTTTTTATTAAAGGGTGGGGATACAACGGGAGTATACCCGGACCAACTATTCAAGTATATCCAGATGACTACATCAGTATAAGAGTCATTAACCACCTACCAGAATCTACAAGTATTCATTGGCATGGCTTAGATGTTCCAAATGTGATGGACGGTGTCCCAGATGTGGAGGCATCTCCTAGAATAGAACCAGGTCATTATTATGATTATCATTTTAGGATAACAAATCCTCCTGGCACACATATGTATCATTCGCACGTTAATGTAGCAAAGCAAGACATGCTAGGATTACTAGGAGGTTTTGTCATACTAGACCCGAAGGAAAGACATATTAATAAAGATTATCTAATGTTAATGCAGGAATGGAGCCTTGATGGTTTAGAAAAAGGGGAAAAAGTAGAGCCAGGTCAATATGATTTAAAGCCTTTTGCCATGGACTTCAACATGTTTACTATTAATGGAAAATGCTTCCCTTCTACATCACCTATGCCAATTAAATATGGTGATATTGTACGCTTGAGATTAGGAGCGATACAAATCAACCATCATCCAATGCATATTCATGGGCATCAATTTTTAGTTGAAAAAGCAGACGGTAATCCAATTCCTGATCATAATAGATTGTTAAAAAACACAATATTAGTGGCTGCTGGTGAAACTTGGGATGTCTTATTTAAAGCCTATAATCCAGGTGTATGGCCTTTTCATTGCCATATTTCACATCATATTTCTAATAACCTTACCGATGGAGCTGGTGGTATGTTCACCACTTTAGTTTACACATCATGAAGTATTAATTGGACCTAAAGTATGAGGATTACAAACTCCATTATAAATATAAATAATATTCCAATACCCTCGGTGACAAGAGTTCCTATGATCATAAGCTTTGAATGGATGCATAATAATTTATATTTACGTTTAACCCATATATCCGGTAAATCCAAAACCAGGGATACGATTGTCTTTCTAACATCAGTTTTTGTCGCCACTATCTTGATTTCAATAGATGAGTGTATTTGATAAGCCATGCTGGATCAATGGCTTATTTTTGTTTCATTTTAAAACGTTCAAACGCCTTAACAAACCTCAAAAAGATGGATTGAATCAGGTAACGATTTTATCGAGCTTTATGAAGCTGATAGGTGATCATTACGATGTCACTTAGTCAAGCGCTTGAATCGTTTTCGAAGAACTAGGCATGAGACAGCAAATACTGCGAAAGCGCCCAATGATCCAGCAGCAAACACCAGCTCAGTTTGGTCTAGTTTGGATTTGAATAACAAAGGGACTGAAAGAATGAGCGCGGCACCACTAAAGCTCAATCCTAATATCAACATGGCCAATAATTTATTCATAGAAACACCTCTTAACTTAGAGTGAGAACAATGGAGATCTACTGATCCAAGTATCATTGTTATGATTTGACAACCTTTAACCATCCTAAATGGAGTGTATCATATGCTGGTGAGCGATTGGTTTCTTTTATTAAAACACAATCGTGAAACAAACGTTTTGTGATCTTGTGAGCATTATAGTATATAAATAAATCTATATATTGTTTTTATATATAAAAAATTATATAATCTAGTGGAATAAAAAAATGAGGTGCTTAGGCATGGAACATATTAAAAAGTTATTAGAGAGTTATATTCCTTTAGCAAAATCTACTGCAAAAATGTTTGGACCAAATTGTGAAGTGGTGATTCATGATTTAACGAATCCTCAAGCATCTGTCATGTTTACAGTAAATAACCATGTGACAGGAAGAGAAATCGGCCAATCATTTGATCATCTAGTCAAGACTGTATTACAATCAGAAGATTTTAAAGAAGATTATCTGGCTGGTTATACATTTGTAACAGAAGATAAGCGTACGATTCGTTCTTCGACTTCATTAATACGTGATTCAAAGCAAAAAGTAATCGGTGCTTTCTGTATCAATTTTGATGTTGAAGCACTGAATCAAATGCAGCAATTTATGGATACTTTTCTTACTACACACGTGGAAGCTCAAGAGAAAGAAACAACATCAAATGATGATCTTGAAAATGTGGAAGAAATAGTAGATCAATTGATTCAACAAATCATTCAAAACAGTGTTCATCCAGTTATGAAACGTCATGAAAAAATTGAACTAATCAAATTCATGGATGAAAAGGGCATTTTTTTAATGAAAGGATCTGTTGAGAAGGTCGCATCTATGTTAGGCATTTCCAAAGTAACCGTCTATAGCTATTTGGATGAAATCAAAAATAAATCGAGGTAAGGAGTGTCAAAATGGAAAGCGTACTCGAGGTAGGAAATCTAAAATCAAACGGACACTATGCATTCGCAACCATTCATCAAAACACGGTCTATGTGTCGGGACAATTTGCCATCAATCCTGAAACGACAGAAAAAGAGTTCGGCCCCATTGAAAAAGAGACATTACAAGCGCTTAAGAATGTAGAGATGATTGTAGAGGCTGCTGGAAGTAAAAAAGAAAAGATTTTGCGCATGACATTATACATTTCAGATATTGAATTATGGGACAAAGTAGATGCGGTTTATACCGAATTTTTCGGTGAACATAAACCAGCACGTACGATTGTACCAACGAATGAATTACATTTTGGTTTCAAAATTGAAATGGATGCCATTGCATATGTTTAGAATATTTTTTTGACCACCCTATATAAAAAATTATATTTTGTATAAAAAAATATTCAAAGGGGCAGATGAAGAATGAATCAATTAAGTTGTAACGATTGCGGGAAAAAATATGAGATGACACCAACTCTATGGAAATGTGATTGTGGTGGAGTATTCAATCTAGTGAAAGATACCCCGAAAATAGACGTCATAGCTTGGGATCACTATCCAAATTCATTATGGCGTTATGTTGAAACCATGCCATTTCCAAAAGGTTCTAAGACGTGGGAAACTGTGACAATGGGCGAGGGCCAATCTCTTTTAATCGTTCTAGATCCTAATGAACCAAACACTTATGTAAAAGTTGATTATATGATGCCTACACTATCATTTAAAGACCGTGGAGCAGCTGTGTTAATGACAAAAGCTAAGGAATTAGGGGTAACAAAAGTCATTGCTGATAGCAGCGGGAATGCAGGAACGGCAATTGCTGCGTATGCGGCGCGTTGTGGTATTGCCTGTGACATCTATCTAAGTGATCAAACATCACCTAAAAAAGTCGCTCAAATAAAAGCCCACGGAGCAACGATTAAAGAAATTCATGGTACACGAGAGGACATTGCAGCTGCGGCCCAAAAGGCAGTAGACGAAGAAAACGTTTTTTATGCAAGCCATGTCTATAACCCTTATTTTTTCGAAGGTACAAAAACATACGCCTATGAAATCTATGAGCAACTAAAAGGAGCACCGGATGCTTTAATTATTCCGGTTGGAAACGGCACTCTGCTGCTCGGTGCGTATTATGGCTTTAGAGAGTTATTCGAAAATGGTCTCATTCATAAAATACCGAAAATTATTGCCGTACAAGCAAAGAACTGCGCACCACTTGTGAAAGCTTTTCAACATGCGGAGGAATCAGCAACGCCTGTGACAAATAAAGGGACTGTAGCAGAAGGGATCGCTATTGCTGCCCCGGCTCGCTCCAAACAAATTTTAGAAGCTGTATACAAGACGAATGGTACGTTTATTGATATTGAAGAAGAAGAAATTATACATGCACGCTCTAAACTGAGTCAGAAAGGATTTTATGTCGAAGTGACATCTGCCATCAATTTTGCTGGCTACATGAAATATCAAAAGGAATCAGAAGAAACCATTATCATCCCTCTTTGTGGGGCAGGGATTAAATCAACATAACCTTAGGACTCTGGTAGAATAGTGCGTTGCGTGCTTCGTTGTCCTATTATAGGTTCAATCACGAGTAATATTTGCGAAATGAATTTAGATGAAATGGAGAGATTTGACGCGGACATACCCTTTGAAAACTTTACAGATGACATCATTCCTTTGCTGAATCTTTCGGATTCTGATAGTTACTTAATGCCAGATGTTTGTAAGACCGTTGCAGTTAGATTGCGTCAACTGATCCACAATTGGCCTGATGATGATTTAGATAAGAAGAACGCTCTCTATCTGGCAGAAGGAATGGAGTTAGCGCATCAACAAAATGAGCCAATGGGATTGATATAAGATGAGAAGAAAGCTACTTTAGAAAGCATGTTTAAACCGTAGTAGCTTTCTTTCCACTCTACCTAATTATTTTTCATTTGTTCCTCTCCCCAATAACATATCTCATCTAATACAGGCATCAGTGATAAACCCTTTTCAGATAAACTATATTCTACTTTTGGAGGCACTTGGGGATATTCTTTACGATGAATTAAGTGATCCGCTTCAAGCTCTTTTAGTGTATTGGTTAATGTTTTAAAAGAAATCGTTCCGAGCTTACGTTTCAGCTGATTATAGCGAACAGGACCATCGTTTGAATATAAAGCATACAGAACTGGCATTTTATATTTCCCACCAATTAATGACAAAGTATACCCAAAACCAGTATCTTTTAGCTCAGCTCTCGTCTGGAAGGACTCCTCATTCATTTTATACTCTCCTTTGGGTTAGTATCGCACTTTGATTACCGTACTTGTAGTATGTTATAGCACATAATAAAATGAATGTACATCAAAAAATGATACAAAACTCAGAAAAAGGGTGAATGAATAATGAAAACGATTGTCTATGCACATCCTTGGGATGGAAGTTATAATCATGCCATTTTGACTTCCATAACAGAAAAATTAGAAACAAAGAGAGAACCGTTTCAAGTGATCGATTTATATAAAGATGGATTTAATCCTGTTTTTACAGCTGAAGAATTAAAGCATTTTCATAAAGGAAAAACGCCTTATCTATTAGTGAAGGATTATCAAGAAAAATTAAAACAGTCAACAGAATTGGTATTTATATTCCCAGTCTGGTGGTGGGATCTACCTGCTATTTTAAAAGGATTTATTGATAAAGTGATGTTAAGCGGTTTCGCATTCATTGAAGATCAAAATACTGGTACTTTAAAAGGTTTATTAACAAATATAAAAAAAACAACCGTGATCTCAACATCAACTACAGATAAAGAGTATATAGAATCTGAAGCTGGAAATGCCATTCAAAGCGTTTTTATTAACAGAACGCTAGCAGATTTGGGATTGAAAAATGAATCCACGAAATGGATTCATTTTTCTAGAGTGAATTTAACAACAGATGAAAAGAGAAAGCAATTCTTAAAAGAAATATCCCAGAATATTTGATTTACAGTACAACAAATAAGGGCCATCTTCTACGACCGATTTAATTTATTGAGAAGGTCGTAGAAGTTTTGTCATTTAAGCAACAACAAATCGAGCCTGCCTAATTGACCTCTTGCACTCCTCCAAATACACCATTATTTAAATCCATACCATTTCTGTGTTTTTTTAATATTTTTTATAGCACTGCCGGCTCAAGCAGATTGTTAACATCATTTTCATTAAAGATAATACTGACTCATGCCATTTTTAAAGATAGGCAGGGTCTTAGTCACTAGCTCCTCTGATGAAATAAGTCTTCCATCCTTATTCCATGTGTATGCAGCTCCGTATATCCCCCAACTTAGCATAGTAGATAGGGTTGTTACCATTTGTTTATCCTCTAATTCGATGATGTTTTTTGTTCCTTTTAGCATAAGATCAGCTATTAGTTTCTGTAACTCCTCTTTAATTTTACTTTCGATAATAGTTCCTAAAGAATGATAACCTTTGGGACATAGGTCGCTTATCTCTTTATGATGATCACACATGGCTAGAAAAATATTTGCAATGACTTTTTCATTGAATCCATCGTGATCATTGAGTCTTTTTTTCAATTTGTCTGTAAATGTATTGGTGATTGTAGAATGTAACAAATCAAATTTATCGTCAAAGTGCGCATAAAATGTAGCCCGGTTAATAGTAGCCTTTTCTGTGATATCACGTACCGTTATATGGTTGAAATCTTTTTCACTAGCTAACGAAAGAAAAGAGTCTACAATCAATTGTCTTGTACGAAGTATTCTCGGATCTTTTTTTGGCATAATCATTTTTTCTTCTCCTTTTAGGGTTCATCATCTTGTCTAAAAACGACAATACATTAGAAGTGTTGCGTAAACTACATATTGGCTATTTTGGTTATTGTTTATTATTCTTTTTCATCTTATCATCAATTATACAACGCGCGTTGCTTAAATAACACATGTTATTAAGAAAGGTTTTTGATCAAGGAAATCATTATGATCATTCTGAATAACAAAAGGAGATAGACGACCATGAATATCACTATTTTTGGGGCAACTGGTGCAATCGGTCAACTTTTAACACAGTTTGCACTAGAAAACGGAGATATCGTTACGGTATATGTTAGAAACCCTGAGAAAATCAAGCAAAAGCATTCGAATTTACGCATTGTAACGGGTGAACTAACGAACACTTCAGCTATTGAAACGGCAGTTTCAGAAGCTGATGTCGTGATAAGCACCTTAGGTCCCGGCATTGATTTGTCTCGAAAACAAAAAGGTACACCGATCGCCGACGGACATAACCGAATTGTCAAAGCGATGAAGAAGTTCACCAAAAAAAGGTTGATTACACTCGCGACGCCAGCCTTGCAATCTAAAGACGATAAGAAAAGCTTATCGACGATATTGCCAAGAATATTGCCTAAACTTCTCATGCCAAATGGTTATGCCGAAATGAAGAAGATAGGAGAACTGATTAAAGAATCGAACCTGGATTGGACAGTCGTTCGAATCATTAATCCTAATATCAAATACAACGGGCAATCTTACGGTTATTCATTCGGCGATCAGCCAGCTAAAATGTCCGTATCTAGGGAAAATGTCGCTAAACTCATGTATGACGCTGCTAGGCAACACCAATTAATCGGAAAAATGCCCATTGTCTATAATCATTAAATCAGCTTTTTGTATGAGGTTGTTGATTCAGCAGAAATTATAGGAATCATTTAGGGTCATACCAAAATATTGCGTGTGCATTCTTTTTATAAGTATTCAAAATCAAAATCATAAAGGGGAAATGATCATGTCAAAAGTATTATTTGTTAAAGGAACACCTCAAAGTGAGGAACAATCAAGAAGTACGCAAGTTGCTAGAGCATTTATCACTGAATATAAGAAAGTAAATCCAACGGATGAAATAATAGAAGTAGATGTCTATTATGCAAATGTGCCATTAATCGATGCTGATTTTTTAACTGGACAAAAGAAGTTAAGAAGTGGGGAAGTGCTAACAGATGTTGAATCACAAAAAATAGAAGCAGTGAATGCATTCACAAAGCAATTTATGGAAGCAGATAAATATATCATTCAGTCTTCAATGTGGAATTTAGGAATCCAACCTTTATTAAAAGCCTATTTTGATACAATCATGAGTGCTGGAAAAACGTTTAAATATACATCAGAAGGTCCAGAAGGATTGATGAAAGGGAAAAAAGCAATCCATATTCATGGTATGGGAGGATTTTATTCGCAGGCAATTGGAATGGAACATTCCGATTCTTACGTAAGAGGTGCGCTGAAGTTTGTTGGAATTGAAGTGGAACCAACGATTTTTGTTGAAGGTATTGACTATGATCCAACTAAAGAAGAAGAAATTGTTACTTCAACAATTGAAAAAGCAAAAACGGTAGCACGAACGTTTTAAAAAAGAGCATTGGTGGGATTAGTTAAAAAGATTTTAATTAACATCATCCCACCTCGCACGTTCAAAAGCGTAATAAAGAAGAATAGACAAAATACATTCATTAAAATCATAAAGGGGGAACATAGGATGAAAGTAGAAATTTGGTCTGATTTTGTTTGCCCGTTTTGTTATATTGGCAAACGTCAATTTGAAATAGGGTTAGAACAGTTTGAACATAAAGAAGAGGTCGAAGTCTTATTTCGACATTTTCAATTAGATCCATATGCGAAAAAAAATACAGGAATGGATATCCATCAAGTATTATCCTCTAAGCATGGTGTCCCATATGAAAAAGCAAAAGTACTGAACAATCAATTGAAACAGAAAGCAAAAGAGGTTGGGTTAGATTATCAATTTGATACAATGATTCCTACGAATTCATATGATGCACTTCGTCTTTCTTATTATGCAAAAGAGAAAGGGAAGATTCGGGAGTTTATGGAACGTATTTTGAAAGCTCATTTCACAGATTCACTAGATATCGGTGATCACGCAACACTTGCTCAACTTTCAAGTGAAATAGGTCTTGATGGCAACGAAGCTTTGGATGTTTTATCAAATGATCAATATAGCGAGAATATCGCAGCTGATAGAGCCGAGGGATCTAAAATTGGGATTCAGGGCGTGCCCTTTTACGTTGTGAATGATAAATATGTCATCTCAGGAGCACAACCTAGCGAAGTGTTTTTAGAAACATTACAACAGGTATGGAAAGAAGAGTACGGGAATCGTAAGGTTGAAGAGCATAAATTAGAGTCGTCGCTCGATGAATATTGTTCAGATGGAACATGTAAATTTTAATGGATATTCAAAAAAGATATAGAAATCACAAAAGATTGATATAGCTACTTTAAATACCACTTTATAATGAAACATTTACTTCCAAAAAATCAAAGGGGTTTAGCGATATGAAAAATACAATTTTCCAAGGCACAATCGAGCATTCAGGATTTGTAGTACCCGATATCGAAGTAGCAGTTGAATTCTTCACTCATATTTTGGGTTTTGAAGTCTTGTTCCGGCCAGGACGGATGCAGTTTGAGGACGATAGTTTAAAAAGATACTTTGGGGTTCACGAACATTCAGTTGTAGAAGGGGCGGCATTTTTGCAATATGGCGGTAGAAAGATCGAACTGGTTCAATGGTCGACGCCAGATCAACAGAATGTTCACCTAAAACCCAGTGATATCGGTGTAGCCCATCTAGCTATTACAGTCACCAATATAGAAGAGGCTTTAAAATATTTTGCAGAACAGTCTGATGTTAAAGTTAGAGAGCTGAGCCCTCTTGGATTTTTCTATATCACAACTTCATGGGGAATGGAGATTCAAATAATGGAATTACCCCAAAAACCTTTATGACCTATCTAATTTGTACCAAGACAAGAACAAGGGTCCTTTAATTAGTTGAAACAATAACTGTATCTTTATTAATGGACCCTCTTTCTCCTTCTGATCAAAGGACATCAAGAAGGGTCCTTCCCATCTAGTCTAGTTGACCTCTTGCAGGCAATTGATCATTGTTTTCTCCTCTTAATACCTCACTAATATCCTGCTTTCTTAAAATCCATATCATTTCTGTGCTTTTTGATGTCTCTTTTAGCTTTGGCAGCTCGAGCAAAGTGTTAACAGCAGAATGCCCAATGCCAACTACTGCAATTCTGATACCGAGTCAGATCGCGATTTAAAATATCAGGAATACCATTCGATTGTTCATTTTCTGTCATAATCCCTTCAGCATTTATTGGGTTATGGTTTTTCCACGTACCAGTGGGCATGTATAACCGCCTTTGCCTCGTAAGTTTTTTCTTCTTGATTATTTAATTTCACTCGAATGATAAAAGGCACAAGATCTCTGTCTTTTGTTTTTATCAACACATTTTTGCCAATTAGGAGAACTGGGCTATTTAAATAAATATGTGGTTTCATTTGAAGAAGAGAAGTCGGTATTTAAATCAATCATTTTCACACGAATCAATTTTTGTTTGAATTCATATAATCAATTGATTATATAAGTTTTCAGTTATATACTATTGAAGGAGTTGAAAAGAGGGGGAATCATTGTGACTACAGATGTTTCAATTGGTGTGACACATATGTCGAATTGTTTAAAAACACTCAGTGATCAAACAAGACTGATCATGATGAAATTGTTTTTGGAGAAAGAATATTGTGTTTGTGAACTGGTAGATATGTTCGAAATGAGTCAACCAGCGATTAGTCAGCATCTACGAAAATTAAAAAAAGCTGGATTTGTTCATGAGAACAGAAAAGGGCAGTGGCGTTATTATTCAATCAATACACTGTCTCCAGAATTTGAGACGATTCGGATCATCTTAAATCAAATTGATAAAGAAGATGACCTTTTAAAAAGTATACAACATAAAGCAACAAACATTTCTTGTTCGTAAGGAGGGATGGGTTTGAGTTTTGCCGTTTTATCATTAATCATATTTTTGTTCACTTTGGTACTGGTTATTTGGCAGCCAAAAAATTTATCCATAGGGTGGTCCGCTTGTGGAGGAGCTATTTTAGCATTAATCGTAGGTGTTGTGAATGTAAACGATGTGATCACCGTGACAGGCATTGTTTGGAATGCGACTTTAGCTTTTGTCGCCATTATCGTCATTTCACTCATCCTTGATCGAATCGGCTTTTTTGAATGGGCAGCATTGCATATGGCAAAGGCTGCAAAAGGCAGTGGGCTACGTATGTTTGTGTATGTGACCATCCTTGGGGCAATCGTCGCTGCTTTATTTGCAAACGATGGTGCAGCACTTATTTTGACACCCATTGTTTTAGCCATGGTCAGAGCATTACACTTCAATGAAAAAATAGTATTCCCTTTTATTATCGCAAGTGGGTTTATTGCAGATACAACATCGCTTCCACTTGTCGTAAGTAATTTGGTGAACATTGTAACAGCCGACTATTTCAACATTACGTTTATTGAATATGCATCCAGAATGGTTGTTCCAAACCTTTTTTCATTGCTAGCGAGTATCACTGTGCTGTACCTTTTCTTTAGAAAGAGTATACCAAAACGCTATGATATGACTGAGTTAAAGCAACCTAGGGAAGCAATAAAAGATCCAAAGATGTTTAGATTATCTTGGTATATATTAGCTTTTTTGTTGATTGGTTATTTTGCAAGCGAATTTTTATCTATACCTGTATCGGTCATAGCTGGAGTGATTGCCATTTTATTCTTGGTCATTGCACAAAAAAGCCCTGCTGTTCAAACAAAAAGCGTTCTAAAAGAAGCTCCCTGGGCGATCGTTTTCTTTTCCATAGGTATGTACGTTGTTGTCTATGGCATGCGAAATGCAGGGCTTACTGATGCTCTTTCAAGCGTGATTCAAGCTGTAGCAGATCAAGGTTTATTGGCAGGGACTCTTGGTATGGGATTTATCGCAGCGATTCTTTCATCTGTCATGAATAATATGCCGACGGTCATGATCGATGCATTAGCCATTTCCGGCACCGATACACAAGGAATGATGAGAGAAGCGTTAATATACGCAAATGTCATTGGTTCTGATTTAGGACCGAAAATTACGCCCATTGGCTCCTTAGCAACACTACTATGGCTCCACGTCCTTTCTCAAAAAGGTGTGAAGATTTCCTGGGGGACATATTTCAAAATAGGGGTCATTTTAACTGTACCAACACTATTCATCACACTTTTAGCGTTGTATTTCTGGCTAATGATTATACATTAAAGGAGACGATCAACATGTCAAAGAAAACAATTTACTTTTTATGTACCGGTAATTCTTGCCGCAGTCAAATGGCTGAAGGTTGGGCTAAAAAGCATCTTGGAGATGAGTGGAAGGTCTATAGCGCTGGTATTGAAGCTCATGGATTAAATCCGAATGCTGTAAAAGCAATGAAAGAAATAGCGATTGATATTTCTCATCAAACGTCTGACCTGATTGATCAGAAGATATTGCATCACGCTGACTTAGTCGTAACATTATGCGGTGACGCAGCTGATAAATGCCCGATGACTCCTCCTCATGTCGAACGTGTCCATTGGGGCTTTGATGATCCAGCAAAAGCAGAAGGAACAGAAGAAGAGAAGTGGTCATTTTTCCAAAGGGTAAGAGATGAAATTGGAGATCGATTGAAACAGTTTGCTGAGACTGGAAAGTAACTTCTTGTAATGAAAAATGGATTCACCTTCAGCATGGTGAATCCATTAAAGTTTATTTTAACTTTAACCGACAAATACTTCTCCCTCAGGATAACGTATTGGGCTTCTCGTTCGTTTCATAAAGATAAATACGATGGTGAGAGAACCTACTCTACCAATAAACATAAGGATCGCCAGAATAACCTTACCTAAAAACGTTAAATCCGGAGTCAACCCCATTGAAAGACCTACCGTACCAAATGCTGAGAAAGTTTCAAAGACAATATCAATAAAAGGAGCTTTTTCAGTCATAGTCAATAAAAAAATAGTGATAAACACAAAACATAAACTGATAAAACTAATAGATAATGCCTTAATAACTACATCATGTTTTATTGTACGTCTATAGATAACCGGTTCTTTATTCCCTTTCAGAAAATGCAGGACAGAGATCAAAATGATCATCATCGTTGTTAACTTAATTCCGCTTCCTGTGGACGCACTTCCCGCACCAATAAACATAAGAAGCATCATAAGAGTTAAAGAGCTTTCATGCATATGTGCTATATCAATCGAATTAAAACCTGCAGTTCTTGGTGTTACAGCTTGAAAATAAGAGGCCCAAAATTTATCAAGAAGATTCATAGAACCTAGAGTATGGGGGTTTCCAAATTCCATTAAAAAGATGAGTAAAAGCGCAACACCATTTGTTATGAGGGTTCCTATGATCATCAGTTTCGAATGGATTGATAACAATTTAAATCTCCGCTTATTCCAAATGTCAAATATCACTGTAAATCCAAGACCACCAATGATAAACAGGAAGGTGATGGTCAAATTAATCAGTGGATCATGTACATAGTCCATCAAACTATTTGAAAAAAGAGAAAAACCAGCGTTATTAAAAGCAGAAATGGCATGAAATAAACTGATGTACATCCCTTTAAAAAAACCATATTCCGGTATCCACCGAAATGATAATATACACGTAGCCATTAACTCGAATGTTATTGAAAAGATAAACAAAACCTTTATAAGACGTACAATACCACCTATATTTGTCAGATTAAAAGCCTCTTGAACCAATAATCTCTCTCGTAAACCTACCTTTTTACCAAATAACAAAATGACCATGACAGCTAAAGTTAGAAAACCAAGCCCACCAATTTGTATCATCAGCATAATGATAATTTGTCCGAATAAAGTAAAGGTTGTTCCAGTATCAACCACAGCTAAACCTGTAACCGTTGTAGCGGAAACAGCTGTGAAGAAAGCATCAATGATTGAGATGGATTCAACAGTGGAGATTGGTAGAGTTAAAATAAATGCCCCTATCACTATGACCGTCAAAAATCCAAACAATAAAATTTGAGGAGGCGTTAATTTTACTGGTTTTTTAAAAAAATGATCGTATTTAAACATTTCCTATCCTACTTTCACTCACTTGAAATTTTAATGTTATTATATAACGAATAGGGATAGGAATGTTTATCTCTGATGTTTTTATTTAAATAGAGAAAAGATTTGATAGACAACAAAAGGAGTCATTAAAATGCCAAAAAAAGAATTTGCTGTTATCGGGTTAGGTCGTTTCGGGGGAAGTATATGTAAAGCATTAAGTGAAGAGGGACTTGAAGTGCTAGCTATAGATCTAAATGAAGATCGTGTAAACGAATATGCGCAAATCGCTTCGCATGCAGTCATTGGCGATTCAACAGATGAAGCCGTATTGAAAAACTTAGGAATGCGAAACTTTGATCATGTCATAGTGGCTATAGGTGAAAACATCCAGGCTAGTATTTTAACAACCATTATATTAAAGGAACTTGGTGTTAAGCTGGTAACGGTAAAAGCACAAAACGACTACCATGAAAAGTTACTAAATAAAATTGGGGCCGATCGAGTTGTTCATCCAGAAAGAGATATGGGGAAAAGAATCGCGCATAAAATCATTACAAATAATGTCATCGAATACTTGGAGTTATCTGATGAATATGGACTAATTGAGGTTGAAGCAAACGGCCATTTAGAAAATCAGTCATTACTTGACCTTGATATTAGAGCAAGATATCAAATCAATATTGTAGCTATCAAACGAGGGAAAGAAGTGATTATTTCCCCGCTTGCTCATGAACAAATTCAGAAAAACGATATCTTAATTGTAATTGGAGCAATGAAAGATATCGCTCGTTTTGAAAGAAATGAATTACAAGGTTAATGATCACCCTAATTCCAATACATCTGTGAACGGGGCGATGGAGTTCGCCTAAAGCCTATTTGGAGGACTTATGATGTCGTAGCATACGACATTGCACATCGCTCTTTTAAACGTTTACAGGGTGAAGGGGAGTGATGATTAATTGCTATTGGAGAATTTCTACAAGCAGTACTGGATATACAAAAAAGTGAGACTAATGATTTATCTCCGGCTTAAAGGATTTGTGGTGACTATTTAATGATACGTGCAATTCATGGTTCGCATTAACAGATGCATAAAAAATATCACCCATTTTCAGATCTTTCTTTTGTAACTCCCTGAATAAGCCACTGTTCATTTAAATGTAATTGAGTGAGAATCTGATTTTCTATGTTACCTTCAATAATAACAGGATAAGCAATATTATCAGATGCTTTTTTAATTCCTAAATCCTCTGCAGTAATAGTCAATTTATGTGGTTTTTTAAAAGCTGTTAGTTTCCCATTTGGTTCGATTAAAGCTATCTCTACATCATTTACATCAAAAATATCTTTTTCTCTTAACATTTGTAAGACATTATCTAAGGAATATCGGATTTTTTTTAAATTTCCTACAATAAAAACACCATTTCGGATAACAATAGTTGGTTCAAATGTTATCATTCGTTCAAAAGCTCGGTGTTTTAATTTCAATTTTGATACAATAATTTGTAAGACCCCTATAGCTATTATTGTTAAAAATGTATACACATGAGGAATATCCGGATCAGCGATATCTGCCCCTGCCACAGCACCAAGTACAATAATGATCAAGAAATCAAATACAGGCACTTCTCCGATGGCCCGTTTTCCCATAAACAATGTCATAATTAAAAGACAGGGGATGATAGTAATGATCCTTCCATACACCTTTAAGATTTCCATTAATGTTTCCATTATTTATTATCACCATTGTATCTAAGCCCCAATTCTCTAGTAGATGAGGCGATATTTGGAATGATCAATTTGTTTTTCATCTTCAATCACTCAACAACCTTTCTTAACTTTTTGGATAATGGTAAGGAGAGTTCTTATTTTATGGTTAGAACGTTTTTTTATCATGGTAAATTGATACAGATTTTCATGTAAATAAACTTTGATAATGAAGACCACTGATGGGAGGAAAGAACATGATTGAATTTTTGTCATAGAGACAAGGGAGCTGTTCAAGCAAGTAAAAGACGTAATTATCATTGGAAACATGTATAGAAAGATGGGTATAAAATAATTGATCTAAATTCACCTTTATATTTTCTTTTTAGTTTACATAATATATATTCTAGGAAGTTAAACAACAATTGAATTTTCTTTGTCTCATTATTAAGTATACTTATCTTATTGAGATAAAATAAAAAATGAAAATCCAACGGTTGATTCGTCAGATTTTCATTCCTCTAAATGTTTTAAGATTTTTGCAGGATTCCCGCCAACAATCACATTTGACGGAACATCTTTTGTCACAACGGATCCTGATGCAATGACAGCATAATCTCCGATTGTCACACCTGGATTGATAATGGCACCGCCGCCAATCCATACATGATGTCCAATTGTAACTGGTTTGCCGAATTCAATACCTGTTTGACGTTCTTCCGGATTTAACGGATGTCCAGCTGTATATATATGTACATTCGGACCTAACAAACAATGATCTCCAATTGTAATCTTGCAAACATCTAATAACACAGCATCAAAATTCGCAAAAAAATGCTCACCAACCTCGATATTGTATCCATAATCACATTGTATTCTGCCTTCAAACACCACATCTTCTCCGCAAGCGCCTAAAAGCTCCTTTAAAATGGCCATTCTCTGTGATGGCTCATTTGTTTGCTGATAGGCAAATGTCAATTGTCGCGCTTTTGCTCGATCTGCCATCAATGTGTGGTCATTTGGGTGATAGTATTCTCCCTTGATCATCTTTTCTTTTTCTGTTTTCATGTTCATCTCCCTTTTATTGAAACTTCATTCATCGTTTGAATGAATGCCTCGGTGAATTGTGTCGTCGTCTCATTTCCTCCTAAATCCTTCGTTTTCAAGTTCTTTTTTAAGGTCTCACCAAGAGTATGTTCGATCAGACTGGCTGTCTGTTTTAATCTTTCATCTTGATATTTCACATGTAGCCAGTTACAAAGCATCACTGTAGAAAGAATCATGCCCATTGGATTGGCGATATTTTGACCAGCAATATCCGGTGCAGAACCATGTGCCGCCTGTGCCATCGCTTGATTTTCGTTACAATTTAATGAGGGTGCCATTCCTAAACTGCCGACTAGTTCCCCTGCAAGATCAGATAATATGTCGCCAAACATATTTTCTGTCACAATCACATCAAAATCACCTGCACGTCTCACTAAATGAGCAGCCATCGCATCAATATGAATATCCTCAACCTCCACTTGCGGATATGCTTTCGCTACCTCTTGACATGTTCGTAAAAACAAGCCAGATCCTAATTTGATCACGTTCGCTTTATGAACAATGGTGACTTTCCCCCTCCTCTCCACTGCACGTTGAAAGGCTGCGTGGGCAATACGGGTAATTGCTTTTTTTGTAAACACACCTGTAGATATGGCGACATCTGGTGTAATCATCCACTCTCCTGTCCCCTGATACATATTCCGGTCTGGATAAAAGCCTTCTGTATTTTCTCGAAAAATGACAAGGTCGACACCACTGGCAACGCTTTTCACACCTGGCAGCGATTGCGATGGACGAATATTTGCAAATAAATCAAATGTATGACGCAGTTCTCCACTTGGATTTCTTCTTTCTTTCAATAGATCAGGATATGAAGCTGAATCATGAGGTCCTAATATCCAGCCATGGCATTTTTTCAAGACGGCTATTGTAGATGCTGGCACTGGATCTTGATGAGAATGAATGGCTTCAGCACCGATAGGACACTCTACAAATTCCACAAATGGTTCATTGAACTGTGACAGCGCTGTCTTTAAAATACGCATACTAGAATTAACAATTTCCGGTCCAATCCCGTCTCCCTTTAAAACACCTATTCGATATGACATATGTATCGCCCCTTTTGTCTTTATTCTATCAAAGAATGATGAAGTTGGAATATTTTCTTCATGATGATCCTCCCTCATGTTATTTACGAATCAGGAAGTCTCATTTATAATCGAGTAGATTTGTTCTGTATGACTACATAGATATGAGGGATTAGATGAAATTAAAGTGGTATAAAGCGATCATTGTTATTTTTACGATGTCTGGGATCTCCATCTCCACTTGGTTTTCAAGAACACCAGAAGTGAGAGATTTGTTGCAAGCAGATACAGGCACAATGGGACTCATTTTACTCGGCCTATCTGTAGGTTCCATTGTCGGGCTGATTCTTTCCAATGTATTCGTTCGCAAAAAAGGCGGCCGAGTGGCGATTGTGGTCAGCGCTTTTTTGATGTTTATTGGATTCTCAACCCTTGCAATCGGCGCCGCCCTCTCTTCTACGCTAATTGTCACTGCTGGTCTTTTTCTTTTTGGTTCAGGCTCAGGTATGTGCAATGTAGCCATGAACTTAGAAGGAACGGAGATTGAGTATCAGATCAAGAGAACGATCCTGCCGATTTTGCATGCTTCTTTCAGTATTGGAACGTTAATTGGTGCAGGTGCCGGAATTCTCTTTATTTATTTAGGTGTGTCTGTCCTCATTCACCTTCTCACCATTGCACTCCTTTTCTTTCTCAGTATCCTGATTTGTACACGGTTTATTCCGCACGGGACAGGAAAAGATTCGGATGAGACGCAGACAGAATCAGTTGAGGCTTCTCAAACATCATGGCTGAACAAACGGACGATCTCATTAGCGATGATTGCCTTATGTCTCGCATTTGTAGAAGGTTCTGCAAATGATTGGATTCCACTAGCAATGGTTGATGGCTATCAGGTTTCTCATTCAATGAGTACGGTCATCTATGCATTATTTTTGTGCGGGATGATTAGTGGCAGATTACTGAGCGGACGTTTCATTGATCGCTTTGGCAGGGTGCTGTTGCTAAGAGTCGCGATCTTATCTGCTGCCGCCGGACTATTCTTGGTGATTTTAAAGATTTCACTCGTCGTGTGTATGATATCTATCTTTTTATGGGGACTTGGCGCGTCCTTAGGCTTCCCGCTGACCATTTCAGCAGCTGGTGATGATAGCCGCTATGCTGTCAAACGTGTCAGTATCGTCACTTTATCTGGGTATACAGCCTCTCTATCAGGGCCCCCTGTTTTAGGACTGCTCGCCAATCAAGTCGGTCTGCTTCATGCGTTTATTTTTGTTCTGTTTGCCATTTGTATTGCAGGAATCTTTACAAAAGCTGTTGCAAAACCGACATCAATACATTCTTTTTGACAAGTGCCAGATCTTTGATCTCGGTACTTTTTTTAAATTTAATAAATAAAATTGAAACCTTTCATGAAGTGAAACAGTCCTATAGATGTCTTGATGTTTAGCGCTTTTTTAAAGAGGGAAAGTAAAAAAATAAGACTTTTCAAATAACTGAAAACGTGGTAAGATCATGAAAATAAACAGGAAGGGGTGAGAAAAATGAAAAAAAATATGCTGTTAAAATTAGCAGTCTTATTCATAGCACTTGCAAGTTTTCATTTGTTCTCAATGCCTCATTCCGTTCAGGTATACCATCATGCAAAGGTGGTTGCTGATCAAGAATCACATGAAATGAAAATCGTTCAGACAGCAGGCGATGAAAAGAAACAAAAACATGTGAACGCAGTATTTGCGGCATTTACAGCACTGCTAGTCATTGGCAGTATGGCAGCTGGATTTGCACGCATCACTTATACTGATCGATTTGACCGGAAAAAGAAGCATTTACTTGCAGTGTTCTACCAGTCTTCGAATTTCCGAGTAGCTCGTGTTAACCCAACCATTTAAATCAAACAAAAATTGGGAGGTTTTACACGATGTTATTTTTCTTAAGAGTATTCATTCTAGGTCTGTTCTCTGTCACTTCACTTTCTCTTTTCGTTTACCAAGGAATTGAAGTAGTGCATGCCATCACAAGCATGTTTGGCAATCACGAGAGTTAAATTGACCTCATCATAAAAAACCCCCTGCCTTACGCAGGGGGTTTTCATTTTGCTTATTTATTGTCATCTTGGTCAGATGCAGCAGGTGATAAAAGAACTTGAGTTACTTCTCCCTGCTCTTCCTCATCTAAAATAAACGATCCATTGCTATAACGATCATTTGCTCTTAGTGTGGAAATATCGAGCGGGATCGTGGCACCCTTTTCCGTATCAATCTCAAGTGTATCGTGCAGTGAAGCAGCAATCACAGCAACAATTCTGTGAGGGTTTTTCTTTAATTCTCTTAGCATGATCACTCCACGTTTTGCTCTTGATGTCTTATCAAATTCAGAGAGGTTCATCCGCTTCACAGCACCTCTTTGTGTCGTGAGAACAAGCACATTGTTCTTCGGATCAATCATTTGTCCAGAGACCACCTCGTCTCCGTCCTTTAAATTGATGCCTTTCACACCAGCCGCTCTCGGACCGACCACACTCACTTCTTCTTCATCAAACCATAATCCATAGCCATTTTTCGTTGCAATAAACAATTCTTGCTGACCTGTTGTGACATGAACATCTACAAGTTCATCATCACCTTTTAAATTCAAGGCGACAAGCGGTTTTGAATAGCGCTGCGCTTTATATTGGAGAAGCTCTGTTTTCTTCACCATACCGCCTTTTGTGAAGAACAAGAGATACGATGATTCATCGAATTCTTTAATTGGGATCGCTTTTTGAATGGATTCATCGCGATCAATCGAAATAATATTCGTAATATGCTGCCCCATGTCTTTCCAGCGTATATCTGGCAGCTGATGAACTGGACAGTAAATATAGCTCCCTTTATTCGTAAAGAGCAGAAGAACATCTGTTGTATTCATTTCAAACTGGTGAATCAGTCGGTCTGTATCCTTCATACCGAAGTCCTTACCGTTTGATGCAGCATAGGAACGCTGGCTTGTCCGTTTGATGTATCCATCTTTTGTGACTGTGACGTACACGTCCTCTGATGCGATCATCACTTCAAGGTTAATCTTAATTTCTTCAATTTTTTCCTCAATAACAGATCGTCTTTCATCAGCATACGTCTTTTTCAACTTCTTCAAGTTGTTCGTAATGACTTTAAACAGCTTTTTCTCATTCGCTAAAATGTCTTCAAGTTCTGCAATTCGCACGTCAAGCTCTCTTGCTTCGTCTCTTAGTTGAGTGATATCTGTATTTGTTAAACGATATAACTGGAGAGAAACAATCGCTTCTGATTGTGCTTCTGTAAAATCATATTTCTCCATCAAATTGTTTTTCGCATCACGCTTATCATTAGACGAACGGATCGTCGCAATGACTTCATCTAAAATGGAAAGAGCTTTAATTAACCCATCTACAATATGATGACGTTCTTTTGCTTTTCGAAGCTCGTATGCTGAGCGGTTAGTCATCACTTCTTTTTGATGAGCAATGTAAGCGTCTAGTACAGTTGTAAGCGTCATTAAAGTCGGTCTTCTGTTATGTATCGCGACCATATTAAAGTTATAAGGGATTTGCAGATCAGAATTTTTATATAAGAAATTCAAGACACCATTCGCATCCGCTTCTTTTTTCAGCTCTACAACAATCCGAAGGCCGGTACGGTCCGTCTCATCCCGAACTTCAGAAATCCCTTCTACTTTTCTTTCAATGCGGAACTCGTCCATCTTTTTGACAAGATTGGCCTTATTCACTTCATAAGGAATTTCTGTGATCACGATTTGCTGGCGTCCACCGCGGATGGTTTCAATCTCCGCTTTTCCGCGAATCATAATCTTTCCTTTTCCTGTTTCATATGCCTTCTTAATTCCATCCACACCTTGAATGATCCCGCCTGTTGGGAAATCAGGCCCTTTGATGACTGTCATTAAATCTTCAACCGTACAATGCGGCTGTTCAATTCGCTTAATCACGCCATCAATCACTTCTCCTAGGTGGTGCGGTGGAATATCAGTCGCATAACCGGCTGAAATCCCTGTTGACCCGTTCACAAGAAGGTTGGGAAACATCGCTGGTAAGACAACAGGCTCTTTGCTTGTATCATCAAAGTTCGCGACAAATTCGACCGTCTCCTTGTCGAGGTCTTTTAAAAGCTCTGATGCAATTGCAGAAAGCCTTGCTTCCGTATAACGCATGGCAGCAGGAGGATCTCCGTCGATACTCCCGTTATTTCCATGCATCTCAATCAGCACATTTCGCACTTTCCAATCCTGGCTCATTCTCACCATTGCTTCATAAACAGAAGAATCACCATGCGGATGATAGTTACCAATGACGTTACCGACTGTTTTGGCAGCTTTACGGAAGTTTTTATCTTGTGTATTTCCTTCCGCATACATTGCATATAAAATTCTTCGTTGTACAGGCTTTAATCCATCACGTGCATCTGGAAGTGCACGATCTTGGATAATATATTTACTATAGCGACCAAAACGGTCCCCAATCACTTCTTCTAACGGTAAATCATGAAATCGTTCTTGTTGTGCCATGTTTAAACCTCCTCAGCTAGCGACAAGTTTTCATTTTCAAGAATGTTGCTTTCCTCATCAAGTCCAAAGGCGACATTCTTTTCAATCCATTTACGGCGTGGTTCTACTTTGTCACCCATCAGTGTCGTGACGCGGCGCTCCACCCGTGCAGCATCATCGATCTTCACCCTGACAAGCGTTCTCGACTCTGGATTCATTGTCGTTTCCCATAGCTGGTCGGCATTCATTTCACCTAAACCTTTATAGCGTTGAATCGTATATCCTTTTCCAACTTTCTTTAGTACATCATCCATTTCTTCATCAGACCAAGCATATTCAATGACTTCTTTCTTCCCTGAGCCTTTGCTAACTTTATATAAAGGCGGAAGGGCAATGAATACTTTGCCATGCTCAATCAGCGGCTTCATATAGCGGTAGAAGAATGTAAGCAATAGAACCTGAATATGCGCGCCATCTGTATCAGCATCTGTCATGATGACAATTTTGTCATAATTGATGTCTTCTACATTAAAATCGACACCAACCCCGCCGCCAATGGCATGGATAATGGTGTTGATTTCTTCGTTTTTGAAAATATCCGCAAGCTTTGCTTTCTCTGTATTAATGACCTTTCCTCGAAGCGGCAGCACCGCTTGGAATTTTCGATCACGTCCTTGCTTGGCTGATCCACCAGCAGAGTCGCCCTCTACTAGATACAGTTCATTTCTTGCCGGGTTTCTAGATTGAGCAGGTGTTAATTTTCCGCTGAGTGTTGCTTCAGATTTTTTCCGTTTCTTGCCGCTCCTTGCTTCTTCTCTTGCTTTTCTAGCCGCTTCTCTTGCCTGCTGCGCTTTAATCGCTTTTTTCACAAGCAGTGTCGCCGTTTCGCGGTTTTCTTCAAGAAAATAAGCCAATTTTTCAGAAATCACGGCATCAACAGCTGACCTTGCCTCACTCGTTCCAAGCTTTCCTTTTGTTTGTCCTTCAAATTGAAGAAGTTCTTCAGGAATTCTGACAGAAATAACAGCTGACAGGCCTTCACGAATATCTGTACCTTCTAAATTTTTGTCTTTTTCTTTTAAAAGGGTCACTTTGCGTGCATATTCATTAAAGGCTCTCGTCATGGCCGTTTTTGCACCAGACTCATGCGTACCGCCATCTTTGGTTCTTACGTTATTGACGAACGACAAAATATTTTCTGAATATCCGTCGTTAAATTGAAAGGCAAAATCGACTTCAATGGACTGATGTTCGCCTTCAAACGAAACGACTTCACTAAGTACATCCTTTTCCTCGTTTAAATAAGCAACGAACGCTTCAATACCTGTCTCATAATAAAAGGTTTCCTGCACATTATGGCGCTCATCAATCAGCTCTATTTTTAGCCCTTTTAATAAAAAGGCTGATTCTCTTAAACGCTCTGATAATGTATCAAAATTATAGGTGGTGACACTGAACATCGTTGGATCTGGCTTAAAATGAATCAGTGTACCGGTCTTTTTAGTTTTCCCGATTTTTTCAAGTGATGTGACTGGCTTTCCGCCATGTTCAAAGCGCTGGTGATAAATAAATCCATCGCGTTCTATCGTCACGGTGAGCCACTCTGAAAGTGCGTTCACAACGGACGCCCCAACTCCGTGAAGTCCACCACTTGTTTTATAACCACCTTGACCAAATTTTCCGCCTGCGTGCAGGACCGTTAAAATGATTTCTGGTGTCGGTTTTCCAAGCTTATGCATACCAGTAGGCATTCCGCGCCCTTTATCTTGGACGGAAATGCTGTTATCTTTATGTATTTTGACAATGATATGATCTCCATGGCCAGCGAGCACTTCATCGACAGAGTTATCTACAATCTCATAGACAAGGTGATGAAGACCGCGTGAATCCGTCGATCCAATATACATCCCTGGGCGTTTACGGACGGCTTCAAGCCCCTCTAGCACCTGAATAGAATCATCGTTATAATCTACTTGCTGCTTTTTAACCAAATGCTTAATCCCCTTTCACTAACAAACATAACCGGCTAATCATCAATGATCTCTCTAGATTTTAATGATGATCATGCTGCTCATTACTGTCCACTTTAATAAGCTGCATCATCACCATGCATGTGTGATTCAGCGATACATGCTCTTTTGCACGGTTATGAGAATGTTCTACATTCTGCAATCAGAACTAGAAGTCCATTATAAACAAGACTGTTTCATAAGCCAAATGCAATCATATGATGGTTTTAGCAAAACAGAACAAATGTTCTAAATTTATCTTATCGCTCTTTTTCTCGATATGCAAGGTCACCGATAGGTCCCTGTCGCCTTATTTTATCGCTTTCTTCTAGAATCGCAAATATATTTCTGCAACAAAAAAGCAAAAATCCTTGAAAAACCAAGGATTTTTGACGATTTAATGAGTTTTTGTCATCGCATGAGCCACTTTGATACATAAGTCCATGATGGCGACCTTGCCATTTTCCTCAATCAGCCTTTTTGCCTCTTCATGATATACGCCTTGCTGCGCCCAAAAAACAGGTGCGTCTATTTCAAGAAATTCTTTCGCCACCTCAGGCAAAAACTCAGAACGTCTAAAGACATTGACGATATCAACAGGCTCTTTTATGTCTTTTAAAGAGGCGACCGCTTTTACCCCAAGTGCTTCATCAATCGTTGGATTGACAGGAATGATGTCATAACCGGCATCTTGCATGGCTTTTGAAACCATATAGGACGTTCGGTGCGGCTGATCTGACAAACCTACAACTGCAATTCGCTTACTGCTTTTTAATATACGCCCAATTTCTTGTTTTGAAGGATGATTCATCCAGACACTCCTTTTCTTCTATTTTAGCGAATTTCTTGTTAAAAACAAAGCTGAATTCATCGGCCATCGTTTTTTTTCAAAAAAAGATCGCCATGTTTTTCATAAGATCATGTTAAAATGTAAGACAAGAGGGAGAATATAAAGGAGTTATGCAGATGTTAATTGCTTTGATGTTTATTTTGGCTTATCTTCTCGGCAGTATTCCATCAGGTCTCATTGTCGGGAAAGCTGCAAAGGGAATCGATATCCGTGAACATGGCAGCGGGAACCTAGGTGCGACGAATGCATTCCGTACACTAGGTGTGAAAGCAGGATCCATCGTTATCACAGCTGATATTTTAAAGGGGACTCTTGCTTCGGCTTTACCGTTTTTCATGCAACTGGACATTCATCCCTTATTAGCAGGAGTTGCTGCTGTTATCGGTCACAGCTTTCCTGTCTTTGCAAAATTTAAAGGGGGAAAAGCGGTCGCTACATCAGGCGGCGTGCTGTTATTTTATGCCCCGTTCTTATTTATCACGATGATCGCTGCTTTTTTCTTATTTTTATACATTAGTAAATATGTTTCATTATCATCTATGCTGACTGGGATCTACACATTCATTTACAGCATATTCACCCAAGATCTATTTTTAATTATTGTTGTTGCTGTTCTTGCTGGCTTTGTGATCTTCAGACACATCGCCAACCTCAAACGAATTCTCAACAAAACTGAACCGAAAATCAAATGGCTTTAGCCGTTTCATCAATTTAAATATGTGGTAAAAGTAAAGAAAAGCTGTTTTTGCATCCTGCATTTAAAAACAGCATGACTTCAAAAAGGGGCGATCACATTGAAATTAACGATAAAAGATGATGCACTCAATTGGTACAAGAATGAACTGGATTTAGAAAAAGGTGATCATGTTCGCTTTTTTGTCAGATATGGCGGGTGCAGTAATGTACAAAAAGGCTTTTCTCTCGGCGTCGCAAAAGATGAACCTCAAAATGCCGGCGCAACCGCTGAAGTAGAAGGCATTACTTTCTTTGTGGAAGAAAGTGATATTTGGTATTTTGACAACCATGATCTGCATATTGATTATAACGAGTCCGTGAAAGAACCAGAATTTCATTATGAATAAACAAAAAAGATACCTCATCCCTCGGGTATCTTTTTTGTTTATCACTCAATATAAAGTCCATACTCCTGAATGTTTCCTAATGACCGCTCTTTTTGCAAAATCCGTTTTTGCGAATCACCAATGAGATCAAAATGAGGAAAACCTTCGCGAACATGGATCCATTCTTTCTTTAATCCATGCTTTTGTCCCCAAGCGATTAATTGCTCCATATCCTGACAGGCTGCCTTTGTGACAGTATTCGCATGCGGAAAACGGTCATCAAGCCAATAGTGTGTCAAAAAGGCCACATTCCCTTCCCGAACAGCTGATTTCCAAGCATGTAGATCCTTTCTTTTAATTCCAAATGCCATGAATCAAACCTGCTTCTTGGACTGTTCGTAAACGCTGTGCCATGCAGGGAAAGCTTTTCTAAATTGAATCGGTCTAAAGGTTTCTTTGTCCACACAAATATGTGAGGTGGTCCCTGTAATAGCCGTTTGTCCATCAGGTTTTTGTATTTCATAGCCATACACTGTTTTCACGCCGTTATATTCTTCTATCCATGTGTGAACTGTAGCCGTTTCACCGTACAGTAGTGGTTTCTTATATTGAACCTGAAGATCGACAACAGGTGCAAGGACACCGTCTGCCTCTAACTGGGCATAGGAAAAGCCTAATTCTTTAATTAACGCTGTTCTGCCGACTTCCATCCAAATTAAATAGTTGGCATGATACACAATGCCCATTTGATCTGTTTCTGCATAACGGACTTCTATTTCTTTTTTAGATACATACACGTTTTCATCGCTCTCCTATCAAAACCTAACGTCTCTGACATTTTACCACATTCCAATTGGTTCTTCTAAAAAGAGGCAATAAAATAAACCAGGAATCCCTGGTTTATTCAGTGTAACCGCTCTTTCTTGCTGCTTCCTCGTCCTTTATTTCAGAACGCATTGCGTCAATACTTGTTCTACGGTTTTCATTTTTTTGCTTGATCATCTGCTTTTCTTCCTCTGTTGAAAGACCCATTGCTGCTTCAGATTCATCAATATTTTCAAGTGTGTTTTCGATCATATCCTGCAGCTTCTCAACATTATCAGAACGATCATCTGGATTGGATTGATATGACTTGTCATTCATCATGCTTCCCTCCTATTATTCGCCCTTCGTCTGTATCACATCAGGCTGTTCATTCGATTTATTATGCATCTTTTTGCCTTTATTTCGTTTGTATGCTACAGGTTTTGTCCCTAAATGGTCTGGTGTAAACTGCGCTTGTTTATCATGCTCTCTACCCATCATTCATCCCTCCCTCTTCTTTAGGATGAACGAAAAAGGTCAAATCATAACTTATTTCTGTCTAAATCGCTCTTCCAACTTTTCTTCAAGCTGGTTTAAAAATTCCTCATTGCTTAATAATTCTTTTTTATTTTCAAGCACAAGTTCTTCAAAAGTACGGCGCTTTCTTCGTCTCATTTCTATCACCACCTCCACTCTGTTCATACCATTTTCGCCAAAACATTTAGAAAATAAGCAAAAAAGAGCTGAATCATTATAGATCCAGCTCTTTTTCAATTTCTTTTTTTGTGAGCATTTGATGCTTTACAGACAGGATACGCCCTTTTTCATCTAGTATGTATGTCGTCGGATATGAAAGTACCTGATATCTCGCTTGAATACCTTTTTGATCTAATAAAACAGGAAAACTGACCTTAAGTTCATCAATAAAAGATGCGACGTGATCCACACTCTTTTCAGTGTTCGTCAAATTCACCGCTAGTACCTCAACTTGGTCATTTTCACTTCTAATTGCATCTAGATCTGGCATTTCTGTTCGGCAAGGCTTACACCATGTCGCCCAAAAATTGAGAAGTACTTTTTTCCCTCGATAATCAGATAAAGATGCCGTTTTGCCATCAAGGGTTTTGAGCTCAAAATCAGGGGCTTTGTCCCCTGTTTCAAGACCGATGGCGGGTTCTTTTGGTCCGAATACATTCCATGCAAGTAAACCAATCAACACAAGTAAAACAGCGCTTGCCATTCCTTTTTTCCACATGATTGATCCTCCACTATGTTAAAAAAGAAGAGAAAGCTGTCTAATCGCCTTCTCTTCTTTGCTTTATTAGTTGCTTGCCAATTTCTCACGCAGTACCATTTGAAGGATACCACCATGACGGTAGTAGTCAATTTCGACTTCACTGTCAAAGCGAACAATTACTTCAAATGTTTTCTCGTTGCCATCTGTATCAATTGCTTTTACAGTGACAAGATCACGCGGACGAACTGTTTCATCAACATCTACTTCAAATGTTTCTGTTCCTGTTAGTCCATAAGTTTCTGCACTTTCACCGTCTTTAAACTGTAAAGGAAGTACGCCCATGAAGACAAGGTTACTTCTGTGGATACGCTCAAAGCTTTCCGCTAGAACGAATTTAATTCCAAGAAGATTTGTTCCTTTTGCAGCCCAGTCACGAGAAGAACCCATTCCGTAATCTTTACCTGCTAAGATCGCAAGACCAGTTCCATCTTCTTTATAACGCATGCATGCATCATAAATGGATGTCACTTCACCAGTTGGCCAGTACGTTGTATACCCGCCTTCTGTTCCTGGTGCGATTTGGTTCTTAATACGGATGTTTGCAAAAGTACCTCTCATCATAACATGGTGGTTACCACGGCGAGATCCGTATGAGTTAAAGTCTCTAGGCGATACGCCTCTTTCTTGCAAGTATTTACCTGCAGGTGTGTCTTTACCAATCGCTCCAGCAGGAGAAATATGGTCTGTTGTGACAGAGTCACCAAACTTCGCCACTACGCGCAATCCTTTAAGTGGTTCAACTTTACCAGGTTCAACTGATAAGTTTTCGAAGAATGGCGGGTTATCAATGTATGTGGAATTTTCATCCCATTTATACAATGCATCGTCTGTCGTTTTAATTTCATTCCAGCGGTCATTGTTGTCAAAAACAGTTTCATACTCTGAACGGAATAGCTCAGGTGTGACAGTGCTTTTCACGACGCTGTTGATTTCATCCATTGATGGCCAAATGTCATTGAAATAAACGTTCTCGCCATTTTTATCGACACCGATCGGATCTTTTGTTAAATCAATATTCACCGTACCAGCAAGTGCATAAGCCACAACTAATGGTGGAGATGCAAGGTAGTTTCCTTTTACAAGCGGGTGGATACGACCTTCGAAGTTACGGTTACCTGATAAAACAGAAGTGATCAGCAGATCATTTTCAGAGACAGCATCTTCAATTTCTTTTTCAAGCGGTCCGGAGTTTCCGATACATGTTGTACAGCCATACCCAACAATGTTAAATCCGAGGTCTCTTAAATATGGAAGAAGTCCCGAATTCACAAGGTACCCTGTTACAACTTTAGAACCCGGTGCTAGTGACGTTTTCACGTAATTTGGCACCTTCATACCGAGCTCACTTGCTTTTTTCGCAACAAGACCTGCTCCGATTAAGACGTATGGGTTCGATGTATTCGTACAGCTCGTAATCGCTGCAATCGCAATCGCACCTGTCTTCATCACAGCCTTTTCACCATTTGCTAGATCAAATTCGATTTGTTTGTCTAGCTCTGATTTTTCTAAGCCAAAACCTTGGTTACCAGCTGGGCTTTCGATGTGTTTATGGAACGTCTCTTTCATTTGAGAAAGTGGAATCAAATCTTGTGGACGTTTAGGACCAGATAAGTTTGATTCAATTTGAGAAAGATCAATTTCCACAACATCAGTAAAGATTGGCTCTTCTGCATCTGGCGTATAGAATAAGCCATTTGCGCGAGAATATTCTTCAACGATATTAATTTGCTCTTCATCACGTCCAGTAAGGCGAAGGTAAGCTAGCGCTTCTTCATCTACTGGGAAGAATCCGCAAGTTGCACCGTATTCTGGCGCCATGTTCGCAATTGTTGCACGATCTGCTAACGGCAATTGTGCAACACCAGGTCCGAAGAACTCGACGAACTTGTTAACTACGCCTTTTTCACGAAGAACTTGTGTCACTTTTAAGGCAAGGTCAGTTGCAGTCGTTCCGTTTGGAAGCTCTCCAACTAATTTAGCACCAATGACTTCTGGTACTGGGAAGTATGAAGGCTGACCGAGCATTCCAGCTTCTGCTTCGATACCGCCAACGCCCCATCCAAGTACACCGATACCGTTAATCATTGTTGTATGTGAGTCAGTACCAACTAATGTATCTGGGTAAGTGATGATCTCGCCATCTTCTTCGATTGCATGAACAACACTTGCAAGATACTCTAAGTTCACTTGGTGAACGATCCCTGTTGCAGGCGGAACAGCTTGATAATTGTTAAACGCTTTCTTTGCCCAGCTAAGGAAGTTATAACGCTCTGCGTTACGTTCGAATTCTAAATCCATGTTAATGTTTAATGCATCTTCAGTTCCAGCTTTATCGACTTGTACAGAGTGGTCAATGACCAGGTCAACTGGAATTTCAGGGTTGATTTTATCTGGGTCTCCGCCCACATCTGCCATTGCTTTTCTTAAAGAAGCAAGGTCAACGACAGCTGGCACACCCGTGAAGTCTTGTAAAATAACACGAGAAGGTTTAAATGGAACATCAATTTCTTTTACCTCGGCAGTTCCCCATTTTGCCAAGTTCTCAACGTGTTCCTTTTTGATCACTCTACCGTCTACTTGGCGAAGCACTGATTCTAACAGTACCTTAATGGAATAAGGCAATTTAGAAACATTTCCGATTCCTTGTTTCTCGAGTGCTTCTAACGAATAATAGTGATACGTTTTCCCATTTGTCGAAAACGTTTTTCTAGATTGAAAAGCGTCTTGTTTAGCGACTTGCTGCTGTTTCGACATGTCCAAAATCCCCCTTTTGATGATCAAGATCAATTTCAATTCTCAGAAAAATCGTCGCATTTCACCACAATTTTCTCACAATTTCATCTTAAAACAAATTCATACATAAGTAAATAACAATGCTTTTATTAAATTCAATAAGTTTAGCTTATCACAAGGAAATGATTACTCCTCATAAACTGAGCAGCACGGGTTCATACTAATGCTGAGGTGATAGAACATGACAAAAAGAAAAGCAAATCATGTCATTGACGACATGAACGCAGCCAAAAGCCAAGGAAATGGTGCAGGCTATATAGAAAATGATCAGCTCGTTTTAACAGAAGAACAAAAGCAAAACAATAAAAAGCGTAAAAAAAACCAATAAGAAAGGAGTGAGAAATGATGACGAACAAAAACACTGGGAAAGACATACGTCAAAACTCTCCTAAAGAGCATCAAGGCGGGCAGCCTGAGCCACTATCAGGCAGTAAAAAAGTGAAAAACCGCAACCATACAAGACAAAAGCACAATTCACATCATGATATGTAAACATTTTCTCTTAAGCCCGTGACCAAACGGGATGTTTTAGGTCTTTCACACATTTCAACTTTCATCATATGATTTATTATGAGATGTGATGGAGGAGTGTTTATGGAGAATGAAAAGCAAGTGAATTCCTCTGATTTTCTTGAAATAGATGATTGGCTGAGTGTATTAATGGACGATCCTTTTGCATGGTATGACGAACAGCTCCCAATAGATCTTTACGAAACGAGCCGTGATTATATTATTGAGATCGACCTCTCCACCCTATCGATCACTGATTTAAAACTGACCTTTTCCGGATGTGAGCTCATCCTCGCTTATTTGATTGATGAAAGAGAACAGCCGATTGAAAAAAGTGTCATGCTCCCTTTTTATTTGAATGACAAAGACATTGATACAGATTACGAAAACAGAATCATATCAATAAAAATCAAAAAAGATGCCCATCGTCAAGACGGAGCATTTTCCTTTCAAATGCCGCACTTCAAACATTAAGAGCCCACCTGTATACAGGTGGGCTCTCTTCCGTTCGTTTCAAGTCAATACCTTGTGCGAACCACCATGGCCAAATAGTAGAGTCGCTATACAATAATGTATTCCTTTTCTACTAAATGGTTTGGGTCATTCTAGTAAATGGGCGTCTCTTTATCAAAAAAGGCATTTATAGAGAAAAAACACATACATTTTTGTTATTTTCTTCTACCTTCTCTTCATGTAAAATAGAATAGAGAGAAGGGATATAGGGAGTGAGAACATGTTAAGCGGCTGGTTTTTGTGGTTCATTTTATTTTGGGGTACAGTGATGATTGGATTACTAGCAATCGGTGGCTTTTTTATGTTTCGCAAGTTTTTAAAACGATTGCCGAAAGAAGACGGGAAATCAGAGCTTGATTGGCAGGATGAATATATTCAAAAGAGCCTGCACCTATGGCGCGATGAAGACAAACAGCTATTAAATGAGCTAGTATTACCGGTTCCAGAGCTGTTTAGAGATGTCGCCAAAGAAAAAATCGCCGGCAAAATTGGCGAACTGGCACTAAAAGAACAAGCGGCCAGCATTAATTTAGACTTAATCATTCGCGGCTATATTATCGCTACACCGAAGCGGGATCATAAATTTCTACTAAAGCGCCTTCAAGAAAAAAAGATCGACCATTCACCATATGAATCTTTATTAAAATAACCTCCTTTTTAAAAAGGAGGTTTAATTTATTTGGGCCTGCTGCAGATCTAATTGTTTAGACATCTTTCTAAACGACAAATACATCGCAACCCGCCATGGGACAATCATGCCAAAGGCTAGAATCCAAAACATCCCGCTGAGCGCACCATAATCAATGGAAGAGCTTAAAATCGTCTTCATTCCGATACGAAGGACAAGAAGTCCAATGAGAATAAACACAAATGCTTTTGAACGTTTCAAATAGATTTCATTGCCTCTAATTTCAAATTTCGATGTTTTAATTAAAAAGATAGAGAAAAACATCCCTACAGTAATCGCCTCTAAAAATTCAGCTCCAGTTACTTGAAACATTGGCACAAAAAACATCAGTGCACCAGTGCTCATAAAGATAGGAGGTAATATAATTTTTTTCGCGGTTGCAGGTTTTGCAGATGATTTAATGCGAATAAACATGACGGCTACCGCCATACATACCGCCACTATAGAAGAAATTATGATCATCATATCAAATCATTCCTTTATTCTTTAAGGTCAGTCTATGTATAATATACTCCAATTGACGAAAAAAAACCATTCGCCGCGACTGTAGAAAACGATTTCAAAAGCCCGTAAATCCTCCAAATAATGATGAGAACATGATAATGATCCATGTCAGAAGATCAAAGAACAGCAAGATCCCTACTACGATCATAATAATCCCGCCAGTTTTCATGATGAGCTGCTGACGCTTTCTGATCCAAGCCATTTTTGTGATGAAAAAGGAAAGAACAAAAAATGGGATAGCAAAACCTAATACATACGCAATCATATAGGTCACAGCGGACTCTGGCTTGTTGCTGGCAAGTGTGATGACAGCTGATAAAATCGGGCCGGTACATGGTGTCCAACCAGCAGCAAAACCCATTCCGATGAGAATCGATCCAAAAAAACCGGCTGGACGATTTTTAAACTGCAACCTCTTTTCTCCCATTAAAAAAGAAGGCTGAAATACACCAAGAATCATAAAGCCAAAGAAAATAATAAGAATGGCACCAATTTGACGAATCGCATCTTGATATTCAATGAAAAACTTCCCAACAAACGATGTCCCAAATCCAATGGCAATAAAAATGAGAGAGAACCCAATTAAAAAGAATAATGTATGAAGAAGACTTCTTCTTCTCAGCATCACCTTCTCAGATTTCACTTCATCTATACTAACGCCCGTAATATAGGATAAAAAGGCTGGATAAAGTGGCAGACAGCACGGTGAGATAAAAGATAGAAACCCTGCTCCAAACGCTAAAAAGTAATTCAAATCTGACAAAAGAACACCCCCTTCTTACAATATACAATAAGAGATGACAAATTCATTTCATTTTTTTTACATCATCTCAATAAAGATGGTCTAATCTCTTAAAACCTTATATAATTTAATTTGACATCAAGATACCAAACCCTTTAAATTTGAAAATAAACCTTAAAATGGATATAATAGAATCGATTCTTTTTATCAAGATTTGCATGAAAGGAACATGACTTTGGTAAAAACATCATTATTAACTCAAATTGAAGAAAAAAGAGAAGAGCTGATGAAAGTTGTCTTGCATAATGGGATGACATCAACAGTGACCATCGAACATAGCCAGCAGCTAGATCATCTCCTCTTACAATATCAACGACACTTACACTCAAACTCAGCCAACTAATGATATCTCAAGATAGAAACAAATGCCGCACGATTTTAGAAAAGTTGATATGTGTGACAATAAAAGAAACGAAAACCTCTGCTCACAGGGGTTTTTTGTTTTGTCTTTAACGGACGGTTCACGGCAAAATAAAAACCACTTTCCCTGCTTTATTCATGCAAGTACAGTGGTTTTATGCGTCTGATGAAGGTGACTTCAATAAAGAAAGGACATCGCTTGTCCAATCTTTAGGGACCATGTTCCATCTATGATCATAATAACGTACGTATTATTTCGCTTGGTTGTTCATGGCTTTCATCATTTGATTGATTTTCTTTTGGGACGGTTTCATGCCCATTTGCATCATCATCATTCGAAGCATTTGTTCATTAATTGGTGGATTCTTTTTCAAGTAGCTCATCATATACTTACGAGCAATAAAGAATCCGAGTGCAACTCCTGCAAGCAGTGCAACAACGCCTACAAGGATGACAACCCATAAATCCATAATTCTTCCTCCTTCATGTTGTCTCGTATAAAGTGTACTAAACAAAAGGCTATTATACAACATTTCACGTTCAATTTTATTTTTTTAAACAAAATTCCTCACTTTTACCGGATTGAGCCACCCGTGCTTCTTTGATCCAAAGTCCATAGCCAGGAAACAAGGACTAATTTTTCTGAGTACTTCAAAAAACACCGCTTCTGCCTCATAACTGCCTGTGGCAGACATTTGAATGTAACGGTCTTTTATAATGAATGCGGCTGTGCCTTTTCCATCTGGCAGCGATGCACTGTATATTGAGCCTATTTGTGTATAGTGAATGTTGGTTAAATTGTTCATTAAACGCTGGTGCATATGAAAAGCAGGGATTCGTTTCGTTACATAATCCACTTGCTTAACAAGCATGACTAATTCGTCATCACTGCGGTTCGTCCAGTGTAACGATTCAAACAAATGAAACAAAATAGATTCTCTACCAAAATAATGATGAGCAAACTCATCCTCAATCCAATAAATATAATAATGGCGTTCCATGTCTATCCCTTCCTTTCACATTTCGTCAATCTCGCTTATTGCTTGTATTATACAAAAATGTGAAAGAAAGAATTGTCTATATATGAAGCAAGAAGAAACTAGTTTTGTCAAAAAAACAAGAAAAAAGAAAAAAGTTTGCAGAGCATAGTGAAAAGCTCTGCAAACCGACTGCAAAAAAGCATGATGCTTGGAGACTGATTATTTATTCAGCTTTGCTTTTACGCGGCTCACCACGTTGCTGACAGTGAAACCGTATTTTTCAATAATGGTTTCGCCTGGTGCAGAAGCGCCAAATTTATCAATCGCAATCACATCGCCATCAAGGCCAGTGTAACGTTCCCAGCCAAGTGAAGCACCCATTTCGATTGCAACACGTGCTCTCACTGCTTTAGGAAGAACGGACTCTTTGTATTCGTCTGACTGCTCATCAAAGCGATCCCATGCAGGTAAGCTCACGACAGAAACGCGAATGCCTTCTTTTTCAAGTGCTTTTTGCGCTTCAATGGCTAAACCTACTTCAGATCCTGAAGCAAGTAGAAGAGCTTCTGGCTGTGCATCAGCTGCTTCAACGACGACATATCCACCTTTTTCTACGCCTTCATACGCCTTCTCTGGTGATTGATCAATCGTTGGAAGGTTTTGACGAGTAAGAACAAGCGCTGTCGGTTTATTCGTTGAAGATACAGCAATTTTCCATGCTGCAGCTGTTTCGTTTCCATCAGCTGGACGAATAACAGAAAGGTTAGGCATCGCACGTAATGAAGCGAGCTGTTCAACTGGCTCATGCGTTGGTCCATCTTCCCCAACCGCAATGCTGTCATGCGTAAATACATAAGTGACAGGAAGTCCCATTAATGCAGCAAGACGAATGGCAGGTCTTAAGTAGTCTGAGAAAACAAAGAATGTTCCACCGAATACACGAAGTCCGCCGTGAAGTGCCATACCGTTTAATGCTGCACCCATTGCGAATTCTCTCACACCAAACCAAATGTTTCTGCCAGCATAATTCTCTCTACCAAAGTCACTTGTATCTTTGATTGTTGTTTTATTTGATCCAGCAAGGTCAGCAGACCCACCAATAAAGAATGGTACTTGCTTTGCAATGCCATTTAATACTTCTCCAGAAGAAGCACGAGAGGCAAGGCTTGAACCTGCTTCATAAACAGGAACTTCTTGATCCCAATTCTCAGGAAGTTTTCCTTCAATCGCAAGCTTCAGCTGAGCTGCCAGTTCTGGATATTCTTTTTCATATTGCTCAAACAGTTCATTCCACGCTGATTCTTTTTTCTGTCCAGCGTCTTTAACAGCAGTTTTGAAATGATCGTACACTTCAGAAGGTACATGGAAATCTTCTTCAAACGTCCAAGAATAAGCTTCCTTCGTTAGCTTCGCTTCCTCACTGCCAAGCGGTGCACCGTGCACCCCAGACGTTCCCGCACGGTTTGGTGAACCGAAACCGATTGTCGTCTTCACTTCAATAAGTGTAGGTTTGTCTGTACTTTGTTTGGCTTTTTCAATGGCAGCCGTCACTTCTTCAATGTTATTGCCGTCTTTTACATAAAGAACTTCCCAATTCATCGCTTCAAAACGATTCTTCACATTTTCAGAGAAAGAACGATCAAGGTCGCCATCTAAAGAAATGTCGTTTGAATCATAAAGAACAATTAAACGGCCTAAGCCTAAATGACCAGCAAGTGAAGCAGCTTCAGAGGAAATGCCCTCCATTAAGTCTCCATCTCCGCAAATGCTGTATGTATAGTGATCCACAACATTAAAATTGTCTTTGTTATACGTTTCTGCAAGATGTCTTTCTGCAAGTGCCATTCCAACAGCCATCGCAATCCCTTGTCCTAAAGGACCTGTTGTCGCATCTACGCCCTCTGTATGTCCAAACTCAGGATGTCCAGGTGTTTTGCTTCCCCATTGGCGGAATTGTTTTAAATCTTCGATGCTCAGATTGTATCCGCTTAAATGAAGCATGCTATATAAAAGCATAGAGCCATGTCCCGCAGATAACACAAAACGGTCTCTGTTAAACCAATTTGGATTTTGCGGACTTACGTTTAAGTGATTCGTCCATAAAGCGTATGCCATTGGTGCAGCGCCCATCGGCATTCCAGGGTGACCGGAATTCGCTTTTTCAATTGCGTCTATGGAGAGAGTACGTATTGTTGCAATAGATTTCAATTCAATCGTTTCCATATAAATCCCCTTCCGTATCTTGTGTACACCATTATCATAAATCTACTGTCCTTTTTTCACAACTATTTCACGCCGAAAAAGAAGGATTTTGTCACATTTAGTTTATCGATCACCTAAAAACTTATGCAAATATGAAAAAAGATGAGAATATTCCTCCCATCTTTTCAAAAATAAAGAAATGATGACCTTTAATGAAGATTCTGGTCTCTTTCTCTTTTTAATTTTTCTGGTGTGACATCGTTTCCTTCTGGATCGACGATTTTCACGGTTTTGAGTGTATTTTTCATAGAAGAACGAAAAGCCTTTAAATATTCCTCTCTTAATTGCTTCTGTTCTGTTTTCTCAGCGTCCGACAAACCGGCCTCTTTCGACTTTTTTGAAAGCTCATTGATTCTTGCAAGCTGTTCTTTAGAAATCATGACAAACTCCTTTAAAACATTTTCTCTACATACTACTAAATATCAGTCATTTTTACAACAAATCACGCTTTAAGTCGCAAGCCCTTTTTCATATTCTTGGTACCTTCTATGGACGGTTGCTTTTGAAATGTCAAAACCAAGTGCCTGCAATGTCACTGCAATTTCAGCGAATGTCATGTTGTTTTTTCTTAATCGAACAATTTCAGAAATCGGTACTTCAATACGTTCGCGGCCAGGCGCCTGTTCTTGGTGTTTTAAATTCAGTTCGGGTTGATACCCTCGCTCAACAGCTTTTTTCATCCCACGCTTAATTTTCAAATTATGAATTTTCCGCTGATACTCTTCTACAACGCCTACAATTTCAATGACCATCTCGTCTGCTTCTGAAAGCTCAAGCTCTCCTCTATGAAATACGCTGTACACCTTGACTTTTTCTTTAAACAGACAATGAAGAAGAGCGATTTTCGCCTGCCCTCTTCCAAGGCGTGTCTCATCTTGAATGAGAACAGCATCGATTTCTTCCTCTTTCAGCGCAGCCAGCATGTCAAAAACACCGTCACGATCAAGATCGTATCCACTCGCTTTTTCTTTAATCACTTTGACTACATTCATCTTGTGCGCTGCGGCTAAAGCAAGCAGTTCTTCTTCTTGTCTTGTAAGCGAGGTTTCTTGCTCTTCTTTGGCAGTACTTACTCTCGCATAAATGATTGCATTCATGTCTTCAATCGACCTTTCTACTGTACTGTTGCAAGTTGATATACGACTGGATGCTCTTTTTTAACTGGAATGACAAGGATATCTCCAGGCTGGATGTCAGTTGAAGCGAGATCATTGTGTTCAGTTACCCAGTCAATAAAAGCATTTTTATCGATTGATTTACTGTCGTTTACTTGGTCAGCTAATCCCCAAAGAGTATCACCTGATTGAACCTCTATTTTAACATATTGATTTGGATCATTATGGCTAGTGACTGCAATAAGTGAGAGAAATATGCCAACGATGAATGAGAATAGCCCAATAAAAATAATAGATTCCTTTAACCTCATAATGTCATCTCTCCTAATAGAATGTGTGTTCGTTCTTTCTGTCACTCATTATAAATACGAACAAACGTTTCTGTCAAACGTTTTTTTCGAACCTATGTTTGTACTGTTAGGAAAAACATGCTATAATTTCTTTAAAATTGACGTTTTGAGGTGCAAAAGATGACGAAGCTATCAAAAAGACAACTCGATATCCTGAAATTCATAAAAGAAGAAGTAAAAAGCAAGGGTTATCCCCCATCCGTTCGTGAAATTGGCGAAGCTGTCGGTCTAGCATCAAGTTCAACTGTCCATGGACATTTAGCTAGACTAGAAACGAAAGGTTTAATTAGAAGAGACCCAACAAAACCTAGAGCGATCGAAGTACTAGATGAAGAGGAAATGAATATTCCAAAGAGCACTGTAATGAATGTTCCAGTCATCGGAAAAGTCACAGCAGGCTTGCCTATCACGGCTGTTGAGAATGTAGAAGAATATTTCCCACTTCCAGAAACTTTTGCAGCGCCAGATGAACAAGTATTTATGCTTGAAATTATGGGAGAAAGTATGATCGATGCAGGTATTTTGGACAAAGACTACGTTATTGTGCGTCAGCAAAGCACTGCCAACAATGGAGATATCGTGGTGGCTATGACAGAAGAAGATGAAGCAACAGTGAAACGTTTTTATAAGGAAGATACACACTTTAGATTACAGCCCGAGAATCCATCAATGGAACCGATTATTTTACAGAATGTGAGTATACTAGGTAAAGTGATTGGCGTATTTAGAAATATTCATTAAAAAAAGCCGGTATTTCATCAACTGCTGATGAGAGCCGGCTTTTTCTTTTATGAACAAGAATATGCAAGAATACTAGAGCTTGGGAACGAGCCAAATGTAAAGTTCGGCCATATGAAACCCGTTGTACGGCCAAAAGGCTGCGAGGAAAGAACATACATGAGAAATACTTGACCGTTTCTAAGGAACACAATGGTCCACCTTCTATTACATCCAGCTGCAAATTGAACCGTTTGCTGGCTTCCGCCTACACTCTGCCCTGCAATGAGCGGCTGCATACTTTGAGGCTGAGAGACTGCTTGTTGATATTGCGAGATGATATGCTGCGGCGGGGCTGGCGGGACCGATTGTCCTCCTGCACCTTGCCCTTGCCCAGTCCCTCCGAATGGCAAGCCGGGAAATCCTCCAACTTGAGAAATAGGAAACGCCGGCATGCTTTGTACCTGCCGATCGTACAAGTACCCATTCCACGTACCTTCATATGGATAATACATACTAAACACCACTTTCTTAGACATTCATCACGACAGTATATGTCATACATAAAAAAAGAGTGTTGAGGAGACAAATAGAAATCTTTCCAAAAGACGTTTTATTCTTCTTTAGAACGGTTAAATACCAATGAGGAAGAAAAAAAATAAAAAAATGAAAACTTTTTGTCTCCCTCAAACGTTATATATGTAGAAAGAAAAGAAATAAAAAACATTTAGATTTAATACTTGTAATATCTCTGTAACTATTGTAACATTTGTAACATAAGAAGTTTTCATTGAGAAAAGGAGGCAATCGCCTTGAAAAAATTATTTGTTTTATTAACCGCTATTATGCTTATGATCTCATTACAAACAACAACACTGGCCGCTTCCAAAAAATCAGCCGCTTTGACAAATAAAGAAGCGTTACATATTGCCCTTGATGCAAGAGAACACTTTTGGAGTGCGATGTCAGGCTACAACATTAAAGAGCATTCAGATTACAAATTAAAATCATTTACTTATAAAGATATGACTTACAACTACCTGTCTAAAACATTTGACACAAAGAAAAAACTAAACAGCTATCTATCTCAAGTTTTCACAAAAGATGCCATTACTCACGGTTTAAAAGACTATCAGTTCATCGTTCATAAAGGAAAAATGGCTGTGCCAGTTGGTGACGGAGACAATATGCTTAATTGGGATAAGGCAACACCTAAACTCGTCTCTAAGAAAAATACAATCCGCACATACGAATTCACAGTCCCAACACTTGATGGACGCAAAGTAAAACGTACTGTCACTTTCGAGAAAGTACAAAAGGATTGGAAAGTAACAAAAATTGACGCTGTGATCTAAATAAAAAACCAGGCCGTTTACTAGGCCTGGTTTTTTATATTGGTGAAAATTCAGTCATACGATCTAAAGCGTGAGCAAGTGATGAAGCCGTTTGAAATTCATTAAAAGGAAGTCCAAGCTGTACAGCCGTTTGAGCAATTTCTGGTCTAATACCTGAAATGGTCGTATCAACCCCGATTAACCGAAGTGACGTGACAAGATCAAAGATTTGATGTGCTACCATCGTATCAATGATGACGACACCCGATAAATCAATACATAAATGTTGAACACCTTTTTGCGAACACTGTTTTAATGTATTTTCTAAGATAATCTTTGCTCGCGCAGTGTCAATATCTCCAACTAAAGGCAATAAGGCAACATGACTTTTTAACACAATGACTGGGGAACTCAACTCATAAATCATGTCTCTTTGCGCAACGAGTTTTTTGGTGGTATTTTTCACATATTGCTGAATAAAGACATGAATTGAAATGTTAAATGCCTCAGATATCAAATCATACCAATAAAATATTCGGTCAATGTCAATATCACCTTGATGCTGTTTTATAAACTCTTTTAAGTAATGAAGAACCACTCTTTGATTGGACATATATTCTCTCACGACGTAATCTAATGGCGTGTTCAAGTGCTTCGGATCACTTGCTAAGTCTTCAGACCATTTTTTAAATTTCGTATGTAAATACGTCTTGTCTTCAATAAGTGCGCGTATAAAATGCTGATAATAATCTTGATTTTGCCGTTTTAGCTCTGCTATGATGCTGGAATCTGTTGAACGATAAATGGATTCTGGATCATCATCCTCAATTGATTCATACCATGTTTCAGTCAGTTTCTCTGCATGTTGCATGAAAAAATCGTATAATGCACGGTTCTTTTCCATAAGCATATGTCCCTTCACATTTTCTACTTGTCAGTCTTTGTACCTGATGGATTGATTGTACCATTGAATCTTTTGTACCTGCTAGCTCGAATACGCTCCTGTTGAACAAAAAGAGCCCCTCTCAAGGAGCCTCTTGTCTATGTTTATTTGACAATAAATAAAATTCGTTTCCCGTCAGGATACCCGCTGATTTGATGCCCGACCCATGAACCAGCGCCTCTATTATCTGATGGACTTACATATTGAACGCTCGCCCCCTTTCCTCCTTCAAGACACACCGCCATCGGCCATTCATCCCGGTCAAAACCAGGTTTTGTGGGAATTCCTTTTAATGATTCTTGCCTGCGGGCATCTGCCCCATTTCGGTCAATGGTACACACGTCTGAGTGCCCTTTTCGAATAGCTTCTTGAATATGACTGCCTGTTTCAGGATACCGTTCCTTAGGAAATTGAATCACATGATCATAACGATCTGCTCCTTTTGCGGAACGATCCTCTCCAAAACCACCTAATAACGCACCCATCCAAATGACAAAACAAAGAACGACAGCAGCGATCCAGCCTTTTCTCATCTTCAAAAGCTCGTGACCTCCTCATACTTTTGATGAAATGATGTTGACTTGAAGGGAATGAGTCATTTTTAATGTATGAGTGGCTGAGTGATGACATGTGAAAAACATGAGCTGAATCTTCCTGGATACTGATCCATAAGAAAAAACGAATGATCTCTTCATCATTCGCCTTGTTCTACTTAAGATATTTCATCTACTCTATATAATGTTTCGTTTTGTGAAGACATCTCGGATGGCATCCCCTCTTCAGCTGATGTGGATCGTTTATATTCTTCAGATGAGATGACTGTACCATGTGATTTAATCCAGCTAACCAATTTGCTGTTAGCTGATGACTGATTGTCTGGTAATAAAAAGTATTTCACCTTTCCTTGTTGAATAAGTGCTTTTAATTTGTTGACATTCAAAATAGGATCTGTCCCATTAAAACCGCCTAAAGCCATGACATTCTCATCTTCGTCAATGATATATGGCGCTGCGGTAACAGTCGTAAGCGTTGCAAATAAATACGTTTCACCTGTTTGATGAGCCTTTAAATAAGTGAGTAAGCCTTGATCGACACTAGATGTAAACATGTTCCCACCTCGTGAACTAGCCAGCTGTACACCTGCCTCTGGAAGAACAGCATTTCCACCATATATGATTGGGGTGGCGGACCAAAAACCTGGAAACAGTAACAGCGTTGTCAAAGCAGTGATGAGCAGTCGTTTCATGATCAATTGTTTTTCTCTGTACATCAGCAATAGGATAGCGATACTTGTTCCCGCAATGGCAATGGCATACATCCAAATACTACTGAGTTGAGTCGTATAGTTACTCAAAATATACCCTTGGAAGATGGCTGTAACAGCGATTGCTGCTGGAAGCAAATACGCAGATACTCCTTTGTTTGCCTTAAATAACTCTCCCATCTTCTTAGCTCCTATGCCGCATAGTGCTGCAATAGGCGGGGCAAGCATAATGAGATAGTAATGGTGAAAGAAACCCGCAATACTAAAGAATCCGGCAGCAGGAATCAGCCATGCTGTCCAAAACATCGTTTGTTTCCATTCATTTAATTGTGCTTTTCTCTCATTCCACCAGCTGATGATCATCCCTAAAAGCCCAAACAAAGCAAACGGCAGCATCCAACTGATTTGACCTGACAATGCAGATTGAAATAAACGAAATATACCGGGATTCCCAGTGCCATACATATTCATACTTTGTTGACCTACAGCACTTCCAGGCGGAGAACCACCATCTGGACCATGTTGAGGTGGCATCATTTGATTTTGGGATGGCGGCGGCTGATTTCTGTTTGACTGATCCTCTGACGAATCGCCTAATCCAGAATTGTCTGGCATCACCATACCTGCTTGCTGGTTCATGTCACCAAAGGATTTCCCTGTCGTCTGACCAAGTAGCCGTTCCGTGCTGTTATACCCAAAGGCAAGTTCTAACACTGAATTTGTTTGGCTGCTTCCCACATAAGGGCGCTCACTTTCAGCTGTCATATCTACAGCAACTGCCCACGATAGAGATAAGCAGGCTAATACAACGATCGAGCATAAGAGAGAGAAAATTTTCTTTTTTAACGGTACGCGAGCAGCAATAAAATAGTAGAAAATAAATGCTGGAACGACCATAAACGCTTGCAGCATCTTCATATTAAATCCTACCGCTATCAAAGCAAAGGCAATAAGAAGCCAGCGCATCTTTCCGCTTTTTACAGCACGCATCAAGAAATACGTACCCGCAAGTAATGTGAAGACGAGCATACTGTCGATATTGTTTGTTCTGCTCACAGCTGCGGCAATTGGCGTGAGAGCCATAACGGCCGCTGACACCCTTGCAGCACCTTGACCGAAAGCCGGTTTTATCATGAGATAAAGAAGAAGAACAGACCCCACTCCAGCAAGTGCCTGCGGCAATATCACACTCCATGTATGAAAGCCAAAAATAAGTGCACTGATGGTTTGAATCCATAAAACGACGGGTGGTTTATCAATTGATACGAATCCAGCTGCATCAAATGAGGCATAAAAAAAGTGATGGAAGCTTTTGGACATACTTTTGACTGCAGCTAAATAATATTGATTGGCACTGTCATTCTGCCAAATTTGATAAGTGTAGAGAAAAGCTGCAATCAATAAAATCAACAACAATATCATATCTATTTTTTTATTTTTCACTCATATCTCTTCTTTCTTTTTCATTTATTTCATTCAGCATAGCTTGTAAATATGAAATAGTGATGAACAAAAAAAGAAACTTTTCTGCATTTGACGATAAAAAAAGCCTGTCCCCTGTAAAGGAAACAAGCTGAATGCCCTATTTTTTATTGCGCCTTCGCATAGTTGATAAATTCAACAAAAGCAGCAGTCGCTTTTGGTCCGCCGTTGATCGTTCCGTTTGAATAACCCGCATTATGGACCCCGACGATTTGTTGGTTCTGATCTAGCATCGCAGAGCCAGAGTTTCCGCTAAATGTATCGATCGTATAGTATGCGAGATTCGTATCTTCTCTCGTGACTGGACCTGACATTTCCCATTGTGACACTTTGCCAGTCGATCTCATTTTATCACCTGGATATCCAGAAATTTTAATCGTTGTACCTGTTAGATTTGTCACTTGACGAATAGAGCGGTAGCCGACCGTATTTCCAATGTTCGTATCTGTTTTAATGACGGCAAAATCATATTGACTCGCCCCCGTGTTGATATATCCGCTTGGTACATAGAATTCGGTCATGTTTGCTGAGCCGTTCACAGCCGTGCTGTCATTCATGCCTGGGTAGACAGACCCTTTTGCACTATAGCTTCTTGTGACTGTATTGTAGACGCAGTGTCCGTTTGTTAATATTTTGTTTGGAGCAATGAGTGTTCCAGTGCAGCTAGAACCGCCAAATGTAATATAAGCAATAGAATTATAGGGTGCTACTCTTGTATTCGTCACTTTTGTTCTACCATCGTCTCCAATGACTACTTTTGTTTGAAAGTCTTTTAAATATTTTGTGAGTGGTTTTACTTTTTCGCCAATAGTAGAAGAGAGATCATCCACTTTGTCAAAGGATGAGGGGGTTTTCGTATCGTTGTGGAAGTCAGCTGAAGAAATCACCTTTCCGTCAGAAGTCACCATGTCATAATCAGACGTAAGTACTGAATCAGATGCTGCATGGGCAAAACTAGGCACACTTAAAGCACCAAAAACGAGTAGAGAAGGGATTAATTTTTTCACCTTTTTCATCATATTCCTCCTTTATGTCCTATATCAAAAATGATACGATTGTTTCATATTGGAGTAAATGAGAGAATATTCTTATTTTTTACAAAATATTTCATTTGTAAATTAGGTGTTTCGTATCTTCCAAATATTTATTCTAGCGATCTCTCTATGAAAAAAGAAAAACCGCCATTTTGGCGGTTTCAGATTGTTGACAAAGGGCTAAAATGTGATTTATTTTAGCCCTTTGTCTTCTTTTCAGTGAGATCAGCTCCATACATCTTTTACATATCTGTTGTCATTGGCTAAAGATGTCAGCCATTGTTCAGCTGTTTCTTTCGCACACTGTTTCTCAGTCTGATACAGTTCAATAAGTGTTGCCTCGACATCTGGTGCCATGACCTTTCCATCCCCGCAAATATACAGGTAGGCGCCTTTGTCGAGCAATTCAATGAGCTTGGCTCCATCATTTTTAATGAAGTGCTGGACATACACTTTTTGCTCCTCGTAGCGAGAGTAAGCACGGTGGATGGTGACGACTCCTTTTTCTTGTGCAAGCTGCAATTCGTCATAATACAGATCATCTTCATGCGGGTGGCGGCAGCCAAAATAAAGATGGGCTTCACCTAAAGACTTCCCTTCATTTTGCCATGCTTCCCTTGCCTGAATGAACCCTCTAAACGGGGCGATACCTGTTCCTGGTCCAATCATGATCATTGGTATTTCAGGAGAAGGCGGCAATTCGAATCCTGCTTGAGCTTCATGAAGGAAGCAGGCCACTTCATCTCCTTCTTGCAGTCCGCATAAATAGTTTGATGCGACGCCTGCGTATTCACCGCGTCCACTCCATGATTTTCCTTTCACAACAGCTACTGTGATACTAAGCCTCTTTTCATCCACCTTTGGCGAACTGGAGATCGAGTAATAACGAGGCTTCAATCCTGGTAAGAGGGCTAAGAAATGATCAAATGGCAGTTCACATGCTTCGTATTGTTCTAGTAAATCCAGCATGGTCACACGCTTCTTTAATACAGCTTCTTGATAAATTTCTCCCGCCATTTGTTCAAGTTCAATACGATGAGGTGGGCATACCGTATATTTTGCAAGTTCTCTTAGCTGAGTACGTGTCACAGGCTCTTGCAGCTCTACATGTGACGCCAGCAATTCTCCGACTTGAATTGGCTGATTTAAAGGTAAATGACTTGCTTCTTTTTCCGAAGAGAGTATCATGTGCTGCTCTGGATCCAGCTTGAAACGATCGGTCACTCGCTGAACGAGTGTTGCACTATTTTTTGGCACGATTCCGATATGATCTCCTTCTTTATAGTGCTTGCCTTCAGGTAATTGAAATTCGATATGCCTTGTTTGGCGGGTACTTTTTTCAGATTGTAATTCTTGATTTTTCAATACAACAGCTGAAAAAGCACCGTATGTTTTAGCAACAGGACGTTCCACTAACTCATTCGTATATGCAATGGATAGGTTTGGCTTTTCTTGGCGTTTCTCCTGCAAGGTTAAATTGAATTCTTTTGCAAGCTCATCGAAGACTGTCTTCTGGAATGTTTCTTTATCTTCATCCATATCACCGCCCGCATCGCCTTCACCAATATCCGTTACACGCTTCGCCCCTTTTCTTTCAAGTGCTTCATCAATCAGACGAGGAATACGCTGATACGTGCTCGCCCAATTTCGATCCCCGCACCCAAAGACTGCAAATGTCACGTTTGATAGATCTTGCTCCTCATCCTGCAACACCCAATCCACAAACTGTTTCGCATGATCAGGCGGATGACCGTTGTATGAAGCCGTTACAATTAAAACTGCGCCTGACTCTGGTAACTTTCGAGTATAATCATCAAGCGGTGCCGTTGTCACGTCAAACCCTTTTGCTTTTCCGTCTTCAGCAAATTCGTTTGCCATCTGCTTTGCTGTGCCAAGATTTGATCCGTACAAGACCAATAGCGGTGTCCCATGACTCGCTATTTTTGCTTCAGCAGATGCCGTGCTTTTCTTCACTTCTTCTTTCGGAGGCGCCATAAAGAATTGCTGCTTTCTTGGCCGTACTTTGATTTTAAAATCGTTCGGTTTAATCGTCAGGGATTCTTTTAAATCCAGTTCATACGACGTATGGTCAATCAATTCAAGGTTGTGCAGAACCATCGCCAGAACCATCGTGGCTTCATGAAGGGCAAATTGCATCCCAATACATGCACGCTGGCCATTTCCGAATGGTTTATAGGCATGCTGTGGAATCTTTTCAGGATGCATAAAACGTTCAGGCTTGAATTCTTCTGCATCCTCCCCCCAAACCGCTTGATCCCGATGTAATTTAGGAAGCAGCACATTGACACTTTGGTTTTTTTTGATCGGATATTTTTCTCCAATGACTGTATCCTCTTTCGCATAAAGAGAGAACGTAGGCGCCGTCGGCCAGAGGCGAAGTGCTTCATTTAAGACCATACGCGTATAACTTAGTTTTTGAACCTGCTTAAATGTCGGCAGGCCGCCTTGTAGCACGTCGTCTGCTTCTTGTACGGCTTTTTTTAATTTGTCTGGATTTTTCAGTAAAAAATAAATCGCAAATGACAACAATCCGCTTGTTGTTTCATGACCCGCTATTAAGAAGGTAATGATTTGATAACGGATATTTTCATCTGACAGGCGTTCACCTGTTTCAGGATCCTTTGCATGTAGCATGAGAGACAGTAAATCATTGCCCGTTTTATCTTGTTTTTTCCGTTCTTGAATGATGTCATCTACTAATTGCTTCATAAAATCAACATCTTGTTCAAATTCTTTTCTTCTTTTGATCATTAATTTATCTGCGACCGGCAATCTGCTTGCTTGATCCATCGCTTCATTTAAACCATTCAGCATGCTTTCAATAAATGGATGCTGATTTTCTTTATAAAAGCTGTTAAATCGAAAATCAAAACCACATAGCCCGATCGTATCTAAAGTGAGCTTTGTCATATCCTCTGCTACTTCAATTTCTTCATCACGGCCCGTTCTTTGCCATTTTTGTACAAGCTGTGTGGCAATATCGAGCATCATCTCATGATACCCCTTCATGGCCTGCTGGCTAAACGCCGGCATCAAGATGTGATGAGCCTTTCTCCAGTTCGGCTCTTCTGTCCAACTTGTGAATAACCCATCCCCTGAAAAAGTTCTCACTTTATTGAGACTGCTTCCAATGAATTTATCAAAACGCCTCTCATCAAATACTTCTTTGGCAAGTTCATGGCTGGAAACAAAAATACTTGTTGCTTTTGAAAATTCAAACTGAAAGATCGGCCCCAATTCATCTGCCAGCCGCCAAAAGCTTTGAGAAAGCTCTCCCTTTTTGATATGAGGGATATTTTTAAAAGGTCCATATGTTTTCGGTTTTGGAATGATTGATGTTTGTTGCATGTGCCCACTCCCTTTATTTCTTTATGATGCAACGCTAATGGCACGCCATAAGCATTGCTCAATATCTTCTAAAAATTCAATCGTTGGCTCAATTTCCTCTGCTAGAATCTGTTTATGAAGCTGAACGAACGCTCCAAAAACAATGGATAAAATCGTTCTCCCTGAAAGATTTGGATGAATTCCATCCTTTTTGCCTTCTTCAAAAATATGAAATAGCTCATTTAATAGCTGCTGCATCTTCTCTTTACTTGTCTCATCTAAATAGTGTGAGCGTTTGTCAATTTCTAAGAAGTACAGACCACTTGGATTCTCTTTTGTAAAGAGCACTAAGCAATAAAAGACATGTTTGAAATAAGCCCTAATGCTTGCTTTAGGGTCTGGACTGTTTGTATTCACCTTGTCGATAAATGCAGTCAGACTTCGCTGGTATAAAATGTTCACAAGAGCTTCTTTACTATCAAAATAACGATAAATGGTTCCTGCTCCAACATTGGCTCTTTTCGAAATCATCGGCATCGTTGTACCGTCAAAACCCCGTTCAATAAATAAGTCCAGAGAAGCCTTCATAATCTGCTCCTGTTTATCAGTAGTTGCTGCGGGCATTTCATCCTCTCCTTTCGTTTTATCAGGAATGAATGTTCATTCCGCTTGATGTATATTATATTAATATTTTAAATTCTTCTATTTATACTTAAACATACTTATTTTTCTCCGTCACTACATTTTCTGAAAATAATAATAATTGAGAAATGATACCTAGATAGATGACATCCAAACGACTTATAAATATTGGCAGTTCTGTGACGCGCGGGTGTCGTCTGAACTATATGTTCATTCTTGGTCAATTGGAGAATGGATGTGATCGTCATATGTATCAATATATAAACTGCCATTACTTGAACGAACCGCATAAACAATGTCTTTTAAAGACAGCTGCCTTTTTTGAATTTCTTCATAGATCCACTGCTCCGTTAATTGGTTTTCATGAAGGTTTTTCAAAATGAGCTTTCCGTCCATAATGACTTCAATGGGCATGTAACGCTCTGCCTGCATCCACAGGTTAAGATCTTTTCGCGTGACATAATCAAATGAAGGGTATTTTTTCACTGACATATGCCCATCTGTTTCAATCATTGCAAATTCAACTTCACTAATGTCAAACACATTCTTTTCTCTGAGCTGTTGATTTAAATAATCAAGTGTATACCTCATTCCTTTCATATTCTCTTCAAGGATTTTGCCATTTTGAATCACAAGCGTTGGTTTACCGGCCATAAAACCTCTCATCTTCCGGCTTCTTAAAGCAAGTAAAGAAATCACATAAATAATGATCACAAGTGTAATAAAAGAAATGGTTGTGTGATGAAGCGGAAGCGTAGTATTAAACGCCAAGTTCGCCGCAATTGAACCTAGACTGATCGCCGCAATGAAATCAAAAATATTCATTTGTGCAATGGTTTGCTTTCCAAGAAGACGGGCACCGCCGAATAAAATAGCAAAAGCAAATATGGTTCGAAGAATGACTTCAATGTGATCTGGCATTTCAGCTTCCACCTTTCGATTTCATGAAAAAAAGCCTTTTCTTTAGAAAAGACTCTTTGTTAGACTATGCATTTATTCCGTCATTATTCAAATGGGCTGCTTCCGTTTGCTCAAATTGTGAACGCAGCTCAATGATTGAGCTGTTTCTCACGTTTACTGGATCTTGCTCGAGTAGCCATGTATAAAATCTTGCTTGCTCTGCTGTTTGCAAAGCCTGCATATATTTTTGGGTGGAGCGCTTATCTGCAACACGCTGTTTAATGGATCGCATTTGCTTCCAAAATTGATAATAAGGAAGCTTTAACTTGGTCATAAAGCCGCTGTTATCCTCAATGACATAACCTTCTTCTTTGATTGTGTCATCATGTGATACAGATTGATACCATTTATAGAAAGAGGTCCAATCATGAAACACTGCCACTTGCTGTTTGCACCGCATGCCAAGCTGTTCACTGAGCCTTTTCACTTCAGCAAATGGTTCTTTTTCATAGCTCAGCTGACGCTTCACGATATCAAGTAAAATGAGTTGATCATGATCATATGTGATAATATGCGGGTCTTTCTCTGGCAAAATGACTTCAAATACAAGGGATACATGGTTGTCGCGTACGTATGATTTGATGTAATCGACCTGCACATCGTCAAAGGTCGCATAAAATAGCTCTTCGACCCAAGCAGCATGCTGATTTTGCTTCACATGTGACGTATACGATTTGGACGTAAACACCAGTTCATCTTTTATGTCGTTAAACCCAACCGTGCCTAAGTATCCATTTGCTTTATCATAGACCGTCACAGGAAATTGAAGATGATTCACTAAATGCTGCATTCTGGTTTCAGGACGTTCATCAATATTAAAGAACTTATTATAACTTCTAGACACAATCTGCTTTGAAGTCATATTGATAAACAACCCTCTTGCTTTGACATTTATTTCATCCCATTGTCTTTCACTAAATGCTTTTTTCGTGAAATTAAAAGATGAAATATCGTGTGGCAGCTTTAATTCTTGTACATATTCATGCTGATCTAAATGGGATAAAAAATCATCCAGCGTCACATTGGGCTGAACAAAGACCGGTTGCTTGTTTGCAGAAGCTCTGTAGACAGGATTGTCAATTTCATGTGTCTCAATCCCGCCTGCTGTAATTTTTAACACACGCAGCTGTCCTCCAAATTCAACCTGACCTTCGAGATTATAAGATCTTTCCGCCGCTTGGATAGGCAGTCTATATAAATTGCGATGACCGTGAATTTGAATGATATCTAATCCAGAAGTGTTTTGCACAAATAAGTGGTCAATGTCATCTGAATATTCACCTACTCCGTGAACAAGCTGCTGCGTTGAGACATGCAGAAGCTCTTCTGGCAAATGGGCAAGCCCACCATGGGTGACAAGAAATGTCTGACCATGATACGTAAAATAGGTGAGCTGATGAAATGTTCTGACAAACTTCCTTAATTCTTTTAGGTCAAAACCTGCTTCCGCAATTTCAGGCGCAGTATGACGGTTAAACATATTACTTCTCACTTTTTCTTCATATGCATATTTGTAAAGATGCTGATCATGATTTCCTTCAATGACGATCACATTGCGGCATTCTCTATGTGCCAGCATCCATTCTAACACTTCCTTGTTTTCTATTCCTCTATCAAGCAAATCACCTGCAAAGATATAAAGCTCGTTTTCTTTCAAGTCTCCTTGCAAATAAGTATTTAGAGCTGTGTAACAGCCGTGAATATCACCGAAGACGTGAATGGCCTCATACTGATCAAAAGACCTGGGCTGATACGTCATAATGGCTGGATATTCCTCAGGCGTCAAAACGGTTACCCATGAAGGCACCTTCTCTGTCTTTAACCGTTCATTCATTTGATATAACACAGATTCCTTCACTACTTTGTGCGGCTCTCGACCGCGATTTTGCAGCAGGGATGTTTCAAGAGGCACTTGCGTAAAATCGACGACATACACTCTATAGCGGTATGAAGTAGCTAATGATTTATACTGCGAAATGGACTTACTTGTGACATGTGTTGCATCAATGACAGTAAAGTCTCCTCGTTCCATTCGGGCTGTGAGGAGTTCAAATAATAAAGACCAGACTTTATGATCATGTTTGCTTGAAATTTCTGGTTTCCCATTGACTGATAACTGCGGAGGCTGGGTTAACAGACGGATCTGATCCGCTGATAATGTATATGGTTCTAAGCCTTGTTCTTTGATCCAAGTTGATTTACCTGCACCTGGGAGACCTCGTAAAAGGACTAAAGTTCTCATAATGGTTCTCCTTTAATGAGTGATATTTTACCTATTATAGATAAATTATGGATAAATCTCAATCTTTTATTGTTTATGGTAATATATAGATATAAGGAGGGTTACACATGCCTAATGAAGCGAATACTGCATTCAACATTGGGGATATCGTATTTCAAGTATTTTCTCTTCTATTTATTGCATTGATCGTGACCATCGTGGTCATCGCGATTCGAATGATAAGAAGAAAACAAGTGGAATTGAAGAAAGTCGAGGCTAGATTAAACAAAGTAATTGAAAAAAATCATTTAAAAGAGTAAAAAAATCCGGGAGTTAGCCGGATTTTTGTGTTTTCATTACGATCCCTTGTCGCTGCTGCATCAAAAAGAAAAAGACACCTAAAAGGACAAGAAGACCACCGAACATTTGCAGCAGCGTGACTTTCTCTCCAAGCAGTAAAACAGCGAGTATCGTTGCCCCAACAGGTTCGCCTAGAATACTCATTGAAATAGTTGTCGCATTCACATAGGTTAACAGCCAGTTATTAATCACATGGGACATGGTAGGAATAATGGCGAGCAGTAAGAAAATCCCCCATTCTTTACCCGAATAGCCTACAAAAGGCGTTTGCTGTATAAGGTTAAATAAAATTAAAAAAAGGCCGGCAAAACCAAATACACAAAAACTATAAATCCAATGAGATATCTTTCTCACAGCTTGTTGGCCGATTAATAAATAACAAACAACAGCGATTACACTGAAAAAGGATAAAATGTCTCCTATAATGGCGTCTTGGTTATGTCCGATATCCCCCCATCCGATCATGAGCGCACCAACAATCGCCGCACACATTGTGAAAATGGCTGACTTCGTTGTTCGTTCACGAAAAATGAGAAATCCGCCTAATAATGACACCATCGGCTGAAGTGCAATGATGATTGTAGAGCTCGCCACTGTGGTGAGCTTCAATGAGCCGAACCACAAAACAAAATGGAGCCCTAAAAAGAAACCTGACATACATAAGAAAAACCAGTCTCTCCGCTTTAATGAGACAAACTCTTTTTGACGCGGCAGAATAAACGGAAGCATCAAAACCGCCGCAAATATCATTCGATACATACTTAAAATAGCAGCAGGCGCACTTGACCACTTCACAATAATGGCCGAAAACGAAATCGCAATGATTGAGATCACAAGCGGCACCGCAATCGACTTCTTTGGAGCATTTGTCTTCATTTCCATTAGCAGCTTCCTTTACATCAGCAGTAGATGAGCTTCTCATCTTGTATGACGTCATCTTACTATGACTATTCGCCTAGAGGCAAGATGAATTTTTAGAATGTTTACATAAAAAAAGCTTTCTTCACGAAAGCCCTTATTCATCATCTATTAATACATACACAGCCCGCACCGGGCCATGAACACCAACGACTAAATTCATTTCAATATCGGCAGAATTACTTGGACCTGATATAAAATGAATGGCGCCTTTCGTCTGCTCTCCTTCTTCTACTAGGCGATGAAGAGCTGAAACAGCATGAATCATCCGCGGGACAATTGTGCTTTTTTCAATACATACGATATACATCATCGGTAAAAAATGAAGTGCTCTCCCTTGACCTTGATGGGAGGAAAGAACAACGGTTCCGGATTCTGCAAGTGTGTAATCGCTGAATACCACTGCATATTTCGCTTGTTCTGCCTGCCTTATATTTTCTTCTCTTGATGTATCTGCATTCCAGCTAGTGACTGAGATTCCTTCTTTCTGCAAGGCTTGAAACATAGGATGACATTCATATTGTGCAAAACGTCTATCGCTCGAAGTCATCACAGGACCTTCTCCATACTCTTTCATCAATAATCGTAACGTTGAGGGTGCTTCTTTTGGTGTTGTTTCTACCACTCTCGTATGAATTTGCTGACATTGCACCTTCAATTGCTCTACCAATTCTTCTTTCGACAGACCTTCATTTGTTTCCCAATTGACTCGATGCTTCCAAACCGGACGCCGAATAGATGCAGGCTTGGTGGAGCTTTTGCCTAATTGTTGCTGGATATGTGCTAAAAATGAATCCCGATGAGAAATGGTTCCTTTCATTGCCGCTCCTCCTTTTGTTTCTTTTTAAACCAATCCCGAAACCTTTCTTTGCTTGGCGCTGGGAGGTCACGAATTTCTGTCCAATTCTTTAAAGGACCCGCACCTTTTGAAATCTGTCCGTTTGAAGCCATACGTTTCAAGAGCACAGGGGCTGCTTTTGTGCCAAATCGATACATTCTAGGAGTGGATGCGCCCATTCCGAACATTTTCATTGCCATCATTTCCGCTTTAGGCGCTCTCCCCTCTTTTTCAACGATGACTTGTCGATGTTTGATTAATAATTCGTGAAGTGGAATTTTCACTGGACAAGCATCTGTACAGGCTGCGCACAAACTTGAGGCGAAAGGAAGCTCTTGGTAGTCGTCATATCCTCCAAGTAGCGGCGAAAGAACAGCACCAATCGGACCCGGGTAAATTGATCCGTACGAATGACCGCCAACATGCCGATAAACGGGGCACACATTGATACAGGCCGCACACCGAATACATTGCAAAACTGGCTGAAATTCCGTCCCTAATATAGTTGACCGTCCGTTATCCACAATGACCAAATGAAACTCTTCTGGTCCATCGACCTCTCCTTCTCCTTTTGGTCCCACGACAGAGATATAGCTTGTTAACTTTTGACCGACTGCGCTTCTGCACAATAGGCCGACAAGGACATCGAGCTCCTCCGTCGTTGGTACAAGCCGCTCCATCCCCATGACTGCGATATGTGTCTTTGGAATGGACGTGACAAGATCCGCATTCCCTTCATTCGTCACAAGACAAATCGATCCTGTGTCAGCCACAGCAAAGTTACAGCCCGTCACACCAATGTCTGCTTCAAGAAATTTTTCTCGTAACAAAGCTCTTACAAATTTGGTCATTTCTTCAGGAGTCTCTGACATATCATATCCAAGCTTTTCGTGAAAAACTTCCCGTATTTGTTCTTTCGTCATATGAAGGGCTGGTGCCACGATATGTGAAGGTGGTTCATGGTCATCAACTTGAAGAATATATTCTCCAAGATCGCTTTCAACTACCTCGCAGCCAATCTCTTCTAGCGCTTGATTCATTTCAATTTCTTCTGTGACCATTGATTTTGATTTCACGATCTTTTTTGCTGCTTTTTTTTGTGCTACATCTTGAATGTACGCCGATGCCTCTTCCTTTGTTTTTGCAAAAAACACATGACCTCCACGTCTACTCACGCTCTCACTTAATTGATATAAATAGTCATCAAGATGAGCCAGTGTATGCTGCCTGATGTCCTCTCCAAGTTCACGCCACTTTTCCCAGTTTCCAAGCACTTCACTTGCAGTCATCCGTCTTTTATACAGACGCTCCTGTGCAGAGGAAACAGCTCCTCTCATCACAGCGTCTTCTAATCCTTCGCCGATCCGCTCTTTAAAAGCCTTCTCTCCAATTTTCATACTCATGTGCCGTTCCCCCTCTTAGCTTCAGCGGCTATTCAACACTTCTGCGATATGCATCACTTTAACTGGCTTATGAAGACGATTCAGCCTTCCCCCGATATTCAGCAGACATCCACAGTCAGCACCGATGATATATTCAGCGCCTGTCTCCTCTATGCTTTGTACTTTTTCATCGACCATCTGCTCAGAAATGGGTGTCATTTTGATTGAAAAAGTTCCTCCAAATCCGCAGCAATTTTCAGCGCGAGGCAATGGTTCCATCACCAAATCTTTGACATTTGACAACAGTGTGAAAGGCGCTTCCTTAATTCTAAGCAGTCTCGTCATATGGCAGGAGGTATGATAGGTGGCTTTTCCTTTCAGACTCGCACCTACATCTGTTACATGTAATATATCAACAATAAATTCCGTTAATTCATATGTTTTCGCAGCAAGTGCCTGAGCACGGGCGAACCACGCTCGGTCTTCTTTAAAAAGGTGCGGATATTCTAAAAACATGGCCTTACAAGAACCTGATGGTGTGACGACATATTCAGCTGATTCAAAGGCTTTCATCATATTTTTGGCCGCTTTGATTGTTTCTTTTGTATAGCCGCTGTTAAAGGCGGGCTGCCCGCAGCACACTTGTTCTTCAGGGAATTCCACTTCAACACCAAGCCGCTCTAATACCTCAACAGTCGCCTTTCCTACATGTGGCTGCATCGTGTCAATGATACAGGTGACAAATAAACTGACTCTCATCGGCGAACTTCCTTTCTTTTACTGCACCTTGATTTATATCTGGTCATCTGACGACTAAATAATAGACTTTCATTTCATTTTAATCCCAAATTTCTGAAATTTCAACGAACGGATTTGTCTAAAATTTGGACATCATACTTGTGAAGGTACATGAAAAAAACGCCCTTTTACAGGGCGTTTTTACATGTTTAGTTTGACATCATTTCTCGTATTCTATCTTCAATAGGTGTTAAAGAGCGGCCTAATAGTTTTTCGAAATCATGGCTTTCGACTGCTAATGCCCCATCGCGAATTCCGCTTTGCATCGCTTTGACAAATGGAACAGCTTCTTTCGGTACACCATTTGACGCTAAAAATTCTCCAAATGTATCTACATCCATGTGCTCTACTTTGATTTCTTTCCCGCTCACTTTGCTGACCATTTGTGCAAGTTCAGTGTGTGTGCGAAGCGGTCCTGACAATTCATAGATTTCCTGATCATGTGCCGGCAGTGTTAACGCATTTGCTGCTGCTTCTGCATAGTCATTTCTTGTTGCCCAGCCGACTTTACCTTCACCAATTGGGCTGATAAACGGCGCTCCGTTCACTGATGCCAGAATCGTATCTTTTTCATTTTCCACATACCAATTGTTTCTTAGAAAAACATGAGGTATGCCAGAGGCCAAAATTGCTTCTTCTGTTTTTGCATGGTCATGTGCTAGGTTAAGCTGACTTTCTCTTGCATTGACAACACTTGTATAAGCAATAAATGACACATTTGCTGCTTTCGCTGCTTGGATGGCATTGATATGCTGCTTCACGCGGTCTCCATCCCCAGACGAAATGATCAAAAGGCGATCAATCCCTTGAAACGCTGATTGAAGTGTATCCGGCTGTGTGAAGTCTCCCTTGCGCACATCCACCCCAGCTTCCTTTAGATGAACTGCTTTTTGCGGATCTCGAACACTGACCGCCAATTGTTCAGCTGGTACTTTTGCGAGCAAATGTTTGACGACGAGCGATCCAAGTTGTCCTGTTGCACCTGTCACTAATAATGTCATTGATTTGACCTCCTCATTTTTCGTTCAACGGTGATGTTTCATGTATGAAGCAGCTGGTTTCTTGCATCAGATCATTCGTTATAATCGAAATGGTTACAACGAAGGGGTAAAAAAAGCTCTATGTATGAGCTTTTTCTACTCCGCCTCGATTAATAATTGCTTAATTGTCACTTGTTTAAGGTGATGCTCAAGTGCGGACTGTGCTTCTTTAAGTTCTTGCCGCAGTCTCGTATCCATGGCTTGACCAATTGGACATGCAATGACTGGTTGATGAAAGTTAAATAACTCTTCATCTTCGCTTACATCCACAGCCCGGTACACATCTAGTAGAGTAATGTCCTCTGCCGGCCTTTTTAAAGAAGCACCGCCAACTCCTCGGCGAATCTCAATGAGATCCGCCTTTTTGAGCATAGCCATCATTTTTCTGATAATGACTGGATTTGAATTAACACTTTCTGCAATAAAATCCCCTGTGCACTCTTTTGAAACACCCGCAATAAAAGACAAGATATGAACAGCAATGGTATATCTGCTGCTAATTTGTTTCACATTCCTTCACCACCGTTGTAATCAATATAGTTACAATAAGCGGTTTTGTCAATCAATAAACGGATGTTTCTTTCTTTCCCAATCTTCAAATGTCATCATCTCATGATGTTCTCCTGCATCGATTTCAAGCGGTGCAATGCATTCAAGCAAATTGCCATCTGGGTCAAGAAAGTAAATCGCGGCATGAAATTGTGGCGGATTATCAAGTACTAAAGGCTGTTGCTCTTCCGAAAAGCCAAACATCGGATGTATGCTGATCCCTTTTTCTATCAGCCATTCTTTGATCTGCTCAATGCTGGATGTTTCTATTTGGAACGCAACATGTCGCGTCGCTGGATGATATGGAATAGTGGATATATCAGCCTTCCATAAGCCAAGCCAGCTCTTTCCTTTCTCAATCCATAAAAAGGCCACTCGTTCATTTTCATGAGCAAGTGTTAATTCCAATTTTTCATAAAAAGAAATGGATGCCTTCAAATCACTCACAGGTAAATGTGCTTCATACAAGCCTTTCATCATCATTTCAATCACTCCTTTACTATCTTCTATTGTGCAGGAATTGAAAACATTCTTCCTCAGCAAAACGATGTATTTCAACCAAGCCATTGGATTGAGATGGTTAAATGTTTGATCCATTGCATATGGGGGAAGGTGTTCAAATAAAAGAAAGGAGCGTTCAATATGCCTTGGACAATGGAAGATTATCCAGCTTCATTCCAATCACTAGACAAAGTCATTCGAAAAAAAGCACTTGAGATTGCCAACAAAATGGTGCAGGAAGGCTATGAAGAAGGTAGAGCGATTCCAATTGCGATCAATCAAGCGAAAGAGTGGAAAAAGAATGCGACGGAAAAAGAAATGGAGGACTTTCACTCTCATGGTTCTGTGACTCCTTCTAAGAAAAGCAGCTCTGCACGACCTGAGCTCATGGATCATGCGCAGCATGTCGTGAAACATGATGAAGGCTGGGCGGTTCAAACTGAAAAAGCGAAGCGTGCAAGTGAGGTAAAAGAAACGAAACAGGAAGCCATCGACCGCGCGAAAGAGATTTCATCTAAAAAAGGAACAGCAGTTGTCATCCACCGATCAGACGGGACGATTCAGGATGTAGTGAAGCCAAAATAAGACCGCCCTTTGGCGAGCGGTCTTTTCTTTATGCATTCTTTTCTTTTTTAGCGGGTGCTTTTCTTTTCTTAGGTGCTGCTTTTTTCGTTTTTTCTGGTTTTGATCGATCGATAGAAGCCTGCAAAGCGGCCATCAAATCAGTGACATTGGATGAAGCCTCTTTTTTACCTGTCGTTTCTGGTTGAACGGTATGTTCTCCAGAAATTTTGTCTCCAATGACATTCATCAGCTGCTCTCTGTATTCATCGCGATAAGCGGCTGGATCGAATGTGGTGGTCAGCTGCTCAATTAAAAGGAGTGCCGTATCTAATTCTTTCTTCACGATGTTTTCCTCTTGCGGGATATTCGGGACATCTGATACTTGCCTAATTTCGTCAGGGAAATGAATGGTTTCCATTAGTAAAATATGTTCGTAGCACCTAACAATCGCTAATTGCTCCTTTGAGCGAATCATGATCTTGGCTACACCGATTTTCCCTGATTCTTGTAACGCTTTTCTTAATAATGAATAAGCCTTTGCTCCGCCGGTATCTGGAGATAGAAAATAACTTCTTTCATAATAGATGGGGTCGATTTCTTCTATCTTCACAAAATCAATAATTTCGACGGCTTTTTCTTCATTTTCTTTTCTCAGCCTTTCGAGTTCTTCCTCATCCAATTCAATGAATTTATTTTTGGCATACTCGTACGCTTTTACAATTTGCTCTGGCGCTACCTCCTCGCCGCAGTTAGCACAAACCTTTTTGTAGTTAATCGGCGTATGGCATTCTTTATGAAGCTGTCTTAATTTAATATCTTTGTTTTCTGTAGCGGTAAACAGCTTGACTGGAATATTCACCAGTCCAAAGCTAATGCCGCCCTTCCATACTGTATGCATCGTAACGCCTCCGTTCTTTTCTCCTTACTATGTAATGTTTTCATCAGAGTTATGTATGTTTATGAAAATTTCATCCCACCATAAGAACACATGATGTAAGGAAGTGAAAAACACAATGAAACCGATGCGTTTAACGTCTGCACATGGTATTCCTGTTGGAGCAGACTGGCTGTATGAATTAAAATATGACGGCTTCAGGGCCATTCTTATTTGGGAAAAAGACGCCATCCATTTAGAGAGCAGAGCGGGAAAACGATTAAACAAACAATTTCCTGAAGTCATTGAGCAGTGCCAGCAACTAACAAAGCAGCTTGCACCTTTTTTACCGCTGACCCTAGATGGAGAATTGGTCTTTTTACTGAGTGAACAAGAAAGCGACTTTACTAAAGTTCAGCAAAGAGGCCGCCTGAAAAACACAGAAACCATTCAACGCCAGGCTAAGCGGTTTCCATGTCATTTGATTGCATTTGATCTATTGAGATGCAAAGGGAAATCCCTCGTTGATTTACCGCTGATTGAAAGAAAAGCTGAGCTGCATGAGGTGTTCCAAGCTGCAAATCTTCCTCCCTCCGTTCAGCTGAATCACCCCTCTCTTCTTCAAATCATCCAAACCGATAGCAGCCCTGATGACATGAAAAAAATCATGCTGACCTATTTAGCGGAAGGATTAGTTGCTAAAAAGAAGATGAGTAAATGGCAGGAGCATACCCGCTCGAAAGAATGGCTCAAAATCAAAAATTGGCGGTATGTATCTGTCATCGTGACTCGTTTTGATAAAGACAATGGCTATTTTCAAGGATGTCTTTATCAAGAAACGAATCTCGTAGAGGTTGTCCAATTTAAGCATGGTTTTTCTAAAGAAGAAGAACAAACCCTGCGCACCTTATTTCTAACCAAAGGTCAAATGACTGAAGCATCACATTATGAAATCCCACCATCCATTGTCGCAAAGATTGCCTGTATCTCTTTTGATGGATCAGCCTTACGAGAGCCCCGGTTTTCTTCGTTTTTATTCGATGCAGATCCAGCAACGTGTACCTTTCAACACATGCTCAAACAGCTTTATCCGCTCCCAACTATGATTGACGTCACCCACCCAGAGAAACCGGTTGTACCTGCCCTTCATATCACAAAGGCAGATTACTTACTTTATTTGAGGCAAGCCGCTTCCTGTTTATTACCCTTTTTACGTGAAAGACGTCTTACGTTAATACGCTTTCCTCATGGCACTGGTGGAGAATCTTTTTATCAAAAGGCAACGCCCGATTATGCGCCTGATTTTGTTGAGACAGATCAAGCGCACGATATTTCTTACACAATCTGTAATGATCCTAACACGTTGCTTTGGCTTGGTAACCAGCTGGCGATGGAATTTCATATTCCTTTTGAAACGAGAGATACAGATCGGCCTGTAGAAATTGTATTTGATTTAGATCCGCCTTCTGTTAAAGAGTTTCACCTAGCAATAGAAGCAGCCAAACGAATCAAGGCCATTTTAGATGGGCTCTTTCTCACCGCATTTATTAAAACAAGTGGTGGGAAAGGGCTGCAAGTTTATATCCCTTTGAAGAAAAATGCCTTCACATATGAACAAACTAGACAATTCACTGCATTCATCTGCCAATTTTTATGTGAACAAGCACCCGAGCTGTTTACGCTAGAGCGTCTAAAGAAAAACCGCGGCAACCGTTTATATTTAGACTACCTTCAACATGATGCTGGAAAAACAATCATCGCCCCGTATTCCCCGAGAGGAAACGAGCTCGGACTTGTTGCAACACCGATTGAATGGGAAGAATTAAATAGCGAAGAATGTCACCCTTCTTTATTTACGATGCCGGCTGTTATGAAACGTCTAAAGGAAAAAGGCGATCCATTCCGGAAAATGAGGCACCATGTGAATGATGATTCTTTTCGACAAGTTTTATATCAGTTGCAGGACATGTTACCAGCTCATAAAATGGACATACGCGGTCATTAAGCGTTACACTTATTCATTAGAGAGAAAGAAAGGGATGACCATTTTGACCGCACACTCAATACGAAACATTGCACTGATGTTCTTATGTCTTACCGCAGGAATAGTGGATGTTATCGGCTATTTAAGCCTAGGGCATGTGTTTACAGCAAATATGACGGGAAATATTGTACTGCTTGGCATTGCAGCAGGCAGTTCATTGCAGTTAACCGCTCTTCATTCCATCACGGCACTTAGCGGATTTGTTCTAGGTGTTTTACTAGCTGTTGTCATAGGTGGAAAACAAGAAAAAACATTTTGGCCAAAAGCCGTTACACGCATCTTTATCATAGAAGTCATCATCTTGCTTCTATTTGCTCTTATGACCATTTTCCCTTATACGCAAGGTGCTTATTTTATGCTGATTATTCTTTTAAGTATGGCGATGGGCATGCAAACGGCGGCCGCACGCAAATTAAATGTCGCTGGCATTTCTACAACAGTTTTAACGAGTACACTTGCTAACTTATTTGAAGATTTGGCGCAGCGCTTATCAAATCGGGAAAAAAGAAAAGCCCCTATTCAGCATGTGAGCTTTCTGCGAATTGGATCTATTGTCTTTTACTGCCTAGGTGCTGCTTTAGCAGCATACACAGATGCGTACGATCCGTTTATCATCATTTGGCTGCCTATTTGCATCCTAGGGGTTATTGTAATCACAGCTACATTTAAGCACTTTCACCAATTGAAATAGCCAATCTTAGATGGCTATTTCAACCACTTTGATGAAACATTAATAACTTCTTACATAAAAACCAGGAGGACGCCCCATAATGAATGTGGAGCCATATGGAGAATATCCAGAAAACGTCCCGAACCCTCCATATCCAGGGTAACCTCCTAAGCCCGAGAACACGCCAGGGCTCACATAATACCCGCCAAAGCCAATATGAGGTCCCACTGCTCCACCGCTAAAACCGCCGCCATGAAAGCCTCCATACACCCGTGGATCCATACAATCACCTGCCTTCAACTTACACTTCATCTCATCATATGCGTGACAAATGGAGCGGTGTTCCCTCTTTTGTAACAATTTCTATGTACAATAGACCAATTTCATAAAATTTGAATGAAAAGTCCTGCAAAAAATTAAATTAAGCAAAGAAAGGTGACCTTTTTAACTTGTTGCTCTGCCCTATGTTTATTTAGAATAATGGAGCAGGTAACAAATTTGCACACCCCCTTTGTTGCGAATTCTTCTTATTAAACGTTCTTGCAGCGTTTAATAAGAAGAGCCTATTTTCACCCATATAAAAAACCCTTGCTGATGATCATCAACAAGGGCGAGATATGATTGGGTGATTAACCACCAATGATTTTTTCTGCTACTTCGAAAGAACCCGCTACATTTTCAGTTAAAACAGCCGCAGCGACCGCTAAACCCACAACGAATAATACTTTTAATCCTGTTTTCATCTTATATCAACCCCATTCTTTTCATATGTAAATCCGCTTCTAAACTTTTATTCAAGTAAAAAACAGACTGCTCATAAAGTGCTTGCTTTTCACAATACTTTGCAGCAAAGTGAGAAAGCTCTTTCACTTCATGATATTCATTCTTTTCTTCTAACTTTCTTAATTTCTCATTAATTTGCTGAAATCTTTGTGGCACATTCGTTAAGTAAAGATCATGTACGATGCCTATTTTGAGCTGAAACACTTCATGAGAAGCATCTTTTATTCGTGCATATGCAGCCTCTATATACTGGCTTGCGCGCTGCTTTTCACCAATCACACAGAGTTCCCGGCTGATCAGATACGTAGAATGGAAAAAGAAATCTGAATCATAATACTCTTGATGAGACAATGCTTTTTCAAGATGGCTGATGGATTCTTTCGGTTTATTCCAAAATGAATATAAAATGGCCACATTATGATGGTGCTGAGCCAGCATAAAATCATCCTGTTCGCTCGTCAACACCTCTTCCGCCAAACGATAATTCTCAAGCGCTTCTTCGTACCTGCCAATCTCTGTAAGGTTGGCTGCAATAAGAGAATATGAAAGTGCAGTTCTTCTTTCATATTGCTTGTGACGTTTATAGACGTGTAGAGCCCTGCGAATATAACTTAATGAAAGCATAATATGACTCAGGCGATAGTAAAGCCACGCGACCTTAAAATCGAAATCAGCGCGTTCAATTTCACTCGGAATTTTATCTAAGAGCTTTTCCGCACTTTGATACATCTGTAATGCAACCTCATAATTCCCCTGATGCTGTTCATACACACCCTCATAAAAATCAAAATAATAAGCAAGGCGATTAGACAAATCATCATCTTTTTTCCCATAATGGCCTTCTATACTTTTCGTTGAAACATTGCCTTTTTGCCCTCTTAAATTGTACATCAGAATATGATGCCTTTTCTCTAGAAGAGAATAATACATGAGGATGTCAGCATCATCAATTTCCTCTACTGCCTGTTTCGCTTTAGCAAATAGCCGTTCTGCCTCATCTGCATGATCTTTTTTGATTTCCATGTTCCAGTCATTTAATAGTGATGCCAATTCCGCCACAGGAACTTTGCTCATTCTACACCCCCAATCACCTTCAGCTACACCACATGATTTCACTAAATATGGAACTTCTATTAGCAATTGCTAATTAGTCCATTTGACATCATTTTAATATGAATCACTTGAATCTTCAATAACCGATTCCTTCGTTATTGCGTTTCTTTCTCCTAGTCAATGATGCATACACTAAAAATTCCGTCTTTTTTTATCAAAAGACACCGTTGATTGGTTTTATTCCATTGCCTATTTTGTGCGATGGCCCTGAATCATGAGCACTGCTTTTCATTTTTCAAGTTTCTCTATATAATATGAACAAGAACTTCCGTGCCTCAGTAGCTCTAGAAGGGAAGAGCGCCGTAAAACAATTGTAGCTAGCGGGTCGCAAGGCAAGGGTTTCAGAAGCACCGAAAAGCAAATGAGCTGAGACAGGTGAAACTCCTGTCGGTGAAATTCCGTAGGGAAGCGTGTTGCCCCCTAGCCTATGCTTACGAAAGGAGTGCGGGTTCGAATCCCGTCTGAGGCTTGATGAATATGGAGGATGAAAACAATGCAGGTTTTTGAAGAATATGTAAGCAATATCGGTCATCCAGAGCTGAAACAGCGCACACAAGACATCTTACAATGGATTTCAGACACATTCCCTCAATTAGAGCCAAGAATTGCTTGGAATCAGCCCATGTTCACAGATCATGGCACATTTATTATCGGATTTAGCGTCGCAAAACACCACATTTCTGTTGCGCCAGAAGGAAAAGGGATTGATCACTTTTCAACAGATATTGTACAAGCTGGTTATGACCATGGAAAAAAGATGTTTCGGATGAAGGAAAGCTTACCGATTGACTACCCTCTCCTAAAAAAAATCATCGAATTTAACATTGAAGACAAAGCAGATTGTTCCACATTTTGGCGAAAATAATAAACACCCCGATCTGTTTTCATAACAGATTGGGGTGTTTTTTCGTGGACTTACATTTTATTTGGTTCTCTCTCCTGTCCATTTCTGCTCCACCCATTCATAGCACGACAGAAGTACATTAACGCCCTTTTGGAATAGCGGCAAATAAACAACCGTTACTGCCGTTAAACAAGCGATCACAGCACCTGCCAACACATCAAATGGATAATGAACACCTACCCAAATCCTTGAAAATCCTACAGCGCAGGCAATGAAAAGCCAATAAATATGACGCTTGTGGAAAAGCCAAAAGACCATACAAATGGAAAAAATAAAAATGGTGTGATCACTCGGAAAAGAGTTGTTCACTTCCTTTTCGATTAAAAGGTTGACTTGATTCAATTCTGCAAAGGGCTGCTGATTGGAATAAAAGAGCCCAGCGACTTTCCCTAGCATCTCTGCCAAGATAAAGGTCAACCCAGCAGATATCATCATGCATCTGTTTTTTCTGCTTCGGTTTTGAAACCACATGATCAAAAACATGATTGCAATGAACATCACTGAATATTCAGCCAATCCAATAAGAACTGGATTTAAGACATCGTGATTCATACTAAGCTGATTAATCGACCGAAAAACCCGTTCATTAAACTCCTGCATCTCATTTCATTCCTTTTGCTTCGTTTAGGAAAAGGATAAATGAAAAAAGAAGACCGTGACATCGATCGAGCGAACAAAACAAAGGGATCATCTCACATTTTTGTCACTTCGTTGTCATCCCAATACCAAGAAACCATGCACTATTTAGAATGATACTGCTCCCATTCTTTTTTCAGCAAAGCATATTGATAGGTATTTTCATATTTAGGTGTGCCATCTTCATTTGTAGTAAATGAAACAAACTCAAGAAAGAGGCCTTCCTTCCTCATGCCTAAACGCTCACATAATGTTTGAGATCGATCATTGTCATCCTCTACATATGCATATAAGCGTCTTGCTCCTTGATTGACAAATAGATACGACAAGAGAGCTTCTGCACTTTCACGGGCATATCCCTTCCCTTCATATGACGCATGAAAATTCCAGCCAATCGAATACGTGTCCGGCTCATCTTTTAAATGAAACAGTTCACCGATAATCAACTGACTTTCTTTTAAACAAACCGCCATATAAGAGTGATCTGCTTTTCTTTTTTGCACCTTAGCGACCGCTTCTTCTAATGTAAAAATTTGATCATCCAGAAAACAATTCACTCTTGGTTGAGACAAGTATGCAAGCATTCCGGGTGCATCTTCATCACGAAATGGTCTAAGAATTAAACGATTTGTTTCTATTTTATCCATAAGACTCTCCTTACTACTTTTTCTTTATCTTTCACTATTTTAGATGTCATGGACTTTTTTTGCCAATTTGGTCGTATGAACGTATCCATTTTTTTAAACATAATGTCATCAAAACTGATATAATAGAACATAAGTTTGCATTTTATTGAAAAGGGATGACTTAAAATGATTAAAACGGTAGAAGGCAATATCTTAGACGCAGAAGAAGACATCATCTGTCACCAAGTGAATTGTAAGGGTGTCATGGGAGCAGGATTAGCAAAGCAAATCAAAAGCAAATACCCAAATGTGTATAAAGACTATAAACGGTTATGTGCAGAACAAGGAGATGATTTATTAAGCTCCGTCCAGTTCATCACAACGAGCGACGGAAAAACCATTGCCAACTTATTCGCCCAAGTTGGATACGGAAGAAAAACAAAACAAACAGATGACGACGCATTACGCAGCTGCTTTGAACATCTAAAACAGACAGTGACAAATCCAAATGAAAAGAACCCCCTTCATTCTATCGCCATTCCTTATGGGATCGGCTGCGGCTTGGCAGGCGGCGATTGGACGATTGTTCGAGAGATGATAGAAGAGGTCCTTGGTGAGTGTGAAGTTACGGTTTATCGGTTTAAATAAGTAGAGCGATAAATTCTTATGAAACAAGTATTACAAAAACCCTCCTTCATTTATTTGGAGGGTCATTTGCTATTTTCTATTTTCTTCTTTATTTTTCAAATAATTTAGCACAGCTTCTTTATCTTCCTCATCTTCAGGTAGAAATCCGAACGTTTCGTATTCCCAAACGGCTATTCTTTGATCACCATCAATACCTAATGAGAAAATATCTTCATACCCATATTCAATCGAGAATTTACCTGAATGCTCCATCTCAAGCGTGAGATTAGTCCATGAACCATAATTATTTTTTTCATAAAATGTTTTTAACTGTCTAAATAATCGTGTTAACTCAACTAAAAAATCCATATATATTGATCTACTGATATTAAATAATTTAGGTATATTGTGCCCGTAAATAAACTCCTTATCACCCTTTTTTCTAAAGTAAAAAGTTATTTCTGCTTCGTGTTTGACCACTTCCGTATACATTCGTATTTTTTCCCATTCAACTGGAATGTTATCATGAATAAGTTCAGCTATTTTTTGATAGATAGAATCTATTGTTATGTTTTCCATATTATTCACCCTCCGATTTTATTTTCAATAATTAGATACTTTTCTTTTCCTTCTATGCTATAAAACACACCAAACTCAGAGGGTCTAATTGAATCATTTAAATATTTCGGCTCAATTATAACTTCTACACGCTTTGGTGGATCAGATGCTAATGCTTTTCTCCATTTTTGTTCCATCTCATACCATTTCCCGCCACTACGATTAATCTGCGAATTCATCGGCACCAGATTATCAATATCACCAGAACCTTTAAAAATAGACGCTATCAGATGACCACCATCATCATCCAGCAATCGATCCGGCTTTCCTGAATTGGATTGAGCATATTGGTTTCTTTTGACCTCTCCATATTTTAAATCACTTGCTTCGACTTTGACAATGCGACCATAGTGATCTGTTGTGTAGGTGTAACCTTGCTTTGTTGAATAAACGACATTCGGTTTTAATACCTTCTTGCGTTTCCATCTCACATAATGATCTCCGTAACTGACAACGGTCGGTGGTGATTTTGGTGCCGGTAATCTTCTGCCTGTCTGAGAGATACCGTATCCTGAGTTGTTGTCTAGACGCTTTGCCATGGAGAGAAGTTTATTTTTGAGATTTTCTCCGTCAAACACGTTATACGGCAGCTTCGGTCCACCAGCCATTTGAAACTTTGGTGAGTATGGCAATAGATTCGGAATAGAGACTCTATCTATTGATTTTGCCCCTTGTTCAAGGCCTTTCTTCACTGTTGTTTTGGCAGCTGTTGTCCCTGTTTTTGTGATGGCTCCTGCCCCTTTAGAACCAAAGACAATTTCTGCAAGAGAACCAGTCGCATAGGCGAACCAGTGTGACCGTGAATACGCGTCACCATTTATGACTTCTTTTTGGAATGAGTCTGAAATCGACTTTCCAATCGCTTTCGACGTTTCAATTGGATGAGAAACAGCCGTTACGACTGATTCCACAGCCCCACCAGGATCAGTGACAAGATCATAGATTCCGGTCACTGTATCTTTTGCCACATCATATAGACCCACTGCAGCACCTTTTACACTATCAATGAACACCTCCGATGCTTCTTCCTGTGCTTTGATTTGGAGAAGCTGACTGTAATACATTTTTTGATCATATGTGAGATTCTCATAACCGATCTCATCTACAATCTCAAAGTATTTCGCTTCTGATAGACACGAAGGATCATTGAGCTTTTCTTTCAATTCTCTGATTCTTCGTTTTTCTTGTTCTTCTTTTTTCACCTTTAAATAGGCTTTCACTTGAGCATCAATCTGATCATGGTTCTTGTACACATCTGTCTCATGAAATGCTTTTGCATCATAATACATTGGCTGAGCATTCTTTCCTTTTCCAGTAGCAGCCATCATCTTTGCATAAAAAGTGTTGAGGTGGTTCTCAACCGCTTCTGACTTTGCGTATTCCGTTTTTAAATCATTGTCTATTTGATGTAAAACTTCAATGGTCACTTTTCTTTTTTTGTTCGCATCGTCTAAATGTTCATTGACCTCTTTACTTGAAAAAGTATGTAATTCAATTAAATCACTAATATCATCAAAAATAGTGGAAAGTGCCTCTTTTTGTTCTTTGACCATATCTTTATTGTTCTGAATCCCTTGTTTCAATTGAGTGTCTAAAAAGTGCTCATCAATAAAAGTACTCCCGCCTAATGATTCATCATCAAGCTTTCCTTTCACCCCATCTAAAAAAGCTTTCTGCATATCGATAAAATCAAGATATGTGTCTGTGTACAGCGCAAGATCCTCATAAAAAGATTTGATATTGTCTGCACCTTTTCCAGTAAATTCATCACCTAAGCCCGACACACTTTTTAATGCTTTTTTCACAAGTTTCATTTCTTCTTGAAGCTCATGATAGGCCTTTGATCTCTGTTCTACAGCTGATAGTAAAGATGGAGCATCTAATATTTTCATATAAAAAAGACTCCTTTTATGGCATATTCTTTTACTAGAATACCATAAGGAGCTTGACACTTTAATCCACTTTATCGTTTTTTAACCAATTTTGAAGGATTTGAACATACTTATTTATGAGATCCTGTTATTAATAGGAATTAAAGCAATCCTAATAAAGAGAAGGGCTTCACTCTTCTCTTATCTATCTCCATATACAAAGCTATATTCTGTAACTAAATCATCTCCCCAACTATCGCTAAAACTTATTGAAGCTGGGCCAACACTAATGGAAATACCATTTATTGTTGCATAAGTGTGATGATATTTTGTGATAATATTTGCAGGATCTCCTTTTTTAGACGTTGGAACGAGTACATCTCTATCCATCGTTATAAATTGAGTATCTCCATAGCCAGGTGAAAGAATAACTCCATGACCATAATTTTTGTATGAGTCTGTATCAGCTGATAGTTGTTTATCTTCTGTTACATGTGTGAGGCCACCTTTACCGTCAGCAACGGCCTTTTGTTGCTGCCAATACCCCTCAAAAGTACCTGATAATGGGACTGCAGATGTATCCCAAGCTACTGCAAACGCATCTTTTTTATGGTTAACAGGCTTTTTAAACCATTCGGCATAAGAATGATATTGATATTTATAATTAGTTCCAGATGTACCTTTATAAAAAACTTGTTGAGAAATAAGCAGTTTGCTATTTGTTGCCGGATCGGTTGGCGGTAAAGATGATAAGGTATGTATTTTATCAGATTCTCCTAAATCACCATTATCTTTCAACCCTACATCTTCGTATGAAATACTTTTTCCTGTGAGCTTTTTATACTTCTTTATGTCCTCTAATTTTGTTTTTGCAATCCGCTTTTCATTCTCAGAATTATATTCAATTCGTTCTCCATCTAGTGAATTATAATATGTAGTAGACTTGACAACTTCAAGTTTGACTGAATGTTCTTGGCTTGTATTATCTTTAGTTTCCTTACTTTTTGCACTTGAAATACCCCCAAACATTGTCAATGAGAATACGAAAGCTAGTAAAATGAGTATGAACCTGATTTTCATCCCAAACACCTCCGCCCACACACTACCATATAAAGAAAAAATCGTAAATATCTCAAGTATGGTTTTTATTATTATAAGAAAATACAAAGATTAGAATTAACCAAAAAGACAATACTTCAAACAGTCCACTGTTGTATATTTTTGAAAAAGGTAAAATCAAAGTAAAATAAGTTAAAATGATGGCTCCTAACAACATATATAATGTGCGTTTCATTTACATCCCCCCAACAATTTTTTCTCAACGATATCATATTTTTTAAGACCTTTCAAAAATGATTTAGCAAAGTTGCTCTTATAGTCTACACTTCGGTAGGCAGTACTCACATAGATTACTTTCACGTTCAAACTCCATCACAACTTCATCAAATTATGATAGCAATCATTAAGACACTTATTAATTTTTTGCATCTCAAATCACTTGGGGTTGTAATGCCACCCTGTAATATTCTGTTTACCATTTATTTATTTTCACACCTACATAACTTTCTCCACCCCTTACTCCAAGTAGACACAAAGCTAAAAAAGGTGAAACTATACTCCACTAAATAATAAAAGAAAAACCCTATTATAAGGGTTTTTCTTTTTTGGAATCGTACTCTTTAATAATATTAATTGGATCAATCGCATCATCATCTTGTGTATATTCCTCTACATAAGGAGTAATTAATTTCTCAAACTGCTTTTCATCATCCACTAGAGCAATACAAGTTTCATACCCTTCAAAATCAGATGGGTATAAATTTGCAACAGCACTACCGTTTTTTAAAGCCTGATCTATCGCATTTTTTAATTCCAATAGACCCTTCCTGTTTCCTAAAATCAATGCTTCTCTGTGATGAGTTTCTTGAGCATATATATTACACATCTCTAAAACATCATCATCATCTACTTGAATAGACATATAAAAGCACCTCCGAAGTTAAATTTAGTTCATTATAAAATTCTTAATGTCAACATGCCAAAGAGCCATGACCTCATACGTCTGATCCAAAAAGTGATTGCGACCAACGGAAACAAAAATAGCTCAAACTACTTAACTGTACTTTGCTCCTTTTTATATTTCATTACTTTTATAATTCTATAAACTATTACAGCAACATAGCACACAACTAAGGTAATCAGATATTCAAAAGGAAAATCTCTTTGTACACCTTGATAAAGAAAAATTGCCAAAAGGACTGTAAACAAAACTATTTGAAAAACTTCTTTTTTTATCATCCAAATCCTCCGATATACTTTCACTTACGTTTTATACTTTTAATTACGTTATGTTACCGTGAAATTATAAAACAATCAGTCTTAACATTCTACAGTCAGTTCCATATTTAGGAGTTAAGTAATAAAATTGAAAGTATGTACTATATTTGTTTTTACCTCAAAATTCTTTTCTTCTCTTTCTTCATAAAAACATCCTGAAATTCTTCATACATTTTTTCGGATTTTCAGAATCCCATGCTTTATACAGCTCTCGCATAAATATATACAGTGAAATTGGGTAATAGCCAGCGTTCCTCTAACGGACACTAAAAGTTTCCTCTTCAAAAAGCTTAATACATTCATTTGTTTTTTAGTATCTCTATACGCTGCCATCAAAGCAAATGGAGCATCTAATATTTTCATATAAAAAAGACTCCTTTATGGCATATTCTTTTATACCATAAGGAGCTTGACGCTTTAATCCACTTTATCGTTTTTTAAACAATTATACTTCGCAGTGATGAATTAAAACCCTATCCCTTTTATGATCCTGCACCTCTTGAGGAAAGTAACACTATCTCATCTTTAACATCTGACTGAGTTTGTTGTACAACAGGCATTCCAAGAATTGTACCTAATAGCAAAGCAGTAGTAATCATCATCATTACTTTTTTCATGATCATATGACCTCCTTTCCTATAAGCGTACAAGATTTTAAAGCCAATTCCAAGAAATAGTTACTTTCTTCATAAAGATTTAACTTCTTATAAATGGAGGCAACATCAGGAGCTAAAGCCTCTATATCAACATATGCTTTTCTTTCTTCCAAAAGTCCTAGTTCTTTCTTAATATCCTCAGAGCTTTCCTGTGGTGTTGTATAACATTTCTCAAGGATATTGAATTTCAAAATAAAGTTTGTGTTCTGCTGTTCTTTAGAAAAGGCTTTCCCCTCAGCAACCCAACTTATTGCCTGATCCAACTGATTTGATTTATAGCTTGATCTTGCAAATTCATACGCACATTGTAAGTATGAAACGGGAGCTGACTGTTTTAGATCATCTGCGGAAATTGCTTTGTTGAAATATTCAATTGCTTCTATATGGTGGTCATCCTGAATTTTTAGAAATCCTAGATCATAATAAGCTAACGCTAACAATCTCTTATCATTCTTTTCAATTAGTCTCTCAACACAATCCAAAAGCATTTTTTCAGCTTTGTCTAGTCTACCATCATCAATCAAATTCAGTGCCAACAACATATTACAGTTTATGGTCTGTATGCTGTAGCCTTCATGACCCTTGTAGATGTCCTTTGCTGTTTGTAGATGATGGTGAGAAAGGAGCGTGACCTTATTGAAATAGTAGAGTGTACCAATTTTATAATGGAATTCGGCCTTTTCAATTTCATCATGTACCTTGTCCAGTTGTCTCTCAGCTACTCTGAATAGGACTAGAGCTTCTGAATAGTTATTCTTTGCACTCTCATACATACCTTTAAAAAGATAAAAGTAAAACCTTAGCATGTCATCTGTTTTGACTCTTTCACTTTCTGTTATGGTTGGTTGCCCAACTAAATCTTCCATAAGCACCTTAAACCTGTAATCAAGAATATTGAAATAGAGTAAAACATCTTGATTTTCTTCCATTTCGCCTAACATATCTTGAATCTCATCCCTCAACTCTACTGCTTGTGAAACTTCTCTCTTTTTAATATGTAAATACCATTTGTTGAGAGTGTTTGCTACATCTACAGAAGCAATCAAATTCGACATTCCATTACCCCCTTGCTATCATTTCCTTTGTATAATTTTAACATGACATTTACAACATATGTAAAGACAAGGTGCTTATTTTAAAAGTTTTCGGTATCCCGCAAAATACAATAATGTTTATTTATAAAAGGTATGTTTTGTGTAGAACGCATTAAAATAGGAATGACATGGCAGTGAATAGTTAAACATAGGTATACTGTAACACAAGAAGTAACAAATGTTTTCTAGCGTAAGTTTATTACATAGAAGAAGCGTTTCCTCTTCAAAACATGAAGAATTGCTTAGAAGTGATATTGAGGCATATACTGATCGCGTTCCCACAAGTGTACTATATTGTCTTTATATGTCTTCGTGGATCATCAACCTTGATTTATTGGATTTTTAAGCACTGAATTACTGATTAATAAAAACAGATGTAATATAGAGAGCAACTCTAGACAGAATGCTCTCTTTTGCATTTTTTCCTAAAATGATCTTCCATCAGTATGGACAGCCTATGCCAGATCAAAGCTTAATAAAGGAAACTTGTTTTCATAGCAATATGTTCTCCGAGATTCACTAATAGTGGTTCATCATTTTTTTCTAGAAATTTAGCTATTTGCTGTAAAATCTCATTAATTTTATCGTTGATTGGCATATTTGGATTCAATAAGAGAGCGTTGTTAACCGTAGAAGCTACTTCATAAAGATCATCTTCATCTTTTGTTTTTTCAATGTGATATTGCATCTTTTTAAAAAACCATTCAATTTCGTTCAAATCAACCATCGGGTAATATTGAATTTTATAAAGATTCTCTTCATCAAGGACGTCCAATTCAAATATGGCTTCAAGTTCTTCTTTACTTAAATGAACTTCAGAAAGTTCATATTCACCCTCTGCTGCTTCCTCATCAACACTGTACTCAACTGTATAAAGCCCCTCAATGAATTCATCAAAGGAATCTGCTAACTTAAAGTCTTCTTCCATCTCAACATCATAATAATGAATTGCAGGATTCTCTTTCGTTTTTCGATAATCCATCGTTACCCAAGTGTGACCATCCCCAAAAATCAAAACAAGCCCTTCTGGCAGCTCCCACTCTTTTATTAAATAGGCACTATCCATAATTCCTTCATCTTCAGCAATTCCCAGCAGGTGATTAAATTGAATATGATCCTCAGCCCATGAATTAGAGTGAGTGGTTGGAAAAGCATTATGAATGGTATTACCACCATTCTGCTCTAATATGAGCTTTTTATATGTATCTGGCAAAGTGACACCAAGTTTCTTTTCAGCTTTAGCTATTTCTGCTTCGTTGATCTTTTTTAACGTATAGTAACCTTCCTCGTCTATTTCCCAAAATGATTTCAAGATGAATGCCTCCTAGTAAAATATGCACATAAGTATACCATCTTGCTGAGTATATTTAACAATTTAGGCAAAATAAAAGAAGAACCTTAGTTACTTAGTCATTCACGTTGTCTATTTTTGTCGAAACGATAGTAAAAAGAAGGTACTTCATGTAAAATTTCCTTTGCACCTAAAAATCAGGAGGATCCAATATGAAGAAATTATCTATATTCATTTTTATTTGTTTAATGATGCTAACAGCTTGCAGTAGCGCAGCATCAAATGAAAAACAGCTCACGACAGCCAATATTATTGAAGCTTTTAAAAGTGCTGGCCTTGAAGCAGAAAAACCATCTGATCTTAAACAAAAAGAGTTTGGAAATATAAGAGAAGAAGGAAAAAGAATTCTCGTTCCTTCCTTAGGTGAAAATGCTGGCGGAAGGATTTTTAAATTTGGAAATGAAACTGATTTACAGCAGGCGAAATCCTATTATGATGAGTTAGGCAATGCTGGATCTATGTTCTTCTCTCACACCTATTCAAAAGGAAACTTTTTATTACAAATGAACGGTGAAATGAAAGATGCTGAATTTGAAAAGTATAAGAAAGTAATGGATGAGGAAATAAAATAATTTCATATATTTTTAGAAGAAGGAAGGTCAATAAATGTCATCATTTTGGCTGCTAACAGTTATCCTTACGATCGTTATACTTGTTGTTTCTGTTATCTTTAAAAGAAAGAATGCACCTTTACAGTATGGAATACCATCAATTCTCATCTTCATCAGTATGATCTTATTATTAATCAGTTTTTTCGTAGGAAAGTGGGAAGGTTTAGGACTGGGTGCAATCAGTATATCTTTACTGATTGCATCTGTGATCACCTTAATTATAAATGCCATCTTGAGTTATTTTAGGAGTAAATAACATAGAGCAACTTCCAATTCAGAAGTTGCGTACTTTTTAATCTTCAGGGTACTCAAAGATAACGGACATGCTTTTAAAAGTGCTTCGACCCTTTCAATAATTGGAGGAAATGCTTAAGTGTTACCCTCTTCCCACCTTCCTTACGCTGCGGAATAAGGCTTGGTTTTGCTATCGAATACCTCCAGTGAAATGAGGTCATCGATATCTTCAAAAATCGTTTTAAGAGCATTTTTTTGATCCTTCACAATGCTTTTGGCGTTTTTGATGCCCATATGTACAGCGTTGTCTAAAAAGTGTTCTTCTACGAAGGTGTCCCCGCCATAGCTCGTATCATCAAGCGTACCAGAAACACCTTCATGGAACGCTTTTTGCTTATCAATAAAGCTGATAAACATGTCTACATTACCCGCTAGTTCTTTATAAAAGCTTTTAATGTTAACCGCACCTTTTCCAGTGAAATCATCACCGAGGTTTGCCACGCCTTGTAGTGCCTTTTTTAAATCAATCATTTGTTCGCGGAGTTCCTGATAATGTTTCGCCCTTGCGTCCATGGCACTGATTAGTGCTTTAGCATCAAGTATCTTCCCCAGAAGAAGTCACTCCCTTCTATCCATTAACAAGGTCAATTTTACCAACGTGATGGCTGTCATTAAATAGGAGTAAAGATACAAAAAACACAACATAAAAGTGGACACCCATTGTGTGGCACTTAAAGCGCCCAATGATCAGCGTCCGCAGGTTCTTCTTTCTGGACAAAATATTCATGTTCGCTTTTTCTCGGCAATGAAAATAAAAAAAGTGCCCATAAACATGGACACTTTGGTTCTATTATTCCCAAAACGCATCGCCTTCAGAATCAATATACTTCTAGAAAAGTTTTAAAGTCTACATAACAGTCTTTAAACAGATAAAGATATCTTCTTCTATATCATTTTATTTATTGTAACGTATCACACAAAAACGCTATGCTTTTATTAAACCATTTTCTTTTAGAAATTGTTCGAACAATGCATCACCTTTATCCTCAATATCTTCATCATCAATATTATACTCTCCAACCAACAAAACAAAATCATCATATTTTTCATATTTTTGTTCAAGTTTTATACCATAGCTTTCTTGATAAAAAAACAATAACCATTTCCCTGAATCTAAACTTTTTAAAAACACTCCTTCATAATCTAAATCATTTTCATAATAGCCTACATGCAAATGCATTGTATCGTCTAAGTTAAGCAACGTTGATCTCCCCTTTAGAAAATAACATGATGATCTTCTAGATTTGGTGGAACATGATAATGCAGAACAGCAGGTCTTCCATGTTTTATAGGTGCATAATCTAGTCTGAATAGTGGTTTTTTTGCTACGTACCTGTATAATGCACCCTCCTGATCCAGGGCCATCAATAATACGATTTTGAGGCGCCTTTAATGCTTTCTGCACATATGGTCTAGCTACTTTCCATCCTTTTTGCATTCCCTTTTTTCCAACTTGAGAAATTAATAATCTTAAAGCAGCAGCCACCACCGGTATCCACTGACCAGTTACACTGTCTTCTTTCAATTCAGCATTCTGACTCTGTAACGCTAAAGTTTCTTCTATTTCAATAAATACTGGATCATTCAAAAGAAAGTCAAATTCTTTATTAAAGTTTGAAACATCTATACTGGTATCCTCGTATCTTGTTCAATCAATTGATCACTAACCACAAGTTCACTATTCAGTGAAGTTACGCTCTAAGAATATGCTGGAGTCACCGCGAAAAACATAGAATAAAAGACAGTACTACTAAAATAAGCTTATTCTTCATATAAACCCTAGTTTCTCAAAAAAATTTAACTGTATCCATAACTGAATACCCATTTATTTTATCTGAATTTTTGATTTTTTCCCATGATTTTTTAGAGATTGTGGATTTATTATAAGAAGAATATTCTTCAAAAAAGAGAGCAGCAAGACCTGCCATGTAGGCAGCCGCCATTGAAGTACCACTACTATATAAAAAAGAACCATCTTTTGAATAACTTTTTATATAATGCCCCGGAAGTAACACATTTAAGGCCATTACCTACAGTTGTCCCTTTCCATATATCACCGTTCATATTTAATGCTCCTACAGCGATAACACCTTCAAATTTAGCAGGGTAGAGTATATCACTCTTTTCTTGTAACCCATAATTCCCAACCGATGATATTACAACAATAAGTGCCTCATCCAAATTTTCAGCCCAAGACTTTGGAACAACCAAAGTATTACCACTAAGGAACCTTACTAAAATATCATCCTCGGCTACTTTAAGTACATAACCTGCTTTATTAAGTTGTTCTCTTTTTCCTTTCTTAGATGCTTTAATCCAGTCTCCTTCTAAGAATTTGTTTTTCATCTGATAATCCTCCACCTTTTCCTGATCCGACTAAGCAGTTCATATAGATGAACACGATGTCCATCCTCTAAGCGATAAAGTAGGAACCACCGTTTTGATCGTTTGCGTGCCATCTTAGGCAGCCCCGTCTTCCTCTTCTTTTTAATCATTCTCGTCAGAATCGTCTTGCACACTTTGAGGGCAATCTAATCATTAGTAGCTGCTTCTCATCTTTCTGCATAGGTACAGCTTCGTTGGCTTGGACCTCATACTAGAAAAAATAGACACAGATTCAATGAATAATTATGAAGAGTATATCTCCAAGATAATGGAGTGGTTTTTTATCACTTTTTTGTGGGTGAATGGTGGGTGGTGCCTGCTTCATTTTAAAATATAAGAAACACTCATAAAAACAAAAATCCCCCTGAAGCCAATGGCTCCAAGAGGATTTCTTTATTAATACTGAGACATATACTGATCGCGTTCCCATGGGTGTACTTGGGTGCGGAACATATCCCATTCGATTTCTTTTGATTCGATGAAGTGCTCGAATAAGTGATCGCCTAGTGCGTTGATCATGACTTCGTTTGACTTGAGCAGCTCAAGTGCTTCTGCAAGTGTTGCAGGTAAGTCAGCGATGCCGTTTTCAAGGCGCTCTTCTTTGTCCATGACATAGATGTTTCTGTCGATTGGCGCTGGTGCGTCTAGTTTGTTTTTGATTCCGTCTAGACCTGCTGCAAGTAATACACTTAGTGCAAGGTATGGGTTTGCAGATGGGTCTACACTGCGTACTTCTACACGTGTGCTAATGCCGCGTGATGCTGGAATACGAATCAATGGGCTGCGGTTTTGTGCACTCCATGCTACGTAGCAAGGTGCTTCATAGCCAGGAACAAGACGTTTGTAAGAGTTCACCGTCGGGTTTGTGACCGCTGTGAAGCTTGTTGCGTGCTTCACGATACCTGCGATAAAGTGTCTAGCTGTCTCGCTTAATTGTAAATCTGCTTTTTCATCAAAGAATGCGTTTTTGCCATTTTTGAATAATGATAGGTTACAGTGCATACCAGATCCGTTTACACCGAACAATGGTTTTGGCATGAATGTCGCATGAAGTCCGTGCTTTCTCGCAATTGTTTTAACAACGAGTTTGAACGTTTGAATGTCATCACAAGAGCGGATAGCGCCTGCATATTTGAAGTCAATTTCATGCTGTCCAGGTGCTACTTCGTGGTGAGACGCTTCAATTTCAAAGCCCATTTCTTCAAGCTCAAGCACGATGTCACGGCGGCAGTTTTCGCCTAGATCTGTTGGTGCAAGGTCAAAGTATCCACCTTTATCGTTTAGTTCGAGCGTTGGCTCGCCTTTTTCGTCTAATTTAAATAAGAAGAATTCTGGCTCAGGTCCAAGGTTGAAATCACTAAATCCTAGTTCTTCCATTTCCTTCAAGATACGCTTTAAGTTGTTACGAGGGTCTCCATCAAATGGTGTTCCGTCTGGCTTATAAATGTCACAAATAAAGCGTGCAACTTTACCTTTTTCTGCTGTCCAAGGGAAAATAACAAACGTGTTTAGATCTGGATATAGGTACATATCTGATTCTTCGATACGTACAAACCCTTCAATAGATGAACCATCAAACATACATTTGTTATCGAGAGCTTTTTCTAACTGGCTCACAGGAATCTCAACATTTTTAATTGTTCCGAGAATGTCTGTAAATTGCAGACGGATGTACTTTACGTTTTCCTCATTTACTAATTTTACGATATCTTCTCTTGTGTACTTTGCCATTTCGTAAAACTCCTCCCCTACAAAAGGTAAAATGTGTATAGCAATGCTTTTGCTAATTGGTTAACGGAAGAACCTTGACATATCCCCCTGCCTAAAGGTCGTTCCTTGTTGGAAACGTCCAGCCTGAATGAGTTCCTTCTTCAGTAGCTTCCTGAGTTCATCATCTGTCAAGTTGTGCTTCGCTGTGGTTTTCTCCTCTGTCTTTGTTTCAGACGATGGATTTTCTGCCTCAGCTTTGGCAAAAAGTTTTTTGATGCCTGCCATGTTTACACCTTGTTCGATGAGGTTTTTGATTTCTAGTAATTTATCAACATCATGGAAAGAAAACAATCGGCGATTCCCATCACTTCTAGCTGGAAATACTAAACCATTTTCCTCATAATAGCGAATTTGTCTTGCAGATAATTCTGTTAGCTGCATGACAATCCCAATTGGGAATAAAGGCATTGAGCGGCGAATGTTATCACTCATCTCAACTGTCTCCTCCTCTTTGCTTAAATTTATTATATGTCATGTTATATTATGTGTCAACGAAATGTTAGGAATATTAACATGGATTTTTTTATCGAGCAGGCACTTCAATAAAACCTTGCTCTAGTAAGGCATCTACAGCACTGCAAATGGCATTTTTCACATGGGCATACGTGAGACCGCCCTGAACATAGGCTGTGTAAGGCGGTCTAATCGGACCATCAGCTGATAATTCAATGCTGGCTCCTTGGACAAATGTGCCCGCTGCCATAATCACATCGTCCTCGTATCCCGGCATATAGCTTGCATGCGGTGTGACATGACTGTTAATCGGTGATGCATATTGAATCGCCTGACAAAATGCAATCATTTTTTTAGGGTCTCCAAATTCTACAGATTGAATCAAGTCGGTTCTTTTCGCATTCCACGCCGGGTTTGTTTGGAACCCGAGTTTTTCAAGAAAACGCGCTGTAAACACGGCGCCTTTTAAACTTTGTGCAACAACATGCGGTGCTAAGAAAAATCCTTGATACATTTCCTGAAGCGCATACAGCGATGCACCCGCTTCACTGCCGATGCCTGGAGATGTCATTCGATAAGAGCAAGCCTCTACCCATTTTTCTTTTCCGACGATGTAACCGCCCGTTTTGGCAAGGCCGCCGCCTGGGTTTTTAATGAGAGAACCTGCCATAAGGTCTGCGCCCACATGACACGGCTCTTGTAATTCAGTAAATTCACCATAGCAGTTGTCAACAAACACAATGATGTCCTCATTGATGTCTTTCACAAATGAAATCATTTGTTCAATTTCTTCTATTGTAAAGGATGGTCTTGACGCATAGCCTTTAGAACGCTGAATCCCGATGACTTTTGTTTTTGGGGAAATAGATTCTTTGACTTTGTCGAAATCGACAGATCCATCTTGACGCAAATCAATGGCTTTGTAATCGATCTGAAAATCTTTTAATGAGCCTGTCCCTTCTTTGCCGCGAATCCCGACAATCTCTTCTAGGGTATCGTAAGGTTTCCCCGTCATGTAGATCAATTCATCACCAGGTCTTAGCACACCGAATAAGGCGATGGAAATGGCATGTGTTCCAGAAATGATCTGCGGGCGTACAAGACCGCTTTCCCCTCCAAATACATCCGCATAGATCTTTTCTAACGTGTCTCTTCCCATATCATCGTAGCCATAACCAGTTGTCGGGTTAAAATGAGAGTCGCTGACTTTATGTTTCCGGTAGCTTTCAAGAACCCGCCACTCATTTTGTTCGCTCTTTCGATCAATTTGCTGATGTATTTGTGAAATGTCTTGTTCTGCTTCTGCTGCTTTTTTTTCTAAAATGGTGCCATGTTTTAAAGTGTGAAACATCGTGATTTAATTCCTTTCCTACAACATATACTTCTTGATTTGTCCTAATATGGTTTGCTCCTCACCACTAAATCCAGTGATGTCATAAAGCTCTGCTTCCTTTTGGAATTCCAGTGATTCCACCAAGGTTTCTGACTTTAAGGCAGATATGAGTTTTCCTTCATATGCCGGAATTCTTACATGATATGGCTTTAAAAAATCTTTTTTCAGTTCAGCCATGATATCCGCTTTTAACCGCTTCACATCTTCCTCGCGCCTAGCACTGATTAAAATGTGGCGCTGCTTTGAGGAAGGGATAAAATCCGGCCTGATTTGGTCTTTTTTGTTATAGACTGTCAGCATCGGAATACGATCAGCTTCTAATTCTTCTAAAAGCTTATGAACCGTTCGTTCATGCCCTTCATAATCCTCATTCGAAGAATCGATCACATGAAGCAAATAGTCTGCTTCTTTTACTTCTTCAAGAGTGGAACGAAATGCTGCAATCAGTGTGGTTGGAAGGTCTTGAATAAAACCAACTGTATCGGAAATCAGTACACTGTAGCCAGATTCAAGTGTCATTTTACGCGTCATTGGGTCAAGTGTAGCAAACAGCAAATCTTCTTCATGGCTATCCGCTTCTGTTAACTGGTTAAACAATGTTGATTTCCCGGCATTTGTGTACCCGACAATAGCGATTTGGAATACGCCATTTTTTTTCCGTCGTTCCCGGTATCTCGTGCGGTGTTCTTTGACTGCAGACAGTTGTCCGTGAATTTCGTGTATGCGGTTTCGAATATGACGTCTGTCTGTTTCAAGTTTTGTTTCACCTGGACCTCTTGCGCCAATTCCGCCGCCTTGTCTTGAAAGGCTGATCCCTTGTCCACTTAGCCTCGGCAAGGCATACTGAAGCTGGGCAAGCTCTATTTGCAGCTTCCCCTCTCTTGTACGGGCTCTTTTGGCAAAGATGTCTAGAATCAATTGCGTACGGTCAATGATTTTCACATCTAAGGCAGTCGCCAAAGCTTTTAACTGGCTAGGCGAAAGCTCGTCGTTAAAAATAATAACGTCACAGTCTAACTCTTCGCAAAGCACTTCAAGCTCTTCCACTTTCCCTTTCCCGATGTAAGTCGCGCTGTCTTGTCTATTTCTTTTTTGCGTCATGATGCTGACAGCTTCACCGCCAGCTGTTTTGGTTAAGGAAGCTAATTCTTCCATAGAATATTGAAAGCGTTCATCCGTTATATGCGGCAGTTGACAGCCGACAAGGATCGCTTTTTCGATCATTTCATGTTCATTCAACGTCAGTTGTTTCCTTTCTGTACTTAAGTTTCAGTAGTACCATCATACCAAACACACCACACGTATACCACCATTCGGAAGGTTTAATTTCTTGTCTCTTTACAAAAAGGATACGCCATTTCAAGAAGGCGTATCCTCTTTCATTTGCAGATCATGGCTTTTAATCGTAAGTAAGTCTTTTTTATCATAATGATCCACAAGAAGCAGCCTCATAGCCTGAGTTCGAATCGCTTTTTCAATGGTGTTTCGCACAAAACGGCCGTTGCTGAATTTGGCAGGACTCGTGGTGCTCTTGATGTGCATTAAATAGTCTCGCAGTTTCCATTCTGCCTCTTGGGTAAAGACATATTCCCGATCGGCCATCATTCGTTTTGCAATATCCATCAGCTGATCGACCGTATAATCAGGGAAGTTGATATTGATCGGAAATCTCGATTGTAGACCAGGATTTAGAGAAAGAAAATGATCCATTTCCTTGGAGTATCCAGCTAAGATGAGGATGAATTCATGCTGCTTATCCTCCATATGTTTTACAAGGGTATCAATGGCTTCTTTCCCAAAATCTTTCTCTCCTCCGCGGGCAAGAGAATAGGCTTCATCGATGAACAAAATGCCGCCTAGTGATTTTTTAATCAAATCTCTTGTTTTTTGAGCTGTATGTCCAATGTACTCTCCAACCAGATCTCCTCGTTCCGCTTCAATTAAGTGCCCCTTTGAAAGAACATTCATTTCAAAGAAAAGCTTCCCGACAAGCCGTGCAACCGTTGTTTTCCCTGTGCCAGGATTTCCTTTAAACATCATATGAAGCGCTTGCTTTCCTACCTTTAATCCTTGTTCTTGTCTTTTTTGATTCACAAAAATCCAAGCATAAATTTCTTTTATGTTTCGTTTCATTTCATCCATCCCGACAAGGCTGTTCATTTCTCGTTCTATTTCTCGTAAGATGCTGTGTTTGGCCTCATTTTTTTGCAAGGCCTCTAGGTATTCTGCCTCTGAATCTGCATCAACCAATACTTGCTTCTGTCCATTAAGTATAATGTTGATTTGGCCGTTATTTTTATATGTGACAGCTCGCTCCAACGTATTCACCTCTCGCTCTTCTCTCTTTAATCTATTCAGGTGGAGCTGTAATCGTGACAATCGCCCGCACTAGCATCGGTTTACTGTCAAAATGACCCGAGATACCGGTTATTGTAGGGGATTGTGCGGTTTCCCAGGAAATGATGTGCTATTTCCATTGTATTCATCCATTTCGGGCGGACAAACCAACAATTTGTTTTTTCTAAGAAAAATGGCGCTTTTTCATCACAAATTGTGCAGAAAAGAGTCTCGAGGATTTCCGCATTTTGTACAGGCAATTTTTCTATTTCCTCATAAAATAAAGACGAGGTGATGAATAGATGGTGAAAATTTTTATTGATCCTGGCCACGGAGGAACAGATTCTGGAGCTGCTGCTAATGGACTTTTGGAGAAAAATATCACACTGCAAATTGCGCTTTTTCTGAGAGATATGTTGATTAGTGAATATGATGGGGTTTCCGTCCGCTTAAGTCGTTCAATTGACCAATCCGTCACGTTATCCCAGCGTACGAATGCGGCAAACAGCTGGGGAGCTGACTATTTCGTGTCTATTCATATTAATGCTGGCGGAGGCACAGGTTTTGAAAGTTATGTGTACCCTGGCGTTTCAGCACCAACCACCACGTATCGCAATGCCCTTCATGATGAGATTGTCCGCTCCGTTGATTTTGCCGACCGCGGCAAGAAAACGGCGAACTTCCACGTTCTGCGGGAAACTTCTATGTCTGCCATTTTAACTGAAAACGGTTTCATTGATACGGTAGCTGATGCAAATAAGCTCCGTAACACTACTTTCCTTCAAGGGATCGCTCGTGCTCATGCCACTGGATTAGAAAAAGCCCTTCAATTGAAAAAAAAAGCAAGTAACCTATATAAAGTGCAAGCAGGGGCTTTCAAGGTCAAAGCCAATGCGGATGAACTAGCAGCTACACTCAGATCCAAAGGATTTGAAGCGCTGGTCGTACTGGATAGCGGCATGTACCGAGTCCAAGCTGGCGCTTTCCGTTCAAAGCAAAATGCAGATGACCTCGTCGCTCGATTAAAGCAGGCCGGTCACGACGCATTCGTTTTTCAATAATCTAAAAAACAAACCGGCTCAAGTCATCTTTAGAGCCGGTTTGTTGTCTATCCAATTATGCTAAAATGTTCACGACAAATTGAGACCATGTTTCAAGACGATCGAAGTACTCAGGCTTTTTCAAATCTGTTACTTTCATCCATTTCCCTGAGATTTGATCTGTTTCTTTTACTTCTACATGAGCACCTGGCGATAATTCAAGGGCTGATAACAGTCCGATGTGCACACGGCCGACACTGTTGTCATCATCATTAATGAGCCCATGGGTTTTCATCTCAAGTTTGTCTTCTTCTTGAATCGAAAGTTCCTCGTCCAGTTCACGATCGGTATTTTCTTTTAGAATCTCAGCAAATTTTTTTCCTTCAATGAAATTCATATGACCGCCAAAGCCAAGAGATAACTTATGATGTAAGCGAGTCTCTCCCCCACCTTGAAGTCTTTCATATACATACACTTCGTCCTCACGCTTAATGACAACATATGGAATTGGCTGCTTAAAGTCAGGATTTTCTTCAGCATCGCCTCTTCGCATTTGCTCGAAGTGCTCTTCAATTTCTTTCATAATGGTGTTGATTGTTTTCTCTTCACTATTCACACCATTAAACGCAAGTGTTTCGTTTTGGAACACGCGTGCGCGAGGTGCAACTAAAATGATTTCGTCCATTTTTCCCATGTTCGGTAACCTCCAGTATGTAACACATTGTTAGAAATGGCAAAAAGCCAAAACGAGTGATGCGTTTTGACTTTTACGCTTTCCTTATGATTCATCTCCAAAGAAGAAGTCGTCATCTTTTAACGGCTCAACTGTTGCCTTTTTGTAGCCGTTCCCTTTCATTGAGAAGAAGTCATGTGACTTTGTTTTTGTATTGAGTCCGTTCAATACAATTGGGTTGATCTCTTCTTCTTCAAAGTAAGGGGCAAATCCAAGGTTCATTAACGCTTTATTGGCATTGTAACGAATGAACTTTTTCACATCATGCGATAAATTGACTTGGTCATAAATATCCTCAGTGTAATGAAGTTCATTTTCATAAAGCTCATTAAGCAGATCGATAGAGAAATCATAAAGCTCTTTTTGCACGTCAGGTGTTTGCTTGTTGTAAATTTCTTGTGCTAACAATCCAACATACACACCGTGAATCGCTTCATCGCGCAAAATCAAGTTAATGATTTCACCACTTTGCATGAGCTTTCCTTGACCGTAGAAATATAGCGGGTAGTAAAAGCCGCTATAGAATAGGAAGCTTTCTAAATACACTGAAGCAACCATTGCTTTAAATAAGGAAATCGGGTCATCCTTTTGAATGGAACGGTACAGACTTACAATCATATCTGCTTTCTTTTGCAAGAATTTATTTTTCTTGACCCATTCAAATACTTCACTAATTGTTTCAGTCGGTGCAAGTGTCATGAAGATATTTGAGTATGATTTTGCATGCACGGCATTTTCCATCATGGCCATAAAGTTTAACACGGCTTTACGCTGATGACCGTCTACATGTTCAGCCACTATCGGCATTCCTGTATTTCCTTGTTCTGTATCAAGTAACGTCAGTCCAGCCAGTACCTTCATGTACGTATCTCGCTCTTCTTCACCTAAATATTTCCATGTTAAGAGATCCCCGTTTAAGGAAATCTCTTCTGGAAGCCAGAATTGCTTGACGTTTTGGTTGTAAAACATTTGTGTAAAATCATCTTCGTGTTTTGACCAGTTGGCTGCATCATAAATTTTTGTCACGTTAAACTCTCCTTTAATCAAACAACACAAGAAAGACAGCCTTCCTGCCCTGTATCCTTCGTTCTTGCATAATAAAGTGTCTTAATGCCTTTATGGTGTGCATAAAGATCGATGCGGTTTAAGTCACGCGTTGTCATCGTATCTTTTAGGAATAATGTAAAGCTAATTCCTTGATCGACGTGCTGCTGAATGGTTGCGATCATATCGACTACTTTAAACATGTCCATATCGTATGCTTCTTTATAGAAGAACCAGTTTTGTGCTGAAAGTCCTGGCATTGGATAATACGTTTTGCTGTTTCCGTATGTTCTTTCTTCGATACGTTCCATAATTGGCATTACAGAAGCTGTTGCCGATTGAACATACGAAATAGAACCTGTTGGCGCAATACATAATCGATAGCTATGGTACATGCCATTTTCCGCTACAAAGTCTTTGAGTGCTGCCCAATCTTCTTTTGTTGGAATGTGCATGCCTTCAAATAGCGCAGCTGCTTTTTCTGTTTTTGGAGTGAAATCATTTTCTACGTATTTATTGAAGTACTCACCTGTTGCATAACCAGAGCCCTCATAACGGTGGAATGTTTCCCCTTTTTCTTTTGCAAGCTCACTTGAACGCTTAATGGAGTAATAGTTCACCATCATAAAGAACGTATTAGCGAAATCTCTTGCTTCTTCACTTTCATAAGCGATTTGGTTTTGAGCTAAATACCCATGAAGGTTCATCGCACCAAGTCCAATTGACTTCATCGCTTTGTTCGCTTTTCTAACAGCTGGTGCATTGCGGATATCTGTTGTTTCAGACACAAGTGTGAGTGAGTCCGTTGCAAGCTTGACTGTTTTTTCAATGGATTTGTTTTTCATCACGTTCATGATATTTAAAGAACCAAGGTTACAAGAAATATCAAGTCCGATCTCATCATCTTGATCATAGTCCGTGTAAGAAGAGACTTCTGAAGCTTGAAGTACTTCTGAGCAAAGGTTTGAGAATTTCACACGTGAAATATGGTTCAGAGCGTGCTCTCTATTCACATTATCTTGGAACATGATATAAGGATAGCCTGATTCTGAGCGCAGAACAGCTAATTTTTCAAGAAGTTTTCTTGGATTGACTTTTTCTTTTTTGACTTTCGGGTTTTCTACAAGCTCGTCATACATTTCTTCCATATCCATCTCATCAAGATGCTGTCCATAAGTTTTATAAACTGTATGAGGATAGAATGTATAAGCTGTTTTATCTTCTCTAGCAAGCTCGATAAATTTATCTGGGATGACGACACCGATCGAAAGTGTTTTCACACGAACATCTTCATCCGCAGAGATTTTTTTCGTATCTAAGAAATCATTAATATCTCTGTGGAAAATATTCAGGTAGGCACTGCCTGAACCTTGTCTTTGTCCCATTTGATCTGCATATCGGAATGCATTATCAAGAAGTTTCATGACGCCTACGACACCTTTGGTCGCATTTTCAACATCTTTGATCGCTTCACCTTTCGCACGAAGCTTTGAAAGGTTCAAGCTAACGCCGCCGCCTAATTTAGACAGCTGCATGGAAATATCAATGGCTCTTGAGATATCGTTTAATGAGTCATTCACTTCAAGCAAGAAGCAGCTCACCAGCTCACCACGTCTTTTACGGCCTGCGTTTAAGAATGTTGGTGTACTTGGCTGATACTCTTGGTTGATCATCAGTTCCACAAACTCAAGTGCTTTCTTTTTGTCTCCGCCCGCAAAGAAAAGAGCCACAACTGAAATGCGGTCTTCATAGCGTTCAAGGATTTTCTTTTTGTCATTTGTTTTCAGTGCATAGTCATTGTAAAACTTAAACGCACTCATAAATGATGGGAATCTAAATTTCTTGGCATATGCAGCTTCAAATACTTCTTTAATATCTGACATGCTGTATTGTCTTAAAAATTCTTCCTCATAGTAGTCGTTTTCTATTAAGTAATCAATCTTCTCTTCTAGATTATGAAAGAAGACCGTGTTTTGATTAATATAATCTACGAAATAACTATGTACAGCTTCTTTGTCCTTGTCGAACTGAAACTTTCCTTCTTTTTGAATCATAATCTCGTTATTTAATTGTATCCACTTTGGAACCTGATTTTGTGACAATTCTTTCTACCTCCTGTGTAAACAATTCAACATCCCTTTTTGTTCCGCTTAGTTCAAAGGTGTGCAAAATAGGAACTTGATATTGTTTAGAAATCGTATCGGCGCTTTTGGCAAAGTTATCTCCCCACACTTTGTTCCCACTCACCGCTACACCTAGTAGAAGGTGCGCATTTTTCTCTAAAAATGACTGAGTGGTACCAGGGACTTGTCCAAATCCTGTCGTAAAGGTGACGAGAATAAACGGCGTATCCAAAAACTCTTCTCCAGTCAATTTTCGTTTGTCTGTAAAAGGGGTCTTGTCCAAAAAGCGTTGAACATTTCCTGTTTTTGAATCAAATACGATTTGAATCAATTCCATCACGACCTAGTTTTTAGTATTGTTGATCATTTCGTTATTCACTATATATAGTATACTATGTTTTTTCAAAACACAATATATAGATGCTCGAAACGAAAAAAATCAACCAACCCGGCCGAACATTCATAGCCGAACTCGTACGTTCAAATAAATAGAGCAGAGCAGGTTCTAAAAATAGACTGCCCTACTCCCTATTCAACTGAAACCGAAATCTATCATAACACGAAAAAAAATCGCTTAGTAGACTAGACTTTTTGTTTTATTTTTTGTAGGCATCGCACTGTAAATCTTCTGACACTTCTGTTATTTCCACTTCAACACCTAATTCTTTCAGCACCGCTTCAAGCGCAGAGACGATCGAGGCTTCTCTTACTAACTCTTTCCCGTTTACAGAAACACTTGTTCCATATTCGAAACAGGAGTCATCTTCACAAGTTTGTTCCCAATGATTAATTTTAATTTTGTGTGTCATGAACTCATCCTTTTCTGTCTAGATGTCTGATGCATGTTTATAGTGTAGCGACTTCACATTCATTTGTAAATTTACGTGCTTACTCTTCATCAAAGTCTTCACTATCACCATCATCTTCATCCCATTCATCTATGTATTTTGTCGTAATGAGCGTCAGCTCTCCTTCTTTTTCATCAAACCGGTATACATGTACTTCATCATCTTTTACAACAGCAATGTGATTATTTTTTAGCGCAACAGATGATGGTAAAAGACCATCAACATGGCTCCCATCATGCTCACCAGAATGGTTATGCCAACTTTCTTGTCTCGTTTCGATGTTCGAGATGGCGCATGATCCAAATAAGACAACGATTCCAATCAAAAGAAGGATCACTCTAATCCTTCTTAATTCAAGCTCTGCATTTTCCATATAAATCCCCTCACCTTTTAAATGTCCAATAAGGATTTATACGCAACTTGGACAGAAAAGTTTCATGGCATGCAAAATAGCCCCTCTGCACTGACAAAAAACGTAGCGGGTTTCGGCCGGTTTATTCGCAGCTGCATGGGGCTATTGGTGAAAACGGGTGTTTATTCTAATTCAAGATTTACATTTTTTTGAGGTGCAAATGTTGAAATCGCATGTTTATAAATAAGCTGCTGCTTCCCTTCTGTCTCAAGCAGCACCGTGAAATTGTCAAATCCCTTTACTTGACCGCGAAGCTGAAAGCCATTCAGTAAAAATACTGTGACAAATGTATTGTCTTTGCGGATCTGATTCAAAAATTGGTCCTGAATATTAATCGGTTTCATGTTTCGTCCTCCTTGATTCTGATAACTACAGTTTCGCTTTAAGTCCAAGCTTTCCTGCTATATATGCGAAAATTTCCTCTTTTTTGTCCGAAAAGTGGCAAGGTGGTGTCATATCAAACCAGGTGACATCCATTTTATTACGGAACCACGTAAACTGACGCTTCGCATATCTGCGGGAATTTTGTTTTAATTGCTGGATGGCTTCATCAAGTGAGCAGTTGCCTTGAAAATAGGCATACAACTCTTTATAACCAATCGCTTGAACAGACTGACAATCTTTCAAACCAGATTGATAAAGTGCGCTCACTTCTTCAATTAAGCCTTCATCTAACATCATATCAATTCTTTGATGAATGCGCTCGTACAAAAGCTCTCGGTCCATTTTCAGCCCAATGAAGGCAGTGTCATACAGAGGAACTTCTTGATGCCCGTTTTGCATATCAGACATTTTCTGACCTGTTGTATGGATGATTTCAAGCGCCCTGATCACGCGGCGGACGTTATTCGGATGAATCGCTTTTGCAGCGTCAGGATCGGCTTCTTTTAGCTTTTCATACAGCTTGATCGGTCCATGCTGCTGCTTAAACAGCGTCATCTCTTCTCTAAAAGCAGGATCACTTTTCTCATCAGTAAACGTGTAATCATATAAAACAGACTGAATATATAGCCCAGTTCCACCAACAATCATGGGCGTTTTCCCTCTCGCAGCAATCTCTTTGATTTTTAAGCGGACAAGCTGCTGAAATTCAGCTGTAGAAAACGATTCATCCGGTTGTTTAATATCGATTAAATGGTGCGGTACGCCATTCATTTCTTCAGGGGTGATTTTCGCTGTGCCAATATCCATCCCTTTATAGATCTGCATGGAGTCCCCGCTGATAATTTCTCCATTAAATGCTTTCGCTATATCAATGCTCAGCTTTGTTTTTCCGACAGCCGTCGGACCTACTAATACAATCACTGGTTGTTTTTTCATAACATCACTCTCTTTTACAAACTGCCTACAGTATAGCATAACTTCTCTTTCTCTCCTATATCCTCCCGTCACCAGCCAAGTGGTTCATTCCCGACCACTTCATATGTCTTTCCTTTTAAACGGTGCTTATGCGTTGGCCTTTCTTCATCTGGACTGTAAACGACTCCCCCGTATGGAATCGGGACAGAATCGGTATAGGCAGAAAACGTGACTTCCTCAATTTCATGGTAGTGCGTCCCGTCCACTCTTGGGATAGCAGGTCCAGTGACGCCATAATATCTATGAAAATGCCCTCTTTCAAATGACGTGATCCCCCGGTAATAATGAGTATGTCTGTCGGTACTGCTTCCATTCACAGGCTGAGAAATACCTTCTATTAAATGATAATGTTCTTCGGTTACATCCGTTCGCGCTTTATAAGCATGAGCATGAGGTGGACATTTAGCCCAATCAGACGGATACAGGCCCATTTTTTACATTCCTCCTTATTTTAGGCATTCACCCAAACACAAGTGGGCCACTCGAATACACTGATGTCAGTTACAGTGATTTTATGTGAAAGGAGTCTTTTTTTATGAATTATTTTGACGCACCGTTTGTTCAAGATGAGATGAGAAGACCTTTTGGATTTGGTTTTGGAAGACCTGGGTTTGGTTTTGGGCGCCCTGGTTTTGGCTATGGGAGACCTGGATTTTTTGGACCGCCATTTTTAGGTGGTTTTGCTGGAGGGCTTCTAGCTGGGTCGCTTCTTGCTCCAGGATATGGCTATGGTTATCCTTATCCACCGCCATATGGACCATACCCTTATTATTAAATATGACGATTTAGTGAAAACATCCTCTTATAAAATGAATCGATTGACACGTTTGTTTTTCATAGGTTAACATTTACTTTACCGACCGTTCAGTAAAGTAGGTGTTTTTTTTATGTCTAAAACGAAAAAAGAACAAATTTTTGAGGCAGCAGCTCACACCATTCTAAAAGAAGGATTGAGTCAGCTCACCCTTCAGCAGGTGGCAGAACATGCAAATATGACCAAAGCTGGGCTACTGTATCATTTTTCAAGCAAGGAAGACCTGATCCAGCAAATGAATGAGCATGCGGTTGCCTCTTTTCGTCAGCAGCTTGACACGTATCAGGAAACATACAAAAACGAAAAGGCGCCCTATGTACGTGCCTATATATTGGCCACATTAAATGATCTTGATAGACAAAACACCACACAGCTATGTACAAGTATGCTGGCAACCATGTCATTTGATGAAGCGTTATTAAATCCTTGGCGTCATTTTTATGCGGAATTTAAAGAAAAAGCAGCCGAGGAAATCAATGACCCTGCACTTAGCCAATTGATCCGTCTTGCCTGTGATGGCATATGGTTTTCAGAAATGTTTCAGCTTGAACCATTGAATCGAGAGGAAAAAACCCTTTTACTTCATCGGATTTTACACATTTTAGAGGAGGGATGATGATGATCCTCGGATATCTTTTTTTGGCTATCGCCATTTTTTCAGAAGCGATTGGGGCAGCGATGCTGAAACTATCAAATGGTTTCACACGCTTTAAACCTAGCGCTGTCGTTGTCGCTGGCTATACACTTGCTTTTTACATGCTGTCATTGACCCTTAATATCATTCCACTTAGCATGTCTTACGCCACATGGTCTGGGGTAGGTACCGTCCTCACGGCTTTTTTTGGCGTGCTCTTTTTCAAAGAAACCTTGAACCGTCAAGCACTTATTGGAATGGCAATGCTTGTTTCAGGGGTCGTACTATTAAATATGTCTTAAAGGATGTGAAGTGATATGAAAGGAATGCTTTATTTAACAGGAGCCATTTTGACAGAGGTTTTTGGCAGTACGATGCTGAAGCTTTCGCAAGGTTTTACACAGGTGCTGCCGAGTATGGGGGTCCTGATCGGATTTGGGTGCGCCTTTACCTTTCTCAGTTTGGCACTCAAAACAATTGAGCTGTCATCTGCATATGCCACTTGGTCTGGGGTCGGTACAGCACTTACTGCTCTTGTGGGCCTCGTACTATTTAACGAAACCATTCATATGAAAGGATTCATTGGTCTTGCACTTGTCATATGCGGCGTCATTGTCTTAAATCAATCCAAAAAACAAAAGGAAGAAAAGAAAGAACCATTCGATCAAACCGAATGGACGTCATAAAAAAAGTCATTTTCTCCATTAATCAAGAGAAAATGACTTTTTTGTCTTAATGACCCGCTTTGATGGTTTCTTCTAAAGAAATATGGACATTCCCTTGCACAGCTCTAGAGATCATACATGAGCTTTCAGCTTTATGTGCAAGCTTACGAGCTCGTTCTATGTCCTGTGCAGTAGCAGACTCTTTGAGAATGATGACAGGACGGTGAATGATTTTCTCATATGTAAACACACCGTTTGTCACATCGACAACTGCCTCAGAGCTCATCGATAGATCCTCTTTCTCTAATTGACTCCGCTCCATCATGGCTGCAAGTGTAATGATATAACATGTGGCCGCTGCACCTAGGAGCATCTCATCTGGATTTGTTCCAATACCCGGTCCATCCATTTCTTTTGGAATGGAAATCTCCGTCTTTAACTGTGCACATTCGATTGTCCCCACATCGTTACGCAGACCAGGCCAGCTTGCCTGAAGATGAAAATGATGACGCGCCATATCTGTCTCTCCTTTTGTTATCACTTTTTATAGTGTAACAAGAATTCACCTTGCTGTCTTAAGATGTGCACCATCCTTACGTATATTCTTCATCCAGCACCGTTCGAATCGCCCTGACATATCGGTAGAACGTCTCGTTTTTTGTACTCGATCGCTGCCGAAAATCGAAACTGTCAAATAACGCTTCCCGTTGACTTCTACTAATCTCAAGCTGTACACTTTGCCCTGTTTTTGTAAGATTATTAATATTATGATTGCTCGTTCCGCTTAGGGTTGCGTGTGCAACTGCAAGTTCAGCAGAAAAACCGTTGCGCTCTAATGAGTTCACAATTTTTTCAGCACGGTCATAGTCTGTTCCGCCAACAAGGGTGTGGTCAATTCCCGGCTCCCCTTTATATCCATGAACAGCTAATACATAATCATGTGCTTTTGCCTGTGCGACTCCGATTGGTTCATCGAAGTTTGTACTTGTAATATGAAGTTCTGATGCATTTTCTCTAAAACCTTCAAATAAGTACGTAGAAAAATCGTTATCAAAAAAATGGACAATCTCACTAACGCCGCCTTCGATTCTCCCGCCATGAGGCGACATCACTAGAAGACGGCTGCCGGGCACTGGATTGGATGTGATTTGATAATGATCTGTTGATTCATTCTCTTCCAGTTCTTTAAAATTGCGATACATATCATTTGAACCGCTTTCGTCTTCTCCACCTGATGACACTGGCTCATCATGTTCCTGTGCTTGCATGGTATAATAAACGCCCCATCCGATGACAAGCAGGAGAAGCAAAGCAAAAAACTTCTTCATTCCCGTTCTCCTTTAACAGATTTCTAAGCCGTTTCTATGATTAATATTGAATCATCATTTCTTTTCATTTTTTCCACATTTTCTCTTCAAATTTGATCATAACACTCTAGATCATGAGATTCCTCAAAAATAAGATAATTGCATTTATATACACAGAAACGCCTTTCCTGATTGAAAACAGAGTTAGAATAGTATGACAAACAAATGAAGTTATGTTTAAAATGACCTAGTCCTACCCAGTCTGTTTTCTTTAATTCGTCTTTTTTTTATGCGGATTTGGTTTTTTTCATCTGGAATGAATCACATTTGTATGAGCATTGACCCTGTCTAGAACCCCCTTTTTTCTGCAGAATCCTCTGTTTTACTGGTTCTCTAAGAAGAACTCTCCCACCTATCATCGGCAGTTTTGATATGATTTCCACCTTTTTCTATTATTTTACAAAATGTAAACGCTTTTTCTTTTTGGATGAAATGAGTCAGACGCCAATATGAACAAAAGAAGGGACAAGAATCCGAACGAAGATGCTGTCATGTTCATAACGTAAGAGTGTACGAGAATTGATAGCTAGAATGGAGGGCATCACATGTTTGGATTTTCCATGGTACAAATGGTCAGAACACATGCTAGTAAATTGGATCAACCTTTAAGAGAGACCGTCCTTCACCTCTATAAGCCTTTTAAGTGGACACCTTGTTTTCTTCATCGTTTTTTTGAAGGTAGGTTAAAGAAGAGCAAGAAGCTTCGGGTCATCATTGAATTTAAAGAAGATGCAGTCGAAGCAGGTATTCAAAGCACAAAGCAGCTATTGAAAAAAAGCAGAAAAACAAACATCAAAAAACATTTTTCACACATTGACTGCTGCGCAGCTGATCTTACCCCTGCTGCTTTAGAGGAACTCTTAGCGAATGGGGAGCATATTCGCAAAATATATTTAGACAGACAGGTACATGCACTGCTGGATGTGGCGACACAATCAAGTCATGCGGATGAAGTCGTTCGAAATGGCATGACCTTAACTGGCGAAGGCATTACGGTGGCGGTCGTTGACACGGGCGTATACCCACATCAGGACTTAGAAGGAAGAATTCGCGACTTTGTAGATTTAGTCAAACAAAAAACGAAACCTTATGATGATAACGGTCATGGAACGCATTGCGCTGGGGATGTGGCTGGAGACGGAGCTGCTTCAGGTGGCTTATACAAAGGTCCTGCTCCAAAAGCCAATATCATTGGGGTGAAAGTGTTAAATAAACAAGGAGCTGGATCACTTTCTACTATTATAGAAGGTGTTGAATGGTGCATACAGTTCAACGAAGACCATCCTGACGACCCAATTCACATTATCAGTATGTCACTTGGCGGCGATGCGCAGCGTTATGATGACGAACAAGACGATCCGATGGTGCGCGCTGTCAATGCGGCTTGGGATCAAGGGATTGTCGTATGCGTTGCTGCTGGGAACTCCGGCCCTAACAGTCAAACGATCGCCAGCCCTGCCGTGAGTCAAAAAGTCATTACAGTCGGAGCCTATGATGATCGAAATACGCCCGAATCAAGTGACGATGTCGTGGCACCATTTTCGAGCAGAGGTCCAACGGTCTATGGTGAAACAAAGCCCGACCTCCTCGCACCAGGAGTCAATATCGTCTCTCTTAGATCACCAAGATCATTCCTAGATAAACTAGATAAATCAAGCAGAGTCGATGATGTTTATACGACATTATCTGGCACTTCGATGGCGACACCCATTTGTGCCGGTATCTGCGCACTATTATTAGAGCATTCATCAGATTTAACTCCTGATGAAGTCAAAACTTTATTAAAAGAAAATACAAGCAAGTGGTCTGGAGAGGATCCAATGATTTACGGAGCAGGTGCCATCGACGCAGAAAAAGCAATCCAAGAATAAATAAAAAAGCCCTTTACGTTTTTCGTAAAGGGTGTTGTTTTATCTGTTTTTATGTGTGAAGTCTTTCTTCTACTTGAGCAGCTGACATGTTATGCTTCGTTCTCATACATCTCATCTCCTTTTTGAATGTGCGTACGCGCTTCGATCACAATTTCAAAAAAAGTGGAAGATTCCTTGTACATGTCGCGTTCCTTATAATAATTAGCCGCATCAAGTGCCAATTCCTCTAAATCAGCAAACATTTTTTTGTTTCGTAGTCCCAAAAGGGCTGACCTCAATTGTTCCCAGCTGTCTGTTTCTATATAGAGTGCCTGTAAAAATTGGAATTTCAATTGATAAATTTCATCTCCCAATATAGAGGCCTGATTCATGCCTTCCTTTATAGCCTCACTCGCTCGCTCCATATCTTCGAGTTTAAAACAAGTAAGAGCCAGTGAAAACAATGATTTGATCATCATTGCAGCTTGATCTTTTTGATAAAGTGAAATGGCTTGTTCAAAGAAGACAGTCGCTGTATGGTAGGTTCCCATACTATAATGACAAGTTCCTAAGTTATTGAGGGCCATCGCCTTAAAATAAGATGTGCATTCTTTTCTTTCCATTGCTTCACACACTTTTAAAGCTTTTTCTAAATAAGGGAGCGCTTTTTGATGCTGACTTACATCAATCCAATTACCTGCCATCACAAAATCGCATTGAATGCTTCTTTTTCCATAAAGCTGATGTTTCTTATAGATGTCTCTCGCTTTTTTCGCATAATGCATAGAAAAATAGGTTTGTTTCATATGATAGTATACTTCAGCAATTTTATAATAAAATTCCGCTTTTTCGATCTCATCTGTCACTAAGATCAGCTGATGTTCCGCATGCTTATAATAGGAAATGGCTTCGATATACCGGTGCTGGATAAATGCATACATTCCATGGAAAAAATGAAAGTAATAGCCCAATAAACCCGTCATCTCATCTTCTGCCTCTTCAATTTCTTTTGGAAAAGAAACCGCTTGAAGCGATTCATTCCCTGCATGGACTGGCGTTAAGTGCTGAAGCATCATTTGATGGCGAAAATCCATGAGAGAATAATAGAGTAATAAATCTTGATCTTCTTCCATCTCATGAATGTCTTCTTCAACAAGGCGCTTCATATCGTTTGCCTGATCGACTTCAAATTTGCAAATATGTGTGTACCATTGATTGATTTTTACACCTACTTCGGAAGATGGTATTTTGTGTGCCATCCACTTCAGCCCCATTCTATCATATCAAACTGATAACTATTATTTTACATAATTTATGATTTTAAGGCAAATTGTCATTTATTTCATATTTTATGTTGTTTTTGCACATTTCTATCTTTTTTACCAAGTTTAAAGAGAGTACTTTTGCCCATCAAAACCTTTTTTCTACGAAGAAGGGTCGAATTCTCTAAGCACTTCTTTTAAACCACTGACATAGCGACTAAATGCTTTTTTCTTTCCTTTTCTCGTATCAAAGTTGTCAAAAAAGGCTTTTCTCTGCGCCGTACTAATTTCTAATTGGACACTTTCGCCACTGGCATTTTGATTATTAATGTTGTTTGGATCCGTTCCAGAGAGGCGCTCGCCTTTTTGCACGAGCTCTGCGGAGAAGCCCCGGTCTTTTAGTTCTCGCACAACCGCTTCTTGCATTTTTTCGTTTGTCCCGCCCACAAGTGTATGTCTTCTATCACTTTTATAGCCGTGGATTGATATAGAAAAGGGATATGTTTTAATCATTTGAACCAAAATCGGTTCATCGAATTTTGTACTAGTGATATGCAAGTCACGATTGTTATCTTGTTTTGTCCCTTCAAATAAATACGTAGAGTACTTCTTTTCAAATGCTTCTACAATTTCACTTGTTCCTGGTTCAATTTCGCCGCCGTGAGGAGAAAAGACAAGTAAGTCACTTCCCCCTTTTTCATGAAACTCTATCTCATAGCCGTCTCTTTCATGCCGTATAAGCTGTTTAAAACTTTCATATTGATCCCCTTTTTTTCGCTCTTTCTTATACTTTTCTACTTCTTCATGATGTTGTTTTTGCTCTTTATTTTCTTGGATAGAATGGCTGCATTTCACCATTAAAAGAGCACACAGGATGAGAAAGATGAATCCACTTATGAGTAGTCTTTTCATTTCACCGCTCCTTTTCATTCTCTTCGATGTCATCTTATCGCATTATTTTACTATCAATCGCTAAAAGAATTCAAAGAATGTCCGGCTCCTTTTCATGAATCAGGAGAAGTTACCTGTTTTTTTATGTTGCCCTAGGTATTTTCGGCTTCTTTAAAACGGTTCATGTGTAAGTAAAAACTAAAACCTATGACCTCATTTTAGTTTTAGTCAAAAACACCTACAAAATTGGGAATTTTCATCTTTTTTCAAATAAAAAAGCTGTAAACAAAAGGAATATCTCCTTCTGTTTACAGCCAGTCTCTGTATATCCAGCATTAAACTCTTAATTCATTCTCTAATGCTGTCAGCACTTCATCTTGCGACATGCCTTGTGCAAGTGAAATTTCGCTCACTAACATGCCCCGTGCATCTTCAAGCATCTTCTTTTCACTAGAATTTAAGGCTTTTTTCTGATTACGTCTCATCAGATCTTTGACAACGTCTGCGCCATCTTCAATCGAACCTGTTTTTAGCTTTTTCAGATTTTCATCATATCTTTGCTTCCAAGTAAGCGTGTCGTCGTTTGTTTCTTCTGCAAAATTGTTCATCACAACTTTCAGCGTAGCTTGATCAGCTACCGGACGTATACCTAGTTGATTGATTCTGCCTTTTGGGACCATCATCTGCATATTCGGCATTTGAATCAGAAAATATTCCTGCGTCTTACCTAAAATCTCTTTTTCTTCCATTCCTTCAATCACACCGGCTCCATGCATTGGATAAACAATTTTATCACCTATTTGAAACAAATCCGCCACCTCCGAAAGTATTCACAATATCATTATAACACATTTCAGCAGAGGATAAAAATTTATATTTTATCATGTTAATTTAGCACTAGTCAATTCTTTTTATTTGAGTTTTTAAAGAATTAGCCTTTTTTTACAAAAGGAGCGCCACCATCCAGTCCTCGTACACCTTTCTTGCATATACTAGCATTGAGTCACATTTAGGAGGGATGACAATGTGCAAATGCAAGAGCAAACATTCCCACTCAAAATGCTATAAAAAGCATGACGATCATCACCATATTGAGCCGTGTGAAAAAAAGAAGTCTTATCATAAAAAAGATGATTGGTTTGAGAGCGATTTTTGGGATACGTCAAGAAGCTACGATCCCCATTATTTTCCTAAAAGTGTCTGTAGCAGATGTAAGAAGCGTCGCAGAAAAAGACATAGCTTCTCATTTTAGTGCTTGACGCTTCACCTGCTTTTGTTTTCCCGGCTGAAAAGCCGGTTTTTTTGTTGCATGTTGTTCTTTTCTTTCATATGGATAGGCTCATGAAACAGGTGCAGTTCATAAGATATGGCAACCTGAAAAAAAGGATGAGATACAAAATGAACAATATGAATAACCAAACCAACCATTACCATCAAGGAAATCCCTATCACACGTTTGAAAATGTGTATACAGCCAATCATGAGCATATGATCGCACCAAACATGCATGACGCTATGAATATGCCAAATCATTATCATACCGGTAAAAAAGATGCTTATAGCGGACACCATCCGCATCATCATTCAGCCTATTCCCCTTTTATGAAGCAGTATGAACCCTATTCAAATGTACAGATGAACGATCACCATCACTTCGGTCACTACGGCAATTATGGTATGGCTCCCTACCAGCCATATGGCTATCATGATATGCAGATGATGATGCCGGCAAATCATCATATGACAGGAAATGCTTACGGAATGAACCAACCAAATGCATTCCTACCCCGTTATTACTAAAAAACAAGCAAAATAAGGGTATAAAATACCATTTAATGACATATATGAATATGGTAATCTTATAGGTAAATAATGGATGTAATCATCTATTATTTACCTATAATCAACCAAGGGGGAAGGAAGAAATGAAGAAAACATGGACAATCATTATGATGGGGATGCTGACATTGGTCATGGCACTCTCAGTACCGCTAGCCGCATCAGCTGAAGGGGCTAAAACAGAGGAAGGCAAAGCTTCAACAAATGCACGACCAGCTGCACTTTATGCAAAAATCACAGGAGCAAGTAAACAAGAATGGTCTTTTTCTGACATTGACCTGACTTACCGTCCAAATTCTGTTCTTAGTATTGGTGCAGTTGAATTTACTTTACCAGCAGGTTTTCAAGCCACAACAAAAGATATTATCAACGGAAAAGCTTTAAAAGACAGTTACATTTTGAACAATGGAAAAACTGTTCGCATTCCAGCTCGTTTCGATTTATTCGGAAGTTCCCAATATACATTACAACTTTCTCATAAAGTACTTCCTGCTGCAGGTACATATACGTTCCGCGCAGAAAATCGTGCGATCAGCATTGGTTCCACATTTTATGCAGAGGATACGATTGATATTAATAAACGACCAGTTGTCGTCACACCGCCAAATCCTTGCGGATGCTAAACGAAAAAGCGCTCTTAGAGCGCTTTTTCTCATTTATTACAGCTCTTGCCGCTGTGCTTACTGCATTTTATATGATTGTTACACCATATCTCATGATGGTCTGTCATCATTTAGTTGGCAAACCCATATATGGCGTTTTTATTGTTATTTTTGCTCTTTTAATTTTTTAAAAATCACAAATTGATATACGCCAAATAGTAAGGTTAGGATCATCATTGCGGTAAATAGTTGATCGACTGGAAGCAAAAAATATACGACAAAAAAAGATAAAAGCAAAACAAAGTAACCTATATTGAACGCTTTTTTGAATGTCATCATATTCCCTCCTTTTTAAAATCATATCACGCTTCACCTAATCGTATAACCAAATAACAAAACCCCCTATCCATTTGAGGAAAGGGGTTATCCTTACAACATGACAGCGGGTGTTTATCTTCACATACCAAAAACACGAACCAAACTATCGGATTGAAAAATTAATTGGTGGGCAAACCGATTCACCCACCATCTCAAACCTTGCTACATGACCCGTTTAAACATTTTTTCCATTTCGTATGTGGAATGATGAATCATAATCGGCCGGCCATGCGGACATGTAAATGGGTCTTGTGTTTGCCGGAGTTCATCTAATAAGGCTTTGATTTCATCGTGACGCAAATGACGATTTGCTTTAATCGAGCCTTTACAGCTCATCATGATCGCCGCTTCTTCTCTCAGTTTCTTGATATCCACACGCTTTTCATCAAGTACTTGCTGAATGATTTCTTCGATGAGTTCAGCCTCTTCTCCTTTAGGAAACCACTGCGGATGCGATCGAACGATATAGCTGCCTGATCCGAATGGCTCTAAGAAGACCCCTACTTTTGCTAAAATATCGATATGCTCTTCAATAATCAACATATCGTTTTTTGAGTAGTGAAAGGTTAATGGAACAAGCATTTCTTGCACTTCCTGTTCAATGTCTCCTACCTTTTCACGAAAGTACTCATACTTGATTCGCTCTTGGGCAGCGTGCTGATCGATGATATAAAGACCGCGTTCATTTTGAGCCAAAATATACGTTCCGTGCATTTGTCCAATCGGATACATCACAGGGACACGTTCACTTTCAGCCTGATGCTGGGCTGCACTGTCTTCCAGTATCACTTCGTCATGTTGTTCATGCGAAGCTGCAGATTCCTCTACATATACATGGTCAAACGTTTCTTCAGACGATGCTGGTAAAGTCGCTTCCGTACTTTCCGGTTCACGCATCCCGTATGTGTCGTTCTGACTGGTCTCGTATACAGCCGATTCGAGCGAGTCCGGCTCATAGGAAACCGGTGTTTCCATTCGGCTTTTCATTGTTTGTTTAGAATCAAAAGATAAAGACTGCTGCTCATTTTTCACTGCTGGCATTGGTGCTTTTTTTGGCACTGAAGCACTTGGAATGAGCTGCTGTTTTTGAAAGACGTCCTTAATCCCTTGTTTGATCAATTCATGAAGTTCCTGCTCTTTACTTAGTCTGACTTCAAGTTTAGAAGGATGTACGTTCACATCGACTAAAATGGGGTCCATCTTCATCTCAATAAATGTAATCGGATGGCGTCCGATCGGGAGGAGTGTATGGTATCCTTCATGAATGGCTTTCACCAGCGGGAAATGCTTGACATATCTGCCGTTGACAACAGAAGACATATAATTACGTGATGCCCTTGTCACTTCTGGTAAGGAAATATAGCCTTTTACTTCAAAATCAAGTGATTGTACATGTAGTGGCAGCATTTTTTTGGCCACTGCCGTTCCATAAATGGCCGCAAGCACATGCCGCACATCTCCGTTTCCATTTGTTTGAAGCAGCACTTTTCCTTGATGTCGCAAACGAATCGACACTTCTGGATGAGCAAGTGCAATTCGGTTCACAACATCAGAAATGTTGCCAAGCTCCGTATGAACAGTTTTCATGTATTTTAGACGGGCTGGCGTATTATAAAATAAATTGGTGACCACAATTTCGGTGCCGCGACGGCCAGTGGTTTTTTTCTCCGAAATGATCTTCCCGCCTTGGAGAGCTAAGTGTGTTCCAGCACCTTCACCGGTACTTGTCTTCATTTCTAAGTGAGAGACGGAGGCAATACTTGGCAGCGCCTCCCCCCTGAAACCGAGCGTCCTGACACGAAACAGATCATTTTCATCTTTGATTTTACTCGTCGCATGACGCTGAAAGGCGAGCTTACAATCTTCAGCATCGATTCCCACCCCATTATCAATAATTCTAATAGAAGAAAGTCCTGCTTCTTCTACATCGATTTCAATGACAGTACTACTAGCATCGATCGCATTTTCCACGAGCTCCTTCACAACAGAAGCCGGGCGTTCGACCACTTCACCAGCTGCAATTTTATTTGATAGGTCATCGGATAACTGAATAATCTTTGCCATTTCTTGCTCACCTCACTTTACATTATAATTTCTTTTGCAATTCATATAGCTTTGTCATCGCTTCAAGCGGTGTCATATCCATTAAATTAAATGACTTCAATTCTTCGATCACTGCTTGATCTTTGTTTTTCAGAACAGGTTTTGTTTGCGGTTTTTCTTCCACTTCAAAGAAAGAAAGCTGCTGTTTTTCCTCAGCCATTTCTTTTTTCGGGGCTTTAGAGACGCTCGGAATCACTTCATGTGATCCGCTCTCAAGCTCCGTTAAGATGGTCTGGGCTCGATCAATGATCGCATCAGGCAGTTCAGCAAGCTGCGCTACATGGATGCCGTAGCTTTTATCCGCTGCTCCTTCTTTGATTTGATGTAAGAAAACAACTGTCCCTTCATGTTCTTCTGCTCGTACGTGGACATTTTTCAGTTCGCTTAATTGGGATTCCAGTACCGTCAGTTCATGATAATGAGTGGAGAAAAGGGTTTTGGCACCAATATGATCATGCACAAATTCAATGATTGCCTGTGCAAGAGCCATTCCATCATAAGTGCTTGTCCCGCGTCCAATTTCATCAAATAAAATCAAACTGTTCTTTGTCGCATGTACCATCGCATTTTTTGCTTCAAGCATCTCTACCATAAAAGTACTTTGACCAGAAATCAAATCATCTGCTGCCCCAATACGTGTAAAGATTTGATCAAAAATCGGAAGGGTTGCCTTTGATGCTGGCACAAAACAGCCAATTTGCGCAAGAATCGAGATCAATGCCATTTGTCTCATATATGTGCTTTTCCCTGACATATTCGGACCAGTAATGAGCAAGGTTTGTCTCCCTTTGCCCATTTGGCAGTCATTCGGCACATACTCTTGATGATCCATCACTTTTTCAACAACAGGATGACGACCATCAATGACTTCCACTTCATCTGATGAAAATTCAGGGCGAACATAACGCCGTTTTTCACTCACAGTGGCAAAGCATTGCAGCGCATCAAGCTCACTCATTTGTTTTGCAAGCAACTGTAATCTAGGAATATAGGCTTTTACTTGTTCCCGAAGCGCAGAAAATAGTTCATATTCCAATTCACTAATATTTGATTCCGCCTCAAGAATAAGGGCTTCTTTTTCTTTCAATTCAGGTGTAATATACCGCTCTGCATTGGCAAGGGTTTGTTTTCTTTCATAACGGCCTTCTTCTAATAAATGCGTATTTGCACGGGTCACTTCGATATAGTAGCCAAACACTTTATTAAAGCCGACTTTCAACGATCGAATGCCTGTATATTCTCTTTCTTGCTGTTCAAGACGAGCGATCCAATCTTTCCCGTTTCGGCTCGCATCACGATATTCATCTAATTTTGCATTGTAGCCATCTTTAATCAAATTGCCTTCTTTTAACGTCATCGGCGGATTCTCATAAAGAGCATCTTCTAATAAATTAAGTAAATCACCGCATGGGTCAATGTCATTTGCTCTAGATTTCGCCATTTCCTCCGGGAGAGAATGGACAAGCTCTTTAATAGCCGGCACTTGCTTGAGAGATTCTTTCAATTGAATAAGATCTCGGGCATTCACATTTCCAAATGCCACACGGCCTGCTAGACGTTCAAGATCATACACTTGCTTTAAACGTTCTCGCAGATCCTCTCGCTCAAAGAAATGTTCCATCAAAATTTGCACCATTTCCTGGCGTTCTTTGATTTGTGAAAGGCGGATGAGCGGACGATCAATCCATTGCTTCAGCAATCTTCCGCCCATTGCCGTTTTTGTTTCATCTAAGAGCCATAATAAAGAACCCTTCTTGCTTTTTGAACGGATGGTTTCTGTTAATTCAAGGTTTCTTTTTGAGTAAAGATCAATTTTCATCGTTTGTTCAAGCTGAAACACTTGAACTTGCTGAAGATGATCAAGACTCCTTTTTTGCGTTCTTCTTAAGTATGCATAGAGTGTTAAAAATGCTATTTTCAGATGTTCGTCAAGATGAGCAACGAGTCGTTCAGCTTCATCTATTAATTCAGCGCTATCTTCGTATGAGATGGTCGCTTGGCAGCGTTCCTTCAGGGTTTTCACCGTTTCTTCATCAAGCTGCTTTGATACCACAATCTCTTTTGCACCGACAGAATAAATTTCAGACACAACTTCATCTAACCGTTCAATGAAAGCCGCCATGTTTTCACCTGTTGATAAATCGGAAAGCGCAAGACCGTAGCCATTTTGAAAGCTGGAAACAGACGCGATAAAGTTATTTTCGTTTTCATTCAGTCCTTTGCCGTCCATGACCGTACCTGGTGTAATCAGTTGAACGACCTCTCTTTTGACCACACCTTTTGCCGTTTTAGGGTCTTCCACCTGCTCACAAATGGCGACTTTATAGCCTTTTTCAATCAGTTGTTCTATGTATGCAGACGCAGAATGATATGGAACACCACACATTGGAATCGTGCCGCCATCCCTGCTTGTTAACGTAATTTCTAATTCTTGTGCTGCTTCTTTTGCATCATCAAAAAACATTTCATAAAAATCGCCTAAGCGAAAAAATAAAAAGGCATCTTGGTAATCTGCCTTGATCTTTAAATATTGCTGTATCATGGGCGTATAACTTGCCATATTTCTAATCCCTCACTATATTACTTTCGAATTCATACCATCTTTCATTATAGCATAAAAATTCACCTTTTTTCCCTAGATCAAGGCACAAAAAAACTAGGGGGATATGCGCCCTAGTCATCAATTACTCTTCTGGATCACCCGCGAGGAATTCTGGATGAATATCTTCTAATTCCTCATCCACTTCTTCTTCCCATTCGTGATCATCTTTTTCTTTCCAGCTTGAATTGACTTCTACAACAATTTTGGTTTCCCCTACTACTTCAGCAATGAATTCACGCTCTGCTTGAACGACAATTTTATTGCCATTTGGAGAAATGGTGACTTCTAAGCAATTGGGCTGCTGCAAGACTTTCGCAATCACTTCGTGCTCATCATCAAGGAAGTTTTTATCTTTATATCTCAGTTTGATGATATCTACATATTTTACACGTTCTGTGACCACTTCGGTTTTCGTGTTGTCTGCGTAAGAATACCACACGTTAATATCAAATGTACCTTCAATCTCAACTGTTTTACCGACCTTTTCAGCATCATACTTATGATTAATGATCCAACCGCCTAGGATGCTGGTTGGTTTTTGCGATGGAGAAATGGTGTGTGTGCTTTGGGTAAATTTCCTCCCTTTTGCAACCACCGCTTTTGTAATAATTTCTCTGTATTCAGACATTCCGGCATGCCTCCTTGTTCTTGATCGTTTTATCTTATGCTGGGCATTCGTCTAGTGTGTCACGATTTTGAGTCTCATGTTCAATTAAATTCATTTCTGTTTCAGTGTATGCATGGTCGCCCATAAACTTGCCTTGAAAATTGGAAAAGTTGGAGAGTGAGAGATTGGGGTTGATGGAAGCTGAAGGAGAAAGAAGGTATGCAATTCTTACATCAGAAAACAAAAAACCCCGCATCTGCGGGGTTTTCTCATTTAATGGAGCAACTTGGGGATGAGTTTTTCACTTTTGAACCGGTTTCTCCTAATAAGAGGTCACCGCCGGTTGAAAGAATGATTTCATCCGTTACTTGATTAGAAATCGTGTGCGCTACAAGCTGAAGCAGGGAATTAACCTCTGTTTGTGATTCTTTGAATTCTTGAATCACTGGGATCTCATCCAGTTCTTCTTGCAGGGCATCAATTTTTTCTTCCACTTGTTTTAAGGCTTCATGTTTGCCATAATGCTTTAAATTCACAGCTTGCTTTTGAAGCGCCTTAATTTGATTAATGATCGCTGCAATTTTTGTATTTTCATTGATTTGCGCTTCTGCTTTTTTGAAGAAATCAACTTCTTCTGTTTCAGAAATCATTTTCGCGAGCTCTCTTGCGCGCTCGACAATCTCTTTCTTTGAATAAAGCGTCATTTTAATTCACCTCGATAGCTTCTCCAACCATTTCTCCGTCAAGAGACCAAGTTTTGGCTTGTGTGATTTTCACTTTGACGATGTTGCCAATCGCTTCTTTTGGTGCTTTAAAATTCACAAGCTTGCTTTTACTTGTATATCCGGCTAGGATCTCAGGGTTGTTTTTACTTTCACCCTCTACTAATACTTCGACAGTCTGCCCTTCATATTCCTTCATTTTCTTCGCAGAAATTTCATTTACGAGTGCATTCAGGCGCTGCAGACGTTCTTTTTTTACACGCATTGGCACGTTGTCTTTCATATTGGCTGCTGGTGTTCCTTCTCTTGGAGAGTAAATGAACGTATAAGCCGCATCAAACTCAACCTCACGATAAAGGGAAAGCGTCTCTTCAAACTGCTCATCTGTTTCATTTGGGAACCCAACGATAATGTCCGTTGTTAATGAAACATTTGGCATTGCCTCTTTGATTTTGCGCACTAGGTCAAGGTAACGTTCACGGTCGTATTTTCTTGCCATGAGTTTCAGCACAGAAGAACTTCCTGATTGAACAGGCAAATGAATATGGTCGAGAAGGTTTCCGCCTTTGGCAAGCACTTCAATTAAGTGATCATCAAAGTCACGCGGGTGGCTTGTTGTAAAACGGATACGTGGAATATCGATTTTACGCAGCTCATCCATGAGGTGACCAAGACCATATTCCATGTCTTCAAAATCTTTTCCATACGCATTCACGTTTTGACCAAGAAGGGTAATTTCTTTATATCCTTCTGCTGCTAAGCGTCTGACCTCTTGAATAATTTCATCCGGACGGCGGCTTCTTTCCTTACCGCGCGTGTAAGGGACGATACAATATGTACAGAATTTATCACAACCGTACATAATATTCACCCAGCCCTTAATTTTTCCTTGGCGGGCTCTCGGAAGATTTTCAATCACATCGCCTTCTTTAGACCAAACCTCAATGACCATTTCTTTTGACAGGTAGCATTCAGATAATAGCTCTGGCAGGCGGTGAATGTTGTGGGTACCGAAAATCAAGTCAACAAATGGGTGTTTCTTTAAAATACGGTTAACGACAGATTCTTCTTGTGACATGCATCCGCAGACGCCTAAGATTAAATCTGGCTTTTCACGCTTTAATGCTTTTAAATGACCAAGCTCTCCAAACACTTTGTTTTCTGCATTCTCACGAATGGCACAAGTGTTTAATAAGATGACATTCGCATCTTCAGTCGAATTTGTTGGTTCATAACCAAGCGCCATAAAAATACCAGCCATCACTTCTGTGTCATGCTCATTCATTTGACAGCCATATGTGCGAATATAAAACTTGCGGCCGTTCCCTAACCCTTGAAACCGCTCGTCAATTTGAAATTGATTGTATTCGACTTCTTCTTTACCCCGTTTTTTTGCATCTTTTAAGGAAGGCGGAATGTACACAGCTTCAAAATATTGGCTGTAGTCCTTCTCGGATTTTTTGTCCGATGAACTTACTTGTCCGCTCGCTTTTCTCTGCTCTTCATTCATGAATTTGTACTCCTTTCAAACCAAGCTCCACCCTACAGTATAGACTATTTTGTCGTGAATTGAAAATAAATTCATTTGTGTTTTTTCTATGAAAAATGTCTATCATCTGGACAGTCATCAATACTCTTGATCAAAAGAAAAGAGAGCCTCAGCTCTCTCAATTAAGTATATTCAGTTTTTTTGCTTCTTCTTCGATGATTGTCAGTGCACGGTCAAGCTCTTCTTTTGTGTGCTCTGCTGTGATGATGGCTCTAATTCTCGCTTTTCCTTTCGCTACAGTTGGAAAAGCAATGCCTTGAGCGAAAACGCCACGCTCGATTAATGCTTTTGAAAAACGGAAAGTAAGTGCCTCGTCTCCAATCATCATTGGAATAATAGGCGTTTCTGTTGGTGCCACCTCAAATCCAAGACCGATGACTTTTTCTTTAAAATAGGCTGCGTTCTCCCAAAGTGTTTCAATGCGTTCCGGTTCGTCTAACAGCACTTCAATGGCTTCTTCACAGGCTCTTGTGACAGCCGGCGGATGTGAGGTGCTGAATAAAAACGGTCTTGCTTTATGCTTTAAGTAATCGATTAAAACGGCAGAACCAGCTACGTAACCGCCTAACACACCAACTGCCTTACTAAGTGTGCCAACCTGAATATGCACTCTGCCGTCAAGTTGAAAATGATTCACTGTTCCGCGGCCATTTTCACCAAGTACTCCAGACGCATGGGCATCGTCTACCATCACAAAGGCATCATATGCTTCTGCAAGTCTTACAATCTCAGGAAGCGGTGCAATATCTCCATCCATTGAAAACACACCATCTGTCACGATAAGACGGACGCGGTAATTCATCGATTTCTTTAATATTTTCTCAAGCTCTTCCATATTAGAATGAGCATATACTTTTTTATCTGCTTTTGTTAAGCGAATCCCATCGATGATTGATGCATGGTTCAGCTCATCTGAAATGACAATATCATCTTTTGTGAGAATACTGGATAAGACCCCTTGGTTGGTCGTAAAGCCTGATTGGAATACAAGGGCTGCCTCTGTCTTTTTGAAAGCAGCGAGCTTTTTTTCAAGCCGTTCATGCATTGTCATCGTTCCAGCAATGGTTCGTACAGATCCTGTTCCAGCACCGAATTCATCAATCGCCTCTTTTGCCGCTTTCATCAGCCTTGGATGTGAGGTGAGACCTAAGTAGTTATTTGAAGAGAGTTGTATGACGGATTGTTCATTTAGTGTCACCGTGGATGATTGTTTGGAATCGATTTCTTTCAGTGTTTGATGGGTGCCTTGCTGCTTCATTGTGTCCAATTCATCTTGTAAATACGTAAATTCTTTCATCATTTCGTCCCCCTTTGATATGATGGCATGATCAGTACGACCTTCCCGCACGTACCATTTCTCATAAGTTCAAATCCCTTTTCAAAATCTTCAAATGGCAGCGTATGGGTGACAACCGGCTGTACATCAATGGTATTCGTTCTTAAAAGTTCAGATACTTGACGCCACGTCTCAAACATTTTTCTCCCCGTGATCCCTTGCACGGTTAATCCCCTAAAAACAATTTGATTCGTAATGTCAATGGTTACCGGCCGCTCTGGCAAACTTAGTATATTCACTTTCCCTCCATTTGCACAAGCTTCGAGTGCTTGATTAATCGCAACGGGATGTCCTGACATCTCACACATCACGTCTGCCCCTTCCATCCGCGTGAGCTGCTTGATCATGGCAACAGGATCATCTTTTCCGATATCCACGATATGATCTGCACCCATTTTACGGGCAAGATCCAGTCTGTATTCATTTTTATCAACAGCGAACACTTGGACAGCCCCGGAGGCTTTTGCAACCGCAATCGCCATTAAACCAATGGGCCCGCAGCCAAAAACCGCCACTGACTTTCCTGAAACAGGTGTATGCAGAACTGTATGAACAGCATTTCCAAGCGGTTCTTGAATAGATGCAAGTTCCACTGGCATTTGAGCTGGATTATGCCACACATTTTGTTCTGGTACTTTGACATATTCAGCAAAACAGCCATCAATGTCGACCCCTAAAATTTTCGTTTCGCTGCACAAATGCTGCTGACCCGTTAAACACATATAACACTGATTACAGACAATATGCGTCTCAGCCGATACAAAATCCCCTACTTTTGCTCGAGAGACTTGGTTCCCCGTTTTGACAACTTCCCCTGTAAATTCATGACCAAAAATGTACGGTGCTTTGACTCTCCCCTTCGCCCAATCATCCCAATTATAAATATGCACATCCGTTCCGCATATCGATGTAGCCTTTACCTGGATGAGCACTTCATGATCCCTTATTTCTGGAATCGGCATTTCCATCATCGCCGCTCCGTAAGCGCTTTCTTTTTTAACAATCGCTTTCATCGTTCCACACATGACGTACAACCCCTTTGTTAAAAAACTTCTCCCAATCCGATCTTATCATGTCTTATTTTAGACGTAAATACCGCTGTCTTTCAGGAGAAGACAAATGAACACTCCACATATTTTTTTAGATATTTTTCTAAAAAAAAGCAAATCTCCTTTTATTCGGAGATTTGCTTTTAAGTTGTCAGCGTTTTTTTGAAACGGCTACATATAAAGCCGGCACAATCAGTAGTGTCAGAATCGTTGAGAAAAAGACACCTGATACGATGCAGATCGCTAGCGGCTTAAAGAGTGGGTCATTACTTAAAGCAACGGGCATAAGAGCGACAAGTGCTGTAAATGCTGTCAGCAAAATAGGTCTAATCCTTGCTCTCCCCGCTTCAATCACAGCTGCCTGTTGATCGAGACCTTGCTTGCGCCTCTGTTCAATAAATTCAAACAAAACGACCGCATTTCGGACAACAATACCTGCCAATGAGACAATCCCCATTGTGGCCATAAAGCTAAACGGCGTTTGAGTGACAAATAGTCCAATAATGGCGCCGGATATCGCTAAGTAAACCGTTCCAAGAACTAAAAGCGGAAGCATGAGTGAATTGAACTGGAAAGCGATGGTCACATAAATGAGCAGAAGGACTACCCCAAATAAGAGACTAATTTCAATAAAGAATTGGGTTTGATCTTCATTTTCTCCGCCCTGAGAAATGGTCAAATTCTTCGCTGCATCGCTTTTCCCAACTTCATTTACGACTTCTGTCATATCCTCTTTAAACGTATCTGATGTACCAGGATATGCCTTTAACGTGATCGTCGGCATCCCGTTTTCATGAGGAATGCTTTCATACTGCTCTGTTTCTTTTTCCTTTACATATCGGCTAAGCGGCTCCAATTGAGGAATGCCACCCTCATTTGCACTCACAGGCACCTTGATGTCTTTTAGCTTCAGTCCGTTTTGATGTGTGCTCATGTCTTGTTTCACTACGAGGTCGATGTCATCTGTTCCTTGTTTAAAGGTGCCTAATGGAATTCCTTCTGTAACAAGGCCAAGCTGTCTGCTGACAAACTGAGCAGTGAGCCCATCCTCTGCCATTCGGTCACGATTTAATTCAAATGAGATGGTTTTCACCGGCTGATTGACATCGTCTGTGATCAGGCTCGCTCCGCTTTCTTTCATTTCTTTTGTGAGCTTCTCTTTCACATCCACGAGTTTTGAAAATTGTTCTCCTGCAACAGTGACGGTCACAGGCGCTCCCGTTGGTGGTCCTTGAACAATGGTTTTCATAAAGATATCAGCATCTTTAAATTTCTTTCGCAATGGCTCTGTCATACGATCGATCAATGCTTTGCTTGTCATCTGCTCATTGTCTACTCTGACAACAACCTGACCCGTATGATCACTTGCGTTTGAGATACTTTCATTAAACAAGTTCGGCACACCGCCGCCTGCAAAAATGGCCGTCTCTTCAATGCCTTTTTGCTGTTTGATCTCTTGTTCTATTTTCTCTAAAGTTTCATTTGTTTTATCTAAGGTTGTTTCACTTGGAAGTGTCACAGTGACAACCACCTCTTTCTTATTCGCCGCAGGGAAAAACTCAAATGGTGTGGCGAAAATAAGCAAAAAGGCAAGTGTGGCAATGAGCAAACCACTTAATCCAATGAGAAGTGGTCGCTTCACGATGTTTGTCAGTACTCGATCTGCATAAAAATCAGCTAATCTTTTTAATGGTTTGCCTAAAAAGCCCGGTTCTTTTTGAATCTTCTTGTTCTTTCTTTTTCGGTTTGCTGTATATTGATACACTGGCACAAGTGTCAATGAAATGACCATTGACGCAAGTACAGTTGTGACTAGAACAGACGGTAACGCTCGAATAAATGAACCGTTCGCACCAGAAAGGAAAACAAGCGGCAAGAAGGCAAAGACAACAGCCAGTGTTGACGTTAAAATAGATCCAGCCACTTCTTTTACACCTGCAATGGTTCCTTTAAGCGGACTTTCGTATTTTTTCATCTGCCTCAAAATATTATCGTTGACGACAATGGCGTCATCTACAAGTATCCCTAGCGCAATGATAAAGCCAATAATTGAAATTTGATTAAGGTCCACTTGTAAAAACGGCAGCGGGATGGTTCCGATCGTTATGGATAGCGGAATCGCAAGTGAAACGATAAACGCACCACCAATGGTTAGACCAAGTGTGGTGACGACAATGACGGCGATGACGGCCACGATCGCTTCTTTGATTAAATCGTTAAAAATAGCATCTACTTCACTTTTTTGTGAATAGTAGTCTATCCAATCCACACCATTTGGCAGCTCTTTCTCTTTTTCAATGACCGCATTGACTTTGTCATACATTTTAGGAATATCCAGTCCTGGCTTGATATTGACTGTAAATGAATAGGCTGGCTTTCCGTTATATGAAACGATATCGCTTTTCTCTTTTTCTACTTCTTTTAAACGACCAAGCTCACCGATTGTAACAGGCTTGCGGCTCGTTTTTGAGAAAATCTCAATCTTTTTGATTTGATCTAAACGATCATAGGCATCAATGGACAGCTTGACCTTTTCTCCATCTGCCTGGACGTCACCTAGAGGGGATGTGCCAAATTCTTGATTGATGGCATTTGTGACATCGGTCACGTTTAACCCGTTATCCTCCAGTTTACTTGAATCCAAGTTCAATATGGCTTGTTTGTCATTGAATCCTTTGATGACAACACCATCAACACCTTTGATGTCCTCCACTTTTTCTTTTAACGCACGCAGCGATTTCTGACTTTTTGCTAAATCAGATGATTTACTTGCTACAATCATATAAGAACCAACTGGCACATTGCCAAACTCATCCTTTACATCTGGCTCCATCACACCATCTGGAAAAGAAGAGGCGGCATTTGAGGTTTCACTCTTGATTTGACTTGCCACCTTTTGAAAATCGGCTTGATCATCAATTTCAAGCACAATATTTGAGAAACCAATAGTAGAAACAGAGCTTGTCTTCTCTACACCATTGATATCAGAAATGGCCGACTCGAGCTTATTGGTGACATCACTTTCTACCTGTTTTGCATCAGCACCAGGGAAAACAGTCGAAATGGTTACAATATTTGCTTGAAACTCTGGCAGTTCTCGTTTAGGAAGCTGTGTAAACAAATAACCTCCAGCAATGAGAACGATAAAAAATAAAATAAAAACAAGCTTTCCTCTTTTTAAAAAAGCTTCGATCATTATTTCACCTACTTAAATATTTATTTTTGATGAAGTATTTTCAACTTAATCTTAATTTATCATCATGGTGAAAAAATGCAAGCTCTAATATGTCATTTTCTATCTATTTTGTGAAAGAAATATGTTATATGAGAAATGTATAGCGGTAAACAAAAACAACCTGCTTACATGATGTAAGCAGGTTGAAAATAATAAAATTAGAATTATCGTGGTTCAACAATCAGTTTGATTGCTGTTCTTTCTTCTCCATCGATAAGAATGTCAGTAAAGGCTGGAATGCATATCAAATCCACTCCGCTAGGCGCAACAAATCCCCTTGCAATGGCGACAGCCTTGACCGCCTGATTCAGTGCTCCAGCGCCGATAGCCTGTATTTCCGCTGCACCGCGTTCACGTAAAACGCCGGCTAATGCTCCTGCTACTGAATTTGGATTTGACTTTGCTGAAACTTTTAAAATTTCCATTTTTGCTCCCCCTTAAATTTACAATGGATAAGTGAGTGTTCATTAGAACAATCTTTGTTAGATGTTGCTATTTTTTTGAAAATCCATCCCCAAAATGTTTTTCAAAAATAGCAGGCTACCTACCATTTTTACTATATTCACGATAGAGGGCGCATATTCCTTCTTTCTGATTAATATTTTTCTGAAATAAATATGTGAATATTTATTCAAAGAAAATATGGTCATCATTTATCAAAATTCGATCAATTTTGACAGCTTTTTTCGACGATTCGTCAATTTCTACGATCACTGCACTTAATGTCGTGCGGCCTTCTGCAATTTCAAAACGGACAGGGAGGCTCGTTTTAAATCGTTTAATAATCGTTTCCCGATCAACACCTAAAATACCGTCATAAGGACCAGTCATGCCAACATCCGAAATATAAGCAGTTCCTTTTGGCAAGACGCGGTTATCTGCTGTTTGAACATGTGTATGCGTTCCAACGACACATGATGCACGACCATCTGTATACCAACCCATTGCTTGCTTTTCACTTGTGGCTTCACCATGAAAGTCAATAAAAATAAACGGTGTACGTTTTGAAGCTTCTGCTATGAGCTCATCTACTTTTTGAAATGGGCAGTCAATCGGAGGTAAAAATGTGCGGCCTTGCAAGTTGATGACAGCTAGTTCTTTACCTTGTTTTTTAATAAAAGTGAGCCCTTTCCCTGGTGTACCTTGCGGGAAGTTTGCCGGACGAACAATATGGGGTGCATCATCGATGAAATCGAAAATGTCTCTTTTATCCCATGTATGGTTCCCCATCGTGAGCACATCAGCCCCAGCTTGAAGCAGCTCATGATAGATTTTTTCAGTAAGACCTTTCCCATGAGCCGCATTTTCTCCATTGACAATCGTAAAGTGTGGCTGATATTTTTTCTTTAGCTTTGGCAAGTATTCTTTCAGTGTATCTCTGCCAGGTGAACCAACGATATCTCCAACAAATAATATTTTCATACGTTTTGAACCCTTTCTCTTATAAAATGATCTTCTTATCAGTGTTGCATATTTACACAAAAAAATAAAGCGGCGCTAAGCGCACCGCTCTATTTTGCATACTCTACTGCGCGAGTTTCTCGAATAACTGTCACTTTAATGTGACCAGGGTAATCGAGCTCGTCCTCAATCCGCTTACGAATATCCCTTGCTAGACGGTGAGCTTCAAGATCATTAATTGAATCTGGCTTCACCATAATACGCACTTCACGTCCAGCTTGTATCGCAAACGATTTTTCAACACCTTCATAAGATTCAGAGATGTCTTCTAATTTCTCAAGTCTCCGAATGTAATTTTCAAGCGTCTCACTTCTTGCACCAGGGCGTGCTGCAGATAATGCATCGGCTGCCGCAACAAGAACAGCGATAATAGATGTCGGTTCTTGGTCACCATGGTGAGATGCAATACTGTTGATGACAACAGGATGCTCTTTATATTTCGTCGCAAGCTCAACGCCAATTTCCACGTGGCTTCCTTCTACTTCATGATCAATGGCTTTTCCAATGTCATGCAGAAGACCTGCTCGTTTTGCAAGCTTTGCATCTTCTCCAAGCTCTGAAGCCATGAGACCTGCAAGATGTGCAACCTCAATTGAATGCTTCAGGACATTTTGTCCATAACTAGTACGGAATTTTAAGCGACCGAGAATTTTGATGAGATCCGGATGCAAACCGTGAACTCCGACTTCAAATGTCGTTTGCTCACCCATCTCGCGGATATAATCATCGACTTCACGGCGTGATTTTTCCACCATTTCTTCAATTCGTGCAGGATGAATACGTCCATCCTGGACTAGCTTGTCCAGAGCTATCCTCGCTGTTTCACGTCTTATCGGATCAAAGCCCGATAAGATGACAGCTTCAGGTGTATCATCAATGATCAGGTCAATACCTGTTAACGTTTCTAACGTACGGATATTTCGTCCCTCACGTCCGATAATACGACCTTTCATCTCATCATTTGGAAGATTGACTACAGATACTGTTGTTTCAGCTACATGATCAGCTGCACAACGCTGTAACGCAAGTGAAAGAATGTTTTTCGCTTTTTTATCAGCCTCTTCTTTCGCCCGGTTTTCAGATTCTTTCGTCATGACTGCAATGTCGTGGGAAAGCTCATTTTCAACTTGATCCAGAATGATTTGTTTCGCTTCATCTCGAGTTAGACTAGAAATACGCTCCAACTCAGCTTTCTGCAAACGAATCATATCATCCACTTTGCTTTCCATCTCTTCAATATGTTGTTGTCGTTCATTCAGAGAATGATCTCTCTTCTCCAACAGGGACTCCCGTTTATCTAAAGATTCGTCCTTGCGATCAAGGTTTTCCTCTTTTTGAAGTAAACGGTTTTCTTGTCTTTGAAGCTCATTACGTCTTTCACGAACTTCTTGCTCCGCCTCTACACGAAACGAATGAATTTCATCTTTCGCTTCTAAGAGTGCTTCTTTCTTCAATGCTTCCGCATCACGCTTTGCATCCTCAACAATTTGTTCGGCCATGTTTCTTGCGCCGGATATTTTTGCTTCTGCAATGGTTTTACGAACAAAGTAGCCAACAACTAAACAGATTAGGCTCAGCAAAATGGAGATGATCGTAAACATCGTAGGCGACATATTTTCACCTCCTCTTGCTATGAACTTGGTTTTACAAATAAAGTGTCGGCATGTACATTGTTTTGTGTCTCAACATACAGGGCCTTCACAGGGAATGAGATCCTCACTGCCCTTGTCAAGTTTAAATTAGTTATCAATCATGTTAAGAAAAACAAGTGATACATTCCCATTGTAATTGTGTCGGAAATACTTGTCAAGCTAGTCAGACTAAGGCGTAAGTCGTTATTTCAAGCAAAGACAGAACTTTTGACCCGCTAGCTGTTATGTAATTGTAAAAAAAAGACGCTTTTCAGCGTCTTTTTAGTCATTCAATTCCAATTCTTCTTGTCCTTCTTCGTCAGTTGATTTCACTCCGTTTGTATCCAAACCGTAGTGCTCCCTGATCTGCTCTTGAATCATAAGAAGAATGTCTTTATTCTCTTTTAGGAATTGCTTCGCATTTTCACGTCCTTGTCCAAGACGTTCCTCTTGATAAGAATACCAAGCCCCGCTCTTTTGTACGATATCTAGTTCGCTTCCAAGGTCGATGATTTCTCCCTCTTTCGAGATCCCTTCACCGTACATAATGTCTACTTCGGCAATACGGAATGGCGGTGCCACTTTGTTTTTCACAACTTTAATTCTCGTTTTGTTCCCCATGATGTCGTTCCCTTGTTTCAACTGTTCAGCACGGCGTACTTCTAAACGAACAGATGAATAGAACTTAAGTGCACGTCCACCAGGCGTTGTTTCAGGATTACCAAACATAACCCCTACTTTTTCACGAATTTGGTTAATAAAGATCGCAATTGTTTTTGATTTGTTGATAGCACCAGATAGTTTACGAAGTGCTTGAGACATCAAACGTGCTTGAAGACCAACGTGTGAATCTCCCATGTCTCCTTCGATCTCTGCTTTTGGTACAAGAGCAGCTACTGAGTCAATGACAACAATATCAACTGCACCACTACGAACAAGTGCTTCTGCAATTTCAAGTGCTTGTTCTCCTGTATCCGGCTGAGAAAGCAATAACTCATCAATGTTGACACCTAATTTTTGAGCGTAAACTGGATCTAGCGCATGCTCCGCATCGATAAATGCAGCTTGTCCTCCCTGCTGCTGAACCTCAGCAATCGCATGAAGTGCTACTGTCGTTTTACCAGAACTCTCTGGACCATATACTTCAATAATACGGCCGCGAGGGTATCCACCTATTCCAAGCGCAGTATCAAGTGCTAACGAACCACTAGGTACTGTTGAAATACGTGTATCTGTTTGCTCTCCTAGTTTCATAATAGAGCCTTTACCAAACTGTTTTTCTATTTGTTTAAGAGCCATATCTAAGGCTGCTTGACGATCACTCATTCTATTGTTTCCTCCTTTATCAATTCCACTATCTATACTATACCTTGTTTTACGTCATTTGCCAAGAAAAAAACGAACACATATTCGATTTTTTCTTGGCAGATTATTTAAGAAAAGAGCTGTTTCTATTAGAAAAAACGCTCTTTTATAAAGGAGTAAACCTCATAAAAACCAAAATTAACTTTCTTTTAATAATTTGAGAAGGTGGTGCAAACCATATTTCACAGCACGCTTGCGAATGCCTGATCGGCTGCCAGTAAACATCCATTCAAACACGTCTGTCTGATCTTTTGTCGATAGCCCGATAAATACTTTTCCAACCGGCTGTCCTTCGTGTGGTTCAGGACCTGCCACACCTGTAAAGCTAATACCGATATCGCTTCCCGTCAGTTTTCTAACGCCTTCTGCGAGCTCTAACGCACACTCTTTGCTGACAGCACCATGAGAAGACAATGTTTCTTCACGGCAGCCCAGCACTTGCTGCTTGACTTGATTTGTGTAACAAACCACACTACCGTTTAAAATGGATGATGCCCCTTCGAGATCTGTCAGCCACTCTGAAAACATACCACCAGTCAGGCTTTCAGCTGCTGCTACTGTTTTCCCGTGTTCATGCAAGGCCTTTGAAGCTTCAAAGGCAAGAGATGTATCACCATATCCGTAGAAGTACTCGCCGACCCGTTCTAAAATTTGTGCTTCTGTTTCTTTTAACAGACGCTCTGTTTCTTTTTCATCCTCATGCTTGGCTGTCAGCCTTAGCGTCACTTCCCCGTCAGCTGCAAGCGGTGCAATCGTCGGATTGGTCTGTGCATCAATTAAATCTTCAAGATCTGTTTCCAGCTGAGATTCACCGATGCCAAAGAAACGCAAGACAACAGACACGATTTTTTCCTTTAGGCCGAGTTTTTCAGAAATAAGCGGCTTCGCTTCGTTTTCAAACATCGGATGCAATTCACTTGGCGGTCCAGGGAGCAGAATGTAAAACGTATCTCCCTCTTGTATAAACATACCAGGTGCCATTCCGAAACGGTTTACGAGCACATCAGATCCCTCTAGAACGAGCGCCTGTTTACGGTTGTTCGGTGACATATCACGTCCGGTTTTACGGAAGTATTCTTGAATAGACTCAAATGCTTCTTCATTTAGCACAAGCTCTTTACCGAGCGTACTCGCAATGGTTTCTTTTGTTAAATCATCTTTCGTTGGTCCAAGACCCCCTGAGAAGATAATAAAATTCGATCTTTCCTGTGCCACTTGAATGGCCCTTTTTAAACGCTCTGGATTGTCACCAACTGCTGTGTGGTAATAAACATTCACACCAATTTCAGCTAGTTGTTTGCTGATGAATTGTGCATTCGTATTCGTAATTTGCCCTAGCAAAAGTTCGGAACCGACTGCAATAATTTCTGCTTTTCTCTCTGACTTCAAAGCGTACACGTCCTTTTTAGTTAGAATTCTTTAAGGCTTCCCAGTTTTTCGCAAAGTAATCCCAGCCTGAGACAACAGTGAAGAACACCGCTACCCACATAGCAAGATCACCAAATGGGAATGATACAAGTTCAAACGGCAGGTTATGCAAAAGAAGTGCCGAAATCGCAATGATTTGCGCCCACGTCTTCACTTTTCCAAGCATATTGGCTGCGACCACTTCACCGCCTCCAGCTAAGACAAGCCTTAGGCCTGTTACAGCAAATTCACGGCTAATGATCACAATTGCCATCCATGCCGGTGTGAGATTGTATTGAACAAGTATAATTAAAGCCGCTGAAACAAGCAATTTATCTGCAAGCGGATCTAAAAATTTACCAAAGTTTGTGACTAAATTGAGCTTACGTGCATAGTAACCATCAATCCAGTCGGTTGTCGAAGCGACAATAAACAAGATCGCTCCAACAAGGTGAGTGACTTCGATGCTGACGTCACCAAAGCGCGCAACACCCCAATCTAATGGAGCAAGCATAATCAACATAAACACAGGAATCAAGGCGATCCTAGAAAGAGTAATTTTATTCGGTAAGTTAAACATGAATTCCAATCCTCCAATAAGGCATTTTTTTATGTATATAATAGTAGGAACAAAAGAAAAGTCATCTACTTGCTTAAGATGACTTTTCCTTTCCTTTATTCACAATCACAATGTTTTGTGTCATGGTGTTTTTAGGGTCTAATTCGTACTTCAGCGTTTCGTCATTGACTTTAATATCGATTCCCGATGCATTTCCTAAGCGAATATCGACTTGGGAAAGATCAGTCAAGTCTGTTTTAAACGATTCGCCATCTTTCAATTCACCCATCTTCAGCACTTTTCCAGATTCGTCTCTCACACGAAGCCATGAAGCTTGTGAGGCAGAAATGGTTAGCTCCATCTCTTCTGCACCTGATACTTCATACGTTGTCGTAGAACCCTCTGTATTCGTCGCCTTCAAAGAAACATCTTCATCGTCTTTAGATGAATCCTTTGAGGAATCGTCTTTTTCAGATGATTTTTCTTGATCATCTGACGAAGCTTTTTCCTTTTTCTTTTGATCCTTTGCAAGCGATGAATCCTTAGACACTTCGTATTTTGATTCTGATTGCTGAGGAGCCGCCTGATTATTTTTTTGTCCGCTATCATGATTAACCGCTTGAACGATCACATAAATGATAGCGATCACCACAAGGATCCCTCCAATGATTAAAATCGTCGGAAGCAGCTCCAGTACCTTTGAGGCAGGCTTTGGCAGCTCTCGTTGCGGTTTAATATTTGATAATTTATCAGACACTTCATCGTTATACGTGCTTGGTACATCTTTACGAAACTCTTCGAACAATTGTTCAGGATTCAGTCCAACGGCTTCGGCATATTGTTTAATAAACGCTCTGACGTAAAATTTACCTGGAATGATATCATAGTTTCCTTGTTCTATTGCTAGCAAATAGCGCTTTTGGATTTTGGTAGCCGCCATCAAATCCTCCAGCGACATCCCTTTTTCCTCTCTGGCCTCAACGAGCCGTTTTCCCAATTCAGTCAAAACAAACACCTACCATTACCATATTAAAAATCGAAGCCAGAAAAACCAGAATGATCAAATACTTGTGGTTCTTCTGCGTGCTCGTATGTAATTTCTTCGTCTGCACTATTACGCAATTCAATGATGTAGTCGAAATCATCCATTGTATATTCTGAATTTTGAATAAAGATATCTGGATGCTCTACCACCTTTGTAGCAGGCAGTCTCATAATTTCTCTTAAAAGCTGCAAGTGCTTTTCAGAACCTCTTCTTGTCGACACAATCCCATCAATAATAAAGACGTTATCTGGGCTGTATTCATCTGCAATCAGCTGACTGCGAATGGTCTGTTTCAAAAGAGTCGACGATACAAACAGCCACCTCTTACTTGCACATACACTTGAAGCAACAATTGATTCTGTTTTTCCAACCCGCGGCATTCCGCGAATTCCAATCAATTTATGTCCTTCTTTTTTAAATAATTCAGCCATAAAATCGACAAGTAGACCAAGCTCGTCCCTTTCAAAACGGAACGTCTTTTTGTCATCCGCATCACGCTGAATGTATCTTCCATGACGAACAGCTAAACGGTCACGAAGTTTTGGCTGTCTTAGTTTCGTTACTTTTATCGTTTCCATTGTATTTAAAATTGATTCAAGCCGCTTAATTTGGTCTGTGTGGTCACATCGAAGAAGCATGCCGCGTCTTGATACATCAACACCATTAATTGTCACAATATTAATTGAAAGCATCCCCATTAAAGAAGAAATGTCTCCTAAAAGTCCGGGACGGTTCACCTGTATCTCATATTCAAAATACCATTCGAGCTTTGCCAAATGATATTACCCCCTTCATTGTGGCAAATTTTTACCTTCCTTTATCATAAAGCATTTTCACATTTTTAGAAAGCACAATGTTGCTAAACGGTTAAAATAAAAAGAGAGGCACAAACGACCTCTCTTTTTGTTTAGTGCGAGCTATTATTTTCAACTAGCTTGACCATCATGTTTGCAATGGCACGCTGCTCATCTTCTGATGCAACGCTCCAAAGGTCAGAAAGTACTCTTTCTTGCTCATTCTTTGCTTCAACTTCATTAGCCAGGTATCCGCCAATTTCATACGCAAGGTTATTGATGGTATCATCTGATAAACCTTTATCCTGTGCATGATTTAAACGGTCACCTAAAAAGTTTTTCCAATGGTCCCAGCTCTCAAGTACAGACATGTCGATTCCTCCATTCGAAAAGATGAATTACAGCCATAGCTTTTGTCATGGAGAGACGAATTATACACGTTTTTTAACAGTACCAGCCGCCATTGACAGATAAAATTTGACCTGTGATATAACTTGACTGCTTGGAGGCAAGAAACCAAATGGCATCGGCTATCTCTTCAGGTGCGGCAAGACGGCCTAGTGGAATCTCCTCTTCCATCATCGCAAGGTCTTCTTGTGTGAAGCTTTTCATCATATCAGTCTGAACCGCACCTGGTGAGACTGCATTTGCTCTAATTCCACTTGGGGCAAGCTCTTTGGCAAGCCCCTTAATGAAGGCATTTTGAGCACCCTTGACCATACTGTACAGTACTTCACACGAGGCACCCGTTTCCCCCCATATTGAGCTAACTGCAATAATATGTCCTGACTTTTTTTGAATCATGGCAGGCAAAATGGATTGGGTAAGCTCATATGGACTTGTCACATGAAGATGCACCATGCTGGCTAGAACTTCTTTTTCAGTATCTGTCACTAAACCAACATGACTCTTTCCGCTATTTAAAACAAGAATATCTGGATCAAGCGGCAGGCGGCTGACAAGCTCTGCTGCTCCGCCTGTTTTCGCTAAATCAGCTTGGACGACGCACGTTTCTACTTGATATGTTTCTTTGAGATCAGCGGAAAGACGACTAGTCGCTTGTTCATTTTGATGATAATGGAGCATCAGATGGCAGCCTTCTTGGGCAAGCTTTTTGGCTGTCGCCTGCCCAATTCCGCCACTGGCACCAGTAATCAGTGCCCAACGACTCATACTTTGTTCCTACTTTCTTTATGGAATCCTTATTCTTTTCGTTTAAATGGGAACCAATTGGCTGAACCGAACAATTTGACCATCACAGGTACGAACAATGGTAGCACAACGAGTGCATACAATAAAAGCCCTGTGAGAACAAGTGTTGCAATCTGTAAGAGTGACAATACACCTGATGGCAGCATCGCTGCAAATGTTCCTGCCAAAATGACGGCAGCAGACATAATAACAGATCCCATATTTTTCATTGATTCAGTCATGGCAAACTGGATGTCTTTTGTTTTGTATTCATTGAACCGTTCCATTAAGAAAATCGAATAATCGACTCCAAGCGCCATTAAGATGACAAAGCCAAAGAATGGAACAGCCCAGTTGATGCCCGGATATCCGAAGAAATGGGTGAAAATAAATTCTGTTACACCAATGGCGGTAAAGTACGTTAAAATCAGCGATCCAACTAAGTAAAGCGGCATCACGAGAGAACGGAAGAGAATCACTAGTATTAAGAAAATACCGATCATCATGTAAAGAACCGTCTTATTGAAGTCTTGGTCTGACAGCTGTTTTAAATCAGCGTTCATACTTGAAACACCAGATACGCCAAATGAAACATCTTTTAGGTTTGTTTCAGGAAGTGCACGTTTGACCGAAGCTTCTACTTGTTTAATTGTTTTCATGGCGTCGTTTCCATAAGGATTGTCTTCTAAAATGACGTCAATCTTTGTCATTTTGCGGTCATCAGACATATAGGAATCGAACACTTGCTTGAATGCTTTGTTTTTCAGGACATCTTTTGGAATAAACCAACCGGCCATGTCTTGATCTGGCGCGTTTTTCAGTTCATCTAAGTAGTCTCCTGCACCCATTAAGCCGTTTGAAATTTTCTCAAGGCCGTCGACACTTTTGTTTAGACCATCCGTCAGCTTGGTCAGATCGTCACCAAAGCCGCCAATTTTTTCTTTCATTTGTTTTTGACCATTAATGATGTCGCCGGCTCCATTTGCAAGTTTAGGCATACCATCAGCTAACTGCCCTTGGCCTTTAGACGTTTGATCTAGCCCGTTTTCAATGGCTTCTAAGCCAGCAATCAGCTCATCAATTTGATTTGTAAACACTTTTTGCTGCTCTGAAGCTTTTGCGATAAAAGCATCTGCTGCTTCAAGCTGTTTTTTTGCTTCTTTTGCTTGTTTTGCATAGCTGTCAGCCTGTTTGGCTCCTTCTTGCAAGGTAGTAGAAAGTTCCTTATATGAAGCTTTGATGGCTTGATATGATTGATTTTCTTTCACTTGCGGAATTTGCTGCTCAAGTGTACTGAATTGTTTATTCGCTTGACTGATCAAAGCTTTCACATCCGCTGCGGCAGAGGATGACGTATCGACTTGTGCCAATGCGGCTTTTAATTCTTTGGAAATGCTTTTATACAGTGCCACTTGCTGATTCACTTGTGCGACTTGATCTGTTAATTCCTTTTTCGCACCCTTTATTCTTTCTTTAATTTCAGAAACGCCTTTTTTGTTTTGATCGATATAGGTTTGCAGTTCTCTCATCGTTTTTTCGACGTTTTGAATACCTGATTTTACGGATTCGGTTCCAGAAATCAATTTGTTAATGCCTTTTCCTGATGCTTTAATTTGTGGTGTTTGATCCTCGATGGATTTACTCATGGTTGTAAGAGCATCTTGGATCTTTTTCAACCCTTCGTTACTTTTATCAAGCCCGCTATTTAGCTCTTTGGCTTGAGATTTCACGTACAGATCATTCAGCCCTTTACCAACAGGACGAGTGGCACTTCTCACTTTACTCACGCCATCTGTTTGTTCAATGGCGCGGCTTAGTTTTTCAACAGCAATCAGACCTTCGTTATTGTCTAAAAGATCGGATGATTTCACGACAACGGTTGCTGGAAGAGCTTCACCTGGTCCAAATTTGTCAGAGATCGTATTAAATGCATTGACGGATTCGTATTTATTGCCGATTTCGTCTAGGTTGTTATATGAAAGTGTTCCTTTATACATAAGAATCGCTGGAAGGGTAATAATTGCAACGATTAGCAAGCTGAGAAGTGGTTTCTTAAATGAAAAACGACCGGCTGTTTCCCACATTTTCGATTGTGGGTGGGCAATATCGCCTTTGATCGGCCAAAATAACACTTTTCCTAAAACCGCCATAAAGAATGGAACGACAGTGAGCAGTGCCACAATTAACACGGCAACACCAACCGCCACGGCGACAGCTGATTTATACAGTTGGAATTCAGCTAAACCGATACATGTAAAACCAATGAGGACAGCAATTCCGCTGAATAAAACGGTTTTACCTGCCGTCTTATATGTTGTAATAATCGCCTCAATCTTATCTTTTCCGTGAGATAGTTCTTCTTTAAACCGGCTTAGCAACAGGATGCAGTAGTCGGTTCCAATCCCAAACATGATGGCGACCATAAAAATTTGGGTAAAGGTCGAGAGCGGAAAATCAACATACTTTACTAGGTAAGCCACAATGGATTGACTGACCAAATAGGAAAGCGCCACGGCCACTAAAGGAACGAACGGTGCCACTGCGGATCTAAAGACAAGCACAAGAACAATTAAAATAAACCCAATTGTAATGAATTCTGTTTTTTTCAGACCTTCTTGTGAGCTTGTGATGACATCATCGTCGATTAGCGGCTGCCCTGTCATTTCAAATGTCAGGTTCAGGCTCTTAAGCTTTTCATTGACTCTTTCTTTAAAATCGGATGCTTTGATTTTGTTCGAGTCGTATGTAACTGGAACAAGAAGTGTTGTTTGATCTTTAGAGAGCATCTGTTTTTTAATATCTTTGTTTGCATCAAAATAAGAAGTGATGTCTTCAACATGGAGATCTTGATCCTTTTCTAAAATCTCCATCGCTTTCTTTAAAGAGGCTTCTCTTTCTTTGACGATATCCTTACCTTGAAAGACAATGACGATCGATTTTTCCGTATCCCCATTTTCAGACATGTTCTTTAATAATTGATCGGCGTAGGAAGAAGGATAACCATCAGGAACAGAAATCTGCCCTTTTTCTTTTGTTAATTGCGCCATATTAGGAGCGGTGATTAATAATACAGCCGCTAGTACGACCCAAAGGATCGTGATCAGCCATCTACCCTTTATGATTGCTCTCATTACTATGTTGTGCCTCCTCTTCGATGATAATCTGATAAATCTTTTCATATGTTTGAATAAATGATTCGATTTCTTTTTCATCAAACTTTTCTAAATATGACCGAACAAGATCCTGAAGCTGCTTTTCCATTCGGCTGACCACGTCTTTTCCTTCGGGCGTCACATAGAGATGAACATTTCTTCGATCAGCTTGATCATGCTCACGATAAATATAATCTTTATTAAAAAGACGATTGGTCATAGATGTCACAGCACTTTTGTTGACATTACATTCGATGGCAAGGTCTGTTGATGTACATCCTGGGTGTAAATTGATGTATCGAAGCGAGTAATATTGATCAAGTGTCAGTTCTTTATCGAGCTTTTCCGTGATCATACTCGATACTTTTTTCTCCATCATGAGATAGACGTCCGCATATCTCTGGATGAGCTGGGCAATTTTATTTTGTACCATATGCTGCTCCTTTAGTTTGATTGTTTAACTATTAAAGAGTTTAACTAATACCCAAAACAATTGTCAATCAATATCTTCGCATATAAAGCGCTTTCTTTAGCTGGACACAAAAAAGACAAACTCTTATACGTTGAGTTTGTCTTTTTTTCATTTATTTTGCTTTCGGTACGACTTTAAAAACTGACATTCTTTCTTCATCAATTTCTTCGTCTAAGATTTGCTGAATATCTGTTAATTGGATTTGCTCCAGTACTGGCACGACATCAAATAAGCTCATTTCTAAGAATGCGTATCGAGTGAATTGATTGGCGATGTACTCCGGGGAGTTCATCGCTTTTAAAAAGCTGCCAATTTTTTTCTTGCGAGCAAGTTCAATCTTTTCTTCTGTGATCAGGCTTTTTGCTTGAAGAAGCGTTTCTTTTAATTCATCTGCGAGTTGATCAGGGTCATTTGTGTCTCCGCCAACTGAAGTGAAGCCAAAACCGCCTTCTTCCGTATAATCGTAACTGAATGTCTCATCAATCAAGCCTTTTTCATACATACGCTCATATTGCAGAGAACTTTTACCAAACAATGTCTCTAAAATAAGATTCATGCCAAGCTCATGTTTGAGGAGCTGTTTTCCTTTTTTATGCGGGTTTTTCGTTTTCAAACCAAACATACATTTAGAACCTTGTACATTCATTTTCAGTTCGTATTCTTTTCGGTATACACGATCAGGTTCATTGATCTCTTTCCGCTGAATATCCGGCTGATCGGTAAATGGTTTTTTTGCCTGATTCGCTCTTACTTGGTCTAAAATTTGCGCCGGATCAACAGGACCCACTACAAAAAGAAGCATATTGCTTGGGTGATAGAACGTTTCGTAGCATTCATATAAATGGTCTTTCGTAATTGGCGCAATGCTTTCAACGGTTCCAGCAATATCAATTCTCACTGGGTGCTCTTGATAGAGGTTTTCGATCAGACCAAAGAATAAACGCCAATCTGGATTGTCATCATACATGTTGATTTCTTGACCAATGATGCCTTTTTCTTTTTCGACCGTTTTTTCAGTAAAATAAGGCTCTTGCACAAAATCAATGAGTGTTTCAAGATTCTGTTCGACATTGGCCGTGCTTGAAAATAAGTATGCCGTTCTCGTAAACGTCGTAAATGCGTTTGCGGCTGCTCCCTGTTTACTAAATGTATGAAACACATCACCATCTTCTTTTTCAAACAGCTTATGCTCTAAGAAATGGGCAATTCCATCAGGCACTCGGATCATGTCTTCTTTGCCAAGCGGCACAAATTCATTGTCAACAGAGCCATATTTTGTTGTGAAGGTTGCATATGTTTTGTTAAACCCTTGTTTTGGCAGCACATAGACGTCAAGTCCGCTGTCCATTTTTTCGTGATACACCGTCTCTTGCAGCTGATCGAATTGAATTGTTTTCACTGTCATGAAGCACCCTCCGTTCCTTTAAGAAAATAGGTCGTATCCCATTCGATTTTTTGACCCACTTTGATGATGTCCTCTTTTGTCACTCTGTCTAACGCATCTAAAAAGGAATCGAGGCTCTCCCCTGTTGGCACGACGGCATGCTGATATAAGTATTCCGCTGTTCCATAAGACGTATCAATGGTTTCGAGCAACTGGTTTTTGACGACAGCCTTTGTCTGTTCAATTGCTTCATCAGAAAAATCGCCTTTTTGCATGGCATCAAATTGTTCTTTGATGATGTCTACTGCCTGCTGATAGTTGCCGACTTCAATTCCTGACATGACCATCATCAAACCTTTAAAGCTCTCAAGTCTAGAGACAGCATAGTACGCAAGACTTGCTTTTTCCCGCACATTGATAAATAGCTTTGAATGAGAGAAGCCGCCGAATATGCCATTAAACAAATGCAGCGCCGGATAATCTTCATCCGCTATCGTTGTATGTGTGCGAAAGCCAATGTTCAGCTTTCCTTGTTTTACATCCTCTTCATCAATGACTTCTTTTGGCTCTATTTGTGATCTTGATGATTCGGTATTTTGTTTGACCGGCTCTCTTTCACTTGTTTTAAAGTATTGCGAGACCATTCGATTGATGTCTTGTTCATCAACGTCTCCCACAACATAGAGATCCAGCTGGTTGGACTGAAGTGCATGCTCGTATGCTTTAAAGAGCGCTTCTGACGTAATCGCTTCGACGTCTTCCATTTCACCATTGACGTGCAGTGCATATGGCTCACCTTTACACATTTCCTGCACAAGTCTTAAGTTTGAATAGCGCATTTTGTCATCATAAACGGCTTGAATGCGCTGTTTCAATGTTCGTTTTTCTTGCTCAACGTACAATTCATGAAATACCCCGTTTTCCACGTACGGGTGGAATAATAGTTCAGAAAGTAAGGCAATCCCTTTTTCTAGTAAAGGGGTTTGATCCTTTAAATATTTTTCATTCGCCATTTCTAGACGGAAGGTAATGATGTGATTTTCACCTTTTTTCGCCATGTCTGCGGAAACGGTCGCCCCATAGAGCTCGTCGAAATAAGCACGAAGCTCTCCCGTTTTCGGCATTTTTTCTGTTCCTCTTAATAGCACATGCGGGAAAAGAGAACGCATGGTGACGTCATCTTTGGATAAAGGCGCAAGCATTTTAAAAAGGATCGTCACGGTTTTAAATTTTTCTGTTTTGACAATATGAGTATGAAGACCAGGTGTATCAAATGTCTTCTCTTGTAAGTACGTCATGAGAAACCTCCTTTGTTCATCCTATTTATTATGTATTAGAACATAGCTGATATATACGTGAAACAGCCATTTAATAGTCATTATATCAATCAGAGGAAAGGATAGGAAATAAAAACGCCTCTGCTAAAAGCAGAGACGCAGGTTGTTATTTCATTCTAAACGGCCACCAATTCCATTTTCCAAAGATGCGAACCATGACCGGGATAAAGAGTGGTAGAACAACAAAAGCATATAATAAAAGTCCAATGAGTACGACCGTTGCAATTTCAACTAATGATAATACACCCGAGGGCAGCATCGCAGCAAAAGTACCCGCTAAAATAGCAACTGCTGAAATAATGACCGACCCCATATTTCTCATCGCTGATATCATGGATGCTTGAACATGCTCTCCCTTCCATTCATTAAAACGATCCATGAGGAAGATCGAATAATCAATGCCGAGGGTCACAAGGATCACAAAGCTGAAAAATGGAACAGCCCAGCTGACACCATCGTAGCCAAAGAATGTTTTGAAAATCCATTCTGTTAAGCCAATGGATGTAAAATACGTTAATATAAGTGAAAGTGTTAAGTATATCGGCATGACGATTGACCTTAATAATAAAACTAAAATAATAAAGATACCAATTAACATGAAAATAACCGTTCTGATAAAGTCACCGTCTGACGTTTCTTTTAAGTCAACATTTAAACTGGAGATACCAGATACACCGTAGTTGGCGTTTTTCAAACCACTTACAGGTAAGTATTGATCAAGGGTTTCCTCGATTTTTGCAACACCTTTCATTGCTTCATTGCTGTATGGATTTACATTTAAAATCACTTCAAAGGTTGTTAATTTACGATCTGGGGACATATACGTATTAAATATTTTCTTAAACTCATGGCGTTTCAATACTTCTTCTGGTATAAACCAGCCCGTTACTTCTTCATCTGGTGCTTCCTGAAGCTGTTTTAAATAGCTGTCCGCCTCGGTAAAGCCGCTTTTTACTTGCTCAAGTCCGGAAATACTTTCATCTAATCCATCTGTTAATAGTGAGAGTTTAGATGATAGCTGGTTAAACCCTTTTTTCACGGCTTTTTGGCCATCTGTCAGCTGATCTGCGCCGTCTTCAATTTTAGGCATTTCTTTGATGAGCTGTTTTTGTCCTTTATTCGTTTCATCAAGACCATCATAAATTTGATCTAAACCTGTCATCAGCTCCTTTACTTGTTGTTTGATTTCTTTTTGCTTGTATGAGAACGTTTGAATGACTTGATCTGCTTTCTTGATCTTTTGTTTAAAGGCAGTTGCTTCCTCTTCATAGACGCTCATTTGCTCTCCAGCTTGATCGATCATTCCTTTTGTGTCTTTGAATACTTTTTTGATTTCTTTATATTCATTCATATCTTTGATTTCTGGAAGCCGGTTTTCAAGCCCTTCAAATGATACGTTTTCGTAGGATTGTTTCACTTTCTTAATCGTTGTCATCAGTTGCTCATTTGATGTTGCGTGACCTTCGAGTGTGCTTACGACTCGTTCAAGATCTTGAATCATGGTTTCACTTTTGCGATATTCTTGCTCTAATTCTTTTTTCGCTTGTTTGATTTCAGTGCGAATGGTTCCTACGCCCTCTTTACTGCGCCTCACACCATCCTCTAAAGAAATGAGTGATTTCCTCACTTCTCCGATCCCACCTTTGATGGCTTTTGTCCCATCAATCAATTGATCAATCCCTTTAGCGGATTCTTCAATTTTTGGTTTTTGTTTGAGAAGTGCTAAGTTTGTTTCGGTCAAGCCATCTGTAATTTTCCCGATGCCCTCATGACCTTTCCCAAGCTCTCCTCCCAGCTCTTTCGCTTGAGAGGTAACGTAGAGCTGACTTAACCCATCTCCAACTGGGCGAGTGACACTGCGAACCGCTTTTACTTCCTCAATGTCATTTAACTTACGGGTCAGTTTTTCAATCATGACAATCTTTTCTTGATTATCGAGCTCATTGTCACTTTCGACAAGCACATTCAGCGGCAGCGCTTCACCAAAGCCAAATTGCTCAGATATCGTATTAAATGCAGACACTGACTCATACTTTGTCCCAATCTCATTTAAACTATTATAAGAAAGAGTGCCGTCATACATCAGAATCGGAGGAACAGTGATGAGTGCAACTACACCTAAGCTGATGAGCGGTCTTTTAAATGAAAAGCGCCCAGCCCATTCCCAAATCTTACTTTGTGGATGACGAATGTTTTCTCTTTTAGACGGCCAAAAAAGGGATTTTCCGAAAACCGACATAAAAAAGGGAACGATTGTGACAAGTGCAATGAGCAGAATGCCAACGCCTACGGCAACGCTGACGGCTGATTGGTACAATTGGAATTTTGCGAAACCAATACTTGAGAAGCCGACTAACACAGCTAAGCCGCTGAAAAAGACCGTTTTCCCTGCACATTGATACGTGATGATAATCGATTCTTTGACATCACGCCCCTGACCAATCTCCTCTTTAAAACGGCTTAAAAGTAATATACAATAATCCGTTCCTATACCGAACATAATAGCTACCATAAAAATCTGAGTGAAATTAGACAGAGGAAATGGTGTATATTCTACGAGAAAAGCCACAATACACCGGCTGACAGCATAAGAAATGCCAATCGTAATAAGCGGGACAACAGGTGCCAGTATCGATCTGAATACAATTATTAAAATAAAGAAAATAAAAATCATCGTAATAAGTTCAGTTTTCTTCAGACCTTGTTGAGAGCTTTTAATGACATCTGAGTCCACAAATTTTTGACCTGTCATTTCATATGAGACGTTGTAGGGCTTTAAAACTTCCTCAATTCGTTCTTTAACCTTCACAGCTTTTGTTTCGTAGTGGTCGAATTTGAATGGAACAAGAAGTGTACTTTTATCCTTTGATAAAAGTTGTTTTTGAATGTCACGTTCTACATGAAAATACGAAGTAATTCCGTCAATGTGGAGTTCTGGGGCATGTGTCATGAGTGCAGCTAAAGCCTTTTTTAATTCCTGCTCTTTGGCAGGGAACAAATGTTGTTCGGAGAATACAATCACACCAGTATCTTTTTTCCCATTATGATCTGAAAGCTTATCCAATAAGTGAAGTGCCTCAGCTGTTGGTGTCCCCTCTGGAACCTTTAACTGCCCTTTTTCTCTTGTTAATTCCTCTAAATTGGGCGCAGTAATAAACAGAATCACAGCTGTTATCATCCACACCATTAATACAATCCATCTTGCTTTAATTATTTGCAACATAGCTGCTTCAAGCTCCTTCTAGTTCATCAATCAATTTGCTGTTTTTGAGCGTGTCTGAAGTGCTGACTTCGTCTCCTTCAACGTGCTAATGGCAGGATGACCTATTCAATTGTCCTTTCGTGTTGAAGAAACGCATATCCATCATCAGCCACGAGCTCAATTTCTGCCTTAAAACAAAGACAGAAAATGAATGTTTTTGAACACCTCCTATTTGGGATAATTTAAAAGATATTACTATACATTAGTTTAACTATCAAAATTTTACATGTCAATTTATAAAAAAGAAAAAAGATGGCAAAATACCGTCTTTTTTCTATGTTTAAACCGTTTTCAATTGTTCACTTTCATCCTTTTCATCTGGCTGGATAAAAAAGAGGACCAAAAATAATGAAATGAGACTACATATGGTCGATAGAATAAAAACGATGGAGTCTCCTTTATCCATCAGAAATGCGTAAATTGGAGGTCCTAAAGCAACACCGATAAACCGCATGCTGCTATAAAATGACGTAATGGTTCCGCACTGCTCTTTTTCAATCCCTTCTGTTATCAACGCATCAAGTGCTGGAAGAACAATGCCGATCCCTACGCCGCCAATACTTAAGCAGATAAACAACACGTAAAAACTGTGATTCCACCATAAAAATATATACGAAAGTGATAAAAGAGCCATACCAACGATGAGAAATATCCTCATTTTCCCCTTTTCTTTCCCGATTGTTTTCCCTGCAATGTACGAGCTGATTGATAAGAAAAGAAGCGGGATGCTTAGCAGCAAGCCTTTTTTGACACCCGTTATTTGATACGCTGCCTCTAGATTATCTGATAAATAAAAGAGCACGCCAAAAAGAAGAAACATAATAAAACCGCCAATAGCAAAAATGGCATAAAGCCAGCGCCCTTCATGCTTAAAAATCGTCTTTGTTGATTTTAAAAACTCCTTAAATGTAGGCGGATCTTCCTCTTTCTTTGCGGATTCAACCATAAACAGTACCATCACAAAGCTGATGATTGAAAAGAATGGAATGAACCAAAACGGTACAAACCAAAACCAAGAAGCGAGAAGTGCCCCAATAATAGGACTTAGTACCTTTCCAGCTGTATTAGAAGTTTCAATGGCTCCAAGTCCCGCACTTACCTCTTCATCATCGTGAAACAAATCGCCAATAAATGGCATAACGACAGGTGCCGCCCCAGCTGAACCAACTCCTTGAAGGACCCTGCCAAATAGAATCCACATGTAGGGTTCTTTCATGATGGTTGAGGCAACAGCTGCCACAGCTCCTCCAAGTCCTGCGATTAAAAGACACGGCAAAAGCACCTTTTTTCGCCCAATTCGGTCAGATAAATAACCGGCAATCGGAATACACAAAATCGCCACAACGGAGTATACCGTAATAATGAGTGACACTTGAAAGGAAGTGATTGAGAGTTTCTTTTCGATCTCTGGTAATACGGGGATTAGCATCGAGTTCCCAAGTGTCATGATTAGAGGCACTGATGATAATGCAATAATATTCTTTTTACTGACAGTTTTCTCGCCCAACATCATTCACCCAATTCTATATACTGTTACGTATTAGTGTGGCATGTTTCACGGGTTTTATGTATGGGCAAACAAAAAGCAACCGCCTATGGAAGCGACTGCTTTGTTAAAATCGTTTACGTATGACATGGAAGCTGAATTTATCCGCTCGAAAATAATTGAGCGAGTATAAGACCGGCTGATCATCTTGATCATAGTGCATTTGTTTCAGTAATAGTAAGGCTGTTTCTGGGTCACATTCTAGTATCGGTGAAACCTGATCGTGATAACCAATCGGTTCGATGTCTGCCACTGCATATTTAATTCCGCTGTGCGGTTCTCTGCCAAACAGCTCAAAAAGCGATTCTTCCTCATGAGTAAAAGAAGCGGGAAGATGTTTGACCGGAATTTTATCTAAACAATAGACGACTGGCTGTCCATCTGCTGTTCGAACGCGTTCCATTGAAAAAACCTTCTCGGATTCATCACACTGAAAACGAATGACATCATTCTCTGTCGGCTCTCCTTCTTGTGAGGACAAAAAGATCGTACCTGGCGTCATATTGACCTGTTCAATCATTTTTGTGACACTTGTCAGCTGTTCAATGCCAGTAGAAAAAAGCGGTCTTGAGTTGACGAAAGTTCCCACACCATGCCTTCTAATTAAATACTTCTCTTCTTCTAATATACGAAGGGCTTCACGAAGGGTCGCTCTGCTCACGCCTAAAAGCTTTGAGAGCTCAAACTCAGAAGGGAGCTTTTCTTTTTCGGCATATACACCTGTTTGAATATCTTCTTTAATACGGTCAATCACTTTCAAATATAAATGGCGATTGTCTGTTTTGGTCGACATGTTTTCCCTCCGTCTAATCAATGCAAATGATAAGATGAGAAATCTCTATTCCGAGATAAGATGAACATAACTATATCACGTTTTTGCAAATAAATAAATAGTCTGACATCCAGTTAACATAATCAATATATCGTTAACTTCATGTTAGGAAAGCTCTCTTCGAATTATGAAGAGAGCTCGTCATGTTGTTCTTTTGAGAGGAGGACTTCTCTCGGTTTACTGCCTTCATATGGTCCGACAACCCCGCGCTCTTCCATTGCGTCAATAAGACGTGCGGCACGGGTATAACCGATGCGGAACCTCCTTTGCAGCATAGAAACAGAGGCCGTCTGCATGCCAATGATCAGTTCAACTGCTTCATCATATAAGTCGTCGTCCACAGCCCCAAGCTGATCTTGCGTTTCTTCACTTGGGATCATTTCTTCTTGATATTGTGCTTTTTGCTGTGTGATGACATGATCAACGACATGTTCCACTTCTTCATCTGATAAAAAGGCGCCTTGTACACGAACTGGTTTGTTCGCACCGACCGGTAAAAACAACATATCCCCTCTGCCCAGCAATTTTTCTGCGCCTCCCATATCAAGAATGGTCCTTGAATCGGTTTGTGACGATACGCTAAATGCAATACGGGATGGAATATTGGCTTTAATGACACCAGTAATGACATCAACCGAAGGTCTCTGTGTGGCGATAATTAAATGAATCCCTGCAGCACGCGCCATTTGAGAAAGCCTTGTAATGGAATCTTCCACATCAGAGGAAGCAACCATCATTAAATCAGCAAGCTCGTCTACAATGACGACAATATAAGGGAGTTCTGGCTGCTTCGCCTCTTCTGATTGATTCATTCGTTTAATGTAATCATTGTACCCTTCAATATTTCTTGTGCCCGTATGAGAAAACAATTCGTAACGGCGCTCCATTTCACTAACCACTTTTTTAAGTGCCTGTGAGGCTTTTTTAGGATCGGTCACAACTGGAGCCAACAGATGCGGGATGCCGTTATAAACATTTAATTCAACCATTTTCGGGTCAATCATCATCATTTTTACTTCATGAGGTTTTGCTCTCATGAGAATGCTTGTGATAATACCATTGATACATACACTCTTTCCGCTTCCTGTCGAACCAGCCACAAGTAAATGCGGCATTTTGTTCATTTCAGCCAGCACAGCTTCACCAGAAATATTTCGGCCGAGTCCGATGAGTAGCTTGGCATTTGGGCGGTCATTTTGTTTCGATTCTAAAACCTCTTTTAAAGAAACCATCGCAATTTCTGCGTTGGGAACTTCAATTCCGATGGCGGATTTGCCAGGAATCGGCGCTTCAATTCGAATGTCTTTTGCTGCTAATGCAAGGGCTAGATCATCACTCAAGTTGACGATCTTACTTACTTTCACGCCGACATCAGGGTATACTTCATATTTTGTGACGGCCGGCCCTAAATGAACTTGTGTCACTTTTGCTTTTACACCAAAGCTTTGGAAGGTCTTTTCAAGCTTTCTTGCATTTTCATAAATATTCTTCTTATCTGTTTGCTGACCTGAATGCTGCGGCTCAGCTAAAATATCAAGCGATGGCAGCTCATAATCCTTATTTTCAAGCTCCGTAAACGTCATAGGCGGAGCTTCTTTTGGTTCATCCCCTGTATCATGAGACGGAGTGCCTTGTACAGTTTCTTGAAGAGGATCTGGCTCATTGATCGGCTGATCTTTTTGAACTTGCGGTGTGAGCATGTCATCTCGATCAGCAAAACTTGAGATAATCGGCTGACGATTGTCAGAAGCCTGTTCTTCTTCCTCGATCAAGATATGATCATGATCTTCTTCGGCCTCTTCTTGCAAGCGTGAACGTTTTTTCTTTTCACTTGTTTTCTGCGCAGGTGCATTCTTTTTCGCCTGCCTTATGCCTTTCATATCTTCAATAAATGCTTTCCACTGCTTCACCAAAAATTGTGATACAGGCAGCATCACTTTTTTGACCATTTCTTGCAGTGACCGGTTTGTGATCAGCACAATTCCGATCAGCATTAGTACAATGGCCATGATTTGCGATCCTGCTTGTGCAAACAAGAAATAGGAGGCCGCAAATAATACGGCACCGATCATACCGCCTCCTAAATCGGGCGAGCCTGTCTCACCTTTCATATCCATTAAGAATAACTCAAACGTATTTCTGATTACACTTTGAGAGCCTATCACGCCTGCAGCTGAAAGATGCTGAAAAAGCTTCACATGGGACAAAAGCAAGATGCTCGCAATGATGCAGTATAAGCCTGCTTTTCTTCTTGTCAGTAAATCAGGAATTTGTTTTTTCCAAAAGATCGTCACACCAAAAAGAAATAATCCGATAAGGCAGAGAATAAACCATTCACCTGCAAAAAATCGGAATAGATGTACAAAGGTTTGTCCAACTACACCTAGCTGTAAAATGGCAATGATCGCTATGGCAATACAGACTAACCCATTTAGTTCATATTTCAGTTTTAGCTGTTTATTTTGTTTTTTTCTTGTTTTACGTTTTCTCTTTTTCGCCATACTCATCACCTTACTACAAAAGAAAATATAACCTACGAAAAGATCAGAAAGAAAGCAGCCTGGTTTTGGCTGCATCTTGTTGTAAGTTTTCCCTTTATTATAGCATAGAATCATTCATATGAGTCGGTTTGATTGGTGCCTAAATGTAACTTCAATCGCTTACCTGGTGCAAGCTCCTGATTCAAAAAGTCCATTGGATTTGTACTCATTACTTGAACGATTTCCGCTTCATCTTCTTTCATTTCAACCATCACTGGCACGCCCTGAATGTTTACCTGCTGAAGTTTACGTTCTCCTTGTTCCTCAGCGTAAATGGCTTCATAAGGCATAGGTGTATATAAAATCATTGGATCAGCCCCTCGTTTTGTGCAGCCCGTTCTCCAATAAGCTCGTTCAGCTTTTTAATCGCTTGTCCAACGCCGCCGACTTCGTGCATCAGTCCGTATTCAGCCGCCTCATGGCCAACGACATTTGTCCCGATGTCTCTTGTTAGATTGCCTTTAGAGAACATAAGCTCTTTAAATTTCTCTTCTGTAATGTTTGAGTGACTCGTGACAAAATTAATGACTCTTTCCTGCATTTTATCTAAGTATTCAAAGGTTTGCGGAACACCGATGACTAGACCGGTTAAACGTACAGGGTGAATGGTCATCGTTGCTGTTTCGGCAATGTATGAATAATCACACGATACGGCGATTGGGACCCCAATAGAGTGGCCGCCGCCAAGCACAATGGATACAGTCGGTTTGGATAAAGAAGCGAGCATTTCCGCAATAGCTAGTCCTGCTTCTACATCGCCGCCCACTGTATTTAAAATGATCAGAAGTCCTTCAATTTTTGGGTTTTGTTCAACTGCTACGATTTGTGGAATGACATGTTCGTATTTGGTTGTTTTATTTTGTGGCGGCAGCTGCATGTGCCCTTCAATTTGTCCAATAATAGTCAGGCAATGTATGTTTGTATCTTGTGACAACTGCGGGACGGCTGTTTCACCAAGCTGTTGTATTTTGCTCATAATGCTATCTTTTTCTTCTGGTTTTCGCTCAGGCTGCTGTTCATTCTGTTCGTCCATTTGTCTCCATCCTTTCCTAAAAACTCTCCTCCTATTATGAACAAGATCGTCACATTCCATCCGCATTCATCATGTCACATCAAAAAAGCCCAAAGAGCTTGTGCTCCTTGGGCTTAGCGTGTAGACAAACCCTCGCATTCGTTGTCAGTCCTGCGCTTCGGTACTCACGAATGTCAAATTCGCTCCGCTCCGGTGCTCGTCCTTCCTAGACTGCAAAGGTTTTCTATCACGCTAAAAAGAAGACAAAGTGCTAAAATAAAGTTCATTTTAGCACTTTGTCAACAATCTAAAGCCCAAAGAGCTTGTGCTCTTTGGGCTTTTCTCATCACACTTCCATAATAATTGGAATGATCATTGGCTTGCGTTTTGTTTTTTCATATAGGAATTGATTTAGTACATCGCGCATGGATTGTTTCAGTGTTGACCATTCAACAATTGAGTTTTCCGTTTGCTCTTTCACAATCCCTTTGACCATTTCTGTTGCTTTCACAATCAGCTCTTCGGATTCTCTTACATAAACAAATCCTCTTGTGATGATCTCAGGTCCAGAAATTAATTGTTTCTTTTGTTTATCGAGCGTAATGACCACAATTAAGATGCCATCTTGAGACAATAGGCGTCTATCACGTAAGACAATATTCCCAATATCACCAACACCAAGACCGTCGATCAAAATGTTCCCTTGATGCACTTTTTCACCGATCTTTACGTTTTGTCCTCTAAATTCTACAACATCGCCTTTATCAATTAAGAAAATGTCGCTTCGTTTCATTCCCACTTCTTCAGCAATACGAGAATGTGCTTTTTGCATGCGATATTCGCCGTTTACAGGAATTAAATACTTCGGCTTCAGTAAGTTCAGCATAAGCTTTAACTCTTCTTGACAGCCATGTCCAGATACATGCACACGTTTTTGAGCAAAAATCACTTGTGCTCCGCTTCTTGTAAGGAAATCCACCGTTTTTGAATAGGTGAGTTCTTGTCCTGGAAGAGGTGTAGAAGCAATCACAACCGTGTCATCTTTTTCAATATGAAGCTGTTTGTGATTTTGTTTCGCCATTTTTGTTAAAGCAGCGAGAGGCTCACCGTGGCTTCCTGCTGTGAGAATGACCACACTGTTTTTCGCCATTTTTTTCACTTCTTGGACTGGAACAAATAATTCTTCGTCTGCTGTCACATAACCAAGTTTGATCGCAAGCTGAAGAGTTGTCATCATATTTTTCCCTGCTACTGCAAGCTTACGGCCATTTTGGTTTGTGGCATTAATGATTTGCTGTACACGGTTAATATTTGATGAAGATACAGCGACAATCACACGATTTTCAGCATTGTACATCGCATTTGAGATTTCGTCTTGGACGAGCGCCTCAGAAGGTGTATAGCCTGGTTTTTCAGCATTTGCACTGTCTGAAAGAAGTGCTAAAACGCCATTGTTTCCAATTTTCGCAATCTCTCCGATGTCACAGGCTTGGTTAAGCGCTGGGGTTTGATCAAATTTAAAATCACCTGTGCATACGATTGAACCAAGAGATGTTTTGAAGCTGATTCCGACTGAATCAGGAATACTGTGATTCGTTCTAAAGAATGATACCTTTGTTGTTTCAAATGTAATGACTGACTTTGCATGAACCTCTCGCAAATCAGCTTTTTGATTGAAGCCGTATTGCTTTAACTTTTCTCGAAGTAACGCAAGGGTTAGCTTCGTGCCGTAAACTGGTACAGACAATTTGCTTAAGCAATGGAATACGCCTCCGATTGCTTCATCATGTCCGTGGGTAAGAAAAATTGCTTTCACCCGATCAGCTCGTTCTGTTAAATAAGAGATATCAGGAATGACCACGTCAATGCCTAGCATTTCGTTTTCTGGATGCATGAGTCCTGCATCTACAACATATATGTCGGAATCAATCTCAATGACATATAAGTTTTTCCCGATTTCTCCAACGCCTCCCAGTGCAATAATTCTTACGTTCTCTGTATTTTTCTTTTTCAAAATTCTTATCCTCCTAGTCTCAAGCCCGTCCATCATCGCTTAATGCTATTATAACTGAATCTAATTTTAGAAAACAAGATGAAGTCACATTTTAAGAAAGTGTTTATGTATAAAAAACGGTCATACTCAGGGACATCTGAGAATGACCGCTTACGAATTTTTTTGTTTTGATCAGCTGTTTAATACGCTGCTTAAATTCAGTCTCTCTTCTTCTGATAAAGGTAAAAGCGGGAGTCGAACAGATCCGACATCTAATCCTTTCAGCTGAAGAGCTGTTTTGACAGGCGTTGGATTTGGCGCTGAGAACAGCTGGTTCATGATCGGCACCAGCTTTTGATGAATCAATGCCGCATTCGCTGTTTGTCCTGAAGCGTAGCTTTTTAGCATTTGCTGCATATCAAGGCCTACGATATGAGAAGCCACAGAGACGACTCCTCTTGCACCAATCGCAACCGCAGGAAGCGTTAGGCTGTCGTCACCAGAGTAAACGTCAAAATCTTCTGGTGTCTCTGCAATGATTTTTGTCATGGCATCTAGATCACCGCTTGCTTCTTTGATTGCGACAATGTTCGGTATTTGCGCAAGCTTAATCGTTGTTTCTGGTGCTAATGAAGCAACCGTTCTTCCTGGTACATTGTAAAGCATGACAGGAAGAGATGTAGACTCGGCAATTGCTTTAAAGTGTGCATACATGCCTTCCTGTGATGGCTTGTTGTAGTAAGGTACGACAAGCATCACTGCATCAACGCCCGCTTCTTCTGCTTTTTTCGTTAGTTTAATAGACGCATTTGTGTTATTACTGCCTGTTCCTGCAATGATTTTACAACGACCATTTGCTAATTTCACCGATTGCTGAAAAAGAGCGACTTTTTCTTCAGTCGATAAAGTTGGCGATTCGCCTGTTGTCCCTGCAACGACTAAAGAGTCACTGCCGTTTTTTAACAAGTAATCCATGAGAATTGATAGCTTTTGGAAATCAATGTTGCCCTTTTTATCAAAAGGTGTAATCATAGCTGTTGCGATATTTCCGAAATTCATTTTTTTCACCTCATCATGATTCAATCACATTTATCTTGAAAGTTCAAACACTTCATGAAGGGCATTAACAGCCGCTCTCATGTTTTCTTCGTTCACTAACACCCAAATCGTCGTATGACTGTCAGCGGACTGTAAGATCGGAATATTTTGCTCAGATAGTGCAGATACAATTTTAGATGTGACACCTGGTACACCCATAATGCCTGCTCCAACAGCTGATACCTTTGCACAGTTTGTCGTGACAATCGGCGTATAGCCTAGATCTTTTAGGATCGCCGTTGCTTTTTCAGTCATTGCACCTGTCACCGTATAGACGATTTCGCTCGGTGTAATGTTGAAGAAATCGACACTGATTTGGGCATTTGCCATTGCTTTAAAGACTTCTGTTTGTACGCTGTACTGTCCCTCTTTAGCTGGGACTTTGATTTGTGTGACATCATTGACATGTGCAATACCCGTAATCAGGCGGTCGTACACATCATGACTCATTTTATCTGAGTAGTGTGATGTCACGAGTGTGCCCTCATCATCAGAGTATGTTGAACGGACCCTCATTGGTACTTTTGCTTGCATGGCAATTTCAACAGCTCTAGGGTGAATGACTTTTGCCCCTTGGTATGCGAGGTTACAAATTTCTGTGTATGTCACGACTCTCAGTGGTTTTGCATTTTCTACGATACGAGGATCTGCTGTCATGACCCCTTCTACATCTGTAAAAATATCGATGTAATCTGCCTGCAATGCAGCGCCTAACGCAGCAGCTGACGTATCACTGCCGCCTCGTCCGATTGTTGTCACGTCTCCATTTTTTGCAGCGCCTTGGAATCCAGCAACGACAACCACGTCATGCTCTGAAAGTGCCGCCTCAAGACGTTCACACTTCATGTCAATAATTTTCGCATTTGTATGTTCTTTATCTGTCACAAAGCCTGCTTGTGATCCTGTCATCGCAACAGCCTTTAGCCCGTTTTCATTCAGCATACTTGAAAAAACAACAGCTGAAATATTTTCTCCGCAAGACACGAGTAAATCTTTTTCTCGGTTTGTCATATGCTGCGCACTGCCATAAAGCAGACCAAGCAGCGTATCTGTCGCATAAGGATCGCCTTTTCGTCCCATCGCAGACACGACAACGACCGATTTATAGCCTTTCTCTTTTGCAGATAAGATATGTGCAAGTGCCCTTTTTCTCCCTTGATCATCTTTGACAGATGTACCGCCAAATTTTTGGACAATTATTTTCACTGTTTTCACTCCAAGTTCATTCTGACGTAACAGAAGAGAGTAGGCGAAAGATGCCTAACTCTCTTCTATTCGTCCTCATCATCCATTGAATGTTAAACTAATTTTAATGCTCGTAAGCTTTCTGCAATTTGAACGGAGTTCCATGCAGCGCCTTTTAGCAGGTTATCAGATACAATCCACATATGGAAGCCATTTGGACGATCCAAATCCTTCCGAATGCGGCCGACAAATACGTCGTTTTTACCAACAGCATCTGCAGGCATTGGATAAATTTGCTGAGACGGATCATCTTGTAATGTGATGCCTGGTGCATCTTTTAGGATGGACTTGATGTCATCAACCGTTGCGTCATTTGATTCAAGTTCAACGTAAACTGATTCTGAATGACCCGTTTCAATTGGTAGTCTCACACATGTTGCCGCTACTTCTAGCTCTGGCAAGTGCATGATTTTTTTCGTTTCATTGATCATTTTCATTTCTTCAAATGTATAGCCATTGTCTTGGAATTTATCAATTTGCGGAATCGCATTAAAGGCAATTTGATAAGGCATGACTTCTGGTTTCACATCTTCTTTATTTAAAATGGCTTGCGACTGGCTGTACAGTTCGTCAATGGCTTCATGTCCTGCACCTGATACTGCTTGGTAAGTAGACACAATGACTTTTTTCATGCCATACGCTTGACGAAGCGGTTCTAGCGCCGCCACCATTTGAATCGTTGAACAGTTAGGGTTTGCAATGATCCCTTGATGGTCATGCAAATCTTTTTCGTTTACCTCTGGTACGACAAGAGGGGTCTTTTCGTCCATACGAAAAGCACTTGTATTATCGACAACAATTGCACCTCGTTTGACTGCTTCAGGAGCTAGCGCTTTGGAAACATTTCCTCCCGCACTGAATAGTGCAATATTGACCCCTTCAAAGCTTTCAGGTGTTGCTTCTTGAACGGTATACTCTTGACCTCTGAATGTCACTTTTGTTCCAGCAGAACGTTTTGAGGATAGTAGGGTAAGTGTATCCATTTCAAAATCTCTGTCAGCTAGTGTTTTTAACATTTGTTGACCGACAGCTCCAGTCGCTCCAACTACAGCTACATGCAATCCTCTTCCCATCAGTAAAACTCCTTCCGACCCATCCATGATTCTTTTCTTTCGGATGGCCATCCTATGACTTTTTACATTTTATTTTACCATAGAAAAGCAAGGCTTGAAGTACCTTTTTTGAATCTTTCATGATTTTCTAGTGAATCTATTATTCGTTTGCTCCAATTAAAATGGGCTGAATTTGTCTATGCTCGAGCGCCTCTTCTACCGTTTTCGTCAGTAGATCCATATGCGCTACCATGGAAGTCGGTTTTTTGAATGGATCATCTTGGCCGAATGGAATAAAGAAAATGTTCTTTGTCGACATGAGTCTCATGAGATTTGTACCATTTAAACCTAATGCATCATTGGTGGAAATGCCTAAAACGACAGGGCGGTGATTACGAATGGTCGCCTTAGCAGCCATTAAGACTGGACTGTCTGTCAGTGCATTTGCAAATTTCGCCATTGAATTGCCTGTTAAAGGCGCAATGACCATACAATCAAGTGGAAGTTTTGGTCCGAGTGGCTCTGCTTTGACGATTGAGTCAATCGCTTGAAATCCTGTCAGCTTCTCAATCCGCTCAATCCAGTCCGCTCCTTCTCCGAATCTCGTATTCGTATTTTGCACCGTATACGACACGACAGGACGCACTTCTGCCCCTTCTTTCACGAGTGATTCGATTTGCGGAAAAACAGCTTCGTACGTGCAGTGAGAACCTGTTAAACCAAAGCCGATTCTTTTCCCTTTTAGTGTTGTCATGATTCCATCCCCCTTTTTTCCTCCGCAAGTTGACATAAGAGCCCAGAAAGCACTTTTGCAATGATCTGTCCGGCTGTCTTTGGTGCCACAATCCCTGGAAGTCCTGGTGCAAGAAGTGCCTTCACTCCATGCTTTTGTGCAAAGTCAAAGTCTGTTCCACCTGGGCGGGAGGCGATATCCAAAATGAGTGTCTTTGGTGTCATGCTAACGATGACAGATGAATCTAATACTAAGCTTGGAATCGTATTGATGATGATGTCGACATCCGTTACTTCATCTTTTAAACGGTCCATTGAAAATGGATCAAGTCCCATCTCAAAGGCTCGCGCTAAATGGGCTGTATCTGCAGCACCAACTTTCACTTCCGCACCTAGCGCCCGAAATGTGCGGGCAATGGTGAGCCCTGTTCGACCAAGCCCGAGAACAGCGACATGTGACCCATGAATCGTATAGTCCGTTTGCTGAATAGCCATCATGATAATCCCTTCAACTGTTGGAATAGAATTATATATGGCAATATCATCTCGCTCAAACAGCTTCACAAGCTTCCGGTTCACCTGCTTTGCCATATTGTCTAAGTACATATTAGAAATACCTGAGTACAAGGTACAATGTGCAGGGGTTCTTTCTAAATATTTAGCTTCTAGCACGACCTTCTCATTTGAAAAAACGGTGGCAACGACCCCTTCGTCTGTAGCACCTGATACCGGAAGGATCATACTGTCTACCTGCTCAAATGGAAGCTCTGACATTTTCAGCTTTTCAGCACCAATAAATCCATGATCCAGCTGATCAAATCCGACCAAAAACACTTTGGCATGCTGCTGTGACAGCTTGCGAATGATTTCAAGCTGCCTAGCATCTCCCCCGATCACCGCAACCGTTAAACCGCTCAACATACTGACCGTTCACCTTCTTTATTTAAAAAAGTCTGTAATATTTTCCGAATCTCCCTTTCAGCATATGAGGAGAGGATTCAGCCTGTGAACAAATCGGGGAGAGAAAAGAAAAAGAGCACCCTTTTATGATGGGTGCTCTTTTTCTCCGTGCGGCTGAAGTTCTTCAGGCACATCGAGAATGATCATATCTGATCCTATTTTTTGAATGTGATTCCACGGAACGCGGATGTCATTTCCTTGTTTTCGAAAGCCAAACCATTTGACGGAAGGTATGATGAGTGCTGTAATTTGACCGTCCTGTTCATTTATTTCAAGGTCGGTTTGTCCAAGCACGCCAAGCCGCTCCGCTCTTTTAATATCGACGATCTCTTTTCCTGACAGCTCACTCAGCCTCAAAATCGCATCACTCCCCTTCCATATCATATATGCAGCACGGAGGGTGAATAGACCGTCCCGTTCTACACGCACGAATCAAGCCAATCTGTATACCAAACTGGCGTCAGTTGAGTAAAACGCTTATGGTCTGTCAGCATTCTCTCCACTCGATTCACCATGTCTTTTACATGCCCCGGGTCATAGGATAACGTCCAAACAATAGAAGAAAAACAGCTCATGGCTGTATAGATGGAAAAAAGAAGCCAAAAATCATGTGTTGTCTGCGTACTTAAATAGGCATCCAATTGCCCGGCTGAAAATGGAATGCTGCTTTCTCGACTGAATAAAGACAGTTTATAAAAGTCATGAATCGGATCACCCCAGTCGGATTGATCAAAGTCGATCACACCCGCATATTGATGACGTTGTATGATGATATTCCCTACATGAAAATCATCGTGCTGGAACTGGTTTGGTCTCTCTTTAACTACATCAGCATGTGACTGAATAAAATCTAATACGAATTGATCATGGGAAAAGGCAACTCCACTTGATTGATAGGCATATACATACCGTTCATGTTTCGCTAATACCTTCTTATCCCAAGGGGCTGCATAAAAAGGGGCATCGCATGTATGCATGATACTCAAGTCTCTGCCTGCCCGCCTTCCGATTTCATACTGCTCTTCTTCTGTGAGCAGATGAATGGATGCTCTAGCAATCTCTCCTTCGATAAATGGAAAAATACGAAAGGTACAGTTTTGTTCAGCACTCACTCCGACCTCCATCACTTCAGAACAAATAACGCCTCGATTTTTTAACTTCTGCTGAATGGACGCTTTCTTTTTCAAACTGGAATATTTCTGAATGTCTGATAGCTTGAGTACTAGCTTTTCACTAGGCGTTATGACCAAAAAGGTGCGGTCTCCCGAAAATCCAGATGTCATCGGCTGGAAAGAGATGGCTTGTTTAAGAAGCGGAGATAGCTGTTTCAGTTTTTCGTGTTTCATGAACGCAGGGCCCCTTTCTTCTTGGTATACAATAAACGGCAGACCTCTTGAGAAGTCTGCCGTGTTGTTTACATTATGATGGCTGATCACCCGTTGGACTAATAAGCGAGAGCGCATAATCTTCTGTAAAGATTCTTTTCGATAAATTATTCACGCCGTCTAATGAGACGCGATTGATTTCATCAATAATTTCATCAAGCGTACGATGTTTGCCAAGGAGTAATTCATTTTTACCATTTCGGCTCATCTTGCTGTTTGTGCTTTCAAGACTGAGCATGAGGTTGCCTTTCATTTGCTCCTTAGAGTTTTCAAGTTCTTTCTGCGTAATTCCCTCACGTTTTAAGACGTCTAATGTTTGTAAGATGGTTTCAGATAGCAGGTTCAGCTGCTTCGCTCCAGTTCCACCATAGATCGTCAGCATTCCATTATCTGCAAATGAACTATGATAACTGAATACAGAATACGCAAGTCCTTTATCTTCTCTTACGTCTTGGAACAACCGGCTGCTCATGCTACCGCCTAGAACATTATTTAAGACGATTAAGTCATAGATGCCCTGATCTCCAGCAGGAAGTCCGTTAAAGCCCATGCAAAGGTGCGCCTGTTCTGTTTCCTTTTTGCGTGTCAGTTTGTCATAGTGGAATTGCGGGGCTTCGACAGGCTGCTTTTTCCCCTTTCCTTCATACGAGCCAAATAATGTTTCGACCTCACGAATGAAGGTGTCATCGACGTTCCCTGCAACAGAGATGACGACGCGATCTGGCGTATAGAATTCATCCATATATTTTCTAAGGGAATCACCGTTAAAAGTAGAGAGTGTTTCCTCTGTCCCTAAAATCGGATAACCTAATGAATGATCACCGTAAATGGCTTTACTTAACAAATCATGAACGATGTCATCAGGAGTATCTTCATACATTTTAATTTCTTCATAGACCACATTTTTTTCTTTCTTCAGCTCTTCTTCGTCAAAAGCAGAGTTGAAAAACATGTCACTCAACACATCGAGGGCATACCCAGCATGTGAATCAAGTACCTTTGCATAATAGCAAGTATATTCTTTTGACGTAAAGGCATTCACTTGACCACCAATGCGGTCAAAGGATTCTGCGATATCACGTGCAGATCTCGTCTTTGTTCCTTTAAAGAACATATGCTCTAAAAAGTGTGAGATCCCATTTACTTCTGGTGTCTCATGTCTAGAACCTGTTCCAATCCAGACGCCAATTGCGACAGACCTTACAGTGGGATTGTTTTCAAGTACAATTCTTACTCCGTTTTGGCATGTATACGTTTTGACCAAGTTTTGCTCCTCCTATTCAACAAACAGATCGCATCACGGATGTCTTTTTTCACTTAGGAGGTCAGAAACCGTTCCTAATTCATATCCTCTTTCTTTGATTTGAGTGATAAGTGCGTCAAGACTTCTCGCTGTTGCGTCTGTTGGATGCATTAATATCATCGCCCCATTGTGAATTTTCCCAAGCACTCGTTTTTGTAATACAGCTGGTGATGGTTTTTGCCAGTCGATCGTGTCTACTGTCCACATAATGGTTTCCATTCCTTCTTGTTTCGCAAGCTTTACTGTTTCTTCTTTAAAGCTGCCACTTGGAGGCGCAAACCATATCGGTTTTTTCCCAAGGGATTCTTCAATTTGGCGATTTGTTTTAATCATCTGCTCTAATGCTCGTTCTCTTGTCAGTGTGCGCATATCCGGGTGATTGTATGAATGATTTCCAATTTCATGACCATCTGCCACGATTTTTTTAGCAAGGTCTGGACTGTTTTTCACCCATTTGCCTTCTAAGAAAAAGGTTGCCTTCACTTGATGCTTTTCTAGTGTATTCAACATCTTTGTTAAATGCTCGTCGCCCCAAGCTACATTGATCAGGAATGCATTCATCTTTTTGTCTGGATGTCCCTTATAGATAGGTTCAGCACCAAGTTCATGCAAATGGACAGATGGTTTTGTTTCTTTAAAAACAAGCAGCTTTTCATCGAAAGAGCCCTGTTTTTTCATTTTTTCGTAAGAAGCATCGATATCGACTGTCTGTCCATTTAAACCAGGCATCTTTTTCCACACTTTATCAATCTTAGCATTTTGCGGCTTCTCTTCATAGTCAGAAGACTTCGATTCGATCTCTTGATATAGAATATCTTTTGAAACAGATGCTACCTCGGCGTGCTCTTTCATTGAATTCATATATGTAACAGCAGCCGGCTGCTTCATCGTTTGATATGACACGAGCAGTAAAAATACAAACACAAAGAATGGTATCGTTTTTTTCAATGGTTGTCCCTCCCCTTTACCACAAATTATGATGGGGAGAAACAAGCTAGAACTATTGTTACGCGCAAGAAAAGAAAGAAGCCTGGCACGGATACCTGGCTTCTAACACATTTTATTTAATCTCATTAAGACTGCTTTTCTTCTTTTTCTTTTTCTTCACGTAAAACAGCTTTACGAGAAAGGTTCACACGGCCTTGTTTATCGATCTCAGTGACTTTGACGAGTAGTTCGTCACCAATCTTCACGACATCTTCTACTTTGCCAACACGTTCAAGTGCAAGCTCAGAAATATGAACAAGTCCATCTTTGCCGCTGAAGATTTCAAGGAAGGCACCGAATTTTTCAATTCGTTTCACTTTACCTAGGTAAAGTTGGCCAACTTCAACTTCTCTGACAAGATCTTCAATGATTTTCTTCGCTTTTTGGTTCATGTCTTCTTCAGTAGAAGAGATAAAGATTGTACCGTCTTGTTCAATATCAATTTTCACACCGGTATCTTCAATGATTTTATTGATTTGTTTACCGCTTGGTCCAATGACATCGCGAATTTTATCTGGATTGATTGTCATCGTTAAGATTTTTGGTGCATAACGTGACAATTCTCCTCTAGAAGCTGGAATCGTTGACAGCATGCTATCTAAAATTTCCATTCTTCCTTTTTTCGCTTGTTGAAGTGCTTCTTCTAAAATGTCTTTTGATAGACCATCGATTTTAATGTCCATTTGAAGCGCTGTTACACCTTTAGATGTACCTGCTACTTTAAAGTCCATATCTCCAAGTGCATCTTCCATTCCTTGAATGTCTGTCAGCACTGTGTAGTATTCACCAGATTTAACAAGTCCCATTGCAATCCCTGCAACTGGTGCTTTAATTGGAACACCGGCATCCATCATCGCAAGTGTGCTCGCACAAATACTTGCTTGTGAAGTAGAACCGTTTGATTCTAACACCTCAGACACAAGGCGAACCGTATAAGGGAAATCTTTTTCAGATGGAATGACTGGCTCTAATGCACGTTCGCCTAGCGCACCATGTCCAATCTCACGACGGCCTGGACCACGCATTGGGCCGGTCTCACCAACACTGAATTGTGGGAAGTTATAATGGTGCATGAATCGCTTAGACTCTTCAACACCAAGACCATCAAGAATCTGTACATCACCAAGTGCACCTAATGTACAAATACTGAGTGCCTGTGTTTGGCCTCTTGTAAACAATCCTGAACCGTGCGTTCTTGGAAGAAGTCCTACTTCTGAAGAAAGTGGACGGATTTGATCGACGCCGCGTCCATCTGGACGTACCTTCTCTTCAGTAATAAGGCGGCGAACTTCGTTTTTCACAAGCTTGTTTAAGACATCCTTCGCTTGTTTAATCGTTGCTTCGTCACGGTCTTCTTCTTCAAATTTTTGAACGACAGCTTTTTTCACAGCACTGATAGCATCTTCACGAGCATGCTTCTCATGTACTTGAATCGCTTTCAGTAGATCCGCTTCAGCAAGTTGTTTTACTTCCTCTGCTAATGCTTGATCGACTTCATATAAAGGAATATCGATTTTTTCTTTACCGACAGCTTTTACAATTTCTTCTTGGAATTCGATTAAGCGTTTGATCTCTTGATGGCCGTACATGATGGCTTCAAGCATTGTTTCTTCTGGGACTTCATCAGCACCAGCCTCTACCATGTTGATTGCATCTTTTGTTCCAGCTACAACAAGGTTGATATCGCTTTGTTCAAGCTGCTCAACATTTGGGTTGATGATGAGCTTTCCATCTACTCGTCCTACTGTCACGCCAGCGATTGGTCCCTCAAATGGAATGTCAGACACACATAAAGCTAAAGATGAGCCAAACATTGCAGCCATTTCAGATGAACAATCTTGATCCACACTCATGACAATACTAATGACTTGTACTTCATTTCTAAATCCGTCTGCAAATAGTGGACGGATCGGTCTGTCAATTAAGCGGCTCGCAAGGATTGCTTTTTCACTTGGGCGGCCTTCTCTTTTAATGAAACCACCAGGAATTTTACCAACTGCATATAATCTTTCTTCGTAGTTTACAGTGAGCGGGAAAAAATCAAGTGGTTTTGGTTCTTTAGAAGCTGTTGCTGAGCTAAGCACAGCCGTATCTCCGTAGCGTACGAGAACCGCTCCGTTTGCTTGCTTTGCAAGCTGGCCAGTTTCAACTGTCAGTTGACGTCCAGCCCAGTCTATGGTGAAGACTTGTTTCTCTTGTCCCATTCTGTGATAAACTCCTCTCTTGTCGTAAAGTTTTTAGGTTATTTCTTATTATGAACAAAATGATTTTCACATATCAATGTGAAAGCTGTATGTAGAAGGGTTTTTGCCATTCTTTCAACATTTTAACCATAAAATATTAGTGATTATACGATAAAAAAGCGGGAATCCTCCCGCTTTTTACGATTATCGACGTAAGCCTAGTTTGTTAATTAACTCACGGTAACGAGTTACGTCTTTATTACGTAGATACGTAAGAAGATTACGACGTCTACCTACCATTTTCAAAAGACCGCGACGTGAGTGGTGATCTTTCTTATGAGTACGTAAATGCTCGTTCAAGTTGTTAATTGATTCTGTTAGGACAGCGATCTGAACTTCTGGAGATCCAGTATCAGATTCGTGTGTTTTGAACTCATTAATTAATTGAGTTTTACGCTCTTGAGTAATAGCCATCCTGTTTCACCTCCAAATCATGTTAGCCCCATCTACCTCGCAACCGTCGGTGAAGTCGGCCTGCCAAGTAAGTGGTTTTAAAGCTACAGGAATTATCATACTAAAAATATGCCGATTTTGCAAATGATAGAGCGGTTTTTCTGCGATTTTTTTGTTTAATGAAGATGATTTTGAAAAAACTGAATCGCTTCTTCTTTATCTTGACTAATTTGAGCCGTTAATTCTTGGATACCGTTAAATTTTTGTTCACTGCGAATCCGTTTGTACCACTGTAATTTAATCGGTTCACCATAAATTTCTTCGTTAAAATCAAAAAGGTTCACTTCAATCGCAGGCTGATCAGGACGTTTTTCATAAAATGTTGGTTTGTAGCCAACGTTACAAACACCGTCATACACCTTGCCTTTCACTTCCGCTCTCACTGCATATACGCCTGTTGGCGGGATGATGTATTCAGCAGATAAACCAACATTGGCGGTTGGAAAGCCAATCGTGCGTCCTCGTTTATCTCCATGAATCACAATGCCTCGCAGCTGATACGGTTTGCCTAAAAGCTCACTCACATATTCAACGTCTCCATTTTTCAATGCGGAACGTATCAGGGTCGAGCTGACTTTCCGGTCTTGGTTGGAAAGCTTAGGTACAATGGTCGCAGCAATCCGCCCTTTCCCGTATTCGTCAAACGTTTCCATTGTGCCTGCGCCAAACCGGCCGAATGTAAAATCGAAACCAGCGACTGCATGCTTCACATTCAGTTCGTCCAAATATTGATCGACAAAGTCTTGAGGAGACAGTGCTGCAAAGCTTTCGCTGAATTGCACAATGTATAAGTAGTCAGCACCTAATTGTTCGATAAAATCAATCTTATCCTCAAGCGGTGTGATTAAGTCTTTTGGTTCACGTGCTTTTTGCAGAACATGTGATGGATGCGGATGAAAAGTCATGACAGCTAGAGCTAAACCCTCTTTTTCCGCAATGTTTTTCGCTGCATCAATCACTTTTTGGTGTCCGAGGTGAACACCGTCAAAATACCCTAAAGCCATCACAGACGGGACTTGATCCTTTTGATTCAATGTATGTGGGTGTGAAATATGTATAGTCTTCACGAGATGGTCACCTTTTCTTTAAGATTGCTTGTCCTGTGATAAAATCTTCGCCGGCTTCATCAGGTTCTGTTTGGTCGGGTGCTTCATATAAATCGCCATACAATGGCCTGAAGGAGCAAAGACAGCGACACGATCTTCCTCTGCAAAATGAGCAAATTCATCAGGCATAGGTAGGACTGCACCGTTTTCCACTTTACTTGCTAATGTATCATTTATCTCCCATTTCGGCAAATGATTGAGCGCACGCTCGATCGGCACAAGATGTTCCTCAACCGTTCCTTTCTCGCTGATCTCCCGCAACTCATCAAGAGTGATACATTCATCTAACGTAAAGTCACCAGATCCTATGCGAATGAGGTGAGACATGTGGGCTGGAAACCCAAGTTTTTTTCCGATATCGACAGCTAACGTTCTCACATATGTGCCTTTTGAACACAGTACGGTGAATCTAAATGATACTTTACCATTTTCAAATGTGACAGGTGTTGTCCGCTCGATGCGATGAATGGTAATTTCACGGCTTGGACGTTCAATTTCAATGCCTTGCCTCGCATATTCATAGAGCTTTTTTCCGCCAATTTTCACAGCAGAAAACATCGGAGGAATCTGTTCAATGGTTCCTTCAAATTGTTTCAACGCAGCATCAATGTCATCTTCTGACATCGGTACCGGCACCTTTTTTTCTTCTACTACTTCACCTGTTTGGTCTTCTGTCGTTGTAGAAAATCCAATGGTGATTTCCGCATCATACGTTTTCGATTTATCTGTTAAGTACTCCACAATTTTTGTCGCTCGTCCAATACAAATAGGCAGAACACCTGAAACCTCTGGATCGAGTGTCCCTGTATGTCCCACTTTTTTTGTGTGTAAAATCTTTCTCACTTTAAACACACAGTCGTGAGAGGTCATGCCTCTTTCTTTATGTAATAAAAGAACACCGTTTTGCACCTGCGTTCTCTCCTTTCATAAACGATGAAAAAGGACAGACGATCATCGCCTATCCTTATTTCAACGTCTTATTCGTGATCTTTTGTGTTTAGTTCAGCAATCAGGCTTTCAATTCGGTTACCGTAGTCTACAGACTCATCGAATTCAAAGTGAAGCTCTGGTGTTTTGCGAAGTCTGATTCGATTGCCAATTTCAGAGCGGATATACCCTTTCGCCTTTGCAAGGCCTTTTAAGGTTTCCTCTCTTTTCTTCTCGTCGCCAAGAACAGAAATATAGACTTTAGCAATTTGCAAATCACCGGATACTTCAACATCCGTTACAGTCAAAAAGCCGATTCTTGGATCTTTTAGCTTTCTGCCAAGGATGTCGCCTAATTCTTTTTTCATTTGCTCACCCACACGGGTTGCTCTCATACTCATGATCTTATCACCTCTAGTTAAAACCACTCAGTTTTCGTGATCGTTCGTTCAATTTCCGGAAAAGAATCAATAAAGCTTAACACACGCTGAAGTTCCTTTTCCACTTGAACCCGGGAGGAGGAAATGACGGCGATTCCGATCGAAGTACGCTGCCATGTATCCTGATAGTCCATTTCAGCAATGGTCACATTGAATTTATGGCGCGTTCTTGTCATGATACGCTGCAGAACCGCACGTTTTTCCTTCAGTGAGGATGCATCATAGATCATACACTCACACTCGGTATAACCGATCATTTTCTTTCGATTTCTTGCATAACGAATGATTCCATGACATCACCTTCACGGATATCATTGTATTTCTTAATGGTAATACCACATTCATAGCCTTGTGAAACTTCTTTCACATCGTCTTTGAATCGTTTTAATACGTCGACTTCACCTTCAAAGATGACGACGCCATCACGAATTAAGCGGATACCACTGTCTCTAGTAATGGTACCTTCAGTGACATAGCCACCAGCAATTGTACCGATTTTTGATACTTTGAACGTTTGACGAACTTCAACTTGACCGATGACTTTTTCTTCATATTCAGGGTCAAGCATCCCTTTCATTGCAGCTTCAATTTCATCGATGACTTTGTAGATGATGCGGTGTAAGCGAATATCTACGTTTTCTGTTTCAGCTGTGCTCTTCGCATTGCCATCAGGACGTACGTTAAATCCGATCACAATCGCATTAGAAGCACTTGCTAAAATGATATCAGATTCTGTAATCGCTCCAACACCCGTATGGATGATTTTCACTTTGACGCCTTCTACTTCAATTTTTTGAAGAGCTGCCGTCAGTGCTTCAGCAGAACCTTGTACGTCTGCTTTTACGATTAAGTTGATATCTTTTACATCACCTTGTTTGATTTGCTCAAATAGGTCATCGAGAGATAATTTCGCTTTGTCTGAACGCTGTTCATCAAGTTGTTTAGATGCACGCGCCTCACCGACTTGACGAGCTGTTTTTTCATCTTTGAATACGAGGAACTGATCCCCTGCATGCGGTACATCATTTAAACCAGTGATTTCAACAGGTGTAGATGGTCCTGCTGTTTTCACGCGGCGTCCGATGTCATTGACCATTGCACGTACACGGCCAAATGTATTTCCGACAACGATTGGGTCACCTACTTGAAGTGTACCAGTTTGAACGAGAAGGGTTGCAACAGAACCTCTTCCTTTATCAAGCTCAGCCTCGATCACAGTTCCTTTTGCCGCACGATTTGGGTTGGCTTTTAGTTCTGCTACTTCGCTGACAAGAAGGATCATTTCGATCAATTCGTCAATGCCTTCGCCTGTTTTTGCAGATAAAGGAACGAAAATGGTTTCGCCGCCCCAAGCCTCAGGTACAAGACCATGCTCAGTTAATTCCTGCATCACGCGGTCAGGGTTCGCTGTTGGTTTGTCAATTTTATTGACAGCCACAATGATTGGCACCTCTGCCGCTTTTGCGTGGTTGATCGCTTCAATCGTTTGCGGCATGACACCATCATCTGCTGCAACGACCAAGATCGTCGTATCTGTTACTTCAGCACCGCGTGCTCGCATCGTAGTGAAAGCTGCGTGTCCTGGTGTATCAAGGAACGTGATTTTCTTACCGTTTTCTTCAATTTGGTATGCACCAATATGCTGCGTAATTCCACCCGCTTCGCCTTCAACAACTTTCGTTTTCCGAATGCTGTCAAGAAGCGTTGTTTTCCCGTGGTCAACGTGTCCCATGATCGTTACGACTGGAGGGCGTACTTGCATATCTTCTTCTTTATCTTCAACTTCATACTTTTCAAGTTCAGTTTCTTCTAAAATGATGACTTCTTCTACTGGAACACCATATTCAGAAGCAATTAATTCGACTGTATCTTTATCGAGCTCTTGGTTGATCGTAGCCATGACACCAAGCATCATCAGTTTTTTGATGATTTCAGCAGTTTCTTTGCCAAGCTCGTCAGCAAGCTGGCCGACTGTCATTGAATTTGTAAATTCAATTTTTTCAGGAAGCTCTTTTTTCGGCTTCACAGGTCTTGCTTGCTGATGCTGCGCCTTGTTGTTGCCGCCGCGTTTATTTTTGTTTTTGTTTTGGTTGTTGTTTTTTTTGTTTTTATTAAATTGATTATTCTGCACGTCATTCTTCTTTCTATCATTGTTTTTGTTAGATGATTGTTTTTTTTGTTCTGCGGGTTTCTCGTTAGCTGTCTCTTTTGCTTTGGCTTTTTTATAGATAGCGTCTAGCTTTTTCACAGTGTCGTCTTCAAGCGTCGCCATGTGGTTGTTCACTTCCACGTTCATATCCTTAAGCGCTGCTATAATATCTTTACTTGAAACATCTATGGCTTTTGCGTATTCATATACTCTCACTTTAGCCATTCGTTCACCCCCAAATAAATTAATCGAGCAAGCTTATGAGCTTCTTAGCGAAGCCTTGGTCAGTGACAGCGACAACTACGCGAGCTTCCTTCCCTATAGAACGTCCGAGAACGGAACGGTCTTCAACTTTTCTAACCGGAACATTGTAAAATTTGCATTTGTCAGATACCTTTTTCTCTGTGTTGGATGAGGCATCTGCTGCAAGAAGAACCAGCTTAGCACGCGCATGTCTAATTTCTTTGATCACCAGATCTTCTCCTGACACGACTTTACGAGCTCGATTTGCTAGACCAAGCAAAGGATACCATTCAGATTCAGTCATTCGGTTTTTTCACCTTTTCAGCTAGTTCTAGTAATTCTTCAAAAATGTGTTCGTCAATCTGTGTCTGAAATTGCTGCTGTAAACTACGTTTGTTCTTCGCCGCAAGAATGGTTTCTTTATCGAGAGAAAGGTAAGCGCCGCGCCCGTTCATTTTTCCGGTTGCGTCAACAGACACTTCACCTTCTTTTGAACGAACTACGCGAATCAGTTCTTTCTTTGGTTTCATTTCTCCCGTCACGACGCATTTTCTAAGCGGGATTTTTTTTCGGCTTTTCACCTTTTATATCACCTCTTATTCGTCAGATTCCTCAGCTACTGGTTCAGCCTCTAAGAAAAGAGATTCAGAGTCTTCAGTTCTTGGGAAAATACCGAGTTCTCTTGCATCTGTTTCGCTTTTAATGTCAATCTTCCAGCTCGTTAATTTTGCTGCAAGACGCGCATTTTGACCTCTTTTACCAATGGCTAATGACAGCTGATAATCAGGGACAATGACAGTTGTCGCCTTATCTTCTTCATTTACAATGACATCAAGAACTTTTGATGGACTTAACGCATTGGCAACAAATTCAACCGGGTCATTCGACCAATGAACAATGTCAATTTTTTCGCCTTTCAGCTCATTGACAATTGCTTGTACACGCTGACCTTTAGGTCCTACACAAGAACCAACTGGATCAACATCAGGATCATCTGTACGAACAGATATTTTAGAACGGTCCCCTGCTTCTCTAGCGACAGATTTAAGCTCTACAGTACCATCATAAATTTCTGGCACTTCGATTTCAAATAAACGCTTTAAAAGACCTGGGTGTGTTCTTGATACATAAATTTGTGGTCCTTTTGTTGTTTTTTCTACTTTCGTAATGAACACTTTAATGCGGTCATGTGGTTTGTAGTCCTCATTTGGCATTTGTTCATTGACCGGAAGAAGGGCTTCGATTTTGCCAAGTGACACGTAAATGAATTTACTGTCAATTCGCTGAACGATTCCCGTCATGATGTCTTCCTCACGATCGATAAACTCAGTGTAAATCACACCTCGCTCTGCTTCTCTCACTCGCTGCGTCACGACTTGTTTCGCTGTCTGAGCTGCAATGCGTCCGAAATCTTTTGGTGTGACTTCAATTTCAACCACGTCACCAACCATGTAATTCGGGTTGATATTTGCTGCATCATCTACAGAGATTTCAAGGCGAGAATCATACACTTCATCTACAACATCTTTTCTTGCGAATACGCGAATCGTTCCCGTTTCACGGTTTAAATCAACACGCACATTTTGTGCTTGATTAAAATTACGCTTGTATGCAGAAATGAGTGCAGCTTCTATCGCTTCAATAATAATTTCTTTACTAATGCCCTTCTCTTTCTCAAGAACAGTCAGGGCATCTAACAACTCACTACTCATTTTTATGGTTCCCCCTTATATCAATGAAAAGGTTAATTGAACGAAACTGCTAATCTTGCGTTAGCGATTTTTTCGTATGGAATATTGATCTCTTTCTTTCTTGTCTTGATCTTCACTGTCACTGTTGCAATCTCACCATCAAAGCTTGTAAGCTCACCTTCAAATGCCTTTTCACCATCAATTGGTTCGTATGTTTTCATGAAAACATTTTTTCCAAGTGCTTTTTCAAAATCAGCTTTTTTCTTTAATGGGCGCTCCGCTCCAGGAGAGGACACTTCAAGAAAGTAGTTTTGGCTAATTGGATCTGCCTCATCAAGCTTTTCGCTCAAGGCTTCGCTCACTTTGGCACACTCCTCGATATCGACGCCTTTATCAGAGTCAATAAATACGCGAAGGAACCAGTTTTGACCCTCTTTGACAAATTCAACATCAACGAGTTCAAGCTGTAAGCCATCTAAAATTGGCTGCACCATGTCGCTTACGATATCCACTACTTTTTTGCTCATTCTCTTCCTCCTTGTGCTTTCGATAAACGCTCTTATCAATCATTCTGCATAAAAACCCTGCTTTATTGTGAGCAGGGGGAGCAGAAAACGGATGAATAATGTCGAGACAAAAATTGCCTGTTCAATACAAAAGAGCGGGTTTCCCCACTCTTGTCTCGGTAATCGTTAGCATTTCCATAAAAACTATACCATATCCAATTTTTTTATGCAAATGAAGTTCCTTATAAACAGGCATTCTTCATCAGTTCTTTTCATTCATTCTTTTGGCGTGTTCACGAATAATTCCTGCCTCCCGGCTCTCCTTTAAAACTCGAAAACCATCATAATCCGGGTAGAGGGAATCATCGTCTTGAATGCTTGTTAAAATCCAAAATTGGCTACCTGCGCCTCCGAGCTGTTCAATTGTCTTCAGCCAGCTATCATATACATCAGGACGGGCTGCTTGATTTTGATAGCCAAACTCTTCTAATACAACAGGTTTTCCGATTGCGTTTCCTCGGGTGATATGATCTTTGATCCATTTCACTCCCCATGCAGCAGACTGATTCCAGTGATCCGGGTATAAATGATAGGTTCCATAATCAATATGAGGGAGAGCAGTCAAACGATCCCAATCAACACCTTCTCCTCCACTGTAAAACCAATCATCATGACCTGTCATGCGAAAGAACCCTTCGTCTCCTACAGCAACAAGATGATTCGAGTCAATTGATTTGATCCATGCACTCATTTCATCTGCCCAGTTTACTAGTATATCTCCCGAAGGGTCTGACTGAGCGCGCGGCTCATTGGCGAGCTCCCATGTCATAATAGCAGGATCATCTTTATATTGAACACCTGAGTACGTATTGGTTCTCTCTAATACATAGCGCACATAGTTTTTGTAAGCTGTTTTAATCCGAGGATCTGTATAAAAGTGATCATGTGATCCTGCCTGAAACCACTTCACATATTGATTCATCCCGCCAAAGTCATCCCAATTGTTCACGAATGGGATGACCAGCTTGATTCCTTCCTGCCCTGCTTTATAAATCGCATAGTCTAGTTTTTGAAAACCGGATTCTTCATAAACACCTGGACGAGATTGTAAGACTGAGTTTTCTTGAGGGGTACCATCGTGAAATCCCCAAATACGAATAACCTTTAAATCCATTGCCTTCATATCGTCAAAAACAGCATCTACCATCTTTTTTGATTTGTAATGAAAATAATAATTATTTGTGCCAGCAAAGTAAAATGGGTGGTTGTTCAATACAAAATGTGTACCAGATGTTTGCACATAGGAGGAGGCCTTTACGGTCAGAGTGAACCAACCCGCCCATAAAGTGATCAGCAGCATAAAACAAGCCACCCGTTGAACCCATTTTTTCATTCCATTCTCATCACAATCCCTTATTCTACTGGTACGATGATATCTAGTTGCAGCGGTGTTTGTTTAGTTGAATCAAGTTCAATCGTCTGCTGCTGCAACATTTTACTTACTTCACCAATTCGAACCTCATACGTCCCGTGAAACGCTGGACATGTCACTTGGCCATTCGCATCTGTTTTTTCCACTCTTTGTGTCGTCCATTCCTGTAGTAGCTTTTCATAACGCCTGCCTGCTTCATTTAACGACCAATCATGATTCACGATGGCTGCGTGCTCACCTCTCCAATGAGCACCCGCCCAAAATCCCCACATCAGCACACCTTTTACAGCTGGATGACTAAAGGCTACCCGATATAAAGCTTCTAAGTTATCCGCTCGTCTATTGGCATCCGGATGAACAGAGTCATACTCTGTCACCCATATCGGTAGACCAAGCTCAGCAAGCACATCTAGTCTTTGTTTTACAACGACTGGATCCACTCGATCTTCAAAGTGACCTTGAACTCCAATAGCCTCAACTGGTGCCCCCAACTGACGAAGTTCATTGATATGTGCTTTATATGCATGATGTTCGCCGTATGAGATTACATTATAATCATTGACAAACAACAAGGCTTGAGGGTCAATTTTCTTCGTTTCTTCATACATCCATTTCCAAATCTGTTTCCCAAACCGGTCTTTAAAAAATGAACCATGCATCATTTCGTTGTTTACATCCCAATGACGGAATTTTCCTTTAAAATGATTCCCTGCATGTTCAAGCCGCCTTTTCATAGCTTCATATACTTCATGATTCGGTAATGATTTCAGCCAGTTTGGATTGGCATCCTCTACCTCCCAAAATAAGGCGTGCCCCCTCACTGGAATTTGGTGTCTATTGGCAAAATTCAGCATGGCATCTGCTTTTTCGTAGGTTATTTTCCCTCGTTCAGGCTCATTTGCATACCATTTTGCCTCATTTTCAAACACAGCCCAATTAAAATGTTGAACAAAAAAATCAGCATACGTTTGATTGAATAGTACTTGGTCATTCATTGCTGAACCAAATGCAAATTCATGTCTGATTTGTTTTATTTCAACCTCTATTCCGGCTAAAGGTTTTTTTTCTTTATCGATGACGTTTATGACAAGCTCTCTTTGTCTATGTTGTAAGATTCGATCATTTGCTTCTTTTCTCCAGCTTTGATTTTCTTGTTCCTGTGATCCGCCATTCGATGAATGATTCATAAATTCTTTCTTATTAACCATGATGACATCACCTTTGCTTTCACTTCATTTATCTCATGAGAAGACCGCCGACTAAAAAAGCCGGCAGCTGCACTAAGTTCTATTCGTTTATGAGACGATGGTATTCTGCATAAGCCGTAGCCATATCAACTTGCGACCAGAAACGGTGATAGGTGAAACTTGGCGCTCCGTTTTCCCATTTGCCTGTTGCTTCATTAAAAGATGCTTGATATTTACTCTCCAGTGCTGACCAAGCTGGGTCTTGCTTGATTTTCGGACGAAGATCTGCAAAGCTCGTATACACTCCGTTACCTCCTCGCTGCGGGTCAGAAGGAGTGGTGCTGGAACCAGGGATCTGATTTCCTTGACCAAATGTTCCGTTCCAGCCATTAGGGAAGTACACTTCTTTTTTAAAGAAACGGTGGTAGTCTTCTCTGTCTTCCTCTGTCACAATCCCTACACCATCATTGTAATTCCAAGCAACCTCAAGGAGCTGTGCCGCTGTCTCTTTTGCTCTTATGCCAAGCGCTGTGTAGTTTCCTGTCTCTTTCTGTGTTGCAGCAGCAAAGAATGTGAGTGCTTTGATTAGACTGCCCAGTACACCAGTATCTTGAGTAGGATCTTTTGTAACTGCCGTTAAATTTGGATTACCTGTTGCAGATTGGAACCCGCTCCAAGTGTCAGGCTGGCCGCTCCATTCTATATTCCCAGGAATCCAAAACTCTCCAGGTGCACTCGTCGTAGCAACAGCAACATTTGTCCCCCCTAGAATTCTTTGACCCTGACCATCTAAAAAATATCCATCTTGATCCGACACAGGACGAGTGCCAATAAAAATATAATCTAGTGAATAGTTGACCCATTTTGTGATGACAGATTTGGCCATTTGGAAATTTTCAGATGTTTTGTCGCCATCTTTTGCAAAGATATAATAAAGCTCTGCTACACGCTCAATCGGCCATGCTTGCATTCCAAACCAGTTATTGGACGGAGGATCATGGTAAACAGGCGCATCTTCATAAGCCATATCATAAAATGTGCTTCTTCCTGCTGGATAAGCGCTATAGTCTCCATTCCAGCTGTTGGTAGCACCTCCTGCAATCGCTCCCTCTTTTGATTGAAGCCAGACGTAAAATTCAAGCTGTCTCTTTAACGTCTTTTCCCAATCACTTGCACCAGTTGGTGACGATGGCTTTAAGCCTCCCTTATCTGAGGATAAAGCGTAGGCAGCGACTGGGTTTTGATACCCTTGATGACAATGGCTCGCTCCGATACGCCATGACCAATTCGCATATTCTCCAAGTCCCCCGCCCCAAGAGGTGTACCACGCCATTAAGTGATGACATGCACTTTTTCCATTTCCAGGATACGGATTACCTTGCTTGCCGCTTCCAATTGTTTGAAAATATTTATCGTACATTCCGTAACGAAGGAAATCACCCATCTTTTTCGCTTTATCAAGATAGACTGACCCATTATAGCCAAGTTCCTTTGCCCAATACATCGCCTGTATTGCACGCGCATCAGCGTCCGTCGCATTTGTGTAGCGCCACTGGGCGGCTGGCGCTTGATTTTCTTTTGTGAACAAGCTCATGAAACCTTCATTGGGCTTTCCGGCCGTTTTATCATCTTGTGATGGATGAGGGATGGCCTCCCATACGGATTCTTGCGGACCCCGCTGGAATGTGTTTACATATGCGGCTATATGTGATGGGTTGAGCAAATTCCCATATTCATACCAGTTGTCTACATCAAGAAGCCAGTGCATTAAATACGTTTCATTCGTTCCGTAAGTTGACCTCAGTTCATGATCAATTGGATCTTGACCAGCAGGGCGAGCACCCGTCAACTGGCTCGGATATTGATCTGGATATGGTTTTTCTGAAGCGTATGTGGCTGGGCTAGATGGATTGTAAGAGCTCATATGCGGCTGTTCGTCATGTCCATCTTCGTTTACTGGAATGATAAACTTCTCCATATTATCCCAAGCAGCTTCTAGTTTGCTCCAATCGCCTGTGTAATGCCCATACAATACTTCAAGCCATAACCAGTAGCTGTAAGCTTCTGAAGTTGTCATATGCCCGTAATCAGGCGCCTCGCAAATGAGTGTCTCAACGGAATGATACGGAATGCCTTCTTTTGAAAAATATCCATTCGCATCGTTTTTCATTTGATGATAAAGCGCTAAAAACCGTTCTTTATTTGTCATGTCCTCACCCTTTATATTTATTTATTCGGAAGCGTACCAAATGCTAAAATACCTTGATCAAAAACAGGAATTCTCGCTGTTTTTTGCATATTGGATGTTAATCCTTGAAAGGAATAATCATTTGAGGCATCCCATATATTCGCACCATTTGGCGCAGATAACCGGAACTGTATTTCCTTCTTATGAAGCGATTCGCCTCCTGGAAAAATAGCTACGCCAGTAAAATCGATTTCTGTAAAATAGATATGGGATGATGCGTCATACACCGTTAACGGAGATAAGGAAGCGCCTTCATTGTAGACAGCTGTCACTTGAATATCTTTATCAGTGAATCCCTTCGCAAATATCTCGCTTAGATTGACATAATATCTAAAAGAAAGTGATTGACTACTTCTTGCCGGCCAGCCTGATCGATTGTATAGAATGGCTTTGATCTGAGTAGATGTTGTATCGTTACTCATGACAGCTGCCTCTACAAAAAACTCATCTTCCACTTTTTCTTTAGGCGGAAAATTCGGCAGCTTTGACTGCCCCTGACCAAACAGCTGCACCATTTTGGCTACATTTCCAGTAAAGGCGGCATTATAGTCTGTTGCTACCTCGTTTGATACATAGTCAGAGATGTCATCGGTATACTGATCCTGTGCATTAGGCCCCCCAACAAGCGCTCCATAAAGCGTGTGCCGATGAGAAGAAGGAGTTGTCAGCTGATTAGACCATGAGCCATGTGCAGTTCGATGGTGTGGATGCATCGGCGGATTTTTGCCAAATCCAACGACATAGCTTCTATTTTGCGGATTATCCCCTAACATATAGTGTGTTTGCCTGATCGCAAACGTTTGGTATCGATTCTTTTTTTCTTGATCAGAGACCCAATCTGCGTACACAAACGCTAAAAATGCAGCATTTGCTGTATAACGAAGTGAGCCCCATTGATCTAACCACGCTAGTCCGCCAGGCGTATAAGTGATTCTTTCTACTTTTCCATTTTGAACAAAACCCGTCGACCAGTAATCGAGATTACGCTCTGTCGATTCGATAAACCTTTTCTCCTTTGTGATTCTCGCAAGTAAAATTTGCGAAGCAAAAAAGGTATTGTCCCACGACATCGTAAACGTATAATCCCAATCCTTCGGCCATTCTTCTACTGCTTTTAGTGCTTTGTTTAAATAGGTCTGGTCATTTGTCGCCAAGTACAACCATATTCCACCCCAAATGAGCTCATCAATATAGCCGCTCCAGGAGTTATAAAATGGCTGCGCATTGGTGACACAATCTGTATACTCACCGCGATATTGGTCAGCAAATGCATAAAGCTGCTTTGCATGGGTGAGAAGTTTTGCTGCATATGGCGCGTCTGTTTCTTTAAAAATAATTGAACCCGCTGCTAAAGCGGCTGCGGTTTGGGCGGCTACTTCTGTTCCTGGACAATGTTCATCAATTTTAAATGCAGGCCGGTTCATCGGCATCACTTCTGCTGGCCCCCACCAGCCATGATCAGCGTTCCCATCGCCTACTTGCGCCCAAAATTCATTTGGACCTGTATGGGCTTTCAAAAAATAATCGGTTGCCCACTTGATTTGATCTAACATATCATCAAGCAGCTCTGCCTCTTCGTAAGCTTCTCGGTACTCATAGACTGTCCATGCAAGCACGGCTGCCGAGTAAGCCATCGGAAGCCCGAACTTCACATGATCACCAGCATCGTACCAGCCGCCTGTTAAATCATGACCAACATCTTTCCCATCCTCTAGTCCAGAATCCCCTCGCCAGTTAAGACGATTGCTTTCAGGAAGCTTTCCGGAACGCTGGGCTTCGTAAAACAAAATAGATTTTTGAAGCACCTCTACATAGTTGTAATCTGACATGTACCTACTTCTCACCCCTTCTTTTTTCTTAAACGTGAAACATTGAACAAGAAATGACCACCTCCTTGTCATTCCGTTCGTGTTTTGTACAGTGTTGAAAAGAATCAAGCGTGTTTCAAAAATGTGCATAGTAAACAGCCATCAGCTTGACGCTCACCGAGGGTTTTCTCCTGATTCTTCATGTGACTGTACCCAAAATGATCATATGTCGTATGAGAACATTTCAGACGGCTAAATTCTCTTTTTTGCTCTATTTGGGTAGAAAGAATGACATACGATCTCTTCTCTCAAAACACGACGTTAAATCAAGATATATGAACCAACAAGAAAATAATTCCAGTTAAAATATTTAGTTAACATAATAATATTATTGTATATATAAAAAGAACGCCCTTTAAGGGCGCTCTTCTTTTTCAAATTAGAACAAAGAAAGCTGGTTTTGATCAGGAAGTGCTTCTAAGCAGCCTTGACGATCCAAATACTCAAGGATGGTCTTAGACACTTTTCCTCGTTTTTGTAAATCTTCTTTTGAAAGGAATTCACCATCTTGGCGTGCGCGTACAATATTTAACGCAACGTTTGTTCCGAGTCCAGGGATGGAGTTGAATGGCGGGATTAGCCCGTCTCCATCAATGATAAACTCAGTGGCACTTGATCGGTATAGGTCTACTTTTTTAAAGTGATAGCCTCTTTCACACATTTCAAGTGCAAGCTCTAGTACAGTTAATAGGTTCTTCTCTTTCGGTGATGCATCAAGACCTTTTGAGTTAATATCGTCCATGACCGCTCGAATCGCATTCGATCCTTTTGTCATCGTTTCGATATCAAAATCATCAGCACGAACGGTAAAATAAGCCGCATAGTACAGAAGTGCATGGTGCACCTTGAAATAAGCAATCCGAACAGCCATTAATACATAAGCAGCCGCGTGGGCTTTAGGGAACATGTATTTAATCTTTTTACAAGAATCAATGTACCAGTTCGGTACGTTATTATTCTTCATTTCTTCTTCCCATTCAGGAGGAAGTCCCTTCCCTTTACGAACAGATTCCATGATTTTAAAGGCAAGTGACGGCTCTAAACCTTGATAAATCAGATAGACCATAATATCATCACGACAGCCAATCACTTCGCTTAGTTCACACGTTTTATTATGAATCAACTCTTGGGCGTTGCCGAGCCATACATCTGTACCGTGAGATAGACCAGAGATCTGAACAAGTTCCGAGAAGGTGGTCGGTTTTGTATCTTCAAGCATCTGACGAACAAACCTTGTGCCAAACTCTGGGATCCCAAGTGTTCCCGTTTTACATCCAATTTGTTCTTCTGTGACACCGAGAGATTCCGTTCCTTGGAAGATTTTCATGACCTCAGGATCATCTGTCGGAATCGTTTTTGGATCAATTCCGCTCAAGTCCTGAAGCATCCGAATGACCGTTGGATCATCGTGTCCAAGAATATCTAGTTTCAGCAAGTTATCATGGATTGAATGGAAATCAAAATGTGTCGTTTTCCAATCAGAACCTGTCGCATCTGCTGGATATTGAATTGGTGAGAAATCGTAAATGTCCATATAATCCGGCACGACGATAATACCGCCTGGATGTTGGCCCGTTGTCCGTTTGACGCCCGTACAGCCCTGTACGAGCCGGTCAATTTCAGCACCTCTCATATGAAGGTTATGATCTCCTGCGTAGCCTTTCACATAACCATATGCCGTTTTTTCTGCAACGGTACCGATTGTACCTGCGCGGTATACATACTCTTCACCAAACAGCTCTTTCGTATAGTTATGGGCAATCGGCTGATATTCTCCTGAGAAGTTTAAGTCGATATCGGGCACTTTATCTCCTTTAAAACCTAAGAACGTTTCAAACGGAATATCGTGTCCGTCTTTTTTATACGGTGTGCCGCATTCAGGACAGTCTTTATCAGGAAGGTCAAATCCTGAGCCAACCGATCCATCATTAAAGAACTCAGAGTGCTTGCAACTTGGACATACATAGTGCGGCGCAAGCGGGTTCACTTCTGTAATCTCTGTTAATGTCGCAACGAGAGATGAACCAACTGATCCCCTTGAACCAACTAGATATCCATCATCAAGTGATTTCTTAACAAGCTTATGAGAAATTAAATAAATAACAGCGAAACCGTGACCAATAATACTCTTTAATTCTTTCTCAATCCGGTCTTCTACAATTTTCGGTAAATCGTCACCGTAGATGCTGCGAGCCATGTTATAGCTCATTTCCCGAATTTCTTCATCTGCACCTTCAATTTTTGGTGTATAAAGATCGTCTTTGATTGGTTTGATACTTTCGACCATCTCAGATACTTTTTGCGTATTCGTCACGACAATCTCTTTCGCCTTCTCGTCTCCAAGAAAAGAGAAGGCTTCTAGCATTTCATCAGTTGTTCTAAAATGAACTTTTGGCAGTTCATGACGATTGAGTGGATTCGCCCCGCCTTGTGATGAAATTAAGATTTTGCGATAAATTTTGTCTTCTGGATGCAGGTAGTGCACATTTCCAGTCGCCACGACTGGTTTATTCAGTTTTTCACCAAGTTTTACAATGTTTGTGATGATCTCTTTTAATGCACGTTCATCCCGAACAAGCTCCAACTGGAGTAAATGCTGATACACTTCTGGCGGATGAACTTCTAAATAGTCGTAAAATGCGGCAATGTCTTCTACCTCATCAGGTGACTTCTGCATCATTCCTTCAAACACTTCACCCTTATCACAAGCAGACCCAACAATTAAACCTTCTCGATATTTCTCAAGCTGTGAGCGAGGGATGCGCGGCACGCGGTAGAAATAATGAATATGAGAAAGTGAAACAAGCTTAAATAAATTCTTTAGACCCGTCTCATTTTGTGCAATCACGGTTGCATGGTAAGGACGTGAGCGCTGATACGCATTGGACTGCCCCATGTTTTCATTCAATTGATCGTGGTAGGCAATCTCTTTTTCAGCCGCATCTTTTAGCATCTTCAGCATGAGGTAACCAGTTGCTTCTGCATCATAAATCGCCCGGTGATGCTGCGTGAGTTCAATATCGAACTTTTTACACAGCGTGTTCAGCCGGTGATTTTTAAATTCTGGATAAAGGAATCGGCCGAGTTCTAGTGTATCAATGACAGGGTTTGACGCTTTATCTGTTTTTAACAGTCGCTTATATGCTGCATTTAAAAAGCCCATATCAAAGCTCGCATTGTGAGCAACAAGGATATCTTGTCCAATCCACTCTTTGAAATCCCGAACAACATCGACCACATCTGGTGCATCTCTCACCATATCATCCGTGATACCGGTTAGTTCAATGGTTGTGGCTGATAACGGATGATGAGGGTTTGCAAATGCCTCAAAGCGGTCAATGATTTCCCCGCCTTTGATTTTCACGGCTGCAAGCTCAATGATCGTATCATACACAGCAGAGAGTCCCGTTGTCTCAACATCAAATACGACAAACGTCGCATCTTCTAACAAGCGGTGCTCTGGATTATACGCAATCGGTACTCCGTCATCGACTAAATTGATTTCCACCCCGTACATCATTTTGATGCCATGCTTTTTACTTGCTGCATACGCATCTGGAAAGGATTGTACAACGGCGTGATCTGTCAGGGCAATGGCCTCATGCCCCCATTTTTTTGCTTGTTCAACAAGTTTACCGATGCCAGTGACAGCATCCATCTGGCTCATTGGCGAATGCAAATGAAGCTCAACACGCTTTTCTCCCTCTGGTGCAGTATCTTCTTTCAGCTGAGGTTTCATTTCATTGACGTCATTTGCGATCATGACAAGATCTCTCACAAACGTATCGTTTTGAATGCTTCCTCTTGCTTTGACCCACATCCCTTTTTTCAAGGATTTCATGAGCTGAGCATCTTCTTTTTCTCTCGCAAACATTTTGATCAAAATACTATTCGTATAATCGGTAATTTTAAAGATACAAAGGGTTCTGCCGCTTTTTAGTTCGCGCGTTTCTGCATCGAACACATACCCTTGGACGGTGATTCGTCTTTCTTCGTCCATAATACTATCAAGCGTACGTATTTCTTCATTGTCTTTGATTTGATAGCCAATCATCAGTGGGCCAGAAGGAGCTTCCTCTTGATCCTCACTTTCCTTCTTCTCCATCTCAACAAGGGCTTGCATGGCTCTTTCTTGATCTTCAGCAAGTTTTTGTTCTCTGAACTTCTGAATCTCTTGATCTGATACAAAAATTTCTGTATCAAATTGAAGTTCTGGAAAACCAACTTGTTTAAATGCAGCCTGAAGCATTGGGCTATATTTCTTCTTGATGGCCAGAGCCTCAGTTTCGCTTTTTGTTTTGATGATGATCTTATGTCCAGACAGCGCTGGTTTTTGCTGTTGAAGCAAGCTGATGATTGGGGGAGAAATCCCTTGAAGCTCCTCCACACAATGGGACCAATACGATTGAACGAGCTCTTCAGATATGTGCGGATCATTGACTTCAATCGTACAAGTGACTTGTGCGATATGAGAAAATGCATTTGTCAGCCTGCTTAAAAACATTGCATATACTTGGTAAGGCAAAAGCGCCTTAAATTTAAAATGGAAATGCCATGTTTTTGCCGCCTTATGCACCGTCAATTTGACGATCTCACCTTCTTCAAAGTAACGACTGAGGTCATCATCTGTCATTTGAATCTGATTGAGTAATATATGAAATTGCCGCCGGGTAATCGGTAATTGTTCATCCAAGACAGGACCCTCCTTTTGTAAATCAGAAAGGTACCTCTTTTTTGCAGGAGGTACCTTCATTTTTTTGTTCGTTTTTTATGCTTGGCGTATAAATGAAATCAGTTCATCAACAGATACTTCGTGTGATTCACCTGATTTTCTGAATTTCACTTCGACAATACCTTCTTCTGAACGTTTCCCGCAGCTAATGCGAATTGGCAGTCCAATTAAGTCACTGTCGGCAAATTTGACGCCTGCACGCTCTTGGCGGTCATCGAAAAGGACTTCATAGCCCTCTTCCTGTAAACGCTCATACAGCGTTTCAGCCAGTTCCTTTTGTGCATCGTTTTTCATATTTAAGGCAAGTAGATGAAGATCATATGGCGCAACTGTTTCTGGCCAGATAATCCCCTTGTCATCATGATGTTGTTCAACAATCGCAGAAAGGGTTCTAGAAATTCCGATGCCATAGCAGCCCATGATCATTGGCTGCGCACGTCCATTTTCATCGAGGTATGTTGCATCCATTGCCTCTGAATAACGCGTGCCTAGCTTAAAGACTTGTCCTACTTCAATTCCTTTTGCGAACTGGATCGTGCCTTCTCCATCTGGAGAAACGTCCCCTTCTTGAATCAAGCGAAGATCTGTATATTCCTTCACTGACAGATCACGAGCAGGATTAACATTGACATAGTGATAATCCGATTCATTTGCACCTGCAACTGCATTTGTCATTCCTTTTACAGCGTGGTCTGCATAAATCGTTACTTCCGCTTCAAGCTTCACTGGTCCAACAAATCCTGGTTCTGTTCCAATCACGTCTAGTACTTCCTCACGTGAAGCAAGCTCTACAAGCTGTGCTCCAACTAAGTTTTTCACTTTTACATCATTTACTTCATGATCGCCTCTTGTCAGGACAAGTACATACGCATCGTCCGCTTTAAACAAGACAGATTTGATACATGTAGAAGGAGCCACTTCTAAGAATGCCGCAACATCTTGTATCGTCTTCACCTGAGGCGTGTGTACTTTCTCGAGTTCTTTGAAGTCCGCAGGGTTTGCTTCTTCTCCGTGATACACAGCCTCAGCCATTTCAATGTTCGCAGCGTAGGAAGATGTGTCAGAGTATGCGATTGTATCTTCTCCTACTTCTGAAAGTGCCATAAACTCATGTGTATCTTTTCCTCCCATTGCCCCAGAATCGGCAATGACGGGTCTAAAGTTAAGACCTACTTTTGAAAAGACATTCGAGTAAGCTGTAAACATTTTGTTGTATGTGTCATCAAGGCTCTCTGGTGAAGAGTGGAATGAATAGGCGTCCTTCATAATAAATTCACGTCCGCGCAATAACCCAAAGCGAGGTCTTTGTTCATCACGGAATTTAGATTGGATTTGATACAGTGTCAAAGGAAGCTTTTTATACGATTTGACTTCACTGCGTACGAGTGATGTGATCACTTCTTCGTGTGTTGGGCCAAGTGCAAACTCGCGGCCGTGACGATCTTTCATACGCATGAGTTCTGGACCGTATGTATACCATCTTCCTGACTCTTGCCACATTTCTGCTTGCTGCAGCACTGGCATTAACAGCTCAGCTGCTCCCGCCTTTTCCATTTCCTTGCGAACAATGGCTTGAATGTGCTGAATCACTTTATGTGCTAGCGGCAAATAATGATAGATACCGCTCGTGTTTTGTCTAATAAATCCAGCTCTTACTAATAGCTGATGACTTTTTGCCTCAGCATCTGCCGGCACCTCTCGAAGAGTTGGAATGAAAGTCAGGGATTGTCTCATGTCGTTACACCTCATTTAAGAAATAGGACTTCTCACAAAAACTCTTGTTTCCCATAATGAGAAACAAGAGACAATGGTTTTTATAAAAATAATCGCTGGATGTCATTCCATGTCACTACTAGCATTAATAGCATGAGGAACGCAACACCAATGAAGACAACAAGTGCCTCTTTCTCACGATTAATTGGTTTGCCGCGAATGGCTTCAACGAATAGGAAAAGTAATCTTCCTCCGTCTAATGCAGGAATCGGTAATAAATTCACGATCCCTAAGTTGATACTAAGAAACGCAGCAAACTGCATTAATGTTAACACACCTTGTTTCGCTACTTCTCCTGTCATGTCATATATTCCAACAGGACCTGCAAGCATATCTAATGAAAATTGCCCTGTGACAATCTTTTGCAAGTTCGTTAAGATGAGACCTGCTGTAGATATCACTGTAGTGCCTGAGGATGAAATGACTTTGAGAAAGCCATTTTCCGTTGGCGGATAAGAACCAAAACGGCCAATGGTTTTTCCTTCGGCCTTCACAGCTTCCGGTACAACTTGAATGGTGCTTTCTTTGCCATCTCGGTCAATGACGACATTCATTTTTTTATCTGGGTTCTTTTGAACCGTTTGAACAACATCTGTCCAAGAATTCATTTTATCCCCATTAATTGAAACGATATGATCTCCCTGCATAAGCCCAGCTTGCGCTGCCCGGCCGTCTTTTGTCAGCTTACCAAGTACAGGATCATCCACGGTTACACCTTGAATAAATCCTAAAGCCACTAGAATCACATATGCCAGGATAAAGTTCATAATCGGTCCAGCTGCAATGGCTTTAATACGCTGCCATACTGTTTTTGAACCAAACTGACGGTTGTATGGCGCAATTTGAATTTCTTCACCATCTGCAATATAGAAGCTTGTTTGGCTTACATTGTAGCCAGTCAGAATGTCTTCATTTCCAGCCTCATATCCTGAAATTCTCATCGCATGATCTAAATCAATTTGTTCAACTTCAATGACAAGTGCATCAGGATATTTCTCTTTATCATTTAAAATGATTTTTTCTACTTCATTTTGCTCATTGAATAAGAGCCCCACTGTATGACCCGGTTTAATTTCAATGACTTCAGGGTCTTCTCCAGCCATTTTAACAAATCCGCCGATTGGCAGAAGTCTGATGGTATAGACGGTTTCTTTTCGTTTAAAGGAGAAAATCTTCGGTCCAAAACCAATTGCGAACTCGCGGCATAAAATGCCTGCGCGCTGCGCCATAATTAAATGGCCAAGCTCGTGGAAAAAAACGAGCGTTCCAAAAATAATAATAAACGCAATCACTGTATTCACGAACATACCACCTTATGCGAGGATTGATTGAACAAAGTCTCGTGTATCTTTGTCCACTTCATGGATATCTTGCAAACTAGGCGTTGAAATCACATGATGTCTGTTCAGTGCCTTTTCAATCAATTCTTCAATTTGCAGGAACGTTACTTTGCCTTTTAGAAATGCATCAACAGCTATTTCATTGGCTGCATTAAGCACAGTAGGCATTGTCCCTCCTATTTTACCTGATTCATAAGCAAAATGTAAGCAGCGATACCTGTCAAAATCCGCTTTTTGGAAATTTAATTGTCCAATCTCCCAAAGGTTTAATGATTTCGCTTCTTTTAATGGCGCTCTATCAGGGTAAGTGAGCGCGTATTGAATCGGAACCCTCATGTCAGGTGTACCTAACTGAGCCATGACACTTTTGTCATGGAATTCCACCATGGAATGGATGATGCTCTCTTTATGTAACAGCACATCAATTTGATCGTATGGGATATCAAACAGCCAATGCGCCTCAATCACCTCAAGCCCCTTATTCATCATGGTCGCTGAATCAATCGTGATTTTTGCGCCCATGGACCAGTTCGGATGATTCAGCGCTTCTTCAACCGTTACACCTTCAAGCTCCGTGCGTTTTTTATCTCGAAAACTGCCGCCTGAAGCTGTGACGATTAAGCGTTCAATGTTTTTAGCTTGTTCACCTTGCAAGGATTGAAAAATAGCGGAGTGTTCACTATCGACAGGAAGTAAAGGCACGTCATACTTTTTGGCGTACTCTTTTACTATATGACCAGCTGTCACAAGTGTTTCCTTATTTGCAAGTGCGATCGTCTTTTTTTGTTCAATGGCTTTTAATGTCGGCACAAGTCCGACACTTCCTACCAGTGCATTGACCACAACATCCACTGCATCATAGGTCGCTGCTTCGATGTTCGCTTCATCACCCGCAGCCATTTTAACATCGTATTGAAATGAATGACCTTTTAACGTGCGATAGGTCGCTTCGTCTACACATCCAACAAATTCAGGCTGAAATTGTTCAATGATAGGGATGGCCTTGTCTATATTTCTGCCAAACGTCATCGCTTTCAACTTGAATTTGTCTGGATGCTGCCTGATCACATCTAATGTTTGTTCTCCAATCGATCCTGTTGCGCCTAATAGCGAAATATATTTCAAATTGCCACTCCTTCTCTCGTTCAATTAGTTTCTATGAGGTTAGCTAGCAAACGTGGCCAGCAATAAATATAAAAACGGCAGAACGAATAAAAAGCTGTCAAACCTGTCCAAAATTCCGCCATGACCTGGGAGTATTGTCCCTGAATCCTTCACATGGTAATGACGCTTTAAAGCAGATTCCACAAGGTCGCCAAGCTGTCCAAAAATACTGAGCAAAAGAGTAATAAACATAACAAGCAGATATGATGGCAAAAATCCTGTAACCGCCTGGAACACAAGTGACAGCACGACCGCTGTGACGATTCCGCCGATAAATCCTTCTACTGTTTTGTTTGGGCTAATCTCTGGCCAAAGCTTTCGTTTCCCCATAGATTTCCCAATAAAATAGGCACCTGAGTCAGTGGACCAAATAATCACCGCTGCGAAGAAGATCGCACTCATGCCATACAAGCCTCTAATTTGAATAAAATAATAGAAACTAACGCCAATATATAATGTGGCTAATATAACAAAAGCAACCTCATCGAATGTGAAAGAGTTTTTACTCAGAACTGTATAAGTTAAAAGGATTAAGACTGCAAATAAAGCAATCTGCATTTTTGATGCGTCTACGTTCGGGAAGAAGCTATTTTCTCCGCCCATTAAAAGCCAAAGCAATATTAAGCTGACAATGCCAGGAAAGCTGAAAATCGAAATCTTTTTCATTCTAAGAAGCTCAAAGAGAGCGACACTTCCCATTAAATAAATCAGCAGGGTAAATGGCATTTGTCCATAAATCACTGCAAGTAAAAACACTGCAGCTGCCAGAACACCCGTCAAAATTCTTTGTTTCATCTGCACCACCCTCTAAATTCCACCGAACCTCCGGCCGCGGCGCTGGTACTCTCCGATAGCGCCTATGAGATGCTCATCAGAAAAGTCAGGCCAAAGCACATCCGTAAAGACAAACTCGCTGTATGCAATTTGCCAAAGCATAAAGTTGCTTAATCTAATTTCTCCACTCGTACGAATAAGCAAATCCGGATCTTGAAGAGATTCTGTCATTAAATAAGCTGAAAACATCTCTTCTGTGATGTCTTCTGCTCGAAGCTTGCCTTCTTTGACTTTTTCAGAAATTTGTCTGCATGCAGAAATAATTTCTGTCCGTCCTCCATAATTGAGCGCAAAATTTAAAATGAGTCCGTCATTATTCGCCGTACTCTTCACTGCGTTCTCTACCGCTTTTTTCGTATGCTGCGGGAGGCCGTCTGGATCACCTGTTAAACGTACACGGACATTTTCCTCGATGAGTTCAGGCAGATAGATGTTTAGAAACTCTTCAGGAAGCTTCATTAAAAAGTCTACTTCTAGTTTTGGACGTTTCCAATTTTCTGTAGAGAAAGCATACAAAGTCAGCACTTTGACATTCAGCTCATTTGCAAGCTTGGTCATGCGCTTGACAACTTTCATTCCTTCATGATGTCCTGCTACCCGTGGAAGCGCACGTTTCTTCGCCCATCTTCCATTCCCATCCATGATAATGGCGATATGTTCAGGAATTTCTCCATTTAATATGTCTTCTTTTGTCAGGCTTTCTAAGTTGGAAGCTGCTGTTTGCTGATTCTTCCAATTTTTGAGTATATTGAGCATGAGATTCCTCCATCACCCAAAAAGGTTGCGTTCCCGCTAATAATATAGTCCTCAACAGTATTAACAAAAAAACCCCCTGTAAACATGAAGAGGGTCTTTTCACTATTATCTATTGTACATAGTTTTTTCTTAAACTTCCATGATTTCTTTTTCTTTATCTTTTGTCACTTCATCAATTTTAGCGACATATTCATCTGTCAATTTTTGAACATCCTCTGTAGATGATCTTAATTCATCTTCAGTGATCTCCCCATTTTTCTCTAGCTTTTTCAATTCATCGTTTGCATCACGACGAACGTTACGAACAGCTACTTTTGCTTCTTCTGAGTATTTTCTCACAACTTTTACAAGTTCTTTACGTCTTTCTTCTGTTAGTGCTGGGATCGCAATACGGATCACGTTTCCGTCACTTGTTGGTGTGATACCAAGATCAGACTTTTGGATCGCCTTTTCGATATCACCGATCGCTGTTTTATCGTAAGGTGTGATAATCAGCATACGTGCTTCTGGCACTGTAATTGACGCAATTTGGTTTAGTGGTGTTTGCGCACCATAGTAATCCACTGTTACTTTGTCTAAAAGGGAAGCATTTGCTCTGCCCGCACGGACAGTTGCTAGTTCACGTCCGTATGCTTGAACGGCTTTTTCCATTTTTTCTTTTGTTTGGTTCAACACTTCTTTTGACACGTTATTTCCCCCTCACGATCGTTCCGATTGATTCGCCATTGACGGCACGTTTAATATTACCTTCTTCCATAATAGAGAAGACGATTAATGGAATGTCATTGTCCATACATAATGAGGACGCAGTAGAATCCATTACAGCAAGCCCTTCTTTTAGTACATCAAGATATGAAAGCTTATCATATTTTACTGCATCCGCATCTGTACGAGGATCAGCACTGTAGACACCGTCTACATTGTTTTTCGCCATTAAAATGACATCTGCTTCAATTTCAGCTGCACGAAGTGCTGCTGTTGTATCAGTAGAGAAATAAGGGTTACCAGTACCTGCAGCAAAAATCACGACACGTTTCTTCTCAAGGTGACGGATCGCTTTTCTTCTTATGTATGGCTCTGCAACCTGTCTCATCTCGATAGAGGTTTGTACTCTAGACTGAATGCCAAGCGTTTCTAGGCTGTCTTGTAATGCCAATGAATTCATCACTGTTGCAAGCATCCCCATATAGTCTGCTGTTGCCCGGTCCATTCCTAAGTCACTGCCTGTCTTACCACGCCAAAGGTTTCCTCCACCTACAACGACTGCAACTTCAACATCAAGTTCTGCAATTTCTTTTACTTGCTTTGCAATTGATTGAATGACAGTTGGGTTAATTCCATTTCCAGCATCACCAGCTAGTGCTTCTCCACTTAGCTTCAGTACAATGCGATTATATTTCGGTTTGCTCATGATAACCTCCAAGTGTAAACTATACCGTCTCTTATTATGCGTAAGAAACCGCCTTTTGTAAATCAATATCCTCTAAAAAATAGGGAACACAGTGCTTGTGCTCCCTAAAAAAGCCCCAGAGAGCTTTTCAAACATTATTTTTTCACTTGGCTCATAACTTCTTCAGCAAAGTTGTCTTGACGTTTTTCGATACCTTCGCCCACTTCATAGCGAACATAAGTTTGAACAGTTGCGTTTTTCGCACCTACAACTTGTTTCACTTTTTCATCTGGGTTTTTAACGAATGCTTGGTCAAGTAAGCAAATTTCTTCGAAGAATTTGTTTAGACGGCCTTCTACCATTTTAGCAACGATATTTTCAGGCTTTCCTTCTTGAAGCGCTTGTTGTGTTAATACTTCACGCTCACGGTTTGCTTCTTCTTCAGACACTTGGTCACGAGAAATGTATTTAGGGTTTACAGCAGCAACGTGCATTGCGATGTCTCTCGCAAGCTCTTCATCAGTTGTTCCGTTAAGAACCGCTAATACACCGATGCGTCCGCCCATGTGTAAGTAAGAACCGAATGCAGCGTTATCTTCTTTTGTGATGACTGAGAAACGGCGAAGCGTAATTTTTTCTCCGATTTTCGCAATTGCAGAAGTAATATGTTCTTCAACTGTTGAACCATTTTCCATTTTAGAAGCATGTGCTTCTTCAATTGTTGCAGGTTTCGCAGCAAGTAAATGATCAGCAAGTTCGTTAAGAAGATTTTGGAATCCTTCGTTTTTCGCAACGAAATCAGTCTCAGAGTTCACTTCTAGGATAACACCAGTGTTGCCGTCAGTTTTAATAAGAGTTAATCCTTCTGCCGCAATACGGTCTGCTTTTTTCGCAGCTTTTGCGATCCCTTTTTCTCTTAGAAGATCGATTGCTTTGTCGATGTCACCATCAGTTTCTGTTAACGCTTTTTTACAGTCCATCATACCTGCACCAGTTTTTTGACGCAGTTCTTTTACTAATTGAGCAGTAATTGCCATTTTACATTTCCTCCTTCTATGTTAAAACACGGATTACTAGGTGAAAAAAAGGTGATAAAAGGCAGTTCCCTCTTATCACCTTTTGAATAGGTTACGCAGTTGTTGTTTCAGTTTCTGTCGTTTCTTCTACAACAGCTTCTTCTTCGCCTTGTTTAGACTCAAGAATCGCATCTGCCATTTTAGCAGTTAGAAGTTTTACAGCACGGATTGCATCATCGTTTGCAGGGATCACAACATCAATTTCGTCTGGATCACAGTTTGTGTCAACGATACCGATAATTGGGATATTCAATTTACGAGCTTCTGCAACTGCAATACGCTCTTTACGAGGGTCGATAATGAAAAGTGCATCTGGAAGACCCTTCATGTCTTTGATTCCGCCTAGGAATTTTTCAAGACGTTCTAATTCTTTTTTCAGTTGAACGACTTCTTTCTTAGGAAGAACTTCGAACGTACCGTTTTCTTGCATTTTTTCGATATCTTTTAAACGTTTGATACGTTTTTGGATTGTTTCAAAGTTTGTTAACGTTCCACCAAGCCAGCGTTGGTTTACATAGAACATACCAGAACGGATTGCTTCTTCTTTCACTGAATCTTGTGCTTGCTTTTTCGTACCAACGAAAAGGATTTTTCCTCCGTCAGCAGCAAGGTTTTTCGTGAAGTTGTAAGCTTCCTCTACTTTTTTCACCGTTTTTTGAAGATCGATGATGTAGATACCGTTACGCTCTGTAAAGATGTAACGCTTCATTTTTGGGTTCCAACGGCGTGTTTGGTGACCGAAGTGAACACCAGCTTCTAGCAATTGTTTCATAGAAATAACTGACATGTTGTTGCCTCCTAATATAATGGTTTTTTTTCCTCCGCTTAAGTCATGTTCACATAAAACTGCGCCACGGCAGCACCTTCATACGAATCATTAAGCGTGTGTATTTAACACCAAGAAATAATATAACACATGATGGACTGACAATCAAGAATCCTTTACAGCTTTCCGCTAAATTTTAATAAAAGCTCGATTTCTGTCTTGCCCGTTTTTAATTCTTTCGCTATTTCTTCTAATGATAGCCCTTGATCATATAAGGCCTTTACTTGATCCTCAAATGTTTCTTCTATTTCACTTTCAGAAGGCGCAGAAACTTCTGTTTCGAGACTTGAAACGGGTTCGTTTACCTTCTCTTCCTGCACCTCAACTTCGCTAAGGAGAGTCGACAGGTGCTCTGGAACTGGATCTTCACTTTCTACCGATTGCTGGGATTCAATTGGTGGTTGTGGCTGCTTTGGTGTCTGAAGATCCGATTTCAGCTCTTCAGCAGAAAAATCAGGGGAAGTGGCTGCAGCTTTTGATAGTTTTTCATTCTCTTCTTTGACTTCCATCAAAAATGCAGCCAGGGTATTTTCCGTTTCTTCTAAAAGCTCTCGCTGCTTTTGTTCTGTTGCCTTCAGCGAATTCATTCTCGTGTATAAAATGATCACAAAATAAATAAGTGCAGCATGAAGCATAAAGCTAATCAGCCATAGCATATTTTTTCACTCACTAACTCTTTAAGATTGAATGGCTTTATCAAGCAGATGCTTAAGCTTGAACAATGCCTTTGAATGAATTTGCGAAATGCGGGAGGTCGATAAATTAAGCACTTGACCAATTTCCGTTAACGTCAATTCCTCTTTATAGAAAAGACTAATCACAAGCTTTTCTTTTTCCGAAAGCTCTGTCATTTTTTCGGCAAGCTGTTCAATTAATTCATCTTTCAGCATTTTCTCTTCAGGTGTCACAGTCTTTTCGTCGCGAATCATGACTTGAACGTTTTCTCCGTCTTCTTGATCATGCAGCTTCTCATCAATCGAGAGCAAATTCGCAAAGAACCCTTCATTCATCGTTGTGACCACATCTTGTTCACTCATGCCGAGTTCTTCAGCAACCTCTGTTGGTGTCACATTTCGTAAATATCGCTGTTCAAGCTTTTCAATTGCCGCTTCTACTTTTTTTGTTTTTTCTCTTGATGTACGAGGCAGCCAGTCCTCTTTACGAAGACCGTCGATGATGGCCCCGCGAATTCTGAAGGATGCATATGTATCAAACTTCAGATCTCTTCCGGGGTCAAATTTTTCAAGGGCATCATATAAACCGAGCATCCCTAGACTGATCAAGTCTTCTTTGTGCACTGACTTCGGGAGACCGATGGAAATTCTTCCAACATGATATGTGACGAGCGGCATATAGCGGCGCATAAGATCATCTCCAGCAGCTGGGTCCTTCCACTCTTTCCATCTAGCCCATAGCGCCTGATCTTCGTAATTTAAGGATTGCATCTTTCTCCCCCTATACTTCCTTAGTTATATCTTCATAATGCCTTGTTTCACAGTGCGGATCTCAAGTTCTGTTGTAAGCGGATCGAATTCAATCGTGCGTCCATTGTTTCCGCCCGTGTCCTCACTAATGATCGGGATATGATGAAGAGACAGATGTTCTTTTACAGCTGATACATTTCTAGGTCCAATTCTCATCAGATCATTGGTTGACTTAAATTTAAACATTTCTGCGCCGCCAGCAAGCTTCGCTTTTAGCGCATGTTTGCGCGCTCCTTCTTTTAAGAGCAGATCAATTGTATGCTTGACACCTGTATCTGCATACTTAGCCAAGTTCTCTACCGCTCCTTTTGAAAGAGAGGAGTCTGGAAGCATGACATGGACAAGTCCTGCCAGTTTTTTTTCTTGGTCAAAAAGGACAAGTCCTACGCAAGAACCGAGACCGGATGTCCGAATACGGTCCGGTGTTTTCACAAGCTGAACATCCGCTATACCAACCTTTACAACTGCCGGAATCTGCACGTTCATTATAGGTTACCTAATGCTTTGAACAGTTTTTCAAACGATTCAAAGTCTGGTAATAGAAACATATTTCCTTTCAGCTCTTGCTGGTTTTGATCATCGAAAATCGATGTATCAATCACAATCGCCTGATCGCCGAGAGGGCTAAACTGCATTAATCCTTCACTAATGACAGCCCCAAACATGTCTAGCGTGACATCTGGAACGCTTGGGTGAAGCTGCAGTTTTGTTAAATCGGCAAGTGCTGATAAATAAGAGCCTGCTAAAATATTTCCTAGCTCATGAAGCGCTGATGTTCCTAGCATGTGTTCATGAATCGTATCAATATCAAATGCTGGGTCCTGAACAAGCTCTCTTACAAATTGTTCAGCTTGTTCAAACGGCATAATGAAAAAGATTGAACCGGTAAGATCACCCTCCATTCGCAAAAAGATACTGGCAACTGGAAGGTCTGCTCCACCAAAGAAATCCATTAAATCTTCAAACGAGAGAACTTTGACAAAAGGAACAGCCATATCAATTTTGCGATTCAATAGGCTGGCAAGAGCAGACGCTGCATGGCCTGCTCCGATATTCCCAACCTCGCTTAATATATCTAGCTGTTCATCTTTAATTTCATTGAAAATGCTCATCTCACATCCCCCTTAATGAACAGGTGCATCTTGCACGCTCTTGTCGAGGACCGCACCAGCATGAATGATATTGAATAGACGCTGATCATGCTTAATAATTCCTGTCACCCATGACAGTCCTTCTTTTTCAGCTGTATCAGTAGAAGATTCTACCTCTTCCTGATGAACAGTAATGACATCATTTGCTTCATCAACAATCCAGCCGACTTCAATGTCACCAACTTGTACAATAATCATTCTTGTTTCGTCTGTAATCTCGTTGTCAGTTGATCCAAGTCTCACTCTAAGGTCAATGACAGGTGTCACGACACCGCGTAGATTAATGACACCGCATATATAAGGGGCAACGCCAGGAACTCTTGTCGGCTGCTGCCATTTTTCAATGGACTTTACTTCTGATACTGAAATGGCGTATTCTTTTTTGTTTACGATAAACACAATCATCTTTTCGCCAGTTTTGATATCTGTACTCATTTCAGACCGCTCCTCTATTGTTTTTTACTTGATCAGTGCATTACAGTCAACGATGAGTGCAACCTGACCGTCACCTAAGATTGTTGCGCCTGATATCGCAAATACGTTTGGTAGGTAATCTCCAAGTGATTTCAATACAACCTCTTGCTGACCGATAAACGAATCGACCACAAATGCTGTTAGCTTGTCTCCTTTACGGACAACAATAATGTGCAGTTCTTCTTCTAAATCATTCGCATTTGGTACGTTGAACTGTTTCTTCAAGTACACAACCGGTACGATAAATCCACGGAAATCAATGACTTCACGATCATGCGTTTGAAGGATGTCACTCTTCTTAATGACAGCCGTTTCTATAATAGAAGAAATCGGAATAGCAAATGTTTCTTCCTCTAGTTTCACAAGAAGTACGGAAATGATCGATAATGTGAGTGGAAGCTGAATTGAGAACAGTGAGCCTTGACCTTCTGTTGAGTTAATACTCACAGAACCACCTAATGATTCCAGCTTGTTTTTCACAACATCAAGACCTACACCTCGGCCCGAGATATCAGAAATCGTATCAGCTGTAGAGAACCCTGCTGCAAAGATCAATGAATCAATTTGGTGATCTTCAAGCGTTTCCGCTTCTCTTTCTGTAATAACCCCGCGCTCTAATGCTTTTTCAAGGACCTTTTTACGGTTAATCCCGCCGCCATCATCTTCGACTTCAATGAAGACATGGTTTCCGCTATGATATGCTTTTAAAAGAACAGTTCCTTTTTCTGGTTTGCCTTTTTTCACACGTTCTTCTGGTGATTCAATCCCGTGATCGAGACTGTTTCTAAGTAAGTGTAAGAGCGGATCGCCAATTTCATCGATCACTGTTCGATCAAGCTCTGTCTCAGCACCTTCAATGATCAGTTCAATTTTCTTATTGAGCTCTTTCGTCAATTGACGAATCATACGTGGGAATCTGTTAAACACCGTTTCTACAGGCACCATTCTCATGTTCAAGATGATCGATTGCAGGTCTCCAGAAATACGGGACATTCTTTCCACTGTATCCGTGAGTTCGTTGTTTTCAAGTTCTTTGGCAATTTGTTCTAAACGTCCTCTATCAATGACAAGCTCTTCAAACAGGTTCATAAGTGAATCCAGACGATCGATGTTGACACGGATCGTTTTCGTTCCGCCAGCAGCTGCACCGTTATTGCCATTTGCTTTTGGCGCATCGTTTGCTGGCGCTTTAGCAGCAGGAGCTGCGACTTCTTCGTTTTTCTGCTCAGGTTTCTCTGCTTTTGTTTCAGCCGGAGCCACTTCTTCAAAGGCAGAGACTTCAGAAATCTCCACTTGTTCAACCTCTGAGATCGCTGTCACGATTTTTTTCACTTCTTCCATCGGCTGTTTCGATAAGTAAGAAATGCTGAATTCAGATTCAAAATCTTCTGATTCTAAAAGTTCTGCATTCGGAACCGTTTTGACAACTTCTCCTGCTTCGTTCAGTCTTTCAAAAATCATATAGACACGAACGGCTTTTAATAAGCATGCGTCACTTAATGTCACGTTCAGCTCATAACATTTAAAGCCTTGTTCTCTCGCTTCATCAAGAACTGTTCGTTCAAATTCGTTATAGTCTAGGTCGCTTGCAGCTGATGATGCTTCAGCAGTCTCAACGGCAGATGCTGTTTCTGCATGGCTTCCTGTCACATCTAGTTTTTTACTAATCTCCGTGACATCACGTTTTCCATCCCCGCCCTCTGCAATCGATTGAACCATTGCTTCAAGGTGATCGAGTGCTTCAAACATCGTATCCATTGATTCAGGAGTGACAATCATTTGTTCGTTTCTGATGGCATCAAACATGTTTTCTAAATGATGTGTTAATTGAGCCATATCATCATAGCCCATCGTTGCACTCATGCCTTTCAGTGTATGAGCGGCTCTGAATATATCATTCACTAGCTGCAAGTCTGTTGGGTTCTTTTCTAATTCAAGAAGTTTTTCATTACAAGTTTGTAAGTGTTCTCTGCTTTCATCTAAAAAGATATCTAAGTATTGGTTTACATCCAACGTGTTCACGCCCTCTCTTTTTTCATGGAGCTTATAATTGCATGTGCGATGTCATCCACATGCCTTGTTTCATGTGCAAGGCCTGCTTTAATGACTGATTTAGGCATTCCGAAAACAACACATGATTCTTCTTTTTCTGCAATGACTTTTGTATGACCGCTTGCGACCATTTTTTTGACACCTTCTGTGCCGTCACTACCCATTCCTGTCATAATGACAGCGATTTTCTCGTAACCTTTTATGTTGCTGATGGATTCAAATAAATAGTTAACAGAAGGTTTGTGACGGCTGTCAGTGTCTTCTGGGGACAGCCTGATCACTAAAGCTGCCCCTTGTTCATGAAGTGACATATTCAATCCACCAGGAGCTATGTAAGCCACTCCATTTTTAGCGATGTCTCCATCTTGAGCTTCTTTGATCGTAATTTGTGATAAATAATCTAATCTAGTAGCCAGCGATGCCGTAAATCCTGCCGGCATATGCTGCACAATCAAAATCGGCGCCTCTATGTCTTTTGGCAGCTTCGTGACGACTCGTTGAAGCGCCCTAGGCCCTCCCGTAGAAGTTCCGATTGAAATAATCTTTCGGAGTGATGAGCCGCTTCTTACTTCTTGCAGACGAGGAGCGGCCGCTGGAATTGGACTTGGCGGCTTCATGAACGGCTTAGGAGAAACTTGTTTCTCAGTACGTTTTCTAGACAGGCCTGCCGCAAGTACCCGCTCTACAATTTGACCTCTTACTTTGTGTAAATCGAGCGAAATACTTCCTGAAGGCTTTGTCACAAAGTCAAAAGCACCGAGTTCTAAGCAATGGATGGTTAATTCCTTCCCTTGCTTCGTCTGGCTTGACACCATAATCACAGCAAGGTCGTGTTCAGCCAGAATTTGTTTTAATGCTTCTGTTCCATTTAGAACAGGCATTTCCACATCAAGTGTGACAACATCTGGATTCAATTCCTTAATCCGTTTTAAGGCATCTTCTCCATTTCTCGCCGTTCCGACGACTTCAATTTCTTGCTCGGCACTTAGGAAATCACTGATGAGTTTTCTCATAAAAGCCGAGTCATCTACTACAAGCACTCTAATCATGAGTCCACTTTCCTCCTTTTAAAAAAAGAGGACAACTTATCTATAAACGTATGCTGCTCTCTCTGTGCCTCTCTTATCTGCTGATGATAAAGTGTTTCAGCCAACATTTTAATGGTTTTACTTAGCCTTGAATGAGGCTGCTTCATATAAAATGGTATTTGTTCAGTGACTGCTTTAGGAACAGCAGGATCATCAGGTACCGCACCAGCAAACACAAGCTTTCGGTGTAGAAATGACGTCACCACTCCCGCTAATTTCCGGTACGTTTCAGATCCTTCCGAAGGGGTTTTACACCGGTTGACAATGATTTGAACAGACTGTTCAAACTGATGAATGGCTAAGTGCTTAATTGCGCTGTAGGCATCCATGATGGATGTTGGTTCTGGCGTTGTCACAACGACCACCTCACCTGCCGATAAGACAAAAGGGAGTTGATCTTTTGACAATCCTGCACCCATATCAAAGAATATACAATCAAAGTCATTCAATATTTTCTCCATCTCTTCTAAAAAGAACGACCATTGATCTTTGTCTAAAGAAAACAGCTGTTCAAGCCCGCTTCCGCCAGAAATGTAATACAAATTGTCCGTTCCTTTTGTCATAGCCGCTTGGAAGGATTTTTTTCTAACAAGCACGTCTAATATAGAGCTGGTCGATGTTTTCCCTAGTAAAATATCAATATTCCCCATGCCAAAGTCGAGATCAATAATGAGCACTTGCTTGCCCGTACTTGCGATAGACAGTGCCATATTCAGCGTCAAATTCGATTTACCTACTCCGCCTTTACCGCTCATGACAGCAATGGTTTTCGCCTGTCCATTCGCACGAAGAGAGTTCGGTACAATCAGTTGATTCTGCTGAACAAGCTTTCTTAAACCTTCGGCTTGGTCAGGCTTCATCATTGTAAGACCATCCTTGTCAAATCAAGGGGAGAACTCTCAAGAATATCCTCAGGCACATTTTGGCCATTTGTTAAAAACCCGAGCCCGATTTGAGATTCTGCAATGATTTGAAAGATCGTTCCCATCGTGTCTGTTTCATCAACTTTTGTAAAAATAAATTGATCGATTGGAACAGGTTCAAAACGTTTGACCATAGCTCTCATATCCTGATACTTCGACGTCGCACTCATGACAAGAAAGCTTTGAATGCTTTCATCAAATGGAATGATATCCGTCAGCTCTTTAATATACGCCTCTTCTTTAAAATTACGGCCTGCTGTATCGATGAAAATATGATCATAGTCTTTAAAGGTCTGCTGTGCTTTCACAAAGTCCTCTCTTGAATAACAAACTTCAAGAGGTGCATTCAGCAGTTCAGCATATGTTTTTAGTTGTTCAATCGCTGCAATCCGGTACGTATCTGTTGTGATAAAAGCAATTTTCTTTTGCTGCTGAATGGCTGTTTTCGCAGCAAGCTTTGCAATCGTTGTCGTTTTACCAGCACCAGTTGAACCAAACAACACAATGTATTTCGAACGAATCATCGGCTCATCAGAAGTGTGAGCCGGCAGCATCCCTGTGAGTAGTTTTTCAAGTTCTTTTTCAATCTGCTCTTCTTTCACAGCACCTTTTGTTAAAAGACCCTTTAAGCACTCATCTCGAATCTCATCATCAAGACCTTGATCCTTTAGCTTTTGATCCATTTTCATGAGAGAATCCGGCAAGATCCCGGCATGGCGTTCGTTTCTTGCATATTCTAAAGGCTGAGAATGAGAAGGCGCTGCTTTAACGGCTTGAGCGGCAGCCGGCAGCTCTTGCGTAAGATGTTGAATCTGCTCCTTTTTCGGTAACACCGGGATAGGCGCAGCTGCTGGTTGTAATCCTTTACCGGCTCTTTCTTCAAAATCTTGATCCAGCACTGCAATCACTTCGACCATTTGCTGTTTCTTTAAACCGAACAGCTTTCGTTTGACAACGGTTTTCGAATTTAATATGACGGCATCCTTCCCAAGCTGCTGCCTGATTTGGATCGTTGCCTCCTGCATAGAATTCGCTGTGATTTTTTTCATTTTCATTAGATATCCACCACTCCGATGCTCTGTACTTCCACATTTGCTTCTAGTTCGTTATAAGATAGTACCGGTAAATCTGGGAAATATCTTTCTAACAACTGTTTGACGTACATTCTTATAGGAGGTGAGCATAATAGAACCGGCGTTTCCTGACGAAGCGAAAGCTGTTCAATTTCTCTCGCCACTGATTGAATCACACTTTCAGAGGATTCTGGATCTAACGATAAGTAGTTCCCATGCTCCGTTTGCTGCACGCTGTCTGCAATCACCTTTTCGACTCGGCCTGAGCATGTCACGACTTTCAGTGATTCATTTTCTCTTGCATACTGTGCAGTAATCTGTCTTGCAAGTGCCTGTCTAACATACTCTGTTAGCAAGTCTGTATCCGTCGTTAATTTTCCGTAGTCTGCAAGGGTCTCAAAAATGGTCACAAGGTTTCGAATGGAGACCTTTTCTTTCAGAAGCTTTGCAAGTACTTTTTGGATATCCCCGACCGCTAGTGGATTCGGTGTTACCTCATCTACTAGAACTGGATAACTTTCTTTCAGATGATCGATTAATTGCTTCGTTTCTTGGCGTCCAAGCAGTTCATGGGTGTTTTGTCTAATCTTCTCTGTGATGTGGGTAGACACAACAGATGCTGGATCGACCACTGTATACCCAAGCATTTCAGCCTGATCTTTTTCTGCTTCTGATATCCATTTTGCCGGCAGACCAAAGGATGGTTCGATTGTTTCAATTCCTTCAATCGGATCATCATCAGGCGTTGGGGACATCGCTAAGTAATGATCGAGCAGCAGCTCTCCTTTTGCCACTTCGTTCCCTTTTATTTTGAGCCTGTATTCATTCGGGTTCAGCGCAATGTTGTCTCGAATACGGACAACTGGAATGACAAGACCTAGTTCAAGAGCAAGCTGCCTTCTGATCATGACAATTCGGTCTAGCAGGTCTCCGCCTTGATTGGCATCTGCAAGCGGGATCAACCCGTAGCCAAATTCAAATTCAATGGCATCCATTTGCAGGAGATGAATGACGCTTTCTGGACTTTTCATCTCTTCTACCTCTGCCTGTTCTTCCAGTACTTCTTCAATCTCTTCTTGATCCTGTTTGTTTTTCGACATCATGTACGCACCGAGTGCAAGTAAACCTGCGATCGGCCCTGTCAAAAGTACGCCAATTGGTGTAAACAATCCAAGCAGGAAGATCGTGCCTGCTGTGACGTAAAGCATGGCAGGGAAGGCAAAGAGCTGACCCGTAATGTCTGAACCAAGGTTTCCGTTAGAAGCCGCTCTCGTGACAACAATCCCTGTCGCTGTTGAGATGAGAAGTGCAGGGATTTGCGACACAATTCCGTCCCCCACTGTTAAAAGAGTAAAGTGGGAAGCTGATTCTTGAATTGACATTCCTTGCTGAATCATCCCAATAATGATGCCAAAAATAATATTGATAATAACGATGATAATACCTGCGATGGCATCCCCTTTAACGAACTTACTTGCACCATCCATTGCACCATAAAAGTCTGCTTCTCTTGCTACTTTTTCACGGCGATTTCTAGCTTCACTTTCTGTCAGCATTCCTGCATTCAAATCTGCGTCAATACTCATCTGTTTACCTGGCATCGCATCGAGTGTAAATCTGGCCGCAACCTCTGATACACGCTCTGCCCCTTTGGTGATGACAACAAACTGAATGATGATCAGAATAAGGAAGACAACCAGACCAACAAGTATATTGCCCCCAACAACAAATGATCCAAACGTTTCGACAACCTTACCAGCATCTCCAGTTGATAAAATAGAACGGGTTGTAGAGATGTTAAGCCCTAAACGAAACAGTGTTAAGAGCAAAAGTAACGATGGAAAAATGGAAAATTGCAGTGGTTCTTGCATGTTCATTGTGGTGAGAAGCACGATAAGCGCAAGAGAAATATTAATAATGATTAAAATACTTAATAGGACGGGCGGAAACGGTATGACCAGCATCGCCACGATTAAAATAACACTGAATAAAACAGATAAATCTCTTGCTGACATGCCTGTTCTCTCCTTTTAAAACCAAAAATTCATAAAATCTTTTGTTTCGTTTTATATACGTAAGCCAAAATTTCTGCGATCGCCTTAAAATATTCTTCCGGCACCGCTTGGTTGATATCCACTTGATCATAGAGGGCACGGGCGAGCGGCCGGTTCTCTACAGTCATAACATCGTGTTCTTTCGCAATTGTTCTAATTTTCAAAGCCAAAATATCTGTTCCCTTTGCCACAACAAACGGCGCGTCCATCTTTTCTTCGTCATATTTCAAGGCAATTGCGTAGTGGGTCGGGTTTGTAATGATGACGTCCGCTTTTGGGACTTCCTGCATCATCCGTCTCATGGCCATTTCCCTTTGCCGCTGTTTAATTTTTGATTTTATGAGCGGGTCACCCTCTGATTTTTTATACTCATCTTTGATGTCTTGTTTAGACATCCGTAAGTTTTTTTCATAATCAAATTTCTGATACATGTAGTCAAGCCCGGCTAAGATCAGAAGAGCACCTGCTGCATATAACCCCATAATCAAGGTCATATTTGCCACGAAATGAAGGGTTTCCTCTGCAGTGAGTAGAGGGAGCCGCAAGATTTCGTCAAAGTGCATCCATAGAGCGATAAATGTTGCAAAACCAACAAAACCAATTTTTAAAATGGATTTTAATAGCTCAACGAGTGCTCGAATACTGTATATTCGTTTAAACCCTTTGATTGGATCAAGCTTTTCTAATTTGGGCTTGATCACTTCAGTTGAAAAGAGAAATCCAACTTGTAAATAGTTACTAATGATCCCTGCAAGCATCCCAACACCAAGAATTGGCATGAGGAGGAGACCTGTCTCTTGAAGCAATTCCAAGAATAACTGGTGAATATTAGATGTGCTAACCTTCATTAGCATCGTTGTTGAATAAAAACGTTCAATGAGCGCAATAATACGCTCTTTCATAAAAGGCCCAATAAAAAAGAATGATAAAAAGATTAATAGAAATGAGATGGCTGTATTGACGTCGGTACTTTTGGCAACCTGTCCTTTTTTACGTGAATCCCGTCTCTTTTTCGGTGTTGCTTTTTCTGTTTTTTCACCTGCGAAAAATTGCAAGTCGAGTCTAAGTCTTGTCGTCATGACGAACCACCGACCAATGCTAAGAAATTCCTCATGGTGAGCACAATCGTTTCAAATGTATTTTGGACGACCCCGAAGATGACACCCATACAAATGATGATCATAATAAAACTCACGCCCATTTTAATGGGAAGTCCAACGACAAATACGTTCATTTGCGGAACTGTACGTGCCACAATTCCTAATGCCAAATCGACTAAAAACAAACTAGCCACAACAGGTGCTGAGATTTGAAAGGCTATGATGAACATTTGGTTGAAGCTCTTTGCAATAAAGTAAGCAAAGGATTCACTACCGAAGTTCAGCGCATACTGATCAACTTGAATATATTGAAAACTGTAATAGATTCCATCAAGCAGCAAATGATGTGCATTTGTTGCCAGCATCAGCAGCAAGGTCACCGTATAAAAAAACTGCCCCATCAGCGGCGTTTGCGCCCCTGTATGTGGATCAATAATATTGGCGATCGCAAAACCCATTTGAAAATCGATGAATGAGCCGGCAATTTGAACTGCGGACACCATGATATATGCAATCAGTCCAAGAAGAAGTCCGACCATTGCTTCTTTCACGGCAAGCATCATGTAAAGACCGTCGATATCGAGTGCTGGCGGTTCTTTAATGGTGCTAAAACTAATGACAGCCAAAAACAGTGAAAAACCAACTCTGTGAACTGCTGGTATCGTTCGATGCGCTAATAGCGGCACTGTCACAAAAAAAGCGGTGATCCGAATGAAAACGAGAAGAAAGGCAGGAAATAATTCTATGATTGACATCTCTGATTAACCTGCAAATCGATCTAAATTAGAGAACAGCTCTGTTGTAAATGACACAATTGTTGAAAGCATCCACGGACCAAACACAACAAGTCCAATGAGCACTGCAACAATTTTTGGAATGAACGCAAGCGTCTGTTCTTGGATTTGGGTTGTCGCCTGAAACACACTGACAATTAGTCCCACGATTAGTGCGAGCGCAAGAAGCGGCCCGCTGACAAGTAAAACAACATACACTGACCTTTCAGCCATCGTAATGACAAATTCTGAACTCATGTTTTAAGCACCTACTCTAAAAGCTTTGCAGCAAAGATTTAACAATCAAATACCATCCATCAACTAATACAAATAACAATATTTTGAAAGGGAGCGATATCATAACCGGCGGAAGCATCATCATCCCCATCGACATCAGGACACTTGCGACCACCATGTCAATAATTAAAAATGGAATAAAAATCATAAAACCAATTTGAAATGCCGTCTTTAATTCTGAAATTGCAAATGCTGGTACCATTGCCGTTAAGGGAATATCTTTAATCGATTCAGGGGTATCCATTTTTGCGTAACTAAGAAATAAAGCCAAATCTTTCTGTCTCGTATGTTTACTCATAAACTCTTTAATTGGCACTTCGGCTTTTTCATAGGCCTGATTTAACGTAATATCATCATTTAAAAGCGGCGTGAGTGCCTCTTTATTAATCTCTGAGAACGTGGGTGCCATAATAAAAAATGTGAGAAACAAAGCAAGTCCTACAAGCACTTGGTTTGGCGGCATTGAGTTGGTTGCAAGTGATGTTCTGACGAACGAAAGAACAATCACAATCCGTGTAAAACAGGTCATTAAAATCAGAATGCCTGGTGCAACTGAAAATACAGTTAACAATAAAAGAAGACGGACAGATGTGCTAATATTCCCTGCGCCACTGGAATTAAATAAATCGATAAACTCATTCATTTTGTTTCGGGCCTTTCTTTCTGACTTCTGATTGGGTCTTTTTCAATTCGGCTAGCTGCGCCTTTAAATTGGCTGAAAAAGAAGAAGTGGTCGGCTGATCGTGTTTCTTCACTTGCGATGTCAATTTTTGCATCATTTTCGGTAAGTCAGTCTTACTTTCCATCGCTTCTTCGTATTGTTTCACAATCGCTTCGCATTCTTGTTCATCATCGATTTCTTTTAGCAGATGGATTGAGTCTGCTACACCAACAACTAACACTCGTTTGCCCACTTTGATCAGCTGAACTGAACGATTTTGACCAACCGTCGTTCCGCCAATATTTTCAACATAGCGAAATGGCTTGAGTAAGCGGTTTTGCTTTCCAACAAATCTCACCAATCCGTAAATGAGCAGGATGACAAAAAGTAAGGCACCAATCATTTTGACAAAATCCATAATGGAGACAGAAGAAGGGGGAACTTCTTCTGCCGGATTCGTTTGATTGTCAGTGGTTTTCTTTTCTGTATCCTTTTTGCTTTCTTTCTCATCTTTGAGCCAGTCATTCACTGTGCCATTTTCAGGATCTTTTGTTTCAGCAAACAGTGAGGCGGGCTGCGCTGTCAAGAAAAGCATAAAACTGATCATTGCTATACATATCAAACGTTTTTTCAACAAGTCTTACACCCTTTTTTAGCCTAACGTTTTATTAATTGCTTCAAGTACACGGTCTGCCTGGAATGGCTTCACGATAAAGTCTTTTGCACCTGCTTGAATGGCATCAATAACCATTGATTGTTGTCCCATCGCTGAGCACATAATGATTTTTGCCGAAGCATCGATTTGTTTAATTTCTTTTAATGCTGTGATCCCGTCCATTTCTGGCATTGTGATATCCATTGTGACTAGATCAGGAGATGTTTCTTTATATTTTTCAACAGCTTGTGCGCCGTTTTCTGCTTCTCCTACTACATCAAATCCATTTTTTACAAGAATATCCTTAATCATCATTCTCATGAATGCTGCATCATCTACGATTAATACCTTAGTAGCCATTTACTTATTCTCTCCCTATATGTTTGTTTATTTTAAATTAGAAAGTCTTTCAGACTGACTTAAAATGTCAGTCACACGTACACCAAAGTTCTCATCAATGACAACAACTTCTCCTTTGGCGACGATTCGTTTGTTGACCAGAATGTCGACTGGCTCACCTGCAAGTTTGTCCAGTTCAATGATACTTCCAGCGGAAAGTTCAAGTACTTCTTTCACACTGCGCTGCGTTCTTCCAAGCTCCACTGTAATGGAAAGTGGAATATCCATCAGCATATCAAGATTACCGAGCTGACTTGTTGTATGCTGAGGCTCACTGAATGCCTCAAATTCAACTGGCGCCACATTGACAGGTTCTGCCGGCTTTGGCTTCGCCTGTCTTTTCGGCGGTGCCGATTGCTGCATAGGAGCAGATTGTGCTTGCGGAGCAGCCTGCTGTGGTTCAAGTGCACTCTGAGGTGCTTCTTGAACCGGCTCTTCTTCCGCTGGGTCTGTTAATTCTGCAATCAAATCTTTCGCAAACGTAATAGGGTAAAGCTGCATAATATTTGAATCTATGAGTTCACCTATCGTTAATCTAAAGGACACTTTAACAAGCATCTCTTCAGCTGGAATGCGGTCTGTGCCTTCTCCTTCTTTCACATCAAGCAGCTCAACGCGAGGCGGAGAAATATCAATCTTTTTATTAAAGACTGTTGACATGGACGTCGCGGCTGAACCCATCATTTGGTTCATCGCTTCTTGTACTGCACTTAAGTGAATTTCACTTAACGACGGGTCAGCATTTGTTCCATCTCCGCCCATCATTAAATCCGCAATGACTGCCGCATCGGTTTGTTGGATGACAAGCAGGTTACTAGCGCTGAAGCCTTCCGTATAATTCACTTCAATCGCGACATACGGATGAGGAAATTCCTCATTCAGCTTGCTTTTTTGAATCACTGTGACAGTTGGAGTTGTAATCTCCACTTTTTGACTTAATAGGGTTGAAAGTGCTGTTGCAGAGCTTCCAAATGATATATTTCCGATTTCCCCAATGGCATCTTGTTCCATTGCAGAAAGGAGTGTATCAGGCTCTATATCGTCATTGCTGCCTCCTTTAAGGAGCGCATCGATTTCATCTTGTGATAATTTACTTCCGTTATTCTCCATCTTCTTCACCTCTTATGTCGTGATCTAGAATTTGAATCGCCTGTTTCCGATTCACGCGGCCGGCCTGTCCCAAGAATTTCGGTTTATTTCCGACCATAACAGTAAGAGGCGCATTTACTGGTTTGTCCAAGGCAATACAATCACCAATTTCCAAATTCAAAAACTCTTCCACCGTCATTTCCGATTGTCCAAGCTCTGCGACTACCGGTATTTTCGCCGTCATAATCCGTTTTTCAATGGCCTTTGTTTCTTCTTGTTTCGGTTCATTTCGTTCCGATTGCATCCAGTAGTGTACAGACAGCTTCGGAATAATAGGCTCTAATACTACGTGAGGAATACAGAGGTTAATAACCCCGCTTACCTCACCAATTTGTGTATTAAGAGAAATGACGACAACTGTTTCGTTTGGTGACACCATTTGAACAAACTGGGGATTTACCTCGAAATCTGCCATTTCTGGCTCGATGTCGGTTATGGACTGCCACGCTTCTCTGTAGTTTTCCAAAGCTCCCTCAAACATGTTTGAGATAATCTTTGTTTCGATTTCTGTCAGTGATTCTGTCTTATTATGACTAATGCCAATCCCACCCATCAGCCTATCCATCATGGCATAGCCAATCGTTGGGTTCACTTCAAGCATGATTCTTCCTTCAAGCGGGCTGACGTAAAATAAGTTTAATAATGTCATATTAGGAATCGAACGAATAAATTCTTCATATGGCACTTGGTCAACCGAGCTGACAGAAATTTGAATATATGATCTTAGCTGCGCTGAAAAGTGTGTGGTAAGCAGTCTAGCGAAGTTATCATGAATTCTTGTTAAACTTCGAATCTGGTCTTTTGAAAAGCGCAGTGCACGTTTAAAGTCGTACACTTTCACTTTTTTCGTCGTTTCTTCTTTTTTCAGCTCTTCTGCATCCATTTCGCCTGTTGATATGGCGGATAATAATGCATCGATCTCATTCTGGGAAAGCACTTCTCCTGACATTTCTTCACCTCCATCGTGTCAATTAATCGCCTCTATTGCAGATTAAAGGAGGTTATATAAACTTCTTTCACCTTGCCATCTTGCAAATAGTTATTCACTTTGTTTTTGACCTGTGTTTTAAAATGTTCTCTGCCTTTTTTGCCATCAAGTTCATCTGCATTCGTGTCTGATAAAATGTCGATCACAGCATCTTTCACTTGGAAGCTTCTTTTTTCAAGCTCTTCTTTGGCTTTTTCTGAATCTGTTTCAATATTTAGTACAAGTTTGACCGCATTTCCTTCAGATTTTAAATTGGTCACAATCTCAGGAATTTCAACAGAAGCTTTTACGACTTCATCTGCTGTTGGCTCTTTTTCTGCTTTTGCTTCGTCTGACCCATTCACCAGAAAGACAATACCTGCTCCAATTCCGACGATAGCAATAATCATGATTAGCATTACTACGACTAATTTCTTCTTCATTCAAACTCCTCTATTCCTTGATTCAATGAAATGACTTGGATTTTTCTATAGAAAGAAATGATTTTCTCCTGAAGCTGCTCTTCATCTTCTTTCACAACGAATTTCTTTCCATTGGCGAGTGTAATGGTCGTGTCTGGAAAGCTTTCGATTTGCTCGATATGGAGAGCGTTGAGCATAAATCCTTTGCCATTTAATCTTGTCACTTCAATCATATTAAGCAGAGAAGCGATAAACCGCTCCTCCTACCTCCTATCGTTTCAGATTCACAAGTTCTTGCAGAATTTCATCAGATGTTGTGATCGTCTTTGCATTCGATTGGAATCCACGCTGTGCGATAATCATTTCTGTAAACTCATCTGTTAAATCAACGTTTGACATTTCAAGTTTACCTGTTTGGACGACGCCCGTTCCTTGTTCACCTGGTACGATTGGATTACTTGGAGCACCTGAGCTTAACGTTTGGCGGTAAAGGTTGTCACCAACTTTGTCTAGCCCTCCTGCGTTACGGAAAGATACGAGTGATATTTGACCAACGGTTCTTGATACATTGTTTTCAACAACCGAAATCGTTCCATCTGGACCAACACTTACACTTGAAACACCGTCTGGAATCGTTATCTTTTGTCCATTCATTCCAAGTAGATAATTTCCATCAGGGGTGACTAAGCTTCCCTCTGAATCAGTGTCGAAATTTCCTGTTCTTGTATAAAGAACTTCTCCTTGAACTTCAATACGGAAAAACCCATCTCCATTGATATAGAAGTCGTAAGGTTCATTTGTATTTTGAGAAGATCCCGCTGACATGATTTTATCGATTGAAGAAAAAGATGACCCTAAACCAATTTGCTTTGAGTTGATTGAACCAGAGTTGTTCGTTGGCCCACCAGAACTTCCAATGGTTTGGCTGACCATATCTTTAAAAGTGATACGGCTTTTTTTGTATCCGTGTGTGTTGACGTTGGCTACGTTGTTGGCTACAACATCTAATTTTGATTGGAAGTTTTTCATTCCACTAATTCCTGAGTAAAGTGAGCGTAACATTTATTTTCCTCCTCGATTTGCTTACGATTTTTCTCCAACAGTTGTAACGTCCCAAGGGCTGATTTTCGTTCCATCTTCTAAATATAGGAAGTATTCATTGTTTATGTTTTTCACAGACTTCACAGTGCCAGATATGTCTTTATCATCTTGTTTACCCGCTACTTCTTTACCAATCCAGCCTACATATGTCGTAAATGGATCTTGGTGTGCAACAAATGTAGACATGATCTGATTCATTTTGGTGATTGATTCATTCATATTCATTTGCTGTTCTAAAGAAGAAAATGTTGCAAGCTGTGTGACAAACTCACGGTCATCAATCGGGTTTGTCGGATCTTGGTTTTGAAGCTGCGTAAGCAAGATTTTCAAGAACTGATCTCGGCCAAGTGTATCTGTTTTCTTTGCTGCGTTTGAAGAAGTGTCCGCTTGTGCGGCTGTTCTATTCGTCGCATCAACAGTTGCCATTAGATCTCCTCCTCTTCTTCTTCTTCTGATCCAACAAGCGCATCTAGTACATCTTGGAATTCAGCTTCCTGTTCATCAGGCTGCTGGAAACTTTGTCCTTTTGATGGCTGCTGCTTGCCTTCCTCATTAAATTGTCCAAAAGACGGCTGCTCATTTGACTGAAGCGGTATATGGAAACGGTCAACTTGAACCGACATATTCGGTAGCGCCTGCTTGAGTTGCGGCAGATGATGCTCGAGCAGCTCTTTAGCTGCTTGCGTTGAAGCTGTAATTTTACTCGCATACATCCCGTTTTGTTTCGTTAGCTGGATGGTAATAAACCCGAGATTTTCTGGATTTAATCGTACGGTAAACCGTCCGCTTGAATTGCCAAATGGTGTGAACTTCATTTGTTTCCACGTATTTAAAATCTGCTGATCAACCGTGCCTGGCTTTTCGTCAGTTGTTTGCGTCTGCTGCATAGGAGCAGCTGATTGCAGTTGGAAAAACTGTTTATGCCCTGGAAGCAGCGTATGGGTGATTGTTTTTTCAGAAGCAGGTGCCGCAGTGCCTTGACCTTTGATGACTTCTTTCTTCATAAGCCATTCAAGTGAGGCAGCACCTTTTGCTGGAGATGAGAAGGAAGATTCTTGCCTTGGAGCAACCATTTCTTTTAACTCTCCTAAGGAAATTTTCCATTCTTTATCTGACCCTTTCGCATTCGCCATCATATGATCGATTAACTGATTAAAGTGTTTCAGCTCGCTTTGCGACATATTATTCAGCTTAGGTGCCGATCCTTGCGAGAAGAACTGCTCTTTTACTTGTTGAATGAGCTTTTCATCTGCTCCGTTTTTCGTTAGAAACTTGATGAAATCTTCACCTTTTGCTTGAATATCCTGTACAAGTTTTGCATCAAAGCTCACCGGCTGCTGATTCAGTATTTGATATAAGAAAAAGTGGACTTGTATGAGCTGTTCACTATGTTCAGCAACTGGCTTCTCATCCTGATCGCCATAGATAACCGATTCCATCTTTTGAAATAGCTCTTCAAGTGACTTTAAGTCAGCCCCCTCAAGCTTTTGACCTTGCAGCGCCTGAAGTGCAGCAAGAAGATCTCCATCTATTCCTTCTTCAGGTGATTGCATCCATTTTTCAATGATTTGCATCGCATCATTCATGGATAGATTGGTTTCCGCCGGCTGAGAAATAGCTGGACCACTTTGAATACCTGCGCCATTTAACAATTGTTTAAACAGGCCGCGAGCAGATACTGCCCCCTCTACCTTTAGTCCCGAGAGACCTTGGGAAGATTGCTGTAAGGCTCCAATGTCCAATAGCTTCACTTATTGTCCACCTCCATTTTCACTTTCTTCTTTTTTGGCAAGCTCCTTCGTGAACGTTGCTGCCTTCTGAGGTGTCAGTTTTGCTAATATGTCCGTCAGCTTATTTTTACTCAGCTCTTCAAGGATCTTCAAAGCTTCTTTATCACTTAGCTCTGATAGAATTTTGGCAGATTTCCCTGCATCCATGCTTTCATAAATGCTGGCGACCTTTCCTTTTGATTGCTGATTAGAAGATGCTGACGAATCAGTTGAAGATCCTGATGCGTTATTACTTGATGATGTACTGTTTGATGAACTGTCACTTGCTGACGTGTTCTCTTTATCAGATGTTTTTTCAAGTGAATTGATTTTTTGATTCAATCGTTTAATCTCTTCATCACTTGTCTTCAAGTCTTTTTGAGCAATTTCAAGTTCATTCTCTTGTTCTTTAATCGTCTTTTTCAACGCTTTCAACTCTGTATCACGTTGATCGTTATTTGAAGATGACGTTTTTGATGTGTCATCTGATCCAACCAAGCTGCTAATCCCCGGAATGTTTTGGAGCGGTTTCTTTAGATCATAACCTGCCATATAAAGGATTGTGCCCGTTACAATCACAAGCACAACCAATGGGATAATGACAATAAACAAGATCCATTGAAATTTACCGCCGCCGCTTGATTCCTTTGTTTTTTCCTTCTTAGGCATTCATCTCGACTCCTAATGTCCTTGAAACATGAATTGGCTGATAGAGATATCATCCATTTCTTTCATTTCAATTGCCTTATGTTCAAGGGAGAACTTTTCAAATTGCTTTTCTTTCATTTTTTCAAACTTTTTAAACTCAATATTTTTTTCTGTTAAATCAGATTGTTTTTCATTCATTTGATGGCGTTTCATGATCACAAGCTGCTGATAATGATGAATGGTGTTATCTAAGTTCGTCACAAATTGCTGATAATGACGCATTTCTTGAACACTCATCCCACTTCTCAGCTTTTCTTCTTTGCTCTTTTCCATTAGCTCTTTTTTACTCATATTTTCATAGAGTTTTTCAGCGGCTTGCTCAAATGCTGAAACGGATTGTTGATACGCTGCGAGTGATTTGTCTTTTTCACTTTCTTTCAATTCTAAGAGCTTTTGAAATTTGTATTGATATCTCACTGTTTTTGTCAATCCTCTCTATTCATCAAACTGAGCAATATCCTCACGCTGTCTTCAATCGATACAGCCTCTTCAACGTCCTGCTTCAAAAATGAAATTAGTTGTGGGTAAGCTTGCATGGCCTCATCAATATCTTTAGAGGAGCCTTTTTTATATGCTCCAATGTTAATGAGGTCTTCAGCGTTTTGATATGTGGATAAAAGCTGGCGGAACCGGTTAGCCGCTTCCTTGTGATCATGACTTGCGATATTACTCATGACACGACTGATACTTTTCAGAATATTGACAGCTGGAAACTGTCCTTTGTTGGCCAATGCACGATCAAGTACTATGTGGCCATCTAAAATCCCCCGCACTGTATCAGCGATCGGCTCATTCATATCGTCACCATCAACAAGCACTGTGTAAAACGCTGTGATGGAACCAAGTTGATTTGTACCAGTTCGTTCTAGCAATTTTGGCAGTATAGCGAACACTGAAGGCGTATATCCTTTTGTTGTTGGCGGTTCACCGGTTGCAAGTCCTATTTCCCGCTGTGCCATGGCGACCCTTGTGACAGAATCCATCATAAACATGACATTTTTGCCTCTGTCTCTGAAATATTCGGCAATAGCTGTTGCAGTATAGGCTGCTTTTAATCTTGTCAGTGCGGGCTGATCTGAAGTTGCGACAACAACAATCGAACGCTTCAGTCCTTCAGCTCCTAAATCTTTTTCGATAAACTCGCGAACTTCACGTCCACGCTCTCCAACAAGTGCAATGACATTGAGATCCGCTTCTGTCTGTTTGGCAATCATCCCCATCAAGGTACTTTTACCAACACCGCTTCCTGCGAATATGCCAATTCTTTGACCAGTGCCGACTGTGAGTAAGCTGTCGATCACTCTGACACCAACGCCCATTTTTTCACGAATAGGCGGTCTGTCCATCGGGTTTGGAGGAGATTGTTCTGTTGAGACAGGTGCAAGTCCTTTAGGAAGCATGCTGCCATCCAGTGGATCACCGAAGGCATCAACAACCTGCCCGATTAAACCAGTTCCTACTTTGACCTTTAACGACTCACCTGTTGCTTCAACAAGACTGCCTGGTGAGATGTTAGAGGCTTCTACATAGGGCATGAGCAGAATGTTTTCATCTTTAAAACCAACGACTTCTGCTTTGATCGGATGATTCTTACTCCCTTTTTTGTGAATCAGACATACATCACCGATTGAGCTTTCTGGCCCCTTCGACTCGATCATCAGTCCAACAACTCGATTGACTTTACCAAAACGTTTATAAGGATCGGCGGTTTCAATCGTTTCTTTTAGCACATCTATGTTCATTTGTGATCACCTGAATCAATGACTTCTAATAACTTTTCTTTTAACTGATTCATTTGGGTATCAACACTCGCTTCCACTTTTCCAAAGCTTGTTTCGACGTAACAAGTACCTTTTGGTGCTTTTTCATCCGAGTAAATGGCAAGATGTGTATTCTTTTGAAGGATTCTATTTAATTCATCTTTATATTCCATCACATGTTCGTAATGTGCAGGGTCGACATAGATGGAAATATCGTCATATTCTTTCACTTCTGAAATGACCTGCTTGACTAGCGTTAAAAATTGTTCTTTTGTGTCCTCAGCTGCATTCCATACTCGTTTAGCGAGCTCAAAGGCAAGTTCGACAATTTCTTCAGCAGAGCTTTCAATTTTTGCTTCATAGTCCTGCTTTGCAAGGCTGACAATGTCATTCGCTTGATCAAGAATCGATTGATACTGTAAAGTCGCATCTGCTTCGCCCTTTTGAAAACCATCTTGATATCCTGTTTGTTTCGCTTCTTCAATGAGCTGTACTCTTTCTGCTTCAAAATCAGCTCGCCGCTGATTGATTTCAGCCATTGTTTGTTCCAGCTCACGATTTGCTTGTTCTAAAATACGGCTTGCTTCATCTTGTGCATCACTTAATACAAGTTGAGATGCTTCTGTTTCGTTGACAAGCTCTTCTTCGTGATGTTCTCTTTTGAATTCCACTTGCTGCAAGGGAATGGTTTGACGGCCTTGTTCAGGAATAACAGATGTTTCATGTTTGATAATCCTAGACAATGATATCGTCTCCTCCACCTCGAGCTATGACGATTTCTCCAGCCTCTTCAAGTCGTCTTACGATGCTGACAATACGAGTCTGTGCTTCCTCGACATCTCTAAGCCGGACAGGTCCCATAAACTCCATTTCTTCTTTGAACGTTTCGACCATACGCTGCGACATGTTGCGGAAGACAATTTCTTTGACTTCTTCGCTTGCCACTTTGAGTGCAAGTAGTAAATCGTCATTTTCAACATCTCGAATCACGCGCTGAATGGCTCTGCTATCAAGAGTGACAATGTCTTCAAAGACAAACATACGTTTCTTAATTTCATCAGCAAGCTCAGGATCTTGAATTTCTAGTGTATCTAAAATGGTTTTCTCCGTTGCACGGTCTACACCATTCAGGACTTCGACTACCGCTTCGACTCCGCCCGTTTGGGTATAATCTTGCGTAAAGGTTGAAGAGAGCTTTTGTTCAAGAATACGTTCCACCTCATTGATGATCTCTGGAGATGTGCGGTCCATTAAAGCAATTCTTCTTGCAACCTCAGTTTGTACTTCCTCGCCTAACTCAGATAAAATCTGTCCAGCCTGTACTGGATCTAGGTAGGAAAGAATGAGCGCAATGGTTTGTGGATGCTCATGCTGGATAAAGTTTAAAATTTGCTCTGGGTCAGCCTTTCTAGCAAAATCAAATGGTTTCACTTGAAGTGAGGATGTTAAGCGATTTAAGATGCTGTCCGCTTTGTCCTCACCAAGCGCTTTTTCAAGCACTTGTCTTGCGTACATAAGGCCGCCTTGTGATATGTAGTCCTGCGCGATGGCAATGCTGTGAAATTCTTCAATGATCTCATCTTTTTTAGCAGTATCTACACTTCTTACATTTGAAATTTCTAATGTTAATTTTTCTATTTCGTCTTCAGACAGATGTTTGTATACAGATGCTGACACGTCTAGCCCTAAGGAAATCATTAGGATTGCTGCTTTTTGTCTGCCTGTTAGTCGATTTGGATCTTTTCTCGACATGTGTATTCCTCCTAATCCTCGGACAGCCAGCTGCGTAGCAATTTAGCAAAGTCTTCTGGTTTATCTTTTGCCATTTTTTCAAGCTGATTTTTTCTCACCATTTCTTCTGTTTCTGGCTCAGTATCGATATCAGGAACATGAATTGGTGTACGTTCATCAAACTCAAACTCTTCTTCCTCATCTTTTCTTCGCTTACGTACGAGAAGGATAATGAGAGCGATAATGGCAAGTAGTAGCACACCGCCAACAATATAAACCCAAATCGGAATATTGTTTGAAGGGTTTTCTGCTGCCGTTTGCTGTTTACCGTCTAATTTTGATACAGATAAAACGATTTTGTTATCTAAGTCAGCTTGAGTGAGCGCTTGACCGTTTGTGTATTCTTTATCAATCGATGTACTGATGATGGTTGAAAGAATTTTTTTGATATCATCCTGCCTTTCAGCAGTTAATGAGTTCGGATCGTTTGCAGTAGGCGGTTCAACCAGTGCCTGAATGCCAACGTCTCTGATTTTATAAGGACTTTCTTTGATATCTTTATGAATGCGGTTGACTTCATAATTGATACGATCTTCGCTCTTTTCGTAATCTCCGCTTCCATTCGTTCCATCGGCACCTTGATAATTTGTGACATCATCGTCACCTGTTCCAGCGGTGCCTCCAGCTGCTGCGCCATTACCTGAATAAGTTTCAGCAATCTTTTCAGCGCTGACAGCAATTCCTTGCATGTTTTCTTGATCAACTGGTTCGACAAGATCTTCTTTTCTTTTTTCTTCAGTAAAATCAATGTCTGTAGTGACCGATACGGCAACTTTCTCTTGACCCATCATCGTTCCAAGCAGCTGTTGAATTTTTCGTTGAAGATTCTTTTCAATCTCCTCTTTTTTCTGCTGCTGTGCATCCATTCCACTTGCATAGGAATCTGAGCTGCTGTTTAAGTCATAGTAGTTGGAATCTTGGTCCATAATGACAATGTTTTCTGTTTTTAAATTCGGCACACTTTTTGAAATAAGATGATAAAGGCCTTTTACTTGTTGCTGAGTAAGCGTGTAGCCTGGTTGAACTTGCAGCACAATTGATGCTGATGCATTACTTTGCTCTTCTCCAACAAAAACGGAATCTTTTGGCAGGTTAATCATAACCTTTGAATCTTTAATCCCATCAATCGTGTTGATCAGATTGGATAGTTCTGTCTGAGTTGCGTCTACTTTCAGAACATCAAATTCATTATCTGTTAAACCGAAGCCGGAATTGTTCGCAAAGAAGGAATAGTCAATATTCCCCGTTTTAGGAAGTCCTTCTGATGCAAGTGTTACTTTTAAAGTGTCCGCTTGCTTTTCTGGAACTAAAATCGTCGTTCCGTTATTTGCAAGTTCCGATTTAACGTTTTTGCCATCCAGTTCCTGTTTGATTTGTCCTGCTTCTGCCTCGGACAAATCTCTAAACAACGGAACCATTTTTTCAGAAGAAGCAAAGATGCTAACAACCGTAATAATGATTGCTAGGGCAGCTACGCCGCCAATCATGAGTATTTTTTGTAATTTTGATCGATTTCGCCAAAACTCAACTGTTTTTGTTCTTAATTGCATTAAAGTACGATTCATCTTAACCCCCGGTCATTCCATTCAGTCTATTTTTTGTCCACCAGCACCTCCTACATCTGCATTCTCATAATCTCTTGGTACGCTTCGACTGCTTTATTCCGAAACTCGGTTGCAGCTGTGAGTGTCACACTCGCTTTTTGTGAAGCAATCATGACTTCATCGAGATTGACATCTTTCCCTTGTGCGAGAGCATTCGTATACTGGTCTGATTTCAGCTGTGATTGATTTAATGCCTCAATGGAATTCTTCAGCACATCAGAGAAATTCGTTTGACTTTTAGGTGCAGCCGCCTGCACAGACAATGCATTCGTCAATTCACTTGCTTGCTGAGCGGTTTGAAGCTGGAAAGGAGATATTGCGTTAACCAATTCTTTTCACCTTACTTTCCTATTTCTAAAGCTTTCATCAGCATGCTTTTATTCGCATTCAGCGCAGTCACGTTTGCTTCATATGATCTTGAGCTGCTGATGAGATCAACCATTTCCTTTAATGGATCAACGTTTGGTGTTTGAACATATCCATTTTCATTGGCATCGGGATTTGTAGGATCATATTGAAGGTTGAATGGAGTTTCGTCTTCAGTAATTTTCGTTACTTTGACGCCGTTTCCTAATTTGCCGCTCGAATTCATGCTTGAGTTCAATATAGATGAAAATGATTCACCTGACGGCTGTAATGTGACGAGCTTGCGTCTATAAGGCTCCCACTCGCCATCAACCTGTTTAGCTCTTGTTGTATCCATATTCGCAAGGTTAGAGGATACAACGTCCATTCTGAGCCTCTGTGCTGTTAATGCTGAGGCCGAAGCGTTAACGCCTGAAAAAATCGACATCACTTACCTCCTGTCAAAACTGTTTTAAGAGAATTGAACTTTCCGCTCATTCTTTCAACCAACGCATTATACTGAATTTGGTTTTTAGCGAGTTCACTCATCTCTTGATCAATATCGACATTATTTCCGTTTTCTTGATAAGAAGTACGGTTACTCGAAACAACTGAATAATTAGACCCTGTTTTAGAAAAATCAATGTGACCTTGGTATGTTTTTTTAGCATCTAATTTGATTGACGCATCATTTAGCATGTCGTGGAATGCAACTTTTTTAGACTTGTAGTTCGGTGTGTCTATATTCGCGATATTATTGCTTATGACTTTTTGCTTAACATTCGCTCTGCCCAAGGCATTCTCAAGGTTGCTTATCGTTCCAGAAAATATATCCAAAACCATATACCTCCAATCATATGTATTTCATTCCATTTAATCATGTCGAGATTTGTAAAACCATATGTTCATTGTAAGAAATAATAGGATTAAAGTCTATGATGTAATTGTAAAAAAAACTCGTAATATATATCTATTTTACGAATAGGTATAAAGACCTAGATTCAAAGCACTACAGAATTGTAAGGGGTTTCTTGGAAAAAAGAGTGTCATTTTTCGGACAAATCCTCTTTTTTTATACAAAAAAACCCTTTTCAGCGTTTATTTCGGCCGAAAAGGGTTTTTTGATTAGTGAGATTTTAAATTTTCAAGTTCAATTAAAAATTTGTTGTTTAATACTTTAATGTATGTTCCCTTCATTCCAAGAGAACGAGATTCAATAACGCCTGCACTTTCTAATTTACGAAGTGCGTTTACGATCACTGAACGAGTGATTCCTACACGGTCAGCAATCTTACTTGCCACAAGCAGCCCTTCGTTTCCATCAAGTTCTTCAAAGATATGTTCAATCGCTTCAAGTTCACTGTATGAAAGAGAGCTGATCGCCATTTGAACAACCGCTTTACTTCTTGCTTCTTCTTCAATTTCTTCCGCTTTCTCGCGAAGAATCTCCATTCCAACAACTGTTGCGCCGTATTCAGCAAGAATTAAATCATCATCTGTGAATGTATCTTGCAAACGAGAAAGGATTAACGTCCCTAAGCGGTCCCCGCCTCCGATGATTGGCACAATCGTTGTCAAACCTGATTGGAATAAATCACGGTTCTCAATCGGGAAAGCTGTGTACTCACTGTTGATGTCAAGGTTTGAAGATGTTTCAGGGACATTGAATAAGCTTTTTGTATATTCTTCAGGGAACTGACGATCTTCCAGCATTTTTTTCATACGTGCATTTTCAATCTGCTGGTTAATGGAGTAGCCAAGAAGCTTCCCTCTTCTGCTTAATACGAAAATGTTTGAATCAATGACATCTCTCAATGTTTCTGCCATTTCTTTAAAATTAACCGGTTTCCCCGCTGCATCTTGCAGCATCGAGTTAATAATCCTTGTTTTTTGTAGTAACGCCATAATAATGATCCTCCTAGATTACTTTATTCATTTGTTAAAGTATAAATTGACTTAAGTCTTTGTTATTTGCAATCTTTCCTAGCTTCTCTTCTACATACTGAGGGGTAATGGTCACTGTTTCCATTGTAATATCAGGCGCCTCAAATGAGAGCTCTTCTAGCAGCTTCTCAAGTATGGTGTGAAGCCTTCTTGCACCGATGTTATCCGTCTCCTGATTGACATGATAAGCCACTTCGGCAATCTTATGAATAGCATCGTCAGAAAATTCAAGAGATATACCTTCTGTTTCAAGTAAAGCCTTATATTGCTTTAATAACGCGTTATCTGGTTCCGTTAAGATTTTCACAAAGTCTTCTATACTTAATTTATCTAATTCTACACGGATTGGGAAGCGCCCTTGAAGCTCTGGAATCAAATCCGAGGGTTTTGCCATATGAAAAGCGCCTGCTGCTACAAATAGAACATGATCTGTTTTCACAGCCCCATACTTCGTCATCACAGTGGAACCTTCTACAATCGGTAAAATATCACGTTGAACCCCTTCACGAGAAACATCTGCAGACGATGCACCACCGCTTTTGGCAATTTTATCGATTTCATCGATAAAGATGATTCCTTGCTGCTCTGCTTTTTGCACGGCTTCCTGACCGACTTCATCCATATCAATCAGTTTTGAAGCTTCCTCAGCAGTTAACGCTTTTCTCGCTTCTCTGACGGTCAGCTTTCTGCGTTTTTTCTTTTTAGGCATGAGATTGCTAAGCGCATCCTGCATGTTCATACCCATTTGCTCCATACCCGAGCCTTGAAGCATATCAAACATGGAAGGCTGCTGCTCTTCAACTTCAATCGTGACGTAATGGTCTTCAAGTTCACCCATCGCCAGCTGGTGCGCAATGCGTTTTCTCGTCGACTCAAGCTCTACTTCTTCACTTGAGTGATCTCGATCACTTTCATCAGCATCAGAACCACCAAACAGCATCTCAAAAGGATTTTTCACAGACTGACTTTTTTTCTTTCCAGGAACAAGTAGATGAACAAGCCGTTTGTTTGCTTGTTTTTCCGCTTCTTCTTGAACATCCTTCATTTTTTCTTCTTTGACTAGTCTGATTGCTGTTTCCACTAAATCTCTGACCATTGATTCTACGTCACGTCCGACATATCCAACTTCAGTAAACTTCGTCGCTTCCACTTTAATGAAAGGTGCACCAGAAATCCTTGCAATTCTGCGGGCAATTTCTGTTTTCCCCACACCTGTCGGACCAATCATTAAGATGTTTTTAGGAACGACTTCATCCTTTAGCTTATCATGTAAAAGACTTCTTCTGTAACGGTTTCTTAAAGCCACCGCCACTGCTTTTTTCGCATCAAGCTGACCAATAATGTACTGATCGAGCTTTTCAACTATCTCTCTTGGGGTGAACGGCTTTTTCTCCATACGTCTCATGTCCTTTCTATTCAAGCTCTTCTAAAGTGATTTGATCGTTCGTGTAGACACAGATTTCTCCGGCCGTTTCAAGAGCCGCCTTTGCAATCTCTCGAGCTGAGAGATGGTCACCTGCATGTTTTTTGAGTGCTCTCCCGGCGCTAAGCGCGTAGTTGCCGCCTGACCCGATAGCCAAAATGCCATCGTCTGGCTCGATGACCTCTCCTGTTCCAGATACGAGCAGGATGCTTTCTTTATTCATGACGATAAGCATGGCCTCAAGCTGTCTGAGCATCTTGTCACTCCGCCATTCTTTCGCCAGTTCTACAGCTGCTCGTTTTAGGTTACCACCGTATTCTTCAAGCTTCGTTTCAAACTTCTCAAAGAGTGTAAATGCATCTGCAACTGAACCAGCAAAACCTGCGAGTACTTTGCCTCCGAAAAGACGGCGCACTTTTTTTGCTGTGTGTTTCATGACGACAGCCTGCCCAAAAGTGACTTGACCGTCTCCAGCCATCGCACTTTTTCCTTTATGTTGAACGGCAAAGATTGTGGTTGCATGAAATGATGACATGAAAAAACCTCCTTTTAGGATCGTTTAAAAGCCCTTGGGTGATGAGACATGTACGTTTTTCTTAAAGAATCTTTTGATACATGCGTGTACACCTGTGTTGATGATAAATTTGAGTGACCGAGAAGTTCTTGAACACTTCTTAAATCCGCTCCCTCGTTTAAAAGATGCGTAGCAAAGGTGTGCCTTAACATGTGTGGATGGATATGTAATGTGCCAGACGCCTTTTTCATTAATTCAGTGAGAATGAATCGAACGCCTCTATCTGTAAGAGGAGCTCCGCGCTGATTCAAAAACACATGTGAATCAGCACGATCCTTTCCCTTCACTTTCAGCTTCTGCCTTCCATCCTCTAAATATGTGGAGAGCGCTTCATGTGCATAAGAGCCGAAAGGTACATACCGCTGTTTGCTGCCTTTCCCATGAACAAGCACTGTATCCATCGATAAATCAAGATCAGATTCTTTTAATGAACATAACTCACTAACCCTCATACCTGTTGCATAAAGAAGTTCTAAAATGGCTTGATTTCTTTGACCAAGCGGTGTATTTACATCAGAAACTGTAAATAGCTCTTTTAGTTCCTCTTCATACAAAAATGAAGGAATTCGCTTATCCTGCTTTGGTAAGCTAACGAGTAAAAAAGGATTTTCTTTCACAAGCTGTTCTCTTAATAAAAATTTATAAAAGCTGCGAAGTGCAGAGACTTTCTTACTAATCGTTCTTCTTGTAAGGCCTTTTTCATAAGCTTCTGTTAAATAAATTCTCGTATCTTGATAGGATACCTCTTCAAAACCGTCTATTCCTTGAATGTTCATAAATCTGACAAACTCTTCAATCGCCTCAGTATAACCTGAGATCGTTAAAGCTGAATAGTTCTTTTCAATCTGCAAATATTCAATGAATAAGTGGACAAGACGCTGTTTATCTGTCATTTTTACACCTCTTTAAGGCTTTTAAATGGTATCACATATCTTGCTTCCCGTGCAATGTTTTACTACAGAGATTTCGAAATAGTTTGAATAGTTTCGATTGCGCGTTTAGCGTACTCTGCATAGCGCTCTTGTTTGTTTTTAATTCGAACACCAAGATCTTTCAGCAAGCCAAAGTTTGCATTCATCGGCTGGAAGCTTTTCTTATTTGTTGATGTGATGTAGTAAGCCATACTGCCAATCGCTGTTTCTTCTGGAAGTGTCACAAGCTCTTCTCCTTTAACAAAACGAGCTGCATTGATTCCAGCCACTAATCCTGAAGCCGCAGACTCAACATATCCTTCAACACCAGTCATTTGTCCAGCAAAGAATAAGTCGTCTCTATTTTTAAATTGATACGTCGGTTTTAGAAGGCTTGGCGAGTTAATAAATGTATTACGGTGCATCACACCATAACGAACAATCTCTGCCTCTTCAAGACCTGGGATCAAACGGAATACTTCCTTTTGATCGCCCCATTTTAGATGTGTTTGGAAACCAACAATATTATATAAAGTACCTGCTGCATCATCCTGTCTTAATTGAACAACAGCGTAAGGTCTTTTTCCTGTTTTCGGATCTTCAAGTCCAACTGGTTTCATCGGTCCAAAGAGCATGGTTTTTTTCCCTCTTTTGGCCATGACTTCAATGGGCATACAGCCTTCGAAGAAGATTTCTTTTTCAAACTCTTTTAACGGCACAGTTTCAGCCGAAATGAGCGCCTCATAAAAACGATCGAATTCTTCTTCTGTCATCGGACAGTTTAAATAAGCCGCTTCCCCTTTATCATAACGTGATTTCAAGTACACTTTATCCATATCGATGCTGTCTTTCTCGAGGATCGGCGCTGCTGCATCGTAGAAATATAAATACTCTTCACCTGTTAAGGATTTCAATTCTTTTGAAAGTGCTTCTGATGTAAGAGGACCCGTTGCGATAATCGTCGGACCTTCTGGAATGCTTTGCACTTCTTCTTGAAAGACCGTCACATTCGGGTGATTTTTCACGCGGTCTGTGACGTTCGCTGCAAATTCATGACGATCTACTGCAAGCGCTCCACCAGCAGGAACCGAGCTTTCATCTGCTGCTGCGATGATTGCTGAGTCTAAATGACGCATTTCTTCCTTTAGTACACCTACTGCGTTTGTTAAAGCGTTCGCACGCAATGAGTTACTGCATACGAGCTCCGCAAATTTATCAGTGTGGTGAGCTGGTGTTTGTTTGACAGGTCTCATTTCATACAGATGGACTTTAATTCCGCGCTTGGCAATTTGCCATGCCGCTTCACTTCCTGCTAAACCTGCTCCGATCACATTTACAAATTGACTCATTGTACAACTCTCCTATTTCGTAAGTTCTATTTGATGACATAAAAAAGCAGGTGAACAAGGCTGCTCACCGCTATTTTTGTTGTTCCTCTTTATAATCACAGTTCACACATTGAACTTGAATGCCTTTTTTCAGCTTTTTCTCTACAAGCATATTTTCGCATTTTGGACACTTTCTTTCAATTGGTTTGTCCCAAGAGACGAATTCACACTCTGGAAAACGATCGCAACCGTAAAAAATGCGGCGCTTCTTAGATTTCCGTTCAACGATATTTCCTTCGTGACAAGTCGGGCATTTGACACCAATATCTTTGACAATTGGTTTTGTGTTACGGCAGTCAGGGAAATTAGAGCATGCCATGAACTTACCGTATCTCCCCATTTTGTACACCATTGGATGACCACACTCTTCGCAATCAACTCCGGCGTATTCAGGCTCGATCTCAACTTCCTGCATCTCTGCTTCTGCTTTTTCTACCCGTTTTGCAAAATCTTGATAGAAACTGTCGATAATGCGTACCCATTCAATTGTACCTTCTTCAACGCTATCAAGTTCTTTTTCCATTTTCGCAGTAAATTCTACGTTAATGATTTCAGGGAAGAATTCAATAATTAAGTTGAGCACAATCTCTCCAAGCTCTGTTGGAATAAACCGTTTGTTATCAAGTGCCACGTAGCCGCGCTTTTGAATAGTATCTAATGTTGGTGCATACGTCGATGGGCGGCCGATACCTAGCTCTTCAAGGGTTTTGACAAGTCTTGCCTCAGTGTAACGTGGAGGCGGCTGCGTGAAGTGCTGCTCTGGTTCAATATCTTTTGAAAGAACGGTATCCCCCTCTTTCAGATCAGGAAGCATTTTGTCCTTTTCTTCTAACTGGTCGTCCTTCCCTTCAACATATACTTTCATAAATCCAGGGAATTTCACCTTACTTCCATTTGCACGGAAAGTAAGCCCGTTATTTTCAAGATCCACACTCATTGTATCAAGAACAGCTGGTGCCATTTGGCTTGCCACAAAACGTTCCCAGATCAATTTATAAAGACGAAGCTGATCTCTGCTTAGCACGTGTTTGACATCTGCTGGTTTTCTTAGCGTAGAAGTCGGACGGATGGCTTCGTGAGCATCCTGTGCATTTTCGTTCTTTTTGGCAGTTCGTTTTGTTGTATTCAAGAAATTCTTGCCATACGTTTGATCAATGAAAGCAGATACTTCTTCAATTGCCGTATTGGAAATACGTGTTGAGTCCGTTCTCATATATGTAATGAGACCTACTGTACCTTCTTTACCAAGATCAATCCCTTCATATAATTGCTGTGCAATCATCATCGTTTTCTTCGCACGGAAGTTTAGTTTTCTCGCTGCCTCTTGTTGTAAGGTAGATGTTGTAAACGGAACAGCTGGGTTGCGTTTACGTTCTTTTTTCGTCACTTTTTCAACAGAAAATTTGCTTCCTTTTAATTTCGAAAGGATTTCTTTTACATCTTCTTTTGTTTTTAGCGGATGTTTTTTGCCATTTACGCCAAAGAAACTCGCTTCAAAGCTTTCTTTCCCTTTTAGGAAGGTACCATCAATTGTCCAGTATTCTTCTGGTTTGAATTCATTAATTTCATTCTCGCGGTCAATAATCAGGCGGAGTGCAACTGATTGAACACGACCGGCGCTTAAGCCCTTTTTGACTTTCTTCCATAAAATTGGGCTGATTTTATATCCAACGAGACGATCTAAGATTCGTCTTGCCTGCTGCGCATCAACCAAGTCCATATCGATCATACGTGGATGTTTAAAGGAATCTTTAATTGCATCTTTTGTAATCTCGTTAAAGACAACCCGGCAATCTGAAGAGAGGTCAAGGTCAAGGCTGTGGGCTAAATGCCAAGCAATCGCTTCTCCCTCTCTGTCGGGGTCAGCTGCGAGATATACTTTTTTTGCTTTCTTCGCTGCTGTTTTTAATTCTTTTAAGACTGGACCTTTTCCTCGAATCGTAATATATCTCGGTTCGAAGTCATGATCAGTGTCAACACCAAGCTGACTTTTCGGTAAATCCCTTACATGCCCCATTGAAGCCTTTACTTTATACTTTTTTCCTAAATAACGCTCAATCGTTTTCGCCTTTGCTGGCGACTCAACGATGACTAAATAATCAGCCATACTCAAAATCCCCCTTAAGAGGTGTTCTCTCTTTATCCATTTCACAAATTTATATTTATGTTAATTGCACCTATCTAACAGGCAATCGTTAAAAATTCTTTATGATGAACATCATTATAAACACGAAAAACAAAGTGTAAACTTAAATCCTCACTATTATTAAATATTCCGATGTCTTTTGTCAAACGATATTTTTATGGGAGTTCAGTATATTGAACACCACTCAAGGAGAATTCCTCTAAAATATCCTTCGTTGAATGAACAAGCTTGGCACCTTGCTGAATCAGTCTAGCTGGACCTATAGAATTAGAATCAAAGATCGATCCTGCAACAGCAAACACTTCTTTTCCTTGCTCTAATGCCTGGTAGGCTGTAATAAGCGAACCGCTCTTTTCTTTGCACTGGACCACGATGGTTCCTCTTGTCAGGGCACTAATTAATCGGTTTCTCATTGGAAAATGCCATTTTTCTGGTTTGATATAAGGCGGATGCTCTGACAACAGTAAATGATGTTCTCCCATATATTGAGCCATTTGCACATGTTCTTTTGGATATACATGTTGAAAGCCGCCAGCTACAACACCAATCGTTTTTCCTTTTTTTCTTATGCACTCTTTGTGTGCAAGTCCATCAATTCCTTTTGCTAAACCACTCACAATCATCCAATCTTCCTCTACAAGTTCTCCAACAATTTTCTTCACGCACGCTTCTCCATAAGAGGATGGCACTCGTGTACCTACTACACCTAAACTTTTTTCTTCATTTAAATAGGTAACGTTTCCTTTTAGGAATAATACTGGGGGAGGATCATAAATGTGTTTTAGTGAGCTGGGATATAAAGGTGATGTGATGGGAACCATGTGAATATTTTGCTTTAAATAGGCTTGAACGATGTGTTGAAAAATGGGGAATTCATTTTCTTCAGCTTGTTGTAAGCGGGTAAAGTCGATCTTTTGTAATGATCGATCCTGTTTGAAATGATGTGTTTCTTCATTTATATATAGCTCAGGATCGACTTTCCACCATTTTGTTAACAAAGAGGGTGAGATGAGGCCTTTTAAGCGGTGAAAAATCATTCTTTCGGACACGTTGTACATACCATTCCTCCAGTTTAAGATAGAAAGAAGAAGACTTGTCAAAGAACAAGTCTTCTTGTGTCATTAATGCGTTTTACAAGCTTCGAAGAGATTCTTCTCTTTTAACACTTTAATTAAGGTTTCTCCCATGACAGATGGTGTCTCTGCCACTTCAATTCCACATTCACGCATTGTTTTTACTTTTTCATCAGCAGTTCCTTTACCACCAGAAATAATGGCACCAGCATGTCCCATACGTTTTCCTGGAGGCGCTGTTTTACCGCCAATAAAGCCAACAACCGGCTTGGTCATATTTGCTTTTACCCATTCAGCTGCTTCTTCTTCAGCAGTACCACCGATTTCACCAATCATGATCACAGCATGCGTTTCAGGATCTTCATTGAAGGCTTTTAATACATCAATAAAGTTCGTGCCATTGACAGGGTCTCCGCCAATTCCTACAGCTGTTGATTGACCAACACCAGCCTCTGAAAGCTGATGTACCGCTTCATATGTAAGCGTTCCAGAACGAGACACAACACCAACATGACCTTTTTTATGAATGTAGCCAGGCATGATGCCAATTTTACATTCTTCAGGTGTAATCACACCAGGACAGTTCGGTCCAACAAGTCTTGTCTTCTTACCTTCCATATAGCGTTTCACTTTAACCATATCCAGAACTGGAATGTGTTCTGTGATACAAATCACTAGATCCACTTCCGCATCAACAGCCTCTAAAATGGCGTCTGCTGCAAATGGTGCTGGTACATAGATAACAGAAGCATTTGCTCCAGTTGTCTGTACTGCTTCAGATACAGTATTAAATACAGGAACTCCCTCTACTTCAGTTCCACCTTTTCCAGGTGTGACACCGCCAACGATATTTGTTCCATACTCAATCATTTGTTTTGTATGGAATAATGCGGTTGAACCGGTAATCCCCTGAACAATTACTCTCGTATTTTTATTAATAAATACACTCATTTAGGTTCCCTGCCTTTCTGCTCTACTTGACTAAAGATACAATCTTTTCTGCCCCGTCAGCCATAGACTCAGCAGAAGTGATATTTAAGCCTGAATCACTCAGAATTTTCTTCCCTAATTCAACGTTTGTTCCTTCAAGACGAACAACGAGTGGTAATGTTAAGCCGACTTGTTTCGTCGCTTCAACAACACCTTCTGCGATGACATCACATTTCATGATGCCGCCAAAAATGTTCACGAAAATCCCTTTGACATTTTGATCAGATAAGATGATTTTAAATGCTTCCGTTACTTTTTCAGCAGTTGCACCGCCGCCAACATCAAGGAAGTTTGCAGGGTCACCGCCGTAATGCTTGATGATATCCATTGTAGACATCGCAAGGCCTGCTCCATTCACCATACAGCCAATATTCCCGTCTAGAGAAATGTAGCTTAGGTCATATTTAGATGCTTCAATCTCTTTTGGATCTTCTTCATCAAGGTCACGGTATTCTAATATATCTTTTTGTCTATATAAGGCATTGCTATCAAAGTTTAATTTTGCGTCAAGTGCCATGACTTTTCCATCACCTGTTACAACAAGAGGATTTATCTCGGCAATTGAACAATCCTTTTCAATAAACGCATTGTAAAGGCTTGTCATAAACTTAACAGCTTGACCAACTAATTTTGTTGGAATATTAATTTTAAACGCAACTTCTCTCGCCTGATAGGCTTGGAGACCAATCGCTGGGTCGATGACCACTTTCACGATTTTTTCTGGCGTTTTTTCTGCTACTTCTTCAATTTCAGTACCGCCTTCTTCAGAAGCCATCAAAACAATTCTTGATGTCGCTCTATCCAAAACGAGTCCTACATAGTACTCTTTTTGAATATCGCAGCCTTCTTCAATAAGTAAGCGTTTTATTTCGCGCCCTTCAGGCCCTGTTTGATGTGTGACAAGTGTCTTGCCGAGCAATTCCTCTGCAAACCCTTTCACTTCATCTTTTGTTTTTGCAATTTTTACCCCACCTGCTTTACCACGGCCGCCTGCATGAATCTGTGCTTTTACGACATATACAGAGCTTCCTAGCTCTTCTGATGCTTTCACTGCTTCATCAGGTGTAAATGCTACTTTACCATTTGGAACTGAAACCCCATATTTTCTTAGGATTTCTTTTCCTTGGTACTCATGGATATTCATTTCCCATCCTCCCAACATATGTAGAAACAAAAATTATAAAATAGACTGCGCTTTCATTTTAAAGAATAAAAAAGAGAATGTCTAGGGTTCTATGTAAAATCGTAAAATCCTTCTAAACATTCAAACTTTTATTTTATTAAAAATATAAATTTTTCAGTCAAAACACTTATTTTACCTTATTTTTTCATTTTTTGATCCAACCGATAGATAAATGAAAATATTTCTGCTACAGTATCGTATAACGCTTCTGGGATTTCCTCATCGAGCGTTAAGTGGCGCATCAGTTCTACTAAATTACGGTCTTCTTGGATAGGGACGCCAGCTTTTTGAGCTTCTTCAATAATATGATCAGCCACATAGCCGCTGCCTGTTGCAACGACTTTTGGCGCTTTTTGTTTTTCTTCATCATAGTGTAGAGCGACCGCTCTTCTAAGCGGTTTTGAATCTTTCATACTCGTAAGTCCAGCCCTTTCTCGCTGATTTTATGAAAGTGTTCATCTAGAAAGTCAGACGGATCAATTGGCTCTTCTCTCTTTTTCGCTGTAATCCCCGTCAAACTATACCCTAGGGCATTTAAATTCTCTCGAACAGCTGGAATCATTGGATTAATGGTCCCTTGCAGTTCGTGAGCCGTCTCGACTGTAATTGACATCACTTTTTGCTGAATCGTACAGTCTATTAACGTTTCTTCTAAGTTTTCCATGTTTAAATAAAACATTAAACGGCACTGAGAAATATCGATAGAGCCATCTTTTTTCTTATGCCCTTTTAGAATAAAGGTTAAATCTTGAACACTATGTTTTGAGAAAAGCGGGTAAGAAACCATCATTTGACTAACTGTTTGGTTTTCCTGATGCACTAGTAACTGCCCATTTAATCTATGGAATAATTGATCCACTTCTTTTTTTACGGGCTCGGGAACATCAGCTTGCCTTGCATCATTTAAAACCATCTTTAATTGGTGAAGCTCTTGGCTTTTGACATCTTGGCTGCCCTTTTCCAGTAATTTCAGCATCCCAATTTCATCTCGTACACCTATCGCTTTTTTCATCGTCATCAGTAAATCGAGTACATCGGTTTTATTGCTTAATGCTGGTTCAGTCTGCTGAATGACCTTTGCCAATGCGTTCGCCTCTGTTTTTGAAAGAAACGGAAATTCCCTTTGAAGCACGGCTGCCTTTGCGTCAGCCTGTGGCCCTGCCTGCTGGACTGCTTGAACCAGTGATGTGAGTTGTTTTACATCAAGCTGCTGTCCGTCTGTGCCTTGCTTTGTGATGCTTGTCAGAATGCGTTCTATTTGCTGAAGCGGGAGCTGTTTTGGACTTAATAATTGCTGCACGCTGTTCTGATTCACTGTATCCGCCTGTCGCCCTTGTATAGCGGCGGGCTGGCTCTGCTTTGTTTGCTGAGCCGGATTGACATGAGGCTGCACCAGCTGCAAGCTTTCTCCTTGCTTCGTTTGACCTTCTTTTGCTCCTAGAAGCACCGATAAGAGCTTTTCTGCATGAACAGTTGTCTCAGCATTTACAACCGTACGAACGGCCTGTGTAAGAGCCTGTGTGGCTTCTGATTGCTTCGGAAGCTGTGTTAATCGATCTAGCAGTGCTGTCACATCCTGATGAAGTGCAGAGGGGGATTTCATCGCTAATATTGATTGGAGCACTCCTTGTTGAATCGGCAAATCTTTCTTTAAAGCAAAAAGAAGTGCTTGCAGACCTTTTTTGATATCCGCGCCTTGAAGTTGTTCAATCCATTTTACTGCCGTTTTTAACTCTGCTTCGTTGATGACCGGTTTTTCTTTTAAAAAGGCTGTAGCTGTTAACATTTGTTCAAGTCCATTTTTAAGCGACAGACCTTCTAGTAGTTTAGCTGCGGCATCTTTTAATGTTTTTGGATCTTGGTCAAATTGCTGAACAGGTCTTAATTTACTCAGACTGTCTCCACCTTCTTGTTCTAACTGGAACCAGTAGAAAGAATCGGCTTTGAGCTGAGCCGCTAGCTGCGCTTTTATTTTGGTAGCGCCTATTTGAACAAGCGCTGTATCATCACCAAGCATTTTTAGTACTTTGCCAAGTATGAGCCGGTGAATATTTTCCTTTCCTTCCGTGTTAAGCGGAACAGATTCTGCCGTATTCAGCCGACTATTCAGTGCAGTATGTATATCTTCAACTCTTGTCATCACAGGCAGCCTCCTTGTGTCAAAATATTTATGAAATAACAGATTTCACTGGTGCAAATGATAACCGGTGGATAGGTGTGGCGCCATGTGTTTGAATGGCAGCAAGGTGCTCTTTCGTTCCATACCCTTTATGTTTTTCAAATTGATACTCAGGGTACTGGCGTCCATACTCTTCCATCATTTGGTCCCTTGTCACTTTGGCAATACATGCACCAGCTGCGATGGATGCGCTTTTAGCATCTCCTTTGATGATATTCTCCTGTTGAGTAGGAAGCGGGAGCGTCATCGCATCTATGAGTAGATAATCAGGTGTGTGAGTGAGCTGCTTTACAGCCCTCACCATCGCCAGTCTTGATGCTTCGTATATATTGATTTCGTCAATCGTTGCCGCATCAACAATGCCGATGCCGATATCGAGTGCTTCCTTTTGAATGAGCTCATAATAGGTCATTCTTTTTTTCTCAGATAGCTGTTTTGAATCATTTAAACCGAGTAGGATGGTATCTTCTTTTAATATCACAGCTGCCGCAACAACTGGACCAGCGAGTGGTCCTCTTCCTGCTTCATCTATGCCCGCAATATAAGTGTATCCTTGCGCTCTTGCTTTGGTTTCAAATTGCAGCATTTGCTTCCATGCTGCATGTAGTTCTTGCTGCTTTTCTCTCTCTTTGTTCCATTTGTCCATCAGCTTCTGGACACTTTTTCTTGTATCGTCTTTCAATAGTTCACGAATGTATGACTCGTCGTCAGCATGTTGTTCTATTAATGCTTTTATTTGTTTGACCGTGTACATTGGCTTTTCCGCAGCCTCCTTCTTTATATCGGCAGTTTTTCGCAAAAAATAAAGACCCGCATGAGCTGCGTGTCTTTTAGCTTTCAGGCTTCTCAAAAGTGAGGGGACCAAATTTTTCCGTTCGAATATCCCGAATGATGATTTCGGTCGTTTTGTCGTAATTAATGAATCCTCCACTCATCAGACAGCCGCGTTTTGTGCCAATGGCATCAAACAGCTCAACTGTATCTTCAGGTATTTCTGCTAGATCATAGCGTTTTTTTAATCGCTCTGGATAGTGCTCTTCTAAAAAGCGTAGCGCATAAACGGCGACATCCTGCAAGTTGATGATTGAGTCTTTAATCGCTCCGGTGACGGCCAGCCTAAGACCTACTTGTTCATCTTCAAATTTCGGCCAGAGAATTCCGGGGGTATCGAGCAGTTCAAGTTCTTTTCCTACCTTCACCCATTGCTGTGACGTCGTAATACCAGGTCGATCTCCTGTTTTCGCAATATTTTTCTTTGCCAACCGATTGATCAGCGTTGATTTGCCGACATTGGGAATTCCGATAATCAAAGCTCGAATGGCACGCGGCTTAACACCTTTTGCTTTCATTCGATCGAACTTTTCTTTTAAGATTTCTTTTGATGTCGTAATGATTTGATTTAACCCTTGTCCATCGACAGAATTAATGGCAAGCGACCGTACACCTTGCGCTTCAAAGTGTGCCTGCCACTCTTTTGTCATACGAGGATCTGCTTTATCTGCTTTGTTCAAAAGCATAATTTTCGGTTTGTTTTGGAGGATTTCTTCAATCATTGGGTTTCTAGAGGACATCGGAATCCTTGCATCGGTTAATTCAAATACGATGTCGATGAGCTTTAATTTTTCTGTGACTTCCCGTCTTGCTTTTGCCATATGGCCTGGAAACCATTGAATTGTCATATGTGCACCTTCTCTCTTCTAACGGTTGTCTCTCTATACATTGTACAAAAAAAGAGCCTGTTACAGGTAACAAGCTCTTTCCTTTGATATCATTATCGTCTGATTTCTTTGATACGAGCCGCTTTACCGCGAAGTTCACGTAGGTAGTAAAGTTTCGCACGACGTACCTTACCGTGACGTACAACTTCGATCTTAGCGATTTTTGGTGTGTGTACAGGGAATGTACGCTCAACGCCTACACCGTAAGAGATCTTACGAACTGTGAAAGTTTCGCTGATTCCACCACCACGACGCTTAATTACAACACCTTCAAAGATCTGGATACGCTCACGAGTACCCTCGACAACTTTCACGTGTACACGTAAAGTGTCACCAGGACGGAACGCAGGAAGATCAGTGCGTAATTGTTCTTTTGTGATTTCTTCAATCAATTGTTGCATCGTTTTCAACTCCTTCCAACAGATGCTCATGTCCTCTTTCTTCATTGCAGCGGAACATCGTTTTCAAACTTGAATCGGCAAGCCGTCCAAGTCACAAGTAGTATCATACCACACCTGTATACCTTGTGCAATACAATCTAGTCATTATGAAGCTGCCAAAGCCATCTTTTTTCTTCATCCGTTAATGTTTTGCAAGAATCGATCAAATCTGGCCGTCTTGTATAGGTTCGCTTCAACGATTCTTTACGCCGCCACTCTTCAATTTTGGCATGATTTCCAGAGAGAAGCACATCTGGTACTTTCAATCCTTTATAATCAGCTGGTCTTGTATAGTGCGGATGCTCAAGCAGACCTGTACTAAATGAATCTTCGATATGAGACGCTTCTTTTCCAAGCACATGAGGCAAAAGCCTGACCACACTGTCTGCAATCATCATCGCCGGCAGCTCTCCGCCTGTGAGAACGAAATCTCCGATTGAAATTTCATCTGTGACAAGATGCTCCCTGATGCGCTCATCGTAGCCTTCATAGTGGCCGCAAATGAACATAAGATGCTCTTCTTTTGCAAGCTCTTCTGCTTTCTTTTGTGTATATCTTTCTCCTTGAGGACAAACAAGAATAATGCGGGGCTTCTTGTTTGCTTTTTTCGTTAAATCTTCTACCGCATCAAATACAGGCTGTGCTTTCAGAACCATGCCAGCACCGCCGCCATACGGATAGTCATCCACTGTTTTATGTTTATGATCGGAATACTCCCTAAAATTCACGACATCAAATGAGACCGCATCTTTTTCCTGAGCTTTTTTTAAGATCGATGAGTGAAGCACTCCTTCGAACATTTCAGGAAACAGTGTTAAAAAGTCAATTTTCATTCGTCAATGAGTCCTTCCATCACTTCAATGTGTACTTTCTTGGATGAAATATCAACTGTTTTGACGACAGATGGAATATAAGGGATGAGGGCATCTTTTTTGCCTTTTCTTCCAACCACCCATACATCATTTGCCCCTGGCGTTAAAATTTCTTTGATTTGACCAATCAGTTTGTCCTCTTCATCGTATACTTCACAGCCGATGATTTCGTGGAAATAGAATTCCCCTTCATCTAATGAACCAAGATGTTCTTTTTCTACTTTTAAAATCGACTCTTTTAATTGCTCAGCTTCATTTAACGAGCCGACTTCTTCAAATGTCAGTAAATCAAATTGTTTGTGCTGTCTATGTGATGCGACAGTCACTTTTAGCGGTTCTTTTTGATTTTGTTTGAAAATATAAAGGACGCTGCCTTTTTTGTAGCGTTCTTCTGGGAAATCAGTCTTTGACACAACACGTACTTCTCCGCGCACTCCATGTGTATTGACGATCTTTCCGACATTCAACCATTCTAGCTCCATGTTCTCAATCACCCCTGACGTATTTCCACAATGGTGCCGTCTTTCACGACGATGACATTGTCTTGCATTTTGTCATCCCATTTATCACCTATTTTTACTTCAATCAGCGCATCCACTTCTGTTTCTTTCATTTCACTGCCAAGAGGCAAGATATGCAGCTGCTCGACTTGAAAATCAATTTGCCTCATTTTCTCTTGTCTTTTTTCAATGGCTTTTTGAAATTGAGGGATGGCTTCTTGCTGATGTGGTTCTTTTTCATGCTTTTTTAGTTGAAAATATAGTTGATTGCATTCACGTTCTAGTCTTTCTTTTTTCTCCAAAAAAGTCGTTAACAGTTTGTCCTTACTGCTTTCAGTTAATACTTGCATGACGGTGACATGTTGAATGATCTGCATCTTCCTTTTTGTCCCCCTATCCGAAGGCATTTGTCCTCTACAGTATAACGAAAAATAGATTTAAACGTGTAAAAAAAGGGGAGGTCCTAAGCCCTCTCCCTTTTTAGTCAGCAATCTCAAGTTGAACTTTCTTAGAAGACTCTGCACTTGCTGCAAACATGACTGTTCGTATCGCTTTAGCTGTACGTCCCTGCTTTCCGATCACTTTTCCGGTATCTTCAGCATTGACAGACAGTGTGTAAATGACCTGCTCATCTTTTTCTAATGAAGATACGTGAATATCTTCAGGGAAATCAACAAGTGGCTCGACGATGGACACAATCAATTCTTCCAAGGACAGCTCATTCATTATTTGCTGTTTTTCGCATTATGAAATTTTTCAAGAATTCCTTGGCTTGAGAAAAGGTTACGAACTGTATCAGATGGTTTCGCACCATTTTGAAGCCATTTAAGCGCTAATTCTTCGTTGATTTTCACCTCAGCTGGTGATACCACTGGGTTGTAAGTTCCAACTGTTTCGATGAAACGACCGTCACGTGGTGAACGAGAATCTGCTACAACAATACGATAGAAAGGAGATTTTTTTGCTCCCATACGTTTTAAACGAATTTTTACTGCCATTTTACTAGCACCTCCGAAAATATTTCAACAAGATAGTATATTAACAATGATAAAAGGGTTTGTAAAGTGTTTTTTCTTAACAACGGTTTTATCATGTATAACCAATTACATAAATGGTAATTTAAAGCCGCCTTTTTTCTTTCCTTTGGACATGTTGGTCATTTGCTTCATCATCTTTTTCATTTCGTCAAATTGTTTTAAAAGGCGATTGACTTCCTGTACAGATGTTCCGCTTCCTTTTGCAATCCGTTTTCTTCGGCTTGCATTGATGACCTCTGGCTGTTCTTTTTCTTCGGTCGTCATTGATTTAATGATCGCTTCGATGTGATTGAGCTGCTTTTCGTCTACTTGGACGTTTTTGAGCCCTTTCATTTTACCGGCTCCCGGCATCATTTGGATCAGTTCATCAAGTGGACCCATGTTGCGAACCTGCCCAAGTTGCTCGAGGAAATCATCGAGCGTGAAGCTCATTGTCCGCATTTTTTGTTCAAGCTCTTTCGCTTTATCTTGGTCAACGTTTGCTTGTGCTTTTTCAATAAGCGTGAGCACATCTCCCATGCCAAGAATTCTTGATGCCATCCGCTCTGGATGGAATGGTTCAATTGCATCAAGCTTTTCACCTAGTGCGGCGAATTTAATCGGCGTATTTGTGACTGCACGAATTGAAAGTGCTGCCCCGCCTCGCGTATCACCGTCTAGTTTTGTCAGAATGACACCTGTTAAACCAAGCTGTTCATTAAAGCTTTTTGCGACATTGACAGCATCTTGACCAGTCATCGAGTCAACAACGAGGAAAATCTCTTCTGGATTTGCGACTTCTTTTACTTTCTGAAGTTCATCCATTAAGTCTTCATCAATATGAAGACGTCCTGCTGTATCTAAAATGACATAATCATGATGTTCTTCTTTCGCTTTTTCAATTGCCTGTTTGGCAATTTCGACAGGACTAACTTGATCACCTAATGAGAATACGGGCATATCAAGCTGTTTCCCAAGCGTTTGAAGCTGCTGGATCGCTGCTGGTCTGTAAATATCAGCGGCCACCATCATCGGCTTGCGATTATGTTTTTTGCGAAGTAAGTTGGCAAGCTTTCCAGTTGTGGTCGTTTTACCTGCCCCTTGAAGACCAACCATCATAATGACAGTTGGAGATTTTTTCGCTACAGCGATTTTACTCTCTTCCCCGCCCATTAATTCAGTGAGTTCTTCTTTTACAACTTTAATGACCTGTTGTCCTGGGGTAAGACTTTGCATGACCTCTTGTCCAACTGCCCGCTCGCTTACTTTTTTCACAAAGTCTTTGACTACTTTAAAATTGACGTCAGCTTCAAGAAGGGCAAGGCGTACCTCGCGCATCATTTCTTTTACATCTTGCTCTGACACTTTTCCTTTGCCGCGGATTTTTGAAATCGTCTGCTGCAGTCGGTCGGCTAATCCTTCAAATGCCATACTGTGCCGCCTCCTAATCTAATTTCTCAAGCGATTCAATTAAAGCTTCTGCTTCTTCCTTTTGCGCGGAATCTGCTACAAGCTCTCTCATTTTTGTGAGAAGTTCTTTACGCTCTTTAAATTTCTTAAACAAGAGCAGCTTTTCTTCATATTGTTCAAGCATCGCTTCAGTCCGTTTAATATTATCATAAACAGCCTGTCTTGATACTTCATATTCATCCGCAATTTCACCGAGGGAAAAATCGTCTAGGTAGTAAAGCGACATGTAGCTCTTTTGTTTTGCGGTCAACAACGATTGATAGAAATCAAACAAGTAGTTCATTCTCGTTGTCTTTTCAAGCGTCATGGGCTCTCTCCCCTTTGTTAAGTTCATTCCCTTTACAACAACTAAGTTTACACGGTTCTGATCTATGTGTCAAGTTTTTATCTTGTCACTTCCTGCGGCGATATATAAATAAAAATGCCGGCAATTTTGCCGGCATCCCCAGATTGTTGACAAAGGGCTAAAATGAACTTGATTTTAGCACTTTGTCTTCTTTTCAGCGTGATAGAAAACCTTTGAAGTCTAGGAAGGACGAGTACTGGCGCGGAGCGAATGTCACATTCGTGAGCACCAGCACGCAGGACTGACAAAGAATGCAAGGGTTTGTCTACACGCTGAATGCCGGCAGTTTTGTCGGCATCTTGATTAGTCTTCTTGATCAATGATGTCTGAGAATAATCCGTACACATACGATTCAGCATCGAACTCTTGCAGATCGTCTACTTTTTCACCTAATCCGACAAGTTTTACAGGGATGTTGAGCTCATTGCGAATGGCAAGAACAATCCCGCCTTTTGCAGTACCGTCAAGCTTTGTTAAAGCGATACCTGTCACGTTTGTCGCTTTAGAAAATTCCTTCGCTTGCGCCATCGCATTTTGACCCGTTGTCGCATCAAGGGCAAGCAGTACTTCGTGCGGTGCATCGGGCACTTCGCGTTCAATGACTCTCTTGACCTTCTCTAGCTCTTTCATCAAGTTGACTTTGTTTTGCAGTCTGCCTGCTGTATCACAGATCAAGACATCTGCTTTTTTGGCTTTAGCTGATTGAACGGCATCATAGATGACCGCTGCCGGGTCAGAGCCTGCTGTTTGTTTAACGACAGGAACACCAGAGCGCTCGCCCCATACTTCAAGCTGCTCAATCGCCCCCGCACGGAACGTATCACCTGCTGCTAAAATGACGGATTTCCCTTCATTTTTTAGCTTGTTTGCCAGCTTACCAATGGTTGTGGTTTTACCGACACCGTTCACGCCTACGAATAAAATAATATTTAAACGGCCGTCTTCAATGTTCAGTTCAGAGATTTGTTCCTCACCGCTATTGTAAATCTCCACGAGTTTTTCAGAGATGACTGCTTGTACTTCACTTGGGTCTTGAATGTTTCTTAATTTCACTTCTTTTTTCAGCTCATCAATCAGTTCCATCACAGTCGTGAAACCAACATCAGCACCGATTAACACTTCTTCTAGTTCTTCAAAAAAGTCTTCATCCACTTTACGATAGCGAGAAATGAGTTCATTTACTTTTCCCTGAAACGAATTTCTCGTTTTTTCAAGTCCATCTTTAAACTTTTCTGATACTGAATCGGTTTGCTGCGTAAATTTTTCTTTTAATTTCTTAAAAAAGCTCATTGGTTCAAAAACCTCCTTTAATTACTGGACAAGCTCTTTCGTTTCCTCTAGTTTGACAGATACCAGTTTTGAGACACCTGACTCCTGCATCGTGACACCGTACAGAACATCTGCTTCTTCCATGGTTCCTTTTCGGTGTGTAATAACAATAAACTGTGTTTCTTGGCTATATTTCTTTAAATACTGGGCAAAGCGGAACACATTTGCTTCATCAAGCGCTGCTTCTACCTCATCTAGCACACAGAATGGAACTGGTCTCACTTTTAAGATCGAGAATAATAAAGCAATGGCTGTTAATGCTCTTTCTCCGCCTGAAAGCAGGCTTAGATTTTGCAGCTTTTTCCCCGGCGGCTGCGCCACAATATCGACACCTGAGTTTAGTAAATCGTTTGGATCTGTGAGCTTAAGGTCTGCTCTTCCTCCGCCAAATAATGCTTGGAAAACAGATTCAAAATGCCCGCGGATTTGAGAGAATGTCTCAGAGAAACGTTTCGTCATCTCCTGATCCATTTCTTCAATGACTTGGAATAACGTATTTTTCGCTTCTGTCAGATCATTGCGCTGTTCAGTTAAGAAGAGAAAACGTTCATTCACACGTTCATACTCGTCAATGCTGCCTAAGTTCACTGTTCCAAGCTCTTCAATGGCTAGTTTGATCAATTTCACGCGTTTTCTTGCTTCATCCGGCGATAGCGTCAGATGATACATTTCTTTTGCTCCTTCAAACGAAAGGGCATACTCTTCGTTTAAATAAGCGATGAGGTTATCAAGTTCAACTTCCATGCGGCCAAGCTTGATTTCTTCATCTTTTAAGCTTGTCGTGAGCTGTTTATACAGGCGTTTTTGCTCTTTTAGTTCACGTTCTGCGAATTCTAATGTTTCAGAAAGAGCCAGGCGCTGTTTGCGTCGCTCTGAGATAAGCGCTGTCGTTTTGTTTTTATGTTCCAGTTTCTCTTTTGCCGCTTCTTCCAGTTGTTCGGCGCCGCTTGAGCTGGATGACATTTCACTTGTTAAGAGAGACAAATCTTCTTTTGTTTCCGTCAGCGTCTTTTCAGCCTCTTCTAATTCAGCCGTTAAGCTCGACAGTTTTTCTTGTTCATTTGCTAAAGACTGCTCTTTTTTGGCAAGCGAGATTTTCAGCTCTGTTAATTCGGAAGAAATGGTTTCTTTCGTTGAGCTTTGGGTCTGCTTCCGTTTTGTTAACGTGTTGATCTCTTCGTCAAGAGAGGTTAGTTTCTCACCTATAGATGTTTCAAGGGCTGCCTGCTCTTTGTCCTTGCTCGCAAGTTCGCTAGAGCGCTGCTGCAACTCTTCTTTTTCTTGATCATAGAGCTCTAGATGAGCGTTAATATTTTTTTCAGCTACTTGCAGTTCATATAATGTCCCTTTTAACTCTTGCTGCTTTTCTCGAAGCATTTCGCCGCGCTGACGCAGTTCAGTTAATTGGACTTCGCTTTCGGCAATCGATTGCTTCGTTTCTTTTGTTTCTTTTTCAAGGATCGTTGTTTTTTCTTCCATTTCAACGAGCTGCTTTGTTAATGTTTCAATCTCTCGGTTTCTGGAGAGGAGGGAATTGTTCTTTTTCTTTACGCCGCCCCCAGTCATTGAACCGCCTGGGTTCACCACGTCCCCATCAAGGGTTACGATACGATAACGATGTCCAAGCATTTTCGCTAGCTCATTGGCACCTTTTAAGTCTTTCACGATTAGGACTGTTCCAAGCAAATTCCGAATGACTTTTTCATACTTTTCATCAAAGGAAACGAGCTGACTCGCTACGCCGATAAATGCGTCATGCTGCTCAGCTGTTTGAATATCTCTGAACTGAATGGTTCGTTCTTTGATGACGTTCATCGGCAGGAAGGTCGCACGCCCAAAGGAATGCTGCTTTAAGTATCCAATGGCCTGTCTGGCAGCCGCTTCATTTTCAGTAACGACATGCTGCGTGGCTGCGCCAAGTGCAATTTCAATCGCTGTTTCATGTTGCTGCTCTGTTTGAATCAGCTCTGCAATCGCCCCGTGAATACCGCCTAACCGATCCTTTGCCTTTAAAACCTCTTTCACTCCTTGGAAAAATCCTGAGAAGTCTTCCTGCATGGATTCAAGCATTTCTTTTTTAGATTTTGCCTGCTGTACATATTGATAGGCTTGGTAAAGAGCCGTTTCTTTTTTCTCGTATTGACGTTTCATCTGCTCTAGCTTTTGTTCCGCTTCTCTAAAGCGTTTCACCTGAGCCAAAATGTCTTCTTCTCGTTCTGAAAGTTGCTTCTCGGCTTCTGTTTTCTTTTCCTTCACAGACACCCGTTCTTCGATATGTTTCTGATTATTTTGCGTTAACCGCTCTAGCTGCAAGGCTGCTTGGCGCTGCTGTTCTTCTAGTAATGTACGTTCGTTTCGGATAGAAGCTTGCTCGTTTAATAGGTCAAAATAATCGCTTTTCAGCTGTTCAATTTGCCCTTCCACATCTTCACTATGAAGAGACAGCTGATGTTGTTTTGTTTTCACTTCATCTTTTAGCTGTTGCACTTCTGTTTGCAGGCTGTCACGTGTGACTTTCTGCTGTTCAATCTTTTCCGTTAACAACGCCTGTTTTTCGGTTAAACGCACGAGCGTGTCTTCTAGCTGCCCTTGGTTAGCGGCCGCATTTTTTTTCCGTTCTTTTAGAACTTCTTTTTTCCCTTCAAGCTTTTCTAGTTCTTCACTTGTGAAAAGGAGGACTTCTTGGAGGTCATGAATCGAATCGTCAAGTGCCTGAATACGGTCTCTCGATTCTTCGATTTTGGCTTCCTTCGCTTGAATGTCTGTAGACTGCTTCATTTCATCTTGTTTGAACCGCTCGACAGCTTCACCAAGTGTTGTCCATTTTTTGTGTAGTGCTTCAATATCATGGACGGTGAGAGCAATTTCTACATTTTCAAGTTCTTCTTTCTTTTGCAGATAGTCTTTTGCAATAGACGCCTGCATTCTTAGTGGTTCTACTTGATCTTCTAGTTCATGCAGAATATCTTCTACCCGGTTTAAGTTGTCCTGCGTTTCAAACAGTTTATTCTCGGCTTTTTTCTTTCTTGTTTTATATTTCAGGACACCCGCTGCTTCTTCAAAGATGCTACGTCTTTCTTCAGCTTTACTCGATAGAATCTCTTCTACCTTACCTTGGCTGATGATCGAAAAAGCTTCTTTTCCAAGACCTGAATCCATGAAAAGATCAATAATATCCTTTAAGCGGACAGATTGATTGTTAATGAGAAATTCACTTTCTCCAGAACGATAGACTCTTCTTGTCACACTGACTTCGTGAAAATCGATCGGCAAAAAGTGATCTTCGTTATCGAGCGTTAATGTCACTTCTGCTAAGTTGACTCGTTTTCTTGAGTCACTTCCTGCAAAAATGATGTCTTCCATTTTTCCTCCGCGGAGGCTTTTTGCTGATTGCTCTCCAAGTACCCAGCGGATCGCATCAGTAATATTACTTTTGCCGCTTCCGTTTGGTCCAACAACAGCTGTAACCCCTTTGACAAAGTCTACAGTCACCCGCTGTGCGAAAGATTTGAATCCTATCACGTCTAAACGTTTGAGGAACATGAGAGTGATCCTCCTTATGTATTTAAAGTACTATTATCTTACCATATGAACTGAAAAAAGATGATGGAAAACAGAGTGAAATCCCCCTGAATCACGAGGGGGATTTTATTGGTTCATATGATGTTTCTGTAATTTAGCAAGTGCTTCCTGTGCAGCATGCTGTTCCGCTTCTTTTTTTGAACGACCATTTCCAATTCCGAGCACTTCTCCTCTAAGGGATACATTGGCTTCAAATTCCCGGTTATGCGCTGGACCTTTTTCATGCAGGATTCGGTATTCAAGTACACCTTTTCCATCTCGCTGAACAAATTCTTGAAGCTGGCTTTTAAAGTCCATGACATGTGAGAATGCCCCGTCATTAATTTTCGGGTATACATAGGCTTCTAGGAATCGTTCAACAGGCTCAAGTCCTTGATCTAAATAAAGCGCTCCGATAAACGCCTCAAATACGTCTGCTAAGAGTGCTGGGCGTTTTCTGCCGCCTGTCATTTCTTCCCCTTTTCCTAAAAGAACAAGGTCTCCGAAGGACAGCTCATGCGCTAATGACACAAGTGATGGCTCACATACGATCGCCGCTCTCAGTTTTGTTAAATCTCCCTCGCTCATGGCTGGGTACTTTGCAAATAAGAACTGTGAGATCGTCAACTCTAAAACAGCGTCCCCTAAAAATTCGAGTCTTTCATTATCCTCATAAGGTTTTTTCCGATGCTCATTCACATAAGAGGAATGTGTAAAGGCTTGATAGAGTAGTTTCTCATTTTTAAAGTGTACAGAAATGCGCTGCTGAAATTCTCTGAATTGCTCTAGTTTTTTGCTCTGTTTCTGTTTGTCTTTATATTGTTTTGGCATAGCAACCTCCAGGTAGGCGTCATCGCCTTTAAGGATACTGATTATATGGAGTCTCTCTTTCTACATGCAAGGAAACCGTGCTCCTTAGCATCTGAAAAAGGCTGACAATTGATCAGCTGAATATGTTGAAACTAACATAAATTTTCAAAGTCCCGCCATGAAAATAGACGGGACTTTGTTACGCTTATTGCTGGCTATTTATGTAGTTCACAGCGTCACCGACTGTTGCAATTTTTTCAGCATCTTCGTCAGAAATTTCCATATCGAACTCATCTTCAAGTTCCATAACTAGCTCAACTACATCAAGGGAATCAGCGCCTAAATCTTCTTTAAATGAAGCCTCCATTTTCACGTCAGCCTCATCAACGCCAAGGCGGTCTACAATAATTTTTGATACACGCTCTAATACGTCTGCCATTGCCTTTCACCTCCCCTCAAAGTATTATAGTTGATTCGTTTTTAAAAAACTAGAGAAAACGTAACGAAATTTTGATATTTCTTAGGACATAACCATTCCGCCATCCACTTGGATGGTTTGGCCTGTAATATAACCTGCTCCTTCTGAAGCTAAAAAGACAACAACGTTGCTTATATCTTCAGGCGCACCAAAGCGTGCGAGCGGGATTTGCTTAAGCATTTCTGTTTGAACATTCTCATCAAGCTTGTCAGTCATATCAGTAGAAATAAAGCCTGGTGCTACGGCATTGACTGTAATATGACGGCTTGCCAGCTCTTTCGCTGTTGTTTTCGTTAATCCGATCACACCAGCTTTTGCTGCAACGTAGTTTGCTTGTCCAGGGTTTCCGCAAACGCCGACAACAGATGCTACATTGATGATTCTTCCGCTGCGCTGTTTCATCATTTGACGTGTCACAGCTTTTGTACAGTTGAAGACACCTTTTAAGTTTATGTTAATGACATCATCCCATTCATTTTCTTTCATTCTCATGAGCAGGTTGTCCTTTGTAATTCCAGCATTATTCACAAGAATGTCGATTGAACCAAATGTATCAACGGCTTGTTTCATTAATGCCTGTACTTCTTCTGCATTTGACACATCCGCTTTGACAGCAAAAGCCTGCTGGCCAAGTGCTTTGATCTCATCGACGACTTCATTTGCTTTTGCTTCGTTGCCTGAATAGTTCACCACAACATTGGCACCTTTTTTCGCCAAATCGATCGCAATCGAACGGCCAATACCGCGAGATGCACCTGTGACAACGGCTGTTTTATTTGTAAGCATCAAGAATCCCCCTTGAGTGTTTGAATAGCTGCTTCAATTGTTGCTTGATCTGATACGGAAATGGTCGTCAGGCGGCGATTGACTTTTTTCACAAGACCTGAGAGCACTTTACCAGGACCAATTTCAATAAATGTTGTCACGCCTAAGTCAATCAAGCGTTCTACACTTTCTTCAAATCGAACAGGAGAATACAATTGTTCAATCAGCTTCGTTTCAATTTCATTACGTGATGTCACGATGTCTGCTGTTACGTTTGAAATCACTGGCGTCGCGGCATCAGAAATGTCTAATTTAGATAATACATCTGTGAATTTTTCAGCTGCTGGTTTCATTAATGCAGAATGGAAAGGTCCACTCACTTCAAGTGGAATTGCACGTTTTGCGCCCTTTTCTTTCGCTTTCTCTGATGCAAGTTCCACACCTTTTGCTGTACCAGAGATGACGATTTGGCCCGGACAGTTTAAGTTCGCAAGTTCTACAAGATGACCGCTTTCTGTCACTTCTTTTGTCACTTCTACAAGCGCTGCTTGGTCTAAGCCAAGAATCGCCGCCATTGCGCCTTCTCCTGCTGGAACGGCTTCATTCATTAATTCGCCGCGCTTTCTCACTGCGAAAACGGCATCTTTAAACGAAAGAGCTCCCGCTGCAACAAGGGCTGTATATTCACCCAGACTGTGCCCTGCTGCATAATCTGCTTTGATTCCGCTCTCTTCAAATTTCTTTAAGATCGCGATGCTTGTCGTTAAAAGAGCTGGCTGTGCATTATATGTCAGCGTCAGTTCTTCTGCATCTCCTTCAAAAATCATTGAAGATAAATCAAAACCAAGGGTCTGATCTGCTTCTTCAAACACAGCTTTAGATGCTGCTTCTTGGTCAAATAAATCTTTTCCCATGCCAATTTTTTGAGAGCCTTGGCCTGGGAATAAAAAAGCAATTTTACTCATGCTACTCTACCTCCATTACGACTCATTCGTGTCTTCTTTTTGAACTTCTTGATGAATGATAGCTGAAACGTCTTTTTTAACGATGTCGCGCGCCTGACGAATGGCATGAAAAATCGCATTTTCATCAGAGGATCCATGCGCTTTAATAACGGGCGCTTTTAAACCAAATAATGCGGCACCACCATATTCGGAGTAATCCATTTTAGATTTCATCTGCATTAATTTTGGCTTCATCATACCTGCTGCTATTTTAGCTGTGAAGCTGGATGTTAAGGTTTCTTTCAGCATTTTAAAAACAGAAAGAGCTGTGCCTTCGATCGTTTTAAGGGCGATATTCCCCGTGAAACCATCTGTGACAACGACATCAGCTACACCCTCTAATAAGTCACGCGATTCTACATTTCCTACGAAATTCAAATCTGATGCTTTTAATAATTCAAAGGTTTTTTTCGTTAAATCGTTGCCTTTTTTATCTTCTGTCCCGACATTTAAAAGTCCAACGCGTGGATTGCTCTTCGGGAAGACATGCTCTGCGTAAATAGATCCCATCATGGCATATTGCACAAGATGCTCTGGCTTTGCATCAACGTTTGCGCCGACATCCAATAATAAGAACCCGCTGCCATCAAGTGTTGGCAACGTCGGAGCAAGTGCTGGTCTGTCAATGCCATCAATTCTGCCTACGATAAACAGGCCTGCTGTCATGAGTGCCCCAGTATTTCCAGCTGAAATACAGGCATCTGCTCTTCCTTCTGAAACTTCCTGCGCCATTTTCACCATAGAAGAATCCTTTTTACGTCTCACTGCACGCACTGGCTCATCCGTTGGTTCAATGACTTCTTTTGCATCTAAGATCGTGATGCGTTCATGATTTGTTATGTATGATTTGATCTTGCTTTCATCGCCGACTAGTGTAATCTCGATATCTGAAAATGCTTCTAAGCTTTTTTGCACACCGTCAATAATGGCTTTAGGGGCATGATCTCCCCCCATTGCATCGACTGCAATTCTCATGTTATGTGCCACCTTTTACTTTTGTTTTGAGCGATACATGACGAAATCGCCTGAGAAGACAACTTCCTCACCTACATAGCTGTTTACTTCAACTACGGTTCTGCCTTTTTCTTTATCATGTGAGGCAACTTTGGCTTTTGAGACGACTCTTTCGCCTTGTTTGACCTGCCTTGTAAACTTAATATTTGCTTTTGCTGTCAAAGCCAGTTCATCGTCGATGACGGCTACTGCCAGCGAATTTGCCTGGGCAAAAAGATGATGTCCCCTGGCAATTTGGTTACGGCTGAATACATGCTCTTTTCTCACTTCAAAAATGGAAATCGCTTGATCATCAAGCTCTACATCAATCATTTCTCCAATGACTTCATCCAGCGGAAGAGACTTCACTTCATCCTCTAATGTCTTTTCGGCCACGTGCTTAATTCGTTCGCGTAATTCAGGGATTGATAGCTCCAAACGGTCAAGACGAACCGTTTGAATGCTTACACCGAATTTACTTGCCAATTCTTCATCAGTAATGAACGGAGTCGAGCTGATCGTTTGCTGGAGAAGCTTTTGTCGTTCTTTTTTATTTAGTTTCATATGCAGACACCATCCGTACATTTATGACTAGGTACTAATAGTAGTATATAATCTCATAGATGATAAATCAATCCTTGTTTCAAAAAGACAAGAAAATTCCGCCAGCACTTGATCAGCTCAATTTATCTCCGCCAAGCACACCGCTGTCTACGAGTGTTTGCCTAAGTTCTTTGTATTCAGGGTCTGTCCAAAAGGCTTCAGACTGCACGAGCTCTGCCGCATCTTTTCTAGCGGTTTCAAGCGCTCTATAGTCATGAACCATATCTGCCACTTTAAATTCAGGCATTCCGCTTTGTTTCTTGCCAAAGAAGTCGCCAGGGCCTCTTAGTTCTAAGTCCTTTTCAGACAGTTCAAAGCCATCCGTTGTTTCAGACATGATCCGCATGCGTTCTTTACCGGTCTCTGATTTAGGGTCCGCCATTAAAATACAAAAAGATTGATGCTCTCCGCGTCCGACCCTGCCTCTTAACTGATGAAGCTGTGACAGTCCAAAGCGGTCCGCATCATAAATGACCATGATGGTCGCATTCGGCACGTTGACACCAACTTCAACAACTGTCGTTGACACAAGGATTTGCACTTCATTGGAAGTGAAATCTCTCATCACTTGATCTTTTTCATCACTGGCGAGTTTCCCGTGCATTAAGCCGATCGACCATTTTCCGCGATACGCCTCTGTCAGCATGCTGTGAACATCAATCGCATTTTGGACATCCAGTTTGTCTGATTCTTCTATAAGTGGACAAATAATATACGCTTGTCTGCCTTTTCTCAGCTCTTTATCAACAAAAGCAAGAATCCGTTCAAGCATGTCATGCTTCACCCAATACGTTTCAATCTGCTTTCGGCCGGCTGGCAGCTCATCAATGACAGAGACGTCCATTTCTCCAAATACTGTGATGGCAAGCGTTCTTGGAATCGGCGTTGCGGTCATAAACAAAACATCTGGGTCCTGCCCTTTGCTTCGCAGTTTTTTCCGCTGTTCCACGCCGAACCTGTGCTGTTCATCTGTAATAACAAGACCAAGCTGCTGAAATTCCACTTCGTCCTGGATAAGGGCATGCGTGCCGACTAAAATATCAATATCTCCCTCTTTCAGACGTTCAAGCAGTTCTCTGCGGCGCTTTCCTTTCACTGAACTCGTCAAAAGAGCAATATTTAGCCCCCATTTTTCAAATAGCTGATACAGTGAATCGGCATGCTGTTCAGCCAAAATTTCAGTTGGCACCATCAGCGCACCTTGAAAGCCGGATAAATGAGCGGCATAAAGGGCAATTGCCGCTACAGCTGTTTTCCCCGATCCAACATCTCCTTGAAGAAGCCGGTTCATTCGGTACGGGGATGCCATATCTGCCATAATTTCATCCAGCACTCTTGATTGTGCTTTTGTCAGCGGGAACGGCAGGCTATGAACAAACTCAAAGACCGCCTCTTTTGCGAACGGATGCTGGATGCCTGATGTTTTTTCTCGTTCTTTTTTTCTGATCGCCTGCATCTTCAGCTGAAAGATGAGAAATTCCTCGTACACGAAGCGTCGTCTTGCATGCTTGAGCGAGTCTCTCGTTTCAGGGAGATGAATGGTTTTTAGTGCTTCTTGATAAGACATGAGTTTATAAGCAGCTACAAGCTGCTTTGGCAGTGGATCTTCAGCATGGTCTACATAGAGTGACAACGCTTGTTTTACAAATCGTCTCATCATCTTCACGGTTACATTTTCTTTGACTGAATAAACAGGTTCTATACTGCCATCTTGTTCGTGTGTTCCTTTTTTAAATTCCTGCACCATAATGGATTGCCGGTTTTTATCCCACTTCCCTGTGACGGATACCGTATCGCCTAAAACAAGACTTCGTTTTAAATAAGGGCGATTGAAGCATATAGCTGTAATCAAAAAACGACCGACAAGCAGCCTGAATGTCAGCCTGCTTCGTTTTTTTCCATAATAGGTGAGAACGGGCTCACTGTGCACTTTTCCTTCAACTGTGACACGTTCGTCATGCCTGACTTCCTCTAAGTTGCGAAGCTCATAGTCGTCATATCGATAAGGAAAGTAGCCGAGTAAATCGGCTACTGTGTAGATTCCAAGTTCATTTAGTGTTTTTTCTGTTTCTTCTCCAATCCCTTTGAGGGCAGAGATCTTATCTTGCAATTTCTGTATCACGAGATGAGGTCACACCTCCGAAAATCTTCTTTTCAAGCTCCCTTGCTGTCGGTGTTGCAGCAAGTCCGCCTTGTGCAGTCTCACGAAGAGCTGTTGGCATCGTTTGACCAATTTTGTACATCGCATCAATGACTTCATCACAAGGGATGCGGCTTGTAATGCCGGCAAGTGCCATATCTGCTGCAATCATCGCATTAGAAGCGCCCATTGCGTTTCGTTTCACACATGGCACTTCCACAAGTCCTGCGACTGGATCGCAAACAAGACCCAGCATATTTTTTAGGGTGATGGCCATGGCTTCAGCGGATTGCTGCGGCGTACCGCCTGCCATTTCTACAATGGCTGCTGCTGCCATACCTGATGCAGATCCTACTTCTGCCTGACAGCCGCCTGCTGCACCAGAGATACTTGCGTTATTGGCGACAACAAAACCAAATGCACCAGATGTAAATAGGAATCTGACCATTTGTTCCTTTGTTGGCTTTAATGTTTCTTTCACCGCAAAGAGCGTTCCTGGCACAACACCTGCTGAGCCAGCTGTAGGCGTTGCACAGATCGTTCCCATTGCTGCATTCACTTCATTTGTTGCCACTGCCTTACTCACGGCATCTAAAATGGTATGACCAGACAATGTTTTGCCTGATGCGATATATGCTTGAAGTTTCACCGCATCCCCGCCTGTTAAACCAGATAATGATTTCACACCTTTCAATCCGTTTTCAACGGCCTGTTCCATCACTTCTAGGTTGCGGTACATCTGCGAGAAAATGTCTTCACGTGACTTCCCTGTCACTTCCATTTCTTGAGTAATCATAATTTCTGAAATGGAGGTATTCCGATCTTCTGTTAGCTGCACGAGTTCTTTGACGTTTTTAAACATCATACATAACCTCCTTGTTGTTACTCTGCAATTTGTGTGACTTGAATAATGTTTGGCAGCGTCTCAAGCTCTGTTAAAACCGCTGGATCAATATTCTGATCCACTTCAATCGTCATGAGTGCTTCTTGCCCGACCTCTTTACGTGCCACTTCCATATGACCAATGTTGATGGCGAATTTCGCTAACACATTGGCAACTGCTGCAATCGTCCCGTAACGGTCGTTATGAACCACAAGAATGGCCGGGTGATTCCCTGAGAGTCTCAGTTCAAAGCCATTTAATTCTGTGATTTCAATTTTACCTCCGCCAATGGAAATCCCGATTAATTCAAGGCTTCCATTCGCATCTGAAATTTCTACTTTTGCTGTATTTGGATGCGCAGGTACCGCATCTTCTTCTTTAAACTCAATGTCGATTTCTTTGCTTTTTGCAATATCAATCGCTGTTTTAATTCGTTCATCAAATGTATCAAAGTCAAGAACACCGCCGATAATGGCTACATCTGTCCCGTGTCCTTTATACGTATCTTTAAAAGAGCCATAAAACGACACAGTAATTCGTTTCGGTTCCCTTCCGAACAAGCTGCGAGCCACTCTTCCAATACGAGCCGCACCCGCCGTGTGCGAACTTGATGGACCAATCATGACGGGTCCAATAATATCAAACACACTTCTAAATTTCATAGGTCTTCCCCTCTCATCACCAATCACAGATTGGTTTGTTACTCCCTTTAGACTAATGGATTCATTCGATTCCCGCAACTCATTTCACGAATGAACACATAGTAAAAAAATGCAAAAGAAGAAGAAGGGCTTCATGTGCCCTTCTTTCTTTATTCAACAGCCAAAATATATGAATAAAGCGGCTGTTTTCCATCGTGGACTTCAACTTCTACATCTTCAAATGTGTCTTCAATATATGCTTCTAAAGCTTCCATCTCATCAGATGATGCATCTTCCCCTTTGATGATTGTGACAATCTCATCATCTTCTGTCACCATTTGGGTCAAAAGCTCTTTTGCTGCATCTAATTGATTTTTAGCTGTTAAGGTGATTTTTCCATTGTATAGGCCCATATAGTCGCCTTTGGCAATGTCGATCCCATCAATTTGGGTATCTCTCACTGCAAAGGTAATTTGGCCGCTTTTCACATGATCAATCGCTTCTAACATCGCTGCTTCATTGTCTTCATTTGAAGCTGCTTCATTGAGAGAAAGAAGTGCCGACATTCCTTGAGGAACGGTCTTTGTCGGAATAACAACGACCTCACGACTTGAGACAGTTGCCGCCTGTTTAGCTGCCATGACAATATTAGAATTATTAGGTAAGATAAAGACGGTTTCGGCATGAATGCTATCAATTGCTTTGACAATGTCTTCTGTGCTCGGATTCATTGTCTGTCCGCCTTCAATGACGACGGATGCTCCGATACTTTTAAACAAGTCAGCAATCCCTTCTCCCATTGCGACACTCACTACTCCAAAACGCTGTTTTTCAGCAGCTGTTGCTTTTGGTGCAGCAGGCGAGTGATCTTTTTCTTCATTGACGATCGAGCTATGCTGCTCTCTCATGTTTTCAATTTTCATATTAATCAAGCTGCCGTAGCGCTGTGCATATGATAAGACATCTCCCGGCTGCTCTGCATGAATATGAACTTTTGCAAGCGTATCATCAGATACCACAAGAAGTGAATCTCCGAATTCGCTTAATTCTTCTCTGAAGGCATTTTCGTCAAAGGACTGTTTGTCTTCTTCAAATTTCACCATAAATTCTGTACAGTAGCCAAATTCAATATCTTCTGTGTTCATATGACTTTGTGCACTTTTATGATGCTCTGCACTCACTAATTCTTTTAATGTTGGCAAAGAGGCCGTTTTAGGAGGAAGCTCTTCTCCTCTTAAGGAAGCAAGAAAACCTTCATATACACAAAGAAGCCCTTTACCGCCGCTATCTACAACGCCGACTTCTTTTAAAACAGGAAGGAGATCTGGCGTTCGGTCAAGTGATGCTCTTGCTTCCTCAATCGTTAATTCTAGCACACGATCGATTTGGTCTTCTGTTGCTGAAACAGCAACCGCTTTCTTTGCTGCGTCCTTTGCAACCGTTAAGATGGTTCCTTCAATCGGTTTCATGACGGCTTTATATGCTGTATCAACACCGGCCTGCAAGGCAAGCGCAAATTCTTTTGCATCAATTGTTTCTTTTTGTTCTATATTTTTGCTGAAACCTCTGAAGAGCTGAGACAGGATCACACCTGAGTTTCCTCTTGCCCCCATTAACAGCCCTTTTGACAGAGCCACCCCGACCTTACCGATGTGATCGGTATTTGTTTCTTCAACTGCTTTTGCCCCTGAAGTCATTGACAAATTCATATTTGTCCCCGTGTCTCCGTCTGGCACTGGAAAAACATTTAACGCATCAACAATTTGTGCGTTTTGAGAAAGATGGTGAGCACCTGCAAGAATCATTTTTGCAAATGAGCGGCCACCCAGATTTCTAATAGACAATATATTTCCTCCTTACTACGGGTTCGTAACTTTTACTCCTTGTACATAAATGTTGACTGAGTCAACTGAAAGTCCAATCGTGTGATGAATCGTATATTTGACTTTCGTTTGAACATTATGTGCGACTTCTGATATTTTTGTACCGTAGCTGACGATGATGTACATATCAATATGAATGCGATCTTCTTTTTGACGCACAAGAACACCCCGGCTGAAGTTCTCTTTGCGGAGAATATCCGTCAAGCCGTCCTTTATTTGATTTTTGGACGCCATGCCAACAATACCATAGCAATCGATCGCAGCGCCTCCTGCCACCATTGCAATGACTTCATTTGATATATCAATTTGTCCGTATTTCGTTCTAAGTTCAATGGACACATTGGTTCCCCCTTTTTGAGAAATTGCCCTGAGTTATCACTATTTTACTATAAGACCCTTCTTTTTAAAAGAAATCATTCAATCCGACCCAATCCTACTTATACTATAGCCTTGATTTTTTATCAAGATGTCAAGGTATTTTTCTTGAAAGAGGAGTAAACAATCCTTGCAAACCCCTTGAAGCTGTGGTAAATTATTAAAGTATCTTGAGGCATCTCTAAGTACGTATATGAAGAATATGATGATGTTTTCGCAGTTAGGAGGGAAACAAATGGCACGTAAATGCGTTATTACAGGCAGAAAAACAAAAGCTGGGAACAACCGTTCTCACGCAATGAACTCTACAAAACGTACATGGGGCGCGAACCTTCAAAAAGTTCGTATTCTAGTGGACGGTAAGCCTAAAAGAGTATATGTATCAGCTCGAGCTTTGAAATCTGGTAAAGTTGAGCGTGTATAAGCAAGAGTAAACGCCTGCTACATTTAACTGTAGCAGGCGTTTTTATGTGGAAATAAAGGAGATTACTCATTAATCTTTCTTAAATGAACCAAGCATCGCACGGACAATGCCGCCAAGAAATCTAGGCAGTTTGATTGTATAAAATTTCATTTTGTCCCCCTCCTAAAAGTACCGCTTGCAGCACAATTGAGCTTAATCAGCCATCCACATTGATAGGTTGGTCAATCTTTGCTTCTTACCATTATTAATATGCCTTCATGAAAAGAAAAAGTACCATTTGAGTGGATGAGTTCGTTACTAATACATAGTGTGGAACCAGGCTCAATATGACAATTTTTCAGAGGATATTTGAAACCTTTTAATGTCAGCTTTTCAACCGATGTACCGAAGGGCAAAAACGACACATATTTTTTATCCGGGTCTTGTTTGATTTCGTATGTACCAGGTCCAAACATTTGAATGATATTTTGTTTGTCTACAAGGGTCATGCTCTGTTTGTGCTGAATGCCTTTATAAAGGAGATGGATATTCCCAAGAAAATGATCTGCTCTTCCGCCTGTGATACCGTAAATTTGAATATGTGCTGGATTCTGACGCAAAGACCAGTTCAGCGCAAGTTCTAAATCCGTTTCATCTTTCTCTGCCTGAAATAGATTGAGTGCAGGCAATTTCTTTTTCAGTTCATGAAGCTCTTCTTCTGTCACACTATCAAAATCACCAAATGCTCTGTCAGGTACAATGCCGTGCTCTAGTAAGAAAAGGGTTCCCCGATCTACGCCGACCCAGAGAATGTCCTCCTCAGATGCTTCATGATCAAGCGGCGGGATGTACGCAAAAGGACCGCCAGCTACGATATGTATGTGCATGATTACGCTCCTCTCCATTGAAAAAGAACCAAAGATCACAATGACTTTGGTTCTTTTTCTTATGCTTCTCGAATGGCCTGAATGGCCGCCGCGCGGTCATCTTTCCCATATACCGCTGAGCCGGCAACCAGTAGATTAGCGCCTGCTTCTTTGCAGCTCTTTGCTGTCTCTACATTGACACCGCCATCTATTTCAATGAGTAAATCGGTTAAGCCCTTTTGTTCACTAAGTGTCTTTACTTCTTTTACCTTTGAGAGAACAGAAGGAATAAACGCCTGTCCGCCAAAACCAGGGTTCACCGTCATGAATAAGACTAGGTCAACATCCTCTAATACATGCGCGATTTGAGAAACGGGTGTGTGCGGGTTCAAAACGACCCCTGCTTTGACACCTTGTTCTTTTATATGCTGAATCGTGCGATGTAAGTGTGGACACGCCTCGACATGAACAGAAATAATATCAGCGCCCGCTTTTGCAAATGCAGGGATATACTGGTCTGGCTGCTCAATCATTAAGTGAACATCGAGCGGCAGCTTTGTATGCGGCCTGATCGCCTCCACTACATTTGGTCCAAATGTCATATTCGGTACAAAATGACCGTCCATCACATCAATATGAATATAATCCGCTCCACCTTGTTCCACATCACGGATATCTTTCTCCAGATTGGCAAAATCGGCTGATAAAATGGATGGGGCAATATAAACCATGATTTAGTACCTCGGCTTTCTGTCTTTAATTTCAGTTAAAAACTCTAAATAATGCTGATAGCGATACTCTCTGATGCGATCGTGTTCTACTGCCTCTTTTACTGCACATCCAGGCTCTTTTACGTGCAAACAGCCCCTGAATTTACATTCTGCACTCTTCTCTCTGATTTCTAAGAAATAGAGCCCTAAATCTTCCGCTTCGATACCTGTAAATTCAAGCGAGCTAAATCCTGGTGTATCGGCAATGAGCCCTTCAGCCGTTCGAATGAGTTCCACATGTCTTGTTGTATGTTTCCCCCTGCCAAGATGGGAGGAAATATCATTTGTTTTCAGTGCTAAATCAGGACTCATCGCATTTAAGAGAGAAGACTTCCCTACACCTGATTGACCTGCAAATACAGTAATCTTGTGATGGAAATGCGGGGTCAGTTTTTCAATTCCATCCCCTTCGATCGTCGATGTTAAATGAACGTCGTATCCAATTTGGCGATAGTCTTCTGCATAGGCTTGAATCGTTTCTCGCTCTTGCTCTGTTTTCAGCAAGTCCATTTTTGTGATGCAGATAATCGGTTCAATCTGGCTCTCTTCAACAAGCACTAGGAATCTGTCTAACAGCGATGTACTAAAGGTCGGCTCTGCTGCTGAGAAAACGAGCACCGCTTGATCAACGTTGCTAATAGGCGGCCGAACCAGCTCATTGGTCCGCTCTTTTACTTCCAGCAAATAGCCTTCCTTATCGTTATCTGCTTGATAGACGACATAATCTCCAACAAGAGGGGTTATTTTGTTTTTACGAAAAATCCCTCTTGCTCTACACTGAATTACTTTGCCACTTTCTAGAGACTCATCCAGCACATAATAAAATCCGCTTAATGCTTTAATAATTTTGCCCTCAGGCATAAAGTCCCTCCTTTATTCATCATCAGGGTATTCAATCGTTTTGGAGCTTACTACTTTATCATCCACAGTCACCTGATAGTATCCTTTTTGACCAGGTTCTATCTTAAATTTAATCGTGCGCTCAGTGGGAGCAGTGATTTTAAAGGTTTCATATAAATCAGAAATGCTATGTTCTGCATCATCAATGGATATTTGAACATTCATTTCTTGTCCTTCTGTTTCTGGTTCATACGGGATCGCAATTTTTTCAGTCACCGTTTTAGCCGGTTTCTCTTTTGGGCCAAGAGAGAACGTAATTTTGACCGTATCACCAGGTTTAACAGCTGTCCCCGCTCCCGGTTCCTGCTTCATGACCTCACCTTTCGGCACATCGTCAGAATATGCTTCTTTTTCATCTAGCTTTAGTCCATTATCCTCTAGATAATTTGATGCGGCCTGTTTACTATAGGTCGTTAAATCCCGTAAGGTAATATCGGCAGGGCCTATACTGACGGTCAATGTGACTTCTTCATCTGCTGCGACAAGTTCTGTATTCGCTGAAGGTTTCTGTTCCATGACAATGCCTGATTCTGTGTCATTATCATTCACTTCCTCTACAACAACCTGTTTAAACCCTTTTTTCTCTAATCGTTCTTTTGCTTTCTCGACCTTTTCACCTGTTACATCAGGTAATTCGGTTTTTTCTTTACCTGTACTTTGATAAAGCTGAATTTCTGTCCCTTCTTTTACCTTAGTTCCGATTTTCGGGTCTGTTTTGACAACCAGCCCTTTTTCAATCTTCTCGTCGGCAATATCAATGGGTTCAGAAGCGACGGTAAATCCGGCTTTCTTCAAGGTGTCTTCCGCTTTTTCAACCGTCATGCCAGAAACATCGGTCACCTCTACATCCTTTGGAAAGAGTAATCCTGGGAATACCGTGATCGCTAAAATGGTCGCAGCCGTCAAAACAAATAAGATCGACGCTACAATCCACGGCCATTTTTTCCGTTTTTTCTTCGGCTTTTGTTTCTCTTTTTTCTTTGGTTTTTGAACCGGGTGGACGGCTGTTTTTTCATTGTCTTGATCGACTTGATGATCTTTTATAATGGGAATGGCTTTTGTTGCTTCATGATCTTCTTCAATGACAAAGCGCTTTTCTTTTAGTCTTGCAGGGTCAAAAGCCGTTTTTAAGTCTTTTTGCATTTCAGATGCATCTTCGTATCGATAGAATGGATCTTTGGCCATCGCCTTTAAGATGATGTTCTCCACGCTTTGTGGTACAGAAGGATTCCACCTTCTCACAGATGGCGGCTCTGATTGCAAATGCTTCAGTGCGACACTGACAGCGGATTCTCCTTCAAATGGCATGCGTCCTGAAATCAGCTCATAAAGAACAATACCAAGTGAATAAATATCTGACTTTTTCGTTGCAAGACCGCCGCGCGCTTGCTCTGGGGACAAATAATGCACGGAGCCAAGAACAGAATTCGTATGGGTAATCGTCGCTGAGCTAAGTGCCATGGCAATGCCAAAATCAGTGACTTTGATATTCCCCAAGTTGTCTATTAATATATTGTGAGGCTTAATGTCTCGATGGACGAGCTGTTTCGCATGGGCTTCTTCCATCGCCGCAACGACTTGCTCCATAATGCGAACGGCTTCTTTTGGATGAAGCGGTCCATTGGCGTGTATGTATTCTTTCAGCGTCATCCCTTCGACATATTCCATGACAATATAATAAATGTCATCTTCTTCTCCTACATCGTAGATACTGACAATATTCGGATGATCTAAGCTGGCTGCTGATTGCGCTTCTCTCCGGAACCGTCTAATAAAATCATCATCGCTTGCAAAGTCAAACCGTAAAATTTTAATCGCCACTTCGCGATCTAAAATCATATCCTCCGCCAAATAAACGTTGGCCATTCCGCCTCCGCCTATGGCGCGAAGAATTTGATAACGGCCGCTGATCCTTTTTCCGATCAACACTTGCTGTCACCCTCCTCTGTTTGGGAGGAGATTTCTAACAGTACTGCTGTAATGTTATCTTCACCGCCGTTGTCATTCGCTGTTTGAACTAACTCTGTTACTTTTTCATCTGGTGCGGTTGTTTGCGATAAAATCTGAATCAAATGTTCTTCTTCTACTTTATTCGATAATCCGTCTGAGCAAAGCAAAATTTGATCTCCTGGATCCACTTCAAAAGTTCGTGCATCAATTTGAACGTGTTTATCCGTTCCTAACGCTTTGGTCAGCACATTTTTTCTTGGATGATATTCTGCATCCGCTTTTGAAATTTCTCCTGTTTTCACTAACTCATTCACTAGTGAGTGATCATCTGTTAATTGGGTCAGCGCGCCTTCTCTTAGCAAGTAGCAGCGGCTGTCACCAATATGGGCAATTGTGACCGTTTGCAAATGAACGAGCGCACAAACGATGGTCGTCCCCATTCCTTGGCATTCCTCATTGTTTTTCGCATGTTCGTATACTTGGTCATTAATGTCGCTAATTTTTGAGATTAACCAATTTTCTTGATCGGCTGGTTTATTTGGAATTGAAGATGTTTCTTGCCAGTATTCTTTTAAAGAAGAAACTGCCATCTTGCTGGCTACATCACCAGCAAGATGACCTCCCATTCCATCTGCTACAACAGCTAGAAGTGTGTCTTCTTTTGCTTCAAAAATACCTGCATCATCTTCATTATGCTGACGGACTTTTCCTGTATCGGTTTGAAAGGCTGCCCTTATCAACATTCGTCACCTCGTCTCTTCCTGACGCTCCTTCGCTCTTAGCTGACCGCAAGCAGCATCAATATCATGGCCTTGCTCTCGTCTAATCGTTACGTTTACGCCTCGTTCTTTCAGCGTTTTTTCAAATAGGAAGATTTGTTCTCTTGGTGTTCTCACGTAATCTCTTTCTGGTACATAGTTCACCGGGATGAGGTTTACATGGCATTTGATTCCTTTTAATAAATCAGCAAGTTCTTCTGCATGATGAACTTGATCATTGACTCCGCCAAACAGACCGTATTCAAAGCTCACTCGTCTGCCTGTTTTTTGAATGTAGTATTCAATAGCTTCCATTAATTTTGGCAGCTTGTATGCCTTATTGATTGGCATGAGCCGGCTTCGAATTTCAGTATTTGGTGCGTGCAGGGAGACAGCAAAGTTGATTTGCATTTGCTCATCCGCAAATTGATAAATCTTTGGAATGATCCCGCTCGTCGAAACCGTAATATGACGTGCTCCAATATTTAAGCCGTTATCATGGTTAATGATTTTAAGGAATGCAAGCATTTCATCAAAGTTATCAAACGGTTCGCCAATTCCCATGATGACAACTGAGCTGACACGTTCATCTGTTTCATCAAGCGCCTGTTGTACTTTCAATACTTGGGCCACAATTTCTCCCGCCTCAAGGTTACGTTTCAAACCACCAAGTGTAGATGCACAGAATGTACAGCCAATCCGGCAGCCAACCTGTGTTGTGACGCAGACAGAGTTGCCGTATTCGTGGCGCATTAGCACGGTTTCAATGGTATAGCCATCGTGTAATTCAAATAAGAACTTGATCGTTCCATCTTGAGATGTTTGTTTGATCACTGTTTTTAAAGTCGTGATGGCGAATTGATCTTTTAATTTTTCTCTTAATTCCTTTGAAAGGTTAGACATTTCATCAAAGGATGTGACGCGTTTTTCATAAAGCCACTCGAAAATTTGTGTTGCACGGAAAGGCTTCTCGCCTTGTTCCTTTAACCAGTCTTTGATTTCATTTAGCTCGAACGAGTAGATCGACGGCATGTCTGTTTTCAGTTCTTTTCTTACTTTTTGTTTTTGTTCTGTCATTTTTTATCCCTTCTTTCTCATGCTGCAAATAAAGAAACCATCTGTTCCGAAATAATGAGGAAGAATTTGTACACTTCCGTTTTGAACAAACGGAGCAACCTGCTCAGGCAGCCGTTCATTAAGAGATAGATCGGGGTCGAAGTCTTGGTGTTCTTGTAAAAACGCATGAATCACTTGTTGATTTTCTGTTGGATCCATTGTACATGTACTGTATACAAGGGTTCCGCCTGGCTTTAGCAGCTGGGCTGTTTCATGCAAGATCGATTGCTGAATTGTCGCAAGTCTTGCTGAGTCTTCCGAGGACTTTGTATATTTCATATCTGGTTTTCGTCTGATGACGCCAAAACCTGAACATGGTGCATCAATAAGAATACGGTCAAACGAAGCATCATCATAATGGTCGGATGCTTTTCTTGCATCAAGCGCTTTTGCCTCAATATGCGTTAAGTTCAGACGCTTTGCTGCCTGTTTAATCAGTTTTACTTTGTGCTCATGTAAATCAAGAGACACAATCTTCCCCTCATCGTTCATTCGCTCTGCGATATGTGTTGATTTACCACCAGGAGCGGCACAGGCATCAAGCACCATTTCTCCCGGCTGAGGATCCAGCGCTCTTGCGACAAGCATGGAGCTTTCATCTTGAATCGTGACAAAGCCCTCTTGAAAGAAAGGAGTAGATACGATAGATCCTTTCATGAGTTTGAGGGCATCCTCAGATAAGTCGCCGAGCTCTGTTTCAATTCCTGCATCCATGAGTTCTTGCTGCAGTGCAGTGCGGTCTTTTTTCATTCGATTGACACGCAATGTCTGCTTTGGCGGGACTAAATGAATACGGCACATGCTTTCTGTTGCTTCAAAACCGTACGCCTCCACCCATTCTTGTACGAGCCACAATGGATGGCTTGTCTCTATTGAAAGCCTTTTTACCGGATCTTTGATCGCATCAAATGCTGGCACGCCTTCTCTTTGCACGGAACGCAAAACGCCGTTGACTAGTGAAGAAATGCCTTTATGTCCGCGCTTTTTCGTTAGTTCCACTGCTTCATGGATGGCTGCACGATCTGGAATTTTTTCAAGGTAAACCATCTGATAAAGAGACATCCGCAAAAGCTGCATCACCCATGGAGCCACTTTTTGCGGTTTTTTCACAAAGGGTGTGAGCATATAATCAAGTGCCAGCTTGTTTTGCAGTGTACCGTATACAAGTTCTGTTAATAGCGGTTTGTCTTGATCGGAAAGTTCTTTCTCTTTCATCACTGACTGCAAAAGCAAGTTACTGTAGGCTTGATTTTGTTCGAGTTTGATTAAAGCGTCCAGCGCTACTTCTCTCACATTACTTTTCTTCATTGATTAACCCTAATTTCTGTCCAATTTCGATATTTGCGCCTCTTAAGAAGTCTTCACCGCTCATTTTTTTCTTTCCAGCGGGCTGTACACTCGTTAATAAAAGGCCTTGCTGATTTCCTGTTCCAACGACTGGTCCTTCTTTTTGAAGCTCAATCACTTTCCCAGGTTCTTCTGGTGCTTGAAGCGGAACTTTTTTCGCTTCCCATACTTTTAAGTTAGCACCGTTCCATTCAGTATAGGCAACTGGCCATGGATTTAAGCCGCGAACTTGGTTGTAAAGCTCTTCTCCTGGCTTGGTCCAGTCTAATCTTTCCTGCTCCCGCTTAATATTTGGTGCATACGTTGCTGCCTCTTCATTTTGCGGAATTGGCGAGATAGACCTGCTTAACACATTTGGAACTGTGTCTTTTAATAAGGCCGCACCAGCCACACTTAATTTATCATGCAGTGTTCCGACGTTGTCTAATTCATCAATTTCTACTTCTACTTTGCTAATCATGTCACCTGCATCAAGCTTTTCTACCATATACATGATCGTCACGCCTGTTTTCTTTTTGCCTTGCAGGATCGCATAATGGATCGGTGCACCGCCTCTTAGTTCTGGCAGCAGTGAGGCATGAACGTTGATACAGCCAAATTCAGGTTCATCAAGTAATCTTTTTGGCAAAATTTGTCCGAACGCTGCTGTTACGATCAAATCTGGCTTTAACGCAAGCACTTTATCAATTTCTTCATCAAGACGTACCTTTTCAGGCTGTAAAACTGGAATGCCGTGTTTTAAGGCTTCTACTTTTACAGGAGGCGGCGTGAGCACTCGTTTTCTGCCTTTCGGGCGATCAGGCTGTGTGACGACCCCGACAACTTCATATCCTTCTGTTATAAGTGTTTGCAGCACAGGTACTGAGAAATCAGGGGTTCCCATAAATACGATACGTGCCATTTTCTTCACCCTTCCATTTCCGCAAGTTCTTTTTCTGTATACGTTTGAATGATTTTCGACGTGAATAATACGCCGTCTAAGTGATCAATTTCATGCAATAAAGCTCTTGCTAAAAATCCTTCTGCTTCTATTGTAAATGGTTTGCCTTTCTTATCAAAGGCTTTCACCTTCACATAATTTGGTCTTTCAACCGTTCCGTACAAAGATGGAAAGCTCAGGCAGCCTTCAATGTCTGTCTGGCTCCCTTCCACATCAAGAATCTCAGGATTTACTAAGTCAATCCTCCCAGAATCTTCTCCGATATCGACCACGGCGATTCTTTTTGAGATGCCGATTTGTGGTGCGGCTAGGCCGACTCCATCTAGTTCAAGCATTGTATCATACATATCATCCAGCAGTTTTTTCAGTTTTTTATCGAATGTATCAACAAGCTCTGTTTGTTGTTCAAGCACGTCTGCAGGATGTAAGACTATCGGTTTGATTGCCACGAAAAGACCTCCGTTTTACATCATCATATATGGATTCATATCGATTGATATCATCAACTGTTTTTGTTCCATTTCTTTTTGATAATGATCTTGTATTTTCCGTAATAAACTTGCCAGTTCATTTTCCCTTTTGTATTTTATCACGCATTGATATCGATATCTATCTTTGATCTTAGCGATCGGAGAAGCAGCAGGACCGAGAATCCTTGTATTCGGTGCACAATTCATTTTCAGGAACTGAACAATTTTGTCTGTGACATGCGCTGCCTTTGTCACTTCTTCATGTGATACAGTCACCATCGCCAAAAAATAAAATGGCGGATAGGACTGATGACGACGGTGCAACATCTCCTGCTCATAAAAGGCTTCATAATCATGCTGTTTGGTTAATTCAATACTATAATGCGAAGGTGTATATGATTGAATAATGACTGACCCCGCTTTTTCATGACGTCCCGCCCGTCCGCTTACTTGTGTAAGAAGCTGAAACGTTTTTTCACTTGAACGAAAATCAGGGATGTGAAGAGACGTATCCGCACTAAGGACACCGACAAGTGTAACATCTGGGAAGTCTAATCCTTTTGCAATCATTTGCGTCCCAAGCAGAATGTCCGCTTCTTTATTACCAAAGGACGTGAGAAGCTTTTCGTGCGCGCCTTTCCGAGAGGTTGTATCTACATCCATTCGGATGACCCTTGCTTCTGGCAATACCTTCGTCAGCTCTTCTTCCACACGCTGCGTGCCTGTACCAAAATAGCGAATATGCTCACTATGGCATTCTGGACATTCTGCAGGTACAGGAGCTTCGTGACCGCAGTAATGGCACTTCAGCCGTTTTTGAAAGCGGTGATAAGTGAGAGAAATCTCACAATGTGGACATTGTTCCACATATCCGCAATCACGGCACATCACAAAGGATGAATAGCCTCTTTTATTTAGAAATAAAACAGCCTGTTCTTTCCTTTCAAGTACTTCTTTTAACCTGAGCATTAATTCTTCTGAGAACATGGAGCGGTTGCCGTTTCTTAATTCTTCTCTCATATCAATTAACGAAACGTGCGGCAGCTGCTGCTGATTGACGCGCCGTTTGAGCGTCAGCAGTGTATACACACCCTTTTTCGCACGCGCATATGACTCAAGTGAAGGCGTTGCACTGCCTAATACAACAGGACATTGGTGCCGCCCTGCTCGTTCAATGGCCACATCTTTCGCATGATACCGAGGCATTTCTTCTTGTTTATATGACGATTCGTGTTCTTCATCTATAATGATCATTCCTAGATTCTCAAACGGGGCAAAAACAGCCGATCTTGCGCCAACGACAAGCTTGACTTCCTTGCGGTGGATTTTCCGCCATTCATCGTATTTTTCCCCCGTTGATAAGCCGCTATGAAGGACAGCCACATTGGACCCGAAGCGCTCTTTAAAACGCTGGACCATTTGAGGCGTTAATGAAATTTCAGGAACTAGGACGATCGCTTCTTTTCCCTTTTGGAGGACATGATCAATCGTCTGTAAATAAATTTCGGTTTTACCGCTTCCTGTGACTCCGTGCAGTAAAAACGTTTCATGTTTGTCATCGCTCACTGCTTGATGAATGGGTTTTGCCGCTTCTGCTTGCTCTGTTGTGAGATCAAGAGGAGTAGATGGTGTAAACTCCCTATCCCGATAAGGATCTCGATAAATCTCTTCATAGCTTTCTGTTAACAGACCTTCTTGAATCAAGGCTTTTATCGTTTGAGAACTAGCACCTGTTTGCTGCTGCAAATCTTTTGCTAAAAACGTCGTTTCATTCGCTTGAAGTAAAAAAGCAAGTAACGCCTTCTGTTTCACCGCATTTTTCTTTAACTGTTCCTGCTTTTCTTCAAGTTTTTCTTTTGAAACAGCTGTCTGAAGTGTCCGCACCTTTTTCTTTCCGGATTTTTGCGAGACGTGATATCTGACTTCTAGATGACCTTTTTGGACATGCTTTTGAATAGGCTTCAGCTGTTCAGGCGGAATGTCAGCGTAAAGGATGCTCTCTTGCTGACCGAAAAGCTCTTTCAATGACTGCGGAAGTTCCTCAGCTGATAACACCTGAATTTCTTTTTCATATTTGGCTTTCATCGCTGCTGGGAGCATCGATTGAAGCGCCGTAATATGATAGGACAATGTTTTTTCCGTCAGCCAGTGGGAAAGCTCCAATAGCTCATCTGTCAGAACAGGAGATAAATCAAATAAATCGACAATGTCCTTGATGTTTCCTGACTGTACGTCTGTTTCTTCTTTGATTTTTGTCACAAACCCTTGAATCTTCCTTGGTCCAAAAGGAACCACTACCCTCATACCAGCCTTGACAAGGCCTTTAAAGCGGTCTGGCACACGATAGTCAAATGGCCTGTCAATGGCTTTCGTTGTGACATCGACGATCACTTCAGCAATCATGCTCGATCACGCTCTTTTGGCAGCAGCTGTTTTGCCTCCTGTAAGATTTCAAAGGCAAGGTCTTTTTTACTCATCATTGGCAGCTCTTTTTTTGTTCCGTCTGCTTTGATCAATGCTGCGACATTCGTATCTGTGCCAAAGCCTGCGCCCTCTGCTGCAACATTGTTCGCGACAATCATATCTAAATGCTTGGATTCGATTTTCTTTTTCGCATAATATTCTACATCCTGCGTCTCAGCTGCAAAGCCGACTAGCACCTGATGTTCTTTTCTTTTCCCAAGCTCTTTTAAAATATCTTTCGTCCGCTTAAATTCAACCGCTAGTGCACCGTCTTGTTTTTTCATTTTATGAGAATACGTCGTGACAGGCGTATAATCAGCAACGGCTGCTGATTTAATCACTATATCTGCTGTCTCGTATACATCTAACGCTGCTTGATACATCTCCTCAGCCGATTCCACTTGCACCACATCCACATGCTCAGGCGCAGTCAACGAAACAGGTCCTGAAATGAGCGTGACATCAGCCCCCATTTGCTCGGCAGCTTCTGCAATGGCATAGCCCATTTTCCCAGAAGATCGATTTGAAAGAAAACGAACAGGGTCGATCACTTCTCGTGTAGGGCCAGCTGTGACCACGACTTTTTTACCTGAAAGCGGCAAGCTGGCTGGCTCATCAAAAAACGCACGGATGTGTTCAACAATTTTTTCAGGCTCCTCTAAGCGTCCTTTTCCAATGTAGCCACATGCTAAATAGCCTTCACTTGGCTCTATAAACCGGTAGCCGTCTTCATATAAAGTGCGGATGTTCCGTTTGACAGCTGGATTGTCATACATGTGCACATTCATAGCCGGTGCAACCCATACAGGAGCTGTTGAAGCAAGCAAGGTGGTTGTGAGCATATCATCAGCAAGTCCTGCGGCCATTTTACCAATGGTATGTGCTGTTGCAGGGGCAACAAGAATGAGATCGGCCCAGTCAGCTACATCAATATGCGCAATGACTTTTGGATTGTTTTCTTTAAATGTATCCACATACACCTCATGCCGAGATAGGGCTTGGAAGGTGAGCGGAGACACAAACTCACGGGCAGATTCTGTCATAATCACTCTTACGTTTGCGCCTGCCTGTACGAGTTTACTAGTGAGTGCAGCTGCTTTATATACGGCGATTCCTCCGCTGACGCCGAGTAAAATATTTTTCGACTGTAACATTTGTTTGTCCCCCTTAACGGCCTTTTTCACAAATTCGACTACAATTCAAAAAAGTCAAAACCAATCATAGTTTTGACTTTTTTGAACGTATCGTATCTGCATAGCAGAAGCGATGTTATTCTTGCTCTTCTTTTTCAAATGTCAAAAGACCAGCATCGATTTCTTCAAGAGCTTTCCCTACAAATTTATAGGATTTTGTGTTTTCAATTTGTTGATCTTGATGGATTTGCATTTCACGTGCACGGCGTGCAGACACTGTGACAAGTGTATATTTTGAGTCAAGTTTGTTCATCAATGAGTCAATTGAAGGATCTAACATGGTTTATTCTACCCCCAGCATTTTTTTATATCTTGGTGCGACTCTGTCTCTTCGCAGGTGCTCTGCAAGGACGATCGCTTTAATTCTTTCACATGCAAGCTCGACATCGTCGTTTTCAACGACATAGTCATAAGCATCCATCATTTCAATTTCTTCTTTTGCAGCAGCCATTCGGTTACGGATGAGATCCTCAGATTCTGTCCCGCGTGTAATAATGCGGTTTTGAAGTTCTGAAAGACTTGGCGGTGCAAGGAAAATAAAGAGACCTTCTGGGAATGCTTCTCTTACTTGAAGTGCACCTTGCACTTCGATTTCAAGGAAAACATCTTTTCCTTCGCTCAATGTTTGTTCTACATAGTCAACAGGCGTGCCGTAGTAATTCCCAACATACTCTGCCCATTCTAACAGCTTTTTGTTTTCAATCATATGTTCAAATTCTTCCCTGGTTTTAAAGAAATAATCAACACCATTTCTCTCACCTTCACGCGGTTTGCGGGTTGTCACAGAAATAGAGTATTCAAATTTCGTATCTTCCTGGGAGAAAATGGCTTGTCTGACCGTTCCTTTTCCAACTCCCGAAGGTCCAGAGAGAACGATTAAAAGTCCTCTTTCTTTCATAATGGCGTATTACCCCTGCCCTTCATCTATGATTTCTTCTTTTACAGAAAGTCTTTGCGCGACAGTCTCAGGCTGAACGGCAGATAAGATGACATGGTCACTGTCCATAATGACAACAGCACGGGTTCTTCTTCCGTATGTCGCATCAATGAGCATGCCTCGATCTCTTGCGTCTTGTATCATTCGTTTAATCGGTGCTGATTCCGGACTGACGATTGAAATCATCCGATTCGCTGAAATGATGTTTCCAAATCCGATATTGATCAACTTTATGGTCATCTTCTTTCGTCCCCCTGTAATATAAACGTCTCTAGTCTCGCCGAAAGAGACGCACTGTAAACAGCATACACAATGACTATTCTATATTTTGCACTTGTTCTTTTATTTTTTCAATAGCGCTTTTCATTTCAACCACGAGCTTTGTTAAATGGTGATGGTTCGCTTTTGATCCAATCGTGTTCACTTCACGGTTGAGCTCCTGTACAAGAAAGTCAAGCTTTCGTCCGGCAGCGCCACCTTGCGTCAAAATTTGCTGGAACTGCTGAAAATGACTTTTCAGCCTGGTAATCTCTTCTGTAATGTCACAGCGATCAGCAAAAATGGCCGCCTCTGTGGTCAGTCTGCTCTCTTCAAGCGCCTCTCCGATCCATTCTTGCAATCTTTGATTCAATCGTTCTTTGTACTGACTCACAACCTCTGGTGCAAACACTTTGATTTCTTCTGTAAATGCCTCGAGTTCAGACAGCCTGAGTTCACAGTCTTTTTGAAGTGATGTTCCCTCCTGCTCTCTCATAAAGCAAAGCTCCTTGACAGCTTCTTCACAAGTGTCTATCAGCAAATGCTCCAGCTGCTCATTACGGCTGACTGACTCTTCCACCTGAACAGCCTGTTCCAGCTTCAGTAAGTCATGTGCATGCTGAATACCTGAAATATGATAGCGGTCCTCAAGGTCTTTTGCGGCTTTCATATATTCATCAAGCAGCGGCCAGTCAATCTGCAAAGACCGGCTTGCAAGTTTACCGCCTTCAATCGTAACAAACAGCTCAATTCGACCGCGCTGCACGTGACGAAGAATAATTTTTTTTAATGTATCTTCGAAATATAAAAGCGGCCTCGGCAAACGGGCATGAACCTCTTTAAAACGGTGATTGACCGATTTTAGCTCAACTGACACTGTCAGTTCTCCATCCGTTTTACTCGCTTGGCCGAATCCCGTCATACTGCGTATCATGTGAAAACACCCAATTCTTTCATATTAATAAAATGAAAAAGGTAATAGCAGACACTATTACCTCAAAATTATACCATAACCAATTATTTTTTTCTTGTCAAAAGTGATCCCGCCAGTAAAAAAGTTGGCAATGCAGACATACCGATGATCAGAAGCCAATCAACTGGTGCGACCGCCACCGTTTTGAAAATCGGCTGAAGCGGCGGATAATAAATGACCACAAGCATCAGCAGAAGGGAAGACACAACGGCGCCGATCAAGTACATATTCCCAAGTGGATTGCGTTCAAAAATAGACCGTTCACTGCGGCAGTCAAACACATGAATGAGCTGCGCCAAAACGAGTGTGCTGAATGCAACCGTCTGCGCATATTGAAGATTGTTCGGATCACGGTGATACACAAACATAAAGGCTAACAAAGTGGCAATCCCGATCAGAAACCCTCTTGATACGACCTTCCAGCCAAGCCCTCTTGCAAAAATCCCCTCTTTCATGTTCCGCGGCTTTCTCTTCATGACATCGCCTTCTGGTTTATCCATTCCAAGTGCCATAGCCGGCAAGCCGTCTGTGACAAGGTTTACCCACAAAATTTGAATTGGAACGAGAGGCAATGGAAGCGCAAGAAGCATCGCAAACAGCATGACCAAAATCTCTCCCACATTCGATGCCAGCAAATAGCGGACAAATTTGCGAATGTTTTCATAAATATTCCGGCCCTCTTTAATAGCGGATTTAATGGTTGCAAAGTTGTCATCAAGCAAAATAAGAGAAGAAGCTTCTTTGGCAACGTCTGTTCCGGTAATCCCCATGGATATACCAATATCCGCCTGTTTAATCGCTGGCGCATCATTCACCCCATCACCTGTCATCGCGACAATATGGCCGTTTTTTTGATAGGCCTTCACAATTCTCAGTTTATGCTCAGGTGATACACGGGCAAAGACGTACACATCTTCTGCTGTTTGCTCCAGCTCTTTGTCGCTTAGCTGATCCAGAGCTTTTCCATCAAGCACCTTTCCTTGCTTCGGTAAGAGACTTAAATCTTTAGCGATCGCTTTAGCCGTTTCTACGTGATCGCCTGTAATCATCACTGTTTTAATGCCAGCATCCCGGCATTCTTTAATCGCTCGTCTCACTTCAGGACGAGGTGGATCAATTATGCCCTCTAGACCGATAAATGTGAGGCCAGTTTCTGCCTGCTGAACAGATGTGATTTTTTCTGTCAGGCTTACTTTTTTATATGCAATCGCAATGGTTCTAAGCGCTTGTCTTGCTAAACCTTGAATGGCAGCTTCTGTTTCTTGCCGGTGGGCCTTTGAAAATGATGCGGTGCGTCCGCCGTGCATCATATGACTTGAACGGTTCATCAGCACATCTGGCGCCCCTTTGGCAATGACATACCGCTCCTTCTGATTCGTTTCCACGACGACTGACATCATTTTTCTTTCAGAGTCAAAAGGGAATTCCTCCACCACACGAAATCCCGCTTCGATGAATTGCTCTGTAAAACCCGCTTTACGCGCAGCGGTTAGAAGTGCTCCTTCTGTCGGATCACCATCAAGTCTCATCTCTCCGTCTTTTTCAACGATGGTCGATGTATTACAAAGTGCTCCGTATAATAGCACCTTTTGCAGACTTGGATGTTTGTCTACATGGACAAGTTCTCCGTTTAAGGTAAAATCACCTGACGGCTCGTACCCAGTGCCAGAAATATTCCACGTTTTCCCCTCTGCCCATACATGTGTCACTGTCATTTTATTTTGTGTCATTGTGCCTGTTTTATCTGAGCAAATAATCGAGGCACAGCCAAGTGTTTCCACAGCCGGCAGCTTTCTGACAATGGATTTTTGTTTAATCATCCGCTGCACACCTAGGGAAAGTGCGACAGTGACGATCGCCGGCAGTCCTTCTGGAATCGCAGCAACAGCGAGAGATACACCCGCTAAGAACATATGATACAAATCATGACCTTGCACCACACCAAGAACAACCACAAGCACAGTTAAAAATAATGCAGCAACAATTAAAATTTTCCCCAGCTGCTCAAGGCGTCTTTGCAGCGGTGTTTCCATATTACCTGCTGAATCCAGCATACCGGCAATTTGTCCCATCGCCGTATTCATCCCTGTACCAATGACAACCCCTACACCGCTTCCTCTTGTGACAAGCGTCCCCATAAAGGCCATGTTCGTCAAATCTCCAAGTGAGACATGATCTCGAGAGAGCGGACTCGCATGTTTGACCGCTGGGATGGACTCTCCAGTGAGGGCAGATTCTTCGATTTCCAAACTCTTTGTTTCTAGTAATCTGATATCTGCCCCAATTCGATCCCCACTTGAAAACTTCACAATATCTCCCGGCACGAGGTGCTTCGACGGGATCTTGACCCATTCATTGTTTCTCCTTGCATAGACATGCGGCGTTGATAATTCCTTTAGTGCTTGGAGGGACTTTTCCGCACGGCGTTCCTGATAAAAGCCAAGCACACCATTTATCAGCACAATCGCCACAATCGCCACAGCATCAATGTATTCACCTAAAAAGGCAGAAATAATCGTTGCCGCAAGCAAGATTAACACCATAAAGTCTTTAAATTGCGCTAAAAAAATAACGAACGCCGACGCCTTTTTCCCTTCCTGCAATTCATTTGGCCCATGCTTTTCAAGCCGCTTTTGCACATCTTTTTCTGACAGTCCGTCACCTATCGATGTATTCATTGTTTTTAATAAATCGGTTTGGTTCAGTTCATGCCAATTCATTTGACCTCGTCCACTCCTCTTTTGTTCTCTCTCTTATGCAGTGTTCTATAAGCCAGTTTATTCAGACTCGTCCTAAATCATGCTATAATAATAAGACTGCCTAAAGAACGAGAAAACGTAAGGTTCTTTCAGTAGATTTGTGTGAAAGAAGAGGGTGTATCCAACATGTCATTTGACGGCATTTTTACATACGGTATGACTAATGAATTGCAAGAAACATTAACTGGCGGAAGAATTTCGAAAATACATCAGCCATACAAGCATGAGTTGATTTTTCATATCCGGTCAAAGGGGAAGAATCATAAGCTGCTTTTATCCGCTCACCCGAGCTATGCAAGGGTACAGCTCACTGAGCACCATGATGATAATCCGAGCGAACCGCCAATGTTTTGTATGCTTCTCAGAAAACATCTTGAGGGTGGGTTCATTGAACGTTTTGAACAAATTGGGTTAGATCGGGTGATCGTGCTGCACGTGCGAAGCCGAAATGAAATTGGCGATGAACAAACCCGTAAGCTATATATTGAAATTATGGGCCGGCACAGCAACTTGATTCTCGTGGAGGACGAAACGGAGCAGATCATTGACGGACTGAAACATCTTTCTCCATCTGTGAACAGCTATCGAACGGTGCTACCAGGACATCAATATCTTCTGCCGCCGGCACAGCAAAAGCTGAATCCTTTTGACGTGACGAAGGAAGATATTTTAAAGCATTTACGTTTTCAAGAAGGGAAAATCGCCAATCAAATTGTCGATACATTCTCTGGGGTTTCTCCGCTGTTTGCTAAGGAAGCTGTCCACAGGGCCGGTCTTGCCAATCAGGAAACGATTCCAAGTACATTGCTCGAGATGTTTCAGCTCATTCAGGCGCATTCTTTTACCCCTCAGCTCACGAGAAAAGATGGGAAAGAGTATTTTTATTTATTAGAACTTCAGCACGTCGATGGTGACATGAAGACGTTTGATTCTCTTAGCGAGCTGCTTGACCGCTTTTATTTCGGAAAAGCTGAAAGAGACAGAGTCAAACAGCAGGCGGCTGATCTTGAACGTTTTGTTGCGAATGAAAAAAAGAAAAATGAAAACAAGCTAAAAAAACTAACAAGAACACTTGAAGAATCTCAAAATGCGCATAAGTACCAGCTTTATGGTGAATTGCTTACTGCCAATATATATGCAATTAAAAAAGGGGATAAAGAAGCGACTGTCATCAATTATTATGATGAAGAAGGCGGAGAGATCACGATCCCGCTCAAAACAAACAAAACCCCTTCTGAAAATGCACAAGCGTATTTTACAAAATACCAAAAGGCAAAAAATGCAGTAGAGGCCGTAAATGAACAAATTGAGCGAACACATGAAGAAATTGTTTATTTTGACGAGCTGATCCAGCAGCTGTCCTCTGCCTCACCAAAAGATTTAGAGGAAATAAGAGAAGAACTGGTGGAAGGAAAATATTTGCGTCCCAAACAAAAACGCAACGCCAAAAAGAAAAAACCATCGGCCATTCAGCTTGAAGCATATGAATCTTCTCAAGGTGTTCCGATTCTCGTTGGAAAAAACAACAAGCAAAACGAATATTTGACCACAAAGGCGGCAGCTCGTGATGACATTTGGCTGCACACAAAGGATATTCCTGGATCACATGTTGTCATTCGTCACAAAGCGCCTGATGAACAAACCTTGCTTGAAGCGGCACAAATTGCTGCCTACTTCTCGAAGGCAAAAGAATCAAGCTCCGTCCCTGTCGATTATACGAAAATCCGGCATGTGAAAAAACCAAACGGAGCAAAACCGGGCTTTGTCACATATGATCAGCAGCAAACATTATTTGTGACGCCTGATGAGGATGTTGTCCTAAAGCTGAGAAAATAAAAAAGAGCCGATTAAATCTTTAGATGAGATTTTATCGGCTTTTTCTTTGTCTTTTTTTTCTTTCTATATAGAGCTCATCCAGTGCATCTACATCCTCTTGTTCAAGCAAGGTCTCAATGGCCGCAGCCAGCTGTTTAGTGCGGGCTGGGCTTGCACCACTCGTAGATACGGAAATTGTCACTTTTCCTGCCCTTACAACCTTTGGCACAATCACATTGCCTAGCTCTGACTGGCTCACACAGTTGACAAGCTGATGAGGAAGCGCTGATTGCGTCATCCACTCGTTTACTGAAGCATCATCTGTAGCAGCAACAATTAAAAAAGCATCCTTTACATCTTCCGCATCCACTTTCTTTTTCTTCCAAGTCAGCTGATATGTCTCAATGAGATTCGCCATTTCATCACAAATGTCAGGGCTCACAATGGTTATGCTGCATGGCTCCATACATAGCGCACTCGTCCTTCTAGCCGCAATCCTTCCACCGCCGGCAATTAGCACGTGTTTATTGGTTAGATCAAGATGAACTGGAAGCATGGCTTTCTCCTTGAAAACGAAACGCATCCTCTTTGTTTAAGATGGTTTCCTGCACACGTTCAATATAAGCTGCTTTTACATGGGGATGAAACCCAATATACCGGCAGACATGGACATCTCGCAGCCGCTCTCTCGCCTGATTCGCTTCACTCTCAATCTCTTTCATTAAAATGCCGGTAAATAAAAGATAAGGCACGAGATAGACAGGCGTATCGCCATCTACTGTTAACTGTGCTAAGACGTCACGATAATTCGGTTCACACGCTGTAATAAAACACGGAAAAACCTCTGCACAAGGCAACATGCTTCGGACATCATCTGCAATGCCAAACACATCCCGCTTTACATCTGGATCAGAGCTTCCACGGCCAATTAAGAGAATTTTTGCACGCTCTCCCTTGTATCCAGCTTCTTCAATCCTTGCGATAACCGCTTTCGTGACTTCTTGGTTCACGCCTATAGGTCTTCCATATGTCACCTTCACTTGTGGGAAACGTTTTTGTACTTTCACAATCTCATCTGGAATATCTGATTTGGCATGCATGGCAGTTAAAAGGAGGAGCGGGACGATCGCAATGTGGGTTGCTCCTTTTTGTACACAAGTCTCAAACCCTTCTTCGATTGAAGGGTCTGTCAACTCTAAAAAACAAATTTCTTGGATATCTGCTTCCACTAACGGCATACAGCTTTTCATAAAAGAAATGGCTTTATCCTGTGCTTCTTTTACCCTGCTTCCATGCCCAACATAAAGGACAGCTTGTTTCATTTGACTCCTCCTTGCAACCTTAGTTTTATTCAGACGAAAAGACACGATGTCCACACGTGTCTTTTCATCTTTGTTTTCATTTCTCAATCAGTGCTGGTTCAAACCAGTTCAACTTTTGATGAAAGTGAACGACATCTCCTACCACGATTAAACTTGGGTGCTCGATCCCTTCTTTTTCAACCGTTTCAGATAGTGTCGCCACCGTGCAGCAAGTCGTCTTTTGCCTTGTGGTCGTTCCCCAGTGAATAAACGCAGCTGGGGTTTCAGGATTCCGCCCATTTTTCAAAAGCAGCCGCTGAACTCTTTCCACGTTTTTGACGCCCATGTAAATGACAAGGGTATCAATCCCCGTCGCCAGCGCTTCCCACTTTTCTTCAAAATGTTCATCCTTTTGATAATGCCCTGTCACAAACGCAACATTCGAGCTGAATTCTCGGTGCGTGACTGGAATGCCTGCATAAGCAGCGGCTGCAATGCCAGAAGTAATCCCCGGGACAACTTCATATGGAATACCATGCTCAGCTAAGCATTCGATTTCTTCACCGCCACGGCCAAATACAAAGGGATCACCGCCTTTTAGACGAACGACTATGTTCCCTTCCTTCGCATGAGCAACAAGCGCTTCGTTAATCGCTTCCTGTCTCATCGTATGATGATTCGGCAGTTTGCCGCAATAGATCAACTCCGCCTCCGGTTTGGCATGGGCAAGAATCTCTTGATTGACAAGACGATCATATAAAATGACATCTGCCTGCTGTATTGCCTTATGGGCCTTTAGCGTAATTAAGTCTGGGTCACCCGGTCCGGCACCAACAATGTATACTTTCCCCATCTTGCTTTCTCCCCCTGCCATCAGGCGATTATTTCGTTTTATCCTTTACATAATCAACAAGGCGCTGTTTTGACTCCTCGCGTGATAATTCACCTGTATCTAGGACGAGCTCAGGCGCAGCTGGCTCTTCGTATGGTGAATCGATTCCCGTGAAAAATGGAATTTCGCCGTTTCTTGCTTTTTTATATAACCCCTTTGGATCACGCTCTTCACACACGTTCAGATCACATTTCACAAACACTTCGTGAAATTCTCCGTCTTCGACTAACTGTCTTACGATTTGGCGGTCTTCTTGAAATGGTGAAATAAAAGCAGTAATAACAATCGTTCCTTGCTCAACAAATAATTTCGCCACTTCACCGATGCGCCGAATGTTCTCTTTTCTGTCGTCATCTGAAAAGCCTAAGTCTTTATTGAGTCCATGGCGTACATTATCGCCATCAAGAACTGTCACTTGGTACCCCTGTTCAAACAGCTCTCGAGCCGCTGCGTTGGCGATCGTCGATTTACCTGAACCGCTTAGACCTGTCAGCCAAATGATCCCGCTTGTATGGTTGTTTTTCTGTTGATATTCTTTTTTAGTAATAGATGAATCATGCCACACGATATGTTCGTTGCTCATGTCATATCCTCCTTTAAGATACCGTCGTTTTTAATCCTTCGATTAATGTTTCAATGACTTCTTTTCGGCTGAACGTGCTCGGTGGTAATTCACCATTTCTCAGCATCGTTCTAACCTTTGTACCTGAGAGAATGACATGTTCGCTTTTATCATGTGGGCATGTTTTTGGTGTAGCCATGGCTTCACATGTATTGCAGTAAAAGCTGTGTTCAAATTTTAATGGTGTGATCCCAATTTCTTCGCTTGTAAATTGTTCAAATAGCTCCTGCGCTTCGTATGTGCCGTAATAATCACCAACACCTGCATGATCTCTGCCGACAATAAAATGTGTACAGCCATAATTTTTACGCACAAGCGCATGAAAAATCGCTTCCTTTGGTCCAGCATAACGCATGGCAGCAGGAAAAACACCTAAAAAGACGCGGTCTTTCGGGTAATAACCGTTCAGTAACACTTGATAGCTTTTCATTCTTACATCTGCTGGAATATCATCAGATTTTGTTTCACCAACAAGTGGATTTAGAAATAGACCATCCACTGTTTCCAGTGCTGTCTTTTGAATGTATTCATGCGCACGATGGACTGGGTTTCTCGTTTGGAAACCGACAATTGTTTTCCAGCCGTTTTCTTTAAAATGTTTTCTTGTTTCTTCTGGCTCATACGTAAATTGCGGGAAAGGTTTTTCACTGCGTTTTGTCAGTGTAATTTTACCACCAATATACGTGTCACCGCGTTCAAATAATTTTTTCACGCCTGGGTGATTGCGGTCATCTGTTTTATACACATTCACTGCTTCTTTTTCCTTATCAGGTGTGTATTGATCTTCCACCTCAATGACCCCGTATACTGTTCCATTATACGATAGACGAACAATGTCACCTTGATTGATCTCCGCTGCTTTTTCCTTTGTGACAGGCAAAGTAATCGGAAGAGACCAAACGACACCACTTGCTAGTCGCATACTGCTGACAACTGCTTCATAATCAGCTTTCGTTAAAAACCCTTCAATTGGACTATACCCGCCAATTGCGATGAGTTCAAGGTCTGCAAAAGAGATGGCATCCAGCTCAATTTCTTTCGCAGCTGTGCTTAGATCAAATTCTTCATTTACTCGATTAATTAATACGCCACCATGTGGTGTTAAACTCATTTGTTCATCTTCCTCTCAATGTTCATATTTATTAGATGTTAATAGTCGGATTTATATTTAAATCCCGCCGCCCTGTTCATGAATCGAGCTGCTCTCATTTTTAACTGCCTTCATAAGACTCAGTGCACCTAATGAAGCTAGCAGTACACTCATCATGATAAAGATAGAGTAATAGTCTCCTTTTAAGAAAAGGCTTACCAGCAAATAAGATAGACTAAGTGATAAGAAAGGTGACACAACCCATACCTTCAGCATTTTTTTCACAACATGTTTATGAAAAATGTTCGGTCCACCCTTTGCCATACCTAGCCCAATAATGGACGATGAGGTAATTTGAGTAAGGGGAACAGGGAGTCCGAATATAGAGCTGACGATGACAAGTCCTGCACCGGTGCTCGATAATAGAATGCCTTCACCCGTTTGATAGCGTGTAATTTTCTTTCCGTTTGTTTCTAGTACCCTTCTTCCTAGAAGCAGCGCCCCAATGGCCACAAAGATTCCGCCGTAAAGGGTCCCTTGCCCGACTGATAAAACACCTGACGCGACAAGCGGGCCGACCGCATTGGCGACATTGTTCATGCCGGCTGAAAATGCTTCTAAAAACCCACTGATAATCAAAACAACAGATAAGATCAATGTACCTTTTTTGGATAACGTCCGTTTAGGGAACAATCTGATGATTTTGACAACAGCAAAGGTAAAAACAAAGGCAACAATCGGAATAATCACCCAAAAAGAGACAATGACTAAGATCGATTTCACATACAGCACTTTATATGCGGCTGCCACACCGACCACAGCTCCTACTGTGACCTCACTTGTGGATAAAGGAATGGCCAAGAGATTCGCTATGAAAAGTGATAATGCGGCCGAGCCAATGATGATACACACAATTTCAAGTGTGATGACAGATTCCGGCATAATCCCGGAGCTGATCGTTTTGACGACCTCACCGCCGCCAATCACTGAACCTGCTAATATTCCAACCGCACAAACGCTGAGCGCGTATATTGGCTTTTTGATCGCACCTGAACCATATGCGATGCCCATCGAAGCAGCTGCTCCGCTTGCGCCAATATTTAAAGCAAAGAATAAGCTAAATAAAATTGCGGCGATTTCCATACATTATGCTCCCTTACTCATGTAATCCGCACTCAGTCTTTGCTGTCCCTGACCATCTTCCAGAACGCAAATCATCAGCAGTAAATGCCGGCTGTGTACAAGGTGCACACCCGATGCTTGGATATCCTTGGTCGTGCAGCGGATTATAAGTAAGATCCTCTCTAGACGCATATCTCCATATGTCCTTCCACGTCCAGTGAATGAGCGGACATACTTTGACTGATTGGAATTTTTCATCCTTATTTAAGAAGTTCGTACCTGCTCGTTTAGGCGACTGCTCTCTTCTTAAACCAGACAGCCATGCCGGATAGCCAGATAGTGCCTCTTGCAACGGAATGACCTTTCTCATATGGCAGCAGCTTTGAGGATTCGTTTCCCATAATTTATCACCATGCTGCTCATTCTGCTCTCCCACCGTCAGCTCAGGTGTTTTCAGCACGATGTCTAAACCAGGATATCTTTCCTTAACTGCATCAATGGTGTCGTATGTTTCCTTGAAATGCAGACCTGTATCTAAAAAGACAATTCTTGCATCTTTTTTTACTTTTGCAATAAGATCGATCAGGACAATGCCTTCAATGCCAAAACTGCATGCATAAACGAGCTGATCACCATAGTGGCCGTACGCCCATTTCAGCACAGATAGGGCCCCTTTATACAAATCGTCCTCTTGAAATGTAATGGACGGCTCTTGCCAATTTTCATAAGTTAACATTGTTTCTCCCCTTCCGGAGTACTGCTTCTATTGCTATTCTCCGCACTACTTTAATCTGATTTTTTCATTTTTTTCCACTTGAATCACTTGACCGTCCTGAACGATCAACGTAATTGAACCGAATTTCATATCCCCAATCAGCTCTTGCATATGCTTCACTAAGTCCTCATCCTGGTTTTGTTTCAGTTCCATCTCCTCTTCCTCCTCACCGTTAAAATAAAAAAACTTTCTTTCAGTCCGAAAGAAAGATGAGGAAGCTCACGATTTCCTTATCTTTCAAAATAGAATCATTTTGCAGGAAGTAGCACCTTGCAAATCGCAGGTTGCCGGGCTTCATCGGGCCAGTCCCTCCACCTCTCTGGATAAGAGTTTTAATTTGTATTAAATATTAACACAATTCAAACAAAAGTCAACCCGACTTTATTGATAGGATTAGTTTTTATTTAAATTTGAGTCTATTTTACTATTTTTAACCAAATAAAAAACTGTGCAGCGCAGCACAGCTTTTTTAAAAAAGGACAAGCTTTTTAGACCGTTTCTTCCATCCAAGATTCAGACGAAGGATCCTGTCTCCAGCGTTTTAGTTTATTCATAGCAGAGGGCTCAATTGCTTTTAGCTCAAGTGCCACTTCTGTCAGTGTGTCATAGTCTGTCAGCGTGACATAGGGAATGTTTTTCTCTTGAAAAGCCGCAGTTGCTTTTGGCAGTCCATAAGTGAAGATCGCAACAACTCCGAGTACGTCACAGCCTTCTTCTTCTAGAGCAGCCACAACTTCAAGAACGCTGCCTCCAGTTGAGATGAGGTCTTCTACGACAACCACCTTTTGTCCAGGTGATACGGCTCCTTCAATTTGATTTCCTTTTCCGTGTGCTTTTGGTTTACTTCTTACATAACACATCGGTACGTTCAGACGATCAGCTGCTAATGCCGCATGAGGAATGCCAGCTGTAGCTGTACCTGCGACAACTTCCGCTCCTTCAAAATGAGTGAGAATCAAGTCTTTTAAACCTTCCGCAATGTCTCCTCTGACCTCAGGATAAGACAAGGTGAGGCGATTGTCACAGTAAATCGGTGATTTGATACCGCTCGCCCATGTAAATGGTTCGTCTGGTTTTAAAGAGACAGCTTTGATTTGTAATAAATGCTTCGCGATTTTCGTTTTCATCCGGCAGTCACTCCCACTCTTTCAAAATTTGTTGATAAGCTTCCACTGGGTTTGTGGCTTTTGTGATCGATCTTCCCACAACAATCTGTGAAACACCCTGCTCTTTGGCAAAGGCAGGTGTCGCCACACGCTTTTGGTCATCCGTTTGATCATTTGGTAAGCGAATTCCTGGCGTCACAGTGAGAAAGGAAGGAGAGATTTGTTCATGAAGCTGTTTTGATTCATGAACAGAGCACACCACACCATCAAGTCCACTTTCATATGCCAATTGTCCATAATGAAGCACAGCCTCTTGCAACGGGCGGTTAATTAGTAATTCTTTTTTCATCATATCTTCTGACGTGCTTGTCAGCTGGGTCACTGCAATAATACCCGGGCGATTTTGGCCGGCAGGGGTTCCGCTTTCAAGCCCCTCTAAAGCCGCCTGCATCATCCTTTTCCCGCCGGCTGCATGCACATTCACCAAATCAACACCAAGTGCAGCAAGCCTGTTCATCGCTTTTTGCACAGTTGTTGGAATGTCATGAAGCTTCAGATCAAGGAAAATACGGCAATTTTTTTCTTTCAGTGCGTCAATAATGGCAGGACCTTCTTGGTAAAACAGCTCCATGCCGACCTTTACGAATAATGGAGTGCCTTCAAAACGATCTATAAAGGCGTGCGCCTCCTGTCCTGATGGAAAATCAAGCGCGATGATGGGCAAGTGCTTCATGTTTCCAGCTCCTTCCGATGCATTCCTCTACAGATGAATACCCATAAGCCGCTAACACATTCGGCAGTTCATCAATGATTTCCGGGCAAATAAATGGGTTCACAAAATTGGCTGTCCCAACAGCTACCGCACTTGCGCCAGCTAGTAAAAATTCAAGTACATCTTCAGCGCTTTGCACGCCGCCCATCCCAATAATCGGAATAGAAACGGCCTGACTGACCTCATGCACCATTCGGATGGCAACAGGTTTTACAGCAGGACCTGATAATCCACCTGTTTTATTGGCAAGAATGGGTTTGCCTGTTTTTAAATCTAAACGCATCCCAATCAAGGTATTGATCATGGTGAGTCCATCCGCTCCAGCCGATTCAATCGCTTTAGCAATCTCAACGATATTGGCTACATTAGGTGACAGTTTCACATAAACAGGAACGGAGGAAACTTCCTTAACGGCTTTTGTCAATGTAGCCGCCATTTCTGGATCGGTCCCAAAGGCAATTCCGCCTGTTTTCACATTCGGACACGAGATATTCAGTTCAAGGGCATGAACATTGCTTGCTTGACTAATTTGCTTTGCTACTTCAACATAATCATCAACTTGTGATCCAGCAACATTGGCAATAATAGGGGTATCGAACTGCTCAAGCCAAGGTAATTCATGTTCAAGCACGCCTTTTAGACCTGGATTTTGGAGACCAATCGCATTCAGCATACCGGCTCCTGTCTCAGCTACCCTCGGTGTCGGGTTGCCAAATCTCGGTTCAAGGGTCGTGGCTTTAATCATGATGCCGCCCAGCAAGGAAAGGTCATATAATGATGCGAATTCTTTTCCAAATCCAAAACAGCCTGATGCAGGAATGATTGGATTTTTTAAAGATAAGCCGGGTAATTCGATGTTTAGCATGATAGCGCCACCTCCTCCGCTTTAAAAACAGGTCCATCCAGACAAACTTTAACGTACGGTTTCTCGTGCTGATCGGTATGACAGACACAAGCAAAGCATGCACCGATTCCGCAGCCCATTCGTTCTTCCATTGAAATATAGACAGGCTTATCGGGATAAGAGTCTTTTAGTGCTTTTAACATAGGTGTCGGTCCACAGGAAAGCAAGACATCAAAGTCCAGCTCATTCTCTTCAATGACATTTGTCACGAAACCTTTCGAACCATATGTCCCATCAACGGTTGCGATAAACGTATCTCCGAGTGCTTGAAACTTCTCCTCATAAAATACATCCTTTTTCGATTGAAAACCGAGAACATGTTTTACGATGACGCCTTTTTTCGTTAACCGCTTAGACAGTTCATATAACGGAGGCACACCGATTCCTCCACCGACTAATAATGCAGTCTGTCCGGCCTGAACGACTGAAGGATCATAGCCGTTTCCAAGCGGTCCTAACACATCGACTGACTCTCCCGCCCGCTTTTGGGAAAGGAGCTTTGTGCCCTCTCCCTCTGCGCGGTAAATGATGGTTGCTTCTTGCTTTTCGGCATGAATGTTGGCAATACTGATCGGTCTTCTCAGCAGCGGTGTCATGGATTCACTGACCTTTATATGAAGAAACTGTCCAGCTGTTTGAAAGGATTCAACAAGATCACCCTTTAATGTCATTTCGTAAATATGATCAGCGATCTCTCGGTTTGAGACGACCGTCAAGTATGCTTTTTTCATATCGTTACTGTCACCTCAGCATTCGTTTTCACTTCTGGCATTTCATCTGCTCTAAATGTCATGCTCTCTAGCACTCTTAAAATCGCTTCTGCTGTATCTAGTGACGTTAAGCAAGCGACACCATTTTCAACAGATTCACGTCTAATTCTAAAGCCGTCTCTTGCCGGCTGTTTTCCTTTTGTTAAGGTGTTGATGACAAATTGGGCTTCACCATTTCGAATGACATCCAGCAGATTCTTTCCTTCTTCTCCTATTTTGCCGACAACACTTGATGGAATGGAAGCTTGTTTTAAGTAATTCGCTGTTCCTTCTGTTGCTAAAATATGATAGCCGATGGAATGGAATCTTCTTGCAATCTCAAGTCCTTCTTCTTTATCTTTATCAGCCACTGTCAGGAGAACCGTTCCGTCTTTTGGAATTTGAATGCCTGATGCAATCAATCCTTTGTAGAGGGCTTTTTCGATTGTGACATCTTTCCCCATGACTTCACCTGTTGATTTCATTTCAGGCCCTAGTGTAATATCTACTCTTCTTAGTTTTGCAAAAGAGAAGACTGGAACTTTCACATATACGCCTTCTTGCTCAACATGAAGCCCTTCTTGGTAGCCATAGTTTTTCAGTTTTTCTCCTAAAATAACCTTTGTAGCTAAGTTCGCCATTGGAATGCCTGTAATTTTACTTAAGAATGGGACAGTCCGGCTTGAACGCGGATTCACTTCAAGTACATACACTTCACCTTTTGATAGCACAAATTGAATGTTCAAAAGTCCAATGATGTTAAGGCCTTTTGCGAGTTTAATCGTGTATTCTGCGATTTTCGCTTTGATGTCCTCAGACAAAGTTTGCGGCGGGTAGACCGCAATCGAGTCTCCAGAGTGAACGCCGGCTCTTTCAATGTGTTCCATAATGCCTGGTATGACAACCGTTTCTCCGTCAGACACAGCATCTACTTCAATTTCTTTTCCTGTCAAATACTTGTCAATGAGCACTGGGTGCTGCGGATTGACTTTCACCGCATTCTCCATGTAGTGAAGGAGCTCAGCTTCTTGATACACAATTTCCATTGCACGGCCGCCTAATACATAGGAAGGACGGACAAGCACGGGGTAACCGATTTGATTCGCAATCGCTACTGCCTCTGGCACAGACGTTGCTGTCTTACCTTTTGGCTGCGGCACGCCGAGAGTTTCTAATGTTTGTTCAAACTTGTCACGGTTTTCCGCACGGTCAAGGTCTTCAAGCGATGTTCCAAGTATCTGAACCCCTCTATTTGATAATTCATCTGCTAAGTTAATCGCTGTTTGTCCGCCAAACTGAACGACGACACCTTCTGGTTGTTCAAGGTCGATGATGTGCATCACATCTTCTACAGTGAGTGGTTCAAAGTAGAGCTTATCTGAAATACTAAAGTCTGTTGAGACGGTTTCAGGGTTGTTGTTAATAATAATGGCTTCATAGCCTGCTTGTTTGATTGCCCACACTGAATGAACGGTCGCATAATCGAATTCAACCCCTTGTCCGATTCTGATTGGACCTGAGCCTAGCACGATGACACTTTTCTTATCTGTTCGTTCGGATTCATTTTCATCTTCATATGTGCTGTAGAAGTACGGTGTTTCTGATTCAAATTCTGCCGCACATGTGTCCACCATCTTATACACAGGAACGATGCCTGCTTCTGTTCTTAGGTTGTAGACATCTGCCTCATTCATATTCCATTCGCGGCTAATATAAATATCTGAGAAACCTTTTTCTTTCGCTTCTTTTAAAACGTCTACATTGCCTTTGTTTTCTTTTAGTGTCTTTTCAAAAGCGATGATGCCTTCCAGTTTATGAAGGAAGAAGTAATCAATTTTCGAGAATTCATGAATCTGTTCGACGGTATAGCCTCTTCTTAGTGCCTCAGCGATATAAAACAGACGCTCATCTCCTGCTTTGATAATCCGCTTTTCAAGCACTTCGTTTGTAATGTCCGCTTCGTCTTTTAATTCAATGTGATGCACATCCGCTTCAAGTGAACGAACAGCCTTTAAAAGAGACTCTTCTAATGTGCGGCCAATTGCCATGACTTCACCCGTTGCTTTCATTTGTGTTCCAAGTCGTCTGTTGGCAGATTCAAACTTATCAAACGGCCAGCGCGGGATTTTTGAAACAATATAGTCGAGTGCTGGCTCGAACGCTGCATATGTTTTACCTGTGACTGGGTTCATCATTTCATCAAGTGTTAGGCCAACTGCGATTTTCGCTGCAAGTTTTGCAATTGGATATCCAGTTGCTTTAGACGCAAGAGCAGAAGAACGGCTCACGCGCGGGTTTACTTCGATAATATAGTATTGGAAGCTGTCTGGATCAATCGCCAGCTGTACGTTACATCCGCCTTCAATGCCAAGTGCACGAATCAGCTTGAGTGACACATTACGAAGCAGCTGATATTCACGATCACTTAGCGTTTGACTTGGTGCCACAACGATACTGTCACCTGTGTGGATGCCGACAGGATCAAAGTTTTCCATGTTACAAACCACAATGGCATGATCTCCGCTGTCACGCATAACCTCATATTCAATTTCTTTAAAACCTGCGATACTTTTTTCAAGCAAACATTGTGTCACCGGACTTAACTTCAGTCCATTCTCGACGATTTCTTTTAATTCTTGCTCATTTGTACAAATTCCGCCGCCTGTTCCGCCTAGTGTATAGGCTGGTCTAACAATGACCGGGAAACCGATTTGATCTGTGAATGCCATCGCTTCTTCAAGGTTATGGATGATTTCACTTTCTGGTACAGGTTCATTTAATTCATTCATTAGATTACGGAATAAATCTCTGTCCTCTGCTTTTTGAATAGCTGACAGCTTTGTGCCTAGTACTTCAACACCGCATTCAGCGAGTACACCAAGATCTGATAATTCAACAGCAAGGTTCAATCCAGTTTGTCCGCCAAGTGTTGGCAGAATCGCATCAGGACGTTCTTTTCGAATGATTCGTGTTAAAAATTCTGGTGTCAGTGGTTCGATGTATACCTTGTCGGCCATTTCCGTATCTGTCATGATCGTCGCAGGGTTAGAGTTCACAAGAACGACTTCATAGCCCTCTTCTTTTAGCGCTAAACAAGCCTGTGTGCCTGCATAGTCAAACTCCGCTGCCTGACCGATGATGATTGGACCTGAACCGATCACTAAAATCTTTTTGATATCTACGCGTTTTGGCATACTTCTTCCCCTTCTTTCTCAGTTGTATGAATCATGTCCATGAACTCGTCGAATAAGTAGTTCGCATCTTCTGGACCCGGTGATGCTTCTGGGTGATACTGGACAGTGAATGCTGGTGCTTCTTTATGTTTTAATCCTTCAATGGTATTGTCATTTAGCGCAATATGTGTGACTTCAAGCACGTCTTCATTAATGGCGCTAACCGTGTAGCCATGGTTTTGAGACGTCAAGGTTACCTTGCCAGTTGCTAGTTCTTTGACTGGATGATTGGATCCTCTATGCCCAAATTTCATTTTTTCTGTACTTGCGCCGCACGCAAGCGCGAATAACTGGTGTCCTAGGCAGATACCAAAGAGTGGTACCTTTCCAATCAGCTGCTGAATCATTTCAACCGCTTCTGGCACATCGACTGGATCCCCAGGTCCGTTTGAAAGCATGATGCCGTCTGGTTTTAACTGTAATACTTCATCTGCCGTGATATTGTATGGCACCACAATGACATCACAATCTCGCTTATTGAGTTCGCGCAAAATGCCATGCTTCATGCCGAAATCGACAAGCACAATTCTTTTTCCTCTTCCTGGGCTTGGATACGCATTTTTCACAGATACTTGGCTTACTTGATCTGTTGGTAGCTGCATCGTTTGAAGGCGGCTTACAACGTCTTCTACTTGTTCATCCGGTCCTGCAAAAGCTCCTCTTAATGTACCTGCACTTCGAATCATGCGCGTGAGCTTGCGTGTATCAATGCCGCTAAGACCCGGGATATTTTTCATTTTTAAATACTCATCAAGTGAGTATGAAGAGCGCCAGTTTGAAGGCTTTTCACAAAGCTCTTTCACGATCAGCCCTTTCACAAACGGTGTGATCGATTCAAAATCATCACGGTTAATGCCATAGTTGCCGATCAGCGGGTAAGTGAGTGTGACAATTTGTCCGCAGTACGACGGGTCAGACAAAATCTCTTGATAGCCTGTCATCCCTGTGTTAAAGACGACTTCTCCGACTGACGGTTCTAAGCTGCCAAAGCCTGTTCCTTCGAATACTGTTCCGTTTTCTAGCACTAAGCGTCTCTTCATTTTACTAGTCTCCCCTCTTCATAAACGACTTCCCCAGATGCAAGTGTCATGACCGGCCATCCTGATACAGTCAATTTGTCAAACGGTGTATTTTGTCCTTTAGATAAGAAGCTTTTTTTGTCAATTGCCATTTCTTTGTTTAAATCAATCAGTGTGATATCAGCGATTTGACCTTCTTCCAGCTTTCCGTATGGAAGAGCAAAGGCTTCTGCTGGTTTGATGGTCATATAATCAACAAGTTCTTTTAATGTCCATTCCCCTGTTTTCACAAAACGTGTGTACAGAAGCGGGAACGCTGTTTCAAGTCCAACAATCCCAAAAGGTGCCCTCTGCATCGTTTCGTTCTTTTCTTCTTCTGTATGCGGTGCATGGTCTGTGGCGATAAAATCAATCGTGCCATCTAAAAGCCCCTCGATCAGTGCCTCGCGATCTTCTGCTCCTCTGAGCGGCGGATTCATTTTATAGTTTGTGTCAAGACCTGGAATGTCTGCATCACATAAGAGCAGGTGATGTGGCGAGACCTCAGCTGTCACACGAATGCCTGCTTTTTTTGCATCGCGTACCACTCGGACGGATTCCTTTGTGCTGATATGGCATACATGATAATGACAATTCGCTGCTTCTGCTAAGAGGACATCTCTTGCAATATGCACCGATTCACAAATTGACGGTATCCCGTTTAACCCATTTGCTTTTGAAAAGTCTCCTTCATGAACGCATCCTCCATAAATGAGTGAGTTATCTTCACAGTGCGCCACTATGGCTTGATCAAGGCTTGCTGCCTTTTTCATTGCTTCGTACATCATGCCTGCGGTTTGAATACCAACACCGTCATCCGTAAAGGCAAATGCGCCCGCTTCTTTTAACGCTGCAAAGTCTGTCATCTCTTCGCCAATTTGTCTCGTCGTGATGGAAGCGTATGGCAGTACTCTTACAGAGGAGGTCTCGTTGATTCGATTCATCAGCCATTCCATTTGTTCTTTTGTATCTGGAACTGGCCGTGTATTTGGCATCGCTGCAATGGTCGTATACCCGCCTCTTGCTGCTGCCTTAGAACCTGTTTCAATGGTTTCTTTTTTCTCGCCGCCTGGCTCTCTTAAATGCACATGCAGATCAATCAAACCTGGTGATACAAATAGCCCTGCTGCATCAATGACTTCTTCTCCGTCTTCTCTTTCTAAATGACCCATTGCTTGAATCACTTTTCCTTCTACCCTAATATCCTGCTGCACTCTTTCCCCTGTGCTTGTTAAGATAAAACCGTTTTTAATGAGATATGACATAGACAGAATCTCTCCCTTTTTGATGTAGTCTGCTATTTTGAAAAGCCCTTTTTAACACAGCCATTCGGATATACACACCATTTTCCATTTGTTTGAAAATCCTTGACTGTTTTGACTCTACTAATGAATCATCTATTTCAACACCTCTATTTACTGGTGCTGGATGCATAATAATCGCTCTTTCTTTCATTTTGCTTGCCCTGTCTACTGTTAATCCATAAGTCGATAAGTAACCCTCGTTGCCCATCTTTTCTGAGTGTCTTTCATGCTGAATTCTCAGCAGCATCACCACGTCAGACCGCTTCATGGCTTCGTCCACCTCGACATACGTTCCATGAGGATTTTGTTCATCTTGGAAGGAAGCTGGTCCTGAAAAGAGCACTGTCGCTCCTAGTCTTGCGAGGACTTCAGCATTGGACCTTGCCACCCTGCTATGTTTGATATCACCATGAATCGAGATGGTTAAGCCTTCAAAACCGCCAAACTCTTCGAAGATCGTCATCAAATCCAGCAATGATTGGGTAGGGTGCTGACCGCAGCCATCTCCCGCATTAATGATTGGAATCCCGACCTTCCCAATCAGCTCTTTGTAATATTCGTCTGTACTGTCTCTGATGACACATGCCTTCACTCCGATGGATTCAAGTGTTTTCACTGTATCGTAAAGGGTCTCTCCCTTTTGAACAGAGGTACTTGCTGCGTCTAGGTTCAGCACATTCATTCCAAGTTTCTTCTCTGCCACCTCAAAGCTAAAACGCGTTCTTGTACTTGGTTCAAAGAAGAGGTTCGCTACAAATTCACCTGCTAAACCATGTTCCTGTTTCCCTTTTTTCAATGCACATGCTTCTTCAATCAGCTGTAAAATTTCTTCCTTTGACAAGCTGCTCATTGTCGATAAATCATTCATTTTTTCTGCCCCCTCTAGTTTTTCATCACTTTCAGGTTCAAAAAAACCCTAAGCCTCGGCAGCTTAGGGTTCTCCAAAAGAAGCAGGGGTGCTTTCGCACGTTCTGCTCCGTTTAGAACCCTTGTCAGCCTCACTGGACTTCTTTTAAAAGGTTTTCGGTATTCGATTCATTTGACTCATCATCTTCTGCCTTTTGATGCGGCAGAATCAGGTTTAGCAGGACGCCAGTAATAGCAGCGAGTGCCATTCCTGACAGCGTCAGATTGATTTGTTTCACCTCAATGAATGCCCCGCCAATACCAATGACTAAGATGACTGATGCGATAATGAGATTGCGCTTTTCTTCAAAATTCACTTTATGATCAATCAGGATTCGCAGTCCGCTTGAAGCAATGATTCCAAAGAGCAGGAACGAAACGCCTCCCATAACCGCGGACGGTACTGTACTGATTAATGCTGAAATTTTCCCAACAAAGCCGAAGCAGATTGCAAACACCGCTGCTCCGCCGATGACGAAAATACTGAACACTTTTGTGATGGCAAGGACGCCAATGTTTTCTCCATAAGTCGTTGTTGGAGGTCCACCAATGAGTGACGCAAAGATCGTCGCCGCACTGTCTCCTAAAATGGAGCGGTGAAGACCTGGTTTTTTAATAAAATCCTGCCCGACCACCTTGCTTAACACAACTTGATGGCCGATGTGCTCAGACATGGTCACAAAGGCAACCGGCACCATCACTGTGAGAATGCTTAAGGTCACAGCGGGTGTATAGTCGACAAATGGTACAACAAAGTCTGGAACAGCAAACCATTTTGCAGCAATGACCGGCTGGAAGTTCACAATGCCTTGTGTTAAGGCAAAGAGGTAGCCGCTAATAATGCCGATTAAGACTGGAATCAAGCTAAGGAATCCTCTTAGGAAGATCATACTAATAATGGTGACAGCGAGCGTGAAGCCTGCAACCATTAAATGCTTCAGGCTGTAAACAAGCTCCTTTGCATTTGGATCGACGTACATCGCCATGTTAACAGCTGTTCCAGCGAGTCCGAGTCCGATAACCATAATGACGGGTCCTACAACGACAGGAGGCAGAAGCTTCATTAGCCAGCCTGTGCCGAGCCATTTGATAAATAATGCGATGAGTGCATAAGCCACACCCGCCATAAAGGCACCTACCATTGCAGCTCCAGGGCCGCCAGTGGCTTTTACATTCACTATGGGGGCGATAAAAGCAAAGGACGATCCAAGATACGCCGGAATCTGCCCTCTTGTGATGATTAAATACACAATGGTTCCAACCCCGCTTGAGATGAGCGCGACGGCTGGGCTCATATCAATGATCTTTGGTACAAGAATGGTTGCACCAAACATCGCAAACAAGTGCTGCAGGCTGAGTGACAGCCATGTGAACGGTTTTGGGATATCTCGAATGCCTAAATTGGCTTTTTGCTGACTCATGATTTTCCTCCTAGATGTGTCCTTTTTCATTAAAAAGCCTCTTTGCGAGTATGCGCAAAGAGGCCTAGAAAAACCGTACACGTCACTTTAGCCGTGTGCTCGGTGTCTCTTGTTAATGCCCTCTTTGCAAACTCTCTGGAATGCATTTAAAAAGGTTATTTTTCATATATAGCGACAAGGTCGTTTTGATCTACTTCATTGAGCTGAACCATGACTGTCTCTGCTTTTGATGTCGGGATGTTTTTCCCGATATAATCCGCTCGAATCGGCAGCTCCCGGTGTCCCCGGTCGACTAGAACAGCTAGCTGAATGGAAGATGGTCTTCCTACATCCACAAGCGCATCCATAGCCGCTCTGACGGTTCTACCTGTGAACAAAACATCATCTACGACAATCAGTGTTTTGTCATTAATGTCAGCTGGGATGTCTGCACCCTTGACAAGCGGGTCTTGGTTCTCTGTCTTTTTTGTCAGGTCATCACGGTATAGCGTAATATCAAGTTCACCCACAGTCACTGGGTTTCCTTCAATTTGCTCGATGCGCTCTGCAAGGCGCTTTGCAAGATGAATGCCTCTTGTCTTGATCCCGGCTAGGATGACATCCTTCATCCCTTTGTTGCGCTCAATCATTTCATGTGCAATACGGGTAAGCGCTCGTCTTATCGCTTGTTCATCAAGAATGACTGCTTTTTGTTCCATCTTTTACACCTCTTTTTGACAAATAAAAAGCCCCTTCTGCAAAGGGCAGAGAGGGGCGCTCATTTGTGCATACTCGTGCACAAATTGATCCGTTATCCTTCTCAGCCTCTCTGGACTGTTTTAAAGAATCTCAATTTCTTCGTTTATTATTTCAAAAAAAGAACGGCCTGTCAATCGTTATTTCTTAATGAATCTATAAAGCCCCGCATATCAGCTGGAATTGGAGCTGTAAACTCCATATATTCTCCTGTTCTAGGGTGATCAAATCCTAACACGCCTGCATGCAGCAGTTGTCCATTGAAATCAACGGTTTTTCTCGGGCCATATTTTGGATCTCCTGCAAGCGGATAGCCAATGTATTTCATATGAACACGAATTTGGTGGGTTCTTCCCGTTTCAAGGCGGCATTCTACAACGGTAAAGTCTTTAAAGCGCTCCATCACATCAAAATGAGTGACTGCCTGCTTTGCATTTTCTTTTGTGACCGTCATGCTTTGGCGATCTTTTTTGTCTCGACCAATTGGTGCATCAATCGTTCCAGTATCATGCTGAATGATACCATGAACAACCGCTGTATATTTTCTAGTGACCGTTTTCGCCACTAACTGATTGACGAGTGATTCATGCGCCATATCATTTTTTGCGACCATTAAAAGTCCTGACGTATCTTTATCAATCCGGTGGACAATTCCTGGTCTCATCACACCATTAATGCCTGACAAATCATTGCAATGAGCCATGAGGCCATTGACAAGAGTACCTGTCACATGTCCTGGTGCTGGATGAACGACCATTCCTCTTGGTTTATTGACCACTAGTACATCTTCATCCTCATAATAAATATCAAGATCCATTGATTCCGCTTCTACATCTAGTGCTTCTGGATCTGGAATCTCTACTTTGATTTGATCTCCAGCTTGTACTTTATAATTGGCCTTCACTTGTTTTCCATTTACTTCGATGAGCCCATCTTTCACCCACTGCTGGACTTGGGTTCTTGACCATTCTGGTTCAGTTGTGCTTAAAAATTTATCAAGCCGTTCACTCGTTTGTTCTTCTGAAACGGCAATGTTTACTTGATTCATGTAGTTGACTCCTTATTTTTCTTTCCATCTAACAGCATTTGAATAAAGAGCAGAATGACCCCCACACATAGAGAGGAATCTGCGATATTAAAGATTGGATAATGATAATCCCCAAATACGAAATGAGCAAAATCAACCACTTCTTGACGGAAAATACGGTCAATAAAGTTCCCAATCGCTCCGCCAAGCATTAAGGCAAGTGCTACGCCAAGTAGCTTGTCCTTTTGTCCATGTTTTTGCAAATAATAAACAATTCCTGCAATAACAACGAGTGTGATCACATAGAAAAACCACATTTGTCCTTGGAGAATCCCCCATGCGGCTCCTGAATTTCGGTGGGATGTGATGTAAAAGAAGCCATCAATCACAGGAATAGAATCACCGAGCATCATATGTTTGACAATGAGCCATTTTGTTAATTGATCTAAACAAATTATCACGAATGCGATTATGTAATAGAACACACACGTTCCTCCATCTTCATACTTTGGTCTTTAAGCATTTTATCAAGAAAACAGGATGGAGTAAAGAAACTTTAGTTGACAGACAAAAACCTCCCTACATGCGGAAGGCTTCAAAATGAGAATCGTTTGATTCGTGAGGATAAGGGGTGAATGCTTTTTTCTCGTATTGCTTATGATATAAAAAGTCGTCAGTCGTACGAGCTGTCGGAAGAATACTCATTTGTTCAATGGGCATTGTAAGCCCTGTCGCCTCACATATGCCATAAGTTCCTTGTTCAATTTTTGCAATCGCGAGCGAAACATCTTGCAGTTCTTCTTTGATGTGATAAAGAAGCGTGGTCGTTTTTGCTTGATCGAAAGTGACATGTTCAGCGGGTGAACGCAATGATGCATATTCAAACAGTTTCGATTGCAGTTCTTCTCTCATTTGAAGGAGTTCCATGTAAATCGTCTCTAGATCGCCATTCATGTCGCTGTTTCAACTCCTGCCCTGTCGTGATAATCATATTGTTGCCCCGCCTGTTCACTTTAAAGCCATAAGATTTTTCCTTTCGTTCTAAACGCTGTCATTTTCTCTATATCAAAAACGCCCCGCTATATGCGGGGCGCTAGTTGGTGATATCACGCTGTTAATTCTGGTAATATTTCTCCACGATTTCAGCATTTTTAAGCGACAATGTTGGGTATTTTGGATTTGCGCCAACATCTTTTGAAATAATGCGGGAGCGTTCGCACAGTTCTCCTTCTGCTTTTTGAACGACAATTCGTCCTGATGTGTATTCAGGCGCTGATGCGTCTGCATGCTTCTCATCTTCTACTGTTAATTCAGAAATGATAAAGAGCTGCTTCACATCTTCTTTAATGGATGCAAGAAGGTTTTTCACTTCCTCTGTTGCATAAAGGGTCACACTTGCTTCAAGTGAACGTCCGATGACTTTCTCATTACGCGCAATTTCCAGCGCTTTTAGCACATCGTCACGTACTTCCATAAAGCGGTCAAACTTCACTTCTGTCGCTTCTGCTTGAGGAACAGCCACACCTTCTGGCATATCTGTTAACTGAACACTTGGCTCTTCAACAAAGCTTAAGTGGCTCCATAGTTCATCTGCTGTATGCGGAAGAATTGGTGCTGTCAGCTTCACTAACGCCATTAATGTTTCATAGAAGACCGTTTGCATGCTGCGGCGGTCTGGATGATCCGCATGCTCAATGTATACCACATCTTTTGCAAAATCGAGATAGAAAGAGCTAAGCTCAATCGTACAGAAGTTGTGGATGGCATGATAGACAACCGCAAATTCGTAATCATCATAAGCTTTTTTCACTTTATCAATCAATTTGTTTAATTTGATTAAGATATATTGATCCACTTCGCGAAGCTCTTCGACTGGTACTGCATTGACTGCTGGATCAAAGTCAAACAGGTTACCATGCAAGAAGCGGAACGTGTTACGGATTTTACGATAAACTTCTGCGACTTGTTTTAAAATGTCGTCAGACACTGGATGATCGGCTTGATAGTTGACAGAAGATACCCAAAGTCTAAGAATCTCCGCACCAAGCTGCTTCGCCACTTTCGTCGGATCGATCGTATTGCCTAATGATTTACTCATCTTGCGCCCTTCTTTATCAAGCGTAAAGCCATGGCTGAGAACACCTTTATATGGCGCTTTTCCTGTGACAGCAACCGCTGTAGATAAAGATGAGTTAAACCAGCCGCGATATTGATCAGAACCTTCAAGATAAAGGTCTGCTGGACGAACAAGGTCATCTCGTTCTTCTAATACCGCTTGGTGAGAAGAACCAGAATCAAACCATACATCCATGATATCTTGCTCTTTTGTAAATTCACCATTCGGGCTGCCTGGATGTGTAAAGCCTTCAGGCAATAATTCTTTTGCTTCTTTTTCAAACCAAATATTCGAGCCATGTTCTCTAAATAATTGAGAGACGTGCTGAATCGTTTCATCTGTGATGATTGGCTCACCATTTTCAGCATAGAAGACTGGGATTGGAACGCCCCATACACGCTGTCTTGAAATGCACCAATCACCTCTGTCACGCACCATATTGAACAGGCGCGTTTCGCCCCAAGCTGGAACCCATTTCGTTTCTTTAATATTATCTAATAGCGCTTCTCTGAAATCTTTAATGGAAGCAAACCACTGAGCAGTTGCACGATAAATTGTTGGTTTTTTCGTTCTCCAGTCATGCGGATAGGAGTGCGTGATAAAGTCGAGCTTTTTCAATGCGCCTTTTGCTTCAAGCTGTTCTGTGATGGCTTTATTGGCATCCTCGTAGAATAGTCCTTCAAAACCAGGTGCTTCTTCTGTCATCACACCTTTTTCATCTACTGGACATAACACATCAAGACCGTACTTCATACTTACAATAAAGTCATCTTCCCCGTGACCTGGCGCTGTGTGAACACAGCCTGTTCCTGCATCTGTTGTGACGTGATCGCCAAGCATCACAAGAGAATCTCTATCGTAAATTGGATGTGCTGCAACGACCTTATCTAATTCTTTACCTTTTAACGTTTTCACAACTTCGTACTCTTCAAAGCCAAGTGTTTTTGCCACTTGTTCAACTAGTTCAGATGCGATGACATATCGCTCAGCACCCACTTGAAGCACACTGTACTCTAGGTTTGGATGTACACAAATGCCAAGGTTTGCAGGAAGTGTCCAAGGTGTTGTTGTCCAGATGATGAACTGCTCGCCGTTTTCAAGTACGCCTTTGCCATCTTTCACTTTAAATGATACGTAAATCGATGGTGAACGTTTGTCCTTGTATTCAATTTCTGCTTCAGCAAGTGCTGATTCACTTGATGGAGACCAGTTAACAGGCTTAAGACCTTTGTAAATATAGCCTCTTTTCGCCATTTCACCAAAGACAAGAATTTGCTGCGCTTCGTATTCAGGCTTCAATGTCACATATGGATTGTCCCAGTCTGCTCTTACGCCCAAACGTTTAAACTGATTGCGCTGACCTTCGATTTGTTTCCAAGCATACTCCTCACATAGTTTACGGAATTCTGCTGTCGACATTTCTTTGCGTTTGACTTTTTTATTTTTCGTAAGGGCTGTTTCAATCGGTAAGCCATGTGTATCCCAGCCCGGTACGTACGGTGCATGGAATCCATTCATTGATTTAAAACGGACAATAAAATCTTTGAGGATTTTATTGAGTGCGTGCCCCATATGAATGTCACCATTCGCATATGGAGGTCCATCATGCAAAATAAAGGTCGGGCGTCCTTTTGTCCGCTCTAAAACCATTTGATAGATGTCTTTTTCTGCCCACTCCTCTTGGATTTCAGGCTCTTTGTTCGGCAGGTTCCCTCTCATCGGGAATTCTGTTTTTGGCATTAATAAGGTGTCTTTGTAGTTCATACCTATTCCTCCACATGCAAATTCGTATTAAAAAACAATAAAAAAAGCCCTCTCATCCCATAAGGGACGAGAAGGCTTGTCTCGCGGTACCACCCTTTTAGACAAGCGCTTTGAAATTGCCGCTTATCCACTCTAAAATCGTAACGTGATCAGACGCCTTTTCTTACTCATTCATTTCAGAAAAGGAACTAAAGGGGTGATCTCGTTGCAGCGTTTCGTAATGTCAGGCTTCCACCGTCCCTGATTCGCTTTATTACGCATGTAACCGCTGCGAGTGTCCCTTTCAAACGTTTATCTCTTGTTAATTTATGATGGTATTATATGCAACATGAGCACGTCATGTCAAGATGATGCGCTTATTCTTTTTCGTCAAAGACAGCGTCAACTTCATATTCCAGCAAATGATCCCAATCATCATTTTTCAGAAGATCAAGCTGAGCTTCGATGAGCATTTGGAAACGAGTTCTAAAGACTTTCGACTGTTTCTTGAGCTCTTCGATTTCCATAGCAATCTTTCTTGATTTTGATAACGCTTCGTTGATAATACGGTCTGCATTTTTCTCAGCTTCACGAATGATCAATTTCGCTTCTTTATCAGAATGACGCTTCACGTCTTCTGCTGCTTCTTGCGCCACAAGAATGGATTTGTTTAATGTTTCTTCAATTGTTGCAAAATGGCCTAGTCTTTCATCAAGCTCGTTGACTTTGTCTTCAAGCTCGTTCTTTTTGCGAAGTACGATCTCGTAATCTTTACGTACTTGGCTTAAAAACTCATTTACTTCATCTTCGTCATAGCCGCGAAAACTTTTTGTGAACGTTTTATTATGAATATCATTAGGTGTTAATGGCAATCTTGCCACCTCCAGATTCAAATTCGTTATGTCAGAAGCTCAAATGTTACTTTGAATTTATCTTTTTTTGTCTTCCCATCAATTGTTTTTAAGCTAAAGCGGCCAAATCCCCTGACAGAGAGCTGATCACCTTCACCAATTGTAAAGGAAGGGTCTTCAGTGACTTTCCAGTTGACTTTGACAAGACCATTTTTGACCAAAAGCTGTGCTTTTTGCCGAGACTGACGGCTGACAGCAGCACATACAGCGTCAAGCCGCAGTGAAGAAATCGTATCTTCTTTGATATCGGTTTTGCTGATGACTGGCTGAAGATCTGCCTTGCTAATTTCCTCTAATGAAACAGATGCTCTGCCCACATGCGTCAGCTGAGCCCGAACAAAATCGGCAACATCGCTTGTACAAATAAATTGCACGTTGTCCTCTGAAAACAACAAATCACCGAATTTTTGACGCTTCAGGCCTGTCCCAATGAGCGAACCGAGAAGGTTGGGGTGTTCTATCGAAATAAACTTTTTCGCATAGTTCACCTGAAAATAAGTCAGTTCAAAATCCTGTATGGTCGGTGCTAAATAGTCAGGATAGATCAAAGCCCTTTTTCGCTCTGCTTCCTCATACCCGCCAAAAAACATGAGACCAAGTTCATCAGAATGCTGAATCACGGACTGGGTAATAAACTGCTCACGCGGATCAAGAAAGTCTGTTAATTTCATTCGATATTGATCGAGCGCGATGTTTTTCCAGCCTAATACTTGGTCGACAAATGGCTGTTCGTCTTTTCTAAAATGTTGATAAATATCGCTCATTTTGTTCCCCTTTTATGTAAAAGAGCCTGGCAGATGCCAAGCCCGGCAGCCTGTTTACATGAATCGTACAATCATATTATAAAGACCATGTAGTCCATACGATGATGCGAAACGAATCACAAGCAATGCCACAATCGGCGAGATGTCAATCATGCCAATTGGCGGAATAATTTTACGGAATGGTTCTAAATACGGTTCGCAAATGTTTGTCAAGAAGCGGCCAATCGATGTTTCTCTTGCAGATGGCACCCATGACATAAAGATGTAAATAATGATCGCGAATGAGTAAATCGTTAATACCGTACCCAAAATATTAAAAATGAAATTTAGAATAACTATGATTTACCACCTCTGAGGTTCTTCCTCTGTCAATAGTTCTGATATTGTGCCAGATACATCCACATTATCAGGTGTGCAGAGGAATATATTCGAGCCAATACGCTGAATGTCTCCACCGATTGCATAAACCGTTCCGCTTAAGAAGTCGATGATTCGCTTTGCTTGATCGTGCTGAATGCGCTGCAAATTGACGACGACTGCACGCCGATTTTTAATATGATCTGCAATCTCTTGAGCCTCTGCATAAACACGTGGCTCACTTAACACCACTTTAGAGGATTTTTGCACGCTTTGCAAGCTGACGACATTTTGTTTTCCTGCCTGAGGACGCTCTTGAAATGCCGCTTTATCTTTTGTGTTTTTTTCTTCTTGTGCTGGTTCTCTTTCTTCATCAATATATTCGTACTCATACTCTTCATCATCGAGTGTGAAGAAGCTTTTAAACTTATTTTTTATGCTCATGTCACGCACCTCCTGTTTCATTTCCAACAAGTGAAGAGCCAATCCGAACAAATGTCGCACCTTCTTCAATTGCGATTTCAAAATCGTTTGACATGCCCATCGATAAATGCTGACAAGGTGCATTTACTTGGTTCAGTTGTTTTACCTCTTGTTGAAGGCTTTTTAATGTTTTAAAACAGTTTCGTATCACAGTATGATCATCTGTAAATGGAGCCATCGTCATCAGTCCGGCAATTTCAATGTGTTTGAAATCTGCCAGCTGCTTGACAAATGGAATCACGTCTTCGCTTTGTAAGCCGTGTTTTGACTCCTCAAGTGATGTGTTCACCTGTACAAAACAGCGAACCGTGTGATCCGCTCTTTTTTCAATTTCATTCGCAAGGGACATTCTGTCTAGCGAATGTAAGTAGTCAATGGTCTGAATGACAGATTTCACTTTTCGCGTCTGTAAACTGCCGATGAAGTGCCAGCTAATGTTTTCATCGGTTATGGCTGCCTGTTTTTCAAGTAACCCTTGGTCACGATTTTCACCAAAGTGCAAAATTCCGGCATCCTTTGCTTCTAATGCTCGTTCAATCGAGACATACTTTGTGACAGCAACAACCGATACATCGTCTGGATGTCTACCTGCTCTTTTACATGCTTCGTTGATTTGTTCATTTATTTGTCTGAGATTCTCTCGTACATTCAATTGCACTTATGCCTCCTTAAACCCGACAAAAGACATCATACGTCCTGTTTTCCCTTGATCACGCCGGTGTGAGAAGAAATGCTGCTCATTGCAACTTGTGCACATCGAACTGACATGTATGTTTTCTTCTTTTAATCCTGCATGAAGTAATACGTTTTTGTTTAGTGTTTTTAAGTCAATTTTGTATTGTCCTTGTGACATCTCGGAATACACATCCTCTGTTGAAAAAGGAAGCTGTTTCACTTGATCTATGACAACATCATCTACTATGTAGCAGCAGCTGCCAATGGATGGTCCAATGACGACTTGTATATGATCGGCATCAGCGCCTTCTTGGCGAACCCATGCATCAACCATGTTGGCGCCAATTTGTTTGACGGTTCCTTTCCAGCCGGCATGAGCCGTTCCAATCAGCCCAGATTGCGGCGCTAGAAAATAAAGCGGAACACAGTCAGCGAAACAAAGAGCGAGCATGATGTTTGGTTCAGAGGTGTATAAACCATCTGTTCTAGATAGTGCTTCATCATACTGAAGACTTCCTCTTCCCTTTTGTTCCTTTGTGACTTTCATGATGCGATCCTCGTGTGTTTGGTCAGCAAACACCCAATTAGAGAGCGGCACAGCAGTAGCATCTGCAATGACTTGACGATTCATTTGGACACTAGAAGCATCATCTCCTACATGGAGTCCAGTGTTCATTGATTGATATGGAGAAAGACTAAAGCCGCCATTTTTTGTCGTAAAACCGGCCAATATCTCTTTTCCAGAACATGTCATGTTCGTCCAATCATGAATCAGCATTGCATAAGGTGATTTCTGCTGAAAGGGGTCATATTTGTCTATCAAAGCTGCCTCCCACCTTTCATTCATCTCTCTTTATATCGCTCCTATTTTACCACAAGACCTGCTAAGACAGTTAGTGGGATTCATTAAATATTACACTCAAATGTGCCCTTTCTACAGGTTTTTTTTCAAATTGATATGAAAACGTAATCTTTTTACCCGAAAAAGACATTGATTGCTGAGAATGGAGAGCTTATGTTAAGGATCATTGAATGATTCATTGAGGAGTTATACGAATTTTAAGAAGACAAACGGACAAGTATCACATCTTCGCCAATTTTTACTATATTTCGCCACGGGACAATCATTTCCTCTTCTTTTCCGAAAAATCCCATCATTTTACCTGTACCGCCAATGATAATCGCTTGTATTTTACCGCTCGTGACATTGATATCAATGTCTCCAATAGTACCTAATTTTTTTCCGCTCGACACATCGACGACATCTTTGATTTGGAATTCAGAAATACTGATCATCTGTCCTTCCCCGCCTTTCGTTTTCTACTATAATATGTATGATGGAAAAGCAGGGAAGCAGACCAATAGTTTCTCTTATCTACAATTTACTTAAGTGAGGACGGCCGTTTTGCCACATGACTTCGACTGGACATTCAAAAAAGGAAGAAAGCAAGTCACTTGTCATCATCTGCTTTGTTTCCCCTTTATGAAAAACAGTACCTTCTTTTAATAATAAGGTGTGCTGAAAAATCGGGAGAATCTCTTCTGCGTGGTGGGTCGTATAGAGCAATGTGGGCGCATCTGGTTTTGATGCAATCAATGAGATCGTCTCCAGCACTTGTTCTCTTGCTAAAAAATCAAGACCTGTCACAGGTTCATCTAAGATCAGAAGCTTCGGATCATTCATTAAAGCTCTTGCGATCAGCACTTTTTGTTTCTCCCCTTGCGAGAGGGTTTCATACGTGCGATTGGCATATTGAAATGAGCCAAATGTTTTTAATAAATCAATCGCCTTCTCTCTTATCTCATCTGTCGGCGTTTCATAAAGTCCGATGGAAGCAAATGCCCCGCTCAAAACAATTTCAAATGCATTGTCATCTCTGTGCAGCTTCTTTTCAAGACCAGCAGAGATGAGACCAATTTTCTTCCTTAGTTTTTCACCAAGCGCTTCCTTGCCAAACACATGGCCTAACACCGTCATCTCACCTGACGTTGGAAAATAATATGAGCAAAGCATATTTAATAAAGCCGTTTTCCCAGCACCATTTAAACCATAAAGCACCCAGTGTTCCTGGTCTTTCACCTGCCAGTCAATAGAACGAAGCAGCCATTTTCCATTTCGTTTTAAAGAAACATCCTTCAAGTCAAGCGACACGATCTTTTCCCCCTGAATAAAAATTCTGAATATACAAATAATAACGTCTACAGCATATCGCAAATGTTTCAATCAGTAAACCTAACGCAAAAAAGCTGCTCCCTAAAAGGAACAGCTTTTTTGCATGGTTACGAAATTTCAATTCGTACGCCTTCTTTAATATCAGGAAACGTATGCGGGGATGCAAAGACAGCTCCCGGTAATACATCATCAAACGGCTCTTGGAAGTAGATCGAAATATGGCCGAGTTCCTTAAAGTTGTCATTTGCTTTATTGCCTAAAGCAGTAATGGTATACGTTTGGTCGCCCACTTGAATCGTTCCGCCTAATTTCAGCGGCTCTTCTTCTAAGTGTTCAAACTCATGAATGACAGACATATCTCTTAATTCCTGCGGCGCTGCTGGTCCAAATAAAACAATCAGCTTATCTTCTTTAAACTGCGGGACTAAGATCCCAATTTCTTTTACGACAGATTGTGTTACCATGTATCTCGATTCCTCCTTTAATACGTTTAATACATACCGAAGCTGGCAACGTATGCGATCACAACAGATAGAACGCCTGTAATGAGACGGCTATACAAAACAGCTGGTACCCCATATTGTACCGTTTCCGGCTTCGCTTCACCAAGTGATAGCCCCACCGGGATAAAGTCACACCCTACTTGACCGTTGATCGCAAACAGTGCTGGAAGAGCAAATTGAGGCGGAATATTTCCTAGTGCAATTTGACTACCAATCAGTACACCGATGACTTGTGCAATGACTGCCCCAGGTCCTAAGACAGGCGATAGGAACGGTAAGGTACAGACAACAACGAGCAGTAAGAGCCCCCATAAAGATCCTGCCAAAGGTGAAAGGAAATGGGCAATCAGATCACCGATTTTTGTATAATTGATAATTCCAATTAACATACTGACAAAGGCCATGAATGGAATAATGTTTTTAAGGAGCATATCAACAGAATCACGACCAGCTTGATAGAATGTGCCGGTTACTTTTCCGATTCCTCTTGAGAATCTCATGAGGAAATTCCCTTTTTCTTGACGTTCTATATTTTCCTCTTTCAATTTTGAATAGGTTTCTTTGAAATTCTCTTTGTCAATTGGGCCGCTGCTTTCTTGACCTTCTACATTCCCTTCACTATCAGATGCTTCCGCAAAGGAAATATCTTTTTCTGTGACACCTGATACGAAGATATCCTCTGTAATGTGTTTTGCAAGCGGTCCAGAAGGAGAGGATGCCAGCACATCGACAGTTGGAATGCGTTTCATTGGATAAAGTCCGATTCGCGCTGTTCCTCCGCAGTCAATGACAACACACATCATTTCATCTTCTGGTATAGAATTTTTAAAACCATCACATGCTTCTGTCCCTGTCATTTCTGCAATTTTACGTGCAACTGGGTGAATGCCTCCTCCTGTAATGGAAACGACCTTTCTTCTTTTACCGGTTGGTTCAAGCTCTAATCCTTTTCCCCATCCGCCAGCACCTTTTGCAACAAATACTTTGTGGTTTGTCATGTCTAACCCTCCCCTATTGTGAATTCGCTTTCATTTTTCCTGCTAAGTACTTTGTGATCCATTCCGTAATGATTCCGCGAAGTAAAATGACAACGATCCCGACTAAGAAGTAACGAACAGCCAGCTCTGACATAGAGTATCCAGCTTCTTTAATCCCGTTCGCAATTCCTAAGTAGACAAACAGTTCTCCTGCGTTGGCATACGGGAACAGTGATGTCACCGGATGAACAAATGAAACAGCTGAATCATAGAATGCTGGTTTTTGTTTTTCAGGTAAAAAGCGGCCAAACGTATAAGCCATTGGGTTTGTCAAAATAAGAACGGATAAGATCGGCATTAACGTATAGCGCAAAATGGTATATTTCGCTGCAAACTGAATCGCTCTATTCACTCGCTCTTCTCCAATAAACTTCATGACAGCATAAGTGAAAGTAAGTAACACAACAAGCGTTGGAACGATACCTGTAACAAGACCCATGAACTGCTTTCCGCCGGCTTCAAACATCCCGATAAAGTGCTCTCCAAACCATTGAATCCATTCCATGTTTCATCTCCCCTTTCTTAGTTCACATTTGTTATATTTTTTTTAGAAATTGAGACAAGCGCCTGCTCCGCTGCCATGGAGAGTGCTTGCATGACAGCTGGTCCCCTTTTGCGCTTTTTCAATGTTTGTTTCATCATGTGATGCTCATCAAGCACAGCCCCCACATGTTTTCCTTCATAGGAAGGCAGTTCCTTAAATTTAGACAAAATCGAGACGCCGCCCAGCACATGACACTTTTGAATGATGTATGATTCATCGACAATGATGAGCGCAATGGCTCCAGGACCAAATTTGCGCCGCTCCATTCCTGAAAACAAGTGATAGCCTTGTTTCCCTTTATAGTCGTCAATCAGTGAATCCATGCTTTTGCGGTAGTACTTGATTTGAATAAACGATAAACCATACTGCACAATTAGAATGATACAAAGTACGATTGCTAATTTTTCCATAGCCTCACGTCCTTATGATTGAAATAAGTGATCTTGTAATGAACGCAGCTTCCAGACCGTTGTGTTTGCATCAAGTTCTACATCATCATGAGATAAGAATTGCCCCAATTTGATATCTTTTTTCGCTACCACTTTTCCGCTGATTAAGCCAATTGGGATGTGGCCGTTCGCTTTCATGTCTTGATGTGTTTCAAGTACACCTCTTACGGAGTATCCGCCAATACCATCAAGTGTTTCTCCTGCTTTAATATCTCTTTTCGCCACAGCGACAGTTTCTGATACTGGTACACCAATTGGATGGATTGAAGAATCGTGTTGTAAGACTGCTTTTGCGATCGTCACTGGTGTTTCAAGACTTGCTAAGTGGAAAGGACGATACAGTGTGTAGTGAGGACCTTTTCCAACTTTTAAGTAGCGAAGTTCTTCATCTACTGGCTCAAGATCACTCTTGACGATGACAAAGACACCTGGTGCAAGTCCGTTTACATATTCAACGACTCCGAAGTTATCCAGTACGCCGCCTTGCTGTTTTTGATTTAATTTATCTGCTACATTTTCTAAATTCGCTTCTACTCCATGCATGCCGACTTTATCAGGCAAAAGTCCTGTTGCATTACTTAATAGGTTCATTTCTGCCATCGTTTTTGTTCCGTCTTGGAATGCTGCCAGCATGTGGGCACTCATATGTTTACTATCTGCTTCAGCTTTACACGTATCTGGGTTTGCTTCTGGGAAGAATGGGTTGTTCTTACCTTTCCCAGCAACCAATACTTCAAGCCCCATTGTTTTTGCAAATTCGTATAGTTCTAGCGTTGCTGCTGGTTCATCTCCAGCTGATCCAGAGTAAACAAGTCCTGCATTCGTGAATAATTTATGCATGACCAAGCCGATCGTAATATCGACTTCTACATTTAAAAGAACGAGATGTTTTTTTGAATTAAGCGCTTCCAAAGAAATGTTTGCTCCGACCTCTGGAACACCTGTTGCATCCACAACGACTTCCACAGAATCTGATTGAATCACTTCTCTGTAATCATTTGTGACGACCATTTGATGTGGTTTCGCATGTTGCTTGTAAAAATTCGCTGCTTTCTCAGCTGCACTAAGATGAATATCACAAACACCTGCGACAATCATACCTGGAATTTTAGAAATTTGTGAAATGAGTCCAAAGCCCATTTGGCCTGCCCCGATAATCCCAACTTTGATTGGATCTCCGCTGCGTTCTCGTGCTAACAATTGTTGATAAATTGACATCTAAATCATCCTTTCAGGTTTTCTTGCTTCACAATAGATTGCTAGAAAAATAATCTGAAACTTTTAACAAATGTTATAAAAATTAACAAAAATCTGTTTCTTGTAACATTTGTTATTTTATTTATCATTTGTTATGAACTTAGTTTATATGATGTGTCAACTTTGTGTCAAGATAAAATCGATAAAATTTTCAATCTTTTTGAGTCTAAAGACTCAAAAAAACTACCTAATCGGCTTAGGTAGTTACTTTAATAGGGCATCTCCGGTTTGTTCATCTGTAATTAACACATGAATTAATCCACCTTCTAACGCCGCCCTGATCGCTTCAATTTTTTCTTCTCCTCCAGCGACACCAATCACAAGCGGGATCTCTTTCAGTTTTTGAGGACTGATCCCCATCACCCGGTCGTTCCACGGATGCGGATACACTTCACCTGTATGATCAATAAAGTTATAACAAATGTCACCCGCGACATCTTTCGCTTGCAGGATATCTTCCTCACCACTTGTCATATAGGATTTCACCATCGTTGAATGTTGCGGAACCCCGCCTATTCCTACGACCGCGATATTTGATGATTCTCCTAATTCAATGACTTTTTTGATCGACGGCTGTCTAATGAGTACATCTTTCGCTTCTTTCGTATCAAGCATGACAGGCACATGTAAAAACTCACATTTGGATTTGAGTGCTTCTGAGCATCTTCCAATAATATAGTTGGCATGAATATCAACATCTTCATTTCCGACGCCTCCGACTAGCGGAACAAATGTCACAGACGGAAAATGCTGAACAGACGTAAGCGCTTTCGCCATTTCATGCAAGGTTGTCCCTGATGAAAAACCGATGACTTGTCCATCCTTCATGACTTTTAATAAAAAGCCCGCAGCCGCAGCTCCTATTCGACTTTTTGTTGTTTCTTGACTGAGAGATTCCACACACACGACTTCTCGCAGCCCGTATTTTCGCTCTATTTTTCTTTCTAACGAACCATATTGTTGATTCACTTCATCATGAATAATGATTTCCACGATTCCTGCTTCACGTGCTTTTGCCAAATATTTCGATATGAGCGAACGGCTAACCCCAACAGCTTCTGCAATTTTAGATTGAGTGGCGCCTTCTTCATAGTACATATGCGCAACCTTAATGAGCAGCCTTCTTTCATCATGGAATGTCATAATAACCCTTCTTTCCGCTTCTCTATTCCCTCACAAATGATATTTCAAATAACATTTGTTAAAAACAGATTAAATGAAAAAAATAACAGAGTCAATACTAGAAATGGGTTCTCTAAAAAGAATGAAAAAAGCCGCATATCAGCGGCGGCTTTAAAAAATATTTTTATTCATTTGTTTGATTGCTGCTTTTTCAAGCCTTGATACTTGTGCTTGAGAAATGCCGATTTCTTCTGCCACTTCCATTTGTGTTTTGCCTTGGAAAAAGCGTTTACGAAGAATCATTTTTTCTCGATCATTCAATCTGCGCATTCCCTCTTTTAAGGCCAATTCTTCTACCCATTGTGTATCTTTGTTCCGTTCATCACTAATTTGATCCATCACATAAATCGGATCTCCTCCGTCATTATAAATCGGTTCAAACAAAGAAACAGGATCTTGAATGGCATCTAGGGCAAAAACAATTTCCTCATGAGGGACTTCTAACACTTTGGCAATGTCTTCTGCCGTTGGTTCCTTGCTTGTCTCACTAATCAATCTCTCACGGACTTGAAGCGCCTTATAGGCAATATCTCTTAGTGAACGAGACACCCGGATAGGGTTGTTATCGCGCAAGTATCGACGGATTTCTCCTATGATCATAGGGACCGCATAAGTTGAAAATCTGACATTGTGGCTTAAATCAAAATTATCAATTGATTTCATTAATCCGATACAGCCTACTTGGAAGAGATCATCAACATACTCGCCTCTGTTGTTAAAACGCTGGATCACACTTAAAACCAACCGCAAATTGCCATTAACTAGCTTTTCTCTTGCTGTATCGTCACCTTCATCTTGCAGCTGTCTGAATAATTTTCTCATCTCGTCGTTTTTCAGAACAGGCAGTTTGGAGGTGTCGACTCCGCAGATTTCCACTTTATTTCTGGACACTTTTTTCCCTCCCTACAGGAGCTGTTGTACAAAGTTCAGTATCTCCGTGGGATGGAAAAATATGCACGGTCTACGACGAGAAAGATGTGAAAAAATGGTGATCCCTTTGACAGTGCAGGGATAAAGCTTTCAAAAAAATTTTTTTAGACCATCTTATTAAATTCTTTTTGCAATCGTTTAATAATTCTTTTTTCGAGCCTTGAAATATAGGACTGAGAAATACCAAGCATGTCGGCAACATCTTTTTGTGTTTTTTCTTCACCGCCAACTAAACCGAACCTCAGTTCCATGATCTGTTTTTCACGATCGTTTAATTGTTCTAACGCTTTTTTCAGTAATTTTTTATCGACATTTGCTTCAATATCGCGGGTGATAATATCATCATCTGTCCCAAGTACATCTGATAAAAGCAGTTCATTACCGTCCCAGTCGATGTTAAGCGGTTCATCAAAGGATACTTCTGAACGGATTTTATTATTTCGGCGCAAATACATCAAAATTTCATTTTCAATACATCTAGACGCATATGTGGCCAGTTTGATCTTTTTTTCTGGATTGAACGTATTTACTGCCTTGATGAGGCCTATCGTTCCGATACTAATCAAATCCTCAATGTTAATGCCTGTGTTTTCAAATTTTCTTGCGATATAAACGACCAATCGCAAATTTCTTTCGATCAAAATGGCTCTTGCTGTTTGATCACCTTTAGGTAATTTAACGAGCAATTCTTGTTCTTCATCCTTTGATAATGGCGGAGGCAGTGCCTCACTTCCACCAATATAATAAATCTCATCACTCTTTAGCCCTAGCTTCATGAGGAGTTTATACCAGTAGTAAGTGAGTTTAAATTTTAATTTTTTCATCTTCTTCTCCCTTCTAAATGTCCAGTTGACTTCGTAAGATAAAAGACATCACAAAAAAACTACGACACCCCTTGTATCATTTTTCCGTCTAACATCTCTGGATGAATGATGGATTGAAATTCCTGATCTGCTGATAATCCACTTAGACTCATCCCAACAAAACACTTCGCTGGCTGGATCATATGCGTTTTTGTATAAAGGACGACCGTATCTGGTTTAAAGCATAGTAGAAACCCGTGATCATGACCGACTGCGCGATACGGAACAAGTCTTAAACGATCAAGCAGCGGAAAATGGTCATCGAGCTTTTGCATCACTTCAACAGGATGAAACTGTTTCATTTTTTCTATAAATGGCTCTCCGAAAATAGATGTGAGCTGATCGAGCTGGGCGATCATGACAGGTGTTTTCGTCAATGGATCATACAGCTGATTTCCAGAATCGACCAGACCATTTAAGCGGATCGTTTCTCCTTGAATGTGGATCTCCACAAGTACTTGTTCGTCATATTGTCTTTTTTTCGCACCAACCTCTCCTAATCGTTTCTTTGAAAACAGCCAAATGGCCGGAAAGCCAGTGAGAACAAAAAGCCAGCTAATGGGATCACCAAATCCATCATTTTGTGAAATAAGCAGTCCATCTTGAATAACTGTATTTGTCTGCAAAAACGAATGAACCCCGATCATGCCCCCTCCCATCAAAAATGTGACAAAGTAAAAAGCAAACAGATTTTGAAAAAAGGAACGAAATCTTTGAAAGCCAAAGGTTCCAAGCACGATCAAGACAGAAAAAAGCAGTTTGCCTAAAGGGTGCGACACAATCATTGCAAATGGCGTAAAGAGCAAGAGAACAATGCTCGATCCAATGAGAGCTCCTAACATATATCGCCTTTTTTTCACTTGTCGTTTGAGAATAAATGCCGTGAGTAAGAGCAGCAATAGATCAAAACAAAAGTTTAACAGCCAAATGACATCTAAATAAATGACCACCTTCTGCTCCTTTCATCTGAAACAAAGAATCAAAAGCAGTACTTGCACTTGTTTGTACCAGTATAAAACAGTCATCGGATGGAAGTCTGTCAATTCTTGTAGGGGATGATAGAGAACTTTTGGTGGATTGTTATCGTTTTTGTCGACGTATGAAACAGAAAGAACATCGGAATGATTTGTTGGACAAGTGTCTCCTCTATCAATTGCACAAAAAAAGACACGCTCCGAAGAGTCGTGTCTTTTTCGCTGTCATTCTTTCTCATTGATGGTGAGTGTTCCTTCTGCCTTCTGTCTTGTGACATTTCCATAATCATCTTTGACAATGACTTCAATCACTGCACCTTTTGCTTTTGCAATAGATGTCGCCGTCCAGTAGCCTTCATACGTTCCCGGTGCTACTTCACGAATCGGCAGTTCGGTTGTGTTTTGAAGTTTTGATCTAGCATTTGTCAGCGGCATATGAAGAACAAAGGTGGCATCTAGCTTTTCCCTGCTTTTAAATGAAATCTTAACCGATTCACCTGATGATAGATTCATATTGTCTTTTGGCGCTAATTCAGAAATGACAGGTGCATCATATTGTACATCGATGTCGACCTTTTTAGTCGTTTTGTTTCCAGCCGCATCTTTTGCTGTCACTTTGATTGTATTTTTCCCATTTTCAAGTAGCACCCTTGCAGAATATGCCCCATCCTTTACGGTCGCTTTTTTTCCATTGACTGTGACTTGGTCTAGATAATCATCCGCTACTTTCCCTTCCACCGTGAGTGATTCTCTATTAGACTTGTCACCTTTTTTCGGTGTATCAATGGTCAACGTCGGTGCTGTTTGATCGATGATCACCTTGACTGGCTTGGAATGTTTTGTTGAGCCTTTATCCGTTACAGTCGCCGCCGTGAAGACATGCTCTCCACTTGGAACAGATACATTTTCTTTGAAAGTACCCGACTCATCTGATTTGACTTTGGCCACCTCTTCATCATTTTGATAAATGGCCACATCGAGACCCGGAGAGGCCGTGCCTTCAATCGTCAATTCACCTTGATTTGTAATGGTTCCTGCCTTTGGAGAAGTGATTTCTGGTACATCTGCTTCATAGTTTACGAGCGCACGAATCATATAATTCCCCTCTTCTTTCGGAGAAGGAGAAAAAGCACCGCTCGTCAGCTGCCAGCTTCTTTCAGCATTAGGGCCATCTTCATCTGTGGCAAGTCCCGGAGATTCGGTATTCTTTTTCGTTTGAATATAAACAAGATAGAAATCGCCATCCACTGTAATGGCTTGATCTTCTAAATCTACTTTTGTCCATTCACCATTACGCAGTGCATTTGCTTTTAAAGGTCCTGCGATTTTCTCACCTGGTGCGCCACCCTTCCCAGAAGCATCATATACTTCAACAGCAAATTCATCGCCTCCAGGAGCTGGCCATTCTGATGTCCAAAACCGGAAAAGGCCACCTGTGACTTGTGCTTGTTTCTTTCCTTTTTCTAATGAAAACTTCACAGCCCAACCATTGCCAGGATCGTAGAAAGCCCGTGCATTTTCAGCCGTTCCATCATCATAGCCAATCTCTCCCGGAAAACCGATAAAAGGCTCAAGTTTCACTGACTTTTCAAGCGGCTTTTCCGTCACATCCGCTGTAAACGTATAGCCTTTAAACCCTTTTGCAAAAATTTTGACTGTATAGACACCGCTTAATGCCTCTAGAGAAAATTCACCGGATTCATCTGTTTTCACCGGCTCAATTTTTGCGTCCTCCACAAGATAAACAGTTGCATTCTTCACCTTTTCACCAGTTGTTTCATTGACGACCGTGCCGGAGATCGTTCGTTTCTCTAGCGGCTGTAAGGAGAAATTCGCTTCTGCTGTTTCTTTTGATGCCACTTTGACTTTTTGGGACCGTGATTCAAAGCCGTAAGCTTCCGCTTTCACTGTCCATTCTCCTGCTCCTTGAGACAGCTGATATTTCCCTGTCGCTTCATCGGTGGAAGTTGATTTTCCGCTTTCTAGAACACTGATTTGCGCTCTCATTGGAAGAGCTTGAATAGACGGAGCATCATGACTGTTTTGCTTTTGAATTTGTACATGTTTATTTTTTACTTTAGCAGGCTTTGCCTTTTTTGGATCAACTGATTTTTTATTCTGGCTTGTGGATTTTTCTTTTTTGATCACACCCAGCTGGTTCTTGGCTTGTTGAGACAAAGCCTCATCTGTGATTTTCACATCATCTAAATAAAAGCCATCTTTTGTGACACTGCCATCTGTTCTTATCTGAAACAGGACTCTCACTTTTTGACCTTTATAAGCAGATAAATCAACTTCGCCTGCTGTCCACGCATTTGTTTTTCCCGTATAAGCTGTCGCTTGAACGGCGTCTTCACCCTCTGGCTGTACATAGACATGCACATAATCATAATTGGCTTCGAGATCATGCCAGTATTGATATTGCAGGTAGGAAGAACCTGAATCTGGTACAGCAATGAGCGGCATAGACAAATTGGCGTCCGTTTTATTTTCATAAGGACTGTCTAAATTGGTGGCGTAGACATGTTCCCCGCTAAATGCTTGTTTTGGACCAGTGGACGGTATTCCCCACTGCCACGGATCTTTTGTTCCACCACTGAACCATCCACTTGGCCATGCTTCAAAATCTTGTGAGTAGCCAGTGGTGATGGATGTTTTAATTGGAAGTGTATAAGGATCTGATGCCGCTTCATTTTCTCCAAAATCTTTCACAATCCATCGGTACGTCACGTTTTCCCCCTCGAGTTCAGGGAGCTGCACCGTATAGGTTCCTTTTAAATGATTTCCATCCGTGCGGTTGGCTTTCAGCGTCTCCCATTCACCTTGATCTACTCGATAAGTCAAGGAAACATTTGTCACTGCTATCCCATCTTCTGCAGTGATGGTCAATGGGGTTGGCGTTGCAGTAAAAATTTCATTCGGACCTTTATGTGAAAAAACAGGTGGTTCTGTATCTTCTCCCTCTTTTGTCACTTGGCCTTCAATCGTACCGATTCCATTGGTTAAAGCAGTAATCGCCTCTCTTGCATCAACTAACCCTGCCCCATAGCCGTTGTTAGGGGATTCAGGAAATTGCTGATCTGTCAGTGGTTTCGCTGTCTCAATGAGAATTTGCTGAATTTCATCAACAGAAAGGTCTGATTGCACTTGGCGGAGAAGAAGAGCAACAGCCGAGACATGCGGACCTGCCATCGATGTACCATTCCACCCATCCTCATATCCTTTTCCCGGGATCGAAGAGCGAATGTTTACTCCCGGAGCAGCAATATCTGGTTTCATTACGCCATATGGAGAAGGACCCTGAAGGGAGAAAGACCCTAACTTGTTGTCCTGATCTGTTGCGCCTGTAGCAAAGGCTTCTTGATAGCTAGCGGGATTTGCAATCGATCCTGCGCCGCCTGGATTGAATAAATCGGTATTACCGGCTGAAAATTCTGGAAAGATGTCTGCTGCTCTCCAAGCATTCACTACATCTTTATACCAATCATCAAGACCTGGCCCGCCGCCCCACGAATTATTCACAACATCAGGTGCCTTTTCTGGGTGAGGATTTCCGTTTTTATCTTTCGGTGCTAAAATCCACTCACCGGCATCTAACAGATCTGCATCTGTACCGCCATCTTCTGAAAAAGCTTTCACTGCAATCCATTCTGCTCCCGGTGCGACCCCAATTTGATTCTTTCCATCTGGCTCAGAACCAACCATTGTGCCTGTCACATGGGTCCCATGCTCCAAGTCATCATAAGGGACTTCAGATCCTGTCGTGGCATCATACCAATTCAGTTCATGAGATGGTTCGTTCGGACGAGCAGGGTCAAACCCGCGGTATTTTTCTTTTAGCGCAGGATGATCCCATTCGACACCTGTATCAATACTTGCTACAACGGTTCCAGTCCCGTCATAGCCTAAATCCCACGCTTCTGGTGCATGCACCTGAGCAATATTCCATTCAACTCCATCTACTGCTTTGATTTGTTTGTTTGGCTTAGCATGCTTCAAATCAACAGGACGATGAAGTTGACGTGTTTCATTCGGCAGCACTTGAGCTACTACTGGAAAAGAAGCAACCTTTTCCATCACTTCTTTTGTTGCCGTCACAGCTAGACCATTCACAATATAGTAGGAATGAATATCTTTCACTTGCTTATTCTTTTTTTCCTTTTGTAAATACGCTAGGAGCGCTTGCTGCGTTTCATCAGATGTTGCTCTCAGCTCAGATACAACGGATGATCTTTTTGTGTACTGCGTTTTAGCCGCGGTTAATTTTTGTTTTTTTGCTTTTGATACAGCTTCTTTTGCTACTTTTTGTACATTCGTTTGTTCCTTCATTTTGACTAAGAAGGTCACCTTATCTTCCTTTTGAAACTGCTTCTTTAATCTCGAAGAAATCTTGGCTTTTGTTGTCTTAGAGGAAATGGCTTCCTCCTGATATGAGGTAGAAGTCGATTTTGCTTGAACCATCCCAAAGCTTGTCATCGTTAAAGTACCAATCACCAAAAGACTCATGAAACGATAGACGGCGGTTTTGCGAAACTTCACTTTCAATAAAATCCCTCCTCCTCAAATGGTCAAACAGTGTGTACCCTGCCCCTCCCCCTTCTTTTTGATCATGACAAGATTCATGGTGTTCTCATTAATGTAGTCAAATAAAGTTCAACATTTTGTCGTTTTTTGTAAAGGGAATTAAAAATGATTCTTTTGACTTAAAAAACTCAAGCCAAAACACATACGATAGATCCAAATAACACGCAGAAACAAGACTTTTATATCAATCACTCTCAGGATCTTTTCACCATGCAGACATAAAAAAACCCCTTCCAAAGGAAGGGGATGAATCGTGCTTGCTTATCGTTTGTTGCGGTTACGTAAGAACGTTGGGATATCCAATGTATCATCACTTGACTGTGTATTTTGTCTTGGTTGTGATGATGTTTGTTGATGTTCCTCACGTTTTACTTCACGCTTTTGTGGAATAGATTGATTCTGCTTTAATCCTTGTCCTAATGGATTTCTTTGAGGTTTTGTCACTTCCGGCTCTTGCTCAATAAAACCGGTTGCGATGACTGTGACCACAATTTCATCCTTCAAGTTATCATTAATGACAGATCCAAAGATCATGTTGACATCTTCATCAGAGGCTGATGCAACAATATCCGCTGCTTCTTGTACCTCATAAAGACTAAGGTTGGTACCACCAGTAATATTCATGATAACACCTTGTGCTCCATCAATCGCTGTTTCAAGAAGTGGTGAAGAAATGGCTTTTTTCGCTGCTTCAGCAGCACGGTTTTCGCCTGTTGCGACACCAATTCCCATAAGAGCTGAACCTTTGTTAGACATGATCGTTTTCACGTCAGCAAAGTCAAGGTTAATTAAACCTGGTGTTGCAATGAGATCTGAGATCCCTTGAACACCTTGTCTTAACACGTTATCTGCTGCACGGAATGCTTCAAGCATTGGCGTGTTTTTATCGACAATTTCAAGCAGGCGATCGTTTGGAATCACGATTAACGTATCAACTGCTTCTTTCATAGAAGCAATCCCTTCAACTGCTTGAAGCTGACGCTTTCTTCCTTCAAATGTGAAAGGACGAGTCACAACTCCAACTGTCAAGGCTCCTGAATCTTTTGCGATTTTCGCAATGACAGGTGCAGCACCCGTACCAGTTCCACCGCCCATACCGGCTGTCACAAAGACCATGTCAGCGCCTTTTAGGACTTCTTCAATTTGTTCTTTGCTTTCTTCAGCAGCTTTTTTACCGACTTCAGGATTCGCACCTGCTCCAAGCCCTCTTGTCAGCTTAGCACCGATTTGCATTTTTGTTTCTGCTTTTGATAAGTTTAACGCCTGTGCATCTGTATTCACTGCAATAAAATCGACACCCTGTACGTCATTTTCAATCATTCGGTTGACAGCGTTATTTCCGCCGCCACCTACACCGATTACTTTAATTGATGCTAGGCCGTCTATATTTGTTTCAAACTCCAACATGCTGAATCCTCCTAATCCGTCGAAAATCTAGTTCTATTCCCAGAACATATTAAATAGTTTTTTCATTTTGCCCGGTTTTTTATTTGTCTCTTGTTGCGCTTTTTGTTTCACTTTCGGTCTTGGCTGAGCTTCTTTTACTTGTGGTGTAGAAGAAACCGGCTCCATGGACGCGCCTACTTCATGAAATGCTTCATCCGGCATTTGGAATCCAACCTGTCTGCCCTGAATCTTTGCATTGCGATAAGCAAAATGGATCAAGCCCACTCCTGTCATATATTGAGGTTCCCGGACCCCAATATAATTAGGACTTGCGATTCTTACATTGTTTTGTAAGACCGTTTGTGCCAGAGAAAGAATACCTGGTATAGCTGCCTGTCCACCTGTTAGAACGAATCCGCCAGGCAAATCATGGACACCCATATTGCGTAATTCCTCTGCCACAAAAAGCAGAATCTCTTCCAATCGCGCTTCGATGATATTGGCTGCTTCAAGTTGTGTATACGTCTGTTTTTGGTCCGTACCGATGACGGAAACTTCAAATGTCTCCTCAGACGATGCTTCATCATAGAATGCATGCCCAAATTGCTTTTTGATTCGTTCAGCTTCTTCAGTGGAAGTTCTAAGTCCTATAGACAAATCTTTTGTAATGTTCTCTCCGCCCAATGGGATACTGTGAGTAGAATAGAGATGCCCGTTTTCAAATACGGATATCGTAGTAGAGCCGCCGCCAATATCGACAAGAGCTACCCCTAGATTTTTTTCATCTTTCGATAACGCTGCTGAACCCGATGCAAGTGGCTGCAAGCAAATATCCATAATTTCAATACCAGCCCGCTCTACACATCGGAGCCAGTTATGTAGAATCGTTTTAGAACCAGTGATTAACGATCCATCCACTTCTAGCCTTACACCTAGCATTTTTTTCGGATCTGTGATCTCATCTCTTCCGTCGACGATAAATTGTCTCGGAATGACGTCTACTACGAGATGTTCTTGCGGAATAGATACTACCTGTGCAGCATCCAAGACACGTCTCACATCTTCAGCATGTATTTCTTTATTTTCACTAGACACCGCGACAACGCCGCTCGTATTCTGAATATGAATGTGGTTTCCGTTAATTCCGACTATCGCCTTTTGTAAAGGAAAACCTACCATTCTCTCAGCCTGTTCAAATGCTTGTCTAATAGAATGAACTGTTTCATCTATATCAACAATCGATCCTTTTTTTAACCCCTCTGAAGGGACATTTCCAACACCTATAATGTTAAGCGAATCATCCGCCATTTCTCCGACGATGACTTTTATATTGGATGTACCGATGTCAAGGCTGACGTAAATTTCATTGTTGTTCATTCTATGGCACCTCCTCACATATCAATACTTTCTATTCTATTATTTGCTGAACAACAATACAATGAATGTGTTTTTACAAGTGTGTAACAAAACTTAAAAAATCAACATTTTTTATTAGGATTACTGAAAATATTCGTTACATCATATGTATATCCTTTTTTATGACTCACTTTTTTTCTTTTTTTCTCTAGAAATTGTCCATTTTGTTAGTAGAATTCTTCGAATAACGGCGATATTTTGAAACAATCTAACACCGAATGCAAACATTCCGACTAAATACAAGTCTACACCAAGATGGACGCCCAGAAAAGCTAAACTTATTGCGAGTATAATATTAAAGAAGAAACCTGATACAAACACTAGTTCATCGTATGCCCCTTGCAGATGTGCTCTGATTCCACCAATCAATGTATCAAGCGCAGCAAGTACAGCGAGGGAAAGATAGTTAGAATACTCATTCGGTATCGTAAAATTCGTTAAGAAACCGATCGCAACTCCTATGATTAAACCAAGTACAGGAAGCCACATTAAGATTTTCCCTCCTTTACATCGTCAAGAGGCTTCAATTCATTTAATTGTATTGTACCGTCAAATGCTTTTAAATGAATTTTTTTCTTCGGCGGTCTAATACTCAAACTGAAATTTTCCTGAGCAAACAAATCACCAATATCTGATACATTTAAACGGCTGTATAATTTATCGGCCTGCTCGCTGACCATCTTAATCGTGACTGTATCACCATCTATGCTGTAACCATCCATTTTCGTCGTACCATTAATATCTCGAATAACACTGGTGTTAATCACCCGGAGTTCATTAATGGAAATATGTTTTGCCCCAAACATATTGGCTTCGTTGATTAATTTTTTCAGAAGATCAGGTGGTATATTTTTGACTTCTTCTCCGGTAAGTTCCTTAGAAAAAAGCTGAGTAATTTCTATTTCAACTCCTTCACCCGTTACCTCTGTAAAACCAGCCTTTTCTTTCAAATCCTTCAACGTTTTTGTTAATTGTGCTTCTTTGGATTGATCTTCTTGGTTGCCATACTTTTTTAGCATTTCATCATATTTATCAATTTCTTTCAACAAATCCAGTTCCTTACTTTTAGATGCAGATAAATCCTCTCTTAATTCCCAAACGTCTCGAGTATCGCGAACTTTAGGCTTTTGTAGAGAGTTAAACTGGATCGAGACCATGATGCCAAATATGACCATCAGGACTGTCAAACTAAGTAATGGCTTCTTTTTCCTCAACACCACTCACCTTTTCACATTTAATCTTTGTTTCTTAGAAGAGGATTCATACGAATATCCTTCTTTTCAATCGTCATGGAAATATGATCACTTGTCAGCTGATCAACCACCCCGCCTGCAATGTTTAATGCAGGAATTAAAACAGCTGGATCTCCAATAGCAGAAATGACAAATGGTGCTGGATGTTGAACACCATCAACCGTGACGACTGGACCGTTACAATGTATGTATGATTGGTGTGTGATTCTTTGTCCGTTTATAGCTACAGCAGATGCCCCTGATATAAATAGTTCGTTTATCACATGGAAAATGTGGCTCTCATGCACAATGTAATTATTGACATTTTGTCCACTCGGGATATAAGATGCATCTTCAAGAGATACTTTTACCCCTTTCCCTTTTACACCTATTTCTCCTGTAAACATTCTGTATTTCTCAACATCTTCCAAAACATTGAAATACTGCTCTTTTTCATTTTTCAAACCAAACTCTGTTTCTTGGACTTTTGATTGAAGACGATAAAGTTCTTTTTCAAGTTTTTGATTCGCCTTTTCTTGCTTTGTTAGCTGACTTTTCAAAGAATATTCTTTTTTCCATTGTTCTGTTCGATTGACATCTGCTCGATGCTGCTTCGTATATTGGTATGAAAAAGAAATCAGAAATCCAAGAACAAGCATTACAATTGAGAATATGACGGTTTTGCCTCTCAACGTTCATCTTCCTTTTTCTTAGATTTAAAAGCTTCAAAATATGTAGCTACTTCCATATGAATCGTACCTTTCTCAGAGGACGAAAGCTCTTTGACAATGGCAGGGTACGTCGTCATTTTATCTGCGAATGTTTTAATTGATGCAATAACGGTGTTTCCATCATTCATATAAAATTTAACGAGCCACTGATTGGAGCTAGTCGGTACGTAATATACTTCTGAGATTAGTTCCTGAATAGAAGCCGGCAGTTGATTTAGAGCTTTCACTGTTTGCTTCAATTTCTCTTTATTGTCCCAATCGACAAAAATAGGTCCTGCGTGACTTGGTGTTACTTCATCTGGCAAAGCCGTCCCGTTTTCAAGAAGCTCATAATAAAAATGTCCCTTTTGCAGATACGCAATATTTGCATACTCTTTGACAGCAATACTGACCTTATTAGGGAAATGTTTTTTGATACTGACACTTTTAATCAATTTATTTTGCTTTATATGGTCTGCTGTCATATCTTTATTTAAATTCCAAAACTCTGTCTCGCCTTCTTTAATTTGCGAAAGTTTAACGAGCTGTTTTGTTGGTACATGTTCATTACCGGTAATGGTTAAAGAAGAAATTTTACTGATTGGTGTTTGCAAATAGACAATAATTAAAACCATGATAAAAAACAGCAAAATAAAAGAGATTAATCTCCGATTCGCTTTCTGCTTCCTTTGTTCTTTAATTTTAGGGATTCGTTCTTCTATATTGACGATCTTTTCATTTTCATGATCAGGCCGCATATATACTCTTCACCTCATTCAAAGCTGCTTGTCCGCACCTTTGGATCATTCTTTATCTCATATTGATTAGAAAACAAACGGCATGAAAAAATGCCGTTTGTTTTCCGTGATACCATCATTCATAAGTAGTAGCCTTTAATTTGCTTCACCAATAATTTCTACTTCTGTATGCATCTCTACATTGTAGTCATCTTTGATTTTCTTTTGAATGTACTGAATTAAGTCGAGCACATCTTGAGCCTTTGCCCCACCAGCGTTGACAATAAAGTTTCCGTGCATATCAGAAATTCTAGCCCCGCCAATCTGATATCCTTTTAAATTCGCCTTTTCTACAAGCTGTCCTGCATATTCAGGTAATGGATTTCGAAAAATACTGCCGGCGCATGGTTTATTATACGGTTGTGTTTCCTTACGATAATCTTTATTTTGCTGCATTTTCTTTGTGATTTTCTCACGTTCGTCCTGTTTAAGCTTGAACACTGCTTCGAGAACAATTCCAGGGCGTTCCTTTTGAAGCACAGAAGTTCGATAGCTAAAGTTCATTTGCTCATTAGTTAACCACTCGATCGTTCCATCTTCAAATAAGACTCTCGCTTTCACAAGAATCTTGCTGATGTCAGATCCATGTGCCCCTGCGTTCATATAAACAGCGCCACCAATAGAACCTGGAATACCAGCTGCGAATTCCAATCCTGACAGCCCCTGCTTACTAAGAGACGTAGCAAGTCTTACAACTGAATAGCCTCCGCCAACTGTAATTTCTTCATCATTGACAGTTAAGTGATCAAGCCCAGCACCCAGCTTTAAAACGACCCCGCGAATTCCTTTATCAAGAACAAGTAAATTGGACCCTCTCCCAATGACCGTCCATTGAGTATCATGTTTTTTCACCTGATCCATAATTGTTTTGACAGCATCGACATCTTTAGGGATGACTAATAGATCGGCCGGTCCGCCTATTTTCATTGTCGTATGATTTGCAAGCGGTTCGTTTTCAAGTACTTTACCAACTTGCGCTTCTAATAATTCATTCTTCAAGTTCTCCATATTACCCTCCGCCTTACCTCATATCATTCATCATGAAGTCGTAATTTCTTTTAACACATTATATAAACGTGTGGCCGCATCTGGTACTCCGAGTTCTTTTGTTAAACGGCTCATTTGATGTAGTTTCTCGTCATTACCAGCAATTTCATCAATTGCATGAAGCAAGCGATCTCCTGAAAGCTCTGATTCTCTTAAAACGATCGCAGCATCATGTTTTTCAAGTGATCTTGCGTTAATTTCCTGATGATTTGCGGTCACGTATGGACTTGGAATGAAGATGGTCGGAATTCCAAGTGCCGTCACTTCAGCAATCGTTGTGGCTCCCGCTCTTGCAACAATGACATCAATTGATTTTAAATACTCCGGCATTTGATGCAAGAAAGGCTTTGTGATCATATTCGGCGCTTCACCTTTTTCTTTTAATTCGTTCAGCACTTTTTCATAATGAACCTCACCTGTAATATATAAAAGCTGATAGTTCTTTGCCTTTAATTCATCTTGCATGTCAATCACTGCTTTATTGATTGGAGCTGCACCTCTGCTCCCGCCAAAAATGAGAACCGTTTTTTTCTTCTCATCCAGCCCGAACTCTTTAAGAGATTTTCCCTCTTTAATAGAGACGACTTCAGAGGCTCTTGGGTTTCCCGTAAAAACAACCTTTTCTGAAGGAAAGTGTTCCTTTGCTTCTTCAAAACAGATGGCTACTTTATTCACATATCTTGCCAGAAACTTATTTGTGATGCCTGGCAGGCTATTTTGTTCGTGAATGATCGTCGGGATTTTTAGCTTAGACGCAGCATAAACAACAGGACCACACACATAACCACCTGTTCCAATAACAGCATCCGGCTTAAATTCTTTTAAATAAGATTTACTTTTTTGGACGCCCTTTAGAAACCTCATCACTGTTTTTACATTATCAAAGGAAAGCTTTCTTTTAAAACCTGAAATTTCAATTGATTTAAATGGGATATTTTCTCTTTCTACAATTTTCTTTTCAAGCCCGTTCTCAGTGCCAATATATAAAAATTCCACATCAGGATGCAGTCTTTTCACTTCTTTAATAAAAGCTAGAGCAGGATAAATATGCCCGCCTGTTCCGCCTCCACTAATAACTATACGCATTATACCATTTCCCCTCAATTTTTTTCTGCTCTGAACAAAGTATAAACCCTGTTTTAAACAACAGGGCTCCGTCAAAACCTGTAAAGAAGAGTCAATCATCATGTTTTCGAAACAGAAACTGCCATTTTCACTCTTCAAATCATTTTTTCATACTTTTGCAAAATAAAAGTCTATATGGTTTCATGAACTATCAGCACATTAATATCTAGCATATCTGCTTACATTCAAAAGTACGCCAATTGCCATCAGCATTAATGTCAGTGATGAACCGCCATAACTTAAGAATGGGAGTGTGATGCCCGTCACAGGGATGAGACCAGTGACAACTGCGATATTAATCATTACTTGAATGGCAACCATTGAGATGATACCCACTGCCAAGAAACTTCCATATAAATCTGGTGCCCCGAGGGCTATTCTAATGCCTCTCCACAATAGAACACTAAAGAGCAGCAAAATGAGTGATCCACCTATAAATCCAAGTTCTTCAGACAATATAGCAAAGATAAAGTCTGTTTGAGGCTCAGGCAAATAGAAGAATTTTTGTCTACTCTGACCTAGCCCCATTCCAAACAGACCGCCTGGACCGACAGCGTATAACGATTGAATAATTTGAAACCCGCTGCCAAGTGGATCCTCCCAAGGATTTAAATAAGATGTAATTCGTTTTATTCGATAGGGTGCTGATAAGACAAGTGCGGCAAATCCGCTAAGCCCTAAAAGACCGAGAAAGATAAAGTGAGCGATTCTCGCACCTGAAACAAATATCATAATAATACAGGTTCCAACCATAACCGTTCCTGTACCTAGGTCCGGCTGCAGCATAATGATGGCAAATGCAGAAAACACAATACCTAGTGCTGGGGCGAAACCTTTACGAAAGGATGTGATATTCTTTTGCTTTTCAGATAAGAATTTTGCAAGAAACGCAATCATCGCAAGCTTCATAAATTCAGAGGGCTGAATACTAAACGCACCGACACCAATCCAGCTTCTTGAACCATTTCTCTCCATACCGATACCAGGAATCAAGACAAGCACGAGGAGGAGAAAACACACTGCAATCAGTATCTTTGACCAAGTCCGCCACGTCCAATAATCGACCCGCATAATGAAAAACATTGCGATAACTCCGATTCCGGCAAACAAAAGCTGTCTTTTTGCAAAATAAAACGAATCATCAAATTTATACGATGCCCACACAGCACTTGCGCTGTACACCATAATTAAACCAATCGTCAATAAAAGTAACGTAATGACAACAAGCAAAAAATCCGGAGAAGTTTTCTTATTCGTCAAGAGACCGACACCCCAAGCATAATTTCATTTGGGCTGTCAGTCTTATGAGAGACAAGCCCTTATTTAAGCATATGCACGGCGTTTACAAACATGTCTCCACGTTCTTCAAATGTTTTATGCTGATCCCAGCTTGCACAAGCTGGAGACAATAAAATCACGTCTTCTTCTTCAGATATGCTAAACGCCGCAGGTACTGCTTGTTCAACATTATCGACATGTTTTACGTGATGTATTCCCAGCTCTTCACCAAGCTTCACAAACTTAGGCGCAGTCTCACCAAATGTAATCATTCCTTTTACATTCTTCATAAAAGGTTTTAATTCATCAAATTCATTGCCACGATCCAGTCCACCTGCTAGTAAAATGGTCGGCTGCTTGAAGGCAGACAAAGCTTTACTTGTTGCCAGTATATTGGTCGCTTTACTGTCATTATAAAATTTTCTATTTTGAATCGTCTCCACAAATTGCAAACGATGCTTCACTCCACTAAATGTAGTAAGAACTTGCGCAATCGCTTCGTTTGAGCAGCCTGCATTTTTTACAACACAAATAGCTGCTAGAATATTTTCTTGGTTATGCTCACCAGGAAGAACAACATCCTTGAGGTCAATGACATGTTCATTCATATAGTAAATGGCACCATCTTTAATAAACGCTCCATGTGCTACCGGCTCTTTAACTGAGAAAAACACTTTTTGCGCTTTCGAATCTTCTGCTAGTTTGACAACAGAAGGATCATCTAGGTTAACCACAGCTATGTCATCTTCTTGTTGATGTGCATACACTTTCTGTTTTGCTTTTTCGTATTCTTCACGCGTGTGATGATAGTCTAAATGTGCGTCAAAAATATTTAATATTAAGCTGATTTTAGGTCTGAATTCAACGGTTCCCATTAACTGAAATGAAGAGAGCTCAGTTACGATCCATTCATCGCCCGCTGCACGCGCGGCAACTTCACTTGCGACCGTTCCGATATTACCTGCTACCAATGTTTTTTGGCTGTCTTTTTTCAACATTTCATAAATCAAAGTGGTCGTGGTCGTTTTTCCATTTGATCCGGTAATCCCAATAAAAGGAGATGAGGTCAAATGATACGCCAATTCTATTTCAGTCCAAACTGGAATTTTTCGGCGAAGCGCCTCTTGAACCATCACATTCTCATAAGGAATTCCAGGGTTCTTAATTAAAATCGTAATTTCTTTATCGTCAAACATACGAAGAGGATGACTGCCACAAATGACATCAATCCCCTTTTCAGAAAGTAACTGAGCAGGCTCGTTTTCTTCAAAAGCTTTTTGGTCATTGACCGTCACGTTTATTCCGTGTTCGTGAAGAATTGAGGCTGCCGCATATCCGCTTTTTGCAAGGCCTAGTACTAGTACATGTTCGTCTTTTAACATTTGCATCCTATTCAATTATAACCACACCTCGATGTAAATTCCTAAAACAGCAAGCAATAAACCAGCTGTCCAGAAGGTGACAACTACTCTCCACTCAGACCAGCCAACTAACTCATAGTGGTGGTGAAGCGGGCTCATCTTAAAGATTCTTTTTCCAGTTGTTTTAAAGGAGATGACTTGAAGGATAACGGATAACGTTTCAACAACAAATACTCCTCCAATAATGACGAGTAAAATCTCAAGTTTCGTTAAAATGGCAATGGCCACGATGGCACCGCCTAAAGCAAGCGATCCCGTATCACCCATAAATACTTTTGCAGGATGCGCATTAAAGACAAGGAACCCAAGGACAGCCCCTGCTACTGCTACCGAAAAGATCGCCACATCATACTGAGATTGATTCCAAGCCAATATAGCAAAAGCTCCGAATGCAATAGCAGCTGTTCCAGATAATAAACCATCAAGTCCATCTGTAAGGTTTACCGCATTAGAACCACCGACAAGCATGAAAACGACGAGGATAAAATATGCCCATCCTAAGTCAAAGCTGACATCTGTTCCTGGAATGCGAATAGTCGTTGCAAACTCATAATAATGGAAGACTGCATAGAAAATCACAGCAATCACAATTTGCCCGATCAGTTTTTGTTTTGATGTTAAGCCAAGATTTCGCTTCATCGCTACTTTAATATAATCATCTAAAAATCCTAATAATCCGTAGCCAAGGGTGACAAATAACAATAAAAACATTTCTGGACTAATCTCAGAGAATTTGTTAATCATCACGATCGTTGTAATTGTAATAGAAAAGATAATCATAATTCCACCCATTGTTGGGGTACCAGATTTCTTTTGGTGAGACTGAGGTCCTTCTTCTCTAATACTTTGACCAAATTTAAGTCTTCTTAAAAACGGAATAAAAATCGGGGATAAAAGAACACTGATTAAAAATCCCATTATGATTGTAAACAATATCACCTGTTCAAGCATTGTTCTTTACTCCTTCCGAATTTCCAAAGCCGTTTTCCATTAGAAAATAGCATTCATTATTATGATATTCATTCGTGTCTTTCGTATGTTGTTTTTGTACAAAATGCTTCATTTCATTACACTCTTTTCATCATTTTTAAGATTTGTTTAGATCTAAAATAGCGTCGGATGCCACCTTGGCATCATCAAAGTCATAGACTTGATCACCAATGATTTGGTACGTTTCATGGCCTTTTCCAGCTATTAAGACTGTATCGCCCTTTTTTGCATTAGCAATGGCAAAAAAGATGGCCTGTTTCCGGTTCACAAAGCTGTGATAATAGGCATTTGGCACGCCATTTTCCATGTCTTTCAAAATGGCTGATGGATCTTCACTTCTTGGATTATCTGATGTAAAAACAGGCTCATCTGCATATTTCACAGCGATTTGGGCCATTTGAGGGCGCTTGGTTTTATCACGGTCGCCCCCGCAGCCAACTACACAGAAAATTCTACCTTCTGTTAATTCTCTACACGTAGTCAGTACATTTTCTAAACTGTCAGGTGTGTGCGCATAATCAACGATGACTGGGAAGTCTTGATCACAATTCACAAGTTCGAATCTTCCTTTGACTCCCTCAAGTTCTTCAATGGCACTAACGATCGTTTCAAACGTTAAGCCTGATACAATTCCTACTGATACAGCTGCTAGAATGTTATACACATTGAATTTCCCAATAAGGGCAACCGTCACATTTTTTGTGCCGATTGGGGTGATCAAATCAAATTGTGTTCCCTTTGGTTTGATTTGAATGTTCTTTGCCATTACATCTGATTCTTGCTCTAAGCCATACGTCATAATTTCAGCAGCTGTGACTTTTTCAAAATAACTAGACGCTTCATCATCTGCATTTAAAATGGCATGCTTCGGCTTATCGTGCTGAAAGGCACTTCCAAGCTGGGAAAAGAGCAAGCTTTTTGCATGTTTATATTCTTCCATTGTGTTGTGGTAGTCCAGATGATCTTGGGTAAGATTTGTAAAGACGGCAATATCATAATCACATCCATGAACACGCCCAAGATGCAAAGCATGTGATGATACTTCCATAATGGCTGTATCTACGTCTTGATCAAGCATCTGCTTAAAGGTCTTCTGAAGGGTGACACTCTCAGGTGTTGTGTTTTTCACTTCGAGAATTTCATCGTTTACCTTCATATACATCGTACCGATTAAACCTGTTTTTTTATCGGCTTTTCTCATCATTTGCTCAATCATGTGTGTTGTGGACGTTTTCCCGTTCGTTCCTGTAATACCAATTAGATTGAGTTTATGAGTTGGCTGTTCGTAAAAAGCATCTGCCATTCTTGCAAGTGCTCTTTGAGAGTGTTTTACAATAATGACTGGTACATCTGTTATGTGAAGTGGGTGTTCTGCTACAATCGCTGCAGCCCCGCTTTTCACTGCTTTTTCAGCGTAATCATGTCCATCTACTGTATAGCCTTTTATACAGACAAAAAGACTCCCTTTTTTCACTTCTCTTGAATCCATTTCAATGGAAGTAATCTCCGGATTTTCGTTTATCAGTTCATTGTTTTCACTTTTAAAGTATGTAAGGAGTTCTTGTAATTTCATTTCATATCAAACCTCTCAAATTCGTTCACGTGCATGTCTTGTGAAAAAAACACACAGTCTATATTTTATCGTAAAAAAAAGGATACATCCAGCGTATTCCTTAAGTTTCTCTTGGAAAAAGCACACTTTATGCTCTTTTTTTAAAGCGACCCTTCTGTTTCAACAAAAAGAGGCAGCCGAATGAGTGCGGCTACCCTCTGTTCATTCTTTATTATTCATCATTTAAGTATAATCGGATCGTGGAACCTTCTTTGACCTTTGTGCCGGCAGCAGGCGATTGCTTCACCACTTTACTGCCAGTTCCTGAAGCATCAATCTTTAGATTAATCAGGAGTGATTCAAGGTCAGAAACAGATCCTCCTACAAGATTCGGTACCTCAATGGTTTTTGTGTCCAGCCATTGGTACTTCTTTTCAATTTGTCCTTTTCTTTTTTTCACGCCCATTTCAGGCAGACTGTCTCGCATAATATGGCCCACAATAGGTGCTGCTACTGTCCCACCAAATTGAATCGTGCCTTTTGGGTTATCTACTGCTACATACACAACAATGCTTGGATCATCCGAAGGCGCAAAACCGATAAATGACACAATATGGTTATTTTCCATGTACTTTCCGTCTTTTACTTTCTGTGCTGTTCCTGTTTTTCCGCCCACCCGATATCCTTCAACGAATGCATTCCGGCCAGTTCCTTGAGCGACTACGCTTTCAAGGGCATACCTGATTTCTTTAGACGTCTCCGCTGAAATGACTTTCTTCTTGGCAATTGGTGATTGCTTTTTTACCACCTCTTTTGTAATTGGATCGATCCATTCTTTTGCAATATAAGGGGTGTAAAGCGTTCCTCCATTTACTGCGGCTGCCACTGCAGCTACTTGTTGAATCGGCGTAACAGATACACCTTGACCAAAGGCTGTTGTTGCCTGTTCTACAGGACCAACACGATCAAGCGGGAACAAAATTCCTCTACCTTCTCCTTGAAGGTCGATTCCTGTCTTTTGACCAAAGCCAAAATTCTTAATATAAGAAAATAATTTATCTTTTCCAAGACGGTCGCCTAGCTCGACGAATCCCGGGTTACAAGAGTTTTGTACCACTTCTAGAAACGACTGTGATCCATGTCCTCCCTTTTTCCAGCATCTGAGCCTTGCGCCATCCACTGTCACAGATCCGCTGTCAAAAAATTGATCACGTTTTAAATTTACTTTATTTTCTTCCAGGGCAGCTGCCAGTGTAATGATTTTAAACGTCGATCCTGGCTCATATGTGCTCCACACCGGTAAGTTTCGGTTAAATACTTTTGGATCAACTGATTGATAGTCAGCCGGATCAAAGTCAGGTCTGCTCGACATTCCCAGCACCTCACCATTTTTCGGATTCATGGCAATGGCAATCATGCCATCTGGGTTATATTTTGCCTGGGCATTGTCTAGTTCTCGTTCGATGATGGTTTGCACTTTTGAATCAACTGTTAATTTCATATCAAGCCCATCTTTAGGCGGTGTATAATCATCTGCTTCATCTGGCATTTTTTGCCCTTTTGCATCAGAATAAAATTTCACAGAGCCTTTTTCACCTTTTAGGTCATCATCATAGTACGCTTCTAGCCCAAGTAAGCCTTGATTATCAATTCCAGCAAAACCTAATACATGAGATAAGAAACTTCCAAACGGGTAATGTCTAATGCTGTCCTCTGCTACATAGACTCCATCTAAATCAAGCTCTCTGACTTCTTTTGCTTTTTCATGAGATACTTTTCTCCCCTCTGGGGAAATCCGCTCTATAGACGTTTTCTTGGTGACATGCTTGTACGCTTTCTCCTCAGACATATTCAGCACTGCTGCTAATTTTTTGCTTGTTTCTGCTGGGTCTTTCACCTGCCGCGGCACGACTAAAATAGAGGGAGCACTTTTGTTCGTCGCCAGCTCCACTCCATTTCGATCCAAAATATCTCCTCGTTCTGGTTCAAATGGAAGGTTACGGCTCCATGAATCTTTCGCTAAACTTGTCAGCTTCTCGCCCATAATAAACTGCACATATCCTAATCTAGTATCTATGATGAAAAAAATGATCACCCCAAACAGCAGCACGAAAAGCAATCGTTTTCTCACTGTTACACTTGACACTCGCACGCCCGGTTCACTCCTTACATATGGCTTGTTTTCATCATATGCAGGCTCGTCTTTTTATAGAACGATCTCGTCCATCGCTCAAGCAGAAGAAAAAAACCTAGCAAATGATTTGCTAGGTTTTCAAGTTAATTTGGACTTTTGAAGGTCACTGTGACGACTTTATCTGAAATCTCCGCTCCACTTTTCACGCTTTGTTTGACAGCATATCCCTGTCCATTTGTTTCAATATGCACACCTGAAATAGACGCATATTGAAGAACTTCCCTTCTGGACCAGCCTGTCATATCAGGCATTTTAATGGTTTTCCCTGCTGTTTTCAAAAAGACTTTCTGGCTTTCAGAGAATTCAGAGCCCGCATTTGGCCATTGGCGTTTAATGGATAGACCGTCACCAATGACAACAGGTGATAACTTTTTGTTTTTTGCTTCTGTTTCTGCCTGTTTCACTTCTAAATCTAGGAATGACGGCATTGTTTCTTGTTTTATTTTCTGTTTGCCAGATTTTTTATCGTCTGTTTTTGTTGGTGCGATATTTAAATAGAGCAAACTATTTTTCATCACAGGGTTAAAGATTTCTGAAACAGGGGCAGAGCCTGTTTGTGTTTCAGATAGCTGAGGCTGTTGGACAGCCACATAAACGAGCAGCTTCGGATCATCTTTTGGTGCCATTCCCATAAATGAAAAGACGTAATCGTTTCTCCCTTGAAGGTAACCGCCAGCACCGCCAATTTGTCCTGTACCTGTTTTCCCAGCGACATCAAAACCTTTGATTTGATATGGCTGTCCTGTGCCAATTTTTGAGGAAACGACCTCACCTAAAATGTCACGGACTTGCTTCGCTGTATCAGAAGAAATTGGTTTTCCTGCTACTGTTGGTTCGTGCTGTAAAATTGTTTTGTTTGTGTTCGGGTCTGTAATATGATCGATTACATATGGTTTCATCATCGTTCCACCGTTTGCAATGGCTGTCGCCGCTTCAATTTGCTGAATTGGGGTAATCGCGGACGCCTGACCATAAGCAGTCGATGCTTTGTCATATTCGTATCTGAAATTGATTTTACTAGACGCTTCGTTCGGCAAGTCTATGCCTGTTTTGTCATAGAAATGGAATTTTTGCAAGTATTGTTCGTAGCGTGTGAAACCTAGCTTATCTTTTGCCAGTTTCGCAAAAGCTACGTTTGAAGAACGTAGAACACCTTCATGAAAATCAATTTTCCCCCAGCCATTTCCGTTGTTATGGTCTCTTACAAGACCGCCGCCTACTTTATAAGTACCAGACTGATACTTGTCACTGCCTTGGTACACTCCTTCTTGGATAGCAGCAGCGAGTGTAAAAATTTTCATTGTTGAACCTGGTTCAAATGCGTAAGAAATGACATCGTTGTTATAGTTCGTAATGTCGAGTTCATTTAAATTAAAGCTTGGCCGCTGTCCCATTGCAAGAACTCTTCCAGTTTTCGGATCAACGACTGTCGCAATGATTTTCTTCGGCTTATATTTTTTAGCGACCTGCGTCATACTTTCTTCAAGAAATGCTTGAATTTTTTGGTCGATGGTCAGTGTGACGTTTTTCCCGTCTTTCGGGGCAACGATGTCTTCTTTACTATTCGGAAGTGCCCATCCGCTTCTGTCGCTGTTATATGTTACATAGCCATCTTTTTCTTTCAGATATTTATTCAGAGCCTTTTCTAGACCCATTGCGCCTGACATGTCCTTCGTTGCTTCATCTAATCTAGCGTAACCGATTAAGTTCGAAGCAAACATGCCGTTTGGATAATACCTCTTTGTGTCTTTTTCAAAGGCGATCCCAGGAAGTTTTAGCTTTTCAATTTTTTCCTTTGTTGAAAAACTAATATCCTTTCCGGCTTTACCAAACTCAACTTGGAACGCATCTTTTGTATTCAGACGCTTTAAAATTTCACTCTCACTCATATCAATGACTTTTGACAGCTCTTTTGCTGTCTTTTCTTTGTCAACGACATGCATCGGATGCTTTGGATCGACCGTCATTTTCTTGCTCATGATCGCAATCAGCTTATACACAGATGTATCTTCCGCAATCACATTTCCGTTTCTGTCTAAAATGGACCCTCTTTTGGCTTCAAGTGTTTTTTTCGATTGATATTGTTCATTGGCTTTTGCAGCTAACACTTGTCCATCAACGGTTCCCGTAATCTGAATATAAATAAAACGTGCAAGGATGATAAAGAAAAACAGGGCGAAGCAAATACTCGCAATTGCCGCGCCTCTGTTCATCATTTTATTCTTTTTAGGCATCGCCATGTTAATCGACCTTCTTAACATCTTTCGATATGCTTAAGCCCGCTTTTTTAGCGGCTTCAATGATTCTCTCTGGTTCACTTAGTAAATCTTTTTCCTTTTGCAGTTCGGTGATCTTTTTCGATTCTAATGACACTTGCTGTTCTAGTTTCTGCACTTCGATATTTGCGTGATAAACAGCAAAGGCTTTCGAAATGATGAGGATCGAGCTGCACATGAGAGCCATGACAAACATGACAAGTAAGATTTTTTCACCAAGTGTAATAGAACCTCTTCTTCTAATCACAACCGATTGACCTTGCTGCTCGGTTTGATGTTGCTTTACTTCTCTTTGGTAAGCCAAATTACTCATAAGAAACCTCCTTTTTATCATCATCTATGGTGTCGTTTACTTTTTTTCTGCAATTCGGAGCTTCGCTGAACGGGCACGGTTGTTATATTCCAGCTCTTGTTCTGATGCAACGATTGGTTTTCTCGTGATCAGCTTCAGTTTTGGTTCAAGTCCTTCTGGAATCACTGGTAGTCCGTGCGGAAGTTCTGGAAGAGAAGACATTTCTTTAAATGTACTTTTACAAATCCGATCTTCAAGTGAATGGAATGTAATGACAGAAATTCTCCCCTTCGGATTGAGTAACTCTATTGCTTGTTCTAGTGCTTCTTCAAATACTTTCAATTCGTCATTTACGGCAATTCGGATCGCTTGAAATACTCTTTTCGCTGGATGTCCGCCTTTTCGTCTTGCAGGTGCGGGAATTCCTTCTTTAATAATGTCGACAAGCTCACCTGTTGTTTCAATTGGCGCTTTTTTTCTGGCTTCTTCAATTTTGCGTGCGATTTGCTTGCTGAATTTTTCTTCCCCATATTTGTAGAAAATCCGAACTAGATCTTCAAATGGCCATTCATTCACCACTTGTTTTGCCGACAAAGCAGCGGTTTGATCCATTCGCATGTCAAGAGGTGCATCATGGTGATAACTAAAGCCTCTCTCTGGTGTGTCAAGCTGAGGTGATGAAACCCCAAGATCAAAAATCACACCGTCTACGCTTGTAATTCCTTGTTCATTCAGACGTTCTTTTAAATATCGGAAGTTGCTTTTTATGAAAAGAATGTTCGCTTTAACATGTGCGAGCTTCTCTCGTGCATGATCCAGTGCAGCATCGTCTTGGTCAAACCCAATCAATGTACCTTTTTCTGATAATTGAGATAGTAAATATGAGCTATGACCTGCGCCGCCTAGCGTGCAGTCCACATATGTACCGTCTTCTTTGACGTTTAAACCGTCAACTGTTTCTTTTAATAATACTGTCTCATGTTGAAACATGATGATATGGTCCCACCTTTTTCAAATAGAAATGAATGTGTAGAAAGCTTGCTGCACAAGGGATTATTATATATCAAATCCAATCATGTTTTCAGCAATTTCAGCAAAAGAATCTTCTTGCTCTTCTGTATATTGTTCCCAGATCGACTTACTCCACAACTCAATTCGATTTGAAACGCCGATGACCACACATTCTTTTTCGAGTTTTGCATATTGGAGTAGGTTGGATGCGATGTTAATGCGCCCCTGCTTGTCCAGATCACATTCAACTGCGCCGGAGAAGAAGAACCGGGTAAACGCACGTGCATCTTTTTTCGTTAGCGGCAGTGCTTTGAGTTTCTCTTCAATTAGTTTCCACTCACTCATAGGGTAGCCAAATAAACATTGATCAAGCCCTCTCGTCAGCACAAACTGTTCTCCGAGATCGTCTCTAAATTTAGCAGGGATGATCATGCGCCCTTTTGTATCAATCGTATGTTGGTATTCACCCATGAACATGATATCAGAGCCCCACTTTCTCACCCATACTCTCCACTATCCACCACTTCTCTCCACAAAACTTATTTTACACTGTTTCCACATAAAAAAAAACCCTGAACTAGTCAGGGTTCATTAAAACTTTATTTCAAAGTTTGACAATTTGTTGCTTGTTTTGAAATGAAAATGGCAGATTTTTGAACGTTTTGAAGAATTCTGGACCATATTTGTTTAAAAAGTACATGATATTCCAAATTCTTTCTTGTGGTGCTTCGAGTGGTTTTAAACTATTTTCAATCCGTTCAAAATCTCGAAGGATGTATCCTTCCTTCTCTTCCACACGCTTTGCAACCTTTTGATAAACAAATTGAAGCTGGTCTTCTATAAATTTGGCATTTTTATCTAATAGCTGTTCAAAGCTTGGTTCGATCTCTAGCGCTTCTTGTCTCATTGCCTCATGAACATTCGCTAATTCACGTTTGGCATGTTGAACCGATTGAACAAAGCTGTCTGGGAGACTTTGCTGAAAGTGCGCATCCTTCTTTTCTTTCACGCCTTTTGTCAGCACTTCTTCAACCGACAATTCTCTTATCGGCAGCTTCTTATCAATGTGCCTTTCAAGAATGGTGACGTGCAGTCTTGGAAGAACGGGTGCCATTTTGACATCGAAGTACTCGAAGATGCCTTTCAGCTCACCCCAATAGTTCACTTCACCGTGTCCAGCCATAAAAGCAAGCGTTGGAAGAAGGGTTTCCTGCATCAATGGACGGGTCACCACATTATTGCTAAACCGCTCTGGGTGCTCCTCGACTTCCTGCAAAAGCTCATCTTTTGTCCAAGTAAGCCCCACTTCGGATATAGAAAATTGGCCATTCTCTTTTTCCATGAGGAAACGCTCATCATCATATTCGTAAAACAAGTTGGCTTGATGGTCACCAGCTTCAATAATCGGCTGATACCCCGCTTGTTTCATGGCAGCCTGCGTGTTATTTAAGCGAGCCACGATCGCATCACTCGACTCCACAATTTGCTTGAATAACGTACGTTCAAGTGGCTTCACGCCGAAGTCTCCTGAATTCAATAACAGCAGTCCATCTTCTTCAAATAGATCGCAAACAATCCACTCAAAGAAATCAGTAAACGTTTCTGATTTGCGTAAACATCGAAGAAGCTGATCAAACAAGTCATTTGTGTAAGCAGATTCCTCATAGGTTGAAAATACATCACGAAGCCATCTCTCTGTTTTCTCTTGGTGGAGAGGTGTTCTTTTCGCAGCTGTTTTTTTCACATGATGTAATGGAAGCTTTTGTTTGACTGGGCCTTTTTCGCCAGACGTGTACACAAAGTTAATTTCGTCTACATCGTGATCTTCACCCGCTACCCAAAAGACCGGAATAACAGGAACGCCAAGCGCTGATTCTTTTTCTTTGGCAAACTGAATAATGGAAATGATTTTATGTATGGTATAAAGCGGACCTGCCAGTAAGCCTGCCTGCTGTCCTCCAACCACCATGACGCTCCGTTCATCACGGATCTTCTCAATATTCTCACGCATGGCAGCCGAATCAAATTTTGCATGATATGCGCTCATATAATCCGCTAAAGCCTCGCGCGGGAAGCTCCTTTCCATGAGATCGTCGTATCTCTTTTTCCATGTGTGCTCAGAATGTATATCATAATCAAAAAAAGCAGTCATCTCTTTTTTTTCTTCTATATAATCACGTATGAATAAATTCTGACTTCGGATGGAAAGTTCAGTCAATTGCATGTTTAGAACTTCCTTTCTTCAATAAATAGTTAGTTTCCCGAAAAAAGTATAGCATGTAAATGAGCTCACTCAAAAGATTTTGTTTGCTTTTTTTCCAATACTTCCAAGCTTCTATTCAAGAAAGTGAGGAATGGCGGCGTCATCCCTTGACCTTGAGCTTTTTTTAAAAGGTAGCCAATGATTGCTTTTCTTTCAGTTTGGCGGCCTTTGACGATATCTTGCAGCATCGACGATTGATTGGCAGCCGTTTGATGGCAAATCGATTTCACATGAGCCCATAGACGATCTTTTTCAGGCAACCGTAGAATGGAAACCGCTTCTTCAAATGCACATGTCATCATATGTTCATATGATGGGTTCGATACCAATTCCCCATTATTCACATGTAATAAAGCCGTCAACGGATTAATACACACATTGACGAGCAGTTTTTCCTCCAGTATCTTTTTCCATTCATCTGTATAAATCATTTGAAAATCGGCCGATGACAATCCACTACTCATAGGTCCTTTTTCCTCATGCAGAAATGCTCCCCACTTGATGACACCAATTCCTGTATGGTTTACTGCGCGATCAGACACCTTCATTGCGCCATGCTCTACTACACCAATATATAACTGATGTGCCGCTTTCCAGTTCTTTAAATCGAATAAGTGGGCCATTCCGTTCTGCAAAAATAAGATCCGCTGACGAGGCAGTCCTGATAATTCACTTAGAACATCTTGCAGGTGATGATACTTCACTGTCACAATCAGCAAATCAAATATTCCTTTGACTCCCGTATCGGCCCCAACAGCTGATTGAATGGTTTCCCCTCTTACCATTCGTTCAATGCCTAATGCTCGAATTTCTTCTGCCTGCTGTTTTCTTCTTGTAAAGAGGGTGATGTCATGATGCTCTGATAAATAACTAGCACAAAGCAGACCAATCGCACCACCGCCAATGATTCCAATTTTCAATTGCCGCACTTCCCTTTTTCTGTTTACTTCATGTTATCAACTATTTTACCAGTTTCGTGCTACGATGCAAAAAGCAGATAACGCGCTATGATTGAATTTTTTTAATTAAAAAACTATAATAATAAGTGTAAAAACTTTTTTAGGCGGATGGGATGAAAACGCCTTCAATGACATCACTGTCGACATTATGTGTGTAAGGGGGAAGATCACATGACACAAGTAAAACGTCTTCTGATTAACTACAAAACATTAGAGGAATTTAAACAATTTAAGGAATATGGCATACAAGAACTTTCCATGCTTGAAGACCTAGAAAGTAATATGATTGAAAATGACAGCAACTCTCCATTTTATGGGATTTACTTTGGAGATAAGCTTGTGGCACGTATGAGCCTCTATCAAGTAGATGGCTCGACGACGACGTATTTTGACCATAATCATGATTATCTAGAGCTGTGGAAGCTAGAAGTGCTGCCAGGATATCAGCGTAAAGGATACGGCGAAGCGCTTGTTGATTTCGCAAAATCTTTCGGCCTTCCAATTCGAACGAATCCACGCGTCAAATCTGCCGGTTTTTGGGATAAAATGGGCTTTGAAGCGGTGAAATATGATATGGAACGCGATAAAGGAGAAAACCCACTCATTTGGGAGCCTGCACATATTCAAAAGAACACAGGTGAGTCCGCTTAATCATTTTAATCAATAAGAAAACGCCCCTCTTTCCATCTGTGAGGGGCGTTTTCTTATTTTGCGTAATCTTTTAAGCTGATATTCTGTTTGACTCTTTCTACAATACCAATAAGTGCCCGGTAATCTTCTTCTGTCATTTTTAATTGACGCTTCAGCTGTTCATTTTCTTCGGTGAGTGATTTTAATTGATGCTGTGCATCTTTAAGCTCCTCCCGTAAATAAGCTGGACCAGATGGTTCTTTCTCAAGCTGCTCTAGAAACCGAATTACTTCTCGAAGCGTCAGTTCAGTCTGATCAGAAGATGCCTTCTCCTCTATGGTGAACGCATGCTGCGGTAAACCCGAAGAATGGATACCAATTTTTTTACGCAGTTCTTTTCGCTGTTTTTTGGCAAGCTCAATGCCTGCCTGGTACTGCTTTCTGACGTAAGAATTCCACCTGAATCCACATGCTGCTGCTGTTCTTGACAATGCTTTTCCAACCTCTTCAAATGCTGAAAGCTGGGTACCGCCATCTCGGATATGCCTTAAGACAACTTCTGCTAAAAGTAAATCTTCATCTTGTGTCCATGCGTCCTGCCGTGTAATCGTCAACTCATCATCCCCCCTGAATCTGAATACCACATCATATGCGCTTACTAGAGTAGATAGACTATTTGCAGGAGAGAAACCTAAAAAATAGATCAATAAAAAAACGCAAGGGAAGATTCCCTCACGTTTTTTTATCAAGCATTAGTTGCTTTTTACGTCTTTGCCTTTGTATGTTCCGCAAGATTTGCAGACACGATGAGAAATTTTCATTTCACCGCATTCTGGGCAAGCTACCATACCAGGTACTTGTAGTTTGAAATGCGTACGACGCAATCTTTTTTTCATTTTAGAAGTTCTTCTAAAAGGTACAGCCATTATTCCCACCTCCTTAAAGAGTTAAGATTCATTATTTTCTTCTAAGAGCTTCTTCAAGCCTTCCAGACGAGGATCAATTCGGTTTTGATGTGCATCTTCCGAAATGACCGCCCAGTCATTCCCTTCCTGTGGTGCAGCACCTTTTACGTCAGCTTGGTCGCAAAAGATTTGCATGGGCACTTCAAGAAGAATTTCTTCCTTGACTATAGGCGTTAAGTCGATGATATCGTCTTCTACAACAGATACGTCTTCATCTTCTATATCGTCTGTCTTATGAAGTACAAATAGTTCTTTTGTTGAAATCGCAAATGGATAATTTACATCAACAAGCGTTCTTGAACAAGGCAATGTCATTTCACCTGTGATGGTTAAATCAAATGCGACTTGCTTTGATTCGATCACTCCAGTCCCTTTCACCTCTACTGGTGAAATGCGACGTATATCTGAATGAAGGCTAGTAAGTTCATTTAAGTCAACCGTCTCATGAAAATCGAAGCTGTTTTTAGCTTTTTGATGTAACTGATAAACTGTCCATTTCAATTGTATCACCTCTAAGAGCAACAAACATGATTATAGCTTTCATCATGCTATTTGTCAATATTTTTTCTTTACAGTCCTTCATGACGTCAAAGGGCTGTTTGACATCAGTTCTCGGAATGCCTACACTGAAAAAAATGGTCTTCATTTTTCCCTTATGCTACTGTAGCACAGACCATTTAACCATAGCAAGAAAGGCGGAACATCTATTGAAAGCAGTGGGAGTCGTTGTCGAGTACAATCCATTTCATTATGGGCATGCCTATCATGTGAACCAGGCGAAAAAACAAACCTCCTCAGATGTTGCCATTGCCGTCATGAGCGGTTCTTTCCTCCAGCGCGGGGAGCCTGCCATCGTTTCAAAATGGGCACGTACAAAAATGGCACTGCAAAACGGTGTAGACATTGTGTGTGAGCTTCCATACATATATGTCGTACAAAAGGCAGAAACCTTCGCCAATGGCGCTGTGTCCATCCTCGATGCATTAAAATGCCATTCTCTTTTTTTCGGCAGTGAGGATGGAGAGATCAAAGCATTTGAGCGCACAGCACACGCTTGGCATGAAAAAAAGGCAGAGATTGACCTTTTAACAAAAGAAAAGGTGAAAGAAGGTCTTAGTTATCCCGCAGCAGCAGCAGGTGCGTTTCATGAGGCCATTCATTCTGAACACTTACTGGATTTGTCCAAACCAAATAACATTTTAGGCTTTCATTATGTTAAAGCCATCTTAGAGAGAGCTCCTCACATGCAGCCTTTTACGTCTCAAAGAATTGCATCTGATTATCATGATGAAGAACTACCTGACAACCAAAAAATCGCAAGCGCCACAAGTATCCGAAAAGCTTTAAAAGAACAGAGCTCATTTCAAGCAGTCACGCCCTACCTCCCGGACGCTACTTTAAAGCAATTACACGACTATCATTCTTCATATGGTCTTTTACATACGCAAGAAGCCTATTTTCGCTTTCTGAAACATGTTTTTCATACAATGGATACGAGTGAACTAGAGGGCATCTATGAAATTGAAGAAGGCATTGAACACCGCATGCAAAAAGCCATGACACATGCGTCTTCCTACGAGGAGTATCTATCACTTGTCAAAACAAAACGATATACGTGGACAAGGTTACAGCGGATGAATACGCATCTATTAATGAACGTGAAGAAAAAGACGATGCACGAGCTGCTTGAAGAGAAAAAAGCGCCCTATATTCGTTTACTTGGAATGACAAGGAAAGGACAACAGTACCTGTCTCTTGTAAAAAAAGAGTTGGATGTACCACTTGTGAGTAAACTGTCTTCCTTTTCACATCCCGCCCTTGATCTTGATATTCGCGCTTCAAGGGTGTTCAGCCTTCCCATCTGTGAACCCATGCAAACAGAATTAACGAAAGCAGAGTTTAAAACATCACCGATTCGATATGATGAAGAGAGCGGGCTCTTTTCACCTCGATAGAAAAAAAGCAGCCTGCAAGTCAGGCTGCTCTTTTTATGATGCTTTCTCTTTTAATTTGTTTAAATAGTTTAGTGCGTCCTGCATGGTATCCACAGGAACGATTTTCATATCACTTTTAATATCTTTTGCTGTTTTGACTGCATTTTTGTAGTCAGAGTTTGGGTCACCTTTATCATTCGGTGCAAAGAAGATGTCTTTTCCTGCTTTGTCTGCTGCAACAACCTTTTGATCAATTCCGCCAATCGGTCCGACTGTACCATCTGCATCAATCGTTCCAGTCCCTGCGATCGCATAGCCATGTGTTTCATCTTCTTTTGTCAGCTGATTGTAAATTTCAAGTGACATCATTAAACCAGCCGATGGACCGCCGATGTTTTCGATGTCCACTTTCACAGAAGGAGACACTTTCACATGACGGTCTGTAAATAATGATACGCCAATTCCCACTCGTTTTGGCTCTTCTTTAAATGGTTTTAACGTCACGTTCTGCGTGATTTCTTTGCCATTACGTTCAAGTACAAAACGGACAGCAGCGCCTGCTTTTTTACTGCTAATATACGAAACCATTTTATCTGCTGACTCATATGTACGGCCGTCGACGCTTTTGATCTTATCGCCCACTTCAATCTTCCCATATGCAGGCATTCCTTTCATCACATAGCTCGCATATACCCCATTAAACGTATAATCTACTTTTTTCCCCGCTTTTGTATAAGCGGCAATCATCGCATTTTCTTGAGAACTTTTCATGAGCTGCAGCTGCCGTTTCATATAATCCTCATCAGACTCTCCGTCTGCTTTAATATTTTCTTCTGGAACGATTTCGTCATACTTGTTCATTTTTGCAAGCAAATACGTATATGGATTGGCTGGACCTACTTTAATGGTCATAAGAGAAAAGCTGCCCTTCTCGCCATATCCTCCGTCTACTTGAATGTGTGGCGCAATTTCTGTTGCATCACCTGGCTTTGTGACGTAATAGGGCAGTTTCACAAAAGTTAAGCCAAATAAGACTAGAACAACAGCAAAAAAGCTGAGCCAGCGAATATTTAATTTTTTCATTCGATTAACACTCCCATTTATCAATGACATCTTTCAGTTTTTCTCTTAGTTGGTCGGCGGCGAGTTCCCCTGCTTCAATCATTTCTTGAACCTGTGTAAACGCACTAGAGCTAAAGGTCTCAAGCTTCGGCCGAATCATGAGATCTGCATGAATGGTTTGGTGACGAACCAATTCATTTTGAAGGATGTCCAAACTTTGCATAATGACATCCGATAATCTCGTTGCCTTTTCTGTTTTTTTCACCCTTGATACATCAGAGGCGATAATGAGATCTGCCCCCATTTCTTTCAGAACAGAGACAGGAATGCGGTCCACTACCGCTCCATCCACCAATTGCCTGCCGCCTATTTCATGCGGAACAAACACACCCGGAATGCTAATGCTTGCCCTGACTGCTTGTGAGACAGACCCTTCTTTGAACACAACCTTCTCCCCTGTCTGAAGGTCACAGGCGACAATCGCAAGAGGCACGCGCATTTCTTCAATATTCTTCCCATATGTAAACGTGTGAATCAGCTGCAAAATTCGATTTCCTTTTAACAGACCGATTTTTGGCAGTGTATAGTCAGCATAATACTTTCTTCTGAAGACAAGTGCAAGTTTTTTCATTTTTTCTACGTCTTGTCCTGCCGCATAAAAGCTCCCCACAAGAGCACCAATACTGCTTCCTGCGATCATATCCACCTGAATTCCTTGTTTCTCAAGACTAGATAAAACCCCGATATGCGCCATCCCTCTGGTACCCCCGGAGCCCAGCGCAAGCCCGATAATCGGTCGTTTCATGAATCCACCCTCCTCTTTCTATGCATATATACGAATCTATAGGTCTAAACATGCCCCTTCTCATCGTATAGTAATAGAAGACAGGCTCGGCTAGCATCTCTTTTTCTTTAATCACGAGCTAGCCAATAGATTATAACGGCAAGGGGCGACATCTCCATGAAAAAATGGAACACTCTGTTCATCGCTGCTTTTTTTATCTTTTTAACAGCCACTGTGATAACACATCCACAAGCCTCTTTGCAAGCATCAAAAAATGGACTTGCAATGTGGTGGGAAGTGGTTTTTCCATCGCTGCTACCTTTTTTTATTTTGTCCGAGCTATTAATCAGTTTCGGGATTGTCAGATTTGTCGGCGTATTATTAGAGCCATTTATGCGGCCTATCTTTCGGGTGCCTGGTGTCGGCGGTTTTGTATTAGCGATGGGAATGGCCTCTGGTTTTCCTTCTGGCGCTAAATTGACGACAAGACTTCGGCAGGAAGGACAGCTGACAAGAATTGAAGCAGAACGCCTTGTGTCATTTACCAATTCTTCAAACCCTTTGTTCATTTTTGGAGCAGTGGCTGTAGGATTTTTTCATCACCCAGCTTTAGGCATTGTGTTAGCCTGTGCACATTATTTAGGAAATCTCGCGGTTGGGGTGACGATGCGTGGATATAAAGCACGTCATGATGCGCACCTCAGAAGCCGAAAAGGATTTTTATTGCCTCCAATTCGAGAAGCATTCAGCGCTCTTCATACGGCAAGACTCGCAGAAAAAAGACCACTTGGCCAAATATTAAGTGACGCTGTCATGTCATCTGTTCAAACGCTTTTTATGATTGGCGGCTTTATCATTTTATTTTCTGTCTTTAGTCAAATGCTCGCTGTTGTGCATGTAACAGATCTTCTCTCTATCGGGATCGGTTATATACTGAAAACGATGCATCTTCCGCCAGAATTAGATCTAGCCATGATTGCGGGTCTATTTGAAATCACATTAGGAAGTCAACTCACAGGGTCACAAGAGGTTTCCCTGCTCGCTAAAACGATTGTGGTCAGCTTTATTTTAGGATTTAGCGGATTCTCCGTTCAAGCTCAGGTAGCCGGCATTTTGGCAGCAACCGATATACGTTTTAAACCGTTTTTCTTGGCCCGTTTGCTTCACGGTATTTACGCAGCCGTCTTTGCCTTTTTGTTATTCAAACCCCTTTACGTCTCTAAAGCAGACATGGCGCTTCCAGCAGGGGCATTTGAAGCAAGCGAGCAAGTCGTGGTGTTTAGCAGCGTGTTATGGAATCAGCTTGTATCTGCTGGTCCCCTCATCACCTTGTTCAGTCTGATCGTGTATATTGCGCTCTATTATCAGAAATTAAAAAATGGATGAGTGCACAGTGCACTCATCCATTAAATTTTTCTTTCAGCGCAGCTTCGACCTCTTGCGGTACAAGCTCTTTGACTGATCCATGATACTTCGCTACTTCTTTAACAATGCTTGAACTTAAGAAGGAGTATTGATTATTCGTCATCATAAAGAACGTTTCAATGTCATCATTCAACACTTTGTTCATTGATGTCCCTTGCATCTCGTATTCAAAGTCCGTCACCGCTCTAAGTCCGCGTAAAATGACTTTCGCCTCTTTTTGTTTCGCATAATCAACGAGCAGTCCATGAAAGGATTCCACTTTGATATTCGGCAGCTCCTTTGTTGCTTGACGAATCAGTTCACACCGCTCTTCAACAGTAAACAACGGCTTTTTTGACGAGTTATTGAGGACGCACACATATACTTCATCAAAAATCTTAGCCCCTCTTTTGATAATATCCAAATGGCCCAATGTGACTGGATCGAAGCTACCCGGACAAACGGCTATATTCCCCATGCTTTAATTTCCCCGCTTTCTATAGATCGTAATGCCAGTCATTCCGTACATTTCCTGCCTTGAGATATGTAGCTGTCCTGCTTCCTCTGGCAGTGTCACATCTTTATCGTGCTCACAGACAATGACGCCATCATCTGCTAATAAGGAATGCTCATCAATCGTATCAAGAAGTGCTTTCAACTTTTGATCTTTATACGGCGGATCAAGGAAGATGGCTTGAAAAGATTCTTCTCGCTTCACTACAGCAGCGAGTGCACGGTTTGCATCATTTCGAAACACTTCACTTTGATCCATCAGCGACAATTGATTCAAGTTGCCTTTAATCGTCTGAATTGCCTTCATATCTCGATCCACAAAAATACAATGATCGAACCCTCTAGAAAGCGCTTCAATACCTAAACCACCACTTCCAGCAAATAAATCAAGGGCCCATCCCCCATCAAAATACGGTCCAATCATATTAAAAATGGATTCTTTTACTTTATCTGTTGTTGGTCTTGTTGATTGGCCGGGTACGGCTTTCAGCGTGCGGCCTTTTTTTGTTCCAGAAATCACTCTCATTTTTCCACCACTTTTTCTGCTTGCATCTATTGAATATTGTTTGATGACAAAAAATTCAACATTATCTTACCATATCCACTCCACATGGGACAATGCACTGAATTCCATTCATTTTCTATGTATAGATCACAAAAGAGAGGGTCATACTACTGTTAACAGCATCTGATGTGGTGCTGTTGCCAACCGCGGAGAAGACTTACGTTTCCCCATAAGTTCTTCCTCCGGTTTCTCCTCTCCCTTTGCCTTCTCCTTAATGAATCATTAAGAATAGAAGGACCCCGCGGGTGATGCCGCGGGGGTTTTTTTGTGTCTTTAAAAGCCCACCTTATAGTCATACTCTTTTGCTTTGTCCAATTTCGATTCGTACTCTAATTTAATAAAAGGTTTATAGGAAGGCTCAACACGTTTCACAAATGGTAATGAACTGAGCTTTGCCATGTGGCGCTCAAGATCATTCATATCACAATAAATCACTGCATATTTCATTTTCCTTGAAATATAGTGAACATTCCCAAATTTCCTTAGCGCTTTTGACTGCTTTAACGAATGCAGCCAAACGACCATCCCTTGACGTTTGGTATCCATCTTTTCACCTGCCGCTTTTCAATTCTTTCCGTTCATTATGTAAAAGACGAGACGTTCAAGTCTCGTCAAGATACTTTACAGCCACAGCTGCCTCCTGATCCACAGCCACCGCCGCATGATGATAGACCATCAAAATATGGGTTCCCTGTTGGAACTTTAATATATGCTGATACAGCTTGACCGATTTCAATACTAATCTCATCTAAGATGGATTGAATCGCTGTTTCTGCTTTTTTGAAATCAACCACTGTATCGTGAAGATCTAGCTTTCTTTTGACCTCACGCATTTCTTTTGAGATCGTTCTATAGTCCGGATGGTATTTGCCGAACCGCTGCACATCTTCATATTGCTCTTTTACTTTTGTAAAATGGGCAATAATTTGTTGGGCTTCTTCGTCTTGCTGGAGACGCTTAAAGCAGTTGCGGTAATGTTCAGCCTCCTCCGACTGAAGAATCATGGCAGCCAATTGATTTGCTTCCTCTTGGAGCTCCACAGATTCGATTGTCGCATACATAAATGTTGCACCTCCAATTCATAGTTTACCACGAAACCTATGGATCAGAAAATGCTTTTACGTGACAAATACATCCCACGTCTCTCTTTTCTGCTTATATTCAGGGTGACGAGAATTTAGCACAACGGTCATTTTATGCTTTCCTTTTGAAAGGTGCTTGACCACAAACGCCGCAGTATACTCATTGCCTGCCCGTTTCCCGTCTACATACACAGTAAAATACCCCGCCTTCTTATCCTTTTTCAGGGGTGAAGGTTCAAGGTGAAAATCTTGAAGTGTACTTTCTATATACACAACAGATCCCTGCACTTTGTATTTTAAAAAGCCTTGCTGCTTCATTTCACTTTGCGTCTGCTGCATGACTGGTACTGCTGGTTCTTGCCTAGTTACTTGCTCTTGATCATGTTGACTTTGACATCCGGTGAGAAGAAAAAGCAATGCGCATATTGACAGCATCCATTTCATGTTCTGATTCTCCTTTCGTCTACTTTCATAGGATGCTCATGAAATAGACATCTTAATCAACTCAAAAAAAGCCTCACCCGGCTCCATTTTGATTGCGCATTGCTTGGAACATCTGAATCATCATTTCAGCCATTTGGACACTATTGCTCAACTGGCTCACACGATGAGGAATGGTTTTTTCGTAAAAGTTCATTTTATCTAATTCAAACGAAGTGACATTTTCAGGATGCCGCGTTAACTGTCTATACCAGAGTGGGCGCTGCCTGATGAATTTGATTCGATCCTCTTCGGCCATGACAAACTCTTGTACTTCTCTCCGCACCAAAAGCATCCCCTTTCAATTAATCTTTCCTGAAGGAGAATGGGTGCTGGCTGCCTCCAGATGAACCCTTCTTTGAGCCATTTGATGAAAATTGACCGAGTAAGCTTTGTAAAGAGGAAATAGACTGGCTCATTTTATTAATTTGTTCATTCATTTGATCAGCGTCCATTTTTTTCACTGCAGAAACCATTTTAGACATAAAATCTGCTTTTCCCGGTTCACTTTGCTTAGCGGCTTTTTCTTCTTTTGCTTCTTCCTTTTGTGTTTGCCGGTAAGGAGACCACATATCATCTTCCTCACCAAACATGACCCAATTCTCGTATAAACTTTGCCAGCTTTTTTCTTGCGTCTGCACTTCTTGGATTAATTTCGGATGGCGTCTGACGAACTGTTTAAATTCATCAATGGATGTTTGCTTTTGCTTATTTGTCATATCCTCACCCCCCATACAAATGCCTACTATACTATATACATCTGGATCTATTTTGGTGAGCCCTTTTCATAAAAAAACAGCCGCCATCTGTGCGCAGCTGTTTAGAGGATTAAGACGTTTTCTTAATGAAGTTTTGTGTATAGTACTTTTCTTTCACACCAACGCCAAGGTGCGTGTAATCTTGATTTAACAATGCCTTCCGGTGACCTTCGCTATTCAGCCAGCCTTCTACAGCTGCAGGGCCATCAACATAATTATACGCAATGTTTTCCCCCGCAAGTTGAAATGCGACCTCTCCTCTTTCTAACCGGTCTTTCAGCGTGCCGTATTTTTTAGATTCATGGGAGAAATAATGATGATCTTTCATGTCCTCACTATGCATGAATGCCACTTCAGAGGTTTCATCGTCCCACTTTAAGGTCGGTAGTTTGTACTTATGGCGGATAATATTGGTCATATCAAAAATTTGTTTTTGACTCGACGCTTCAATATCCTTCCACTTTTCGCCTGATATCGCCTCAGGTTCAATTAATTGACCTCGATAAACGACTTCATACGGCTTTTGTTTGACAAATGTATCTGCGTTAAAGGCTCTAATGCTCGAAAGAGTGCTTTCAAACTTATCCATGTAGAGCTGGACATACACATCATCTCCCACTTTCACCGTCGGCCTGGTATTCATATCATCTTCTGAGAATTCAAAGCGATATGAATTTCCCTCGTCCTCTACATGAATGTAAGGAGCGATTTGTGTTTTTTTAAATACTTCACTTGTGGCTTGACCGATTTTAAACGGCTCAACATTCAGCCCATCCCCTGTCGCAAACAAGGTCACCACTTTACTGTCCTTTACCCCTACTTGAATATAGTGTTTCTTCGATTGATTGTATATCCACCAGTCATAATCATATGCGGAAGGATCAATGCGATCTGGTTCCCCTAGCTGTTTAAGCACTTCGTTTGAAGACTTCCCCATAAAGGACATGAGACCTTTTTTCGGAATGTTGATCGGCTTATCGCTAGATGTTTCTTCATTAGACACCTTCGGCTCATTGCTGTTTTCTTTTTCTGGTGAAGATCCATATTGAATAAACAGAACGTACGTTCCAGATATAATCAGGAGGATGAAGAGTGTTTTCAGCACAGTTTTCAAATAAACACCTCCGTTAAATTGGCAAGGTACAAAAAGTACCTTCTATTGTCATTTAAACAAAACTTGCTCCATTTATCAACGACAATACAGCCTATTTAACACGAATTTAAAATATGCCCCTCCTAATGAAGAAATCCTTGGCCATGATCCTGGTCTTGTTGAGAGATTTCCGTCAGAGCATCACCTGCACGATCGTTTGATAAATCTTCAACTGATAAATCCCCAAGGGCTACGATTCCTGTTAGTGCCCCGTTTTTGACAACCGGGATACGGCGGAGCTGATGTTCTGACATCAACCGGACAATTTCTTCTAGGGTTGCATCTTCTTCAGCTGTCAAAACTTCCTTCGTCATGATGGCACCAACCTCTTGTGAGTTCGGCTTTTTCTCAGCAATACCTCTAAGTACAAGGTCGCGGTCTGTGACAATACCAACAAGCTGATCCCCATCGACTACTGGGATGGCACCAATGTCAGCATTTTTCATTTTGACTGCCGCTTCATACGCATTGTCGTCCTTTTGCAACGTCACTACTTTTTTCGTCATGATATCTTTGATTTTTTTCGTTTTCACGTTGATTCCTCCATCCGTTATTTTCTTTATTACTGTAACCAGCTTATAAAAGAACATACCTTTCACAGTTGAAAGTTTAACGCTTTCATACTATGATTGTCAGTAAAGGGAATTTTTATAAGGAGGGGTTTTGGGTGAAGTTTGAAGGTACGGGGATTGAAAAGGTATCAGCTGACTTAAATAAATTGGATTTCATTATGGAAAGTGAAGGATTTGTACGAGCCGATCAATGGGATTATGAGCGTGTGACGTACGACAGGAAGTATAACATGGTAGAGGGGACGTTTTACTTACGGATCTCTGGCTACGCCACTGAGGGAGATGTCGGCTCCAAAAAAGCCCACATCCAGCTGCTGACACCTTTACTTGGAAAACACTATTATCCGCATGGTGTTGAATATGGAGAAGGCGAAGATTTCCCTAAATCTCTTATTCAATCCAGCAAAAAAACGCTGAACCAATTGAAAGAAAAACTAGAAGCGATAACTGCTGAAGCATAAAAGAAGCACAGCCCCTACGGCTGTGCTTTCAGCGTGTAGACAAACCCTCGCATTCGTTGTCAGTCCTGTGCGCTGGTGCTCACGAATGCCAAATTCGCTCCGCTCCAGTGCTCGTCCTTCCTAGACTGCAAAGGTTTTCTATCACGCTGAAAAGAAGACAAAGGGCTAAAATAAAGTTCATTTTAGCCCTTTGCCAACAATCTGGAAGCACAGCCCCTGCGGCTGTGTTTTTCATTTATTCATATTTCGGAATGAGCGCATCTGGTACGGCATCTTTCGCTCTTTCTTTTCTTGCCCAGTCAAAGAAGACAACAGCAAGAATCGATCCGTATACAATCTCTTGAATGATTTTCATCAAAATAGCACCTAGTTGCTGATCTTCTAGCAGCGGCAATGTATGAAACATGTCAGGTCCCGTAAGCGCAAGACCAGCAAGCATATCACTCGGTACGCATAGGTGCAGTGCTTGTATCCATGCGCCGGCATCTGAATAAGTGGCATAGATAGGCGCTTCACTAAACATAATGAGTGCGCAGGCAGGTGTCATTAAAATCCCATCTGCCATAATATATCCAAGCTTTAAAATGCCCGTAATCTGCGGCTGACTTTGCACTTTATGGACAAGCGGCCACCACATGAAAAAGGCAGCGATAAAAATGACAACCGTCATCAATGCGTGATAAAACGGATCTGTTTTGACAAAATCGAACACAAGCGGAATATGATACAGCGAAAACAACCCGTTAAATCCGAGCAAGGCAATCAACGGCTTAGAAAACAAGCGGAAAATCGGCTGAATGCCCCGTGTTTGAATGATCCGCTCCCAAATCGCCGCAGGTAAACCTGTAATAAGAAGCGGCGGGATGACCAAATAGAGCACTGCCATTTGCGCCATATGCGCACTGAACATAATATGCCCCATTAAATCAATCGGGCTCCCCTTCACTGCATAAAGCAACACAAGCCCCGTGAGAAATAGCGTTTTCTCTTTCACCGTCGCACGGTGCTTGCCCTTCGTCACGAGAAGCAGATAAAAAGCGGCTGCTACTACAATACATGTCAAATAGTAAGGACTCCATAATGCACGAAATCCAAATATCTCTAAGTTTTCCATTGCTGCGCCTCCTTCAAGGGCAAAGCGAGCTTACCACCAAATAATGGTCAAAAAGGCTAAAACGGTAATAAACGCGACAAACACACCTGAGTAAAGAAACAACGCGGGTGTTTCATGCCCTTTTTGGTTCATGTGCATAAAATAATAAAGCTGAAAAGCCACCTGAATCACTGCAAGCAGTAAAATAAAAGGGACAGCGAACCAATTTCCGACGTCTTCAGAGGCGATTGTTAAAAAGGCAACAAACGTTAAACCAATCATCAAGCCGAAAGAAATGAGCTGATGCTTCATTTCTTCGGCATTTTTCTTTTTCCGATAGACAAGATCGACTTTGGACTGATTTGTGTTTTTATTTCCCATTCTTATCCCACCATTCCCATTAAATATACAACGGTAAAGATGAAGACCCACACAACATCAATGAAATGCCAATAAAGGCTTGCCACATAATATTTTGGTGCATTGTATAAATCTAGACCGCGTCTCATATTCCGAATCATCAGAGCGGTGATCCAGCAAAGTCCAAATGCGACGTGAGCCCCGTGTGTTCCAACAAGCGTATAGAAGGAAGAGCCAAGTGCAGAGCTCGTAATTGTAAATTCATACGCATGTACATAATGATAAAACTCATAAATTTCTACCCCTAAAAATCCAGCACCTAAAAGAACGGTTACACCTAGCCAAAGCTGCATTTTTTTAAAGGCAAAGTTTTTCATATGATACATAGCATACACACTCGTTAAACTGCTCGTTAACAGAAGCATTGTGGCAATAAAGACAAGTGTGAGGTCAAACATTTCAGTTGTTGTTGCGCCGCCTGCATTTGAATTTTTCAGCGCCAAATAAGTGGCAAACAAAGATGCAAACAGGACCGTTTCTCCCCCAAGAAACAACCAGAACCCGACGAACTTATTCTTTCCTTCTAACGTGGCTTTCTCAGGAGAAGCCGGAAAGGTTTCCGCTGTCATTTTTTGTGGTTCCATTATGCTTTCACCCCTTTGTCATCGTCATCCGTCAAATCTTCTTTGTGAATATGGTATCCATGATCATCTTTAAGAGAGCGAACGAGCATGGTCGCAAACGTGATGCCAAGACCAATGAAGATCACCGGTAGACCCCAGCTGTGTTCTTGACGATACATAAAACCAAACGCTGACACAAATAGACCGAATGAGATAATGATAGGCAAGATGGAATTATTCGGCATGTGAATATCATCGAGCGGTTCAGATGCTGTCATTCCTTTTTTACCATCCATTTTCTCAATCCATAATGGATCAAGTCCCCGTACAAGAGGCAGCTGCTTAAAGTTATATTCTGGCGGAGGTGAAGATACTGCCCATTCAAGCGTTCTTCCATCTCCCCAAGGATCGCCCGATACACGCTCCCCTTTTGCTGTCGTCCAGATGATATTAATCAGCATGATGACAACTGCTACAAACATGAACAGTGCCCCAATCGTACTGACCAAGTTCCCAAGGTCTAGACCCTGACCTGGCAAGAATGTAAAGACTCGGCGCGGCATGCCCCAAAGACCGAGAAAATGCTGGATAAAGAACGTTAAATGGAAACCGACGAAAAACAGCACAAAGCCAATTTTCCCAAGCTTCTCATTCAGTATTTTCCCAAACATCTTCGGCCACCAATAATGCACACCTGCTAAAATACCGAAGACCACACCACCGATAATGACATAGTGGAAATGCGCCACAACGAAGTACGTGTCATGGAACTGATAATCCGCTGCTGCTGCTGCAAGCATGACGCCGGTTACACCGCCAAGTAAGAATGACGGAATGAACGCAACTGAATATAGCATCGGCGTTGTAAACTTCACATTACCGCCCCATATGGTGAGCAACCAGTTAAATACTTTAATTCCAGTTGGCACCGCAATCGCCATTGTGGCTACGGCAAAGATCGCATTGGCAATTGGACCAAGTCCTGTTGTGAACATGTGATGCGCCCACACCATGAATCCAAGGAAACCAATTAATACAGTCGCAAACACCATGGACGAATAACCAAACAATCTTTTTCTTGCAAACACTGGAATGATCTCAGAGAAAATCCCAAATGCCGGCAAAATCAAGATATACACTTCTGGGTGTCCAAAAATCCAGAACAAATGCTCCCAGATGATTGTATTTCCGCCAAGCTCTGGATTAAAAAAGCTCGTATCAAACATTCGATCAAGCATCAGCATCGCAAGTCCTGCTGTTAGCGGCGGGAATGCGAATAAAATTAGTGCAGATGCCACAAACGTCGTCCAGGTAAAGAGCGGCATTCTCATATACGTCATACCTGGCGCTCTCATATTAATAATCGTTGCAAGAAAGTTGATTCCGGCAATTAGCGTACCAATACCCGCTATCTGCAACCCTAAAATATAGAAATCCATGCCGTGCCCTTCTGAATTCAGCGTGAGCGACGCATAGGCAGTCCAGCCTGCATCAGGTGCCCCGCCCATAAACCATCCAAGGTTTAAGAAAATACCACCGAAAAAGAACAGCCAAAAACCAAGTGAATTCACAAATGGAAACGCTACGTCACGTGCACCAATTTGAATGGGAACAACCGCATTCATTAATGCAAATAAAAGCGGCATTGCTGCAAGGAAAATCATCGTTGTTCCATGCATCGTCATGACTTCATTGTAAAACCCTGCACTCACAAAATCATTTTCAGGGATGGCTAGCTGAATACGGATAATCATCGCTTCCAGGCCACCAATTAAAAAGAAAAATCCCCCTGCCACTAAATATAGTATGGCAATTTTTTTGTGGTCAACCGTCGTTAAGTAATCCCATAAGACAGCGCCAAACCCCCGCTTTTTAGCTATTGTACTCACCATGAAATCCCCCTCTTATCTCCCATTTGCCCCTTTTCATATCAATGTCTATCTTCACGTTCTAAAAACAGACTATATCTGACAGATGACTTATTCTTGGATGTAGAGACTTATTCGGGAGCTCTTAACAAAAACTTCACATAGATCGTATACCCTTTTGAATGTGCGCAACTTCAAGCTGCTCAAGGCATTTACTGTATTTTAAGACCTTTTAAATACTCGTAGAGTGCATCTGCTTCTGAGTCATTTAGTTTAGGGTACGTCCCTGTCATCTTATTACCTGGTTTAAAGCTCTCTGGATCTTTCAGCCATGCTTTGACATTTTCTTTGTTCATGTCTTTAATTCCAGCTACTTTTGTCCGCTCTCCGAAGGTTGCAAGGTTTGGAGCAGTCCTTGCCGCCTCTGGCCGTTCATCTCCAGGCTCTACCGCGTGACAGCTTAAACAGTTTTTCTCTTTAAAAAGTTTTTCACCCTCAAGGGCTAGATCTGACGTAGATGCAGGCTTCTTATAATCTGCCATCTTTTTCGTCCAGCCTAAAAACTCATCTTGAGAAAGCGTTTTAACTTTAAAGTCCATTAAAGCATGTGATGGACCACAAAGCTCCGCACATTTCCCATAGAAATATTCTCCAGCATCTTTCGTTCGTTTTGAGTCAAATGTTAAATAAAACTTGTTCTCGTTGTCTGTATTTGTATCAATTTTACCCCCAGCCGATGGAACCCAGAAAGAGTGTTTCACATCGGATGCTTTCAGCTTAAAATAAACCTTTTGGTCAGTTGGAACAATCAATTCCTGACTTGTCACAATCCCATAATCAGGGTATTCAAATTCCCACCAATATAAGCTGGCTCTTACATTCACAACAAGTGTTTTTTCAGGATCTCGTTTTTTCTTATCCATAGCGCTTGTATCCCCTAGCTCAAGCGTGTATGCCACAACAGGTACAACGAGAATAATGAGTAGAAGTATCGGAATCGCTGTCCACGTAATTTCGAGGTTACGGTTCCCTTCTACCTGTTTAGGAATCGTATCTTCTCCCACTTTAGAACGTTTGAATTTAATGATGACGTAAAAGAAAATGATCGATACAACAATAACGACAAGAACCATAATAAGTGTACTCAGTACCGTTAGGAAAAACTGTTTATCTGCTACTTCCCCAACTGGCTTGAGTGTTGATAAGTATGGTTCACCGCAGCCCGCCAAAACGAGCGTCAGTAAAAGAAACAGTGAATAAACACGCCATTTTCTTATCATAATTTGTCCCAACCCCTTTTGCTTGATCTCCTTTGCCTTTCGCTTTTTACCTCTTATTTATAAAATCACCTTTCACCCATCCATAACCCCCGCCTCTTATAAAAGCACTTACATTTCCTCTTTTCATAAAAAAATGATGTTTTTACTCAAAATACCATCTATGTATAAACAGAAAGCCGCCTAAATAGAACTGAATATCAGGCGGCTTTCATAGTTGTAAGAAAATGTTGTGTTATAAGATATAGCCATTGTTTTGATGTGATCAAAGTGTATTTCACTCTAGAATAGTGTAATAATAATCATCGCAACGAAAAAGATCGTTAAGTAGTTTAATGAATAAACGAACATGAGTGTTGACCACTTCATGATATCTTTCATTTTAAAGCCCATAAGACCAATTACGAGCCATCCAATGTTCAGCAATGTGCCAAGTGCGACAATCGGCCATCCTAATCCACCTAAGAAAAATGGAAGCGGGAGAAGACATGCTGTCCAAATGATGATTTGGCGTTTTGTGACTTCAAAGCCGTAAACAACTGGCAGCATTGGAATACCTGCTTTGCGGTAATCTTCCGTTTTCTTAATCGCAAGTGATAAGAAATGCGGAATTTGCCAGATGAACATAATCATAAACAGGACCCAAGCCGTTGTGTCGATGGTGCCTGTAACAGCTGTCCAGCCAATTAATGGCGGAACCGCACCAGATACACTCCCAATGACTGTATTAATGGTGTAATGGCGTTTAGACCACATCGTGTATAGAACTGCATAAGTAAAGACACCGATAAATCCAATCACTGCTGATGTAACAGTTGTCATCAAAAGCATAATCAGTCCAAGTACAACAAGCAGAATACCAAATGCATACGCTTGACCCGGCTGAACTTTACCTGTCACCGTCGGTCTTGTTTTTGTTCTTTCCATTAGTATATCAATATCACGGTCAAACGCATTATTAATGGCGCATGAACCGGCAATAATAAGAGAAGAACCAATCATTGTTAACAGAACAATATCAAGATTTCCAAGGAAACTCATATCTGTAAAATAAAAAGCAAGCCACATTCCAGTAAATGTTGTAATGAAATTGGAATTGACGATGCCCATTTTAATAAGAGCAAGAAAATCTTTTAAAGCGGTTGTTTCTTCTATTTGTCCATGAATAGCTGCTTCCGCGGCTGTTTTGGAATTTGCCAATGTGTATAACCTCCCTTGCCCAAACCTTCAAACGAACGAATAAAACGTAAAATCGTTACAACTCTATCATACAAGATAAAGAGCTGTAAAAAAACATCCTATTAAATAATAAACGACAAACTTGAAGTTATTTGTGAACTTTTCGTGAATTTATTAGGATGTGCGTTTCAGAAGGCGGTGCAAAATGAAATATTCTCTCCTCTATTTCTATCAGACTGTCAAAGAAAGATCAAGCACTCTAAATCTGTAAACTTTGTGAACTAACATATCATTTTTTTGTGAACTTTGGTCATTATGAATTGCAACAGAACACGCATTTGGCTTAAACTTGAGAGCATGTGAGGTTTTCATTTAGATCAGAAGTTATTTAGAGAAGGTGAAATCATTTGATGAAATTTGCTTTAAGGTTATTGAGCGTTGTCACAACATTTGTGATGCTGATCGTTCTGATTGGCGGTGCGCTTGTGACGAAAACTGGCTCCGGTCTTGGCTGCGGCAGACAGTGGCCCCTTTGCCACGGTCGTTTCTTTCCAGAAATGAACCCTGCTTCCATTATCGAATGGAGCCACCGCATGTCAACAGGAGTTTCCACCATTCTTGTATTGGCACTGGCGGTCTTATGCTGGAAAAAAATCAGTCCAGTATTCCGTGAAACCAAATTTTTGGTCATCATGTCCATTATATTCTTACTGCTTCAAGCGCTGTTAGGGGCACTCGCCGTTGTGTTTGGTTCTAACGCACTTGTCATGGCACTGCACTTCGGTATTTCACTGATTTCTTTTGCTTCCATTTTACTACTGGCACTGCTTGTGTTTGAAGCAACCAGATCTGAAACAAAGCTTGTGAAGCCGCTTCATATCGGCAAAAGAATGCAGTTCCATATTTATGGGTTGATCACATATACGTATATTGTGGTGTATACGGGCGCCTATGTGAGACATACAAAATCAAGTCTTGCATGCTCTGTCTTCCCATTTTGTTCAAAAGACGGCGCACTTCCAGCGTATTTTAATCAATGGGTTCAAATGTCTCACCGAGCAGCAGCCCTTCTTTTATTCGTTTGGATATTTGTTGCGATGTTCCATGCCCTTAAACATTATAAAGAACAAAAGCAGCTGTATTATGGATGGATCATTTCAGCCATTCTGATTACACTTCAAGCGATTTCTGGTGTCATGTCTGTTTATTCTCAGCTCGCACTCGGTTATGCGCTTGCTCATTCATTCTTTATTTCTTGTTTGTTTGGGGTACTATGCTACTTCTGCTTACTCATTGCCCGGTTTAAATATGAAAATAAAGAGCCTTTCAGATAAACATACAATCCCCCTTTCATCCGAAAAGGGGGATTTCTTTTATGTTTGTTTCGCTTCTTCAAATAGCGAAATGGCTTTTTTTCGTCTTTCTTGATGATCGACTGTAGGCAGAGGATATGTATCCCCTAGCACACATCCCGATTTCATTTGCTCATCTATCGGCATTTTACTCGGTTCATGAATCCATTTTTCATTCACATGCTTTAGTTCTGGTACATACCTTCTAATATATTCTCCGCTTGGATCAAATCGTTTCGACTGGGTCGTTGGGTTAAAAATACGGAAGTAAGGAACCGCATCCGTTCCAACAGAGGCCGCCCACTGAAATCCCCCAATATTCGAAGCCTCATCATAGTCGACAAGTTTTCTCGCAAAATACGCTTCGCCCTTTCTCCAATCGATGAAATAATCTTTTGTCAGGAATGAAGCCGTCACCATTCTCAAACGGTTATGCATCCAGCCTTCTTCATTTAACTGTCTCATCCCAGCGTCAACGAGCGGGAAGCCTGTTTGTCCTTTACACCAAGCTTCAAAAAGTGTCTCATCATCATTCCATTTTATATGTTGAAAGGAGGAGTTGATTTCTTTTTCTTTCATCTCTGGATAATGCGCAAAGATCATATGATAAAAATCACGCCATGCCAGCTCTTTGATAAATGTTTCCTTGCCCTCATCTTCAAAAAGTTCTTCCTCATTGACAGCATGAAAGATCGTGCGAATAGAAATGGTCCCAGTTTTTAAGAACCGAGACAGCTTGCTCGTCCCAAAAACAGACGGAATATCTCGTTTCTCATGATAACGCGTCAATCTTTCTTGAATAAAGCCGTCTAGCGTGCTTCTCGCTTTGTCTGACCCAATCTGATCGAATTTCCTTGTACATTTCTTGATGATGTCCCTTAGTTTCTCATCTCCCTTTTCAGAAAGTGACTCATCACAAATCGTATGCTTGCTGCTCAGAAATGATTTGTCAACTTTTATCACAGACTGCTTCTCCTGCTTCCGCCACGCTTGATAGTATGGAGTAAACACTTGATAATGAGACCCATCCGCTTTTAAAATATCTCTCGCCCCATGCAGATGCGTATCTTGCCACTTTGACACATGAATGCCCTTTTCTTCTAAGAAACGGGTCACTTGCTCATCACGTGTTCGACCATTTCCTACTTCGTCCTCATTAAAAAAGACCGCATTGATGTCATAAGCATTCATGAGCTTTTGAAAAGCGGACAAAATATCATCATGAATGAGATGAACATACATGTGAGATTCTCTCGCTTCCTTGACGAAATTGGCCAAGTTTTGAAAGAAATGTTCGTTGTTCAAATCCAGTTCCATTTCTGTAAAAAACGGATCTAGATGATAAAAAGCAAATAATCGGTACTGATGTTTTTTTGCATATGTGATCGCTTTTGATAAGGCGATATGATCATCCAATCGCATATCTCGGCGAAACCAAATCACGACATTTTCCACTCTTTCTTCACCTCATTCTATAGTGTAATCACTCTAACAGGCGGCTGCACATTTTAATGCGCTCAAAAAAAGACACATCACAGTGGATGTGTCTTGGATTGTTGACAAAGGGCTAAAATGCTCTTTATTTTAGCCCTTTGTCTTCTTTTCAGCGTGATAGAAAGCCCTTGAAGTCTAGGAAGAACGAGTACTGGAGCGGAGCGAATGTGACATTCGTGAGCACCAGCACGCAAGACTGACAAAGAATGCAAGGGTTTGTCTACACGCTGAGACACATCGCAGTGGATGTGTCTCACTCATTATTCAGGCTTTAAGACAATCAACAGATCTCCAGTTTGAATCCCTTCTCCATTCGTGACATGAATTTCATCCACGACTGCTGAGAACGGTGCTTGTACCGTCGTTTCCATTTTCATCGCTTCATTGATCATCAAATGCTCACCTTGAGAAATTTTCTGTCCTTTTTCAACAAGCACTTTGATCACAGTGCCTGGCATCGATGCCGCAATGTGATTTGGATTTGAGCGATCTGCCTTCATTTTTTCTTGAACGGAGGATTTGATGCTTTCATCCTTAATGACCACTTCACGCGGTTGTCCATTCAGCTCAAAGTAAAGCACTCTTGTAGCGTCCGGATTCGGTTCTCCAATTGACACGAGTTTGACAATGAGGGTTTTCCCTTTTTCAATTTCTACCTCAATTTCTTCACCAAGTCTCATGCCGTAGAAGAAGGTTGGTGTGTCAAGAACAGAGATGTCTCCATAGCTTTCTGCTGTTTGAACAAATTCAGAAAAGACTTTCGGGTATAAAGCATATGCAATGGCATCTTGTTCTGTTAACGTCAAGTCATGCGATTCTTTGAACTGCTTTTTGATTTCTTCAAAGTCCACTGGTTTCAGTTTCTCACCTGGTCTGACAGTAAGCGGCTCCTCCCCTTTTAAAATCAGCTTTTGCAATTTTTCTGGGAATCCGCCATGAGGCTGTCCTAAATAGCCTTTAAACAATTCAACAACCGAATCTGGGAAATCCAGTGTTGCTCCTTTTTCATAAACATCCTCTTCTGTCAGATCGTTTTGCACCATATAAAGTGCCATATCTCCGACCACTTTAGAAGACGGTGTCACTTTCACAATGTCACCAAACATGTCATTTACACGTCTGTACATTTCTTTTACTTCATTCCAGCGGTCGCCAAGGCCGACCCCTTTCGCCTGCTGTTGCAGGTTACTATACTGGCCACCAGGCATTTCATGCTCATAAATTTCTGTATGCGGTGAATTCATTCCGCTTTCAAACTCATGGTAATATTTTCTGACGGAATCCCAATATTGAGAAAGACGTTCAACCGCTTGAACATTCATTTCGGGCTTTCTTTCATGTCCGTCTAAAGCATAATATAATGAGCTCGCACTTGGTTGTGATGTGAGCCCCGCCATAGAGCTGACAGCAACATCAACAATATCAACACCTGCATCAATCGCTCTTGCATAGGTGAAGAGTCCATTTCCACTCGTATCGTGTGTATGAAGATGGATTGGAATCGTGAGCTCGTCTTTTAGAGCCGATACAAGTTCATAAGCCGCCTGCGGTTTTAATAATCCCGCCATATCTTTAATGCCTAAAATATGAGCGCCTGCGGATTCAAGCTCCTTCGCAAGAGAGACATAATATTTCAAATCATATTTCGGACGTGATGGATCAAGAATATCACCTGTATAACAAATCGCTGCCTCTGCCACTTTGCCTGATTCACGAACAGAATCAATGGCAAGCGTCATGCCTTTGACCCAGTTTAGGCTGTCAAAAATACGGAAGACGTCAATGCCTGCCTCTGCCGATTCCTTTACAAATGCTTTAATCACATTATCCGCATAGTTTGTATATCCGACAGCGTTTGATGATCTTAATAGCATTTGGAACAAAGTGTTTGGCACTTCTTGACGAAGCTCTTTCAATCTTTCCCAAGGATCTTCTTTCAAGAAACGATATGCCACATCAAATGTAGCGCCGCCCCACATTTCCATACTGAATAACTCTGGCCATAAACCTGCTGTTGGCTGCGCAACTTTCTTTAAGTCGTGTGTTCTAAAGCGTGTTGCAAGCAGGGATTGATGTGCGTCTCTAAAAGTTGTATCCGTTAAAAGTACACTGCTTTGCTCTTTCACCCAATTGGCGAGCCCCTCAGGTCCATGCTTGTCTAACAATTGTTTTGTTCCAGAAGGAATCGTTTCATGGACAGCAAGTTTCGGCACATTTGGTTGATCAAAATGAGGCTTCTTATTTTCCGAAATACCAGGGAACCCATTAATGGTAACGTTACCAATATAAGTAAGCATTTTCGTTCCGCGGTCTTTTTGCTTAGGGAAGTTAAATAGCTCTGGTGTTGAATCAATAAACGATGTATCATATTCCCCTCTTAGAAACTTCTCGTGCTTTGCGACGTTTTCAAGAAACGGGATATTTGTTTTAATGCCGCGAATCCTGAATTCTTGTAAATTTCGGACCATTTTAGCCGCAGCTTGATCAAATGTAAGTGCCCAAGTAGACAGCTTGACCAACAGTGAATCGTAATAAGGTGTAATCACCGCACCTTGGAAGCTGTTTCCTGTATCAAGACGTACTCCAAAACCACCGCCTGAACGGTAAGCCATGATTTTTCCTGTATCTGGCATGAAGTCATTCAAAGGATCTTCTGTTGTGACCCTTGATTGAATGGCAAATCCATGTGTAAAGATATCTTCTTGCTTTGGTATCCCGACTTCTTTGCTGTGGAGGTCATGTCCTTTTGCGACAAGAATTTGGGTTTGGACGATATCGACCCCTGTAATCATTTCTGTGATCGTGTGTTCCACTTGGACCCTAGGATTGACTTCAATAAAATAAAATTCCCCATTTGCCACTAGGAATTCTACAGTCCCTGCATTGATATACGATACATTCTGAGCCAGCTGAACAGCCGCTTCACAGATGTCTTCACGCAATTGATCTGACAGGGACACACTTGGTGCAACCTCAATAACTTTTTGATGACGCCTTTGAACAGAGCAGTCACGCTCATATAAATGAATGATATTGCCGTGATTGTCTCCTATCACCTGCACTTCAATATGTTTCGGATTTTCAATCAGCTTTTCAACGTATACTTCGTCATTTCCAAAAGCCGCTTTCGCCTCTGACTTTGCACGGTCATAGGCTTCGTTCAGCTCCTCTTTTGATCTGACAATCCGCATACCTCGGCCGCCGCCTCCAAGTGAAGCTTTAATAATAAACGGGTAACCATATTCTTCACCGAATTTTTCGACTTCTTTGACCGAATCAACTGGCCCGTCACTTCCTGGAATGACTGGAATTCCAGCTTTTTTCGCTTCATCTCTCGCTTTTACTTTATCTCCAAACATATCTAAATGTTGAGAAGTTGGGCCGATGAATTGGATGCCTTCCTCTTCGCATCGTCTTGCAAAATGAATGTTTTCAGATAAAAATCCGTATCCTGGATGAATCGCATCCACGTCATTTCGTTTTGCAATTTCGATGATCCCCTCGATATCAAGGTAGGCATCAATCGGCTTTTTCCCTTCTCCAACTAGATATGCTTCATCGGCTTTATAGCGATGATAAGAGCCCGAGTCTTCTTTGGAGTAAATGGCCACTGTACGTAAGTTGAGCTCCGTACAGGCCCTAAAGACTCTGATAGCGATTTCCCCTCTGTTTGCAACTAGAACCTTTTGAATTGTTCTCTGTGACATTCTCACTCCTCCATATCCCTTAAAATTTTATATGTACTCTATAATAAAGGAAGAAATGAAAACTGTACACTTTTGTTTTCTAAAGATTCAAAGTTTTCTGCAATCCATTTTTTTGAATCGATGGTTTGCTGATTGATTTTTTCTTTTTATAACGCTCTTTATATTCAGTGAACATGCTGATATTCAGCAATATTCCCATACATCCACTCAGTAAAATGATAGAGGATCCCCCGTAGCTGATAAACGGAAGTGTGACCCCAGTGATCGGAATGAGACCTGAAACACCGCCCAAATTAATACACGTTTGGATGGCAATCATTGAAGAAATTCCTATTGCAAGCAAACTTCCAAACGGATCTTCACACTTTCTCGCAATGTAAAAACCTTTCACGACAATAAAGCCAAGGAGAGCAAGGACAAAAAATACACCGAAAAAACCAAGCTCTTCCGAGATAATTGCCATGATAAAATCTGTATGCGGCTCTGGAAGGTATCCATACTTTTGTACACTCTCTCCAAGACCAAGCCCAAAAAAGCCGCCTGATCCAATCGCATAATATGAATTAATCAATTGATGCCCAGAAGCGCCTGCGTCTTTAAATGGATCTTGGAAACTCTCAAAACGTCCAAGACGATTCTGCGTGAAAATTTTATCCCAAAAAAGAATAATAAACGGTGTCACAACAACCATCACCGCACTAAATAAAGCGAGCAGCTTGGCCAGCGTTTTACCGCTAAACCCTGAGCATAAAATCATCGCAAGGGCAATCATACCAATGATAAAAGCTGTCCCATAGTCTGGCTGCAAAATAATAAATCCGCATAGGATGGAGACAACCACAATTGGAGGTGTCACCCCTCTTAAAATATGGTCAATATAATGCTGCTTCTTTGCATAGACAGCAGCAAGATAAATGATGACAACGATCTTCACGAATTCCGCTGGCTGAAGACTAAAAGGCCCAAATTTGATCCAACTTCTAGCATTCCCTGCAATGTGACCGCCAAAGTACACATAAATGAGAGAAAACACAGATAGCAAAAGCATCACAATTTGGAATCTTTTATTTAAGAGCAGCTGATACGGAATGAGGGCTGTAAAAATCAAGATGACCGCCCCGACAATCATAAATAAAAGCTGTTTCTTGAAAAAATTATCTGGCGCAGCATCATATCTGATCACAGATGTAATCATACTTGAGCTATACACCATCACCAAGCCGAATGCGCTAATTAATATAATGGCGAACAATAATGAGTAGTCATACGATTTTAGCATTCTCTTTAACATATAATCCTCTTCCTAACGTCTATTTCTACTGCTTGATATTCTCTTCTCTTAGCTGTTCTTATTCTACTACATTTTCTCCGTTTGATCCCGTTTTACCTCTTTATATTGTTCGTCTTTCATGAGACAATCAAGTCCGTTTGGCATCAATCAAAATAAAAAGGCGGACAAAAAAACTCAAACTTATGTTGTGGAAGTTTGAGTTTTCAATCATTATTTTTTTGTGAACGCATCATGAAGTGCGGATAGTTCTCTCTCAAGTTTATCGAGTAGTTTTTTGCCTTCATGTTGATCAACTAATCCAAGCCGGACAGCGAAATCAATTTCTCTCGATAATCCGAACATTTGAGTATCTAAAACCTCTTCATAAAGAGGACATTGCGGCATCGTTAAGTTGTCCATTTGCACTTGGATCAATTTTAAAATTTTATCTGCATCCAATTTTAATAAAGCCAGTGCTTTTTGCCGATGATCGACTAAAATTTCTGACGCCAAAAGTATCCCTCCGTTCCCCAGGCGAGTACCTAATTCTTCTATTTATCATAAAGCGAAACGCCCAAAATTGCAAGCAGATTTGTACAGTTCGCTCTGTAAAAATAAAAAGAAGCCATTCGTTATTAAAAGATACTCATCTCATATTTTTCACTCATGAGCTCAAGCAGCTTAATACCCGCAATACTATTCCCTTTTTCATCCAAAGCAGGTCCGAATATACCTATCCCAAAGTCGTATGGCGCCGCCCCCATAATTCCGCCTGAAACACCACTTTTAGCAGGGATTCCGATATTGATCGCAAATTCCCCGCTCGCATTGTACATACCGCATGTAACCATAAACGTTTTACAAATTCTAGCGACATCTTTCGAAAGGATTTGCTTTCCTGTCTCTGGATGCCTGCCATCTAATGAAAAAACACATGCGATCTTCGCCAAATCCAGGCTGTTCATCATGACGGCGCATTGCTTCGTATAGACGTCCATCACCTCTTCTACATTCCCTTTAATGATATGATATTGCTTCATATAATAGCACATTGCGCGGTTAATCATTGATGTTTCAAATTCGGATGCAGCGGTTTCTTTGCAATATGTAATGGTTGTGTCATTGGCAAGCTCTCTAATAAAACCAAGCAGCCGGTTCAGCTGATCTTGCGGCGTTGCCCCTCTTATTAAACTTGTAACGGCAAGCGCTCCTGCATTAATCATTGGGTTAAGCGGCTTATTTGGGCTTGCTGTCTCTAGTTTAATCATCGAATTAAACGGGTCGCCAGTCGGTTCTTGTCCAACATATTGAAACACTTTTTTCGGTCCTTCTTCTGAGAGCACGAGCGCCAGTGCTAATACTTTTGAAATACTTTGAAGGGTGAATCGTTTATCAACATTTCCCGCTGAGTGGCACGTATTACTCACATGATAAACAGCGACAGATAAATCCGATTGATCCGCTTTACCGAGTGCCGGAATATAGGATGCTACCTTTCCATTTTTGGCCACCTTTTTTGCCTCTTCTACAAATCGCTGAAGCTCTTCATTGTCACGACATGCCATGCCCAAAATCCTCCCTATTTTTCGTCTAATCGTAGTGTGTACAAGGAAGTGCATGTTTATGAAAGTGACAAAGCGGGCGAAAACTTCTATAATTTATGTTGGAAAGGGGTTGTCTTGAACATGAGCATTATTCAAATCAAGGGGAACGTACAATACAAGATCACCATTGATCCGAGTGTATGGATTTTTGATGACCGTAAATTTTTAATGGATTCATTTTTTGAGAAAAGTGCAGCAAACGAAGAGCAGCAGCTAGATCAGGAACTCGATCAAGAGCGGGTCATAAGAGAAGGTCAAACACTTCCACCCACATTAAAAACAGAGAAAAAGTACGAAAAAGAAAGACTTGTCACAGGCAGCTTCGGGATGAAACTTGGCGACATGATAAAAAATGCAGAACCGCTCGAACAAGCGGAGACGTGTGAATTTGTCACAGAAACAGAAACAATTGCTGTTCCGCTCTCTAAGGCGATGGATAGCATTGCCCATTTCAGCCAAAATGGAAAGCCTATAACAGAAGAAGGACCAATCCACGTTTATTTCGAGGATCAGTCCAACATCACTCAGCCGATTAAAGGCGTCAAAGAGTTAATCATTACATAAGATAAGATGACGGGTCTGGACTATAATAAATCAGCTGCAAGCTGTGCAAGTCCAGACCTTTCTCCTTTGACAAGCTTGACATGTCCAGATATTTGCTGCCCTTTGAAACGCTCAATGACATATGTGAGCCCATTATTTAAGCTGTCTAAATAAGGGTGATCAATCTGCTCTGGGTCTCCCATCAGCACAATTTTACTTCCCTCACCAACCCGCGTTAATAATGTTTTTACTTCGTGTTTTGTTAAATTTTGCGCCTCATCGATAATGATAAATTGATCAGGGATACTTCTCCCGCGAATATACGTTAAAGCTTCCACTTGAATTGAACCGATGCCCGCTAGTATCGCATCGAGTTCACCAGGTTTTTTTGTGTTAAATAAAAATTCTAGGTTGTCATAGATCGGCTGCATCCACGGTCTGAGCTTCTCTTCTTTTTCGCCTGGCAAATACCCTAAGTCCTTACCGACAGGAACAATGGAGCGGGCCACGATGAGCTTTTTAAACATGCCGAGGTCCTCTGTCTGCATTAATCCAGCAGCAAGTGCAAGCAGTGTCTTTCCTGTTCCCGCTTTTCCGATAAGTGTCACAAGCGGAATATCGCGGCGTAAAAGTAACTCAAGCGCCATCGTTTGCTGGACATTTTTTGGGCGAATTCCCCAAATATGTTCTTGGTCATAAATAAGCCGTTTTACATGCTCTGCTTTTTGATCAAGCATCCCCAAAGCAGAACCACCCTCATTTCCCTTCATAATAACAAATTGATGAGGGTTTAATGGCGTTTGGGTGACGTCTTTTATTGGTAACTGATTTTGCTTATAAAATGTATTCAGCTGCTCAGTCGGAATATAGAGCTCGTGATAGCCGTTATCAATGTCTTCATTTTGCAGCACACGATCGCTTAAGAAATCCTCTGCTTGCAGACCAATGGCATCCGCCTTTACTCGCACTAGGACATCTTTGCTGACCAAAATGACAGGCCGGCCATCCGGTTTTGTTTCTTCCTCTAAGCTCAAATTCTTCGCAACAGCCAAAATCCGGTTATCGTTTGTTTTTTCGATGAAAATTTCTTGAAGTTCATGGAAAGAGCGATGATTCAGCTCAATACGCAGCGTTCCTTTTGACTCCAGCGTAATTTTTTCATGCAGTTTCCCTTTCGATCTCAACCCGTCGATTAAACGTGAGACACGTCGTGCGTTTTGCCCAACCTCGTCCATATATCTTTTTTTCGAGTCTACTTCTTCTAACACTACGGCCGGAATCACAACCTCGTTGTCTTCAAATGAAAAGATTGAATTCGGATCCTGTAATAACACATTTGTGTCTAATACATAAATTTTACTCAGGTCCTTCGCCTCCTGATCGGGGTTTCATTCATCCTTGTCTTTCCAAAAACGATTGTTAAAATATATGTTTTCATGAATAAAGTTAGAAGGTTAATTCAACAATAAAATAAATCATGCAGTTTGTGAAGGAGGGAATACACATGCGACTATTTTTGACGTTATTCATGGTTCAAACCATTCTTTTATTAGGCGCTTGCCAACATCAAGAGAAGCCTTTGGCACAAGAACATCAAGACGGAAACAAGCATTTAGTAAGAGTATCAGACTCATCCAAGAAAAACACTGACAAAGCCCGCCCATCAACAGATGTGGCAAAACACCTAGTGAATGTGACTGAGCATGTAGCAGATGTAAATGACGCAACAGCGATCGTCATCGGCAAGTACGCTGTCGTTGGCATTGATGTAAAAGATGATTTAGATAGAAGCAAAGTTGAAACCATTAAATATTCAGTCGCCAAAGCTCTGAAAAATGACCCAGAAGGTGCGAATGCTGTTGTCGTCGCTGATCCAGATACAGTGAGCCGTTTAAAGGAAATGGGTAAAGAAATACAAGCAGGCAGGCCAGTAAGCGGAATTATGGATGAACTAGCAGCCATTGTGGGACGTGTTATGCCAGAAATGCCTCGAAATGAAATCGACCGTAACGAAACAGATCCAACGAATGATCCGAATCATCAGCTCAAACAACAAGATCAAAAGCAATTAGAAAAAAACCAAAACGATCAATCAAACCATCATATGAATCAGAAGAAATAATGAGAACGGCTTATATCTCTTGTGATATAGCCTCAGATTATTGACAAAGGGCTAAAATGAACTTTATTTTAGCTCTTTGCCTTCTTTTCAGCGTGATAGAAAACCTTTGCAGCCCTAGGAAGGACGAGCATCGGCGCGGAGCGAATATGACATTCGTGAGCACCGAAGCGCAGGACTGACACCGAATGTGAGGGTTTGTCTACACGCTGCGGCTTATATCTCTTGTGATATAAGCCTTTTTTATACTGATTTTAAGTGGCTCAAAAAACATGCTATAATGAAGGCATGACCAAAGTGAGGTGAAAATGATGAGAGTGAAGTGCTCATTATGTGAAAAGCTTGAAACCATTAATGATGATACACTTGTTGCTAAACGGTTAAGAAATCGACCGATTCATACATATATGTGCGATGACTGCCAAGAAAGAATTAAAGTAAAGACAGAGGCACGCATCAAAACTGGCAGATTCTCTCTTTATCAAGATCCTGCGACGAAAGAGAAAAAGAAGAAAAAAGGAAAAAAAGAACAGAAGACATAAAAAAGACCTGACACAAGTTCAGGTCTTTTTTACGTACTTACTGTTCCTTCTTTTTTCGCACGATGCAGTCGTATTTTATAAATAATCAAAATGACAGCTGCCACAACCAGGCCTTCTGCGACTGGCAAGAAGATACCTAGAAATGTGAGAAACGTGCAACCAAAAATCAAAAACAAATAAATGACAAGTGCTTTTAAAATCGGTAAACGTCTAGCAAAGCCGAGTTTAAAAACAATAATCGCTAAAACAAGGATGGTGCCATATAGGAGCCACATCCCTGTTTGCGGATTTTCATCGACACGAAACAGCATCGCGAAAAAGGATAGATTCTCACTTACTTCCTGATCATTCAAAAAGATTCCCTCCCCTTACCTTTCAGGGTTCTATCTTTTTAATTCTTCATGGAATTAAGATAATCCTGCTAGCTTTTTCTTCTTCGCAGCTTTCTCACGTTCGTTTTTATCTAAAATTTTCTTTCTTAAACGGATCGATTCCGGTGTAACCTCACAGTATTCGTCTTCATTTAAGTACTCAAGAGATTCCTCAAGTGACATAATACGTGGTTTTTTCATACTAACCGTTTGATCTTTTGTCGCTGAACGTACGTTTGTTTGTTGTTTCATACGGCTCACGTTGACAACAAGATCGTTTTCACGGTTATGCTCACCAACAATCATTCCTTGGTATACTTCAACACCCGGCTCAACGAAAATCACACCGCGCTCTTCAACGCCTTGGATTCCGTAAGCAGTTGCTTTACCTGTTTCCATTGAAACAAGTACACCTTGACGGCGTCCGCCAACTTGACCAGACTGCATCGGCTGGTAGCTGTCAAACGTATGGTTCAAAATACCAAAACCACGAGTTAATGAAAGAAATTCAGTTGTATATCCGATTAAACCACGTGATGGAACTGTAAAGATCAGGCGAACTTGACCATTACCATTATTGATCATGTCAATCATTTCACCTTTTCTTGCACCCATTGATTCCATAACAGAGCCAGTATGCTCTTCAGGTACATCAATTTGAACACGCTCTACAGGCTCACATCGAACACCATCTACTTCTTTTACAATAACTTCTGGCTTCGATACTTGCAGTTCAAATCCTTCACGTCTCATATTCTCAATCAGAATTGATAAGTGAAGCTCACCGCGTCCTGATACGACCCAAGCATCAGGTGAATCCGTTGGATCTACACGAAGACTTACGTCTGTTTGAAGCTGCTGTTCTAAACGCTCTTCAATTTTACGTGATGTCACGTACTTTCCTTCACGGCCTGCAAATGGGCTGTTATTCACAACAAATGTCATTTGAAGTGTCGGCTCATCAATACGAAGGATCGGCAAAGCCTCTTGGTGTTCTACCGGGCAGACTGTTTCTCCTACGTTGATGTCTTCCATACCAGATACTGCGACAAGATCTCCAGCTTTCGCTTCATTGATTTCCACTCGTTTTAACCCTTGGAAACCAAAAATCTTCGTCACGCGGAATTGTTTTACACTGCCATCCACTTTCATTAGAGCAACTTGCTGTCCTACTTGCATCGTTCCTCTAAATACACGGCCAATTCCAATTCTTCCAACATAATCATTGTAATCAAGTAGCGCCACTTGGAATTGAAGCGGCTCTTCATGGTTGTCGACTGGGCATGGGATATGGTTGACAATCGCTTCAAACAACGATTCCATGTTTTCATCTTGCTTACTAGCATCGTTACTTGCTGTACCATTGATTGCTGATGCATATACAACTGGGAATTCAAGCTGTTCTTCTGTTGCATCCAATTCAATGAACAAGTCAATGACTTCATCAACTACTTCAGCTGGACGAGCAAAGTCACGGTCAATTTTATTGACAACAACAATTGGTGTTAAGTTTTGCTCAAGTGCTTTTTTTAGCACGAATCGTGTTTGAGGCATACAACCTTCATATGCATCCACAACGAGAAGTACACCATCTACCATTTTCATGATACGCTCAACTTCACCACCGAAATCGGCGTGTCCTGGTGTATCTAAAATATTAATGCGTGTATCTTTATAATGGATCGCAGTATTTTTAGCTAAGATCGTAATACCGCGCTCTCGCTCTAAATCATTTGAATCCATGGCTCTCTCAGCGATATTTTCATTCGCACGGAAAGTACCAGCTTGATGGAGCAATTGGTCAACAAGCGTCGTTTTACCATGGTCAACGTGGGCAATAATTGCGATGTTGCGAAGGTCTTTTCGAAGTTTCACATTTTCATCTCCTAAAATAATTAGATAACTTTCATATTATATCACAATCCCCTTTAAATGCCGATCGTTTTTCTGTAAACTTATATTAACTCTAAAAAAAGGGATGGAGACAAATGAAACAAATCAAATGGCTTCTATTATTATGTGCATTACTTGCCGTCGTCAGTATGGCGTTTATTGGAGTGTCTGTTGCAGAAAAAAGCATACTGGGAACATGCTTAAGTATTGTGTTCGCCATGATTTTCATGGGTACAGGATTTACATTAAAACGAAAATTAAACGTACAATCATAAAATTTATGAAAAGCCTTTTACATTTTACATGTAGAAGGCTTTTATTTTGGGTAAAAACAAGACTAACCACCTATGTAACCCTAGTGATTCAACTAAAAACTTCATATAGAGTTGGCAAATATAAGCAATCTGAACTCTTCCATTTTTCGACAAGAACTTTTATAGTTCTCCAAAAACAAACACAAAGTTACATTTTTCCTATTCTTCCACAAAGTTTCTCATGGTATGCTGTTCTTGCAACAAAATTTAACAGAAAAGGGAGAGAAAAGAAGCATGAAGAAGTTTTTGAGCAAATCGCTCAGCTCTGTTGTATTTTTCGCTTTAGCTATCATTTTTACTTTCACAACAGTAGCTCCTGGGCAAGCAAGTGCTGCAACTTTCAAAGGGATTCCTTTTGAGCAGCAACAAATTATTAAAGATTTATTGGAGAAAAACGAGCGTGTTATCAGCATTCTCATCAATTCATTTGTTGAGGAAGACAACAACTACACATTTGATGTGAAAAAAGCTGTTGAGCTCGGTCTTACTGAAGAAGAAGCGGCGACTGCTGAGAAATTCTTAGATCGCGCAGCTGTTCTTACAATCGTTTTCAGTGAAAGCATCACTAAAAACGAAAAAGGAAAATTAGTTTTTGATGCAGAAAAAGCTGTTGAACTTGGTCTTACTAAAGAAGAAGCAACTAAATTCGAAAAGCTTTTCAAATCAGTGATCAGAATTGTTGATCTTGCTGGTGATGCACTTGTTCTAGACAAAAAAGGAAACGTTGTAATTGATTCTAAAATCGCTAAAGGTCTTGGATTCAGCTCTACTGAATTACTTGTTTTCAACCAATTGCTTAAGAAAATTCCTCAAGAGCAATTAAAAACGTTCTATGATGCAGTTCAAATTGCTAAAGAAAAATTGAACTAAGCTCAAAAAACCCCCATCCGGTTCATCCAGATGGGGGTTCTTTCTTATATCCAATAGATCAAGAGCATGATGAGATAGACGATACTAAAAACGATACTTGCCCGTAATAACAGTTTTCCATAGTAGCGCCTTTCAAACTTTCTTTTTTCTTCTTTTTCATCTATGAACGGTATGAAATCTGTTGACTTTGCAATAGAGACTGGTTCTTTCATTTCTTCATATAGATAACGGCATTTTTTGCATGAACGTAAATGCTCATCCACTAATTGATTTGTTTCTTCACTCGTGTCCCCTTCTATATAAAGTGGTAATAGTTCTTCAATCAAATAACAGCTCATTTGTTGAACTCCTCACAATGTAGCTTTCGTTTCAGCTCTAATCTAGCTCGATGAAGGGTTGTCTTTACTTTAGATAAGGTCCAATTCAAAATTTCCGCTACTTCTTCATACGATAATTCCTGAATATCTCTTAAAATGAGGACTTCTCGGTAAGAATCCTTCAATTGATTGATCTGGCTCCACAGCCTTTGAATATCAGCTTGAGTTTCTAAATGGTCTTCAGGTGTCATGAATATCTGCTGCTCTAAAAAATCAGCTTTTTCTACATCCGTAAAAGTTCGTTTTACTTTTCGGCGATAGTCGTTGACAAACGTATGATAAGCAATGGTGTAAAGCCATGTTTTAATGCTTGAATGTCCTTTAAAAGAGGATAACCCATGCAGTGCCTTGATAAATACATCCTGCGCAAGGTCCTTGGCTGTTTCGACATTTCCCGTTCTGCGATATAAATATTTGGTGATTTCCTGAAAATATTCTTCATATATTTTTTCAATTTGATTGGTCGGTCTAGACATCAAAAATAAAACCACACAGTCATCCAAATTGATAAAACGATATAAAAGAAGTATAACGAAGAAATAAACCACTTCATGCGTTTTAATTCGAGATAATCGCTCTGATCCTCAGTGTGAATAGGAGCAAACTCGTTTCCCTTAACAGAATGCTGAAACTGCTTTTCATGCGTCTTCATCCAGTTAGAAGCCTCTTCTCCAAGCTCCCCTTCCTGATACAATTCATATAAGTCTTGAAAGATGGCTTGTTTTTCTTTATCTGTCAAAACGTTGCACCTCTTTTGTTCGTCCATTTACTTCATATATTTTCCGCTCATTCGATCCGAAGGTTTGAATGATCACAAACCACGAAATGCTCATTTTCCCCTCTTTGTCGATCATTCTCACCGGCTTGATTTGTTTTTTATAGATGGCATAAGGTTCATACTTTTTGAGAACTTGCTGATAGACTTCATCACGTTCTTGATTCGATACCGTATGTAAAGAAGAGTCTGATTGCCAATTCAACTCAATTCCATCGGCATCTCTCGTCACATGAAGTAAATTTGATGACCCGTGAAAAGTATATTGTTTGTGTTCACGAGTTCCTGTTTCTGTCTTCACGTCTTTTGACTGTTCCCCTATCATTTCAAACAAATCTTCGTCACTGATATTTCCTTTTTTCTGTTGAAGAATCGCTTTTGATAGCTGTATTTTCGTCAATTCTTTCGTTGAACCATTAAACAGAAATTCAGATTGATCGGCTGTCTTTACCGCCACTTCATGCTGCCATTCAAAATAAAAAGCATCAACGTCTGTGATCTGGTAAGCTGGTGGCTGTAAATTTAACTTTTTATAAATACGATTAATTTTCGTTTTCATTTCTTTGTTTGTTAAATTGATCCCGTCTACATCCTTCAATTGAAAGATGGCGTTCCCATATTGCGCTTGTCGAAGCGTCTCTTTTTTCCAGGTGGCAAACGCTAAGCTCTCATCTTTATTCTGAGACATTTTTGGCAAAAGAAGAACGCTTGTCTCCCCGTCTTCTTTTTCAACCACTACATGAATGCGGTCTAGATCAACGGATCGGCCGCTCCTTTCAAAAAATTCAATGGTTTTTTCCCTATATTCTTTATCGGTCAAATGCTGACCCTTTGAGCGACCATGATAAAAATAGCTGTTTAATTCACCTGTAAACGCAGAAACATTCACTTCATATTGATCGGCTGCAAACACATAGTTATAAGAGATCGGCTGTTTACTAGTCGTTGAATATAATGTAGTGTTCGATGGTACAAACTTTAAAGCGAATGCTTTCGCACTTGCTTCAGATAAAGGTCGATATTCTTCTGAGAAAGTATCTGTCAGTTCCGTTTTAGTAAATTGAAACATGATATGTGGGAGATTTAGGATCGGGTTCAGCATTAGCGTAAAAAAGACGACAATCCCCCCAGCACCCCACTGTCTCAACTTTACCTTGTTTTGTATTAACGCACATAACAAATGTAATGTCATAAAGCTTCCTGCGGCCGCCACTAAAATCACTATGGACTTAAACGAAGATTGCAGCTCATACTTCGAAATAGAAGGATAAAAAATATACAGCAGCGCAGTGAAAATCAAGCCATAGAAAAACAGCAATTCTTTCCACTTCTGGTGCCAAAACAAACGAAAGAATAGGTGAAGTACCAAAGCGGCAAAGCCAATCATAAGCAAAATGATGATCAAATCTCTCCATATCAGCTCCGTATCACCGCTGAGAAAGAACTTTTTGCTTTCAACTAACACAATAAATATCGTTTGACATAAGGGCAGAAGTAACACAGATAAATCAAACGCAAAAAACATGCCCCTATTTTTTAAATAAGGAAGAGAAATCACATAGAAAAGTGATGCAAGCAAGACATATCCATAGATGAGAAATTGCATGAAATCTGTCAGCACTTCAAATGTTTCGATCGTATACTGTCTAGCTAGCACTTGATGGATCATCTCAAGTGTCATACTCCCTAGCAGAACTACTCTTAATACGATTCCAGCATAAAATACATAACGACTCTTCTTTTCTTTCCATATGGGAAGTGTAATGAAAAGGACAAATAGTCCAAGCACACACCATTGAATCATGTGGATACTGTACTCATTTAAAATAAAAAACCTTTCAAAATGGAGGGATAAATCACTAAACAAATCAAACATCGCTACACAATCCTTTACTTCAAATTAAGGCCTCGTTCGTATAGACATTTGACTTGTCAAAAAGTTTCATCAAATACAAAAAATCACTTCATTCTCATGAAGTGATGTTGTTTATTTTTTATTTCCGCTTCCCTTTATGTAATCATGCAAGATTTTTTCACAGACGGATCGATTTCCAGCAACAATGCTATTTTTCTCTAGAAACGTCAAGCGTTCTCCGTGAATATTCGAGTAAACAGCGCCTACCTCATCAAGTAACACACATCCAGCAGCATAATCCCAAGGCGCTAACCTTAACGTGACATATGCGTCGCTTCTTCCGCTTGCAATATAAGCCAGTTCAAGTGCAGCTGATCCAATCGTTCTTGTTCCTCTCACATCGCGTACGAGACGGGCAAACGGCTTAGCGTCAAAATGGGGGCTTTCAATCGCCCATGTTGGGTTAATGCCGACAATGGCTTTTTCAATGGCGACATCTTTTAAAGGCGGGAGTAAGATATCGTTCATATACGCCCCTTCTCCTTTGACTGCATGATAGAGCTCGTCATGGATGACGTCATAAATAAGACCGATTTTCCCCACACCATGTTCAAATATCCCAATTGAAATGGCAAAATTTCGTTTTTGATGGACAAAGTTCATGGTGCCATCAATTGGATCAATGATCCATACGATCCCATCAAGAGAGGTCACTTCTTCCCCTTGGCCCTCTTCTCCTAAAATATGATGATCTGAAAATGTCGACTGTATCTTTTCAATGAAGAAACGTTCTGTTTCTTTATCGATGTTTGTGACAAGATCATTTGGATTTGATTTTGTTTCAATTGATAGACCTTCCTGCATGGATTCTTTAATGCGGCTACCCGCTTCTTTTACCCAAAGCTTTGCAAGTCGGTCAATTTCCACCCAGTTTGTCATCGGACTGTAAACCTCTTTTCTATGTAGTACCTATTTGTATTAGCATACTGATATTATGTACGTAAAAGCAAGAAAAAAGCAGCTTCATACAAAAACGAACCGATAAATTGGTTCGTTTTTACCTCACCTTGTTTTACCCTTGAAGCTGCTCCCATTCTTTTCTTAGGCGCTCAAGCTTTCGTTTGCTGCGTTCTACTTGGATATCATCTTTTTGCTCGATGGCTTCATGAAGCGTAGAAAGTTCATAATCAACCTCTAATCTCCACACAGCGATGCGATTCTTCTTCTCTTGTCTATACCCATGCTTCACGATTTGCTTCATTGGTCAACGCCCCTTCCAGAGAATGATTCATTCCTTGTCAGTTTTCATTGATAAAAAATACAATCGATAAGAGAAATGGTTCTTGCTTATATCGTATGAAGCGATCGCATAACCGCAACGACATTCTGAAAATTGTGTTTTTACCTATTTGTTATGTACCACAAAATCGATGTTTTTAAACGCCGAACCAAGATCCCTGCTATCTTTCTCTTTAAAGTGCATCTTTTTTTGAGCTTGACCCAAGCTATGATAAAATATGATCAGCGAAAAGATACAGGAGGCATAACATGAGTGAAATGCGTTTTAGAGATGAAGATTTTGAAACATTCACAGTAGACGGTTTAGATGAACGTATGGCCGTATTAAAAGAGAGAGTCCGTCCAAAGCTTGAAGCACTTGGTGAACATTTTGCACCGCTTCTTTCTTCTATTACAGGAGACGAAATGTTTGTCCACGTGGCAAAACATGCAAGAAGATCAGTCAACCCGCCAAATGACACTTGGGTGGCTTTCGCTAACAGTAAGCGTGGGTATAAAAAGCTCCCTCATTTTCAAATTGGGCTTTGGAAAACTCATGTATTTGTATGGTTTGCGCTCATTTATGAATCTCCAGTAAAAGGTGAATATGGGCAATTATTCGAAAAAGAGCTGGACACGATCCAAAAGAAAATACCGCAAGACTTTGTTTGGTCTAAGGATCATATGAAACCGGACGTCCTCCGCCACAGCGAACTTGATGCTGAACAGCTGAGAACACTATTTGAACGTGTTCAAACAGTCAAAAAGGCCGAACTCCTTTGCGGCATCCAGCTTCCTAGAGAAGAAGTTGTTCAAATGAATAATGAAGAATTCTTATCAAAAATTGAAGATGCCTTCCGCACAGTAACTTATCTATACCGCTTTACACAAAAAGAATCTGTATAAAAAACGAGCCTATGTTGGCTCGTTTCAGATTGTTGACAAAGGGCTAAAATGAACTTTATTTTAGCCCTTTGTCTTCTTTTCAGCGTGATAGAAAACCTTTGCAGTCTAGGAAGGACGAGCACTGGCGCGGAGCGAATTTGGCATTCGTGAGCACCAGCGCGCAGGACTGACAACGAATGCGAGGGTTTGTCTACACGCTGAAGCAGAGGTTATATGCCTCTGCTTTTTTTACGTTCCATCTGTTTTTCACGTTCAAGCAATACGTCCGTCCGATCACGCAGTCTATGCTTTTCAATTAAGAATGTATGGGAAAGGGAGCCTATATTGGCTCGTTTTTTACATCCGTATCATAGCTGTTTCTTCAGCCTCTCTTGCGCTTTTTACTGTTCGATAAGGGGAATACCCACTTCCCTTTTCAAACGCCGCACAATGCGTCTTTTCTTCTGCTTTTGATGGTACAACTTCTTTAAATCGTTTATAAGCCTCTAGTAACGCTTGTTTCGCAATTCCTGTTTCATAGGCTTTTTCAACGGCTTGAAAAAATGAAATGACCGCCATCTTTTCTTCAGTTGTCCAGTCGACGTCCATTGGATATTGATATTCCATTTACTTGTCCCTCACTTTAATCCACATTTCTTATTTGAACTTTTATTATAGCATCTGTTTGATCAGAATCCGATTGATTTTATGCTTTACATTCCGATCAGTTCATAATATAATTCTTTTGTTTTATGCAATGAAATCTGCTGTTATTGGGATAATAATAGCAGGTATTTCGATGAAGGTGGGAAAGCAATTGTCACAACATGATACACCCTTATACACTGGACTAAAAAAACACGCTTCAACCAATCCAGTCCAATTTCACATTCCAGGCCATAAAAAAGGAGCCGGAATGGACCCTGAATTTAGAGCATTCATTGGAGACAATGCATTAAGCATTGACCTTATTAATATAGAACCTCTTGATGATTTACATTCGCCTCGAGGAATGATCAAAGAAGCACAGGAGCTTGCAGCAGAAGCATTTGGTGCCGACCATACGTTTTTCTCTATACAAGGAACAAGCGGCGCGATCATGACAATGGTGATGACCGTCTGTGGTCCTGGAGACAAAATTATTGTTCCACGTAATGTCCATAAGTCGATTATGTCTGCTATTGTATTTTCTGGTGCAGTACCTGTTTTTATTCACCCGGAAATTGACAAAGAGCTTGGCATCTCTCATGGCATCACGCCAGAGTCAGCTAAAAAAGCGCTGACTAAACACCCAGATGCGAAAGGGCTGCTTGTGATTAACCCAACGTATTTTGGCATTTCAGCTGATTTAAAAACCATTGTAGACATTGCTCATTCATATGACGTACCTGTTCTTGTAGATGAGGCACATGGTGTGCATATTCATTTTCACGATGAGCTTCCATTGTCTGCGATGCAGGCGGGAGCTGATATGGCAGCAACAAGTGTGCATAAACTTGGCGGCTCTCTCACCCAAAGCTCGATTTTAAATATAAAAGAAGGGCTTGTTTCAAAGGATCGAGTACAATCTATTTTAAGCATGCTGACAACTACGTCTACTTCTTATTTGCTTTTAGCCTCCCTGGATGTCGCTAGAAAGCGATTAGCGACTGAAGGAAAGGCGCTTGCAGATGAAGCCATTCGATTAGCTGAATCAGCAAGAACTCGTTTAAACGAAATTGAAGGTATTACTTGTATTGGTCAAGAAATTCTCGGTTCACCTTCTACTTACGATTATGACCCAACAAAATTAATCATCTCCATTAAAGACCTTGGACTGAATGGCCATGATGTGGAGAAATGGCTGAGAGAAAGCTACCGAATTGAAGTAGAGCTCTCTGACCTATACAACATTTTATGTATCGTGACGCCTGGCGATTGTGATGAGACGATTGATACGCTTGTAACGGCTATGAAGGAAATTGCGGCAACCTCTGCACGTCAAGGCGGCAAACAAGCCGTGACAGAAGTGTTACTGCCTGAGATCCCTTCGCTTGCGATGACACCGCGTGACGCTTTTTACGCAACAACGGAAGTCATTCCATTTAAAGAAGCGGCTGGCCGTATCATTGCAGAATTTGTCATGGTTTATCCGCCTGGTATTCCTATTTTTATACCAGGTGAAATCATCACAGAAGAAAATATCTCCTATATCTTTAAAAATATCGAAATCGGTCTTCCTGTTCAAGGACCAGAAGATTCCACACTAGATATGATTCGTGTCATTAAAGAACAAAAAGCCATTTTATAAAAAAGAAACATGCAGCCCCAATTGGAGCTGCATGCTTTTTTATTTATTCAGAGGCTTCATCACAGCAATGACAGTGACCACATGTTCCATAAAGTGTTGTCACTTTTTCATTTTCAAATTGATCAATGGTTTCATTGCAATCTTGACAAATAATTGTACCCACGTACATTCCCCTTTTCTTTACTCAAAGTTTGAAAGCGTTTAATCTATTTCATACCTCTATAATATGATGTCACATTTAAGTTGTCAACGGTTAATTGTATGACACATTTAATCATTTTTTATAAATATATGCTTTTTTCTCATCATATTGAGGAAACGTTTCAAATGTATTTTGCTTCATATCAATTCTGTAACAATTGAGTAACAATCGAAAATTGTCAAAAAGGACGTGATACACTAGAGTGACTAACAGGGAACTAACTCCTAAAAATGTTGGTACAACCCCAAAGGATTTTGAGGTGAATAGATTGAATTTTATGAGGACCCTTCTCATTATATTCCCTATGCTCTTTGTACTTAGTTCATGCTCATTTGCGTATATCATACCGAATCAGACAGACCAGGTCAGTCATATTCAAAAGCCAAGAATTCTCTTTTTTACTGATGCAGAAAATCTTGATAAAGAAAGTCCTTATTATGACGCAGTGCTTGATTTAAAAAATGAATATCCGAAGGAAATGTCCAAGATGATTGTCAAAGAAGATCGTAAAGGCTGGAAAAATGAAGTAGACGAACTGCCGGCTATTTTACTTGTCAATAATGAAAAAGTCATTGTGAAGGTGGAAGGTAATGTCCGAAGTAAAGAGGATATCTTATCACCCATATGCCAAGCATTAGATCGAGTGAATACAAATTAACGGTTCGACTTTGCACTTATATATCCATATGAAAAAAGCCCTCATCTCATGAGGGTTTTTCTTTTTCAGCGACGTTTCACATACATAAAAAACCCCTCTCCGTGTGGAGAGGGCTTCAGCGGGTAGACAAACCCTCGCATTCTTTGTCAGTCCTGCGTGCTGGTGCTCACGAATGTCAAATTCGCTCCGCGCCAGTACTCGTCCTTCCTAGACTGCAAAGGTTTTCTATCACGCTGAAAAAGAAGACAAAGGGCTAAAATCAAGTTCATTTTAGCCCTTTGTCAACAATCTGAAACCCTCTCCGTGTGGAGAGGGTTTCAACGTTCATTATTTTACGATATGGATTGGGCTTCCGATTGCTACTTCAGCCGTTTCCATTGTGATTTCACCTAAAGTTGGGTGAGCGTGAATTGTCATTGCGATATCTTCAGCTGTCACACCAGCTTCAATTGCAAGGCTAAGCTCTGAAATCATATCAGAAGCACCAACACCTGCGATTTGTGCACCGATCACTAGACCATCCTCTTTACGAGTGATCATTTTCATGAAGCCATCAGTTGCATCAAGAGAAAGTGCACGTCCGTTTGCTGCGAATGGGAATTTCGCTGCAACAATGTCGATTCCTTCTTCTTTTGCTTCTGCTTCAGTGTATCCAACAGTTGCAAGTTCTGGCTCAGAGAATACAACAGCAGGAATACCAAGGTAATCAATTTCAGCTGGCTCTCCAGCGATTGCTTCAGCAGCAATTTTACCTTCGTAAGAAGCTTTGTGTGCAAGTGGTGGTCCATCAACGATGTCACCAATTGCATAGATGTTTGAAACGCTTGTACGGCATTGTTTGTCAGTTTTGACAACTCCGCGGTCTGTCAATTCAACACCAACTTGCTCAAGACCAAGCTCATCTGTGTTTGGACGACGACCAACAGTCACAAGTACGTAGTCAGCATCGACAGTTTTTTCTTCACCTTTTACTTCGAAAGTAACAGTGACACCGTCAGATTTTTCTTCAACGCCTTTTGCAAGAGCGTTTGTGTGAATTTCAACGTTTCCTTTTTTCTTCAGGTTACGTTTCACTAATGAGCTCATTTGCTTTTCAAAACCTGGAAGGATTTCGTCTCCACCTTCAAGGATGACAACTTCTGTTCCAAAGTTCGCATAAGCAGTACCAAGCTCAGTACCGATGTATCCACCACCGATGACAACTAACTTTTTAGGTACTTCTTTAAGCGCTAAAGCACCAGTTGAGTTAATCACGCGGTCTGTGTATTTAAATGTAGGCAATTCGATTGGACGAGATCCAGTTGCAAGAATTGCATTTTTAAATGTATAAGTCTGCGCTGAATTTTCATCCATGACACGTACAGAGTTGCTGTCTACGAAATAAGCTTCACCTTTGACGATGTCTACTTTATTTCCTTTTAGAAGACCTTGAACTCCACCTGTTAATTTGTTTACAACAGAAGCTTTCCACTCTTGAACTTTTGTGAAATCAACTGTTACGTTTTCAGCTTTGATACCCATGTCTTCAGAATGCTTTGCATTCTCGAAACGATGTCCAGCATTGATCAATGCTTTTGAAGGGATACAGCCGACGTTTAGACATACGCCGCCAAGTGTTCCTTTTTCAACGATTGTTACTTTTTGTCCTAGCTGTGCAGCACGAATAGCAGCTACATATCCACCAGGACCTGCACCGATGACAAGAGTATCTGTTTCGATTGGGAAATCTCCTACTACCATGAATTTACGCCTCCATTAAAATTAATTGTGGATCATTCAATAAACGCTTGATGTGGTTAAGGGCATTTTGCGCAGTAGCTCCATCAATCATACGGTGGTCAAAGCTTAGGGAAAGAGCTAAGACTGGAGCTGCAACGATTTCGCCATCACGAACAACCGCTTTTTCAGCGATACGGCCAATACCAAGGATCGCTACTTCTGGGTGGTTGATGACTGGAGTAAACCATTGTCCACCAGCAGAACCGATGTTTGTGATTGTGCAAGATGCACCCTTCATTTCAGCTGGAGCCAATTTACCATCACGTGCTTTTGTTGCAAGCTCGTTGATTTCATTAGATACTTCGAAAATCGCTTTGCGATCTGCATTTTTCACAACTGGAACGAGCAAGCCTTTTTCAGTATCAGCTGCAATTCCGATGTTGTAGTAATGCTTTTGAACAACTTCATCTGTTTTATCATCGATAGAAGTGTTAAGTACTGGGTACTTTTTCAAAGCAGAAGTTAGAGCTTTTACAACGTAAGGCAAGTAAGTTAACTTGATTCCTTGATCAGCTGCAACTTGTTTGAATTGTTTACGATGTGCAACAAGGTTTGTTACATCAACTTCATCCATTAATGTTACGTGAGGAGCTGTGTGCTTAGAGTTCACCATTGCTTTCGCGATCGCTTTGCGGATTCCGCTCATTTTCTCGCGAGTTTCTGGGAATTCTCCTTCTAGAACTGGAGCTGCTGCCGCTTTTGGAGCTGCTTCTTCTTTCGCACTTTCAGCTGCTTGAGGTGCTGCTTCTTGAGTTGCTGCAGAACCGCCATTAAGGAAGCTGTCGATATCTTCTTTTAGCACGCGGCCATTTTTACCAGTACCTGCAACTTTGTAAATTTCAACGCCTTTTTCACGCGCATATTTACGTACAGATGGCATAGCAATAACGCGTTTGTTAGGATCAGCATCTACTTGCTCTTGTGCGCCAGCACCAGTTGCTGCTGCCGCTTCTTCTTGAGCAACTTCTTTCTTTTCAGGCTCGTTACCAGCTTCAGCAGTACCTTGTACTTGAGCTTCAGTTTTCGCTTCGCCTTCTTCTTCGCTGCCTTTAAATTGAAGATTTTCGTAACCAGGTGCATCAAACGTAATGATTGTTTGTCCTACAGTTGCAACTGTTCCCTCTTCAACTTTTAATTCTAATACTTTTCCTTTAACAGGTGAAGGAATTTCTACAACTGCTTTATCATTTTGTACCTCTGCTAAAACGTCATCTTCATTGATTTCGTCGTTTGGTTTTACAAACCACTTAACGATCTCACCTTCGTGGATACCTTCTCCGATGTCCGGAAGTTTAAATTCAAATGCCACTGTTTTTCGCCTCCTAGATTATGTTAAACCATTGTTCTGTCAACATTACACGGTCATGTAATTGATAAAGGGGAAGAGAAATAAATTCTTTTCCCCTCTGTCATTTAATTAAAATTCAAGAACTTTCTTAGCTGTTTCAAGCACGTCTTTATGGTTTGGAAGCCATACGCTCTCAGCTTGAGAGAAAGCAAATACAGTATCAGGTGCAGCTACACGAAGTACTGGTGCTTCAAGGCTAAGAATTGCTCTATCATTGATTTCAGCTACTACGTTTGCTGCAATACCAGCTTGTTTTTGTGCTTCTTGAACAACGATCGCACGACCTGTTTTTTCAACAGAAGCGATGATTGTTTCAATATCAAGCGGGCTCACTGTACGAAGGTCAACGACCTCAGCAGAAACGCCTTCTTTTTCAAGTTCTTCAGCAGCTTTAAGTGATTCGTGAACCATTGCACCGTAAGTGATGATTGAAAGGTCAGAACCTTCACGTTTCACGTCAGCTTTACCGATTTCAATTGTGTACTCTTCTTCAGGAACTTCCTGACGGAAAGAACGATAAAGTTTCATATGCTCAAGGAATACAACCGGATCGTTGTCACGAATTGCAGAAATTAATAGTCCTTTTGCATCGTAAGGTGTTGAAGGAATAACAACCTTGATACCAGGCTGTTGTGCAATAAGACCTTCTAAGCTATCAGCGTGAAGCTCAGGTGTGTGAACTCCTCCGCCAAATGGAGAACGGATTGTCACTGGAGAATGCCAGCGTCCACCAGAACGGTAACGCATACGAGCCATTTGTCCAGAAACAGAATCTAATACTTCGTAAACGAATCCGAAGAATTGAATTTCCATTACTGGGCGGAATTCTTGTAGTCCAAGGCCAATTGCAAGACCGCCAATACCAGATTCAGCAAGTGGAGTATCGAATACACGATCCTCACCAAACTCTTTTTGCAATCCTTCAGTCGCACGGAATACGCCGCCGTTTTTACCAACGTCTTCTCCGAAAACAAGAACGTTTTCGTCATTTTTCAGTTCTGTGCGTAACGCATCAGTGATCGCTTGAATCAATGTCATTTGCGCCATGGCTTACTTCGACTCCTTCTGTTTGTAGATTTCAAGCTGTTCAACCAAGTTAAATGGTTTCACATCGTACATGTTTTCAATCAAATCAGTGACTTTCTGCTTAGGCTGTTCGTCAGCTTCTTTGATTGCTTGTTTGATTTGTTCTTTTGCATCTTCGATGACTTTATTCTCTTCTTCTTCAGACCAAAGGCCTTTGTTTTCCAAGAATTTGCGGTAGCGTACCAATGGATCTTTTTGCTCCCACTCATTTTCATCTTCTTTTGTACGATATCTTGTTGGATCGTCACCAGCCATTGTATGTGGGCCGTAACGGAATGTAAGAGTTTCAATTAATGTTGGACCTTCACCATTTACAGCACGCTCACGAGCTTCTGCAGTCGCTGCGTATACAGCTAATGCATCCATACCGTCAACTTGTACGCCTACGATACCAGCTGCAGCTGCTTTTTGTGCAATCGTTTGTGCAGCAGATTGCTTTTCAACAGGTGTAGAGATCGCATATCTGTTGTTTTGGACAACAAAAATCGCTGGCGCTTTGTAAGCCCCTGCAAAGTTAATACCTTCGTAGAAATCACCTTGTGAAGCTCCACCATCACCAGTGTAAGTGATTGCAACAGCATTTTTACCGCGCTTTTTCAAACCAAGAGCTACACCAGCAGCTTGAATGATTTGTGCACCGATAATGATTTGCGGAGAAAGTGCATTCACATCTTCAGGCATTTGGTTTCCAACAAAGTGTCCACGAGAGAACAAGAATGCTTTTGTCAGTGGAAGACCGTGCCAGATTAATTGTGGTACATCACGATATCCTGGAAGAATGAAATCTTCTTTCTCAAGTGCAAAGTGAGTTGCAAGCTGAGAAGCTTCTTGTCCAGCTGTTGGCGCATAGAAGCCAAGACGTCCTTGACGGTTCAATGAAATTGAACGTTGATCTAATACACGTGTAAACACCATACGGCGCATTAATTCTTTTAATTGGTCATCTGAAAGATCTGGCATTGCCGCTTCGTTTACGACTTCGCCTTTTTCGTTTAAAATTTGGAACGTTTCAAACTGCTTTTTGATGGCATCGAATTGCTTTTTGCTATCAACAATTGCTTTTTTTGTTTTTGCAGCCATTCTAAAGTCACCTCTTCCTTTCTTTTAACAGTCAATTTGTCGTGAATCCATTTATACATACAGATATAGGATAACCCAAAATGCTCATATGACTCCTGTATATAATAGCCACAAAGATCATTGTCGAAACATTGGATGATCGCTTGCTTTTGAGTTTTTCTAACTGTATTAACGATAGTTCACAAAAAACTAATACAACTTCTGTTAACAAGGAATAGTTTACAACAAGAAAAATAGTCCGTCAATTGATTTAACGGCTTTATTTAAATAAATGTATTCGCTTTACTTTTTATGGTGACCTGTATCAATCTGTTTAATCAACAGCACAAACTGTACTAGTATAGAGTGGGTCACTGTACTACAATAGCAGATGTTTGTTTTTGTCGAAAAATAAAAAAAGAGCTATTTTTAGCTCTTTTGATCGTGATGGACAAAGGGCTAAAATGAACTTCATTTTAACCCTTTCTCTTCTTTTCAGTTTGATATCTTGGAAAAACGAGTAACGACACGCAGGCACTTTGTGAGTAGCAGCGATAAACAGAACTAGAATATGCAAGTACTGTTTTTAACTGTTTTGTGATTCTTTCTGAGCTGTTTTGTATAAAGCTTGTTTATATTCGTTCAATTGATCTGTATATTGATTGAACTTCTTGCTTTCTTTTCTCACTTTACTATAGGAACGATTGACTGTTTTCAGTTTGGATTTCAGTTCAGCGTATCCTAAGTCTTTTCTTTTTAAAGATTCATACAAGTGCTTGTCTTGTTTCAGCGCCTTTTGATACTCACGGTAAAGCTGATCATACGATGCATATCTTTTTTCAATTGATTTGACTATTTGTTCTGCTTTGTCTTTTACTTCCGCATCTTTTATCTGTTCAGCGAATTCCTTTACAGATTGAAATTCTTTTTTCGATTGATCCATGCTGTCTTTTTCTGTTTTTAAATGTTCTTCACGCTTTTCTGCCGATGCTAATGCTTGATCAGACAAGTTTGAGACTGTTTTTGTGTGGTCTTTTGTTGTTTGAATCATTTTTTTATACAACTGCTGCTCTTTTTTCTCATAGCTTTGCAGTGCACCTTGTTCTTTTTCAAAGGATGCTTCTTTTTCGCTCATTTTCGTCATGGCATCTTGCATCTCATAAAGCGGATTTTGACCTCCGCAGCCCGCAAGCAAGAGGGTACATATCCCCGCTAAAGCTGCACCTGCTTTTATTCTTCTTTTCATCTGTTTCAATTACAAGGTCCCCCTTTACATCTCCACATACCACTATAATTTTTCAGGGCGGTTGTGACAAGGAAAGAGGCTGTTTTTTTGAGGGGAAAGAAGATTTTTTTCATGCTCTAGGCTCATGACTATACAAATAGTGCATTCATACATAGTTTATATTACACGCTTCGCCTTCACTTATGAGAGGCCGAGTGTATTTCCAAAGGAGGTCAAAAGTATGTCTAATTATAGTCATGGAAGTATGTATGGTGGATACGGCGGTTACGGTTATGGATACGGCGGCGGTTGTTGCTATCCAAGTTATGGTGGTGGATACGGTTGCGGTTACGGTGGTGGACGTACATTCGCTTTAATCGTCGTCCTATTCATTCTATTGATCATTGTTGGCGCAGCATTCTTAGGCGGCGGTGGCTGCTGCTAATGGCTGAATAAGCCTCTGACCGGTCTCATACGACCGGTCTTCTTTATTTCATTGCATATGTTGTGTATCATTTTATATACTTTACATACAAAGGAAATAGGAGTGAAGTTTTGTGATTACCATGGATGATATCGTACGAGACGGGCATCCCGTCTTAAGACAAACAGCTGAAGCGGTCGAACTCCCGCCAACAGAAGAAGAAAAACAGCAATTAGCTGACATGATTGAATTTGTCAAAAACAGTCAGGATGCAGACATTGCTGAAAAATATGAACTTAGACCCGGTGTTGGCCTAGCAGCTCCGCAAATCAATATCAGTAAACGAATGATTGCTGTTCACTGTGAAGACGAGGGCGGAGAACTTTACAGCTATGCATTATTCAATCCTCGCATTGTTAGCCATTCAGTCAAAAGAGCTTATTTAGCTACTGGAGAAGGCTGTTTATCTGTTGATGAAGCCATCCCTGGATTCGTCCCGCGCTATGAAAAAATCAGGGTGAAAGGTACAACGCTTGAAGGTGAAGACATTGATATTCGCCTAAAAGGGTTTCCGGCCATCGTTTTTCAGCATGAAATTGACCACTTAAATGGCATTATGTTTTATGATCATATTCAAAAAGATCATCCATTCGCCGAGCCAGACAACGCGGTTGCGATCGGCAGATCATAATAAAAAAACAAGACCCGTCCATCAGCGGGTCTTGTTTTTTTATTCATCAATAAGGCCTAATTCAGTCACAGCGTGGAATATGCCATCCTCATCTACAGGTTTGGTGACAAAGTCAGCTAATGTTTTTAATTCATTGACTGCATTCCCCATCGCAACGCCTGTTCCAACAAACGAAATCATTTCTCGATCGTTCAGCCCGTCACCGAAGGCAATTGTGTCCTTTTGATCGTACGGGAGTCTTTCAATGACTCGTTTAATTCCTTCAGCCTTTGATCCACCTTTTGGCAGGACATCCGTAGACAGCTCATGCCACCTGACGAGATCAATTTCTTCACGGAACGCTTCATATAGATGTTCCTCTTCTGCTTTACAAAATAGCAGCATTTGATAAATGACGTTTTCTTTAAAGAATGACAAATCATGCTCGGGATGCTCTGTTTTTAAAGTGCCAATCCCTTCATGGATAAATGGATGGTTCGGCACAGACGCCTTCATCGTCTTCTCTCCCATGAAAACAAGCGGATGATCATGTTGATCCGCTGTTTCATAAATTTTATCCATCAGCTCTTGCTTAAGCGGATTGCCATAAATGACTTCTCCTTCGTACATGACATACTGACCGTTATAAGCAATAAATGAGTCAAGCCCTATTTCTTCTAAAATAGGCTGGATAAGAAAAGGCGAACGGCCAGATGCAATGAAGAGATGATGCCCTTTTTCTTTTAATAAACGAACAGCTCGCTTCGTTGATTCAGGTATTTTTTTATCATGGTCATATAAAGTACCGTCGATATCAAAGAAGATGACTTTTTTATTCATATCTCGTCTCCTGTCTCTTGTTATGTATACCCTCTCCCCTTCATCATACAGAAAGATCTTCACTGACGAAACCACTTCCTCTTAAAACGCCCATTTCCCACATATAACCATGTAACATTAAGTGGAAACATCATATAATACAAGTATATAGAGAGAACGGAACAAATGGCTGAATGAGACTCATACCGAAAGGAGGCGATCCGCGATGCTTCGTCGTCTGCGCAAGAAAATTCGAAGACAATGGAAGGACATGCTTCGTAAAAAATCGATTGCTTAAAAGGATCTTCCGCACATTTGCTGAAGGTCCTTTTTTCTCTGAGACTTTTCTTATGCGCGTTTTTTTAATATAATAGAATAAGCGAGTGTAACATACGGTATTTAAGGAGAGATTTGGATGATATATAAGGTATTTTTTCAGGCAAGTACGACTGAGGTACCTGTGAGAGAACACACAGATTCACTATACGTTGAAGCGGTTTCTGAAAGAGACGTACGCGATAAGTTGAAAAAACATAACTACAATATTGAATTCATTCAGCCTGTAGACGGTGCTTTTTTAGACTATGAACGAGAAAGTGAAAATTTTAAAGTATTGGAGCTATGAGAGGAATGAAATTTGTAAAAAACGATCAGGCGGCAGTTTTTGCGCTCGGCGGATTAGGCGAGATCGGTAAAAACACGTATGGCGTTCAATTTCAAGATGAAATCATTTTGATTGATGCTGGTATTAAGTTTCCTGAAGATGAACTTCTTGGAATTGATTACGTCATCCCTGACTATACGTATTTAGTTAAAAACGAAGATAAAATCAAAGGTCTTTTTATTACTCATGGACATGAAGACCACATCGGCGGTATCCCTTATCTTCTCAAGCAAGTGAATATTCCAGTTTACGGAGGCAAACTCGCAATCGGCCTACTTCGTAACAAATTGGAAGAGCATGGTCTATTAAGACAGACCAAACTTCACATCTTTGAAGAAGAAGATACGATCAAATTTAGAAAAACAGCTGTGTCTTTCTTTAGAACGACGCACAGTATCCCAGATTCTTATGGAATTGTCGTGAAGACACCTCCTGGTAACATCGTACATACAGGCGATTTCAAGTTTGACTTTACTCCTGTTGGCGAGCCTGCCAATTTAACGAAAATGGCTGAGATCGGGAAAGAAGGCGTTCTTTGTCTTCTATCTGACAGTACAAATAGTGAAATTCCAGAATTTACGATGTCCGAAAGACGTGTAGGTGAAAGCATTGATGACATCTTCAGAAAAGTAGATGGACGTATTATCTTTGCTACATTTGCATCTAACATTCACAGACTTCAGCAAGTCATCGAGTCAGCTGTTGCCAACGGCCGAAAAGTCGCTGTGTTTGGACGTAGCATGGAGTCTGCCATTGATATTGGACAAGAGCTCGGATATATCAAATGTCCAAAAAACACGTTCATTGAACACAATGAAATCAACCGCCTTCCAGCAAACAAAGTAACCATTCTTTGTACTGGTAGTCAGGGCGAACCGATGGCCGCTCTTTCTCGTATTGCCAACGGTACGCACCGCCAGATTTCAATTAACCCTGGTGACACTGTTGTCTTCTCGTCTTCACCGATCCCAGGTAACAATATTAGCGTAAGCCGTACTATTAACCAGCTGTATCGTGCTGGTGCTGAAGTCATTCATGGCTCACTCAATAATATTCATACCTCTGGACACGGCGGGCAGGAAGAACAAAAGCTGATGCTCCGTTTAATTAAACCTAAATTCTTCATGCCGATTCACGGTGAGTACCGCATGCAAAAAACGCATATTAAACTTGCGAATGATTGCGGAATCCCTGAGGAAAACTGCTTTATCATGGATAACGGTGAAGTTCTTGCACTGAAAGGTGACGAAGCAAGTGTCGCTGGCAAAATTCCATCAGGCAACGTGTATATCGACGGTAGCGGTATTGGTGATATCGGCAACATCGTGTTAAGAGACCGCCGCATTCTTTCAGAAGAAGGTCTTGTCATTGTTGTTGTCAGCATGGATATGAAAGAATTCAAAATTTCTGCAGGTCCTGATTTAATCTCAAGAGGTTTTGTCTACATGAGAGAATCTGGAGACCTCATTAATGACGCGCAAGATCTCATTTCAAAGCATCTTGAAAAAGTAATGGAACGTAAGACGACTCAATGGTCAGAAATTAAGAACGAGATTACTGACACTCTTGCTCCTTTCCTTTATGAAAAAACAAGACGCCGCCCAATGATTTTACCGATTATTATGGAAGTGTAAGGACGTACAAGGAGACACAGCCAATTGGCTGTGTCTCTTTTTTATGCGCAATAAAAAAAACCCGCATATCTGTACGATACGTGCGGATTCAGTCATTGTTTTACGATTGAATCGGGAGATGCTGAAAACTTCTCACATCAAACAATCCTTGTGTTGTCATTTTCACATCAGGAATGACTGGCAGTGCCAAGAAGGATAATGTCAAAAACGGATTAAAGTCTAAAACAAAGCCTGTTTCCTTTAAAGCATCATGAAGTGCATGAAGGCTTTCATTGACCGTATGTGCAGGTTGATCTGATAATAAACCGGAAATCGGTAATGGAAGCGTATGAAGAACTTCTCCGTTTTTTACAACGGTCAAACCGCCCCCTGCTTCTTTTAGCGTCTCAATGGCTTTGATCATATCAGCATCATTTGTTCCAACGGCAATTAAGTTATGCGAGTCATGGGCAACTGTTGTTGCAATCGCCCCCTCTTTTAAGCCGAAACCGCTGACAACCCCTATCCCAATTTCAGATAGACCTTTGTGGCGTTCGACAAGCACTATTTTTAATACATCTCGATCAATATCACTCGTAAATTGTCCATCGCTACCAGAAGGAGATATTTGTTCTAATTTCGTTTCAAGCTGATTCGGTATAATGCGGATGACATTCATCTTTTGATGATCTGTTATAGGCAGCGTTAAATTTTTCTCTTGAACGTCCACTGCATGTACCGATTGCATGAGCGAAGAACTTGGCGTGATCTTGTCGACACTTGGCAAATATTCTCCATGTTCAGAGACCAATTCTCCTGCGATAAAGACGCTTGTAATTCCTACCTCATGTAAGTCAGAAATGAGCATAAAGTCCGCGTCAAAGCCTGGTGCAATCGCTCCCTTTGTTTTGAGACCGAAGCACTCCGCTGCGTTTAAACTTCCCATTTGATATGCTAAAAAGGGGTCCAATCCTTCTTGTATCGACATCCGTACTTGTTCATCAATACTTCCTTGAGCCATTAAATCATCTAAATGTTTATCATCCGTACAAAAGAAAAAGCGTCTCGCATTCTTCTCATTGACAGCAGGTAATACGTTTTTCACGTTTTTAGCAACAGAACCTTCTCTGAGCATGACATACATGCCTCTTTTGACACGTTCAAGGGCCTCTTGAGCTGTTGTCACCTCATGATCCGTTTGGACATTAGCTGTTCGGTACACATTAATTAATCGGTCCGTTAATCCTGCTAGATGGCCATCAATGAGTTTATGTTCATGTTGAGCATCAAGCAGTTTTTGAAGCATATCTTCTTCCGCTTGTTCCACCGCGACATAATCCATCACTTCGGCAAGACCAAGCACTTCTTTCTCCTGATAAAGAGGCTTTAAATCTTTTGCTTTTAGCGTAGCACCTGATCGTTCAAAGCTGACTGCCGGTACACAGGATGGCAGCATGAAATATATATTTAAAGCAGCTTTTCTCGCTTCTTCGAGCATAAAACGGATACCTGCAACACCGGATACATTGGCAATTTCATGCGGGTCTGTTACAACAGTTGTCACACCGTGAGGAACGACAGCTTTGGAAAATTCAGCAGGAGTCACCATCGAGGATTCGATATGAACGTGGCCGTCAATGAAACCGGGAACAAGCATTTGACCTGTTGCATCCAGCTCCTGTTCTCCTTCATACTCCCCAATTCCTACTATTTTTCCATTTTCAACAGCGACATCAGCGTCTATCCATTCCTGGTTAAACACGTCCATAACCTTCGCATGTTTAATCACTAGGGCTGCTTTTTTTCTCTTTGCAGCTACCTCAATTTGATGTCTGAAAAGCTCCTTATCCAACGACACTGCCTCCTCCGAGTAAACAATATAATGTTTCTTATCGTAAACGAATCTGTTTGTCCAGTCAATGACATTTAGAGAAAATCAACCATATCAAAAGATTGATTTTTATTTCTGAATAGTGATAATTGGCTGAAAAATAACCATGTTCTATTTTGCTGTTCTTTTGGAAAGTAAACGGCTCATTTCCACTTTGTTCTTTCCCACAATGTCCGCCCCATACGTACACTTCTAAAGCAAAAAACACCCCTTCTCGGAGTGTTTAATAGTCGTTCTGCATTTCCCGTTTTTCAAAGCGCCCGATATCTGCTACTGCCCCAATGACAATGAGAATATCTTCTTTTTGAATCATTTCATCTGCGAGCGGTGAAACGATCACTTCTTTCCCTCGCTTAATTGCCACGATATTGATCCCGTACCTTGCACGAATGTCGAGATCTAACAAAGAGTGCCCAGCAAGTCTGCTGTTGGCGACGATTTCAATAAGGCTGTACTCATCTGACAGCTCTAAATAATCAAGCACGTTGTTAGAAATAATTTTATGTGCAATCCGTCTGCCCATGTCTCGTTCTGGATGGACAATACGGTCCGCACCAATTTTATTCAAAACCTTTTCATGGTAGTCATTTTGAGCTTTCACTGTGACCATTTTGACACCAAGTTCTTTCAGCATAATCGTTGTTAAAATACTCGCCTGAATATTTTCACCTATCGCCACGATCACATGATCAAAATTGCGAATGCCTAGGTTTTTTAGGACAGATTCGTCCGTCGAATCACCAATCACGGCATGTGATGCAATTTTAGCATATTCGTTCACACGATCTTCATTCATATCCATGGCCATGACTTCAAGTCCTTCTTCACTTAGCGCCTTGCAGATACTTCCGCCGAAGCGTCCAAGACCAATGACTGCATATTCCTTTTTCATGTTCAGACTCCTTTTATATCACTTACCATGCATTTTACTACGGTTTCATTAATGAATCCATATGTGACCGTATTTTTTTACGGAATGCTTCACTTAAGTAAAGGTCTGCTCCTTTTTCGATTTCACTGCGATAATGACCAGGAGGCGCAATTTCTTCGCTCTTTTTTAAGACGAGAAACGTTAAGCAGTCCTCATACACTTGATCACCTACTGTGACATCGACAAATGCTGGACGATAAGTCCCTTCATTTACACCTTCTCGTTTGTACAAATAACGAATGGCATCAAAAGGTACTTCATATAGAACACCCTCTGTTTCTCCGCCGTCTTCTACCATATCTGCTCTTGATCCATCAGGGCGCACCAATGTAAACCTTGTGGTAAAACGATCAAGTGTGCCACCGCCGATGATTTGTTTGAAATAATGATCCACTTTCGCAAGCTTAAACCTTGCATCATCCATACAGGACCCATAGGCAAAATAATAGAAGGAAGACGGTTTGCGCTCCCATAGTTGATATGACTTCCAGCAGCCACTTTCAATCTCCTTTAGACTCGATGCCTTCTGCTTACATATTGTATAAGCAACGGCTGACCTTGGCCCCTGGTCTGTCATAACCTCTATTTCCTGCTGGTCATACCCTTCCTCTAGCTCATCTATCTTATGCAACGTTTCATCACTGACCTCATACAATTCTCCATATACTGTGTTTTGTTCCGAGACAACACACACAGGGTAACCCTCACCTGTATCGTACAGTCTCCCTTTTATCCAAGCAGATGCTGCTAATGGACTGCTTTCTTTCATCAATGTCTCGTGATACTTTTCGTGCTTTAAAAGTGTCCCATACACAAATAAAGTTTTTGTCTCCTTCGTCATCACACATCACATCCTCTCACCTTGCTACTATCTGCTTTTTTGATACACAGGTAAGTAAATATCAAAAGCCGTCCCTTTGCTGAGCTCGCTCTTTACATCCATTCTTCCATGGTGATCTTTTAAGATCGTCGCACAGATCGTTAAACCAAGTCCTGTACCTTCTTTTTTAGTCGAAAAGAAAGGATCATATATTTTCAGAATGTCCTCTTCGGACATTCCTTTTCCTTCATCTTGAATCGTGATTTTCCATTCATTCATCACTTTTTCTGTTGATATGTATATATTGCCGCCTTCAGGCATCGCCTCGATCGCATTTTTGATTAAGTTAATGAACAGCTGCTTCATTTGATTGGCGTCTGCTAATATCGTGCCAGCATCCTGCTTTTTAAATGGCTGTTTGAGATCAATATTTGAAAGAACGGCATTTGTCTTTAATAAGGTAATCACCTGCTCTAGCAAATCATGGAGCTGTACTTCTTGAAATTGAACCGATTGAGGTTTTGCTAAGACAAGCAGTTCACTTAAAACAAAATCAATGCGTTTAATTTCAGAAAAGATGATATCAAAATAATCGGTTCTTTCAGGATATTGCGTTTTCATCAGCTGCAAAAATCCATTGACTGAGGTGAGCGGATTTCTGACTTCATGGGCAATGCCAGCAGCTATTTGTCCTGCAACAGCCAGCTTTTGTGCCTGCATTTGCAGTTGCTGATTTGACCTTTCAAGTTCAAGCTTTGCCTGCTTTTGTTTCGTGATATCTGCAACCGTTCCAATACCTCCAGTAAACTGGTGCTGTTCATCGAAATAAAGCTTATAATGCACATCTCCCCATACCTTTTTTCCTTCTTTATGGAGAAGCTGCAGCTCCACCCGCCCCTCATCCTTATGCTCTTTGATCACAGACAACAAATGCTGAACGACATGCTCTTCTTGATCAAAGTACTGATTGTACATCGTACCTAGACACTCCTCTATGTCGTAACCCGTCATTTGTTTCCATGCTTGATTTAAAAAAATGATTTCACCTTTTTCATTGGTTTCAAAAACGATTTCTTGCAAGTTATCTGTGATTCGATTCAGCCGCTCTGTCAGTTCGTGCGCTTCTTTTTCTCGTTTATTTAAATCTGATACAAGCAAATTCAACCGGTCCACATAGCCTGAGATGCTCCAAATACCGGCCAAAACAACGACTGTAAAGGCTAGATCGAGCGGCCAATTAATGTGATAGCCGCTAAGATAATAAAAGAAATCCCAGCTCAAAATTAATATAAATGCAAGAACGGATAACAGGATCCGTACTTGATAAGTTTTGTTCAAATAATTCCACCTGCCGCCCTGAGATTCTTTGTCAATTGTACCATTTTCCACTTATTTTTTGAGGAAGATGTGGCATTTTTAAGGAACTTTTTTAGAAAAAAAAGCCTGCTCTCAGCACAATGGGAGAGAACAGGCTATTTTTATTTACTGCTGAAGGGCTTCTTGAAGCTCTTTTAGCAGTAGTTCTGCGCCTTCAGCGCTTAATGTAATTTGACCATTTCCATACTCGTGGTTCTCAGAAGTAATCTCACCAGTCATCAGGCAGACGCCCTCTGGCTGATATTTTTTCAAGACGATTTTATCTCCATCTATAAAAAATTCCATACTGTCTTTAATAGCGATATCAAGTGCTCTTCTCAATTCGATTGGCATCACAATACGCCCTAGTTCATCTACTTTTCTTACAACTCCGATAGATTTCAATTTCGTTCCCTCTTTCTTTCATTAGCTCAAGATCAATCTGTTTTTCACCAATTGATATATCGTAGACGTAAGAGATTCTTAAAAGGTTTCTCCTGCATAAAAATTTTTTTCAAAATCGAAAAACCAAAGGGAAAATTTATTGTGAATGTCAAAATGAGACTTGAATTTTACAGATTCATTTCAAGATGATCACACACCCCCACAAATGACCTCAACCCTCTGAACTTTTAAATGTAAAATTGTTTAAAACAGCAAAATTAGAGATTGGGTGAAAACATGTTTCAAAATGCCGAAATTGGAATTGATTTAGGAACAGCTAACATATTGGTTTACAGTAAAAATAAAGGAATTATTCTCAATGAACCATCCGTTGTGGCAGTAGATACGGAAACAAAAACTGTCCTTGCAGTGGGGTCAGAAGCAAAAGAGATGATTGGGAAAACACCTGGAAAAATTGTAGCGATCCGTCCGATGAAAGATGGTGTCATCGCTGATTACGATATGACAACCGATTTACTCAAACAAATTATGAAAAAAGCAGGAAAAAATATTGGGTTTACCTTTAGAAAGCCGACTGTGGTTGTTTGTACACCTTCAGGTTCAACAGCTGTCGAACGCCGCGCGATCAGCGATGCTGTCAAAAATTGCGGGGCCAAGCATGTGCATTTAATTGAAGAACCCGTCGCAGCTGCAATCGGTGCTGATCTCCCGGTGGACGAGCCTGTTGCCAACGTCGTTGTAGACATTGGCGGAGGAACGACAGAGGTAGCGATCATTTCATTTGGCGGAGTTGTCTCTTGCCATTCGATCCGAATTGGCGGAGATCAACTGGATGAAGATATCATTACTTTTGTGAGAAAGAAATACAATTTACTGATCGGTGAACGGACAGCTGAACAAGTAAAAATGGAAATTGGTTATGGACTCATTGAACACGAACCTGAGTCATTAGAAGTACGTGGACGCGACCTTGTCACAGGTCTTCCAAAAACAATTACACTTGAATCAACAGAAATTCAAGGTGCTATGCGTGAATCACTTCTTCATATTTTAGAGGCGATTCGGGCTACATTAGAAGACAGCCCTCCAGAACTGAGTGGTGATATCGTAGATCGCGGCGTCATTCTAACTGGCGGTGGTGCACTATTAAACGGCATTCAAGAATGGCTCTCTCAAGAAATTGTCGTCCCAGTTCATATCGCAGCAAATCCTCTTGAATCTGTCGCAATTGGAACAGGTCGTTCATTAGAAGTCATCGACAAATTGCAAAAAACATTAAAATAATCTTCATGTTCTACTTCTTTTTTCATCATTTCGATCATATCGTGATGAATGGATAAACGTGAAGGAGGAAGAACATGTTGCTTGATTTAGGTAAACGGGTCGTTGTCACAGTCATTTTAACCGGTATTATTTTAGGAGGAATGAGCCTGTCGTTTTCACATATGCCCCCTTCTAATGCACAGCCTGTGAAACAACTGAACCGCTAAAAAAGCCGCACGAAAGCGGCTTTTTTATTTTGCTTCGGGACGGCTCCCTATTTTCCTTTCCGGTCTTAAATCTGATATGATGAACATGACTAAAGGAGGGTTTTTTATGAGTTCATTCGAAAAACAACTAGATCAATATGCAAAAACCATCGTTGAAGTAGGTGTAAATGTTCAAAGTGGTCAAGAAGTGGTCGTATCTGCGTTCACTGAATCTGTAGATCTTGTCCGCCTTGTGGCAAAACACGCATATGAGCGCGGAGCGAAAAACGTACATATCCGCTGGAGTGATGGTGTTCTGACCCGTTTAAAATATGAACATGCCCCACAAGATGTGTTTGAGCAATTTCCAGAATGGGAAGCACAGATGATGGAAACCATCGCAAAACGTGGCGGTGCTTTTATTACGATCTTGTCAGAAAGCCCTGATCTTCTAAGTGGCATTGACTCGAAAAAAATTGCTTCACAGCAAAAAGCTGCAGGTTCAGCACTTCATACATATCGTCAATACGTTCAATCTGACAAAGTCGCATGGACAGTCGTCGGTGCTGCATCAAAAGATTGGGCGAAAAAGATTTTCCCTAAGCATGCCGATGAAGAAGCTGTTTCATTATTATGGGACCAAATCTTTAAAGTCGCCCGCGCTGATCAGCCAGATCCTGTTGAAGCGTGGAAAAAGCATGATGAATCACTAAATGAAAAAGTAAAAGTATTAAATGAACGTCATTACCACAAGCTGCACTATGAAGCACCAGGTACAGATTTAACGATTGAACTTCCAGAGCAGCATATTTGGGTAGGTGCTGGCAGCGTGAGTGAACGCGGCGTATCATTCATGGCCAATATGCCGACAGAAGAGGTCTTTACCGTACCTAAAAAAGATGGTGTAAACGGGACTGTCTCTAGCACAAAGCCACTTAGTTATGCAGGAAACATTATCGATGAATTTACGTTAACCTTTGAAAATGGGCGTATTGTAGATGTGAAAGCAAAAGAGGGCGAAGACATTTTAACCTCTCTCGTTGAAACAGATGAAGGCTCACATTATCTAGGTGAGGTTGCCCTTGTACCAGATGATTCACCAATTTCTAACTCAAATATCCTCTATTACAATACACTTTACGATGAAAATGCATCCAACCACCTTGCCATCGGCAGCGGTTATGCATTTAATATCGAAGGCGGTAAAGAGATGAAACGAGAGGAATTAGACGCAGCGGGTGTGAACAGCAGTATTACACACGTCGATTTCATGATTGGTTCAAAGGAAATGAATATTGATGGGATCACAAAAGATGGTAAACGTGAACCGATTTTCCGTAATGGAAATTGGGCTTTTTAAAGAAAAAAGACATCCACATGTGGATGTCTTTTCTTTATGTTTATGCATACAGCTCTTGTAGTCTTTTTTGGATGTCTTGATCTGATAAGAACTCATCATAAGTTGTTTGTTTATCAACGATGCCGTTTGGCGTCACTTCGATAATCCGGTTTGCAACTGTTTCAACAAACTGATGGTCATGAGATGAGAAGAGCATAGCCCCTTTAAAGCTCATTAGACCGTTATTCAGCGCTGTGATGGACTCTAGGTCTAAATGGTTCGTCGGCTCGTCTAACAGCAAAATATTCGCTCCAGACAGCATCATTTTTGATAACATACAACGAACCTTTTCTCCACCTGATAAGACGCTTGCTTTTTTCTTCACTTCTTCCCCAGAGAAAAGCATACGGCCTAAGAAACCACGCAGGAAGCTTTCACTTTGATCATTCGGAGAATATTGACGAAGCCAATCAACAAGATCTAAATCGCTTCCTTCAAAATATTCACTGTTGTCTTTAGGGAAAAAGGCTTGAGATGTTGTCACGCCCCATTTAAACGTCCCGCTGTCTGGCTCCATTTCACCAGCAAGGATTTTAAATAAAGTAGAGACAGCAAGCTCATTACGACTTAAGAACGCAATTTTATCCTCACGATTCATAATAAAGCTGACGTTATCCAGTACTTTTACACCGTCAATCGTTTTGGATAGACCTTCTACTTGAAGGACATCATTTCCGATTTCACGCTCTGGCGCAAAATGAACATAAGGATATTTACGAGAAGATGGTTTAATGTCATCTAGCGAAATCTTATCAAGCAATTTCTTTCTTGATGTCGCTTGCTTCGATTTAGATGCGTTCGCACTGAACCGAGCAACGAATTCTTGAAGCTGCTTAATCTGTTCTTCTTTTTTCTTGTTGGCATCCTGGCTGAGTTTTAATGCCAGCTGGCTAGATTCATACCAGAAATCATAGTTTCCGACATACACTTGAATTTTTCCAAAGTCAAGGTCTGCAATATGCGTACATACTTTGTTTAAGAAATGACGATCATGCGATACGACGATGACGGTATTTTCAAAGTTAATGAGGAACTCTTCTAACCACTGAATGGCTTGTAAGTCCAAGTGGTTCGTTGGCTCATCGAGAAGTAGAACGTCAGGTTTACCGAATAAAGCTTGTGCTAAAAGCACTTTTACCTTTTCAGATCCGCCAAGCTCAGACATTTTCTTCGATTGCAAGCTCTCTGGAATGCCAAGACCTTTTAATAGGATCGCAGCTTCACTTTCCGCTTCCCATCCGTTTAACTCAGCAAACTCACCTTCAAGCTCTGCTGCACGAATCCCGTCTTCATCTGAGAAATCAGGTTTCATATAAATCGCATCTTTTTCCTGCATCACATCATATAGACGTTTGTGACCCATGATGACGACTTTTAACACTTCAAACTCTTCGTATTCAAAGTGGTTCTGTTTTAAAATCGCTAAACGTTCACCAGGACTCATATGAACATCGCCCGTTTGAGCCTCAATTTCTCCAGAAAGAATCTTTAAGAACGTTGATTTACCAGCTCCATTGGCACCAATTAGTCCGTAGCAGTTGCCAGGAGTGAACTTAATATTTACTTCTTCAAATAATTTACGATCAGCAAATCGCAAACTAACATTATTCACTGCAATCATTTATTAATCCTCCATCACTCATTCATCAATATGAAGTATAACATGAATAACGATTGATAGAAACGTCTCTCACTAAGAACAAAGGCTTTTTGTCCAATATGGTATAATAAGTGGGAATGTTTTTGTTGAAGGAGTTCGGGCGATTTGAGATTACTCACACTCATGGAATACTGTTTATTGATTTTCTTTATGGGCATTTATTTATCGGCGACTGGCTTTAATGCAAGAGACTTTGGCCTTTATATTGGGCTTGTCCTCATTTACACACTGGTCCATATCTTTTCAAAACGCTTTTTACAAAAGCGCGGAAAAGACAATGTGAAAATTGGATTATTCCGTTCTGTTTTGGCGATTACTGGGTCCGTTTTCGCTTCTGTTTTGGCCATTGTCATCATTGTCACGATGCTCACACCAAATTAAAAACGACCCTACATGAAGGGTCGTCCATTCAAGCACCTTTCTTACGCATTGAGAAAGGTGTATTTATTGTGTTTGTCGAATATCGCCAAATGGGAAGAAAACAAATTCTGATGTGCCGACAATCCGATCCTTTTCAATGAGTCCGAGTCCATTTCGACTGTCCATAGAATTCAGTCTGTTGTCACCCATAACAAAGTAATCGTTTTTCGGTACTTTCACTGGACCAAAATCTCCTGTTAAATGTACCTCATACTCTTTGGCATGCGCCTTGTTCTCTTTTAAATAAGGCTCATCTACTTTTTTACCATTAATGTAAAGCGTATCATCCTTCATTTCAATCGTGTCGCCTGGAAGGCCGATCAATCGTTTGACATAATGAATTTTCTGACCGTCTTTTCCATTAATAATCACGATGTCACCACGTTTGACTCCACCGAGATAGTTGATGGTTTTGTTAACAAACAGCTTTTCTCCATCATGAAGGGTTGGTTCCATTGACTCTCCTTCCACCACATACGGCTCAAAAATAAACGTACGGATGATGAGGACGAGGGCAAGTGCAATTAAAATGGCTTTGATCCATTCAAACAGAGAACTTTTCTTCTCTTTTTTGGCTTGTTTCCCATCAGATTGAATGTCATTTTCGTTTTGTTTGTTTTCTTCGTTCAAAATACTGCTTCCTCCTAAGACTTTCTGCTAAAAGACTTGAAACGCGAATTGAATAACTTTACTTTATCACATGTCATTTAAAAATTCACAAGACAACCATTCAATTAGATATTTTTTCCTAATTTGCTGATGATTAAACAAAAAGAAGCACCGCTCTTCACGATGCTTCTTTTCAAATTAAGCTTCTTGTCGGACTGGTTTTTTTAGAATTCCGAGAAGTAGCGCTGTAACAATGGCACCGATTAAGATGCTGATGATGTAAAGAACTGGATGGTTTGTTACCCAGAAAACGAATAGTCCGCCGTGCGGTGCAGGAAGCGTCACTCTAAAGAATTCTGTTAATCCACCTGCAACTGCTGCACCAATCACAGCTGAAGGAATGACGCGCAGAGGATCTGCCGCTGCAAACGGGATCGCCCCTTCCGTAATGAACGCAGCCCCCATGAAGTAACATGTAATACCTGCTTCGCGGTCACGTTTAGAGAATTTGTTTCTAAAGATCGTTGTCGCTAGCGCAATTCCTAGCGGCGGCACCATTCCGCCTGCCATAATCGCAGCATGCGGTGCATAGTTGCCGGCAGCAATCATCGCAAGACCAAATGTGTAGGCCGCTTTGTTAATCGGACCACCCATATCAATGGCCATCATACCAGCTAAAATAATCCCCATTAATACAAGGTTTCCAGTACCAAGTGATTCAAGCCAGTGTGTTAATCCGTCCATCACCATTTTAACAGGTGTGTTGACGATGTAATGCATGATAATCCCTGTAAAGAAAATACCGAACAATGGATAGAGCAGAACTGGTTTAATACCATCGAGCGACTGTGGTACAAAGGTGAATACTTTTTTGAGCAGCACCACGATGTAACCAGCAAGGAAACCAGCAATCAATCCGCCTAAGAATCCAGCTCCTGCTGCTGAGGCCATGAATCCGCCAACCATACCTGGTGCGAAACCTGGACGGTCTGCAATACTCATTGCGATAAATCCAGCTAATACAGCAACGATTAAGGCAAGCGCATTATCTCCGCCAATTCCTTTTAATACAGCTGCAAATGAATTGAAAGAAGGATCTTTAGGGTCAGCTGAGTTAATTCCCCAGAAGAATGAAATCGCAACGAGGATACCGCCCCCAACAACAAACGGAAGCATGTTGCTTACACCGCTCATTAAGTGCTTATAGAATCCACTTCTTCCCTTGCTTGACGATTCATTTTCATCTTTGGAAGAACTGCCGCCTGAACCTTTATAAATCGGCGCATCTTGATTGATGGCTTTTTCGATCAATTCTTGCGGACGGCGAATTCCAGCTGTCACAGGTACTTCAATGACATGTTTGCCTTTAAAGCGTTCCATTTCAACTTGTTTATCAGCTGCCACAATAATAGCTGGCGCTTCTTCAATTTCTTTTGCTGTCAGGGCATGTTTAATTCCACTAGAGCCGTTTGTCTCAACTTTAATGTCAACGCCCATTTCTTTTGCTTTTTCTTTCAAAGCATCTGCGGCCATAAATGTATGCGCGATGCCTGTTGGACAAGCTGTCACCGCTAAAATTTTAGCAGGTTTTCCCGGTGCAGCCGGTTCCTCTTTGACTTCCTCTTCTTCTTCATCGTCTTTATCATGTGTATTGATAATTTCAATGATTTCATCTTCAGTAGCCGCTTCAAGAAGCTGCTTTCGGATCTCTTCACGCATGAGAAGTGTGGATAAACGAGAAAGTGCTTCTAAATGCGTGTTGTTTGCGCCTTCAGTTGCTGCAATCATAAAGACAAGGTGACTTGGCTGTCCGTCTAATGATTCATAATCTACACCAGCTGTTGAACGACCAAATGCAATGGCAGGTTCTTTCACACTTGCTGTTTTCGCATGAGGAATCGCAATTCCTTCTCCGATTCCCGTAGAGCTTTGTTTTTCACGATTAACAACAGCTGCTTTGTAGCCTTCTTTATCATTTAATTTACCAGCTGTATCTAATACAGTGACCAGTTCTTCAATAACGGCTTCTTTTTGCTGGCTGTCTAATTGAAGCTTAATCGTATGCTTCGTGAGTAGTTCTGTAATTTTCATGATGACTCCTCCTTTAAATGCGTGTGACTTTTACTTGTGGCAATAATGTATCGACAAGCTCTTTTGTTCCAAGTTCCTCAGAAAATGCTGTAGCACTTCCTGATGTGACGCCAAGCTTAAATGATTCTTCTATGGAAAGGCCTTTAGAAACGCCAGCTAAGAATCCTGCAACGACTGAATCCCCTGCACCAACTGAGTTGATCAGCTTGCCTTTTGGAACATTAGATTGAAAGATCCCTTCCTTACTGAATAAGAGAGCGCCGTCTCCAGCCATAGATACAATGACATGTTCAGCACCTTGTTCCAACAGCTTTTTCCCATAAGGAATGGCTTCTTCTGCAGATGAAATACTGGTTTCAAACATTTCACCTAACTCATGATGGTTTGGTTTCATTAAGAATGGTTTCAGATCTGCTGCTTTTTTTAAGGCTTCTCCAGAAATATCAAGTACGACTCTTACCCCTTGCTTCGCACATACCTCAGCAATGCGCTCATATGTGTTATGAGGCAGTGAAGAAGGAATGCTACCTGCTAATACAACGACATCGCCTTCTGTTAATGAAGTGAATTGGGATAAAAACGAATCGAACTGTGCTTCAGTAATACTTGGACCGAGCCCGTTGATTTCTGTTTCTTCGCCTGTTTTTAGTTTCACATTGATACGTGTATCTTCTGACACCTCATGAAAGGCTGTTTGTAATTGTTCGTTTTGTAAAAAGTCTTGAATATATTTGCCTGTAAAACCGCCAATGAATCCAAGTGCTTTTGATTCAACACCGTGCCGTTTTAAAAGCCTTGAGACATTGATTCCTTTACCACCTGGATATTTTTTGTCATAGGTTGAACGATTTAAACCGCCGACCGCAAAATCCTCCACGTGTACGATGTAATCAACTGATGGGTTTAAAGTAACTGTATAAATCATGTTTTCACTACCTTTATAACCGTTTTTTCATGGTAATTATCGAATGAATCCTCTTTTGCGTCGTTTGTGATAATGGTCGCTTCCTGTAAACTAGCAAAGGTTGAAAACGATATTTCGCCAAACTTTGAGGCATCTGTTAAGATGTAGGTTTTTTTCGCCTGCTTCATGGCTCTTTTTTTAATGAGCGCTTCTTCTGGATCAGGTGTTGTAAACCCTGCCTCGGGATGAATGCCGTTCGTCCCAACAAAGCTTTTGTCAAAACGGTAATTTTCCATAGCTGTCAAAGCTGCGGCTCCCACCATGGCTCCTGTTCGATGTTTCACTGATCCGCCTATCAGGTAAAAAGAAATGCCTTTTCTCATGAGTGCTTCAATGTGCATGACACCATTTGTCACCACCACGATATCTTGATCTGGATCGATAAAGTCAATCATTTGCTGTGTTGTCGTACCAGCATCTAAGTAAATACAATCGCCTTGTTTTAAAAGTGATGCAGCTGCCTCTGCAATCAATGACTTTTCATGAAGGTTTTTGGCAGATTTCTCAAACACATCTGGTTCAAGACGAATACTAGATATTTTAGCAGCTCCTCCGTGAACTCTTTTAAGAAAGCCTTTTTCTTCAAGGGCTGATAAATCTCTTCTAATTGTAGATTCAGACGCATCCGTCATAATCGTTAAGTCCTGTATTTTGATGACATCGTTTTCTTCTAAATAGTCGATAATGAGTTGATGTCTTTCTGGTGTGAGCATTGAAAACACCCCCTTTTGAAAACGTATTCATTTTGCGCGCACCTTTATTGTAATCGCTTTTTTCAACATTATCAATACAAAACAATCAAATACATTCAATAACTATCAAAATCTTTCACAATGGTCATCTTACCTTTATATGTACCATTTGTAAACTGAAAAATATGTGACATTGAGAAGAAAGTCATGATATTAGCATTTCTATCATTTTTCATTTCATTCAATTGAACGAAAAAAAGCCTTTATGCGTTTTGCATAAAAGCTTCAGGTGCGGAGCAGCAGGCAATATATCTCGTTCTACCTTCTTGTCAGCACCTTGAAAGTTAACTTTAGGATTATTCATATCTAAGTGATTCAATAGGATCGAGCCTCGCTGCTTTATTGGCAGGAATCAGTCCAAAAATAATACCAATGAGCATACTAAATAGGACGCCTCCACATACGATTTGCCACGATACAAGAGAAGGCCACCCTGCAAACAGTGACACAAGTGAAGCACCTCCGAAGCCAAGCGCAATTCCAAGTAACCCACCGATCAGTGTAAGGACGACAGACTCAATTAAAAACTGAACGAGTATTTGAGCCCTAGTTGCCCCAAGTGCCTTTCGAATTCCGATTTCTCTTGTTCTTTCTGTGACAGATACGAGCATAATATTCATGACACCAATGCCGCCGACAAGTAATGAGATACCAGCAATTGAGCCAATGATTGTTGTCATGACAGACGTAATTTGACCAATGCCTGCTGCAATCTCTTCCAGATTGATCATTTCGTAAGCATCTTCTGTATGGTGATTTTCATTTAAGCGTGCAGCCGCACTCTTTCCCACTTCTTTCATTTGATCAGCATGTGCGACTTGAATAGACAACTTATCATATTCTTTCACACCAAATGCAGTTGTCAGCATTGCAAAAGGGACATATATTTCATTCATATCAAATGAAAACAGCCCTTCCTGTTTTGCTAAAACTCCGATCACCTCAACCGGCTGTCCATTCATCCAAATCAACTCGCCTACTGCCTTCTCTCCATTAAATAATTCTTTTTGTATCCCTTCTGAAATAACAGCTGCCCTTCTTCCGCTCCTAAAATCGATTTCACGTAAGTCCTGTCCTTCTGCTATATGTAATGAATGTACATTCGTGTAGCCTTCATTAATCCCATTGACCGTTGCATCTATTGTTGTATCTTGGAATCTTAATTGCATGCCTTGTGCAGTGGAGGAGGCAACCTGTTTAACCCCATTCAATGCTTGAACACTTTGAATGTCTTCTTCAGTAAATGTGGCTTCAAATAACGCATTAGGATTCGCATTTAACTCCTCATCAGAGGGTGTATAGGTCATATCAATGGTATTGTTTGGCCCTGAAATTGATTCTTTTAGCATTTGCTCTCCGCCTTGACCGATGGCAACGACTGCAATCACTGATCCAACCCCAATAATAATTCCAAGCATTGTTAAAATAGACCGCAATTTATGAGCTAGGACAGAATTCAGCGCTATTTTGATATTTTCAAAGAGTTTCATTCATTGCGTCTCCTTGTATCAATCTATCTTGAACGAGGCGTCCATCTCTTACAACGACTATCCGGTTTGTATACGCAGCTATTTCTTCTTCATGAGTAACTAGCACAACCGTTGTTCCTTCCTCATTGAGCTTTGTAAACTGTTCCATAATCGAGCCGCTCGTTTTTGAATCAAGAGCGCCTGTTGGTTCATCTGCCAAGATGAGCTTCGGCTCATTGACAATCGCTCGTGCGATGGCTACTCTTTGCTTTTGACCCCCTGACAACTCGTTTGGCATATGCTTCATTCGATCTGCCAAACCAACCTTTTCAAGTGCCATTTCCGCACGTTCTTTTCTTTCCTTTTGACTGATACCAGCATAAATCATCGGAAGTTCAACATTTCGCCTCGCATTTAATCTAGGCAGTAAATAAAATTGTTGAAAAACAAAACCAATGGATCGATTTCGAATCACTGCCAGTTCTTGATCCTTTGCTGCCGACAGCTCCATACCTTGAAAATGGTACTGTCCGGAGGTCGGGTGGTCCAAACAGCCAATGATATTCATTAACGTTGATTTTCCAGAGCCGGACGGGCCCATAATGGACATATACTCGCCTTTACCAATGACAAGGTCCACATCACTTAATACATCAAATGTCTCCTCAGCGACTTCGTAGCTTTTTGTCACGTTTGAAAGCTGAATCATTCAGCGTTCACTTCCATTCCGTCATACATGTCATCTGATGGCTCTGCAATGATTTGATCTTCTTTTGTTAAACCTTTCGTCACTTCAAGATCATGACCTGACGTTTCACCTAATGTCACTTTTACTTTCTTCAGTGCATTCTTTTCAACAACATAAACGTATGAACCATCTTTCTCTTTTTTCACGGCTGTTTCAGGAATTGTGAGCACTTGACGCTTGTCCGTTTCAATTTCCATGATCATTTTAAAGCCTGGTTTTGCATCCGGCTTTTTCCCTTTTATTTCAATTTCGACTGGATATTGTACCGTTTGATCACTTGCAGCTGTTTCTGCTGTTGACTGGGCAGGCACAGCGCCCACTTTTTTCACCACTCCTTGCCAGCTCTTTCCGCGAATGACATCAGACGTTACCTTTACTTTTTGTTTCTTTTTGACTTTCATAGCGTCATACTCAGTGATTAAGCCTCGTACGATCATTTTTTTCTCATTGCCAATATGGATCACCGGCTGTCTCTCTTCTAGCTTCCCTGCGCCAGCATCTTGCTCGATGGAGATGACTGTTCCTTCAATTTTGCTATGTATCGTTAAATCTTCTATTTGTGCCTTTATTTTTTCTTGGTTAAGCTCCGCTTGTTTTTGTTCTAATTCAGCGGCTTTGAGTTCGATTTCAAGCTGATCTCGCTCGTTTTTCGAATCAGAGCCCGCCTTTTTTCCCTGATTTTCATCTAATGTATTGAGTCTATTTTGTAATTGTTCAAGCTTTAGTGTACTTGATTCAGCCGCAAGTGCTTGCTGCTGTTCTTCAAGCTCCAGTTCCTTATTTTCATATGTCAGGAGCGGTGTTCCAACTTTCACCTTTTCTCCTTCTTTCACAGCGATATGATTCAGGCTTCCCTTCTCCTCTTCTGTATAAATGAATTGCTCCTCCGAGAATGAAAGTGTTCCAGGCGTCATCACCGTAGAAGTTATTTCTTTTGATGCAAGTTGGACTGTTTTAAATGATGCCGTAGAGGCAGGCTTTGATTGGTTTTTTGCAATATTAAATCCAATGAATAGACCAATCACAATAATGATAATGGATCCGATAATGATTTTCTTTCTCATAAAAACATTCTACCCCCAGCTTACTGCATGTTGATGGTGATTGTGGTTCCTACATATTGAAAAATTAAAGATAATACATAAAAGACACTCACAATAATCCAAGATATTCTTGGCGAAATGCGGCCGACTTTGATCAATAAAAAGCCTGTTAAAACAAGATTCCAGATCACAAAAAGATCGATATTGGCTAACACGGCATGCCATGGACCAGACATTCGAATGAATGCGTTTAATGAGGTAACCGTGATATCTTTTGGCACATGAAAAAAAATGATCGCCAAATGAGAAATAATCGTACCAATGATCGTAATAGGTGTGATATACAGTACACCTGAAAACAGCTGATGAAATGTTGCATCACCTTTTGCTAAAAAGACGATGAACTTGTATACGGCAGTATTAATGACAATCCCAATGACCAGACCAATGAGCGTGATCACATAAACGAAAGGGATTGGTAAAATTAAATCTGCCCACAATCCTTCATTCACTAGCTGAGACAAATAAGTGACAACAACTGTTAATACAAGCACACATGATAAAGGCCACCAAACGAATGGCTGCTCCCACACTCTTTTCAAATGCTCTGATGGTCTAGTGCTTACTCCAATTATTGTGGGTTTTGGCGTTGTTTCTTTCATCAAAGGTCATCCTCTCCATGTGCTGTAAGTATCGAAACGTTTTTTCATACTCTTGTTGTTTCTATTTTATCAAAAGATTGCCAATAAGTGATAGATCATTTGATTTTCTTATTTTCATAGTGATAGGATTGAATCTATTATTCTATTTTCATGAACGACATCCTTCAAATGATACCTTGACCCGACCATATTCATATGAAAAAATCATGATTTTACTGACTGAAAAACATTTTATGAAGTAAACAACATGTCTTTCGGAATAAATATCCTTTTCCTTTGGATTCAGATGGTCTCAGTTAGACACAACAATTTTTTGTTAAAATATTCCTAGTAATTTCAATGAATCCCGGCTTTATAGGACTATGTTTAGCGCCTTTTATAGAACAGATGAGCCTTTAGTATCAATACTTTCATATTAAAAAAATAAAAATAAAAGGATTTTACTTGATCAAATGTTATTTTTTCATATAATGTAAAATAGAGGTAGGTTAAATGATAGTGGAAATGGAGTCAAGTGAATGTTAAGAGAAAAATTGAAAATGCAATTGATTTTACTTTATGAAAAGGAACAAGAAGCATGGCAATACTTTAGAAAGGAAAGAGAACTGATTTATCATGAGCTCAAATTACTTGATATGAAAGAGAGCAGACCTTCTAATGACAAAATATACTACGCAGCAAGGTGTGTAGATATTATTAAAGAAAAAAAGGGAAGCATCGTGAGCACAAAAGAACTAAAAGAACAGCTTCAAGCGCAAACAGATTTCAATGTGAGACGAATCAGCGAATTGTATGATCTCATTCAACAGCTCGATCCTCACATTTCTAAAGCACGCCGGGGATGTTTTATTTACGAAGATCATACCCAAGTACCTCTACAATCTTTTCACACATAAAAAAATTGGTTACAGCCGCTGGCCATAACCAAATCCTCTAATATCTATTATCCACCACTTACAGGAGGAATGAGTGCAACAGTGTCCCCGCTACGCACTTCAGCATTTCCCCTCGTATATATTTCGTTGACTGCAACCATCACGTTTTGTGCAGTATCAACACCATATACCTCCTGTAATTCTATTTTAATCTCATCAACCGTTGTTTGATCTTTTTGAATGATGATTTGTTGTTTACCGGCCTTCTCAGCAAGGCCGGCGAACAATAATACGCTAATCATGCCGCTTCCCTTCTTTCTCGTTAAGTTGGAGAGTACTAGGTTTTCCATCCGGGTAAGAAACGGTTTCAAGCTGATCACCTATCCAAGCCTCCCCATCTTCCCAGTATTCCTTTTTCCAAATAGGAACTATTTCCTTTATTCGTTCAATCGCATATTCATTGGCTTCGTATGCAGCTTTCCGATGAGGTGATGAAACAGCTATTGCCACTGCAATGTCACATATCTCAAGAGTGCCAATACGATGCACAATGGCAGCTTCTGTTTCAGGCCAGCGTTTTTTAATTTCTTGTCCAATTTGACTCAACATATTTTCCGCCATTGGTATGTATGCTTCATATGTTAAACGCAGCGTTTTTTTGCCATTTGTCCATTCTCTTACCGTGCCTATGAATGTCGTAATGGCTCCCGCTTTGCGTCTTGTAACATGCTGAATCAATTCATTCACATCAATCGGCTCTTTTGTGATCTTAAAAAGTTCATTCATACGAGGCTTCCCCCTTCAATAAATTAAAAGCAAATGTGATCCCGCGCTTGTCAAATGCTGAAAACAAAGGAAACGGGTATTTCTCGGTGAACTGTATTTCTTTATTGAAATAAATGGCTGCTTGTATATGAGAAAGTGTCGAAAGATCAATGAGTTCCTGTTCGTCTTTGACACACAGGATTTTGCGGTAAGGCGCCTGTTTGTATCCTTCGATCAAGACGGCATCTAAAGGAAGATGCTGACACATGTTGACTAGTTGTGCAAACGTCATGTGCTGCATGAAAAAGTGACATTCACCTTCTCCCTCCACACCAGCAGCAAACGCACCCGCTTGAACATATCGATCCGTATCTTTTTGTTTGAACAGACGGTCTGGTTTTCCGCCATGTCCATGATGTTTCAAGCAGCCTAGCTTCATTTCTTCTTCATCCGCCAGCTGACATAATTTTTCGATCAGCGTCGTTTTACCACTATTTTGATAGCCCACGACTTGCAGAATGTTTAATTTGTCATCCAACATGGAGCACCGCCTTCGTGGTGAAATAGCAGAACGTTGACCTGGTCACCTGCACTAAACCCTCTTGTTCCTCCGGGCAAAACAATGAAACAATCAGCATGAGCAATAGATGTCACCGCACTAGATTTATCAAGACCTGTTGGCGTCACACTCAGCTGGCTGCCAGCGAAATCAAGTGATGCTCTAACAAATCGAGTGAATGGATTGGCTTTTGGAAAATCATGTGTCAGCTTCGCCTCAGAAAAAACGGGAAATGGATTTTCTTTCAAACACCATTTATAAATGATCGGTTTGACAAATAGTTCAAAGCCAACAAAACAGGCAGCTGGATTTCCTGACAGCCCATAAAGCAATTGACCATTTGGCAACGCCGCAACGGTCGTCACACTTCCAGGTCTCATGGCCACTTTATTAAACAACACCTCTGCACCTAGTTTTTCATAAATAGCAGGTAAAAAGTCAAAATCACCTACCGATACACCGCCTGTTGTGATGAGCATATCAACTTTGCTTAAGGCTGCTTTTACGGCTTCATAGCTTTGATCAAAATCATCGGATACACCGCCTAAATCAAGCGGTTCTCCTCCAGCTTCAAGAACCTGGGCGTAGACCATACTCAGGTTACTGTTTCTAATTTTACCGTCCACCATGGCATCACTTACTTGTAGAAGCTCGGTACCTGTTGAGATGATACCGATGACCGGTTTTTTGACGACTGGCACAACCGCATACCCGAACGTTGCTAATATCGCCGTCACGCCTGGGGTTACTTTTGAGCCTTTTTTGATCATGACGTTCCCTTTGAGGGTCTCTTCTCCTTGCCGAGAAATATTGTCACCCTTTTTCAGAGGTCTTTTAAGTGACATCATTGATTTACCGTCTTTTTCAAACGTTTTCGTCAATTCGAGCATGATCACAACATTTGCTCCTTTTGGCATCTTCGCTCCTGTCATGATGCGAATCGCTTGAAAAGGACCGATCGTTTTTGCAGAAACAATACCTGCCCCAATATGATCAATGACCTCAAATTCAACCGGATGCTCGCTTGATGCTTCCTTTGTATCTTCTGCCCGAAGTGCAAAACCATCATACGGAGAACGATCAAAGGCAGGAACATCATGGTCTGCTAAAATATCCTCTGCAATCCATCTTCCAAGGCTGTTCTTTAAAGGAACCCATTCGACTTGTCCATGTTTTTGAAATTGGTGGACTTTCTTTACTGCCTCTTCTACTGGAATTGGCTGTCGTCTTTCCATCACTTCTCACTCCTATATGCCTAGCAGTCTTGCTAGTAATGAATTGGCTACTCTTTCATCATTTGTCCCATGGATTAATACACGTCCTCCTTTAAAACAAACGATACGGTGTCTTTCATAGCGTATATGAATTAAAAAATCGTTCACTTCCACCTCACAAATAGATGACAGACGCTCTTTTACATGCTGAAATGAAAGGTTTTCCAAATCCTTCGATATGATCTGAATGGTGTCACGCCCGCAAAGAATCGCTGTTTTTTTTCGCTGTTCATCTAAATATGGATACGTTCTATGTGTGCCGCAAGATGGACAGCTTTCCTGCTTCGTACGAGATACATCCATTTTAAACGAAGACGACTGCCACAAATCAAACGTGACAAACTTTCGCTCCATTTGCTCTTCATGCCCTGTTAAATATTTTAATGCCTCTGTCTGCTGATAAGCCGACACCATTTGGACAGCAGGAGAAATAATACCAGCTGTATCACATGTCAAACCCCCAACAGGCACTGAGGTAAACACACATGATAAGCAAGGTGTTTTGCCCGGCAAAATGGTCATATACATTCCCTGACTGCTCACACAGGCACCGTAAATCCAAGGCGTATTTGTTTCTAAAGATAAGTCATTCATCACCATTCTTGTCTCAAAATTATCAGTCGCATCAATGACGATATTTGCTTTTCGGAATAAAGGTCTTAACAGCTCTACTCCTGCATCTTCAATAAGAGCGTGAATGGTCACTTCATGGTTGATCTCTTGGAGACGTTTTTTAGCTGCTGCCGCTTTTGGCACATGCATCTTTGCATCATGTTCTGTGTACAGCTGCTGCCGCTGTAAATTTGAGAATTCGACATAATCGCGATCTACAATCGTCATAGTACCAATTCCAGACCGGACAAGCCCTTCAGCAGACGCTGTTCCAAGTGCACCAGCTCCAACAATAAGGACATGACTTTCGGCAAGCGCAGACTGCCCTTTTTTCCCTACCGGAGGGAACAAGATTTGCCTTGAATATCGCTCGTTCAATATTGTTCTCTCCTCCTCGTTTTTATGTATCATATCATACCGTTTTCAGGTAAATCGCTTCTTTTATTGATATTATGAAATTCATTTGGTGCCACGTTCAGTTCGTCGGCTGGAACAACCTGGACGTGAAGTTTTTGTAATAAGTCTTTGATAGCTAATTGATTCTCTTTTAAACACGCAGAAATAAACGGAAGACTGCGGCGGTGATAAAGCGCAAATAACGGCTGTAATCTTCCCTGCACCATCGGAACCACAGCATCTACATGCTTATGGCAATAAGAAGATAAAGCGACGGCTGTCTCTTTTCGTATGAATGGCATATCACATGCCGTCACTAAATACCACTCTGCTTCTTGCTTTTGCATAGCGGTATATATACCTGCAAGCGGGCCATACCCACGCACCTGTTCATCATCTAACCAAACAGCTTGTTCCCCTCTTGCTTTGAAAAAAGGCAGAAGCTTCGGGTGACTGATGATGACGGTTTCCCCTTTCAAAAGTTGCTCTTTCACATGTTCATATAGTGGTTTCCCCTGATAGACATGACTTGCCTTTGGCTCTCCAAAACGCCTAGAAGCACCTCCGGCTAGTATCACATTCACTATTCTCATCATCTCATCCCCTTTGATATGGTTGTTCTAATCGCACTCATTTCGCATACTTTATTGATAACATGAATAAGGAGGGTCTACCTATGAACCGGCGCCATGCTTCTCCCCTATTCCATGATCTGTCTCAAGAAAATCTATTTTTAAAAGCTGAAACGGCCAAATATCAACAGATAATTTCAGATTTACAGTCCACGTATACCTATGCTAAAAACAAGAAGCTATCTCAAGAATATCATGAGATGAAAAAGGATTTCACTCAATTAAAACAACAATTGGATGAAATGACCATTGACCAAGACGAAGCATCATCTAAAATACAAGATCTCTCTTATAGCAAATCGGAATTATTACATAAAATCGTCCTTCTTCATGAAATGCTGCAAAAGGAAACCTATCATAGACGAAAAGAAACAGAGGAAAAGCACCGATTGCATTTGAAGGTTGTAAAATATAAGGAAATGTCTCAGCAACTACAGGAGCGATTACTAGACCAAGATAAACAGCTTGCAAAAGAGGAGAAAAAAGGAAATACTTTATCCGCTGTGATTGAAAAACTGCAGCAAACTCTAGGCGATAAAAACGCAGAGCTTCATTTATTACAAGAAGGCGTCCGGCATCTACAGGAGCGTTTTTATGAAACACAAGAAAAATTACTGCAAATCGAAAAAGCAAAAGAAGCCATTTTTTATGAAACGCTCACGAGCTACCAAAAACAGTTGGCCGAAAGCGAGGAATGGATCGCTTCTCATTTTGCTGATATCGACCAGTCAGCCCAAACAAATGCCGAGCCGTTCTCACAAGACCCTATTTTACAAACAACCGAAGAAATAGGACCGATTTTGAAGAAACTAAACGAACAAGTAGAAACGCTCCAGGCAAAAGTTGATGCGGTGCAGCGGAGTGGAGAGGTCATGACAGTGAAGATCGATGGATTTAAAAAACAGCGCGACAACATGCCCAAAGAACGAAAGATTGTCTATACAGTTGATCAAAAAAAGTGATTCATTCATCACGTACGCAAGAAAAAACTGCTGGCATTTACGCCCAGCAGTTTCTTTTTTATTTATTCGTCTTCTGTTTGAATGTCGCCTTCTAAAATATACTGTCCGCGATAAGGTTTCTTCACTTCTGGGTACATTTTAATTAAGCTTTGCATAAACGTTGTCATATTTGGAATTTCAAGACCGCTCTCTTTTTCAATCTCTTTTTGAAGTTCAGAGCTTTTAATCGCCGCATTATGACGCTTTAATGTTTTGATTGCAGCTTCACGAAGCTTAGCTGCCTTTGATCCAGGTCTAGCTGTGCCTCTTCTGCGTCTTGTAGATCCTTCAGGAATACCTACAGGTGCACCATTTAGCTGACCTGTTCCTAAAGATGATGTAACGTTTGACTGCGTTTGCGCAGGCTGATTGTAGCTTCTCATTTCTTGTGCAGCCAGCTCAGCTAATACAGGCAGTGAATCTGTTTTTCTCTCTGTACGTACTTCTTTTTTTGTATCTGTGACGAGACCTGTACCTTGACGGTCTAATTCTCTTAGTTTTGCGTAAATCGCATCTCGTTCAATTTGATATTCACGGATGACCTTTACTTCTGCTTCATTTAATTGTTCCAATCGTAAACGTAACGCTTCCCTCTCATTAAACAATGGATTTCCCCCTCATCATATAAAAAATATTCTATAGTAAATATTAGATTAGAAAACTAATTTTATCAACTATTTTTTTATCATTTTACAGTTTGCTATCAGATAGGTATTTCCAACTAAAATTTTGCCGAAGAAGAAAAATCGGCACCCATTTCATTGCCACTATAGGCTTTTGACCACCCTCAAAATATTGTAAAAATTTTGAATAAATGCTTATACTACTTGATTTATATAGTTATTTACCAAACTGAAATTTCTTTTGTGCAAAAACGTTCTGAATAGTAAAAAGTTAAAATCTTTACATTTTCATTTCAAAATAAAAATGTAAATAGGTCATAATACCTTTTTATTTTAGGAAATTTTTTTAATGAAATCCCTCATTTTCTCTTTTCTTAGGCATTCCACCTACAATCATATTCATCCAGTGCAATATGTCTCCTATTTTTCCCCATGAAAAAACCCCCATTCATGGGGGGAAAGCCTATTCTGCAGCCTTTTCAGACTCAGAAAGAACTCGATTGACACGTTTTTCAAGCATTTTCATACCGCTTCCGCCAGCTTGGAAGTGGCGTAAAGCACCTGTTTTATCGAATACATAGTAAGCTGGTACATATTCGTTCTCAAATGCTTCTGTTAATTTATGGTCGCTGTCTACAAAGATTGGCTGAGTGATTTCATGCTCATTTGCAACCTCTTTGATTTTTTCTAGATCAAGGTCATCCTCTGAACGTGGCATGTGAACTGCGATCACGTTTAGTTGATCTTTGTATTCATCACGGAATTGGTTCACTTGCGGCATCGCCTCTTTACAAAGGTGACAGCTAACTGACCAGAAGTGGATCAATGTTGGTTTATCACCAATTAATTCTTCTCTTGTTACTTCTCCATTTAACCATTCTTTTGCACCAGTTAGTTCCGGCATTGGTTGACGTAATTTCATTTTGAAGCGCCTCCATCCATTGTATGTCTCGAAACAAAAAAGTCTAACATCAGTTAGACCCCAGCATGTAGACAAACCCTCGCATTCTTTTTCGGTCCTGCGTGCTGGTACTCACGAATGTCACATTCGCTTCGCGCCAGTACTCGTTCTTCCTAGACTTCAAAGGTTTTCTATCACGCTGAAAAGAAGACAAAGGGCTAAAATCAAGTTCATTTTAGCCCTTTGTCAACAATCTGAAGGTCTAACACCCGTTAGACTGTTTCTTCAACTATCAATTAAAGTGTTTTTTGACCAGGTTTCCAGTTCGCTGGGCAAAGTCCACCAGTTTGTAATGCTTGAAGAACACGTAGTGTCTCATCTACATCACGACCGATATTGTTGTGGAATACTGTTTGATATTGAAGTTCGCCTTCTGGGTTAATGATGAATAGACCACGAAGTGCAATTCCTTCTTCTTCAATTAAAACACCGTATTCTCTAGATACTGTGTGGTTTGTGTCAGCAGCTAGTGGATATTTTAATTCACCAAGACCATTGTCTTTACGATCTGTGTTGATCCAAGCAAGATGCGTATGGATTGTATCAGTAGATACACCAATGATTTCTGCATCTAAATCTTCAAACTCATCATAACGATCGCTCATTGCTGTAATTTCAGTTGGACAAACAAAAGTGAAATCCATTGGATAGAAGAAAAGAACTGTCCATTTGTCATTCTTGATGTTTTCCTCTAAACTCACTTTACCAAATTCCTTATTAGCAAGTACTGCTTCCATTTCAAAACGTGGAGCTTGTTTTCCTACAAAACGCTCTGCCATATGTAAATCCCTCCAAAAATAATATCTTTATACAGACTTCTTAGCTGTATATAAAATGAGAATCAACAGGTTGAATTCTCATTTAGTTAATAACTTCACAAATATAATTATAATACTTAAGCGATTTTTAGTCAATATTAATTAATAATAAATTTAATTAACGATTTGTCACAATCTCTCGCTCCAACTATTAAAAGTTTAACATGACTTGCATAAGGGAACAAATGATTAGCTTCTCATTTCGCACATACATAGAAAGGTTTTGAAGATCATGAAAGCACTTGAACAAGTAGATTGGGTTTCCATCATCATGAATATCAGTATGATTTTGCTAAAACTCATTGCTATTTTTGTGATTTATTTTATCATCAGAGCGATTGGAAATAAGATGATTAAGCGTGCCTATTCAGCATTCTCTGAGAAGCACGATGTCTCTTTATCACGAGCTCAAACGCTGCAAAGTCTTACCTTAAATATTTTCGCCTACTTGCTGATTTTTATTCTAGTTGTGATGATCCTCGACTTATTTCACTATAACCCAACCGCCTTGCTGGCTGGCGCAGGTGTTGTAGGACTTGCCATTGGATTTGGCGCTCAGGGATTAGTGAGTGATATTGTGACAGGCTTCTTCATACTGCTCGAAAAACAATTTGATGTCGGCGAGTATATAACGGTTGCTGGTTTCGATGGGATCGTTGAACAAATTGGACTGAGAACAACACAGCTTAGAAGCTTTGATGGCACTCTTCATTTCATTCCGAACCGAAGTATACTGAATGTAAGCAATCATTCACGAGGGACGATGCAGGCACTCGTTGATATCGAATTATCCCCAGATGAAAATGTGGATCAGATGATCAGCACTTTGCAAACAGCCTGTGATGAAGTTCGTGAGAGCATGCCGCAAATCATCGAAGGTCCTCAAGTCGTTGGAGTGGAATCATTTGGCTCCTCATCCCTCGTCCTTCGCATCATTGCAAAAACTGAAACGATGGAGCAGTGGCGTGTCGAACGAATTCTGCGTAAAAAAATGAAAGACGTACTCGATCTAGCCAAAGAGCAAAAAGAACCAGGATATTAATATCCTGGTTCTTTTTTGTTAGTTTTATTGAACACGCTGTTCTACTTCTTGACAAATTTCATCAGCCGTCATACCTGACGCTGTAATAACAGATGCCTTTGTCGTTGTGTCTGAAATGCCAAGAACATTTGAATCTAACCCTGTGACCACATAACAGTCACACTGATCCATTTGCTGTTCATTTTGAATTCGTACGACATCATACCCTTTTTGCTTCAAAAGTTCTTCTACATCGGATAAAGATGGTTCTACACCAATTCTTGTCATAATCAAGAACACCTCCTGTTCATAAGGTGTACAGGAGACCATTTGATTATTCATTCACCTGCTTGCTTTTTAAAATAAGCCGTCATGACGTTCACAGCTGTTTCAATCGCATTTTCGTCAGGCGTGAGTTTTGCATGGTGCAGACCATATTCTGAATCTACCCCTAGCCAAAACATGAACCCAGGGTATTTTTTCAGCATGTAGCCGAAATCTTCTCCTGTCATCGCTTCTCTGCATTCAATGACGTTCGCAAGACCTTCTTCGGCTACATATGACATAAATTCTTCTGTCAAATCCTTTGAATTGTCCACTTCGTAATAAGATGAAGGGTATCGAACTGTCGCCTTGCATTCATAGCCAATTTCAATTCCCTTTGCAAGTGCTTCAATTCGTTTTCTCACCTTTTCCATAGACTCTGGCGAGAGCGTGCGAATGGTTCCATCAAGCTTTGCATGCTGCGCAATGATATTTTGAGCAGTGCCACCTGTAATCGTGCCAACTGTAATGACGGCACTATCAAGAGGGTCCACATTTCGTGAAATCACCGATTGCAGCTGCCCTACTAGTGCACTTGCAGCCACCACCATATCATTTGCTAAATGAGGGTATGCGGCATGCCCGCCTTTTCCTTCAAGATCGATCACAAGCTCACTCGTATTAGCAAATAATAGGCCCGGCTTTGTTGCAATCGTGCCGACTGGATATTCAGGTGCAATATGTAGCGCTGTAATAAAGTCTGGCGTCCACTTTTTTAGAACATCACTTGTAAGCATTGGTTCAGCTCCGCCTGGCCCTTCTTCTGCCGGTTGGAAAATAAATAGCAGATCTTCTTTGATTGGCTGATGCACGAAATGATCAATGATACCAAGAGCAATGGTCATATGAAGATCATGTCCACATGCATGCATGTGGCCCTCATGTACCGATTGAAATGGATAGCCCGTTTCTTCAAGGATAGATAATCCGTCCATATCTGCACGATACGCAAAGACGCGCGTAGGATTTGTCCCTTTTACTTTCACAAAAAGTCCAGTCCGCCATGTTTCCATCTCGATTCGATCTGTTGGGTACGATTCGAGATGCTTGATGAGGTAAGCTTGTGTTTTAAATTCCTTAAAACCAAGCTCAGGAATTTGGTGCAAATCTCTTCGAATGGATATTAATTGCTCACGATTTAACAAGTGAACTCGCTTCCTTTCCTCTATACGAATAAGACGTGGATATATCATCCACGTCTATGTCTTCAGCTGCGAATTGTGTCAATTAAAGCTGACGCAGTTCTTGTTTAATTTCAGTTTTACCTTTTGTTTTTTCATCAATGTCTTTGATTTTCTTTGCAGGTGTACCTGCTACAACCGTGTAAGGCTCAACATCGTTCACAACGATCGCTCCAGCTGCTACAACTGCACCTTTCCCAATTGTCACACCTTCTAAAACAACAGCGTTTGCACCGATGACAACATCATCTTCTACTACAACTGGCTTAGCAGAAGGCGGCTCAATAACACCTGCAAGAACAGATCCCGCACCGATATGACAGTTCTTACCTACTGTCGCACGGCCGCCAAGAACAACGTTCATATCAATCATCGTACCTTCACCGATGACTGAACCGATATTAATAGAAGCACCCATCATGATGACTGCATTATCGCCAATTTCCACTTGATCACGAATGATTGCACCTGGCTCAATACGTGCTTTGATGTTTTTCAAATCCAACATAGGAATCGCAGAGTTACGACGGTCATTTTCCACGACAACATCTTCAATTTTGTCTTTGTTTGATGCTAGAGCTTCTTGAATTTCGCTCCACTCACCGAAGACAACACCAGTGTTACCTGTGATAAATGTTTTTGCATGTTCACCAAATTCAATACCTTCTAAATCCCCTTTAATGTAGACTTTAACAGGTGTTGATTTTGTACTATTTTGAATAAATGAAATAATTTCATTAGCGTCCATTTGTTTCATGTATGTATGTCCTCCTCTTAATTTATACTTCATTACTGTACCAAAGGAGAGTTTTAATGACAAGTGAAAGAATTGTCTGCGCCTTGGCAAATAAAACAAGCGGACCTCTTTATCCCGCTTCTTGCTGGTGAAGATGAACAAATTGTCTACCAAAAGAAATCAATTCCTCTTCCTCGTTTCCTTCTGGATTCAGCTCAATTTTGATGGATGGTAGGACGATATCACCGCCCAGCTCCTTCACTTTTTCTTCAATTAAATCCACAGCTCCGCAAAAATGTTCATAAGATGTATCTCCAGAACCGAATACAGCAAATGCTTTACCCGTCAAATCAAGCTCTTCCATTTCCTCATATAGATCAATAAAATCATCTGGAAGATCACCATCTCCCCAAGTATATGCACCTAACAGAATGTGCGAGTAATCATGAAGAAGTTCAGCATCAATATCCATCGCTTCATGCCGGTCCACGCTAGCCCCAGCTTCCTTTAATCCTTTTTCGATTAAATCAGCCATTGCTTCTGTATTTCCTGACATTGTGGCATACACCAATAAAACTTTTTTCGTCACTTTTTCTTCCTCCTTATTAATGAATCAGTGCAGGTTCCTCATAAGGCCTGACAAACTTACTTTCATATAAACCCGCACAGAAAAAATTCTCCTTTTGATTGGCGACACGAAAACCGTGCCCTTTGATCGTATCAAACCACTTGAGCTCTTTTTGCTCTATATCAAGCTGATACACCTTAGAAAATCCATGCTCGTCCTGTGAGGTGGTCACGTACACAATGCCGTTATCCTCTGACACATCCAAAAATGATTCCTCTCGCGTAAAAGCTTGTGATTGAATATCATGCAGCATATTTGTATGTAAGTCTAAAATTTGAACAGATCCTCTTTTCCCTTTTTTAGAGCCCAATGCACAGACAAGGAGGTGTTCCCCGCAAAGCAGCATAGAAGCAGTCATTCGGTGCTCTTCTCTGTTTAGGAGAAAAACCTGTTCACTTTGGAAGTCATACACCCATATTCCTCCATGTACCTCATGAATCTGCGTTCCAATATAAAGATAATCACCGGCTACACATAATGAACGAATCACAGGGGGCTGGTTCACATGAGCAAATGGCTTCATAATTTCCCAGGAAATTCCGAAATCGGTTGACACATAAATACTATGCTTTCCATGTGCGCATACAAACCCATCTTTGCGTCCTGTAATAGACCAAACAACTGCATTTGTCGGAAAAGATGATAGCGCCCATGTATGGCCCTCATCTCCTGATCGTATGACAGTTCCATTTTCACCAACACCGAACAAATACGGACCAATATAACTGATAGCGTGGATTTTATGCTTGAGCTTAAAAAGCTGCTGCCATCCGCCCTCCACACTGTAATGAAAAATACCTTCTCGTTTGACAGCAACAAAGTAGCCGCCACTTTTAGACGCAGCAACAGCTGTCGCACCTTTATGAAACATGATTTTCAACTCTTTTCTCAGACAATGATGCCCACGTTAAAAAGCTCGTTGCAAACTCCTCACAGCACGCCACATCTTCATCTGTATCTGGCGCAAGTTCCATTTTCAATGTTTCAGGAAATACGGATGCACCTGTCGATTTCAGCATGTCATAAAAGGTATGAACAGCCTCGCAAAACTTCGGATAACTGTAATCGCCTGATCCAAATACCGCCGCTTTGATGTGAGAAAGTTCAAGGGATGAGACCTCTTCATAAAAATCTTCAGCTTCATAAGGTAAATCACCGTCACCCCATGTGTAAGAGCCGATCATGACATAATCGTATGAAGAAAGATCTTCTGCACTTGTGTCGTCAAATTCCATCATCTCTGTCTCTATCCCTTTTCCTTCAAGCGTTTGTTTTAAGATCGCTGCCATATCTTCCGTATTGCCAGACATACTCGCAAATGCAATTAGTGCTTTCATCTATTGGTCACCTCATCTAAATGATAATCATTTTCAATTATTATATGTACACTTTAAATGATAATGATTTTCATTGTCAAATGTTTTATGAAAAGGTGCTGTTCAAAATACACATGACGTACATCAAAAAACCGCTCATTCCAATTGGAAGGCGGCTTTAATTGATCATCACTCTATCTCTTTGTGATGTACTCTTTTTTTATTTCTGAATAAAATATGGACCGCAATCGGTTTCGTGCGTCATCACAAATGTCCAATTTTCTTCCCAATCCATGACATACAGATCGCTATAGTCCATGTGTCCGTCTGTATACGGCAATTCCTTCACTGACAGGTCAGCGGCGTTTTCAAACAGATACGCTTCTTGAGTAAATTGATAAAAAATCGTACATGTACGCTTTGATTGCTGATGAAAGGCGTTGATCGCTGCCTCTTTTTCAAGGCATTCAACTTTTCCCCAGCTACATAAGTGCCATAGGAAGCCATCCATCCCAATCTCTTTTTGTTCTTCTAAAGAAAGATGACTTGCAAAACGTCCACGCCATCTCTCGCGTAAATAAGTTCCCCACTTCGGTATATCCGTCTTCTTTTTTCGTTGATTTCTCATCATTTCTTCCAGCTTTCTGTTTTTTCAGTATGAAACAGGTAAATCTATTAGAAACCTAATCAAACCACTTATCCTAAAAAAGCACCTCCTCTTCCAGAAGTACTTACACTGCCTCACTTTCAAGCATTTCTTTTACCACACCAACAAATGCTTGAACCTGTTTTAACTGAAAAGAGGCTTCATATCCTAACAGCCAAGTGTCACGTCCGATTTGCTCTCCATTTGCGTCTACGAGCGGGGTTTTGTGTACGCTTTTCTCATGATCATATAGGGTGACCGAAGGCAAAATGGCGTAGCCGATACCGTGATAGGCCATTTGTTTACATGTCTCAATCTGGTCCACAAGAATCGTCTGTTTTGGCGACACTTTAAACTTTTGATGCCACCAGTGCTGAATTTCTTGATAATAGGTGCTATCACTTTTAAATTGAATAAACGGGCGTTCTGTCTCAATTAACTCATCCACGTCCTTGATGACAGAATCGACTAAATATAAATGATCGGTCATTAAGTATTCCTTTGTGCCCTTCCAATCAGGATTCCCGCGAATGATGCCGATGTGGACATGGTCTTCATACAGACTTTTAAGCATCTCACTGCTCCAGCCTGTCACAAGAGATACTTTGGCATTTGGGTATTTCTCGACATACCGCTTCAACACCTTTGGCAGCCAGTGCTGACCAATAATGGACGCAACTGCAAGCTTGAGTGTACCGTGAATGTCTCCTTCAAGCTCGTCAATTCTCTCTCGCACTCGATCCTGCTCAGTCGTGACCTCTTTGGCGAATTGAATAATCTGTTCGCCAGCTGAAGTGACTGTCAAGCCTTTTTGTGAACGAAAAAAGATTTTGGTTCCCCACTCTTTTTCAATCGTTTGCAGCCTTTGAGATAAGGCAGGCTGAGAGACAAAGAGCCGCTCTGAAGCCTTTCTCATATTCAATTCCTCACTAAGTACAACAAGCATATGTAACTCTTGAAGCTGCATGGGCGCCCTCCTTCTCTCGATAAGTTTTTCTTATTTTATATAGTCATTATATAAATAATAGCTTATGAAGGCAAAAAAAATAAGCTGGGCTGCAGCTCATTTTTTTGCGGAATGAATGACTTCATTTAAGCGCTTTAATACAACACGCCGAGTGAAAATCCCTTCGAATACTTGCTCTTCATTTTCCACACAAACAAATCCATTATTCGTCACAGCGTGAACGCCTTTTAAAACAGGATCCGTCGTTTTCAGTCTTGGAATATCTGATAGCATGACCTCTTCTACCTTCAATTGGTCGAGCTTTTCAAATTCAATTCGTTCTAAGCCAAAGATTTTATCCATAATCATATTTGTTCCAATTAACCCATGAAGGTGATAAGAAGCATCCAGAACAGGGATGGCTGTATATCCTGTTTTTGTCAGGACCAATAGGGCGTGTTCAAGATTATTTCCAATTTGAACGTGTGCCACTTTATCTGCATCAATCATATGCTCAGCTACTGTTGACTCAAGTAATTGAGCCGGTTCTATCTCTATCATGTTTCTTCGACCCCTTTTCTCTCAATCATCAATCATACATTCCCCTTTAACATTAAGCATAAACTAAAACGAATTTTGTCGAAAGATTTTTTTCTGCATAAAAAAGATACTCAGCGTAGAGTATCTAATAGAATGTTCAATCGATATTAATTCTCAAACCTTACTCTGTCATACAATGTGATCAATTTCTTATACGTATTGTCGTCGACATTTTTTGTTCCACATTCTATATCATTGATCTCACTGCTTAGTAATTCGACAGCATATTCCTGATTCAGTAATACGTTTAATAATAGCTTTTTCTCTTCTTCATTAAAACGATTTTCGATGACGCTCATTCAACATCAGGCCCCCTGTTTCATATATGCTTTTATATTGATTAGCAGGCGTTTGAATGTCTGCTTCCTCTCTATACAGCTAGAATAAGGAACTAGAATCGAATCGTCAACCGCACGTTTCGACAACGTTTGGAGAAAAATGACGGAATTTATTTTGTGTATCGATTGGCGTAGCAAAATGCTGCGTATGAGTCGGGTTTTATTTTTGCTTCAATTCCCATGGCTGTGATCATTCCGGTCATTTCCTGGATCAGCTCTTTTGTACTTCCTTTTTTGCCAATATCTAGATGGACTTCAAAACGAAGGTCTGCCCCTTCCTCAGCAAACGGAAGAAGCAAATCCATCAGTTCTGTTAAAGGTCCCTCAAGGATGTCTGCACATACCTTTTGGCTAAACGCTGTCTCTAATGAAATTTTTTCTCTAAGACTTTGTACAGGCCGATTCAACACTTGCTGCGTGAGACAGCCCCAAGCTCCTTTGCCGATCCGGTGAAGATGAATTGCAGTCATAAATGTTGTGACATTCTGATTGACCTGAGAGTCCGTACCAATTGATAGTACATAAACAGATCTCGGGTCTTTTTGAATAAAGTCTTTCATTCTCATGACAACATCAGAAAACGCTAAATGCTCTTCAGAAAGATTAAAGAAAAAAGAATCACTCACAGAAAGGAACTCCTTTTAAATGGTCTCTTATCCGAATATTGCACTGAATGATCATCTTCCTTTTGCTTATCACCTATGAAGTGTATGCTTCCGCAATCAACGAAGGAATTCTTAGAAAAAACATTTCATACGATTCAGCTTAGGATTGTAGAAGCTCAAAAATCTCAATCGAAATCATATCAATGTTGTCAAATGGGAAAGTGTTTGGCTTATCCCCTTGTTGAAAAACAGTCAATTCAAACGTTTGATTCTTTTCGAAATACTTAACACTACAGATTTTCTCACCGTTCACTTCGAAATAACGCTGTGCCGGCTCGTTTGCAGCTTCTGCTGTCTCTTGAAGACTTTGCAGCCTTGTAATGATACCCATTAATTGTGACATTCTAAAAAAAGACTCCTTTCAAAAAAACAACTCAAGATGAACCCGTATTGATTATACACAAGTCCTACAAAGCATCATACCATAAAGTGTTCTCAGATGATATTTTTCCTCTTGAATTCAAAAAAAGAAAAAGAATCTGTTTTTTTATTTTGAGTCTTTTTTCTTATCTCATGCATCTTGTTTTTTATAAACCAGCCGATCTCATCAGGCGTTTCGCAATTTCGTCAAAATCTTCTTTTGAAATACCTGGAGCAAACTCTTCCGGCAAATCTCTATAATCTGGCACGGGTGCACCTTTTGGCGTGCCCTCAATAACTGTCAGCGGCTTTCCATCAATCGGATGGTTTCCTTTCCAAATTTGATTGATATCTTTATAATCTGTGTCACTAAATGTATACAGTTTTGTATGAACATTTTGATCTTCAAACTTTCTTGCAGAATCAAAGTATTTATTGTCGAGATTTGGAATCGGCAGCATCTTGCCAACATCTACTCCTGTCGCTACCTCAAGGGCTTTTGCATACGCCACAACATGTACGCCGCCTCTGACAAGTAAATAACCGATCATTTCTCTTGCCGTAGGGTGATCCGTCATTTCATATACGCGCATTTTATGCGTACGAGCTCCGCACTCTAGGAAGAAGTTATGAAGAAGATCCAGAATCAGATTACCACTTGAGAACACATTCTCACCTGTCCACGGCTTTGCCATGGAGTCAAACGGATAGCCTGTTTGTGCCGTTTGGATAAAATGCTGCGTATTTCGTTTATCAACAGCCGCTTTCATCGGGGTCGTATCTGGATCGCCCCCATGGGTGGTTCCCGTAATCATGAGATTGACTGCAGTTGTCACAAGCTCTACATGACCGAATTCTTCAGCTGTAATACTTGATACAAGATCATAAAATGGTTTGAGCTTTCGTTTCCCTCTAAAGTTAAACGATTGAAACATGTAGTTATTTAATGTGGACATTTCACCAAATTTTCCGCCGAGTAATTCTTGCACAGCCGCTGCACCATTTGCATCTGGGTGATCTGGCATTGGTAAATCAATCAGCAGCCGCTTGTCACGTTTGATCATGACTTTTCCCTCCTACTGTCTAACTATCATCATTTAAGGTGTATGGATGAATTGGGATGTCCTATGCATGAAGGGAATGATTGGCGCACAAAAAAAACTTGGCGGGGGTAGCGCCAAGTTTTTTGGATCTTGATCTGATAGAGGGGTTGGGGAACAGAGAGTAGCTTCTCTCTATAAATAAATGATAATGATTATCAGTTTCATTGTCAACCATTTTTTCTATCTTTTTTCTAATAAAAAAAACAGCCATGACGGCTGTTTTTAAATTAATCCTTCCTGCTCATATAGATAAGCATACGGAAGATCTACAAACAAATACACGTCTCCCTCTAACGGATAAGAAAACGTACGTATTCGTTCTCCAGTTTCTAAATCACTGTAGATATCGCTGAAGAATCCTTTTCCGCTAATTCTCATTTGAAGAATATTCGCTAGAAAATAAGGGCGCCAGCTCCAGTTTTTCTCTATATACTCTGGCTGAAACAGCCATTCTTTCTCTTTCTTAAACACATTCCCAGTGATTTGAAACCCTTCTTCATTACACATATAAATGCGAAAGCTGCAATCGGTTAGTTCAAGTGCCAGTTTTTGTATAAGTTCATCATTTGTGCTGCATGATTTTTTTAACGTACTGACGGCTTGATGAATTCGCTTATAAAAGGTTTCAGAATGTTCATAGACAGCTTGGAGTTTCTTTTTCTCATGAGCAATGAATTGTTGAAATTCTTCTTTAAGCTGTTCTTTTCGTTTGTTACGGTCAATTAATTCTGCCGCAGGCTCGTGAAGGTAGAAGCCTTGAAAATATCTTCCGCCATTTCTCCATGCATATTGCAGCTGAAAATTCGCTTCAATGTCTTCATAGATTAAAGCCGCTCCTATTTTTCTTGCAAGAAGTGAAATGCTGTATAACACATATTCATAGGAAGGAGATGGAGACGAAGCTCTTAAAGCCTGTAGATCTATTTTTAATAGATCAGGTGAAAGCAGAGCAATCCGGTCAAGATTGCTGCTTTCTTTTCCTATATTAGATACGGCGATTTTGATCCCATATGTACGATAATACGTTAACGTATGGTAAAGCTGTTCAATGTCGCCGCTAAACGTATGTTCAGTAATTTCAATGACAAACCGGCTAAGCTGAATACCCTTTGCTTCATATTCTTTTAAAAGTTCTAAAAAACTTTCGCCATGATCAAGCATGAGGACGTTCGCATCATGATTAATAAAGATGAGCAAATCTTCATCTGCGGTTGTGAAGAGATCAAGCGCTTGACTTAATACTTTGTGATCTACTTCCAATTTATATTCGTCAGGAATAGATGAATCCGTAAAGAAGGAGCCTAGACTAACTGTTCCCGACTCAAGCTTCATTCTTCCAAGAATCTCATAGCCTATCACTTTTTGTTCCTCCGCACTGAAGATCGCTTGATAGTGCGGGAAAACATCTTCAATATTCGTTAAAATATCCAATGGATCGACCATTTTCATCACCTGCTTCTCTCTTTGTGTGATTATACCATATCAAAAGCAGGTCTTACACGGTCATTCAAAATGGTGATTGGTTGAGCCATTGCCCCCCATCCATCGTGATACAATCTCCATTCATATAAGATGCATGCTCAGATAATAAGAAACTCGCAAGTTCTGCAATTTCTTCTGGTGTGCCAAGTCTACCGAGCGGAACACTATCTAATGTTCTTTGGGCAGCCTCTTCAGATTCCCACAGTTTATCTGCACCACCTGTTCTTTCAATGGGCCCCGGCGCAATGGCATTTACGCGAATCCGATATTGCTTTCCCCATTCGACTGCAAGCGTTCTGGTAAGCGACAGAACGCCTGCTTTTGCGGCTGCTGAATGCGCTACACCAACACCAGCCCCCCATGCATATGTGGCGACCATGTTGATCATACTTCCGCTTTTCTTTTGACGAATCCAATAGTTGCCCACTGCATGGCTGCAAAAAAAGGTGCCATTTAGCACAATATCTATGACCGCTTTCCAGCCGTTAGGAGACAGTTTTTCTGCTGGAACTAAAAAGTTGCCTGCCGCGTTATTAATAAGTGCATCCACATCACCAAATGTATCTACCGCAAACTTCACCATTTGATCAGCATCTTCTGGATGTCGCACGTCCATTGGAAAATAAGCGATCGAACCACCTTGCTGTTTGATTTCATTTGCCGTTGTTTCAAGGGTCTCTTCTGTTCTTCCAGTAATCAAAACATTCCAGCCCCCGAGTGCCAAATGAGTCGCCATCGCCTTTCCCATTCCGCTTGATCCTCCTGTGACAATCACTGTTTGCTTCGTCATTTGTTCTCCCCCTTTGTGTGTTTTGAATGACTATTCATTCATTATCCATCTATCATATCATGATTTCCCCTCCATACACCATATGGGAGATTCATCAAAAATCATGCTATACTTAATTTTATTTTTAAAGGAGTCTTATATGAAGCAACTTTCCCGTAGGCAGTTTTTAAAAGGAGTAGCTGGTGCGAGTATTCTCGGACTTTTAGCGACCACATCCGGTTATGGCTATGCTCGGTACATTGAGCCGCGCATGATCGACACCGTATCACTCACCATTCATGATGCTCAGCTACCGGCTTCTTTTGACCAGTTTAAAATTGCGCAATTTAGTGATGTTCATTTAAGTGATACATTTTCGGCAAAAGATTTAGAGACTGTTGTCCAAAAGATCAACGCCGCATCTCCCGATCTCATTGTGTTTACAGGTGATCTTGTTGATTTTGAATCATCGATTAAAGAACATGAAAAAGCCAAAGCCTCTTTGTCTAAGCTTGATGCTCCGTTTGGAAAGTTTGCCATATGCGGAAATCATGACTACGGGCCATTTGGCATTGATCTATATGAGGAAACGATGAAAGCCTGCGGTTTTACATTATGTAAAAATGAAGTGTTTCACTTAGAAAAAGAAGGCGGACGGATACAGATTGCTACACTAGATGATCTCATGATGAGTATGCCTGATTACCATTTCATCAAACGAGAAGTCTCTTCTGATCTCTTTACGTTATTGCTTGTGCATGAGCCTGATGCCGCACTAGAACTTGAAACAACACCTATTAACTTGCAGCTTTCTGGGCATACGCATGGTGGTCAAATACAGCTTCCTTTCTATGGACCGATTCTCACAGCACCTTTTGGGCGTACATATGTCGAAGGCTTATACGGTAGCTATCAGCACCGTATCTATGTCAACCGCGGGCTTGGGACAACTAGACTGCCGCTTCGGTTTTTAGCCAAACCTGAAATCACTTTTTTCACCTTAACATCTCACGTGTAAAGAGAAGCCAAATCACCTTTTCCTGCATATGTATAAACAAAGATCCTTCTCATAACAAATGTTAGGAGAAACCTTACTGGGCCTGATCCCGTCCATATAGTATATGTGAGGCGGGGATCATGGCTTCTTTTATTTGAGTAAAAGGAGTGTGCTTTCGTGCTGCGATACACGGTAAAAAGTGGAGAAACACTTGCTTCTATAGCACTTGATTTTCGAACAACGACAGATGATTTAAAGACTGCAAATCCGTCACTTCAAGCCCGCGAGCCAGAACAAAATGAAGTCATCATCATCCCTGGGTTACCGGATCCTAACACGATCCCTTACCGCATATCTGTGTCAATTTCAGCGAAACGTCTCGTGCTGTTTTCTGGATCACAGCTCTTGCGCTCATACCCGATTGCAACCGGCAGAATATTAAACATGACACCGACAGGTTCTTATTATATTGTCAACAGACAGCCAAACCCAGGAGGTCCCTTTGGCGCCTATTGGCTGAGCCTTTCAAAAGTTCATTACGGCATCCATGGAACGAATAACCCGTCTTCAATTGGTAAAGCTGTGTCTAGAGGGTGCATTCGCATGTACAATCAGAATGTCATCGAACTTGCTTCAATTGTTCCAAATGGAACACCTGTGACCATTAGCCAGTAGGAGAAATTAATTGTACGAATGATTAAAATTTTATATGATAGAAAGTGGGATCTTCAGGTTAAGGAGCGTATTTATGGATATTTTTAAAAACAGAAATTTTGTTCGTCTCTTTTTTGCAGCACTTGCCTCGCAAATGGGGACAACAGTAGGCAATATGGCGTTTGCCTTTTATTTGCTCGATCATTTTAGTCATCAGCCCGCTTACGCCACTTTAGCAGAGCTAATGTATTCACTGCCTACGATCTTTGTTTTTTTTATGGTCGGTGTGGTCGCAGACCGTTTTGATCGTAAAAAAGTCGCAGAGAATTGTGATTGGATACGAGCTGGGCTGACGATCGTTTTATTTATCGTCATTTATTTTAATTCACTGCCGCTTATTTTCTTGATCTTGTTTATACGAAGTGCCATTACGAAGTTCTTCTATCCAGCTGAAGCCTCTCTCGTTCAGGCCATTTTAAATAAAGATCAATATGCAAAAGCTGCAGGTTTAAATCAGATGCTGTTTAGTTTGTTTATGGTATTTGGTGTTGGAATTGGTGCCATTATGTATAAAACGATTGGACTTCACGGTGCCATTACCATTGATTTGGTCAGTTTTATTATTTCCGGTATTCTTATTCGATCATGCAATATTCCAATTGAAGCACGACAGCCTAATGGACAAGCAGGCTGGAAAGGCATGACCGTTAAAACATCTCTAAAAGATTTTAAAGAAGGCATTCTCTATATTTTAAAAAATAAATTATTGGCTTCTTTAATTTTTGGCTTTTTTGTTTTTGGTCTTGTGAATGGCGCATTTGCCGTTCTTCCGATGTTTACAATGAAATACGGTCTTTCACCGGACCATTTTGAACTGCATACATCCTTTTTTACGATCGCAATCGGTGCCGGACTTCTAGTTGGAAGCTTACTTGGCTCTATTCTTGCAAAAAAGGTAAAGATGCAATATCTCATGTCGATTCCAATTCTAGTTGCAGGTATTTTAATTTTTGTCCTTGGTTCTACCCATACATTATGGTTATTTTATGTCACATCATTTGTCATTGGTACATGTATTGGTCCAGTCAACATTGTCATTGGAGGCTGGCTCCCAAGAATTGTTCACCCTCGTCTGATGGGACGCGTATCAGGGTGGGTTGATCCGCTTACCATGTTTGCACAATCAATGACGCTAGGTTTAATTGCCGTGTTATTTCCAAAGCTCATCACCAATGTTTCTTACATTTATTACGGAATGGGTATTATTATTTTACTCGTCTTCCTTTTTTACTTCATTACACTGCCAAAGTTCAGCAGAGAAGCTGCCGACTTAGATGTACAGCGTGAATTAAAAGGTCAGGGAGTACAATAGATGAAGCAAAAAGGGCTAAAATAAACATTATTTTAGCCCTTTTTCTTCTTTTCAGTGTGATAGAAAACCTTTGCAGTCTAGGAAGGACGAGTACTGGCGCGGAGCGAATTTCACATTCGTGAGCACCAGCACGCAGGACTGACAAAGAATGCGAGGGTTTGTCTACATGCTGAAAGGACTTTCTTCTATAGAAAGTCCTTTTTTCATGGGTGTAACATAAACGACGATTATTTTTTCTGCTCATGGAAATGATTCGAAGCAAAATGAACGATTCTATCGACTGTATAAATGCTAATAAATAAGATGAGAAAAAGAAGAAAAGGATGAATCGGCCGATCATCTATCACGTACACAATGCCTCCAACGACAAAAGCGACCAATAAAGGCGTTAAAATATCTTTCAATCTAAACCGTCCTTTCTGTCCTCATTGACTTTGATCTTCATATTTTATAATATATTTTCCTTTTTATAAAATAAAAGGAATGTGCATAAAATTGCAACAATTTTAATAAAAAACCTTTACATTATTGGAAGTTTTATAGTAGGATAGTCAGGTTGGAGGTGAGGGGTATGCTAAAAAGCTATTATTTTATTCATTCAAAAAATGATCAAGGACAATATGTTGTACATACAGAAGACTGCGCATTTTTAGGTGATGCAGCAAGTCGTACGTTGATTGGTCTGCACATGAATGGTGAAAGCGCCATGGATGAAGCTAAAAAAATGACGAACGAAACAAATTTTAATGGTTGTTTTTATTGCTCTTATTCTTGTCATACGAAATAAAACATGATGTTATGTTTGTCTTACATATGATAGATCTGCAGTCATCTAAACCTATTTAACTTTAATTTGTAAAATAAAAATTCTCCCTGTTAAAGGGAGAATGAATTATATCTATTAGCTTTTATGAGATTTCTAACGTTTTTTTATATTGAGCTTATTAGATTCTACAAACCCCAGATCTTTACCATTTTTACTATATAAATCGACAAATACTTTAGCTTCATATCCTCTTTGCTTGTATTCTGGTAGATTTAAACTTAATTTTTTCAGTGGGGTTTTATATTTAAAACTTCCTCTTACAAATTTTGCATTGTATGTATAAAGTGCAATTGGAATCAAATGAGCTTGATATCTTAATTCACCACATTGACCATTTTGTTCAATTGTAAAATCGACAGTTTTAGCATTTTTAGAATAATTGGTAGCATCTGTCCATACTCTTACCTTACATGTAGATTTAGCAAAATAAGGGGTTTGCCAATTGCTAGTTGCTGCTGATGCATCAATAGAAAAAAAGATTGAAACACATAAAAATACGAACGAAATTACTAGTCTTAACTTCATAAAATCACCCTTTTTTAAAAATATATAGAAATTATACAATATTATTACATTTTGATCAACAATTCCTTCTGAATCACAATATACGAAAACGTTTTCAAAATTATTTTTTCAATTTTCATATTATAAATAATTTTTTGCGTATTTAATCCCAATTTGTTTCTATAATAAACATCAAGTCATGTGGACAATTAAAAAAATGCCGATCAAGTCCAATACATATATCACTTTTAACAATAACCCTATTTGCAATTTACTAATAAAAACGTATAATTTATACTAAGCACAGGAAGACGAAAGACAAAGGAGAGAAAAAATGGACGATTATGCTCATACTAAAGACATAGAACCTACAGCAGAAAACATCGCAAAAGCCATTTATACTGTTAACCGCCATGCTAAAACCGCACCAAATCCCAAGTTTCTTTATCTTTTGAAAAAACGTGCGCTGCAAAAACTATTGCAAGAAGGTAAAGGAAGAAAAGTGGGCCTACATTTCTCTAACAATCCCAGATATAGTCAACAACAGTCCGACGTGCTGATTGAAATTGGAGATTATTATTTTCATCTGCCACCAACTAAAGAAGACTTCGAATTTTTGCCACACTTAGGAAATTTAAATCAATCATATCGCAATCCGAAAGCGAATATGTCATTAAATCGAGCGAAACAAATACTTCAAACGTATGTCGGTTTAAAAGAAAAACCTGCCGCCACAAAACAAAAATCACATTATACAAAACCCGTCTTCAAACGGCTCGGAGAAAGTTATTTTTAAACAGAAAAACCACTCAAAGCGAGTGGTTTTTCTGTTTATGGACAAAGGGCTAAAATGTTGTTTATTTTAGCTCTTTGTCTTCTTTTCTTTAGATAATAAAATGATCTACTTTTTCAATCAACTGATGAATTTCTGGTTTACTAATTTGATCATCTGCACCGATGGTTTCCCCTTTATGACGCAGATCGTCCGTAATTAATGAAGAGAAAATGAGAATTGGAATGGACTGTGTTAAAGGATTGTCCTTCAGCAGTTTTGTTAATCGATGTCCATCCATTTTTGGCATTTCTATATCTGTAATAATCATATCAATTTCTTCTGTCACACTAATGCCTTTACTGACAAGATCCATGACATGATCATATGCTTGTTTCCCATCTTCAAAGGTCACAATGTTTTTATAGCCTGCCTCGGTTAATTCATTTGTTAATAAGCGCATGAGAAGCGGAGAATCTTCAACAACATACAGCTTCTTCCCTGTTCTTCTCTCATCTTTCTCACCGTCAAACATATGATATGTGTCTACGCCAGATGCGGATTCAATATCATAGATGATTTTTTCGTAATCTGGAAGGAAAATCATTTTCTCGTCAAGCTTGATGATCCCTGTTAAATGACGGTCCATTCCTTGATTGAGTGCAGTTGGTTTTTCAATCTCTTCCCAGCTGACGCGGTGAATTTGTGATACCGTTCCTGTATGGAACACAAATTTCCGTTGGTTGAATTCAGTCACAATGTATTTCTCTTGTTCTGACTGATCTGACTCGACATTAAAAAAGGAAAATAGATTGATGACTGGTAAAATCTCGCCTCGTAAACTAATCATCCCTTCTACATCTTGGTGAGAGTGCGGTACAACTGTCACCTCAACTGGCTGAATAATTTCTCTTACTTTCATGACGTTAATGCCGAATTGATTTGAACCAATTTCAAACTTCACAATTTCCAATTCATTAGTACCAGAGTCAAGTAAAATTTCTTGTTTGTTTAAAGCCACGGAAATCCCTCTATTCTTCAATATAAGATTGTACTTTTTATATCGGCAGCATGGGTAAAAAGTTGACGTTTCTTTACGCTTTCTCTCGCACGAATTGATGAATCACAAGTCCTATGGCTGCAAGGATGAGCAAAGACCCTAATGCAAGACGGCTTGCGAGATTCCCATGTGCTGCAAATAGAAGTGTGACGGAGCCATAAATGATGGGACCAACAATTGAAGACACCTTTCCCGAAAACGCAAAGAGACCAAAAAATTGTCCTCGTTTTTCTTTAGGCGTCAGCTCAATAATGAGGATTCGTGATGATCCCCAGCTTGCGCCAAGTGAAATGCCGAATAGACTGCCTGCTACCCAGAAGACCCATTCAGTTGTCGCTGTCACAGCTAGAATGAGCGCCACAATTAAAATGACATACACGACTGTAATCGAGCGCTTTGCCCCGATGGCCTTTGTGACATATCCGAATAGAAACGAGCCAATGATACTTGAAATCGTGGACACAAGATACAGCAAAATAAATTGACCTGCCGTAAAACCAATGATAATTTTTGCATAAACAGCCATCATCGCAATCGCTGTCTGCAACGCATCATTCATAAAAAAGAAGGCGATCATAAAAATAAAGGCCGGTTTGTACTGCTTCATCTCTTTAAATGTACGAATAATCTCTTTATACCCGCTGAAAAAAGACGCCTTTTTCTCTTGCTGCGGGAGAGGTTGAGGATCTCTTATAATAAAGAGAAAGGGAAGAAAAAAGAGAAAGAATAAAAGGGCTGTCGGAATAAATGCTTCATGAAACTGGTCATTTCCTACAAGTAAATAAACAGAAAGGCCGACAAGTGTACCTAAATAGCCGACAGCAATACCGAATCCAGAAATGAGGGGGATTTCATCCTTTGTCCCAAGATCAGGCAATATGGTGTCATAAAAAACAAGACTAGAGTGATAGAAAAATTTGGCGATGACAAACAAGGTAACCACCACCAATAAGGAGACAGGAAGACCAAACCATTCGCTTGAGAAATCAATCCCAGCAAAGATTCCCATCAAAAAGGTACAGGCAATACAAATCAGGGTAAACACCATGATATACCGCTTCTTTTTCCCTGTACGATCAATCAGCACACCGTATAAAGGCGTAAAAATGACGAGGAAAAAGCTTGCAAGTGCGTTCGCATAAGAAATAAATGTACTGGCGATTTGATCCATCCTCGCACTGTCGCCTATCGTCTCCTGTAAGTAAAATGGGAAGAAAATGGTGATCATATTCGATGAAAATATCGTATTTGCAAAATCATACAATGCCCAGGCCAAAACAGGTGCTGTGAAAAAGAGCCCGAAGCTTACCCCTTTTTTCTGAACGGTCATTTTCCCTCTTTTCAATAGATTGACTCCCTTCTCTGCTTTATTTTCACTATCATTCTACTTTATGTGACGTTCCCCTCTTCCATACAAGCAATCTATACAAAAAGCACCCCTTACTATATAGCAGAGGTGCTTCTTTTCATTATTTCTTTACGACAATGGTACTTGCAATCAAATCGTGAAGTGCTTGTTTTTTTTCTGTGAAAAACGCAATGATGTAGCCAATGAATAAGATTGGAGACAAAAAGCCTTTTGCAAAAAAGCGGCCTGTCGCGCGCCCGAATGTTATTTTTTCACCCGTTACTTTTGTCACTTTGATGCCAAGAGCCATCTTGCCAAGAGTTCCTTGCAGCTTTGATGATTCCATGATCGCATAATACAGCCAAGTCACCGCGATACCGATTAAGGTCGTTACGCCATAGAAAAAGAGAAGGCCCATAATGACTGCCCATTCTTCATCCGTGATCACCGTTGAAGAATAGTAATAGCTATCATCATACATTAAAAATGCCGCCTCAGGGCTTGAGACAAAAAAGAGTGTTGCGAGAATAAATACAATGATTGAAAATGGTACACTAATAATGACACCGTCTAAAAGATGAGCAAGAAAACGATAACCTACACCAGCTAGTTCAGGATGTTTTTCTTCTTGAATAGGTGCTTCTGACATGTTTGTTTCCATCCTATTTCTCCTTTATTATGTATGTTTTCTATAAATTTCTTATAATCATTCGTTATTATATCTTATGAATATCGCAAGATCAATGGAGCTTTACATTTTTACATGAATTTTAGATCATTTTTCAATGATGATTTATGTGAATAAATACTGAAAATTCACGAAAATTATGGCACATCTAGTTCTTTCAACGCCTGATTTTTTAACATTTTGTGTTATTTTCGTCTCATTTCGATTCTTCTGTTGACAATCACGTTTCACATGGTACAATAGTCAAGGATTTTTTAAAGAAAGGTGTTCATGATGGGAACTGTCGTACTATTAAAGAACAACGAAATGACTGTGATTGAAGATATTTGCGAAGCTGATTTTTTAGACATGAAACATGGTTTATCAAATGAAGATGCTGCTTATATCTCTTGGTATGAAGATTACGATACTGCTTATGGATATTGATTTCATTTCATAGATGAAGCGTAAAAAAAGGCGATACAACCTTCAAAGAGGTGGTATCGCCTTTTTACGTTTGTGTGCTTCTTTCACTTTCAGGTTCTACATGAATAAAGATTTGTGCATGCGGAAACGCCTGCTGGATGTTCTCTTCAATTCGATCACATAATTGGTGAACATCTTCAATGGTTGTTTTTCCATGAACAATCAAATGGAAGTCAATATATTCTTCAGCACCGGATCGTCTTGTTCGAAAGTCATGATATTCAATGAATTCTTGGCTGAATGTTTGAATGATGGCCTCTATTGCTTGTTCTTCTTCCGGGGTTAACCGGGCGTCGACAAGCGGCGGGAAGGCTTCCTTCATGAGTTTAAACGCTTCACGCATAATATAGAGCGCTAGCACCATTCCAATAATCGGATCGAGGAAATACCAGTCCGTTAATGCAACAAGCAATAAACTAATAGCGACCCCTAGTGACGTAAACACATCTGTTAAAAGATGCAGTGCATTCGATTTCATGGCAACAGAATGTACTCGCTCTGCCTCTTTGTTCACAACTCTCGACACAACAAAATTGATAAGTGCCCCGATCAGCATGACCACAATACCAAGTACCGGCAGTTTAACAGGCTCTGGATGCATTAATTTATGAACACATTCATAAATGATCCAAATCCCAGCAACAAAAATCAACAAAGTTTCAATCGTTCCAGAAATATTCTCAACTTTCCCATGTCCATAAGGATGTTTTGAATCTGCCGGCTTTCTTGAAATACGAACAGAGATAAATGCAATAAAAGAGGCCATTAAATCGAGAAAAGAGTGAATGGCTTCTGATAAAACCGCAACAGATCCAGTTAACACCCCTACAATGATTTTAAGGACCACAACAAACGTATTACTCATGACGGATAAAAAGGCTATTTTCGATGTCTTTGCTGATTGATCCATCTATTATCGTCCTCCTTCAGGAGATCGTATGCCTGTGAAAGCAATTCCCATGACTTGATTCTCTCGTTCTTTCAGTTTATACCGTTTTGCCTTATTCTAATCATCTTAAGCAGAGCTGTATTTTCCGAGCAGGTTACGCTATAATAAATGTTGCTCTTTCTTCATCTATCACTCATGCTGTGATGGATAGGAGAATAGACTACATATAACGATATCCGAAGCCTTTCCGCAGGTGACATTTATGCAGTGAATGGTAAAATAGGATAAAAACATAAATTTTTAAGGTGATGAGAAATGGAGCATTTGCTGAATCCAAGAGTAAAGGATATTGAAATTTCAGGCATTCGAACATTTTCAAATCTCGTATCTTCATATGAGGATGTCGTTTCATTGACCATAGGTCAGCCCGATTTTTATACGCCGCATCATGTCAAAACAGCTGCCAAAACAGCCATTGACGAGAATTTCACCTCGTATACTCATAATGCTGGATTTTTAGAGCTAAGACAAGCGATCCAGCAGTACATCAAAAAGAAAGTCCATCTTGATTATGATGCAGAGACAGAAATCATTGTGACAACAGGTGCGAGTCAAGCAATTGATGCTGCGTTTCGAACCATTTTGACTGAAGGCGATGAGGTCATTCTGCCCGGCCCTGTGTACCCTGGCTATGAACCGATCATTCGGATGTGCGGTGCGGTGCCCGTGCATATTGACACAACAAATGCCGGTTTTAAATTAAACGCCAAGCTGATTGAAGATGCATTAACGGAAAAGACAAAGTGTGTTGTCCTTCCATACCCTTCAAATCCAACTGGGGTCACGCTATTAGAAGAAGAATTGAAAGAAATTGCACAGCTTCTTGAAGGAAAGGATATTTTTATTCTATCTGATGAAATTTATAGTGAGCTGACATTTGATCGTCCACATCATTCCATTGCTTCTTTCTTAAAGGAACAGACGATTGTCATCAATGGACTGTCAAAATCTCATAGCATGACCGGATGGAGAATCGGCTTTTTATTTGCTTCCGCTCCTATTGCTAAACATGTATTAAAAGTACATCAATATAACGTGTCTTGTGCCTCGGCTATCTCACAAAAGGCGGCACTTGAAGCAGTGACAAACGGTGTGGATGATGCACTAATCATGAGAGAGCAATATAAGAAAAGACTCGACTATGTATATGATCGACTCATTTCTATGGGGCTTCCGGTCATTAAGCCTTCCGGCGCTTTTTATATTTTCCCTTCCATTGAATCGTTTGGGATGAGTTCATTTGATTTTTGCATGGAGTTGTTAGAAAGTACAAGACTTGCGGTCGTACCTGGTTCTGCTTTCTCTTCACTCGGAGAAGGATATGTGCGCCTTTCCTATGCATATTCACTTGAAACGTTAAAAGAAGGACTTGACCGTCTCGAACAATTTGTACTTGAAAAGCGTTCCATACAATCAATAGACGGATGAAACAACGGCTCTCTTGCCGTTGTTTTTATTTTGCGGGAAACATGATGTGAAACACAGTCCCTTTCTCTGGATGGCTATCTACCCGGATGGTTCCGTTGTGATTTTCTAAAATATTAAATGTCACCATGAGCCCAAGCCCTGTTCCCTTTTCTTTTGTCGTTAAAAAAGGTTCGCCGATCCGCTTCATGACCGATTCAGGAATACCAATTCCTTCATCTCTAATCGTGACAAGTATCCCTTCTTTTTCGGCTTTGGCGGTAATGTCTACCTTCCCTCCGTCCGGCATGGATTCGACGGCATTTTTGATTAAATTGATAAACACCTGCTTCAGCTGGTTTTGATCCCCATTCATCAGGAGATCCTCCTCAATATCACTTGTGTTCATCAAAATTCCATTTAAGTTGGCCTGTGTTTCTAACAGAGCTGTGACTTCGCTAATGATTTTTTTCAAATCAAGCGTCTGCATGGATGCCGTTTGCTGCGGCTTCGCAAGCATTAGTAGCTCACTTAAGATGATTTCAATCCGGCTCAGCTCAGAGAAGACAATTTCAAAATATTGATCACGGTCTTTTGTTTTTGGTTTAATGAGCTGTAAAAAGCCCTTAATCGCCGTCAGTGGATTCCTTATTTCATGTGCAATGCCTGCTGCCAATTGACCTGCGATTGATAATTTTTCAGAGCGCAGCATGAGTTCTTCTGTCTGTTTTCGTTCAGATATATCTCTTAAAATAATTTGAACGGCTGTTTCACCAAAAAATGTGGTAGGGATACAAACCATTTCTGTATAAATCAACCGGTGTTTAAACGTATGGCAGCTCATCGTCACAATCTCAGAATCTGATGCTCTTTCGATAATACGTGATAAGCTCTTTTTGACTTTTTGCTGATCACATGAATGGATTTGATGAAAGATATCTTTTCCGATTAATTTATCGTAATGTTCGGCTTCAAATAATTTAATACCTGATTCATTCATAAATACCCATTTATGATCGTGGATGACGGCAATGGTATCAATCGAATTTTGGATAAGCAGTTGATACCGCTCTCTGCTTTTTTGAAGAACGGTTTGAAATTTTTTACGGGAAGAGATGTCCACTAAGAGTAAAAGTTCTGCCCGTTGATTTTGATAAATTGCCGGAGATGACTTCACCTCAATATGAATCATGCTCCCGTCTTGTCTTTTCCATATTTGTTCAATCATTCCGACTGGAAGGCCTTGCTGCAGTCTGTTGATTCGGCTTCTCACAATGTCATGGTACTCCTCGGCAATAAAATCAAATGCAGACTTGCCGATCATTTCATCTTTTGTACATACACCCATTAATTGCAGCATCGCATCGTTGGCATACACAATTTTCCCAAGCGCCGTAATACATAACGGATTTGGCAGCATGGCAATCAGATTTTCAGCTTCACTGACATCTTGGAAAGCCGGTAGACTGCCTAACGACTGTTCTGACACTTCTGTTGGTTGAAATGCTGCTTTTTGAGGCTCTGTATTCATTACCCTCATTTTCAGGATCATTTCTCTACTTAAATCGTTGTCTAACCCATCACAAGCAACAAAATCAATGCTTGCTTCTACCCATACAGCTGTAAGATCACTTCTAAGCAGTCTAAAGTGGCAAATCTCTAGCATGTGCTGATTATAGAAATAACTTTCGACGAGAAATTGATCTTCGGTATGAACAAAGTCTTTCAAAAAACACCCTAGTAAATCCTTTTGTTCATAGAGCAAAAGCTGCTTACAATTGGAAGAAATGTAGAGAAAGCGGCCATTAGAAGAAAGAACGGCATGTAAATCAATATTCGAGTACAGCTGATTCGAATCTTTCATTTTTTGTTCCATCGTCGTCCGACCCTCCTTTAATTTTTTTAGGGCTGTCCTTAGTTTGATGTATAAAAAGGATTCGCTAGAAAAACCGTATTTTCCTCCCAATCTCGTGTGAAACGTCCATATTTTCAGCAAAAAGGGAGCACTTTCTCTTGCTGTGCTCCCTGCTGTTTATTGCTTTTCATATTTCTTTTGTAATTCAACGTACTTATCAACAATTTTACTTGGAATGGTTTTAATGACAGGATCTTTATCTGATACATACGGTGTGACGACACTAAATGCCACTTTCGGATTGGAAGAAGGATAATATCCTCCAAAGGTTAAGTTGTACGTGGCATTCCCCCACCAGCTCCGGTTGGCACCATAGTAGAAGGTTTGGGCTGTACCCGTTTTCCCTGCGACATCATGCTGACCGAACCGGCCAGCGGCAGTCCCGCCTGTTGATGTGACCATTTTTAGTCCCATTTTGACGCGGTCGATATCTGCTTTCGAGTTGTTAATGGTGTTTAGCACCTTCGGCTCATATTTCTTCACAACTGGACCTACTTCTTCCTTATTCGTTGGGAAGTGAACACTTTTCACCACTCTTGGCTGAATACGGTTACCTCCATTTGCGATGGTCGACATGTATTGTGCGACTTGAAGTGGTGTATACGTGTCATACTGGCCAATCGCTTCATCAAGCAAGAGTCCGCCGACTGTCTGAGGATGCGTCTGCATTCCGCTTGATTCCTGCGGCAAGTCGATGCCTGTTTTCACGCCAAGACCGAATTGCGCATAGTAGTTTCTCATTTTTTGTAAGTGTTCAGGTCTTGCCCGTAACGGGCCATCTTTTTGATAGGTGATCCCTGCCATTCTCATCGCCACTTGGAACATGTAAACGTTGGAACTTTTTTGGAGTGCCTGAAGGTCGTTAACCCATCCAAGAACTTTGTAAGACTGTTTAGGCTTTCCTCCACTTCCCGCAAAATACAGCGGTGTATCCAAATAGGATTGATTGTGTGACATGCCATCTTGATAACCAGAGAGGACAGTAGCTCCTTTGACAACAGAGCCCATTTCATACTGTGTCGTAAATGTTCCGATCGCATAATCTGTGACGTCCCTGCCGTCCATTTTCTTCCCTGACATCGCGAGAACATCACCTGTGTTAGGGTCCATCATCACAACAAAGGCACGGTCCATCATATAGTTTCTTGCACTAGCGGATCTTAGCTCTGATTCAACGATTTTGTCGACTTCCTTTTGCAGCTCCATATCAAATGTGAGTGCAAGGTCAAGTCCTCTTCGTCCTTCTGTCCGCTTGATTTCATCAAGCAGTTTTCCGCCGACCTGTGTATATTGAACAGTTGCTTTTTCTGGATTGAGAAAATCCTCATATTGATATTCTAAATAACTTTTTCCTACTCGGTCATTTCTCGAGTAACCTCTTGCCATATAGTAATCTTCACGCTCTTTTATAATACCTTGCTCTGGGGTGGTGACACCGCCAAGGACATTATAGAGGGTTTTTTCATACGGATATTTCCTTGTCCAGTCATTGATGACATTTACACCAGGCAGTTCATCAAGATGCTCTGATACAAGTGAGATCTCTTCGTATGTCAAACTTACGGATGATGTCTGTTTTGATTCTTTTGTTTCATCAAGCAGCGCAACTTTTTCGTCCCCTTTTTTCTCTTCGTTCGGGTCCATCGCTTTCACGATTTGAGGTTCAAAGGCATATCCGCCTGTAAACCTGCGATAGATCGCTGCAACTGCTTTTTCCTCTGCATCTTTTTCGATCGCCTTGACTTCTTTCTTAGGCACACGCTCTACTTGAAGTGGATAGACATCTTTTGATTTAAGATTCTTTTGCTCTGCTTTTGAAATGAGCTTATCCGCTTCTTCCGGGTGGCTTGCCAGCCAAAAATCTCGAATGTCACGCTCTCTCAAAAAATCTGTATCCATTTTTATATAAGTCGCAAGTTTTCTTGCTACTTTAATCTTATCCTCCGCTTTCACACCGCTTTCTGATGTATAAACGATGGCAGGTACACTTTCGTTATCAACAACGACCCTTCCTCTCGCGTCATACATTTTTCCTCTTGGAGACGGGTATGATGCTGTTTTGACTTCAGTTCGGTTGGCTTGCTTTTTATAATCCTCACCATTGACGATTTGCAGCACGCCGAGCTTGATGACAAGTCCAGCAAATAAACTAAATACAGCGAAGAAAAAGAGATTAATTCTCCAGGCGTTCCGGCGCTTCATTTTTTTCTGCTCGGCAGCACCTTGATGCTGTTTCTCTCCCACTTATGTAGCTCCTCTCATCCTTTCAATCTTTTACAATTACCACTCATTATTGTAACACTTTTGTAATAGTTGTTACAGCGAAACAAGTGAAAAAAAGCTGTCAATCCCTATTCTGCAAAAAAATATACTAACACTTTAAAATATTGGTATGTTTATGTCGTTTTCTTTAAATAGAAAGATTCTCCATTCATTGATATAAGGAGATTCTTTCTATGACTTTAACAAAAATGACAAATGGGCGTTGTCAATGGAGGATGCTGGTACGTTTATAACAAAAAGTCCATGTTATGATTTTCTGTGAGAAAACAAAACAAAGATTTTAGGAGGAGTTACAAAATGAAAAAGAAATCATTCATTTTTTCAGCGCTGACAGCTGCTGCATTGATCACGTTCACTGGAGGGCATTCAGCTGATGCGAAAGAGCTTAACCTGAAACAAGTCATAAACGTACAGCATCAAGCCATTGATCTTCATACATTAGCTGCAAAATTACATATCTCTTCAGATGTAAACAAGCTAAGCACTTCAAATCAAAAAGAGATCGAAGCTCTATTAAACAAGCTGATCAAAAGTGGTCAACCTGTTACTGGAACAAAAGTGGTGAAAGAAGTAAACAAAGCAAAAAATGAGCAAAAACAAGAATCAGTGAAAAAACCAGCTACTTCTAAACCAAGCACACCAGCAAAAGAAAACACAACGAACAACAGCTCAAAATCTGATCAAAAAGACACAACTGCAACAAAAGCAGACAGCAGCTTAAATGCATTTGAACAAGAAGTGGTTGAACTGACAAATAAAGAGCGTGCAAAACAAGGCTTAAAAGCTCTTTCTGTTGATTCTAAATTAAGCAAATCTGCTCGCGCTAAATCACAAGATATGAAAGATAAAAACTATTTCTCTCATACAAGCCCAACTTACGGATCTCCATTTGATCAAATGAAGCAATTTGGTATCACATACAAAACAGCAGGTGAAAACATTGCGCAAGGTCAAAGATCACCTCAAGAAGTAGTAACAGCTTGGATGAACAGTGAAGGTCATAGAGCGAACATTTTAAACAAAAACTATACACATATCGGTGTAGGTTATGTGAAATCTGGTAACTACTGGACGCAGCAATTCATCGGAAAATAAGATCAAAAAAACCTGTCTCTATTTGGGACAGGTTTTTAGTTTGTCTTCTTTTTTCAGTAATGTGAGGGCTTGTTTACACGCTACAAACTGTTCCACCTAGGCGGGGCAGTTTTTTTATTTCACCCATAATTTATAGATGCTTTGTGTTCCGCTGTTTTCTTCGCCCTGTTCACTGAGCTTTTCATATAATGACTTCGCTAGTGAAAGGCCTGGCATCTTTTCTCCCATCAGCTCTGCCTCTTCAAGTGCAATGCCCATATCCTTGATAAAATGCTTCACATAAAATCCTGGCTCGAAATCACCTTTCAGCATTCTTGGCGCAAGGTTTGACAAAGACCAGCTGCCGGCTGCTCCTGTTGTGATGCTTTTAAGTACCTGCTCTGGATCAAGTCCTGATTTTTCAGCATAGGCCATTGCCTCAGCCACACCTACCATCCCTGCTGCGATAGCAATTTGGTTACACATTTTTGTATGCTGACCACTTCCTGCAGGTCCTTGATATTGAATATTTTCTCCCATTTGCTGAAATAGCGGCAGGCACGCTTCATAGGCTGCTTTTTCTCCACCAATCATAATGGCCAGCGTGCCGTTTTGGGCTCCAACGTCTCCGCCAGAGACCGGCGCATCTAATGCAAATAGTCCTTTTTCCTTCGCTTTCGCTTCAATTTCTTTTGCCAGCTGAGGTTTCGATGTGGTCATATCAATGAGGTATGTACCAGGTGCAGCATGTGCCACGAGTCCATCTTCTCCTAAATAGACTTCTTCTACATCTGATGGATACCCGACCATTGTGATGACGGCATCTGCCTCCTTTGCGATCTCCTTTACGGTCGATTTCCAAAGAGCACCTTTTTGAACCAATGTGTCTGCCTTTGCTTTTGTTCTTGTATAAACGAGAACTTCGTAGCCAGCATTCATTAAATGCCCTGCCATACTACGCCCCATTACACCGATTCCAATAAAACCAACTGTTTTGATTTGTGCCATCAAGAATTCCTCCTTATAGAGACTTTGTCAATCCACCATCAATGATGAGGGTTTGACCTGTCATATATGTATTGGCTTCAGATAAAAGAAAAGCCGCATATGCTGCAAATTCCTCTGGCTGCCCGTAACGGCCCAGCGGAATCATACGTTCAGCTTGTGCTTTGATCTCTTCAACCGATTGTTGCTCCTCTTGTGCACGGTGTTTGTCTAACTGTTTCACGCGCTCTGTTTCAATTTTCCCAGGGGCTAAGGTATTGATCAAAATGCCATCTTTGGCAAGCTCCTGAGCAGCTGTTTTTGTCCAGCCGGTAATGGCCGGTCTAAATGTATTCGACAGCATCAAGCCTGGGATCGGTTCTTTGACCGACATAGATGCAATATTTAACACGCGTGCACCTTGTTTTTTTAAATACGGCAAGGCTTCTTTTAATAACCGAATATAGCTGAGTAAATGAAGCTGAAATGATTCCATCCAATCTTCATCTGTTAAGGTTTCAAGTGTTCCTGTTTGAGGACCGCCTGTATTGTTCACGAGTATATCAAGACGTTTTTCATCACCTGCTGCTGCGACGACAAGCGCTTTAATTTGCTCGGCGTCAGATACATCACATACTTGATACGTCAGCTTCCCTTTTACAAGCGGGGATAATTCTTTGACCGCTTCTTGCAGCGTTTGCTCATGTCTTCCCGAGACCATCACATCTGCTCCCTCTTTTGCAAGATGAAAGGCAATGGCTTTACCGATACCTTGACTGCTTGCTGCGACCAATGCTTTTTTGCCAGATAGATTAACATGCATGTTGGCACCCTCCTCTGTTCATATTTTATCATACAAAAAGAACCTTGCTCACATGGCAAGGTTCTTTTCTGCAAGATTATAGTTTAAACCGATTGACTGCCTGACGCAGTGCCTGACTTGATTCGTTCAACATTTCTGTTGATGTTTTCGTTCTTTCTAAAGCTTGTACTTGTTCGTCTGTCGAAGCATGTACTTCCTCAGCTGAAGCGGCGGATTCTTGTGAAATGGCCGCAATACTTTGAATGGAATCATTCATTTTCTGCTGTTCTTCAGTCATTTCATTGATTTGTGTATGAATGCTGTCAATGGAGCCGACAAGTGCCTGCATTTCCATTGTGATACTGCTGAGTGCCTCTCCTGTTGAATTGATGGCATCACCTTGTTCTTCATTCATTTTGCTTGCTGCTGTCATCGCTTCAGCTGCCTTTTTCGATTCATCTTGAATGAGTTTTACGGTTTCACTAATATGTTTCGTTGATTCCGCAGATTGTTCAGCCAGCTTTCTGACTTCTTCTGCAACAACAGCAAATCCTCTTCCGCTTTCTCCTGCTCTCGCTGCTTCAATACTTGCATTCAGTGCGAGTAAATTCGTTTGATCTGAGATTTCAGAAATCGCTGTTACGACGTTTTCAATATTTTTTGTTTTATGCTCAAGGTCAAGCAGCATTTGCTCTACCTTCTTCGATTCTTCATTCGCTTGTGTTGATTTTTGGACGAGCAGACCAAGAGCATCAAGTCCTCTATAGCTTGCATCTTCCGATGATTTTGAGTTGGTTTGCATTTGCGTGGCAAGCTCACCCATATGACGAACTTTTTCATACAAATGCTCTGATTTTTCATTAATGGTTTCCGCTTCTGATGCTTGTTTCGTCGCTCCTACAGCGACCTCTTGAATAGCCGTTGCAATCTGTTCACTAGATAGCAAGGTCTCGTTTGAAATTTGGGTCACTTCATCCGTTGATTTCACAACCTGATCTGAAGACTCTTTCACTTTTTCAATTAAGTCCCTGATACCTTCAGTCATTTGATTAAAGCTTTTCGTCAGGAAACCTATCTCATCCTGAGACTTCGACTCAAGCGAGCTGGTTAAATCGCCTTCAGACACTTTACGAACATGCTCGATGAGGCGTTTAATTGGTGTTGTAATGCTTCTAGCCAATAAGTAGCTTAGAATCATGGCAAGTATAATGGCAATGACAGAAATAATGATACTTGTCTGATTCATTTGTTCAGTGATCCAAAGAAGTTTCTTTTTCTCGAAGCTCACACCGATCGTCCAGTTTGCCTCTTTAATTTTTGAGATGACGGTCAGCTGTTTGTCATCATCAATACCCGAGTTGTCGATCGCTTTTTTCACAGAAGCGACTTTTGAGATATTTTTTCCTTGCTCTGTTGGATGTGCCAAAATGGTCCCTGTGCCGTCAACTAAGAAAGCCGTTCCCATATAAGGAATCTTTTGTTCTTTTATATAAGACTGAATGGAAGCCAGTTTCAAGTCAAGTCCAGCGACACCGACTACTTTCCCATTTCGTACGATCGCCTTCGTGGCTGAAACGACCATTTCATTTGTTGCTTTATCAATGTACGGATCTGTCCATAGGACTTCGTCAGGCTTTTCAGCTGCTTGAATATACCAGTCTCGTTTAGACGGATCATACCCTTCACCAAAATCGGACTCCGGGAAAGCGAACATTTTACCATCACTTGTTCCTATATAGGCAAGCGAGATGAGTTCATCCTGCTCCTGCAATCCTTTTAATTCATCGTTTTCAAATGCCAATGTCTGCTTTGTTTGTTTTTGTGCAAAATCTTCAGTAAGTGTACTTGTTGCCAATTTGTTAATCGTATCACCGTAATTCTCAAGCTTTAGTGCTATGATGTCTCTCATGCTTTCTGCCGTTGCTGATGTCGTTGTTTTCGCATCTCGTTCAATCAGTGGTCTTAATACTAAATTGGAACCCACTTGAACTGCGACAACGGTTAAAATTAAAATAACTGAGATGAAAACAGCTATTCTCACTTGAAGTTTCTTAAACATCTCATCACCCCTACATCCTACTTTCGCATCTTAATGTGTATATCGGCAAAATTGGTACCGCATTCAATAGTTGTAAGAAAATTTAAATAGAAAAAACAAGCCATAATGACTTGTTTTAAGTAAAATATTCAATTTTTGCAGACGGAAAGTACTGTTCGATATATGATTCTAATGTCTGCCTAAGTTCTTGTTCTTCATCTTTTTGATAGATATATTTTCCAATTCCGTATCTACCCCACTTATATCTTCTCTTTTCTTCATCTAGTTCTAGTTTTGTTTTTGGATAGTTTTTTTGGATGACACGCTTCGCCGGTTTTGTAAAACGGTGCTGAATCATTTCAAAGGTGATATCTTGTCTCACTTCTTCAGGGAGAGCTGCATCGAGTTTTTCAAATAGGACTTTATAGCCCTCTTGCCACCCTTCATGAATGTAAATAGGGGCAATAATAAAGCCCAGTGGATAGCCTGCTTTTGCTACCTTTACAGCCGCTTCAATCCGCTGATCGAGTGGTGATGTTCCAGGTTCGAAATATTTAATGACATAATCGGCATTGATACTAAAGCGGAATCTTGTTCGCCCATTGTGTTTTGCATCTAACAAATGGTCTACATGATGAAATTTCGTAACAAAGCGTAGTTTGCCAAGATCGGTTTGGCCAAAGTATTCAATCGCTCGTTTGAGTGTGTGAGTCAAATGGTCAATTCCTACGATATCGGATGTACACGAGGCTTCAAATCGCGTGATATCAGGTGCACGCTCGTTCATGTACTGTTCAGCCTGATCTAAGATCTCTTCTACATTGACGTACGTACGAATGTACGGCTTACTCCCCATCGTCGTTTGCAGGTAGCAATAATGGCAATGCCCCATGCATCCTGTCGCAAACGGAATGGCATACTCTGCAGATGGTTTAGATGTATCAAATTTCAAGGTTTTTCTCACGCCGATAACGAGCGTCGATTTTGCATTACGGTACTTTTGCAAATCATTTTTCCCCGGAATATTTCTCACTTGGTTGTGTGAGGTTGTTTCTCTAATTTCAATTCCCATGCCTTCAAACTTTTCTTTCAGCTCTTGTCCTAATGGGTACTCTAGCGCCCGAGGTTCAATATACACAAGCTGGGGAACGAACGGTTTGATCATAATTAGCACATCCTTACCTTATAGGTTCATACCGTTACTTTAACCTCTCAGGATGGCTTCTATCCTTTCTAAAATCTCCCTTATTCAAACAGATCTTGATAAAGGGCTACTGCTTCTTCGTATGTTGGAAATACGGCATCATCAGGGGCTAATGGGTGATATGTTTCAAGTAGAAATAGCGCAAGCTCTTGCTCATTGTAAGGATGTGAAACGATTTCCGCTTCTTTAATTTGTGCGACATTGGCTGCATGTGGATTTCGATAAATGACATATACTTGATCACCCGGCTTATAGTTAGAGAAAGACAAACTGGTCACCTCCATTTTTTATGTTAGGATGCCCTTCTCTGCAAGCGATATGACTGATTATGATAAAATTCGACAAAAAAACCAGACAGTTTGACCTGTCTGGTTTACATCACCTAGTTATGTTGAAACGTTTTTTTCACGAAATCAACCACTTCTTCAGTTGTGCTCAGTGATAAGATATGCTCTTTAAATGATGCAGCCTCTTCCTTAGAAAGCTTGCTTAACTGCGTTCTTGCTGGAAGAATCGATGTTGCGCTCATTGAAAATTCATCTAATCCTAATCCAAGTAGGAGCGGGATTGCGATTTCATCTCCTGCCATCTCACCGCACATGCCAACCCATTTACCTTCTTTATGCGCTGCTTCAATCACAAGCGTTATGAGGCGTAAAATAGCTGGATTGTATGGCTGGTAAAGATAAGACACTCGTTCGTTCATTCGATCAGCAGCCATTGTGTATTGAATCAAATCATTTGTTCCAATACTGAAGAAATCTACTTCTTTTGCAAATTGATCTGCGATAACAGCTGTTGATGGAATTTCTACCATCATTCCGATTTCAATTGAATCAGATACTTCTGTACCAGCAGCAACCAATGCTTCTTTTTCTTCAAGTAAAATAGCTTTTGCTTCTCTAAATTCTGATAACGTCGCGATCATAGGGAACATGATTTTCAAGTTTCCATATGTACTTGCACGAAGTAACGCGCGTAGCTGTGTTCTGAAAATCTCCTGCTCTTCAAGGCAAAGGCGGATCGCTCTATAGCCAAGGAACGGGTTCATTTCTTTTGGAAGCTGCAAGTAAGGAAGTTCTTTATCGCCACCAATATCTAGTGTGCGGACAACCACAGCCTTGCCTTCCATCTTCTCTAAAACGGTTTTATACGCATCGAACTGCTCTTCTTCTGTTGGGAGCTGATCTCTGCCCATGTATAAAAATTCTGTACGGTACAATCCAACTGCTTCGCCGCCATTTTCAAGTACACCTTTCACATCTTCAGGTGTTCCAATATTCGCAGCTAACTCTACGTGAACGCCGTCTTTTGTGACCGTTGGTTGGTCAACAAGTTTCGCCCATTCCGCTTTTTGAGCTAAGTAGTCTTCATGCTTTTTTTGATACGCTTTCACTTCATCTTCAGAAGGCTGAATGATGACGTCTCCACTAATACCATCAACAATGATTAGATCATTGTTTTTCACTGTTTTTGTTGCTTCTTTTGTCCCAACAACTGCTGGGATTTCCATTGATCTAGCCATAATCGCTGAGTGAGAAGTACGACCACCGATATCTGTCGCAAAACCTTTGACGAATTGTCTGTTCAGCTGAGCTGTATCAGAAGGTGTTAAATCTTCAGCAATGATAATGACTTCTTCAGAAATCATACTTGGGTTTGGAATGTCAACGCCTAGCAAATGACCAGTGACACGTTTTGTAACGTCGCGAATATCCGCTGCACGCTCCTTCATGTATTCATTGTCCATTGCTTCGAACATCGTGACAAACATTGTTGCTGTTTCTTTTAAAGCAAATTCAGCATTTACTTTATCCGATGTGATTTTATCCTTCACTGGGTTGAGCAGCTCTGGATCACTTAACACAAGAAGGTGTGCAGAAAAAATATCCGCTTTATCTTGGCCAAGTTCTTTTAGCGCATGCTCTTTAATTGCTTCAAGTTCTTGCTTTGAAACATGAATTGCTTCTTCAAAGCGTTTCACTTCTGTCTCTGGATCATTGATGTCTTTTTGGTGAACTGTTAAATCTGGTTCTTCTAGACGATATGCTTTTGCAATCGCAACGCCTGCTGAAGCACCGATTCCTTTCAGTTGTTGCATTACTCGCCTAGGCCTTCACTTTTCATTGTGTCTTTTAGCGCAGCAAGTGCATCATTTTCATCAGAACCAGAAGCAGAGATTGTGATTGTAGCACCTTTCGCAATTCCTAGAGACATTACACCCATAATAGATTTCAGGTTCACTGTTTTACCATTATATTCTAAGTTGATATCAGCATCATATTTACTAGCAGTTTGTACAAGAACTGTTGCAGGACGTGCGTGAATTCCAGAATCTGCAGTTACTTTGAATGTTTGTTGAGCCATTTTTATCAATCTCCTTTTTATACATTTCATACATCCACAATATTATATCATACTGCCGAGCTTGTCATCTAACAAGAACGGCAGTTATGAAAATTATTTTGAAATTTTCATGATGTTTTCTTGGCCAGCTTTGATTTCACCGGATTCTTGAAGGTCAATAAATTGTCCTTCACTTAAGTTTGTAAATACAATTGGTGTCATTAAAGATGGTACTTCTGACTTAATTTTATCAATATCAACCTCTAAAAGTTTTTGACCGATTTCTACTTGATCTCCCTCTTGTACAAATGCTTCAAATCCTTCTCCTTTGAGGCTGACTGTATCAATCCCGAAGTGAATCAAGATTTCAAGTCCACCATCAGACTGGAGGCCGATGGCGTGTTTTGTTGGGAACACATTTAAGATTTTTCCTCTTACTGGTGAAACCACTGTTCCCTCTTTTGGCAAGATAGCAAAACCGTCACCCATCATTTTCCCTGAGAATACTTGATCTGGCACATCTGTAATTGGATGCAGCTCCCCTGTAATTGGTGAAGCAAACATTTCTTCCCCTTGTTCGTTTTGAAGCGGTTTTGCAATGACTTCTTCAACCTGCTGGCTAACTTCTTCTTTTGCAGAAGGGTCTTTCGCTGGTCGAGGTGTGCGCCCTGCAATAATGTCTTGCATTTGTGTTTTTAAATTATCAGAGCGTGGACCAAAGATGGCCTGGATGTTATTTCCTACTTCAAGGACACCTGAAGCGCCAAGCTTTTTCAAGCGGTCTTTATCCACTTTTTTCTGATCATTTACAGTGACACGTAAACGCGTAATACAAGCATCTAGGTGTTTAATGTTTTCTTGGTCACCCATTGCTTCAAGAATTTCATAAGGTAAGTCATCGCCTTTTCCAGATTGAGTGCTGCTTGCACCGTCAGCTGCTTCATCTTCTCGTCCTGGCGTTTTCAAATTAAACTTGCGAATCGCAAATCTGAATCCGAAGTAGTAAATGACAGCCAGTACGAGACCGACTGGAATGACAAGCCACCAAGCGGTTCTATTCGGCAGGATACCAAATAGGAAGAAGTCGATTAACCCTCCTGAGAAGGTCATCCCGATTTTCACGTTTAGAATATCCATTATCATAAAGGATAATCCAGCAAATACACAGTGAATCGCAAATAATATCGGTGCAACAAACAAGAATGAGAATTCAAGCGGTTCAGTGATCCCTGTTAGGAAAGAAGTAAGGGCCGCTGACCCCATAATTCCTGCTACAAGTTTTTTATTCTTAGGTTTGGCTTCATGGTAAATCGCAAGTGCTGCTGCTGGAAGTCCAAACATCATGAACGGATATTTCCCTGTCATGAATGTACCGGCTGTCAGCTGAACACCATCTTTGATTTGCGCCATGAAAATACGCTGGTCACCACGGATAATATCTCCTGATAAGCTCTTATAGCTAAAAAATTCATACCAGAATGGTGCGTAGAATATGTGGTGTAGACCAAACGGAATTAATGAGCGTTCAATGACACCAAATACAAAGGCAGCTAGCGGCTCATTCGCTGCAAGCAGTCCAGTTGAAAATGAGTTCAATGCACCTTGGATTGGCGGCCAAATGACGAGCATCAAAAGCCCTAAAATAAGTGCTGAAATCGACGTAACGATTGGAACAAAACGCTTACCAGCAAAGAAGCCAAGATATTGCGGGAGCTCAATTTTGTAAAATTTATTAAACATATAAGCGGCTAATACCCCGACAATAATCCCGCCAAACACGCCGGTAGACAAGGTCGGTATGCCGAGCATATTCACATACGCTGGATGACTTTCTTTAAAGAACTTAGCCAATTTGATTGAATCGGATGGAATGGAACCGTTGGCCATTAATACGGCACTCATCGTTACGTTCATGACAAGGTAACCGATGATCGCGGCAATCCCTGCCACACCGTCTCCATTGGCAAGACCGATGGCAACCCCTACAGCAAATAGGAGCGGAAGATTCGAGAAGACAATATTCCCCGCATTCTCCATAACACTAGCAACAAGCTGAATTGTATCATTGCTTAAAAATTGAGCGACATCAATCAGCTGCGGATTTTGCATCGCATTTCCGAGTGCTAGTAAAATACCAGCAGCAGGAAGGATCGCAACTGGAAGCATAAGTGCTCGTCCAATTTTTTGCAACACACCAAAAAGTGATTTAAACACTGGTTGAACCTCCTTTTGTTTTCGCTTACAACATGCATTTCAATGACACACTGACGTACATTTCATAATTAACCGTTTACATTTCACTTTCAGAACACAAAAAGGGCATGGTGATATAAGGTTGCGCAAATAACAGGATCTTATCCTGTATTTACCTTAAGTCACTCATGCCTGATCGAATCAGTTACACGTTTCAAGGAAACTATGAAATTTTATTCGTCAATCTGTACAGGTGAAGTGTCAAATAGACAGCTTCGGCATCTTGTACAGGCTTTTTCAATGCATGTTGCAAAATTTTGATCATTTTCCAAGCAGTATTGTAGCATAAAGGATATTCATTTTTCAATAGATGAAGCAACTTTTCTGGCTCCTCTAATGATTCTTCCCGTTTTATACGTTCAATCGAAAACGTAATATGGCGCAGTAAGCGTAAATAATGAATACTTTCTCTATCTACTTTCATATGAAATGCATCTTCTATGACTTGGACCATTTGTGTCATGAGCTGTGAATGACGGTTGACCTCGGATAAAGGCCGGTTCGTTAAAGCAGAGTGAATGTGGAGCGCAATAAAGCCAATCTCTCCTTCGGGCAGCTTTGTTTCAACATCTGGCCGCGCATTTATCAGTTCCACGACTTCCTTTGCGACCTCGTATTCTTTCGGGTATAAGGATTTCGTTTCAAGCATAAAAGGATTGGTGATATCATAGCCTTGCTTAACTCGCTTAAAACTAAAGGCAATATGATCTGTCAGTGCAATATGAATATGCTCATTTAAACGATGCCCCATTTTTTCTCGTATATGATAAATGACGTCATTGGCAAGCTCAATCATGTCCTCATTTATGTGGTGCAGCAATTGTTTGTATTCTGTTTGCTCTTTTGTATTCTTTAACACAAACATTTTCTCAAATGCCGCTTGATCGAGAACGTCACCCGATTTTTTCCCAAAGCCGATCCCTTTATCAATCAGGACCACTTCACCTAAAGAAGGGTGTTTTGCGATGATGACATTATTATTTAACGCTTTATCAACGGTGAAGGATTCCATGAACATCCCCACCTCCTTCTTATTCAATCCTTCTTATCGTACAAAACAGATGAAACGTGCGTCAACGATTGTTTTTCAAAATAGTCGTTGTGCGCTCAACGAGTCGATATGACAGCACTCTTTTTTCTGGTGCCTCACCTTGTAATGCTTGCTTGAACAAGTCAAATGCTTCCTGCCCCATTTGTTTAAGAGGAATGTCTATACTAGAAATCCCCAATGCTTCACTCAATTGATCGTTTTGAAAGCCAAGTATGGCTGGTGATTCTCCAACGTTTATTTGGTGACGCTGTGCTTCTAGTAAAAAACCTGCTGAGACATCATCGTTTGTAATCAGTAAGGCTGTCGGACGATTTTTCATCTCTTTCCATTCTGTAAATAATTGCTTGCCATCAAAAATGGTCAGTTTTCCTTCAATGATCCATTCCTCATCAATCTCCTGCCCAAGCGACCGCATCATTTCTTGATAAGTCTGAATGCGAACTTGGCTATTCTCCCCTTCTGTTCTAGCAAGAGCGATTGCGATTCGCTCATGACCGCATGCCGCTAAGTGTTCAAGCCCTTCCTTAAAAGCCTGATCATGCGCAATCGATACCGATGAACATGGATCATGCGGAGTAGGATGACAAAAGATAATAGGACCAGATTCCTGCCACTTTAAAATGTCTCGATCACTTAACGCATTTGAGCAAAAGATTAAACCATCCACACGTTGCTCTTTTAAGCTCATTAATGCTTCTTTTTCCTTTACTGGGTCATATCCTGTTTGAAACAAGGCAAAATGCATTCCGCACTCCTGTGCTTTCTCTGCAATCCCTGTGACAATTCCGCTGAAATAGGAGTGATCAATTGTCGGAAGTACAATTCCAAGCATATTGGAATATCCCTTTGCTAAATGTACTGCCTGAATATTCCGTGTATATTTGAGCTCTTTCATCGCACTAAGTACGCGCTCTCGCTTTTCTTCTTTGACATAAGGATGATCATTCATCACTCGTGATACGGTGGTAACAGATACACCCGCTCTTTTCGCAATATCCCTTATGTTAGGCATTTTTTCTCCTACTTTCTCTTGATATGGTAAGCGTTTCATACTTTAAGATGTATGTGAGCTGAACAAATCACTGGGTGGAAAGGGGAATTCAAGATGGGTATTATCATATGGATCATATTATGTTTGACTATTTTGTTTTCTGCTCGATTCGCACTACATCCTTTAGGAAAAGAACATAAAATCAAGCCGTTTCAATCAATTGATGATTTTTTTGTTGATAAGGATCGCAAAGAGTGACAAAAAAATCACGATGACGCTCCCAATACTTGGACGTTCATCGTGATTTTTTTCATTACTTGATGATCGTCAACTCTTTTGGATAATTGGTTAAGGTGACTGGGCCATCTTTTGTAATGAGAACATCGTCTTCAATTCTAACCCCGCCGACTCCTGGTACATAAATACCCGGCTCGATCGTATAGACCATCCCTTCTTTTAGAAGGTCATCATTTGCTTGACTCATAGAAGGGAACTCGTGAACAGAAACCCCGAGTCCATGCCCTAGACGGTGAGGGAAGTATTCGCCATACCCTGCTTCTGCGATCAGCCCTCTTGCTTTTAAGTCAAGGTCACCAATTCTCACACCCGGCTGGCTCATATCAAGTGCTGCCAATTCGGCTTTCAAGACAGTGTTGTAAATATCCTTTTGTTGTTCAGTCGCTTCTTGATAGATGAAGGTTCTTGTAATATCTGAACAATAGCCATCCACAATCACGCCGAGGTCAAATAAAACAAAATCACCTTTTTTCAAGGCTGCCTGCCCCGGATTTCCATGAGGTTCTCCTGATTTTTCTCCGAATAGTACCATGGTTGAAAAGGACATGCCCTGAATGCCTTTTTTCTTCAGTTCATATTCGATGACAGCAAGAACTTCGGTTTCCGTCACCCCTTCTTTTAGGGCATGTACCCCAATTTTGACGCCTTCGTCTGCCAATTGAGCAGCTTTTTTCAATGTTTCAATTTCAGCTTCGTCTTTAATTAGTCTTAGCTGATTGAGCACATCTTCTGCCCGGACGAATGTTTCTGCCCAAGTGACAGCTTGAAGCTGCTCTGCTCTTTGCAAAGGAATGGATTCTTTTTCAATCGCTAGGCGAGTCGCTTTTACTCCTCGTTTTCCTAGTGCCTTTTGTATGAAATCAAAGGGGTTTTCATGGTCTTCATATCCAATGAGATCTCCAGCCCATCCCGCATTTTTTGCTTGCTCAACTTCCATCTTAGGCAAAATGAAAAATGGATCTGCTTCCTGAAAAACAAACAGCCCCATCACTCTTTCATGCGGCTCTGTAAAGTATCCAGATAGATAGAATACATTCTCCTTTGTATGTATAAATGCACCTTGAATGTCTTTTTTCTTAAGCCAAGAAGACAAGTTTTTCATTCGATTCATCGTGATCCTCCTCACACGTTTGACTACTGATCTATTGTATCAGTTTTCACTGTATTTCGCACAAAAGCGCACTGACCTAAAGCCAGTGCGCTTTTGTGATTTGCTTAAGAAGCACGAAGCAAACGAAGTCCGTTTAAAATAACCAAAATCGTACTGCCTTCATGCCCAATGACACCAAAAGGTAAATCAAGAACTTGTAAGAAATTCGCACAGATTAACAAACAAATAACTGTTAATGAAAAGATGATGTTTTGTTTAATGATTCGGTTCATCTTTCTTGAAAGACGGATCATCTTTGTTAGATTGTTTAAGTTATTTTTCATTAAAATGAGATCTGCTGTTTCTAAAGCAACATCTGTCCCTCCGCCCATTGCGACGCCAACATCCGCTGTGGCGAGTGCAGGTGCATCATTGATTCCATCTCCGACCATAATGATCGAATCACCTTGTTTTTTCAATTGATTGACTTCATGTACCTTTTCATCTGGAAGACATTCAGCGACAACGGTTTGGATGCCAGCTTCCTCTGCAATCGCTTCAGCTGTTTTTTGCTGATCCCCTGTGAGCATGACGGTTTGGATGCCTAAATCATTCAGCTCCTGAATCATTTTTTTGGCTTCAGGTCTGATTTGATCTTTCAAACCGAGACAGCCGACGACTTCTTGATTTTTTTGAACATAGACAACTGTATATCCTTTGGATGAAAGAACATCACCATTCTCTTCAATGTCACGATCCATTGAAGCTTTTCCGGCAAAATCTTTCTTCCCAATCCGCCATGTGTCCTCATTTAATTGTGCTTCCACACCAAAACCTGATGTTTCTTCAATGGTTACGTGGGCTGCCCGCTCTGTATGATGCTCTTTTGCCATATCAGAAATGGCTTTAGCTAATGGATGGTTTGACTGACTTTCAATTTGATAGAGCGCTTGATAAAAGGTCGATTCATCTTGCCCTTTTGCCAAAACTACTTTTTCAACAGCTGGTTTTCCACTTGTAATCGTACCCGTTTTATCAAATGCAATCATCGTACTTGTGCCCAGTTTTTCTAAAAAGACACTTCCTTTTACAAGCATACCGTTTCTTGCACCGTTTGAGATGAGTGAAAGAGCTGCTGGCATAATTGAGGCAACAAGTGCACAAGGCGAAGCAACCACCATAAACACCATCGCACGGTAAAACGTTTCACTCATGCTCCAGCCAAGTACAAAATGAGGCAGGAACATTAAAATCGCCACAGTGATGAGTACACCTTTTACATATGCACCTTCAAATTTTTCAATAAATGCTTGGCTTGGCGATACACTTTCTTGTGCAGATTCCACAAGCTTAATGATTTTATGAAAAAGTGTTTCTTCATTATGTTTTGTTACTTCTACTGTTAATGAACCATTTAAATTCACTGTTCCTGCAAACACATCTTCCCCTTGCCCTTTTTCCTGAGGCACCGATTCACCCGTTAAGGCAGATTCGTCTACACTTGTTCTTCCGCTCATGATCACACCATCTGCTGCAATTCGTTCGCCCGCTTTGATTAAAATACGATCGCCTGGCGTAAGTGAAGAAGCAGCGATTTGGATGGTGGTGCCATCTTCTTCAATTAAAGTGGCTTCATCTGGAGCGATACTCATTAAGGCCGTTAAGTCTTTTTTACTTTTATTTGACGTATACGTTTCTAGCGCACCGCTGAGCGAAAAAATAAAAATTAAAATGGCGCCCTCTGCCCAGTAGCCAATGATCGCTGAGCCTATCGCAGCAAATATCATTAAAAGTTCTACATTTAATGTCTTGGATGAAATGGTTTCTTCAATTCCTTCCTTTGCCTTTGCAAAACCACCAATAACAAAAGCAAGAATAAAAAGAGGAATACTCCACATCGTTTCATCCTTTAGAAACCATCCAATCAAGATGAGAATCCCCGAAATGCCTGCTGCGATTAATTCTCCGTGCTGTGCCCATTTATGAAAGAGCGAGTTAGATCCCTTTTGATCTGTCGTTTGATAAAGTGCTGTATTCTCATTCATGATTACTTTCTCCTCTCTAATTGATAATGATTTTCACATTATCAATCGTTGCCCGTTCCGTTTACCATCTATATTTTCTGCTATTTCAAGCTTTTTATAGGTCTGTAACTCATTATAACAGGTTCTGATCAATTTTCAATTAATAATTATTATAATTTCTTTTTGATAATAATTATCATTATTAGCACCCGACATTTCTTCCTCTTTCTGAGCACATTTTATTCATCTGAAAGGTAATTGAACACAAAAAAGAACCAACGGATCGACCATTGGTTCTTTACAGAAAGCTTGTGTTCTAAGAATTAGTCCACTCTTTGATTTGTTTTTTCGTCAGCGGACCTACATGGTTTTTGACCACTTCACCCTTTTCATTGATGAAAAAAGTCGTCGGGATCGTAATGATTTGGTATTTCTTCATCATTTCGCCGTGCTCATCGAGAACGATCGGAAATGTAAACTTTCTGTCTTTCACAAATTGGGCAACAGCATGCTTGCTTTGCTCAGCACCAAGTAAATTAACAGTCAGTATGTCTACATCACTTTGATTTTCTTTCACAATCTGTTCAAAGGCTGGAAGCTCCATTTTGCAGGATGGGCACCACGTTGTCCAAAAATGCAGAATGGTCCGCTTCCCTTTCACCGGGATCACCTGCGTTTCACCTGTTAATGTAGGAGCTTCTATCCTCGGCGCCATGACAGGCTCTTTTGCTTCAGCCTCTATGTTCATCAGAAATAAAAGAAGGGTCATCATGAGAAGACTGGCGGGTAGATATTTACGATTCATCAGCATCTTCCTTCCTGATTTTCCTATAGCTTGCCCGCTAGCTGCACATGACATTCAAGCTTTTTTCAATGTAAGAAACATGGAGACGCCGAGTTCCTTGCAAATCGTCGCATAATGCAAAGCCGTTAATAGCAGCATCCCCGTGTTCATTCCTAAGATAACGCCCATCATATTTAAGGATTCGATGGATCCTAGGAAATACACCATAGAGAACGACACCACGTGCACCCATATATTATGTAGGAACACATCTTTAATAAGACCCATACCAATTAAGCACGCTTGAAACGGCATCACGAACAGGTGGCATAAGAAGTAAGGCCATAGCAGCTGTAAATAGACGGCTGCTTGAGGTGAGTCAAAAAAGAGCTGCGTGAGCGGATAAGCGAAATAATACATGATCATCACGGCTGGCACCCCATATCCAAACGTAATGAGAATCGCTTGTCTGACACGTTTTTTCACGAGATCATACTGCCCCAAGGCATAGGCTTCTGATACATTCGGAATCATCACAATCATAATGGAATGAGCGATAAACGCCGGAAAAAAACCGATCGACATCGCTACGCCAGCAAGCATTCCGTAATGATCAACAGCAAGCGTACCAGAAATGCCCGCTGCAACGAGGGCTCCTTTGATTAAAAACGGTTCAATCGCATTGGCAATGGCATGAAAGATACGCATACCTGTTGTCGGAATGGAGACCGCTAACAAACGTTTTCTGACGTCAATCCCTCTTAACTCAACCGATCTGACATTCACAGCATTTTTCGCCATGACGTATTGGGAATATAAATAGATAAAGACGACGAGATCACTTGCAACAATCACACCAATCGCGATAAGCACCGCTGTTTCAATATCAAACGAATACCAATGAAAAAACAAAAACAAACAGATAAGCTGGATTGTTTTTTTCAACATATTGGCTAGAGCAATTCTGCCCATTTGCTGCTTGCCCATAAAATAGCCGCGTGCAATGGAAGTAAATGCGATGATTGGAATGAGTGACAGAACCAAGCCCTTCATCAGCGGATGATACGATTGAAATACAGGAATGAAAGGCAGTACAATGGCTGCTATTGACGTTGTTGTGCATGTCACCACAAGCGTCATTTTAAATGCATGGCGAAGCATACTTTTATGAAGCCGCTCATGCGATTCTGCAATGAATTTAGAAATGGAGACTGGCAGCTCTAAGCTGGCGATCACAAGCACAAGCATGATGATGGGAAGGATGCTCATATATAAACCCATTCCATGTTCTCCAAGCTCTCTCGCTAAAATCATATTGACTAAAAACTCGATACACTCAGCAATGAAAGCTGCGACAGATAGCAGAATGACCCCTTTTACAAATCGATTCATGTAGCCTCCCCTTGTCTAAAAGCAAATTCTTTTCACATTCTATGAGACAAGTCCTGAAAATATTTTAATAATTGAAGACAAAAAAACAGCGACTGATTGATCGCTGCTTTTCTTTACACTGCAAACACATGACGGCCAATGCGTTCTACAATTTTACGAGAACGAATCCAGTTATCTGTCGCCGTTTTTGGATTATAAAAATAAATCGCCTTTGTTGTTCTGTCATCTTCTTTGACAACCTGCTTCACTGCTTTTACGGAATCCTGGTCTGCCTTATCATTGATACTTCCATTTGATACTGGCTGGAAGGCATTTCGCTGATAAATCACGCCTCTGACACTGTCAGGAAAAGAGCGGTGTTCCACGCGGTTTAAGACGACGCTTGCTACCGCTTTTTTCCCGGCGTAAGATTCACCTTTTGCTTCGGCATGTACCAACCGAGAAAGCAAGTCCATTTCTTCATTAGAATAGTGTGATTGATTTCTTGAGCTTGCTGGCTTTGCCGTTTCCTTTTTCTTCGGATTCGGCTTCGGTTTTGATGCCTTCTCCTCTGTTGACGTGCTTAGCATTTTCACTTTCGGCTGATGTTTCTCCTCTGAAAACGCTGGGATCACAGTATGCTTTTCATCTTGATCTATATATGAAAGCTGATGCTTTACAGGTGCTTGTTCAAGTTTCTGACTTAATGTGCCTTCTTGCTCTTGTATATTGTCCATCTTGATCGCTGAGATGAGCATAAGGATGGCAAAAAGAGCTGTATGAATTTTGATCATTCGCCTCATTCCTCCTTTAATCAATGTAGGCTGTAAGATACTTGTCCACTCTAACAAGAGCTTCTTCTATTTTCACGCACAAAGATTTTCATGCCTGTCCAAATTCCGTCATTAAATGGCATGTCCTAGTTGAAATACGCATGAACTGGTAATGTAAGCGTTTAACATAGTCTCTTTTTAGCCTATAATCATCCTTATGCTCCTGATTATGGGTTATTACATTTTCTTTTCATATGTATCAAGCTGGTTTGAAGTGTGACAAAAGAACCAAAATAAAAAGCTTTTTCTCATGAATGAGAAAAAGCTTTAGCTTCTTGCTTCTTTAAGATATTCAAAAATAACATCTCCACCATGCTTGGCGATTCCGCGAAAATGTTTAAAATCATCTTGATTGACCAATACAGAACGAAATGTTAAAAAATCATCCTTTTGAATGGTCACTTGTTTTTCAGTTCCATTCCGTAATGATTCTAGTATTGTGTTGATGTGTTCTTCAGTCAAAAAAACCGCTCCTTTTCAGCCTTGATCAAATATTAAATATACCATTCGTTTTCAAAGCGTACAACGAAAACGAAAGAAAAACGTCTTTATCCTTTACATTGGTATGAAAATATTGCAAAATACTTTTTAATAGGGAATGAAATCTGTTTTTAAAGGAGAGGGATCGGTTGAAGATTGCAAAAATTGGGAATGTGATCGAATTTAGAAATGGTTTAACAGGTGTAGTTGAAAAAGTGAATGAAAACTCTGTTATTGTGGATGTCACCATTATGGACAACTATAGAGATTTAGAACTGGATTCACTAACAGTCGTTAATCATAAAAACTATAAAATCATCAAAGACTCCGTACATTAATTTGCAATCCTCAATTCAGACTACCGTTACATAAGGATATACACAGCAAAGCTGACTCGTGTGACAGCTCTGTTCTCTTTTGACAATCACATATGAAAAAGGCTGACAACCATATAAAGTGGCGTCAGTCTTTTTGCGCGTGAAAGGTTTGCATTTCCGCTTTTGTTTTGTACATGTCAACTTCTTCAGGTGTTATCACGCCTTTATCAATTAAAAGGGCGATCACTCCAAGTAATGTGGAGGCACTCCATTTATATCGTTCTTTGTTTTGATGTTCAAGCATCTGAAGCTCTTCCTTTAATTCCATCAGTAGCTTCTCTGTTTTGTCTTCTTTGTTTGCCAACACAAACGCCCCCATTTCCATTCGCTCATTTCAATTTTATCTTAAAGTAAATATATCAAGAATAAAAGCACGATACACCTTTACAAACATACGTTCTGTCGTGTATACTATACATACGAGCTGGTAGCCCCCAGCCGTCCTAGCAAGTTCTATTCCTATTGGTATGAGAAGAGTGACATGACTCTTCTCTTTTTTTATGCGCCATGATGATCTATTCCATAAAAAAAGACATGTCATCCGCATGTCTTTTCTTATTAATTAGCGATTATCAATCGTTTCTGGATACATATCGTGATTCATCATACGATACGATGCCATCTCTTCATACTTTGTCCCAGGTTTTCCGTAGTTCGTATACGGATCAATTGAAATACCGCCTCTTGGTGTAAATTTGCCCCATACTTCGATATATCTTGGGTCCATTAATTCAATGAGGTCGTTCATGATAATATTCATACAATCCTCATGGAAGTCACCGTGGTTACGGAAGCTAAACAAATATAATTTTAATGATTTACTTTCGACCATGATTTCATTTGGGATGTAGCTGATATACACGGTCGCAAAATCTGGCTGCCCTGTTTGCGGGCAAAGTGATGTGAATTCTGGGCAGTTGAATTTCACAAAATAATCTCTATTCGTGTGTTTATTCGGGAACGTTTCAAGCACTTGTGGTGCATAGTCAAACAAGTAATTGGTCCCCTGATTTCCTAGTAAAGTGACACCTTCTAATTCTTCTGGTTTTCTTGTCGTCATTTTGTTTCTTCCTTTCTATACGCCTCGTTTATTTCCCCACAATAGCGTGTGCAATTGTGGTAGGACTCTCACACGATTCAAATCAGGATCTTGCGCTACTTGATCTACAAGCATTTCGTATTTCTTTAATAAGTGCGTCAATAGGTACGCATCATCAGCTGTTGTTGTATCATCATTTCCCACCTGCAAATAAAAAGGAAGTTCTGGGTATTTCGCATGGACATCCTTTGCATAGGCTAGATCAAGATCATCAAAGATGACGACCTTCAGGCTTGCATGATGCAATCTGTTTCCATTTTTCAATTCATCTATGATACGCGTTAGTTTCGTAAAATCTGTTTTCATATTTGAACTTGGTGGTTTTGGAGAAATGGTTAAATCATCTATCTTCAAAAACCAATCTTGATACATCGTACCCTGCGTTTCAAGCGCCGTATCAATTCCTTCTTCATGCAATAAATCAATAAGTGATTCCATTTGTTTCAAAAGCGCAGGATTCCCACCTGAAATGGTGACATGAGAAAATGCCTTTCCACCTATTCTCTTCAGCTCTTTTACAATGTCCTCTGCCTGAAGCCACTGAATATCATGCTTAGCTGATCCATCCCATGTAAAAGATGAATCACACCAGCTGCAAGAGTAGTCACAGCCAGCCGTTCTGACAAACATGGTTTTTTGGCCAATGACCATTCCTTCTCCTTGAATGGTTGGACCAAAGATTTCTAAGACAGGAATCGCTTTAGTCATTGAGCTCAACTCGTTTCGGACGGTAAATGCAGTAGCTTGTTGGTGTCTCTCTGACAAAAACTTGAACACATACTGGTTTGTTCGCTAAAGTCGTTAAATATGCGGCCACTTTATCATACACAGTCTTTGCGACAACCTCAGTGGTTGGCATCGCATATGGATCATTCGATGAGAATTCTTCATGGTCATTGAGCAGTGTATGGTCGTACTGTCCATGAATGAGTTTTTTTAGCGTGCTGAAATTCACAAGGAAACCTGACTCATCTAAATGATCTCCTGCAATCGTAATGTTGATCGTATACGTATGACCATGTACACGGCTGCAGGCGCCAGCATCTTCTCTTGGGATAAAGTGTGCTGCCGATACATGCATATCTTTATTCAATTCAAACGAAAATGGGTGATCCGTCTGTGGATAGATTTGAGAAAGCATTTAGTTCGCCTCCTTCATGTCCATATAAGTGTCATAGCCATTTTTCCGAAGCTTACATGCAGGACATTCCCCGCAGCCATCAGAAATGATGCCATTATAGCAAGTGAGTGTTTCATTTTTCACAAAATCTAGCGCATTCAGTTCATCAGCCAGCTTCCACGTTTCAGCTTTATTCAGCCACATGAGCGGCGTATGGATGACAAATGGTTTTTCCATTGCCAAATTCACCGTGACGTTACAAGATTTCACAAACTCATCTCGGCAATCTGGGTAGCCGCTAAAGTCTGTCTCGCACACACCCGTGATAATATGACGTGCTCCGATTTGATACGCTAGAATGGATGCAAAGGATAAGAAAACTAAGTTTCTCCCCGGAACAAATGTGGAAGGCAGTTCTCCTTCTTTTTCTTCAATATCAATGTCATCTCTTGTTAAGGCATTGGGTGCAAGCTGATTTAAAAGAGACATATCTAATAGATGATTTTTCACACCTAGCTTGTCAGCAATTCTTTTGGCGACATCAATTTCTTCTTGATGACGCTGATTATAATGAAAGGTTACCGTTTCAACCTCTTTAAATTGTTGAAGTGCCCATAGTAAACATGTCGTACTGTCCTGTCCCCCGCTAAAGACAACGACCGCTTTTTCATTTTTCATTTTTCCTTTTCCTCCTTTTGCAGACCCGTACCACCGCACAAAGCTGCATCTGAAAGGTTCATTAAAACCCCTATTTTCTCAAAAGAAAAGACACCTTTACATGTGTATGAGGTGTCCCAGCCATAAAAAATAAAAAATGCCACATCCAAGGATACGGCAAGTCCTTAGTTTTTTATAGAGGGTTTTGCTAGAACCTCTCCCGTTTTCACGGATTTTTGTTCAATTTTCACAGAGGATAGTGTACCACATAATTGGTGTACAAGCTATCCCTTCTTTACTTATCACCTGATGCAGGCACTTTTTTCAGACAAAGGAAGAGGATAAAAAAGATACTGACATAGCCAAAAACAGGGTAAACCGTTGAAATGAGTGTACCGTATCCAATTTTACTGATCACATAGCAGCAAAGAAGAATAAAGGATATCGTATACGTACTGTTCAATCGGATATACGCCCTCACTTGTCTTTCGAGACCGTATAAATTTCCTATAACGGATGTAAAGACTTCACCAAAGATCACGAATATATAGATGAGATGAATGGAGTTTGCGACTTGATACACCACTTGGGCCATCGGAATATCATACGCTTCCAGCATTTCTAATGAAGAAAGGGATAAAAAGCAGGCGAGCAGAATGAGTGTCAGCATCAGACCTCCAAGCACCGCTCCCTTTTTTATAACGGCTTCGGATGTCATTTCGTTTGCGACCGGCACTAATACGGCTTGAGACAGCGCTAAATTAAATGCACCATATGAAATCGCAGACAACATCCATTCGCCCTCTCCCATTTGCAGCCCCAGAACGTGGCTTTCACCGCTACTAAACACAAATGAGTCTAGAAACACAATCAGCGAAAAGAAAATCAGCATTGGAACGACAAGTACATTGACACCAAATAACCCTTTTGACCCTTTAAAAAGGACAATGACACTTAAAATAATCGTTAAAAAAATACCATATTCTTTTGAGATGCCAAGTTGTTCTTCAAAAATAGCGCCTGCGCCAGAAATCATCACTGACGTCACACCTAGTAATATAAAAAACATGACGATGTTAATATATCGACTCGCAGCAGCTCCAAATAAAAACCGATTCATATCTTGATAAGACTCCGCTTCAATTCGTTTGGAAATCAGCATCATTTTTGCGCCAAGGCCGGTAAAAATAACACCGCTAATCAAAATCCCGATCAATCCAATCCAGCCAAAACGAACAAAAAATTCTACGATTTCTTTTCCTGTCGCAAACCCAGCTCCAACCACTGTTCCTACATATACAAAGGCAAGCTGAAAAGCGGATTCATTTGAACGTTTCATATGACCCCTCCGCACCCATCACTTTCGATTGTCTCTTTTTTATCCTATGAGACAAGTTCCTTGAAAAGAAGGACAAACCATGATTAAATGCAAAAAAGGATTTTTCATTCAGCTATGAGCAAAACAGTTGAAAGTCAAAATAGGTCAGAGTATACTATAGTCAAAGATGGTCAAACAACAGACCATTTTATTTAACATTCATTGGTCAAATAAAGTCAAACTTTATTTTAAGGAGGTCATGGCTCATGCGTTGTCAACATTGTCAAGTGAATGAAGCAACTATTCGCCTGAATATGCAAGTAAATTCGTCCCGTAGCCAAATGGTTTTATGTGAAGACTGCTATACCTCTTTGATGGAACAGTCAAAAATGAAAATGGGTCCTAACCTTTTCGGAGGCAGCTCATTCTTCTCTGAGCAAGCAGGACATGCGACGAGCCAAGAGCGGCCTAAACAAAAAGGCTTGCTAGACGAGCTTGGCCGGAACTTAACGGATGGCGCACATGCTGGTTTAATCGATCCTGTCATTGGCCGTGATGAAGAAGTCACAAGAGTCATTGAGATTTTAAATAGAAGAAATAAAAACAATCCTGTCCTCATTGGTGAACCTGGTGTTGGTAAAACGGCCATAGCCGAAGGACTAGCACTAAAAATTGCAAATGGAGATGTACCAAATAAATTAAAGAACAAACAAGTTTATTTATTAGATGTCTCTTCACTTGTGGCAAACACAGGTGTACGTGGTCAATTTGAGGAACGGATGAAGCAATTAATCAAAGAATTGCAAAGCCGGAAAAATATCATCTTATTCGTTGATGAAATTCATCTTCTTGTAGGCGCAGGCTCTGCCGAAGGGTCAATGGATGCCGGAAACATTTTGAAACCAGCTCTAGCTCGAGGGGAACTGCAGCTAGTAGGTGCGACAACATTAAAAGAGTATCGTCAAATTGAAAAAGATGCTGCCCTTGAACGCAGGTTCCAGCCCGTCATCGTTGATGAGCCAACACAGGATGAAGCATTCGAGATATTAAAAGGCATTCAAGATAAGTATGAAGCCTATCATGGTGTCACCTATTCTGACGAAGCCATTAAAGCGTGTGTTCAATTATCTTCGCGGTATATTCAAGACCGCCACTTGCCGGATAAAGCCATTGATTTAATGGATGAAGCAGGTTCAAAAGCGAATCTCTCCATTGATGCAGCAAGTGAAGATGAATTAACAAACCGTCTTGCGCAAATTGCCGCTGAAAAACAAGCTGCTTTAAATGAAGAACGATATGAAAAAGCAGCGAAGCTTCGAGACGAAGAAGAAGCGATTGAAGCGAGATTGCAAAACAAAACAAATGACAAAGAACATGTCGTCACAGCTGAGGACATTCAGTCGATTGTAGAACAAAAAACAGGTATCCCTGTCGGCAAACTGCAAGCAGACGAACAAACAAAAATGAAAGAAATTGATGTCCGCTTAAAAGCCCGTGTCATTGGTCAGGAACATGCGGTTGAAAAAGTGGCGAAAGCCGTAAAAAGAAGCAGAGCCGGCTTAAAATCAAAACACAGACCAACTGGCTCCTTCCTTTTCGTTGGACCAACAGGCGTCGGGAAAACCGAATTGTCTAAAACATTAGCGGAAGAATTATTTGGCTCAAAAGAAGCGATCATTCGTTTAGATATGAGTGAGTACATGGAGAAACACTCCGTGTCCAAAATCATCGGTTCTCCTCCTGGTTACGTTGGACATGATGAAGCCGGCCAGCTCACGGAAAAGGTTCGCAGAAAACCATACAGCATCATTTTGCTCGATGAAATCGAAAAAGCGCACCCTGATGTCCAGCATATGTTCCTTCAAATCATGGAAGATGGCCGTCTAACAGACAGCCAAGGCAGAACCGTCAGCTTTAAAGACACAGTCATCATTATGACAAGTAACGCTGGCAGCACAGATAAAAAAGCAGTCAAAGTCGGATTCCAGTCTGAACAAGAAGAAGCCATCGAAGAACAATCATTGATTGATTCACTGAGCGCTTATTTCAAACCGGAATTCTTGAACCGTTTTGACAGCATCATTCAGTTTGATTCATTAGATAAAGACGATTTAGTCAAAATTGTGGATCTTCTGCTCAAAGATTTGTCAGAGCAGTTAAAAGAACAAAATCTAACTGTTCACGTCACAAACGAAGCGAAAGAAAAAATCGCTGAACTTGGTTATCATCCAGCATTTGGGGCTCGTCCGTTACGAAGAACGATTCAAGAGCATGTTGAGGATCAAATGACGGATATCTTGCTTGAAGAAGAACAACTTACTGGATTTACAGTCGATGTTGAACATGACGAAATTGTTGTGAAAAAGAGCTAAGTACATCCTAAGGAGGATCTTCAGCTCCATCATGTTGAAGTGTCTAAATTCCATCTGAGCGCCGACGCTCCCCCGCCTCTTTTCCTTTACGATAAAAGAAAAAGAGGTGGATCACATGGATCACATGATCAATTGGAACTACGATTTGATCAAAATCATACATGAAGAAAAATTAAAAGAATTGCTCTTAGATGAAACAGCTCAAAAAAGATGAAGTTTCCAGATTGTTGACAAAGGGCTAAAATGAACTTGATTTTAGCCCTTTGTCTTCTTTTCAGCGTGATAGAAAACCTTTGCAGTCTAGGAAGGACAGCTACTTGTGCGGAGCGAATTTGGCATTCGTGAGCACCAGAGCGCAGGACTGACACCGAATGCGAGGGTTTGTCTACACGCTGAAAACTCCCTTTTATATGAGGGAGTTTCTTTTTTTACGGCTTTCAGAAAGCGCTTTCGTCAAAATTTCTTCACATAAACTGTCTTAATTTTATATTCTGACTAAAACCCTTCTAGAAGACACCGATATTAACTATAGAAAAAGATAGTTAAAGGATTTGGTGAGATAATGGACAAAACATCGTTAATTGGTATTATTTTAGCATTTATTGCACTGAGTGTCGGTATGGTTTTGAAAGGTGTGAGTCTAACCGCTCTTATCAACCCGGCGGCTATATTGATCATTGTGGTTGGGACAATTTCAGCTGTTGTCATTGCCTTCCCATCTAGTGAAATTAAGAAAACACCAAAATTATTCGGCAAAATTTTCAAAGATAGCAAACTTCCAACGATACAAGAAATGATTCCTCTATTTTCAAACTGGGCACAAATTGCTCGTCGTGAAGGTCTTTTGGCATTAGAGGCAAATCTTGAGGAAGTCGATGACGATTTTCTAAAGAACGGCTTAAGCATGGCAGTTGACGGTCAAAGTGCTGAATTTATTCGCGACGTCTTAACTGAAGAAGTCGATGCCATGTCGGAGAGACATCAGTCAGGCGCATTAATCTTTACACAAGCTGGTACATACGCTCCGACTCTAGGGGTACTTGGTGCCGTTGTCGGACTTATTGCCGCACTTGCAAACATGGGAGACATTGAAGCACTTGGACATGCGATTAGTGCTGCCTTCGTCGCCACACTGCTTGGGATTTTTACAGGGTATGTGTTGTGGCATCCATTTGCCAACAAGCTGAAGCGTAAATCTAAGGAAGAAGTAAAGCTTCGTCTCATTATGATTGAAGGGATTCTTTCTGTCCTTGAAGGCCAGTCTCCAAAGGTCATTGAACAAAAACTTCTGATGTACTTACCAGCAAAAGAACGTGCAAATCTTGTCATTGAAGAAGGAGAAAAACAGAATGGCTAGGAAACGTAAAAAACATGATCATGAAGACCATGTAGATGAGTCTTGGCTGATCCCTTACGCCGATCTTCTTACGCTTCTTCTCGCCCTCTTCATTGTGCTGTTTGCATCTAGCTCCATTGATGCGGCAAAATATGAACAGATGGCTAAATCGTTTAATGTTGTCTTTACTGGCGGCACTGGCGTAATGGACCAATCAAGCATGCAGAGCACCGAAGAAACAGAAAACAGCAATCAAACCAAAAAATCCGCAGAAGATGAAGAAGAAGAAGCAAAAGCGAAAGCTCGTGACCAAGCGGTTTTAACAAAGGTTAAAAAGCAAGTAGATTCATTCATTGCGGATAAAAAACTTGGTTCGAAGCTTGAAACAAAGCTGACGGATGAAGGTCTGCTTATTACAATTGAAGACAGCATCTTCTTTGATTCTGGGCGAGCGGTGATCCGCTCGCAGGATGTTCCGTTAGCCAAAGAAATATCCAAGCTGCTCGTCATTAACCCTGCTCGTGACATCGTCATTAGCGGACATACAGATAACGTTCCGATTCGGAATTCTGAATTTGAATCCAACTGGTATTTAAGCGCCATACGTGCGGTCAACTTTTTAAATATTCTCCTTGAAAACAGCAACCTAGACCAAGAGAACTTTAGCACAAAAGGTTACGGTGAATTTAAACCGATTGCCTCTAACGATACCGCAGAAGGCAGAAGTAAAAACAGACGCGTCGAAGTTCTTATTTTGCCAATTGAGAAAAAAGCAAAATAAATAGGAAGCCAGCAGCTTCCTTTCAGATCATGACAAAGGGCTAAAATGATGTTTATTTTAGTCCTTTGTCTTTCTTATGAGCGCGTTTGAAAGCGCTTGTCGTTTATCGGTGCGCAGGACTGACACCATATGCGAGGATTAGTCTACATACTAAAAAGGAAGCCAGCGGCTTCCTTTTTTATGTGTTTATTCTTTATGATCATATAAATGCTTGGCACGCAGTCCTACATGTTTGAGCATATCGATGCAGGCATCCTTTTCCTCTTCACTAAGCACACTGATCATCTCGTGAATCTCTTTTGCATGATCTGGGAAGATGTCATCAAGCAACGCTCTTCCCTGCTCCGTAATATGTGCAAATGTCACCCTGCGGTCTTCTGCACAAGCTTTCCGGCTAAGGAGTTCTTTTTTCTCCAATTTATCAACCACATACGTGATGCTTCCGCTTGCGAGTAAGATCTTATCACCTATTTGCTGAAGCGGCTGATCACCTTTATGATACAGCAATTCTAATACAGCAAATTCAGTCGGATTCAGACCGTGCTTCACAATATGTTTGTTCATGTGGTGATTAATGGAGCGATAGGCACGTGATAGTACAATAAATAATTTCAAAGATTTCTCAACATTATGATTTTCCATTTTTTATCATCCTTTATGAAATGCAACCCACTAATGTGACATTAATAAACAATAAGTAAAATGTCAACATGTTGAACCATTTTTAGCATGAAAAAGAGACCAGAACGAATCACCTAATTTTTTAAAAATCTCACAAGTCATCGTAATAAAGATAGGTTCAATGCTATAATAAGTCTATTAGGTAATACGTTGGAGCGATGAATCATGAGTATACTGAAAGGGTTTTGGAAGAAGATCAAGCTTTACCTTATTTTGGTCGTGATTCCAACCCTCATCATTAGTTATTTTATCTACGAAAAAGAAACTGAGAAAATTGATGTAAAAAACAAACAAACCGCTACACTTATGTTAAATATTCACAAAAACCAAATGAATTATTTAATCAGTGAAACAGAAGCAAGATTAACTTCCCTTGCCATGGGATTTGACCAGCCGCTTGAAACGAAAAGAGTACAAAACATCCTAGAGAAAATCTATAAACAAGAACCTCGTTTTTCAGGCCTGTATCTCCTAGACCAAAAAGGAAATGTCACAGCCAGCACCACACCATTAAAGGAAAAAATCAACCTGTCATTTAGAGATTACTTTAAACGTATTCAAGTCACAAAACAGACCGTCATCACAGATAACTATGTAAGCCGCATTACTAAGCAGCGGATTCTCTCCATTTGTGTCCCTGTTTTGAATGAAAACGACGAAGTCACGGATGTGCTAGTCGCTGCGATTCAAATTGATTATTTAAGAAATATTATGAATGTATTAAACCCAGAGCTTCATTTTAAGATGCTGAATCAAAATGGAGACGTTGTGTTTACAAGTGGTCCACAGCCAGCATCTGAAAGTGATAGCACCGTGTCTACATATTTAGATGAAAACAGCTGGAAGCTGGAGGTTTTTCCGCAGCGTGCGACAACAAGTGAAGTCCTGTCTGTGATGCTGTTTCCTTTATCCAGTGCATTTATTCTCTTAAATATCTTATTCACACTCGTCCAATATATCATTTTAAGACGACAAACCCAGCAGGAACGCCACCAAAATGAAGCACAAAAGCTTGAACTCATTGGAACACTTGCGGCAAGTACAGCTCATGAAATTCGCAATCCATTAACAGGCATTAGCGGGTTTATTCAACTTTTGCAAAAGAAGTATCGTTCAGAAGAGGATCAGCTTTATTTTTCTGTCATCGAGGAAGAAATTAAACGGATTAACCAAATCGTCAGTGAGTTTCTTGTACTAGGAAAACCAACGGCTGAAAAGTGGCAAAATAATTCTGTGAAAGAAATTGTGAGTGAGATCATGCCCATTGTATTTTCTGAGGCGAATCTTTATAATGTCGAGGTTGATTTGCAAATCAATACCATTCAAGATGTTGGCGTGTATTGCACGAAGGATCACATTAAACAAGTGGTATTGAATGTAGCGAAAAACTCGTTAGAAGCGATGCCAAATGGCGGTCATTTGAAGATTGTCATTGAGGCTGAAAAAGAACAGGTCATCATAAAAGTGAAAGATACAGGTGAAGGTATACCAGAAGAGATGCTGAAACATATCTTCCTCCCTTTTATTACGTCGAAAGAAAAAGGAACAGGTCTTGGGCTTGTTGTGTGTAAACGAATCATTTCGATGTATGGGGGGACAATCGATATCGAGAGCGAAGTGAATAAAGGAACAACCGTGATCATCATGCTCCCTTCTGCACACTAATAGCTGAAGCATTCATCCGGTTTTGCTAATGGCAAGACCGGTTTTTTGATGTCAATAAGAAGGACGATTGACAGAAAGGAGACTCATTTGTGATACAAGATCATGAAAGGAAGCAACAGATTGTTGTTCATGAAAAAGAAGATACTGATACTCATTCATCAGGTTGTCCAGTTCTTGACTATATTTAATTGTCGTCTCGCCTGTATAGCCTTCTACTTGAGCAGCTTCTACCATTTGTCTTCTCTTTTCATCAATTGACATTAGTAGCTGTTCTTTCCGTACATAAATATTCATGATCTCAGCTCCCGCTATGAATTCGTCTGTCTACGCTCTAAATGATCCGACACCAAAATTATACTTTATTTGTAAATTAAATTAAATATGCTTATTTTATTTAATTTTTTACAGCCTAAAGACCTTTTACCCAATGAATTCTGGGGGTAAACTTCAAAATTGGACAGGACTGACACATTGATTAAACAGAATTTTATCCTATGCAGAAGACCAAAATCAACTATTTTCTCTCTCATTTTATGTCTATTTTCCTAAAAAAAAGCTGATCTTCCGCCTCATGCGAAATGATCAGCTCCCACTATTAAACCGTTTCTTCTTCGTAAATTGGCACCCAGCCCTCAGTTGTGACAAATATGCGAACTGCGACAACTTGACGATCTTCTTGAAGTGTAAAGTAGTGACGAATATTTGGGGGTACAGAAATTAAATCACCTGGATTCAGTCTCACATCAAAAAAGACGCCGTCTTTGCCTTGAATGGCAAAGATTCCATGACCGCTCACGATAAATCTGACTTCATCATCCGTATGATGATGCTCACGTTTAAAGTTTTGAAGCAGTTCATCAAGGTTAGGGGTCGCATCTGATAATGAAATCACATCCTGCGCTTTGTATCCTCTTCGCTCGGAAATACTCTTTATTTCCTCTTGAAACACAGTTAAAATTTCTTCCTTTTCATCATCTGTTAAATCGTACTTTTCTGATAACTGTTTTGGTAGTTTTTCAATATCCCAATGTTCATAAATGACCCCTTGCTGTTCTAAATACGCCCGGACCTCTTGTTCGTTCTCAAGTAACGTGTTCTCTTCATTATGAATGTAAATGGTCGCCATGTGTGTTTCCTCCTTTTTATTTAACAAGCTGCTTTTGATAAAGCGCTACTTTCAAATGATAGGTAAATAAAAATTCATAAGCCTCTAAGACTCGTTTGGCTTCAAATGCGGTTTTCCCCCAAACGGTGATGCCATGATTACGAATGAGTACAGCACCAGCATCGTCCGTCAGGTGCACTGCAAATTGCTCTGCAAGGTGCGGAATATGAGCTGGGTTTTCAATAATAGGAACAGCAACTTCTGCATCCTCTTCCCAATAACCAAGCGCTTTAATGATTTCGTTGCCTTTAAAACGAACTTCTCCTTTATCGCCATACAGCTCAGAAATGACATTGTTATCGATCGTGTGGACGTGAAGACAACATCCTGCTTTCGTCCGCTCATAAACGTATGTGTGAAGCAGTGTTTCAGCTGATGGCCTGAGCGGCTGATTCGGATGAACCGGCTGACCTGCTACATCAACAAGAACAAAATCTTCATCGGTTTCTTTTCGTTTATCTTTGCCACTTGCCGTCACCAAAAACGTGATGGGATCATCCGACACTTTTATCGATAAATTGCCGCTCGTTCCGTAAAACCAGTCTCTTTGTGCCAATTCACGTTTGACGTCTGCTAGTTCCTTCCAGCGTTTACTCTTCTCGTCTGCCATTCCTTCACTTCCTTTATTTGATCAAATTGCGCTTTTAGATCAACAAATGTTTCATACTCTTTATGTACGAGCCCTAGCTCTTTACATTCGTTCAGTAAATAATCACGTGCAAACGTGAGATCCGCATGTTTCGCTGCCTCAATATCAGTCACTGAATCACCAATCATGATAATAAAATCATCTTCCTGCGTCAGCTCTCGAATAATGGAAGGCTTGCAGCAGCCACAGCCATTTTGGCATTCTGAATCACAGGCATGCGGCCATTCAATTTGAATATGGTCTTCTTTAAATGATGCATGGTTACAATAAATATTCTCTTGTTCGACAATCCCTTCAAGGATGGGATAGACAAAAAAGTCCATACCGCCGCTGAGTACATAGAAAGGAATGTCTGCTTTTTTGACATCATCGACAAACTGTTCAAATCCTTCACGAATCTCTGTATCCTCTAAAATAAATGACCGAATGGCTTCTTTCTGATCACTCGTCAGTAACTGAAACATCTGTCCGACGCCTTCTTGGATCGTGATCTCTTTTGCTAGAACACCATCCTTCCATTTCGTCCATTCTTTTGGAGCAAACTGCTTCATGATGCGAATGATATTATCATTTTTCGTAATCGTGCCATCAAAATCACAACATACAATTGGTTTTTTCATTTATTCTGCTACCCTTCCCCAAAGATCAAGTGCTGCTTGTAAGTCTTGACAAGTTGATGCTTTTTCTTCGATAGACTCTTTTTTGACCACCGCATCAATGATTGAACGAAAGGCTTTCCCTCCTCCGATTGCTCCCCGCGGATGTCCGTGAATTCCCCCGCCTGCATTAATGACATGATCAAGTCCAAAATCTTTGATTAAGATCGGCACCATACCCGGGTGAATGCCTGCTGAAGGAACAGGAAATGTTTGTTGAACTGTATCCTCTTTCACACATGCTTCGAAAATGCCAAAGGCATCTTTTTTCGGAAGGGCGACTGATCCATAAGGAGAGGGAAAAAGACTTAAATCAGCGCCAGCATATCGATTTAATTTGCCTAAAAGAAGGGAATGCGAGAATCCATAGTCTGGAGAGGATGTCATTGCACCGCTCACTGCTGGATGTGCCATGATCGGCAATGGGATCTCTGGGTCTTCAGCTAAGCTTTGCATGACATCAAGTCCATAGGCAAAAACGTTGAATAAAAGCGCATCAGCCCCTAGTTCGGCTGCCTTTCTTGCTCGATCTTTCAAATCAAAAGTTCTACCAGTTAAATTAACAGCATAAAGCGTGCGATGTCCTGTCTCTTCATATGTTTCTTTTAATATCTTTTTTCCTTCCTTGATTCGATCTTCAAAAGGCGCTAATGGGCTTTCAAATAAAATCTCATCATCTTTGATGAAGTCTACTCCACCTAAAGCCTGTAAGCGGAGCTGTTCTTTTAAATCCTCCATATCACGGCCGATTACGCCTTTAAATATACTCATCAATAGCGGCCGATCAAACACGCCTACTTTCTTTCGTATCCCCTCAATGCCAAATACCGGTCCTGGCAGACAGCGTTTAAACCTTTCCGAAAATTCAATATCGACGAGCTTTACTTTCCCATCCAGTGAAAGCTTTCCAAAAATCGTCGTCAACACCGCTGGTATATCAGCTGAAAAGTTCGCCTCAGGATAAGCAATGGTCACCTCTGATTGATACAGACCACCAATTGCGGGGGACTGTTCTTTTACGCTCACCACACGGCCTTTATGTTTTTTCAGCTGCTCCTTTTTGAGCTGCGGCAAGTCCGTCCATGACCCGACCGTTAACCCAAGTGCGATCTGCTCTGCTTTTCGGTCTATTTGTTCATCCTCTCGATGTGTTAGTACGTATGTTGCCAGTAGTTCACTCACTAGGAATCCCCTTTCGATTGCGTCCTGTATATGGTCAATAAAAAAACCTCTTTAAGTGCTTGATCAGCGCGTTAAAGAGGTTTCGTCTCATTCATCCGAATCTTATCTCTCAGCGCTTGCTGCAAGAATTAGCACCGTGCTTCATGGAAGTCGGTTGCCGGGCTTCATTGGGCTAGTCCCTCTGCCTACTCTTGATAAGAATATTCAATTTTCTTAAATATTGCCTGAATTATCGCACCATTTTTTTACGTTGTCAATGGCTTTTTTCAAATAACTGCAAGGCAGCGATACGATCAGCGGCTTCCTTTAGCCGCTCCTCACTTGTTAAAAGACCGACTCTGACGTAGCCTTCACCGTGAGCACCAAAGCCATTCCCCGGTGCAACAACAACATGTGCTTTTTCTAATAATACATCAGAAAAAGTTTCAGATGTATACCCTTCAGGCACCTTTAACCAAGCAAAAAACGAGCCCTTTGGCGCACTGACGTCCCAGCCAATCTCTTTGCATGCAGCAATCCAAGTGTTTCGTCTTTTTTCGTACCGATCATTTTGTACTTGTACGCACGTTTGATCGCTTAAAAGTGCTTCTGCTGCTGCATCTTGAGTTGCTTTAAACAGTGACACAAACAGGTGATCCTGATAAAGCTCAATGGCTTCGATAACAGAGGCATTCCCTGCTGCAAAACCGACTCTCCAACCAGCCATATTATACGTTTTGGACAATGTATAGATTTCAATACCTGTCTCTTTTGCTCCGTCTATTTGCAGGAAACTAAGGGGCTTTTCGCCGTCAAATCCTATGCCGCCATATGCAAAATCATGGACAACACACATCTTATTTTCACTCGCAAACGCAACAGTATCTTCAAAAAATGTCCGGGTTGCAGTCGCACCAGTCGGATTATTTGGGTAATTTAAGTACATCAATTTTGCTTGATTCTTATCCTGCTCTGACAATTTGTGGTAGTCAGGTAAAAAATCATTTTGTTCAAGAAGAGGCATTGTGACCATGCGAGCTCCGGCAAGCACAGCGCCTGACCAGTAATCAGGATAGCCCGGATCTGGAACAAGCAGCGTATCACCTGGATTCAGTAAACATTGCGGCAATTCGACTAGTCCCGCTTTCCCTCCAAATAAGATGGCAATCTCTGTCTTTGGGTCAAGCGTGACACCATATTCTCTTTCATAAAAAGTAGCTGCAGCTTTTTTTAGTTTCGCTGTCCCGCGGAATGAGGAGTATTGATGATTTTCAGGTTTTGCTACCGCTTCCTGCATCGCTTTCACAATATGTGGAGGAGTGGGCTGATCAGGATTTCCTTGACCTAAATTAATCACATCTGCCCCTTCCTGCACTTTTTTCTGTACTTTTTGTACAAGCGACGCAAAAAATTGTTTCGGTAAATGTTTCAATACATCCGATTGCTGGAATTCCATTTTTTCACCTTCTATTCAAGTTACATGACAATACAATCACTGTAATGGATTGTTTTATGAATTGTAAAGCAATTTTGAAAAAAGATTGACATGTGAACTGCAGCTCTGATAATATCTAGAATTAAGAAATGCAAGTAGACATGAAACAATTACATATTGATTTCTCTTATCGAGAGTTGGGCGAGGGATTTGGCCTTTTGACCCCAACAGCAACCGACCGTTAATACCACTGTGAAGTGGGGCGCAGCAAGAACAGCGCCAAGACAATTTATTGTCTTATAGGGCACGGTGCTAATTCCATCAGACGTATGTGCTGAGAGATAAGAGAGGCTTCGAGCATACACGCCATCAAGCCTCTTTCTCTCAGGAGAAAGAGGCTTTTTTATATGATTTGGAGGGGAAGCAATTGGTTACACTTACGGCATCATATGAAGAATTAACAGAGAGTTCGGCAGTTGCATTAGCCATTAGACTTGGATTGATTCAAGAAAGCAGTCATTTGACCTGTACTGAAATTGGCGACGGAAATTTAAATTACGTCTTTCATATTTATGATCACAAACAAGCAAAAGGACTGATTATCAAGCAGGCTCTTCCTTATGCAAAGGTCGTTGGAGAAAGCTGGCCGCTGACATTAGACCGTGCAAGAATTGAAAGTGCAGCACTCATCAAGCAATCAGAGTATGCACCACATCTCGTACCAGCCGTCTATTATTCGGATACAGCTCTTGCAGTGACGGCAATGGAGGATCTATCACACCTTGAAATCGTCAGAAAAGGGCTAATTGCCGGAAAACATTATCCGTATTTATCAGATCATGTCGGAGAATTTTTAGGCAAAACACTATTTTACACGTCTGACTTTGCCACAAATCCTAAAATCAAAAAACAATTCGTGAAGCAGTTTACAAACCCTGATCTTTGTGACATTACAGAGAAACTCGTCTTCACAGATCCTTTCTTTGACAGCGAAACGAATGACTTCGAAGAGGAATTAAGAGAAGAGGCACAAGCACTATGGGCTGATCTTGAACTGCAAGCAAAAGCAGCCGAATTGAAACGGATCTTCTTAACCTCTGCTGAAACACTGGTACATGGAGATCTTCATACAGGCAGTATTTTTGCAAACGAAGCGGAAACGAAAATCATTGATCCAGAGTTCGCTTTTTACGGTCCTTTCGGATTCGATATCGGTCACTTTATTGCCAATTTGTTCATCAATGCTTTATCTCATGAGAATGAGCAGGATCAGCAGCACCTTTTTGATCATGTCGTCAATGTGTGGGCAACATTCAAAGAAGTGTTCACAAAAGCATGGAAAGAAGACAGTATTGAAGCGTTTAGTGTATCGGACAGCTTTTTAGAAACAACCTTTGACCGTATTTTAAAAGAGGCCACCGGCTTTGCTGGCTGTGAGCTTGTTCGCCGAACCATCGGTCTTGCGCATGCGGCTGATCTCGATGCGATTCCATCACATTCTAGAAGGATTCAGCAGAAAAAAGCAGCACTTACACTAGGAAAAACATTGATCAAACAATATCAAGCAGTGGAAACAGCGTCTGACCTCGTCGCATTATTCCAGCAAACTGTAAAGGAGTGACGAGTTTTGTCTAAAGAATTTGAAGTTCCCCGTTCCGTCGAATGGGAAGAAAACCGTATCAACATTTTGAATCAGCAAAAATTACCTGCTGAAACCGTGTTTGAGCATTTATATACAAAAGAAGATGTGTATGATGCCATTGTGACGCTAAAAGTGCGCGGAGCACCTGCTATTGGCATTACAGCGGCTTTTGGGCTCGCACTTAGTGCACAAGAGATTGATACAGAAGACATTGATCTCTTTAAGCGAGAAGTCGCTCGCCTAAAAGAATATTTAAACAGTGCTCGTCCAACCGCTGTAAACCTTACCTGGGCATTAGACCGGCTTTATCAGCGCACTCAGCGTGCTGCTTCGGTGAATGCAGCCAAAACTGATCTTGTCCATGAAGCCATTCAAATTCAAATCGAAGATGAAGAAACATGTCGGCAAATCGGTCAAAATGCTCTTCAGCTCTTTAAATCTGGTGATCGAATTATGACCATTTGTAACGCAGGCTCCATTGCCACAAGCCGGTATGGAACAGCGCTTGCACCCTTTTATTTAGCGAAAAAGAAAAACCTCGATCTTCACATTTACGCATGTGAAACACGTCCTGTCCTTCAAGGCGCTCGTCTGACGACATGGGAATTGATGCAGGGCGGCGTAGATGTGACGCTTATCACGGATAATATGGCAGCCCATACGATGAAAGAAAAACAAATTTCTGCCGTTATTGTTGGTGCAGATCGAATCGCTAGAAACGGTGATACAGCAAATAAAATTGGAACGTTAAGTCTGGCTATTTTAGCTAAACACTTTCAAATTCCATTTTTTGTGGCAGCGTCTCTTTCGACCTTTGATGTGTCAACTCAGGATGGATCAGATATTCCGATTGAAGAACGCGACCCGCAGGAAGTAAAGGAATTAAACGGCATCCAAATTGCGCCTCCTGACGTGCAGGTATTTAACCCTGCCTTTGATGTCACTCCTCACCATCTCATTTCCGGTATCATTACAGAAAAAGGCATTATCACTTCCAACTATACAGAAGAGATTGATGCACTATTCACCGAAAGCGCGTCACTTTAATCAAACAAAAGCGCGGGGTTCTTATCATTTAAGAGCACCGCGCTTTTTTGTTTCGTTCGTTTTTGCTAATATTTCTTTTTTCTGTTCTTCTGTCAACACCTTCATTTTGACACATAGTGATGTGACGGCGTACATTTTATCTTTTTTGCCCCATAACATGTTAGCAGCCTCCTTTTTCCCTAGACCAACTTTTTTAGCTTAATAAAAGGATATGTCGCTCACTAAACATTTGGAACAGGTCAATTCATTTATTTTTGAACAAATGGGATGCCTTCTAATTCTAACAGGATCGCTTTCATCCCTGTCTTCGTCCCTGCATAGCCAGTCAGAGTCCTGTCTTTTCCAATGACCCGGTGACACGGGATAAAAATTGGCAATGCATTGCGTCTATTAGCTTGTCCAATGGCTCTGACAGCCTTTGGATTGCCGATCGCTTCTGCAATATCAGCATAGCTTTTTGATTCACCATACGGAATAGTAGAAAGTGCCTCCCACACTTGCTCTTGAAACGGAGAGCCTGCTTGCTTAAGCGGGAGATCGAACACTTTCCGATCGCCCTTAAAATACTCATCCAGCTGTTTTTTCGCTTCTTTTAATACAGGCGTGTCTTCTTGTTTAAAATGGCCTCTCTGTTCTTTGACCAAAAACGATTCATCATCAAACTTCACTTCAATGATGGCACCATCTTTCTCTAGTATGTATAATGCCCCGATTGGTGCGGTATAGACTGTATAATACACATTAAAGCTCCCCTTCTTGTTTCTGCTGCCGGAGTGGAAGCGTGAGATGGAACACTGTTCCGACCCCTTCTTCACTCTCTACTTCAATGGTTCCTTGATGCTCTTCAATAATTTTATAACTCACCATTAACCCAAGTCCAGTGCCTCTTTCTTTTGTTGTATAAAATGGTTCTCCGAGACGCTTTAGTTTATCCTCTGTCATGCCGCAGCCTTCATCACGAAGAGAAATCACAATGTGCTCCTCCCCCTTCCTTTGAATGCTCACGTAAACATTTCCTTTCTGAGGCATTACTTCAATCGCATTTTTCAAAATGTTAATAAAGACTTGCTTTAACTGATTTTGTTCACAGTAGATGAGCGGAATATCATCCAGCACATTTAAGTGCATTTGCACATTGCCAAGATTGGCCTGTGCGTGAAGAAGGTCCATCGTGTCTTTGACAATTTGCACGACATTTTTTTCTTCATAGATGATGGCCTGCGGTTTCGCTAAAATCAAAAATTCTGTAATGATGGATTCGATTCTTTTTAGCTCTGATGTAATGACATTAAAATAGAGCGAATACTCCCCTTCAATGTTTCCTTTGAGCAGCTGAATGAAGCCTTTTAAAGCCGTCATTGGATTTCTAATTTCATGGGCAATTCCAGCGGCAAGCTCTCCGACAACATGAAGCGTATCCGATTTTCTTACCCGCTCTTCTAATTCCTTGCGTTCAGTCACATCTCTAAAGATGGCCAAATTCATGTTATGAATAATATTTCGTTTAAAAGAAAACTCCAAAATACGTTGATCTGGATGGTTCAGCACAAATGGAACTTCATTGTCCATCTCATCTAATGACATCGCCTGAGCTGGCTGCGCCAAATTTTCAATTTGATATGGCGCAAGGATATGAAAAAGATTCATTTCCGTTAAGTGATCATCTTTGAGGCCAAGCAGTTCACTTGCGGATGGATTCACATCAATGATCCGGTATTGATTATCGAAAAGAACAATGCCATCCATAGAGCCATTAAATACTTTACGGAATTTGAGCTCACTTTCTCGCAGCTCCTCTTCCATTCGCTTTCTGTCACTGACATTCCGTAAAATGGTTAAGTGCTGTCCTTCTAATACCGCATGCTTAGAGGTGAACTCAAGCTCTTTGAATTGGCCATTCGCCATTCTAAAGAGGAGTTCTTCTCTGATTTCAAGATTCCTGATATACCGTCTTCTTGTCGGCCGGTATCTGCGATCAGATTTGACTAGAAAATCCATGAGTTTCTTGCCAATCAGCTGCTGCATCGGTAATTCAAAAATTCGGCAGGCGGATTCATTTGCTCTAACAATTTCTCCATCATCCGCCCAAATGATGATGGCATCCATCGCATTTTCGAATATTTCTCTAAAACGTTCTTCACTTTTTAGTAGCTTTTCTTCCATTAATCTTTTTTCTGTAATATCACGCATGATGGACATGTAAAAACCACTCATCACATTGGATGTGATGGTCAGTTCGAATAATTTGTGCTGCCCAGATTGAAGGGTAACAGGAAGTTCTCCCTTTGCTTTCCCTGTTTCTTTCAATGAAGTTAAGAGCTGCTGGAGCGATGGAAGGTTTTCTTCTTCAACAAATTCATTTAAGTAGCGGTCTGTTAAATCTGTTTTTTGAAGTTCAAAGCTCTGGCAAAAAGAGTGATTGGCGTCAATCATACAACCATCCTGATCAAAAATGACCATACCGTCAATCGCTCGATCAAATAAATCTTTAAACAGCTGCTCATTCATCGAACGTTCTCGCTCTAATATTTTCTTTGAAGAAATATCACGCATGACGACAATATATTGTTGATTCACCACGTCGTGCTCCGCCACAAATTCAATATATTTTGTCTCTCCATTTTCAAGTTGAATGGAGATCTCTCTTTTTAACGTTCCTTTTCGAAAAAAAATCTCAAGTGAGCAGTCAATTTTGTTTTTCGGGATGCCGTATAGGAAATCTAGAACGGATTTATTGAGGAGGTCTTCTTTCGGTGTTTGCACAAGCCTACATGTCGCTTCATTGGCTTGAATAATGTTGAGGTGCTGATCAAATATAAAAATGGCATCTAACGTCTTATTTAACAGCATTTTGTGCTGTATCAATTCATTTCGCAAATATTCGTTCTCTTTTTCTAATTTTCTGATATTTTTCGCACCATCGAGCGTTTCAGTCATTCTCTTACACTCCTTTTCCAGCCTCATTCCTCTACAATATTTCTACAAGATTTTCATTGTTCCTTCATTCGACTCATAAAAAAAGAGAACTTTTTACACGAGGCTTGCTTCATTTGTTTCATTTGGATGACACGATTGTATAACGATTCTCTTTTCTTACGCTTCTTTTACAACCGTTCTACAATTTCACATCAAATAGCGAAATGAGCCAATTTGTATTTTAAAATGGGGCAAATGAGGGAACAGTGCACTTAGAACGTTTATGTTCGAAATGAAGCAGGAAAGGTGATGTTATGACGTCAACGAGAGACAGTTATTTCGATAATGCAAAATTTCTTCTGATTTTTCTAGTTGTTTTTGGTCATTTGTTACGGTCATTCATACATGATAATGACTGGATACTCTACTTATATAAATTTATTTATACATTCCATATGCCCGCTTTTATATTGGTGTCTGGCTTCTTTGCCAAAGGTTTTAGAAAACCAGGTTTTATGAAAAAAGTCGCAGTTAAGCTGATCATCCCATATTTGATTTTTCAGGTCATCTATTCTGTGTATTATTATTTCTTACAGGATCAAAGCATCTCTAACTTAAATCCGATTGATCCACAATGGTCTTTATGGTTTTTAATCAGTTTATTCTTTTGGAACTTACTACTCATTCCTTTTTCAAAACTGCCATTCCACTGGGCAATGATTGTCAGTTTATCGATGGCGTTACTTGTCGGTTACGTGGACAGCATTAGTGATACGCTCAGCCTATCTCGTACGTTTGTCTTTTTGCCGATGTTTTTAGCTGGCTTTTATTTAAAAAAGCAGCACTTTGAATTTATCCGAACAAGCAAAGGGAAACTGACTGCACTTCTTGTACTGATGGCCGTGTTCATGTTTTGCTATTTTTATGAATTCGATTATTCCTTTTTATTTGGATCACAATCGTACGCTTCTCTTGGAGATGAAGGACTCATTGCAGCGATGAAACGAATGGCATGGTATTTACTTGCATTTGCTGCTACCTTTAGTTTCTTTGCATTAGTCCCAACCCGCCGGTTCTTTTTTACCAAATGGGGCACAAGAACTTTATATGTCTATTTACTTCATGGCTTTGTGATTAAGCTTTTAAGAACGACTTGGTTTGATGATTGGGCACTAAATACGGCAAGTGTATTGATTCTATTGCTGCTTACGGTCCTCTTAACCTTTACCCTATCTAGTACATTTGTTAAAACTGTTGCACAACCAGTCATCGAGCTCAAAATGACCAGTCTGATGCGAACCATTACTGGCAGACAAAACAGTTATATTAAATAGAAAAAACGATCTCTCTGGATCGTTTTTTCTATTTATTTTTTGTTTTTCTGTTCAGTGTGACATTCATCGTTTTTTTTAGGCTTCATTAAGGTATCAATCCATTTACTGCTGTTTATATCTCCCAGCTCGCTGCCAAATTCCTCTTCCAAGATATCGGGGTTCATCGGTTTTTTATGGTCTTTCATATCTTTACTTTTCACATGTTTTTTAGTCACGAGATGCTCCCCCCTGTTTCCCTTGATGAGAATTTCGGTTCGCCTGGCGGTCTTCTGATTGCTCGTCAAATTGTGTTTGTCCTTGATCGTGTGCCATGCTTTCTGTAGGCGTCATATTATTCGTGAGAGCTTCATTTTTTGCTGTTTTTCTTTTCATTTGTCATCATTCCTTTTTAACATGTTTAGTTCTTCGCTCAATTGATCAAACAGCTCTTTCATTTGTTTGACTGTCACTGGTTTTTCCTCAGGCTTTAACTCATATCCAATTTGCCCATTCGCTTCTAGCGTTGCTTTTTTGAGACTGCTGATGTCTGTGATGCCCTGCTGCTTTAAGCGCATTTTGAATTGGTCCCTTGTCAGTCGCGTTTTTTTTAGCTTGTGATCAAGCATTTCTCCATCCTCTAAAATCACCACAGACTTCCCTGAAACCAATTTTTCAAAAAAATCAAATTGGATCGACAGCTTTTCCATAATCACAAGCGCCACAATAAAAATGGCGGCCGCATAAATGGTTTCAAGTAAATTATGCTCAATAAAGGGTTGGATAATAATCGATCCAATCGAAATCATGATGACTGTCTGTTGAACCGTTAATTGACTAATGGATTTAGGCCCTGCTATTCTCAGCAGCAAGGTACCAACGAGCAGCATTACAATTGCTTTCCATAACACATCCAGCACGTCTCTTTCACCTCTTACCTATAGATTGCGAACATCCTTTGTGATTTAGCCAGTTATATAATGGAAATAAAAAAACCAGCATTCAGTAGGAATGCTGGTCTGATTGTCGACAAAGAGTTAAAATGATCGTTATTTTAACTCTTTGTCTTCTTTTCAGCGTGATAGAAAACCTTTGCAGTCTAGGAAGGACGAGTACTGGCGCGGAGCGAATTTCACATTCGTGAGCACCAGCACGCAGGACTGACAAAGAATGCGAGGGTTTGTCTACACGCTGAAACCAGCATTCAGTAGGAATGCTGGTTAGCCGATGATCACACGCTCTTTCGGATAATGATAATTCGCTTCACTTTCCCGGCGGCCAATTAAATACAAGAAGCTTGGAATTCCAATCCGTCCTATAAACATGACGACCATAATAATACACTTACCAAATACCGACAAGTCAGACGTAATTCCGAGCGACAGTCCTGTTGTTCCGAAGGCAGAACAAACTTCAAATAAAGTTTCAAGAAGTGTATGATGGTCTGATAAAGTTAACAGAAACGTAGCACCAAACACTAAAATAAAGGCCATCATCGTCACCATGAGGGATTTATTAATATCCGCTTGATGAAGCTCTCTTTTAAAGATTTTAATGGACTTATTTCCTCTCGCAAAATGAAACAAAGCAAGTAAATTAAGGGCAAACGTGGTTGTCCGAATTCCGCCCCCTACCGAACTTGGAGATGCCCCGATAAACATCAGCAAACATAAAAATAACAGTGTCGGCTCTGTCAATTGCGTAATATCTAATGTCGAAAGCCCGCCACTTCTAGTAGCTGTTGATTGAAACAAAGAATAAAACAAGATTTCATGCCAGCTCTTCCCTAGAAAAGTGAAGCGGGCTTCAAGTGCATAAATCCCAATTGCCCCAACGACAACAAGAAGGCCAAACGTGATCGTGGTAATTTTCGTAAACAATGAAAACGATGCATGTTTTCGGTCTTGATTGAATAAATAATCCTTTACTTCGACAAGTACCGGAAAGCCAATAGCGCCAAAAATGATGAGCAGCATCGTAATAAATTGGACGAAATAGTCATCTTTATAAGGAATTAACGAATTCCCAGTAATATCAAAGCCTCCATTGGTTGTGGCACTGATACTAGAGAAAAATCCGTGTAAAAAAGCGCCTTGCACATCGTAATACTTAAGAAAATACATACTTAAAATCAGACCGCCTACAAACTCAATCAGTAAGATTAAATATAAGACCTGCTTCATGAGTTTTACAATTCCTGATAAGTTGCTCTGGTTTTGGTCTGCCATAATTAATTTTCTTTCTTTAATGCCGATCCTTTTTCGCATAACCAGCCAGACGAATGTACCAAGGGTCATAATGCCGATACCCCCGATTTGCAAAACAAATGCAAGGATCCACATCCCGGTCACACTAAATGTTTGTGACGTATCGACAACAGTCAAACCCGTGACACTGACAGCACTCACAGCTGTAAACAGCGCATCAATAAATGTCCATTTGACTCCTTCTTGGTGAGCCACTGGCAGACTGAGTAGTATGAACGACACGGTCACAGCAAGAAAATAATAAAGGGCAATCAGCTGAAAAGCCGACAGCCGGTCGATTAGTTTTTTCATTGGATTCATGGTTATTCCTTCTTTTATCTTTCTTTTCGAATACTATATCATTTTAATGAAAAGAGAGAAGATTTTAAAGGTATTTTGTGCTTTATTTACTTTTTCATCAAAAAGAAAAAGACATCCTTACGCAGAATGTCTTTTGATCTTTCTTATTTTGCTTCGAGTCTTCTAATTCTTTCGTTTAAATCAGGGTGTGTTGAGAAAAGAGAAGCTTTTCTTTTACCACTGATTTTCAGTGTAGCAACAGCTGTTTGATCATCATCTTTAATTCTTGATGTATACGCCTCTAGTGAACGGAGCGCATGAATCATTTTATCTTTTCCTGCAAGGTCCGCACCGCCGCGGTCTGCATGGAATTCGCGATGTCTAGAGTAAGCAAATACGACAAGGCTTCCTAAGATAGAGAAAATAATTTGGAAGACGATCACAGCGATAAAGTGAACAATCGGCACAAGCTCTTCACGTGGAACGAAACGGCTTGCGATCCATGCCGCAATTCTTGAAAGGAAGACAACAAACGTGTTGACGATTCCTTGAAGTAACGTCATTGTAACCATGTCACCGTTCGCTACGTGAGCGACTTCGTGAGCGATAACCCCTTCAACTGCTGCATCATCCATTTCATGAAGCAATCCAGTTGATACGGCAACAAGCGATCTTCTTTTAGAAGGACCTGTCGCAAATGCATTTACTTCAGATGATTGGTAAATACCGACCTCAGGCATTTTAGAAAGGCCTGCTGCTCTTGATAGTCTGTGAACGCGGTCAACAAGCTGCTGCTCATCATATGTTAATGAATCCTTTTCTGGATTTAACACACGCACACCCATCATCATTTTTGCCATCCAGCGAGACATCGCTAGTGACATAAACGAGCCTACAAAACCAACAACTGCACTGAATACAAGAAGATAAAGGATATTAAGTCTTCCGTCTGCTCCTATATAAGAACCAACACCAGTTGCTGCACTAATAACCGATAGGACAATACCAATCGTAGTGATAACAAGAATGTTCGTTAATATAAACAGAAATATTCTTTTACCCATACATAACCTCCGCTGTCATATTAAGTTCATTTGAACTTATTAATAAAATTATAAAAATAAACGTCTCAAATTGCAAGGAAAAAGGAATCGTTTTCTATGTTTATCATACTGGCTAAAACCTCGTCATTTCAATGATTACGCTACTTGCATCCGCAAACAAGTGAACAAATTGTGACGCACCGGTCCTATTTTAGTTTATTTTGCATTTTCATTAAAAAGAGATTATGATGTTGAATTAGATCAATAATCACGTTTTTGACGTACAAAATGAGGTGGAACATGGTGACTTTTAAATTAACGAGAATTGACATGACGAGACTTCTGTATTCTCTAAAAGGCGAGGGAGATCTGACTCCGCTTCAGCTTTTGAATTTATCTGTAAAAAGCGATAAGGAACATGAATATGATGAATTAAGAATCCCTTCGTTTTTTGAAAAACTCGAACGGCGGAAGCAAAAATCAGAGCACGGGCTTTCAACGAACGAAATCGTTGAGCTTGGCAACTTGTGTGAACTGACTTCTCTTAAATCGACAGCCATTCAAAACTGGATCAAGCGCGATATTAAAGATATGATCGGCCATCCAGAGCTTGGCAAGAAGTACTCCATTGATCAAGTCGTTATTTTATTAATTGTCCGGGATTTAAAATCAGTATTTGATTTTGATTCTATTCGTACGATCTTATCTGCCTTATTTAATACGATCACAGATCGAACGGATGATATTATCAGCCCCATCCGTTTTTATGAAGCATATGCGCACGTCCTTGATTTTATTTATCACCATACACATTTTCCATTAAAGGAAACAAATTTACGAGAAATGACAGAAGAGCAGACGGACAAACTCCACGAAGAGTTCACAGAATTGACGAAGCCGCAATGGCATTTGATTAAAGGCATTATCAGTTCTACCGTGTTCTCCGTTTTCACTTCTCACTTGCAAAGCACAGCGCAAGAAATGATGTTGAATACGCTTCAGCTGAAAAAGACTTAAAACTGAGCCCGAGGTGACCTTCATCACCTCGGCTTTTTTGTGCAGCAATTGCCAGCATAATTGCAGGCTGTTTTTTTCAAAATAAGAAGGCGCAACAAACATGAGGTGAAAGGAGGAATATGTGATGGCAAATCGAAATCAACTTCTTGTTCCTGGAGTAGAACAAGCTTTAGATCAATTTAAATACGAGATCGCTCAAGAATTTGGCGTGAATCTCGGTTCAGATACAGTCGCACGTTCAAACGGTTCTGTTGGCGGCGAGATGACAAAAAGACTCGTACAGCAGGCGCAATCTCAAATGGGCCATTCAACTAAATAAAGACATGGTGAAATACGCCGGATCTATTCTGGCGTTTTTTTACTGTTCATATGTAGGTTCATCCCGGTTTTCACGGTATGAGGGCGGTGTGTTTTTTCCTTTTTGTTTGACGTCATTTCTGTTACGTTCGCCGTACGGACGATTCTGAGCACTGTCGTTTTTTTTACATGCTTTTCAGTATCACCACGTGATGTGCCGTTTGGATGTTTTTTTTCATTTGGATCAGTCGAGTGATTTTTTTTTTGCTCTTTGTCTTTTTCAAAAGAGCGATCCTTTTCTTCTTTTCCCTTTTTCTCTTTGTTGTCAAGATTAGGGCTTGTTTGGTGAGGCTTTTGAACAGCTCCTTGCTCTTCCCTCTCAACTTCCTTCTGCTCTTTGTCTTCGCCTTCAGGAGCTTCTTTATCAGGCTGCATCTCATCGCTATCGTCTGTCTTGATGTCTTCTTTTTTGTCTTCGTCTTTTTGATCTTCATCAGCATTTTTCGGCTCTTCTTCTTTGACAGCCTCGTCATCTGCTGGATCTTCATCTTCTTTTTTAACGTCCTCTTGTTCGTTGTCTTGCATTTCTTGATTTCTAATATAAGTTCCTGTTGAAATGCCTGCTTTTTGTGCCTTTTCTCTTGTTTCCAGGTCACCTTCCACAGTTTCCAGCTTATAATTGCGCTTTTGATATTCCCCCGAGATGGTGCTGATTTTACTTTTTACGTTTGTTTTGTATGTATGATCCTGCTTGTTTTCATAAACAGTTGAAATATAAATGCTTTTAGAGTGGTTCACGTATCCCTTTTTATCACAATCATCGATGATTTCCTGCACGACTTTGGTCATGTCGTTTTTTTCTAAATCTTTCATACTGGCCAGTACTTGCTTCGCATCTTTATTCAGCGGAGTGACACCGATCACTTGATAATTGTGATCGAGTTTCAGCTCAAAGCTTGGGTTAATGTCAATCGTCATATATGCATATGCTTTTTGACTTGAGAAAGATGGCATCATAGTGAAAATCACGACAATAATTGCTGCAATTGATAGAATTCCTGCATTTAACGGACGTAAACGAAGCAGGTCAAAAAAACCGGCTCTTTTTCTTTCGAGACGTGATTCATTCGGAAACGTCACTTCTTGACCGATTTCATAGTCTTGCTGTTCATACTTTGTCCGCAGAAATTGTCCATCAGGGGTCAGCAGTGTGACATATTTTTTGTTTTTCTCTACTATAATGCCTCTTCTCATGAATTAAGCACCCCTTTAAGGTAATCTTTCAAATACACATAATCACCTGTCATAATGATCGCCATCGCAATAATATATTTTCTATTTCTCTCAATCGTTTTGCGGCTGACTTCCACTAGCTTTTCCAGCTGTTTGACTGGCAATTGTTTTTTCTGAAATAAAATGGTTCTCAGTTCATCGTGCTTCACGAGTGTATGGGCCACTTTAATGGCATTTTGTCTCGCATCCGCATGCTTTGGTGAATGCTCAAGCAGTTCTTGAAACGTAAGACCATATACTTTCAATCGTTCTTTAAAATGTTCAATCTCTTCTCTTCTATGTTCTTGTTCAATTAAACGCCTATATTCATTTGCAGAAAGCTCTGCTTCAATCATGCTTTGCGAGTACTCGCCATTCTCACTTTCTTGAAGGTCCATTTGAACCGTTGGCGCGTTTCTTGCTTCTTTTCGAATATAGTCGATTACTTTTCTTTTAATAATTAACTCCGCAAATGCAAGGAGTGAGTTGCCTTTTTCGGCAGAGTATTTTTCTATCGCTTCATTAAAGGCAATTAAGCCTACGCTAAATTCATCATCTTTTTCATCTATATATCGTTTACAAACGGATGAAACCGTCTTAGCGACAAATGGTTTGTATTGCTCTATTAATGCATTTTGCAGCTCGGTATCACCCTGTTGGATGTTGATTGCCGACTGCTCTAATGTTTGCTTTTTCTTTCCCTTTTTAAACAAAAGGCTAAGCAATGGTTTCACCTCAGTTCTCCCTATATTACTCATTTATGATAGCTAATTTATGAGGGAAGCGCAAAGGAAGAAATGAGGAATTCATTTCCTGTTACTCAATTGTGACATGTATTTCTTTATCTACTTTACAACGTTTCGTTTAAAAGCAAAGAAATAAGGGGGTATCCCCCCCTTTTTTGTAATATACGTGTTATGAAAATGAAATGATATTTCTTTCAAAAAACCTACTCTTCCAGCCGCATCTCTTGTTTTTCCTCGTTTTGCTGGCTGCCTTTTCTTGATGGACTTGATAAAAACCAACCAAATGCTGCAATTGCGAGAAGGACCGTCCAGAAAATGATTTTCCATAATGTTGAATGAATGAAATGAGAGGACACGACCCCAATAGCTGGATGAGAAAGTGTATAGAGCGTCAGCTTCACGCCAACCCATCCAACAATGACAAATGCTGCTGTTTCTAGGCTTGGTCTCGTTTTAAGCAGTTTCACAAATACAGTCGCCGCAAACCTCATGATCACTAGACCAATGATACCGCCTAATAGAATGACAATAAATTGACCGCCATCAAGCCCACCAATTTGTGGAAGGTTTGTTACTGGCAGAGTCACAGCTAATGCAACGGCTGCTAAAATAGAATCTACTGCAAATGCAATGTCAGCAAGCTCAACTTTTACGACGGTTGCCCAAAAGCCGCTTTGTTTCATGTTTGTGTCTGCTTCCTTTTTCTTAAATACGTGCGATTTTAAAATATGGTGAATCGAAATATAGAGAAGATATATTGCGCCAATGGCTTGAACTTGCCACACATCTACTAAAAACGAAATAAGAAAAAGAGAACCAAATCGCATGACAAATGCTCCCGCAAGTCCGTAAAATAATGCCTTTTTCCTTTGTTTTTCAGGAAGGTGTTTGACCATCACAGCCATAACCAGCGCATTATCAGCTGCTAAAATCCCTTCTAATCCAATCAATACGAGAAGAACCCACCCGTACTCTAAAATAATTGCTGCATCCATCATCATTCCTCCTTATTTTTTATCTATTGTCCCACAACAGACAAAGGCTTATGAATGCAAAAAAGACCTTTGCCTGTAATGGCAAAGGTCTTGCTAGACATGTGATATGTAAATCATGCCAACAAAGCCGATGGAATGAGGTTCCATGTAATGACGACTTTGTTTCCGGTAAAAACCGGACGCTACTCCCCTTTGGTGGGATTAAGAATATTTAGATTACTTATATCATAATCAACAGACCCCGTATTGTCAACAGGTGACTTTTCATCTTCACCCACTGATTAAGCCGTTGGTGTTTCTGTTTTTCTTTTTCTTCGTTTCAGCCACACGTAGAGAACAAACAATAAGAGCATACCAATTCCAATCGGCAATACATATGGTTCTAAAATGGTTCCAACCTCTTGCCAGTTCTCCCCAAGGACAAATCCTAGATACACATATACAAATGTAATTGGCGTAATCGCCAAAAACGTATACAGGCAAAAAACCCACACATTCATCTTCGCAATCCCGCACGGAATGGAAATAAGGGTTCTGACCCCTGGAATAAACCGGCCACTAAACGCAACAAATCCGCCATGTTTTTCAAAAAAGGCATCCGATTTATCAAGTGACTCAGGTTTCACAAAGAAATATTTCCCATATTTATTTAAAAAGGGTCTCCCTCCATAACGTCCTAACCAGTACAAGGTCAAGGGGCCTGCCACACCACCAATAGAACCGGCAGCCACAACACCGATGAAGGCCATGTCCCCTTTTGAAACCCAGTAACCTGCAAGAGGCAACACCACTTCAGCAGGAACAAATTCAATGCATAATGCAAGAAAGATGCCGAAGTACGACAAATTCTTAAAGGCATCAGCTAATGAAATAATAAAATCTTCGATGTTTATCAATCCCTTTCACACATAATCAGTTTGACAGGCTATGCTTGCAAATCGTACCGTGCCACCTATTAAACGAATAAAAAACCAAAAATGATTCACTTTTCTTCGTTTTTTTACATTAAATTTGATTTTACTATAAAAAATGTTCAAAAAAAATGCTGAATGCCCTTTTTAAGTAAAGGAAAAGTGAACACAGGCGCCACTTGATCCGATATATTAAGTATATGTCTGTTTTTAGATACAGGAGGTTTTCTTACATGACACATTTAACAGGAAGCTACAACGGATGGCTTGTCTTTCTGTCAGTCGCTGTCGCCGCTGTCGCCTCCTACTCAGCTCTTCAATTAGCCAGCCGGGTGATCCAGTCGAGCGGCGCAAAGAAAAGAGTATGGTTGATCATTGGTGCGATGATCATGGGGATGGGAATATGGTCAATGCATTTTATTGGCATGATGGCGTTTCACCTACGCTCTGGTATCACATATGAAACACCCTTACTCATTTTATCGATTTTGGCCTCTTTTATCGGTTCTTTCATTGCATTTTCAATATGTATTCAGCAACAACTTTCTACAAGACGACTTTTGATTAGTTCGATCACGATGGGCTCAGCTATTTGCAGCATGCACTACCTCGGATTGGAATCAATGGCGAATGTCACCATCAGCTATGACCCTGTTCTCTTTTTTCTTTCGTTTTTTATTGGTGCGCTCGCTTCATTCTTTTCATTACACCTTTTTTTCCGGCTCCATCGCTCTGAGAAAAGGCGGGGAGATCAGCTGTTAAAAATAGCGGGTGCACTGATGATGGGCGGTGCTGTTGCGGGCATGCATTACACAGGCATGGCGTCTTCGACGATGTTTTTTCATTCAGATGGTCAGGTCGCTGCGGGTGGTTCTCTTGAAATGTCACCATTTAGCCTGTCCATTTTCATCGGCCTGATGACGCTTATCGTCCAATCACTTATGATTTTCGGCGCCTATATTGATCACCGGATTATGTCACAATCCGATCAGCTAAAAGAAAATGAACAGCGGTTCCAATCACTGATCAAACATAATATAGATGGGATTATCGTGTTATCTGTTGATCGAAAAGTGATATCTGCGAATGATCCAGGCAAACACATTTTGAAAATGTGCAATTCCTGGATTGGTGATGATGTGAGTCAATATGTCATGCCGACTGAGATGTGGGAAGACTTTATTGATCAATCTAAAAAAGCAATTACGCGTGAAGCAGAACTGAAAGCAGCAGATCGTTTTTATTATTATCATGTTACATACATACCCGTACACGTCAACCATACACTTGACAGCATTTATCTCGTTTTAAAGGATTTAACCCAGCAGAAGATTGCTGAAAAAGAAATTCATGTGATGGCACATTATGATGCATTAACTGAACTTCCGAACCGTCGTCACGGAATTAATCATTTAAATGATGTTTTATCCGCTCAAGAAGAGACAAAAACGTCAACGGCAGTTCTTTTTCTTGATTTAAATCGGTTTAAAATTATTAATGATGCCCTTGGTCATAACATAGGCGATCTGCTGTTGAAAGCCGCCGCAAACAGACTAACCAAATGTTTGCCTGACAATGGTTTTATTGCAAGAATTGGCGGTGATGAATTTTTAATGATCTTCCCTCACCTGGAGCATGGTACACATAAAATTGAACAGCTTTCGAAAAACATCATTCGCCAATTTGAACGACCTTTTTTCATTCAAAACCATCAGCTCATTACATCCATTAGTATTGGAATCGCCATCTCTCCGCAAAACGGAAAGAATGGCATGGAATTGATGAGAAAAGCAGATATGGCCATGTATTTATCAAAGAAACATAAACAAAGCCGCTATGAATTCTTTACTGAATCTATGGAGAGATTGAGTGAGGACAGACTCAATCGCGAACTGGAGCTACGAGATGCCATTCAAAGAAAGCAGTTTGTGCTTCATTATCAGCCGCAAATCAGCGCCAAAACAAGACAAATGACAGGTGTTGAAGCCCTTTTAAGAATGAAAGCACCAGACGGTTCTCTAAAATCACCCGAGGCTTTCATTGAACTTGCTGAAGAATCCGGCCTGATTATCGATATTGGAAGGTGGGTCATTGACACGGCATGTCAGCAGGCAAAATTGTGGTATGACAAGCAATTGAAAATCCCTGTAGCGGTCAATTTATCTGCTAAGCAGTTTAACTCTGAAGACTTAATTGATTTGATCAAACTAACGCTAAAAAAATACGACCTTCAACCATCACTTCTTGAGCTTGAAGTGACAGAAAGCATGACAATGGATAACATCAAGCAGTCAAAACAAGTACTGACATCTCTAAAACAACTTGGCGTCCGTATTAGTATTGATGATTTTGGTACAGGCCATAGCTCTTTAAGCTATTTGAAGGATTTGCCGATTCACCGTCTGAAAATTGATAAATCATTTATCGAGGATATTTTGAGTGATTCAAAGTCTGAGCAAATCACAGGGGCTATTATTGCAATGGGGCACCAGCTATCTCTAGAAGTCATTGCTGAAGGTGTTGAAACTTTTGCACAAGCACAACTTTTATCTACGCAGGGCTGTGACGATCTACAAGGCTTTTATTATGCCAAGCCACTTCCAGCTAGTGATATTGAAAAATTTATCGCCTATCCTGCTCATCAGCTGGATACATAAAAAAGGTGCCAACCATGGCACCTTTCAGCGTGTAGACAAACCCTCGCATTCGTTGTCAGTCCTGCGTGCTGGTGCTCACGAATGTCAAATTCGCTCCGCGCCAGTACTCGTCCTTCCTAGACTGCAAAGGTTTTCTATCACGCTGGGCTGAAAAGAAGACAAAGGGCTAAAATCAAGTTCATTTTAGCCCTTTGTCAACAATCTAAAAGGTGCCAACCATGGCACCTTTTCGTTTTATCTAAATAACAAATGCTGACTGTGAATACCTGCTTTTTTCAGCAGACTAATTAATTGCTCCTGTTCTTCACGCGAAAGACCAGAAAACGCCCGCGCAATTCGAAGAGAATGGATTGGATAAATTTTATCTAGATAACTGCGCCCTTTATCCGTTAAATGGGCATAAACTGACCGTTTATCCTTTGGGTCCTGTTCTCTTTCAATGAAACCATTTCGTTCTAACTTGTCAATTACGTACGTCACATTCCCGCTGACAAGCAGGAGTCTTGAGCCGATTTGCTGAAGTTTTTGAGCACCTCTCGTATACAGTAATTCGAGAACGGCAAATTCAGTTGGATTGAATCCATGCTCCTTGCTGTCTCTAATACTGTGTTCGGAAACGCTTTTAAATGCTCTTGCAAAAACTTTGTAAAGCGTCATTGAACGTTCTACTTCTTCTTCATTAAACGATAGTCTCATCACATATCTACCTCTTATAATATTTTTTTAACTTCAAGGCTTTCTTGCGGTGCAGTTGGAGCCTTTCGTAAAAAATAGAAGTACGTTTTTGAAAACCCTTTCAACCACATAAGTGACTCCATTCGTGTTATGTATAAGATTTCGATATAAACTTTTAAAATCCTTCTTATTTTTCACAATCATCTCGAAAAAAAGCTTTTCCAGCAAACCATCAAGTTACGACAAATTTTAACATAATCTGTAAAGGCTCTATATTTTCTTACATTTGATTCGTCAAATTTCTACAAAATTCAATATTGCTATAATATTAAACACGCAAAAAAAGAACCCTTCATGTGACAGTGCACATGATAGGGATGTTAAAGATAGCGATCGGTTTTGTTGAAAAAGAAATGATACTCTTTTTTTAAGTCACTAATTGTCATGTTCTTGGTCATATCAGGGCTATATACCCCAAGTGAGCAAAGCTGCTTCGTATAATAATGTCTTTCTTTCGCTAAAGCTTCTTTTAGCCGCACGACATCTCCCCTCCTATCAATGGATATGGATCGGGTGCTTATGAGGACTTTTTATACAAATCATTTTGTACGGCTCTAAGAAGAGCATGTGCATTCTGACCCGCAGCCTGCATGAACTGCTCCAGCAGTTCATCCCTCTTCACATCTAATGCGATGATTTCTTTTGCCATACGGATGATCTGTGTTTTCTCCATCAAGTGCGCCTCCTCCTCATTTTTTCTTTTTATTATCATATGTTCACGTGACATAATTTGCACGTTATATGTTAATTTTCCTTCCATTGTTTTTCACTTTTTTCATTTTTGTGTTATATTATCTAACAAACGTTAGGTTTTTTTACTGACTGTTCGATATAATATGAAGAAAAGACTTGCAGGGGTGAGGATATGACGCAGGAAGATGTATCTTATAAAGATAAAAAAGTCATTTCAATCGGGATTGTCAGTGAATTAACAGGGCTTTCCGTCAGGCAAATCCGATATTATGAGGAACGGAAACTCATCTACCCCCAGCGCTCAACAAGAGGCACACGAAAATATTCTTTTTCTGATGTAGAACGTTTAATGGATATCGCCAATAAACGGGAAGATGGTGTGCAGACAGCGGAAATTTTAAAAGACATGAAGAAAAAAGAACAGGCATTAAAAAGCGGACAATATAAGAAAAAAATGCTGGAAGGTCAAATTAACGCACACTTCCGGTACAAAAATCGATGAACTAAATAAAAATCGCTTACTCGGCAAAATTGACTTAGCACCTGAATATGGAACGATGAAAGCACGAACTTACCCAAAGACCGATTCTTGCAGAAGAGTCTATTTCAGACAACGAAAGCCAATGAATCATTGAAACAGCAAAACGAGGCAGCAATTGCAGCCTCGTTATTAGCTAAAACAACCATTCTACTATTTATCACCTAAGATACTTGATCTTTAACGATTTAGTTTTTCAAATTTGTTCAGGAATCGAAACAGTTCGTTCATTGAGCACATTCCCCGTGTTTAGCGTCGTTTTGGGTTCAATTAAGAGCAAGTGAACTTCTTCTTCAGCAATTGGCTGATGTTCAACTCCTTTTGGAATCACAAGAAATTCTCCTTCATGAAGCGTTATTTCCCTATCCCTAAAACGGATGACTAGATTGCCTTTCCACACAAAGAACATTTCATCCTCATCATCATGGTGATGCCAAATGAATTCACCCTTAATTTTCACCATTTTCATGTATGAGTCGTTCAACTCTCCACTTATTCTAGGATTCCAATAATCATTTATTTGCGAAAATTTTTCTTCGATATTTACCTTTGAAATCAATCGATTCCCCTCCTTATTAAATGGAAACGTCTGTTTTAATTGCCACAGCTAAAAAATTCTCATTTTCTCCTCTCGATCAAATAAAAGGGACGCAATGAGCATCAACCTCTTCTATCATTCAGTTTACATACTTCATTGGATCACGTAAAATCAAAAAATAGCATATAGATCATCACAATTTGTGATGCAAAAAGGAGAGTTAGTTTGGATATTAAATCTTTGGAAGTATTTAAAGCCGTTGCCATTGAACAAAGCATCACAAAAGCTGCTCAAAAATTAAATTATGTGCAGTCCAATGTCACCGCAAGAATCCAACGTCTTGAACAAGAGTTAGGTGTACCTCTTCTCTATCGATATCATAAGAAAATATCTTTAACGCCTGCAGGACGTGAATTGCTTCCCTATGTAAATAAATTACTATACGATTACGAAGAAGCGATAGAAGCAGTAAAGCTTTCCTCTACTCCGCGGGGATCTTTACACATTGGATCTATAGAGTCCACCGCATCTACAAGATTGCCCAGCATTTTCACAGAATATCACAAAAAATTTCCACAAGTAGAATTGAGCTTGTATATGGCACCTACAGTCGATCAAGTTAGCGCTATCCTCAACTACAAAGTAGACGGCGCCTTGGTAGATGGGCCAATTCTTCATCCAGAAATCATCGAGTATCCTGTATTGGAAGAATCCCTCGTTCTCATTACAAGCTACTCCACGGAGCAATTCCAGGTAGAATCTATTTTACATGAGCCGTTGCTCTCGTCATTCGCCCATTGTATTTATTTAGGACGATGGCAAAAGTGGCTAGAGAACAACGGCTATCCTCCTATGAAGGTCATGGAATATGGTACGTTAGAGGGCGTCCTTAAATGTGTTGAAAGCGGGCTGGGAGTGACCGTATTACCAAAATCTATGGTTGAATCTCGGGGAGAAGGCAAATTCACCTGTCATCCATTACCAGAACCACATCGAATCGTGCCCACTGTGTTGATCAGGCGACGTGATTCGTACATGACCAGTGCCCTGTCACAATTTATGGAGTTAATGGGCATCACGAATAAGTGATCTGAGACAGATCATTGTTTCATAAATAAGATCATGTGTGATAAAAAAAGAGGATAGATAGAGCGACATTCTTTCAGCTCTTCTATCCTTTTACATCATCTCAACTTATGCCTGACTGATCATAAAGCATATGAACGATTCTTTTTATTTAGATGAAGCATCAGTTCCTTCAACAACCCCTACAAAGTCAATTCGTACGCCGCCTTTTTCAGGATCTTCTTTCACCCGAAAGGCAAGCGCCTTTTTTTCTCCAGTGTTTGCATCTTTATAATTTGCATGAAAGACATGGATGCTGGCTTCTTCCAATTGAAAATCTTCATAAGAAAGCGTCTCAATTCCCCATTCCTTTTTCGATTTAAGAATGTCACTTGGGCTTGGGACTGCGCCTTCGACATAGACATTGTCCATTTTTCGTTTATTTCCTTCAGTTATTGCTTCAAGCATATGCTCTGATGCCACAAGTCTTCTGTCTTTCCCCTCGTCTTCTCTTGAACATGCACTTAGCAAAACAATGCACATGAAAATGAATAAAAACTTCTTCATTTTTCTCTCCCACCTTCTCCTTAAAATGTAAAGGATGGAAGCGCTATATGCAATCTTTATTCAAAAAAGACTGTAAAACGTTACATTTTACAGTCTTTTGACTACATCAGTGTATGAAGAAATGCTGTTGCAATTCCAAAATAGATGAGTAAGGATAAAATATCATTCAATGTTGTGATCAGTGGTCCAGATGCAATGGCTGGGTCCACGTTTAATCTGTGTAAAATAATCGGCACGACCGTACCTGCCATTGTCCCAATAATCAGTGTTGCAAGAAGCGAGGAACCAACAACAAAACCTAAAATCATATTGCCCTGCCATACCATGGCAACGACCGTAATAATGATTGAACAAACAATCCCAATATAAATACTTGTTCTCAGCTCTCTGAAAATCAAGCGCATAATGGTTTTTTTCGTTAATTCTTCTTTTGACAATCCTCTAATGACAACCGCTAGAGACTGTGTCCCTGTATTCCCTGTCATACCTGCAATCATCGGCATGAAGAACGCTAAAGCAACGACTTGTTGCAAAGTATCTTCAAAATAATTCAAGATACTGCCTGAAATCAGCCCAATGAATAAGAGTAAAATAAGCCACGGAAGACGGCGGTATGCCGCCACAAATGCCGGTGTGTCGAACGTGATATCTTTACCAGAGGCAGCAAACTTTTCATAGTCTTCTCCTGCCTCTTGAATCACAACATCAATGATATCATCGACTGTCACAATTCCGACTAGGACATTGTTCTCTTCTACAACAGGTATGGCAAGGAAATCATATCGTTCAATGAGCTTTGCGATTTCTTCCTGGTCTTGAAAGGCACCAACGGCAATGACTCTTGTAAACATAAGATCCTGCACTTTTTCATCTGGCTCACCTAAAATAAGATCCCTGTATGAGAGTACCCCTACAAGCTGTTTTTGATCATTTATGACATATAAGTAGTTGATCGATTCGGCAATTTCAGCAAAGCTTTTCAGCTTCACCACGGCATCCTGAACCGTATAATGCTGCGGAATCCAAACGTACCGATTGGTCATGATCCGACCTGCTGTCTCAGCAGGATAATTCATGAGAAGCTGGACGGCTTTGGATTCCTCTGCTTCCATGTTAGATAAAAGCTGATCCTTCAGCTCATCCTCCATCTCATCAAACAAGTTGGCTAGATCATCGTTATCCATTTTGTTTGTGACGAAGGTGGCTTTGTCTTTCCCTACTTTTTCAAGAACAATCTCTTGATATTCCCGCTCCAGTTCACCCATCATTTCCGTCACGTCATCGACTGTTAAAAAGCTGAGAAAGCGGCCGCGGTGTTTTTCTGGAAGCTCCTTGAATAAGTAGGCCATATCATAAGGCTGAAGTTCTTCCATAATGTTTTTAAATTCTTTACGTTTTCCATCTCTTAGTAAAATAATGATGCGTAAAATGAGTTCATCGTACGTAATGTTCTGTATCATCGCTGTTACCTCCCCAAAATCAGGAGATACCCGAATCCCTTAGATTGTGCGGGGGTCAGGATCTCCTCTATCTGATGCGTCAATCTGATCTTTTGACATACTCTCTATGTGTCTCGAATCGGGATGATCCATCCCCACACCTCCTTTTCTCATAAAAAAGCACCTTCAATCGAATGAAGGCGCTTTGTAAGCATGACAAATAAACACTTGCTCCTTCAATCGTAGAGCTTTAGCACTGTATGGCATAGGATTCATCCAGCTGCATTAAAAATCACCTTATGTCGATGATTCCTGTTGACCCATTGGCGTCTTTGGACATTTTTGGGCAGCAGCGTATCTCCATACAGGAGCCTCACCTAACGAAGTCTCATATTGTTGACACACTGAGATTACAGAAAAAGCGCAATGATGTCAATAAGCAAGATGCCAAGTTTCCTGATGTATTCGCTTTCTTTTCAAAAAAAGAGCGATCGACAAGTTGACCATCGCCCTTTCATGTCTTTTATTCTTCTTCCGGCTGATTCATATCCTCTTGGGAGAGGAGATGAAAGGAATCATGCAAAAACAAAGCATATCCTTCTCCATCAGGATGGGGAACATATTCCGCACGATCCATCGTCTGTTCTTCTTCTTTTTTCTTCATCATATTCTCTCGCCTCCTTTCAAGTAGTTTGTCCCAATGAAAAAACCTTACACATAAAAGTGTAAGGTTCATTTATACCTTAATCGTCCCATTCTTGCTTGAGGATTTTGCCTGTTTTAGCGGAAATCTCAAAATCAACTTCTTCGCCGCTTGGTGTCGTAATTTCAATTTCATACAAGTACACACCATTTTCTTTATCTAATTCTGAATCTGTGACTGTTCCTTTTACTTTTGCAAGGGCAATTTGTTCAGCCTGTTTTTTGGTGATTTTTACATTTTGTTTCTTTTCTTTGACTGGATCATTGAGCGCTTTGCCTGTTTTGGCATCGACATATACTTTATATTCAAAGCCGCCTTTTTTAATCTCGACCTCATATACCCATTTTCCTTTTTTACGCTCAAGATCTACATCATCTACATAGCCTTTCACAACTTTTAATGCTGCTTTTTCAGCCTGTTTCTTTGAGACAAATGAAGATTTCTTTTGCACCACTTGTTCGGCATTTGCCGTTTGATTGGTATTTTGCGCTTGAAGGGTGAAACCACCTGCGACAAGGGCTCCTGTGAATGCTGTAGCTACTAGTACTTTTTTTATCATGTTTAACTCCTCCTCTGTTTGATTTCTCCTTTATCTTAAAAAAACAAGATGATAAAGGAAGGAAAGGAACATGAGAAAATTATGAGAAAATGATTAGTTTTCGTACGTAATCCCTTCAATATCTCCTGTATAGGCATTCACTAATACCTCTGCCTCTCTTCCATCCGGCAAATCGAGCTCTACCTCAAACACGAGCATTCCGCTAAAAGTTTCAAGATCTGCATCATCCACTGTGCCGCCCACTTCTTTTACGGCAATCTGAATGGCTTCTTCTACTGTTATTTTTGTCAGCTTCTTTTCTTTAGAGGTTGGCTTTTTCTTTTCTGCTTCAATCACCTTGAACGTGTCTTTCTCAACATCCACTTGATACAGTTCTTTTTTTGATTGAATCGTAAAGATAAAGCGATCCGATTTTTCTTTCTTTTGAATCACGGTACCCTTCACTTTTTTCACTGCCACTTCTTCTGCTTGGAGTTCGGCATTTTTCTCATTTGGTTTTTGATAGCTCTTTAACTGTTTCATCTCTTTCATTTGACCGCTTGAGGAAGATGCAATGATTTGATAGATGCCATTTGAATTTTCAAGCGTCAATGTATAGTCCTGTTTATGATTGATCAGCTCAATATTTGTGATGTTTCCATTGTAGTCTTTTGCGATGATTTTTTTAATGTCTGCTTCGCTTAATATTTTTTGGTCAATGGTTTGAATCATGAGCATTGCAAAGGCCACAAGAATGAAAAGACACCCTGCGAGCGTAAGCAGCATTTTCATTTTTTTAGACATGCAGCGCCTCCTTCCTATTTCCTATTTTATAAGGAGGAAATGAGAAATTGATGAGAAAAGACCTACTTATTTCTGAAAAAGAATGGTCATCACGGTTCCTTCACCGATACGGCTGTCTACCTTTAGCTCAGCCCCATGCTCTTCAGCAATTTGCTTCGCAATTGACAGGCCAAGCCCAGTTCCGCCCGTCTCACTGTTTCTCGCTTCATCCACACGGAAAAAGCGGTCAAAGATTTTCGGCAGATCCTCTTCTTTTATGCCAATTCCTTTGTCAACAACCGAAATAAACGGTTTCTCTCCTGATCGTCCGCAGTTCACATCAACTGGCTCTGCACTATATTTAACCGCATTATCAATCAAGATGGTCAAAAGCTGTTTGATCTTCTCTTCGTCTGCTTCAGCAATCACAGGCTGATCTGTTTGTACATGAGTAAGGATGGTTCGATTGGTTGCCACTTCAAGTGTATGGCCGACTTGGCTGCACAATTGACCAAGATCAACCGGCTTCATGTCCAAGTAAAGCGGTTGCCCATTTTTCGCCAGTGTGAGTAGTTGATCTGTCAGCCTTTTCATTTTTTTCGCCTCATCATGAATGGCTTGAGAGGATTCTTCTACGACCTCTGGCCGGCTTTGCCCCCAGCGTTTTAGTAAATTGCTATAGCTCATGATGACGGTAATGGGTGTTTTCAATTCATGAGAAGCATCGTGTAAAAATTGCTGCTCTTTTTCATAATGTTTCTCGAGAATTTCAGCCATTTCATTAAAGGTTTGACCCATTTGATACAGTTCATCCTTTGAATCGCCTGTTAATTCAATTCGTTTAAATGCCTTTTCTCTCATACTTGCTTTCATCGTATTGGTCATTCTACTAATTGGGCGGACAATTTGTTTCGTTAAAATGTGGCCTGCAAAATAAGAAAGCACAATAAACAAAACGCCAGTAGTGATTAAAATCATTTTTAATAACGCCAAGTTCTCTTCTGTATTTTCAATTTCTTCATATACTTGCAGCGACACAATGTCCCCATTTGTCCAAATGACAGGGATAGCCGCAAACGCAATCAACTGCTTATTGTATTCTTGAATTTCTGCTGTCTGACCAGATTCGTATGTAAAAGGAAGTGAGCTAAACGTAGATTCCTTCGTGACGGTCAGCTTTGATTCACCTTTCTCTGTGACGACACGGATCATACCATTTTGAGGCAGATACGCTTTCAGAAGCTCTGAAGATGGAAGGCCCTCTTCTTCTGACTTCTTTAGTGCAATCGCAATATTTTCAGCTACTTCCGACAGTCTGGACATATCTTTTTGCGTCAAGGTCATCGAAAAAATAAAATAAATCGCTGTATGAAACAGCAGCACCATTAAAAACAAGGACAACGATGTATAAAGCTGGATCTTATTTTTTAATCTCATGCTTTATCCTTTCATCACATAACCCACACCTCTCACTGTGTGAATCAATTGTTTTTCAAACGGGTAATCGATTTTTTTCCTTAAATAGCGAATATAGACATCAACCACGTTCGTGTCACCAAAATAGTCAAAACCCCAAACAGCTGTTAAAAGCTGATCTCTTGTGAGCACTTGCTGTTGATGTTTCAATAAATGAACAAGCAGGTCATATTCTCTCGGTGTCAGCTCAAGCGTCTGACCGCCTCTTTGAATTTCTCTTGTTTTCTCATTCACCGTTAAATCTGCAATACTTAGCTCAATTTCCTTTTCCTCTTGCGCATTGTGATTGAACCTCAGCTGTGCACGAATTCGCGCTAATAATTCTTCTATGTCAAAGGGTTTTGTAATATAATCGTTTGCCCCAAGATCAAGACCGCTGACCTTATCGGGAACACTTCCTCTTGCGGTAATCAAAATGATCGGTGTTGCCGTATTTGTCTTTCGAACCCTTCTAAGCACTTCAAGTCCGCTTAATTCTGGAAGCATGACATCTAGAAGCACTAAATCAAAACTCTCCTCCTCGAGCGCCTGGAGCCCTTTCATCCCTGTATCTTGGACTGTGACCTCATATCCTTCATATTCAAGTTCTAATGACAGCACTCTTGCAATTTTCTTTTCATCTTCGACCACGAGTATCTTCCCTTTGTTCATCTCTATCTCTCCTATCTGAAAGGCAAGCTTGTCTTTCCATTATTATATGTTGCCTTTCTCCATTGGAACAGTCACAATCTTCATATCTTATTTTTCATGAATGAGGAATTGTTATGTAATATGGTTGATTTTTATTTTCAGCTGATCCTTTCACATTACACAAATCAACAAAAAAAGCCTCTTTTCTGAGGCTGGTCCCTTACTTCTTTTTAGGTTGACTGACAAAAAGCTCATCTACAGTCGTATTCAAAACAGAGGCGATGTCAAAGGCTAATTGTAAAGTAGGGTCGTACTTATCGTTTTCAATGGCATTGATGGTTTGTCTCGAGACCTTACACCGTTTAGCAAGTTCTTCTTGGGATAATTTAATGGATTTCCTTAGTTCTCTTATATGATTTTCCAATTTAATCACCATATTTTTTTCTGTATATGAGTAATGTAACTAAATAAATGACCGAAATCACAGTTAGGAACATGATGGGAGAAATCCCAAACCCCTTATCAGAATTGTTCCCTTGGGTCGTTAAAAATATGGACTGTGCGACTTCTAATAAAAGCATACCAATGACCACCATAAATGCATACGATTGCGCTTTTGAGTAGATAAATCTCTTTCTTTCATCACCCTTTTGAATCATAGGCGCAATAAAAATGAACAGTCCGATCACTAATAAGATGACTGAATACACAACTTTTACAACATCCAACGGTTAGTCCCCTCCCAATCAAAATGTCAAATACTTTTTACATTTCAATCATATCATCCGCTTAAAAAATGTCAAATACTTTTTACATTCTATATTCTTTCGATCATTATAATGAAAAAACAATCATCTGCACATGGCATGTACCTTTTTCTTTTCTGTCATCCTCTATCTCTTTATATGATTGTTTTTTCGATCTGCCTTTTTTAGTTCTTTTCACCCATTTTCATCTGTACAGGTGCAAGCTCACTATGCAGCATTTCATTCTTTTTCATATGATACTAAGAGTTTTCTTCAAAAGGTGACTTCTTTCGGCAAGATATGAGGAGAACTGCACAATAAATAATTATTTGATTATTTGAAAAATTATTACAATTGACCCTTTCCGATCAAACATTTGTTTTATACAATAACATTACGCAACCTGAATCTACTTTGAAAACAAAATAAGGAGGGCTTTCTTATGAAAGGTGAAATTCGCTTAATTCCGTATGAAGTAAAAGCCAATGTGATGGAAGCGAAAGAGACGCCGGAAAGTATTCAGGAGATTAAAGCACCCGAACTTTGGTCAAGTGGCTTCAAAGGAAAAGGCATAACCATTGCTGTCCTTGATACAGGTTGCGACACGGAGCATCCCGATTTAAAAGATCAGATTATCGGAGGAAAAAACTTTACCGATGATGACAATGGAGATGCTGAGAATGTAAAAGACTACAACGGGCATGGTACCCATGTATCAGGAACGATTGCAGCAACGGATCAAAATGGCGGCATTTTAGGGGTTGCACCTGAAGCCAAGCTGTTGATCGTAAAAGTTCTTGGAGGGAAAAATGGCAGCGGGAAATACGAATGGATTATCAATGGCATTAACTATGCGGTTGAGCAGAAGGTTGATATCATTTCCATGTCTCTCGGTGGGCCAAGCAATGAACCAGAACTGCAAAAGGCCATCCAACATGCGGTAAGCAGCGGTGTGCTTGTTGTCTGCGCAGCAGGAAATGAAGGTGACGGAGACGAGCGTACTGAAGAGTTCTCCTACCCAGCTGCATACAATGAGGTCATTGCCGTCGGCTCTGTCTCTCTTGCAAGAGAATCCTCTGAATTCTCCAATGCGAATAAAGAAATCGACCTCGTCGCTCCAGGTGAAGACATTTTATCCACTCTCCCTAACCATAAATACGGAAGACTAACAGGCACTTCCATGGCTGCCCCTCATGTGAGCGGTGCACTCGCCATTATTAAAAATGCCGAAGAAGAAGCGTTCCAGCGTAAGCTGACAGAACCTGAGGTATATGCTCAGCTCGTACGGAGAACCCTTCCGCTAAAACAATCAAAAACCCTTGTAGGAAACGGGTTTTTATATTTAACTGCACCAGATGTGCTTCTTGAGAAAACATTGGAAGCAGAACTTTTGTCTCTATAGGTACATGTTAGGTCCTGAGAAAAGATAGAATTTTCTCAGGATTTTTTTAATTAAAATTATTCAAAATTTACTTTGACGAAATGAAGTGAACGTTATATAATCGAACACAATAAATTCATAGTTTGAGAGTCGGTAATTCGATCACACGTCGAATTTTAATTGGGAAGACCGGTGAAAATCCGGCGCGGTCCCGCCACTGTAAGTGAGGAGAGCTTTTCGTTAATCATCCACTGTCGTAAAGATGGGAAGGATGAAAAGCTTGCAGATTCACGAGCCAGGATACCAGCCGCTCTATCACATCAAACCCCCTACGGTTGATAGGAGATGTCGGAAAAGCGTTCGTCATTGATACTTACGCCTTCTTTCGCACACACATTTTGTCTTTTTAAACCAGACATTTGCCCTCATCAATCTTGACCATGAGTGTAAGTGTCTTTTTATATTTAGAGGAGGAATTGGAATTGACAATTGTTAAAACAAGTAATCTAGGTTTCCCGCGAATTGGTTTAAACAGAGAATGGAAAAAAGCACTTGAGTCTTATTGGAAAGGTCAAACTGACCGAGAAACCCTCTTAAGCACACTCGATGAACAATTTTTAGCCGCTATTAAAACTCAAATTGATCAACAAATTGACGTTGTTCCTTCTGGCGACTTCACCTTCTATGATCATGTGCTGGATACTGCCGTTATGTTCAATTGGATTCCAGAGCGCTTCCGCAGCTTGAAAGACCCGCTAGATACATACTTTGCGATAGCAAGAGGAACAAAAGATGCTGTCTCAAGTGAAATGACAAAATGGTTTAATACAAACTATCACTACATCGTTCCAGAATATGAAAAAAGCACAGAATTCAAACTCACACATAACAAACCGCTTGAAGCATACGAAAAGGTGAAAAAAGCGTTTGGTGTTGAAACAAAACCTGTCGTTCTCGGTCTTTATACATTTGTTTCTCTTTCTAAAGGCTATGAAGCCAATGAAGTGAAAGAGATTCAGCAACGCCTAGTGCCGCTTTATACTCAGTTGTTAAAAGAGCTTGAAGAAGCCGGTGTAAAATGGGTTCAAATTGATGAGCCTGCTTTAGTCACAGCTTCAAGTGAAGACGTGAAAGCAGTAAAAGCCATCTATCAAACGATTAAAGAAGCTGTACCTGCCTTAAACGTTCTCCTTCAAACATACTTTGACTCAGTAGATGCCTATGAAGAGCTTGTGACGTATCCTGTTGAAGCCATCGGTCTTGATTTTGTCCATGATCAAGGACGAAACCTTGAACAATTGAAAAAACACGGCTTCCCAAAAGATAAAATTTTAGCAGCCGGTATCATCGACGGCAGAAATATTTGGAGATCAGATCTAGGAGAAAGATTATCGTTTATTTCTGAAGTGATTGCTGACGTGCAGCCAAAAGAAGTATGGCTGCAGCCTTCAAGCAGCCTGCTACATGTCCCAGTTGCAAAACATCCAAGCGAACAGCTTGAAGAAAAACTATTAAACGGACTTTCTTATGCCACTGAAAAACTGGCTGAATTAACGCTATTAAAAGAAGGCTTATCAAAAGGAGCGGCTGCCATTGATGCAGACATCCATGCAGCAAATGAAGCACTTCTGACGTTAAAAGAATTCGCGAAAGGAACGAATGCGGACCTGACAGCAGAACGCAATAATCTTTCATCAAAAGATTTTAAACGTCCAGTTGCTTTTGAAGAACGACTACGCATTCAAAATGAATCTCTTGAACTGCCGCTTCTTCCAACCACAACAATCGGAAGCTTCCCTCAGTCAGCTGAGGTGCGCAGTGCTCGTCAAAAATGGCGCAAAAATGAGTGGACAGATGCAGAGTATGATGAATTTATTAAAAAAGAAACAAAAAGATGGATTGATATTCAAGAAGAGATTGGCCTAGATGTACTCGTTCATGGAGAATTTGAACGTACAGACATGGTTGAATACTTCGGTGAAAAACTCGCTGGATTTGCCTTTACAAAATTCGCTTGGGTTCAATCTTATGGATCACGCTGCGTGAAGCCGCCGATCATTTATGGAGATGTAGAATTTACAGAGCCAATGACAGTGAAAGAGACGGTTTACGCTCAAAGCTTAACGGAGAAAAAAGTCAAAGGAATGCTGACAGGGCCTGTCACGATCTTAAACTGGTCTTTCCCAAGAACAGATATCTCTCGTAAAGACATTGCCTTCCAAATCGCTTTTGCTTTACGTAAAGAGGTAGAAGCGTTAGAAGCAGCGGGTATTCAAGTGATTCAAGTGGATGAACCTGCGCTAAGAGAAGGTCTTCCTTTAAAAGAGAGTGATTGGGCAGCATACTTAAACTGGGCAGCAGAGTCATTCCGTCTATCGACATCGTCTGTTCAAAATGAAACGCAAATTCATACACATATGTGCTACAGCAATTTCGAGGATATTGTTGATACGATTGAAGACCTTGATGCAGACGTGATTACGATTGAACATTCACGCAGTCATGGCGGGTTCCTCGATTATTTAGAAAAACACCCGTATTTGAAAGGCCTTGGACTTGGGGTATATGACATCCACAGCCCGCGCGTTCCAGCTGTTGAAGAAATGAGTAAAATCATTGATGATGCACTGAACGTCTGTCCGACAGATCGCTTCTGGGTCAACCCTGACTGTGGACTGAAAACAAGACAAGAACCTGAAACCATTGCTGCTTTGAAAAACATGGTGACAGCTGCTGAAGTCGCTCGTAAAAAGCTAGCGCAGCACGCATAATTAACTCACTCTTCCCCTGCTGAACATTTGGCAGGGGTTTTTTATCCGTAAATTGTCCTGTTCGATCTCCTCCTACAATGATTCCTTTTCTATCATGATTCGTTTATACTAGAGAAGTCAGTCGAACAAAGGGAGGAAGACAATGAATCACGAAGCTTTTTTACAACGCGCAATTGATCTTGCAGTAGAAGGAGTAAATAGTGGCACAGGCGGCCCTTTTGGAGCGGTCATTGTCAAAGACGGTCAGATTATTGCAGAGGGAAGCAACAATGTCACAACGAGTAATGATCCAACCGCACATGCAGAAGTGACAGCCATTCGAAAGGCGTGCCAAACACTACATACATACCAATTAGAAGACTGTATTTTGTATACAAGCTGTGAGCCTTGTCCAATGTGTCTTGGTGCTATCTATTGGGCTAGACCAAAGGCCGTATATTTTGCCGCTGGACACAAGGATGCAGCGACTTCTGGTTTTGATGACTCCTTTATTTATGAAGAAATCAACAAAGAATACGAATCAAGAAACATTCCATTTTACCAGCTGACCCTTCAAAAAACCCTTGCTCCATTTGAAGCATGGGACACATACGACAAAAAGAAAGAATATTAAAAAAAGACACCTGCTCCACAGCAGGTGTCAGTAGATTGTTGAGAAAGGGCTAAATTTTAGCCCTTTTTTCTTTTCATGATTCCGCCACTTCAAGCTCTACTTCGATGTTTCCTCTTGTTGCTTTTGAATATGGACAGAATTCATGTGCAGCCTCAACAAGCTCTTTCACTTTGTCATGGTCAAGCCCTTTAGCGGAAACAATCAGCTTCACGCCAAGTTTAAAACCGCCATCACTTTCATCTTTTAATAGACTGACATGTCCTTCTACTTCTGATTCAATTTCGACACCTTGCTTCTTGGCGACTTGTTCAAGCGCCCCTCCGAAGCAGGCCGCATAACCCGCTGCAAATAATTGCTCAGGATTCGTACCAGTTTCTCCATCTTTCTTTGCGTTTGGCATCACAATGTTGTGGTCAAGCACACCATCATCAGAACGAACATGTCCTGCTCTTCCGTGCTGTGCTTTTACTTTTGCAGTAAATAATGGTTTCATCTTGATCTCCTCCTTCTTCTACTTATACCTTTCACGTTCTATTCGTTGCTCAAACATTTATGGCACATTGAAGAATTTTTCATTTTTAGTCTGTATTTATTTTAAAAAGGAAGAAAATCTTATACAATGATAAGTATGACAAAAAATAGTTGGTGACAGATATGACAAATGAATTTGAACATATGAAGCTGGAAAATCAGCTTTGTTTCTTGTTATATGCAAGTTCAAGAGAAATGACGAAGCAGTATAAACCATTATTAGAAGAGTTAAATATCACATACCCGCAATATTTGGCACTGCTTTTGTTATGGGAGCATGGGACATTAAATGTGAAAACAATGGGAGAGCTTTTATATTTAGACTCCGGTACACTCACACCTATGCTAAAACGAATGGAACAAAATGGACTCATCATCCGCGAACGTTCGAAAGAGGATGAGCGTTCGGTCCAAATTCGTTTAACAGAATACGGAGAAGCTTTACAAGAGAAGGCCACTTCGATTCCATTTCAAATGCTGTCTGGAACAGGCAGATCAGAAGAAGAGCTGAAAACACTTCGCGCTTCTTTACATGAGCTTCTGCAAAAATTAACACAATCAAAAGGCTGAGGGAATATTCCCTCAGCCTTTTTTTGATGTCTATTATTGAGCGACAGCTACTAATTCTACTTCAATGTTTCCTTGCGTTGCTTTTGAGTATGGGCAAACGCCGTGTGCTTTATGAACAAGTTCATCAAGTGCAGATTGCTCAATTCCAGTTCCTTTTACTTCTAATTTGACACCTAGTTTGAAACCGCCGTCTGAACTGTCTTTGACTAAGCTTACATGTGCCGTTACTTCACTTTCAAAACGGATACGCTCTTGTCTTGCGACCATTTGAAGGGCTGAATCAAAACATGCAGAATAGCCCGCTGCGAATAATTGCTCTGGATTCGTTGCTTTCTCAAGCTTTTTCGCTCTTGGCGTTCCTGGCATTGCTACATCATGCTCTAGTACACCATCTGTTGAAACAACCTTACCTTCTCTTCCTCCTACAGCTGATACCGTTGCAGTAAATAAAACTTCTGACATGAATATAACCCTCTTTCGCTCTAATAATATTTTCTACAATTGAATTGTACACAATCTAAATTCAAGAGTCAATGAAAAACACTCACTTTCATCTTTCCTCCTTTTTTTATTTTTATGAATGTACATCGCACGATGATGGAACCAATCAAGGCAATAAAAAAAAGCCCTTTAAAAAGGGCTTTTTAGATCGTGATATGCTGCGGATTCGGTTTTTCTAGCGTATGGTTTCTGTTATCGGGGTCGGCATTAGGTGATGTGATCCATAATGCCAAGATCGTGATGCTTGTACAGACGACTGCCCATTTTTTAAAATTCATATAAACAATCCCCTCTCTGAATATAGATACGAGCATGTTCCGCTTCCCCATAGAACATGGAAGATTTTTCATAATCCTCCATTTCATTATAATACTTTGCGGTGTCTAAAGCCAGCTCTTCTATATCTGGATATGCATAGGAAGATTCTAAAAAATGGAAAATTCGTTTAATATGCTCTGCATCTTGTCGTAAGTACAACGCTTCTAAAAAAATGGTCTTCTGAATATGAATGTCATCCTGCAGAGCTTCTGCTCGTTTCATACATTCTTCTCTGTAATATAATGCTTCATTGTTTTTACCTTGTTTGTATAAGATCTGAGCGGCTGTATAAAGAGGGTCTATCGATCGACGAAGATGATCAGATTGGTTTTGATCAAATAATGAGATGGATTCTTTCATTAAGTCGAGTGCGCGGTTCAAGTCTCCCATTCTGTAATAGCTGTTGCCCATATTAAACAAAGAAGAAGCAATAAAACGCACATTCTGAAAGTCTCTTGACCTTGCAAGTGCTCTTTCGAGATGTGGCAATGCCTTTTCATGCCTTCTCATATCATCATAATTACCGGCTACAATAAATTCACACTGAATGGTACGAAGCGCATATAGTTCGTGCTGAATATAGACATCCAGCGCTAGTTTGGCATGGTGCATCGAAATGTGTGTTTGTTTCATGTGATAATATATTTCTGACATTTTAAAATGAAATTCTGCACGTTCAATATCGTCGGATACAAAAGAAAGCTTGTGCTCTGCCTTTTGATAGGACGATATGGCAGCAATGTACTCTCTCCGGCCGAACTCATACATGCCTCTGAAGAAATGATAGTAATATTCAAGCATGCCTGTGACATGCGTTTGATGCTCATCTATTTCTTTCGAAAGCTCGGAAAAGTTGGCGCGAAGCTTTCCTTCCTTTAATGGCTTTAAATAATCGAGCATGACCTCATGCCTGAATTCCATTAAAGAAAAATAGAGAAGCAAATTCTGATCTTCTTCCATTGAATCAAGAGAGGTGCGAATTTCCTGCTTTAACTGTTCTGCTTGTTCTGAATCAAATCTGCGGATTAATTCATACCACTTGTTGATTTTCACTCCAATATCCGAAGAGGGAATGATTTTCGCCATACGTTGCCTTCTCCAATCTTCTCAAAATATAAAACATTACCATATTTTATCATACTTGACCGGAGAAATACAAAAATGAAAGGAAAAAGAGAGCCTTGTGCGATAAGACTCTCTTTTGGATTGGTTATTCTCTTATTTGTCCTTGCCCACGAATGACAAATTTTTCAGAGGTTAGGGCTGGCAGACCCATTGGTCCTCTAGCATGCAATTTTTGTGTGCTAATGCCGATTTCCGCTCCGTAGCCAAATTCAAAGCCATCTGTAAACCGGGTAGATGCATTATGATACACAGCGGCAGCATCAACGGCTGTTAAGAAAAGTGCCGCATGCTGGTCGTTTTCCGTAATGATCGCTTCAGAATGCTTAGAGCTATACATTTGAATATGCTGTATCGCCTCTTCAATGGTCTTGACGGTTTTAATACTGACAATCGGCGCTAAAAATTCCGTTTCAAAATCAGTGGCCTTAGCTAATGTGGCACTCGGTGCAAGTGCACATACTGCTTCATCGCCCCGTATCTCTACACCATGTGTCTGAAGTGCTTCAAAGAGCGAAGCACCATGTTCTTTTGCCCATGTTTCATGAATGACAATGCTCTCAATGGCATTACAAACAGATGGTCTTTGTGTTTTCGCATTCAGAACAATTTGTTCAGCCATTTCTTTTTGGGCTGTTTCATCAATGTAAATATGACAATTCCCTGCACCCGTCTCAAGTACTGGAACAGTAGACTCTCTCACAACAAGATCAATTAAATGTTTCCCGCCACGTGGAATAAGGACATCTAGATAGTCATTTAAAGTGAACAGGGTTTTAGCCGTCTCACGGCCTGTATCTTCAATCAATTGTACACTGTCTACGGGAATATCCGTTGGTTGCAGCGCTTCGTGAATGACTTTCACAATCGCTTTATTACTATGAATGGCCGATGAACTTCCTCGAAGAATCACAGCATTTCCAGTTTTCAAGCAAAGAGTGGCCGCATCGACTGTCACGTTTGGTCTTGCTTCGTAAATCATCCCAACCGTTCCAAGAGGCACACGTACTTTTTCAATGAAAAGCCCGTTTTCTTTTTGAATGGTCTCTAATGTTTCACGAATTGGGTCTTTGAGCTGAATGAGTTGATGCGTAGCGTCTGCAATCGCTTCAATTCTCTCTTCTGTTAATGTAATTCTGTCGATCACAGATGGCGTGAACTCTTTGTCTATAGCCGCCTGAACATCTTTTTGGTTCTCGGCAATTAAATACGCTGAAGATGCTTTTAATGCTTTTGCAATAGCGTCTAATGCAGCATTCTTTTGTTCAGTTGTTTTTAATAGCAGCTGATCTTTTGCTGCGCTTGCCTTTTTTGCTTTTTCTAGAACTTCATTCATCGTTTTCCCTCCTCAGTTTTGTATGTGCTGAACCCAGTGATCTCGGTGAATGACTTCAGGTTTTTCATAAGAAAGCTCCTGACTTCGCATCCCTTTAATGCCAAGAAGCTCATCAGAATCATACAATGTTTGCCCTTTACCGACTAACCCGTTTGGACCAACAACTTCGACGACCTCTCCTTTAGAGAATTCACCAGCTACATCAATGACACCAGCTGGAAGAAGACTTCTTCCATTATGCAAAATCGCCGCCTCTGCCCCCGCATCAATCATGATCTTTCCAGAGACTGGTGAGTGGAATTGAATCCATTGGCGACGGTTATTGACTGATGATAAGTCTTGTTCACCAATATATGTGCCGTCCCCTTGACCAGCGAGAATGTGAAGAAGCTTGTCTCCCCCTGCACCTGTACCAATGAAGACTTTAACGCCAAGGGAGAGAGCTGTTTGTGCAGCTGAAAGCTTAGATTTCATCCCGCCTGTTCCAACCTTTGAACCCGTACTCTTCGCATATGAGAACAATTCATCTGAAATGTGAGTCAGCACATCAAACCGCTTCGCATCAGGATTCTCACTTGGATTGGCATCATAAATTCCGTTGATATCTGTTAAAATGATCAATTGGTCTGCATGAATTAAGCCACTCACCAGTGCTGATAACATGTCATTATCACCAAAGGTAAGCTCCTCGATGGACACAGAATCATTTTCATTAATGATCGGTAAAATTTTTCTTTCGAGCAGTTCCATCATCGTTGCGTAAGCATTTCGATATCTTGTACGATCTGAAAAGTCATTACGTGTTAAAAGCATTTGTGCAGGCGTCATCTGAAACTGTGAAAATAGTTCTGTATATTTCTGCATTAACAAGCCTTGACCAACAGCAGCAGCAGCCTGCTTCCCTTTTAAGGTCACAGGTCTTGACGGATATCCTAAACTGCCAAATCCCGCCGCAACGGCACCTGACGAAATGAGAATGATTTCATGTCCTGCCTCTTTTAACTTTGCGATGGCTTTGACATGATCCTGCATTTTTTGTTCATCAATGGCTCCCTTTTGCTCTGTTAATGAACTGCTACCAATTTTTATGACGATCCTTTGCTTTTTCATCATTGATTCCCTCCGCTATACCTTTCACCACATAAAAAATCCCTTTTTCTCCTTATGTAAAGGACGAAAAAGGGATTTTCCGTGGTACCACCTTCATTGAATAAGCATACGTCTGCTTATTCCACTCAACTCCTGTAACGCCAGGCATGCGCTTAGATTTTTCCTCTAAGGCTCAAAGGGTAGGTTCAGCAGCTGTCTGCGGCAAATGTTTCAGCATGTCATTTGCTCTCTTTTACACAGCAGGTCCTGCTTACTATTCCTTCTCAACGCTCGTTAATTTTTTTATATTATCACCAATTGCTTCAGAAAAGTCAAGCGGTCAATTAAACACAATCGTTTTATTCTCATGGACAATGATTCGATCTTCTAGATGCCATTTGACAGCACGGGCAAGCACGCTGCGCTCAATCGTGCGACCAATATTTTTTAATGCCTCTGCATCATCTCTATGATCTACCCGCTCAATATCCTGTTCAATGATTGGCCCTTCGTCTAAATCATTTGTCACGTAATGAGAAGTCGCACCAATTAATTTGACTCCCCGCTCGTATGCCCGCTTGTATGGGTTTGCACCGATAAACGCTGGCAGGAAGGAATGATGAATATTGATGATTTTGTTCGGATGCTGTTCAATAAAGGCTGGCGTCAAAATTTGCATGTATCTAGCAAGCACAACCGCATCAATATCATATTCTTCTAATAATGCAAGCTGCTGTTTTTCTGCATCTTGGCGAATGTCTTTATTTGCTTTCACGAAGTGGAATGGAATGCCGAGTGCTTCGACTGTATCTTTTGCCGTTTCATGATTGCTGATGACAACCGCTATTTCAGCCATTAAATTACCGCTTTGCCATTCCCATAAAAGTTCATGTAAACAATGAAGCTCTTTGGACACAAAGATCGCCAGCTTTTTCAGATCACTTGCACGCGACATGCTCCATGTCATGTGAAATGATTGCGCAATTGGCTCAAAACTGCTTTTCAATTGATCTAAGTTGGCAGAAATGTCTTTCCAATCAAATTCAATTCTTAAAAAGAACCGGCCACTCTCATGATCTGTTGTGTATTGACTAGATTCAATGATGTTTGCTCCATGTTCAAATAAAAAAGTAGAAACAGCTGACACAATACCAGGCTGATCCGGGCAGCTGACTAAAAGCCTGCCTTTTTGCTCATGCTTTTGTCTGTGTAATTCAAGTTTCTCTGTAATCAATGTTCTCATGGCTTATGACCTCATTTACGTTTTTCATTCTAATGAAATATTATACTGGACTGGAAAGAGAAAAAGCAATTAAGTGGCGTATTTTTTATTGAATATTCATTCAATTCTGCACCTGGCGTGATATAATATGAATAGACCTTTTATCACAAAAGGAGTGATGGAGATGAAAAGCATGACTTTGTTTGGTAAAGTGAGCTTTTGGCTCGGCATCGTATGTCTAATCACGGGCATTTATCTATTTATGACCGGAGAAAGACTCATTCCTTTACTTACATTTGGTGTATGTTTTCTGCTTGTGAGTCAGCTTTACCGCAAAAATGAAAACGATTCCAATCATCATTCGATGTAGCAAAAAGGCTGGCTCATGTTTGCCAGCCTTTTCTTATTCAATGATTTTTAACCCGACCGCTGCTGATAAAATCAGTGCGATAAAGAAAATACGTTTTGCGTCTTTCGACTCACCATAAAACAGCATCCCAACAATCGCTCCTCCAGCTGCTCCGATTCCTGTCCAAATCGCATACGCCGTTCCCATCGGAATTGTATTCATCGCAAGAGACAGCATCAGAAAGGAAAGCGAAAAGCCAGCTGCTATGAAGACGATCCATTTTATATGGCGATCTTTCTGAAATTGATTCATCATGGTGACACAAAGCATTTCTAAGATGCCTGCCCCAATGAGTAAAAGCCAGCTCACGATTCAGCCTCCCCTTTCTTTTCACCTGTGGTCAATTTGAGTCCTAATACACCGCTTAAAAGTACCATGATCAAAAGTAATTTTACTAGATGTACCGGCTCACCCATGATCATCCCTACTATGACCGTACCTGCTGTTCCAAGTCCGGTGAAAACGGCGTAAAGTGTGCCAACTGGAAGTACAGTCGTGGCTTTCAGGAGTAAATAAAAGCTGACAACAATACAAACGATGGTGGCGCTCCATTCCAATATAGAGCCAGCATATTTCAACCCCATCACCCAGCCGACTTCAAATACGGCTGCAATCAAAACATTTCCCCATTTCATTCGATCTCTTCCTTTCTTACCGATTCCAAGCAATAAAAAAAGCCCGGAAATCGATCGTTTGATCAAATCTCCCGGGCTTTTATCCCTCCGTGTCCATACGGTCTATTGTCTAAACCCTATGTGTTTTCTCTCGGTCCAGACTGCGCTGCCCGCACGGAACCCTAGAAAACCAATTCATGATAATCAGATCTAGCGTAGAGCCGATTCTGTATGAAAAAGTGTATCACACCGTGATATGCCGGTCTACCACTTTGCTTTTTCCCTTCAAATATACTTGTTCATTTTTCGAAAGAAAGTGGATGAAAGCGAAGTATACTAAATGTTAGAAAGAGGAACGACCACATCACTGATATAATAAAACAAGAGGTGGATCAAATGATGATGACCGACGAACAAAAACACGAATTTTATCAAGCACTTGTTGATAAGAATCCGCAATATGACGGCACGTTCTTTGCAGGTATTAAAACAACCGGCATCTTCTGTCATGCCACATGTACTGCTAGAAAACCAAAATATGAAAACTGTGAGTTTTTCTTTACAGCAGAGGAGGCGCTGCTTGCAGGGTATCGGCCGTGTAAGCGATGCACGCCTTTAACATATCCTAACAGCATTCCAGAAGAAGTCAAAACACTTGTATCAGCAGTTGAAGAGAGTCCTGAGAAACGGTGGAAAGAAGAAGATTTTCGCCAATTAGGGATTCACTCTGCAACAGCTCGGAGAAAATTCAAAGAAATCTATGGAATGACCTTTGTTCAATATGCTAGATCACGCCGAATGGGGCTAGCGTTTAAAGAGATTCTGAACGGAAAAAAAGTCATTGATCAGCAAGTCACCTTCGGTTACGAGTCTTCCAGTGCCTTCAATGATGCCTTTACGAAAATCATGGGGAATCCACCCAAAAAGGCGCAAGTCAATATTTTGCATGCGAATTTTATTTCTACTCCGATTGGGCGGATGATGAGCATTTCAGATGCAACCCATGTGTATTTGCTTGAATTTATGGACAGGCGAGGATTAGAAAGAGAAATTGAGAACATCAGAAAAAAACATCATGCCCGTATTTTAGTTGGAGAAACAAACGTCCATCAGCAATTAGCAAAGGAATTGGCCTTATATTTTGAAAAGAAACTCACGCAGTTTACTGTGCCACTTGCTATACATGGCACCCCTTTTCAGAAAAGGGTATGGGATCTTCTATTACAGATTCCGCCAGGCGAAACGAGATCGTATCGAGATCTTGCCATCATGCTTGGCGATCCCCATTTGGTTCGGGCAGTTGGAAATGCAAATGGTGCCAATCAGTTGGCCATCATCATTCCTTGTCACCGAGTCATTCAAACAAGCGGTGAACTTGGCGGATATGGCGGGGGAATCGAACGAAAGAAATATTTACTTCAGTTAGAACAGCGTCTATAAAAGAAAAAGCGGCTCTCCTTATGATTCAAGCGAGCCGCTTTTTCCGTCACGAGTAACACTGTAAACATCAATCATTTGATCCCATTTTGAAATGGTTTTTTCTTTTTTCATCCCCATTTTCATTGCGACCTTGACTGACGCTTCATTGTCAGGGCGAATTAAGCTGACCATTCGCCTCACCTTCATTTCGTCAAAACCATACGCAAGACAGCCTTTTGCAGCCTCAACAGCATATCCTTTTCCCCATGCCGATCTCTTTAGCATATAGCCAATTTCAAGCTCTGTTTGTCCTTCGACGTTTTGGAGAACAATTCCGCTTTGTCCAAGTGGTTCTTTCGTTTCTTTTTCTTCAATGATCCACAGGGATGTATGGTACGTGCGGTCATTCTTTTGATTCCAAGCAATCCACTCTTTTGTCTGCTTTTCATCCTTTAGTGAAGGATAATACTTCATGACCTCTTCATCTTGGAACAGCTTTTCATATAAAAAAGGCGCATCGTCTTCATCCATTGTTCTCAGTCTGAGGCGCTCTGTTTCAAACACGATCCGTGTTTGATGTGTCATTTGTTATCCCCCCTGCTTACTTGCTAAAAATATCTCCGAACAACCCATTTGAATCTGGGGCAAAGTAATGGAACCCCGCACCCGTTAAACTAGCAGCTAATGCGGTCCACATGATTAAACTGACCGTCATCCACACAGTGACTTGTTTTCTTTTCGTACCGAAGCTCATACACATAAAAGCCGCTAAATGACTGCCAATAATAAAAGGACCGATAAGTGCCAAACCAGGGAGACCGTACCGTTCCCAAACCTTTCTGGCTTTCAGCTGTTTTTTCTCTCCTTTTTCATCATGTTTCTCCTCTTTCCTCTTCAGCCACCACGCTTTAAATCGGTCCACGAAGACGATGAGTAGCAAGACGGTAAGAAAGTTGCCGACGAATCCAATAACTGCCGTTGTCACAGGATGCAGACCACTTAAAATCCCCAGCGGAACGACACCAACCACTTCAAAGAAAGGTAAAGCAGCCAATATAAAAACGAGTACATACCCCAATACAATATCCAATCACAGAACCCCTTTTCATTTTTGTCCTCTTCTCATTGTAAAGAAAAATGTGATCCCATATCTACATTTTTTTAGAAAAAGAAAAGCACATCGCAAGTGATGTGCTCTATCTACATTAAATGTTCATTTTTCTTGTTTGTTTTCCGTAAAAAAGCGATTGTGAGCAAGATTAAAATCACAATGGATACCAGACTTGTGAAAAGAAGCATGAGAGGTGATGTCCATCCAAGCCATTCGAATAGGAGCTGCGGTCCGAAGAAGATCAGCGGAATGAGCGACACCATATTGGCTTTTAAAATGGCATTCAATAAGATAATACACAGCAGTAACAGAAGAATGACGCCCCATCTTTGGCTCGAGGTCAGCACAAGTAAAGGAGTACCAAGTTTTTGGTCCAATAATTTCACTGTGATCAAGGCTGTCATCTGAAAAACACCTAATATCCAAAAGTAAAAGAATGCCCTCCTGCTTGTTTGAAAGGCAGAAGCCCTAAACATCACAATGGTCATGATCACATTGGCCACTATTATTAGCGGATAACCAATGAGTGCATACCAAGAATACGATAAACTTTGACTGATGGCATCTGCTAACATCATGTAAAAAAGAGATCCAATTAAAAAAGCACTGACAAACGGAACCCAATCTTTATGGTTTCTAGAGAGCTCTTTTGATAGCTCATCAGCAAAGCCCCGTGGATCTCCGCCAAATACATCTTCCCCTGTTTTCCCATCTTTCTCAGCTTCGACAGCGTGTGTCGTTAATTCATCCATCACTTCGTCGATCTCGTCTTGATTTTTCCCTTTTGATATGAGATAGAGTTGCAGCTCTAATAAGATGTGTCTCGTTTCTTTTGTTACCATCTTCTCACTTCCCTTTATGTAATAATCGCTCTACATTCCCTGACAGCTCATTCCATCGCATGGTAAAATCAGTCAGCGCTTCTTCGCCACTTTGTGTGAGCGTATAGTATTTCCTTTTCGGCCCGCTCGCCGATGCTTTTGTAGACGTATGAACTAGTTGTTCTTTTTGCATGCGCAGCAAGATCGGATAAATACTCCCTTCACTAATTTGATCAAACCCATAGTGCGCAAGCTTCTTTGTCATTTCATACCCATAAATTTCACCTTCAGAAATAATCGACAGCAGGCATCCCTCTAAAATTCCTTTTAGCATTTGTGTTGATTGTGTCATCATCGATCCTCCGCTTTCAGTACCTTGCATGACAAGATAGTTTGATCTTACCACACACTATCTTGCCATGCAAGATACCGACTCAGAAAAAAATCACCGCTTAAAGGGTGATTTTTAAGCCCAAGGCTTATCCGTCCCAAGTGCGTCAGCCAAAGCTTTACTATGCTTTCGGCGGCTTTTTCTTTCCTCTGCCCGCTGCTTCGCTGTTTGATGAAGCATGATTTCTTCCTCTGTTTCCGGCATGACTTGTGGAACTCGTTTTGGCTTCCCGTTTTCATCAAGCGAGACAAATGTAAGAAATGAAGTTGCTGCGAGTCTGCGCTCTCCAGACATCAAGTTTTCCTTAATGACTTTGACGAATACTTCCATAGAAGATGTGCCGACCCATGTCACATAAGATTCTAAGCAGACGGACTCTTTCTGTCCAATCGGCTCTAAAAAATCAACTGAATCCATTGATGCGGTGACTGTTTCACTACGGCTGTGTCTTGCTGCCGAGATGGAAGCAATGTCATCTATATAACTCATTAATTTCCCGCCAAATAACGTTTGGTGGTTATTCGTATCGAGGGGGAATACCCTGCTGGTTTTCACAACTTTTGATTCCTTGCAGTATTTGAAATTTTCTTCACTCATCGTCATAGCTCCTTCTTGCTGTTTTCGTTGATGCGGAACGACTTTTATTAAACACTATTCTATTAGGTTTGTCTAAACTTTTTGCTTTAGTCTCTCATGAGAGATTTTCTTTCGGAAATGTTTCAACATTTACTAGAAGGAGGAATAATATAACTATCGATAAACAAGGAGGCCCTTTGATGGATTCTATGAAATCAGAGAAAGTGTATAAAACGCCGCAATGTATGAGTGAATATGATGATTTACAAGAAGTCCTCTTATGCAGTCCAATTTATATGGAAATTAAACAGATCATCAATGAAACCCAAAAGCATTTTGCAAGAGAAAATATTTCTCAAATCAAAGCCCTCACGCAGCATAAGCAATTCATCCAAACGCTGAAAAACCATCATGTCCGGCCTGTCCTTCTTCCTGCAAATGAACGTTTCCCTGAACAAGTCTTCACTCGGGATATTGGATTTACAATTGGACAGACTTTATTTGTTTCAAACATGGCAGCCCCTGTCAGACAAGGAGAAGAACATTCCTTAAAAGAATGGGCACAGACAAAAGGATGGACAACCATCACGCTGGATGATGGAACGATTGAAGGCGGCGATGTGCTTGTAGACCAAACCCGTGTATTTGTGGGGATCAGCAAAAGAACAAATCTAGCCGCCATCCAGCAGCTCAAAAAAGAACTGCCGAATCACGACATCATTCCTATTCATCTTCCTTCTCACATTTTGCATCTTGATTGTGTGATGAATATTCTTTCTCATCATGAGATCTTGATTTACCCTGAAGCTTTTACGGAAAAGGATCTTCATATGCTCAAAAAGCATTATGATCTCATTGAAATAAGTGAGCAAGAGCAGTTCACACTTGGACCAAATGTGTTGTCCATTGGTCAGAAAAAAGTCATCAGCTTACCAATCAATCAAGAAACAAATGCTGCATTAACAGCCCGCGGCTACACCGTCATTGAAGTAGATTTTTCAGAAATCATTAAATCCGGCGGCTCTTTTAGATGCTGTACATTACCTATTAGGCGTTCATAAAAGCCAAAAAGCCAGCTTGTCTACTCGCTGGCTTTTTAAACGCTTGTCTACTTCCCTTTATCTATTTCCTATCATATAAATGACAAGCCACTTCATGTCCTTCTTCGACTGCTTGTAATACTGGCTTTTTGTCCGCACATACATCCATTGCAGCAGGACATCTTGTCCGAAATACGCAGCCGCTTGGCGGATTCACTGGACTTGGAATTTCTCCCTTTAAAATAAACCGCTTGCGTTTATCTTCCACATCAGGATCTGGAATCGGGATAGCAGACAGCAATGCTTGTGTATATGGATGAAGTGGTGTTTTATATAAAGCATCACTGCTGGTCATCTCCACGAGATGTCCTAAGTACATGACACCGATTCGATCGCTAATATATTTGACCATCGATAAATCATGGGCAATAAATAAAAACGTCAATCCTTCTTCTTTTTGCAGTTTTTTCAGCAAATTCACGACTTGAGCTTGAACGGATACATCTAGTGCAGAAATCGGCTCATCTGCCACGATAAACTTTGGCGATAAGGCGAGTGCTCTAGCAATCCCTATTCTTTGCCTCTGACCTCCGCTGAATTCGTGAGGATAGCGTGTAGCAAAATCATGACTTAGCCCCACCGCTTCAAGCAGTTCCTTCACGCGCTCGATCCTTTTCTTTTGACTGCCATACAATTGATGGATCTCCATCGGTTCTAGCATAATATCTTTTACAGAGAGCCTAGGATTTAAAGAAGAATACGGATCTTGAAACACCATTTGAATTTGTCTATTGAAATCAAATGATTCTCGGTTCGATAAGTGATGGAGACTTTTCCCTTCATACAAAGCTTCACCTTCTGTCGGGTCATAAAGCCGCATGAGCACTTTTCCAAGTGTAGATTTACCGCAGCCTGACTCACCAACAAGACCAAAGGTTTCGCCTTGTTTCAGCTGAAAGGTGACACCATCTAATGCTTTTAACGTTCTTCCTTTCGATAGATGAAAATGCTTTTTTAAGTTGTTGACTTGCAGAAGTGGTTCACTTCCCATCACATCTCCCCCTCTCAGCTTTCAAATACCGCCTTGTTCCTGCCCATTCCTGTTCATATGAAGTACCAGAAAGAGTAAGAAGTTCAATCTGTCTGCCCGTTTTAGGCGAGTGAAGCATCATGCCATCTCCAGCATACATCCCTACGTGACGAACTGCTCCCTTCCCATTGTCATTGGCAAAAAACATGAGATCACCTGGCGCCAAATGATTTGATGCGACTGGAGTTCCTTGAACTGCTTGGTCACTTGCGTCTCTCGGTAATAAACATCCACACGCTTTGTACATACTGTAAACAAAACCCGAACAGTCGTAGCCATAGCTGCTCATGCCGCCCCACAAATATGACAGTCCAATAAATTGTTTTCCTATGGCTAAGGCATCCTTACCGCTCATAGAAGAAGGTGATGAAGCGCGGCGCACATCTTCTTTTTTGATTTCTCTTCTTCCTACTGGAGTCAGAACATCAAAGGAATCGCTCCTTTCTTCAACAGGTGCTAGTTCTGTTAAAAAACTAACCTCCATATCCGGTGTTCCGTTTTGATATAAAACCGCTTTTTTCTGACAAACAATCAAGGGACTAGCAGGTGGTTCACTCTCTGATACTTCATTTAATTGCTCTACAGGTATATAACCTGGATAGCCTTGCGGGTGTTTCCGGCTTGCCTGCTGCGGGATGACAACTTTCATCCAGCCATCTGTTTCCTCCAGCCCAATGACTCGTTCGCCAAGCAGTACTTGGGTTTGAATAAGGTTTTCTTCACATAAGGCCAATTTCTGTTCATATGTTTGCTCATCAATCCATTCTTTGATCTGGACGGAACTTTGAAGAACGTGTCGATCTATTTCTCTCGGCGACTGCGGTGCTGTCCATATATTTGCGACTGGAACCTTTGATTCATATAACATCATAAGACCCCTTTCACTCTTTGAATGCCTAACCCATGATGCAGCGGAAAGAGAATATCTTTTCCTTGATAGACAATTCCTCCGTCTATTAAGTCCTCTTTTAGCATAAGCGGCGCATCAAAATCGTAACGGGTAATATTCGGCTGGCTTGCAGCAAGATGAGCGGCTGCGGTAATCCCTAGTTTTGATTCGATCATACTGCCAACCATGCACTTGACGCCGTATGCTTCTGCTAAACTATTGATTTTCAGCGTTTTTTTGATACCGCCTGTTTTCATTAATTTTAAGTTGATGAGATCACAGCTTCTCGTTTCTAACACCTTGATGGCATCATGGAGGCTAAAAATACTTTCATCTGCCATAATCAATGTGTCTGTTGCTTCCGTCACCCGGCGCAGACCCTCGATGTCTTCTTTAGGCACTGGCTGCTCGACTAGTTCAATATCGAATGCCTCCATTTTTCGAATGGCCACAACCGCTTCCTTCCATGTCCAGCCTTGGTTGGCGTCAAGCCTGATTTGAATATCCGGCCCGACTTTTTCTCGAATCCGTTTGATCCGCTGAATATCCGTCTCTATATCATCTTTTCCCACTTTGATCTTTAAGGTACGAAAGCCTTCAGTTGCATATTGCTTCGCATCCTCTGCCATTTCTAGCGGACGGTTGACACTGACCGTATAATCCGTTTCCAGCTGATCACGATAACCACCAAGATATTGATAAAGCGGCAGGCCAGCCTGCTTCGCTAAACCATCGTAAATCGCCATATCTATTGCAGCCTTTGCACTCGTGTTTCCTACAAGTACACGGTCGATCGCTGAAAAGATTTGTTCATATTGTGACAATGAGGCCCCAATCAAGAGCGGCCTCATCACAGCGCAAATAGCATAGTCGATGCTTTCCAGTGTTTCACCTGTAATGACCGATGTCGGCACTGCCTCTCCATAGCTGACATCACCTTGATCATAGGTGATGATCACAATAAGAGATGCGGCGTCATACACCGTTCTTAATGCTGTTTTGAAAGGCTTCTTTAGCGGTACATTCGTTCTGCATGTGCGAACATCTACGATTTTCATTTGATCGCCTCTTTCGCTGCAACACCTGGGGAAATATGAAGTTTTTTCCCTGTAGCATCTAATGTTGCGTGCACGCCGATTGGAATGGCGAAGTTTGGAGATGAATGACCGATCCGAAAACCACCAAGTGCAGGTTTCTGTTGCGGAACAATATACGTCTCCCATAACTGATCGAGCGTTAACGACTGCTCTTTCTTTTTCGGCTCACATTGATGAAAATCACCAATGATAAATCCAGCCGCATCACGTAATTTTCCTGCAGATGCTAAGTGCTGCATCATTCGATCGATTTTATATGGTTCTTCGTCAATATCTTCTATCAATAAAAGCTTCCCCTTTGTATCAATTTCAAAAGGTGTACCGAGTGTCGTGACAATAAGGGCAAGATTTCCTCCGGTGATTTCGCCTGAAGCCGTGCCATGATAAAAAGTATGAAGAGGTGACAGGTGGTTCGTATACGAAAAGGCTTTCGGAGTGAATAGCTGTAAAAAGGTATCCTTTGTATACGGGTGAACCCCTTCAAGTCCCACATCAGAGGAGAGCATTGGACCATGAAAGGTCACAAGACCCGTCTGCTGCTGAATCGCTGTATGTAAAAACGTAATATCACTGTATCCCCAAAAGATTTTTGGGTTCCGGCGAATGAGGTCATAATCAATGGCTTCTGCAATTCTTCCTGTTCCGTATCCTCCGCAAGCACAAATCACTGCCTTCACGTCTGGATCTTGAAACATGTGATGAATATCTTCCACTCGTTCATGATCATGACCTGCTAAATAACCATACCGGGAGTCGATATACTTCCCCTTTTTCACCTTTAGCCCTAAGCTTTCTAAAAAAGAAATACCTCTTGCTAATTTCAGCCCATCAGGCGGGCTTGCTGGTGCAATGATTCCCACTGTATCTCCTGTTTGAAGTGCCACTGGCAGATGGTTCATGCCAATCCCCTCTTTCTCTTCGTTTCTTTCAATCTATGGGCATCTTCTTCATAACATGAACGAATAAAGGAACAGACGCTTTTTTCAAAGCGTCCCGTTCTCTCATTCTTTTCATTTACTCTCCATCTACCTGCGCCCATTTCAAATCAATGTAACCAACAGGATGACGGACAATGCCCTTTACGCCTTCTTTTTGTAAATAGACTTGGTTATAAAAATGAATGGGAATGATCGGTGCTTCTTCCATGAGAAGTGCCTCGGCATCATGCAGCATACGATTTCTCTTTTGTTCATCTGCTTCTTGACTCGCCTTTTTGATCAGCTGGTCATACGTATCATTTGACCAACCTGTCCGGTTCATCGCATTTCCTGTTTGGAAGCTCTCTAAGAAATTGATTGGGTCTGCATAGTCAGCTAGAAATGAACTTTGCGAGAATTGGAATTTGAGTGCCTTTTGATCTTCTGCAAACACATTTGCTTCCATGTTTGCAAGCTTCACATCTACCCCTAGCGCTTCTTTTAATTGCTGCTGAATGGCTTCTGCTTTTTTCTTATTTTCAGGCTTTGTACTATATGTTAATGTGACGGGCGGCAGCTTTGAATAGTTCTCTTCTTTCAACCCTTTTTCTAATAGTTTTACGGCTTCACTCGTATCATGTTTGACAAGGTCGCCACCAGCTTCTCTGAAATCTTCACCCTTTGAATCTAAAATTCCTGGTGAAACGAAGGCACGTGCTGGCTTCTCTTCATTTTTCGTTACATACTCTACAATATCCTGAGGATTGATCGCCATTTGAAAGGCTTTGCGAATGTTCTTATTTTGAAAAGGCTCCATGTTGACATTTAGACGATAAAAAAACAGCCCTGCTTGATCTTCAATTTGCACATCTTTGCTTTTTAACAGGTCTTCACTTTGTTCTGCCGGAACGAAGGCCGTATCTAAATCTCCTGATTGATACATTTGGTAATCTGTGTTTCGATCACTGATCATGAGCCATTTCACTTGATCCAGCTTGACCGTTTGTTTGTCCCAATACGTGTCACTTTTTTCCATTGTAAAGCTTTCATCATGCTTCCACTCTGTCAGCTTAAACGGTCCATTACCGACAAAGGTTTTCGCATCCTTGGCCCAGTTCGGGTCCTTCTCCGCTACCTTCTCATTCACCGGGAAAAAGGCAGGGTTTGCGGTCATATTTAAGAAAGATTTCTGCGGGTATGCTAGCTTGACCTCTAGCGTTTGATCATTAACAGCCTTGACTTTTACATCTTCTTTCTTCCCTTTTCCGCTGTTAAACGCTTCGCCCCCTTCAATCATATAAGCTAAGAATGCCGCAGAAGAGCCCGTCTTTGGATCTAGCAGCCGCTTCCACGCATATTCAAAGTCACTTGCTTTGACTGGGTCACCATTTGACCACTTAATCCCATCCCTTAAATGGAACGTGTACGTTTTTCCGTCCTTTGAAATGTCCCATTTTTCCGCCATGGCAGCAGATGGTTCGTGCTTCTCATTCAGTCTCGTTAATCCTTCCATTAAGTTATTGAGCCCTTGCCAGGACACATTATTAAAACCAATGGGCGGATCAAATGATGTCGGTTCATTTTCATTATTTAATGTTAAAACTTTCTCTTCGCCCTTGCTTGAAGATCCTTTGCCTGCTTGCTCATTGGCTGTACATCCTGCAAGCAGCATCACTGCGATAAAGCACATACTGAGAATCCAACCTGTTTTTCTCATGAAAAACTCCCCCTTTGTGTTGAAGATAAAACCGTTTGCTTCGCTCGTTCATCTTGAAGCCAGCAATGTACTGCATGTGTAGGTGAACGCTGCGTTTCATGCGGCATGATATGATCACACACTTTCATCGCAGACGGGCATCGATCGGTATATGGACATCCTTTTGGCGGGGCAAATAAATCAGGCGGGCTTCCTTCAATAGGAATGAGTTCATCTTTCATATCCAGCCTTGGAACGGATTGCAGTAGCCCTTTTGTATAGGGATGCTGCGGACTGTAAAAGATATCTCGCCTTGTCCCAACTTCAACGATTTTCCCCCCGTACATGACGGCCACTCGATCAGCGACTTGTGCTACGACCCCTAGGTCATGTGTGATTAAAATAATCGTCACGCCTGTTTTTTTCTGAATCTCCTTAAATAGTTCTAAAATCTGCGCCTGTATGGTGACATCTAGTGCAGTTGTCGGTTCATCTGCAATCAGCACCTTCGGCTCACAAATAAGAGCCATTGCAATCATGAGCCGCTGCCTCATGCCACCGCTGAATTGATGCGGATATTGCTTCAGTCTCTCTTTCGGCTGCGGTATCCCCACCAAGTCAAGCATACGAAGCGCCTCTTCTTTCACTTCTTTTTTTGTCAGCTTCTGATGCACTTTTGCAGCTTCCATCAGCTGATCCCCAATTGTTAGCGTCGGGTTGAGTGCCGTCATAGGATCTTGAAAAATCATGGAGATATCGACACCACGGATGCTGCGCATGTCTTTTTCAGATAATGACAGCAAGTTGCGATCACGAAACCAAATTTCCCCTTGATCGACTTGTGCGCTGTATGCAGGGAGAAGCCGCATGATACTTTGAGACGTCACACTTTTTCCGCAGCCTGATTCTCCTACAATGGCGAGGGTTTCTTTTTCATACACATCCACATTCACCCCGCGTACCGCTTGAACAGAACCGCCATATGTCCGAAAGCTAACATGCAGATCGATAATCCGAAGCATTTTTTTCATCACGCCATCACCTCTTCATCTTCGGATCAAGCGCATCTTGCAAGCCATCACCTAAATTATTAAAGCAAAACATCGTCAGCGAAATAAAAAATGCCGGAAAGAATAAACGCCACCAGTGGCCATTATCTGACAGCACTGTCGGCAAGGCGTCATTGGCCATCACACCCCAGCTTGCAAACGGGGCTTGAATCCCTAAACCGAGAAAACTTAAGAATGCTTCAGCAAAAATCGCTGTCGGTACAGTTAGCGTCATCTGGACAATAATTGGTCCCATCGTATTCGGCAGTAAATTTCTGCGGATGATGCGCAAACTTTTTGCGCCAAAGGTTTTCGAGGCAAGGACATATTCTTGGCTTTTCAGCTGAAGGACTTGACCTCTCACGATTCTTGCCATCCCGATCCAGCCTGTGACAGTGAGCGCCACAATAATAGTGACAAGCCCAGGCCCCATCAGAACCATCAATAAAATGACGACAAGTAAATACGGCAGACCGTAAAGCACCTCGACGATCCGCATCATGACATGGTCATACTTCCCGCCCTTATATCCTGCAATACCGCCATAGATGACACCGATCGCAAAATCAATGAGAGCGGCCATCACGCCCACAAATAACGAAATGCGTGCGCCATACCAAGTACGTGTAAACACATCACGTCCAAGCTCATCTGTTCCAAACCAGTGAGCAGCTGACGGCGGCAAGTTTTGCATGGAAAGCCGCTGTTCTGTCACACTATTCGGCGCAAGGAGTGGACCTAATACAGCCATGACGAAAAGAAAAATCAGCACCGATAAACTAAACATAGCGAGTTTATTTTGTTTTAACCGTCGCCAAGTATCTGCCCAATACGAAAGTGAGGGTCTTTTAATGGCATGGACTTCAGATGTCTTTTGTTCTTTAGGCGCAAACCATTCATCTGGCACTTCATGCGCTTGATTCATTTGATCATGCTGAAGGTGTATACTCATGCCTTTCCTCCTTTCTGATGCAGCTGGATCCTTGGATCAAGCAGACGATATGTCACATCTACAATGAAAAGAAGGGTAATTAAGATGATGCTGTAAAAAACAGTGGTTCCCATGATGACAGGATAGTCACGGTTATTAATACTCTCGACAAAGTATTTTCCCATTCCAGGGATCGCAAATATTTTTTCAATCACAAAACTGCCAGTTAAAATACTTGCGACAAGCGTGCCAAGGATCGTGACAACAGGTAAAAGTGCATTCCGCAGGGCATGTTTAAACACAATTTTATAAGGGGAAAGTCCTTTCGCTTTTGCAGTTCGAATATAGTCCTGCGACAGCACTTCAATCATGCTCGATCTCGTTAACCGGGCAATGATCGCCATTGGACCTACCGCCAGTGCAATGGTAGGAAGCACCATATGCATTGGACTTGTCCACATCGCTGTAGGAAAGAGCTTTACATTCACAGCAAGCTGCTGAATTAATAAGGTAGCAAAGATAAAGTTTGGTATGGATATACCGAAAACAGCAATCGTCATGGCGATATAATCAATCAAGCCATTATGCCGGAGGGCAGCCATGATTCCGAGCAAGATACCGGAGATGACAGCAATCAAAATAGAGATAAGACCAAGTTCTAATGAGACTGGAAAACCTCTCGCCAATAAATCATTGACACTTTCAGAAGGCTTTTTAATGGAAGGACCAAAATCAAAAGTAACGATGGATTTTAAATAGATCATATATTGAACATAGAGTGGTTCGTCTAAGTGATAGTAGCTTTCGAGGTTTCGCTGGACAGTTTCGTTTGTATTTCGTTCTTCATTGAAGGGCGATCCTGGGATGACCTTCATTAAAATAAACGTTAAAGTTGTGATGGTTAAAATCGTGGCAATCATGGCAATCAAACGCTTGAGCAAAAAGCTGGCCATCTGCTGTCTCCCCCTCGCTTAACAAAATGTTGTACGTGCGGCAAGCTCTGTCATGACAAGCATCGCTTGGTAGGCTTCTAATATATTCTCTGCTTGGTACGTCACCGTTGTTGTCCCTTCGATGATGGCCGTACCCGGCATTAAATTCGCCCATTCGGCTTGTCCATAATTGGCAAACTCGATTTTCAGCACTGGCTGCTCAGGAGGCGTGAGCGGCTTCATTTGATGAATTTGTTTCATGGCAGCTTCCACTTGCTGCGAGATGAGGGTGCTCACTTTCGCTGGTGTTAAGCATTTCACAGCAGATCTTGAAATGGTTTCTTTCACCGCCACTGTTTTCACGCCAGGCATTAACTTTTCAGCTTCAAGTGCTGCTTGATCGTCTCCGCATACAAGAATGACCGGAACACCATAATAGCCTGCGACATACGCATTAAAGCCCATTTCACCAATCGGATGATCATTTATGTAAAAATGTCTGACACCAAAAATCATACTGTGAGACATCACACCTTTCATTGATGCCCTTGCATGATAGCCTAAAAAAACAGCGGCATCATACGTTTGATCTAATCCTTGGACCATTGAATAAGGCTTTACATCACCTGATATGAGAGATGCTTCCTCATGCAAATCTTCAATCAACAGATTATTCATTTTAGAATGGCTATCATTCACTAAAATATCGGTCGCCCCATGTGTAAGAAGAGCTTCTACACAGGCGTTCACTTCACCTGTCATGATTTTTCTCCCGCGCTCATAATTGTGCTGGCGGCTATCAACAAATGTATGATCAGCTAGACCAGTAATTCCCTCCATATCGACTGATAAATAGAGCTTCATCCCCATCCCCCTTTAATTAAACTTAAAATTTGTGTATATTTTTCTAAATTTTCTAAAAAATTATATGAGAACTTGATTGATTTTTCAATACAATGTCTGAAAATAAGGAAATTAGACTCAGGTAATACAGGTCAAAAGCATTGATGATAAAGGATTTAATTTACAGAAAAAACACCACTAGCTATGTCTTTAGTGGTGTTTGTCTGCTTCATCGATTTGCGATTTTAGTTGCGCATATTTTTTCATCGTTTGTGTAAACAAGTCATCGAACATTTGCGGTGCCTGCTGCTGGATGACTGCAGCGCCTTCTCCTGTAATCCCGCCTTTTGTTGCGACCCTGTTCACCGTTTCAGCAAATGTCAGTCCGTGTTCAACAAGAACTTGTCCTGTACCGAGCAGCGCATATGTTAAAAATTCATAGGCTTCTTCTAAAGAAAGCTCACTATTCCGAACAGCGGCTCTCGCCATTTCTTCAAAGATTGCTGCAATAAAGCCCGGAGAAGAGCTTGTCAAATTACTCGCCGCATCAAAGCGGTCCTCTTCCACTTCCCTGACGATACTAAAAGCTGAAAGCAGGCGGTGGAGCCGTTCTTGCGCCTCCTGCCCAGCGGTTTCACCATGCGCCACAAGGGATACACCCGTGCCTACGGCTGATGTCAAAGTGGGAATGTATCTAGACACCGGCTGATTCGTATGTTGCATTAATTTGTCTAACGTGACAGCCGCTGCCACTGATACGATATGAAGAGATGTCTTTGCGAGGCTCAGTTGATCTAAGACATCAAGTACAGCAAGCGGTGGTACACAAACAAACACGACATCACATGATGCAGAGATGTCATCTAAAGAGCAAATGTTGACATGCTGGTTCTTCTCTTTCAGCTGTTGCAGACGCTCCGTTTCACTTCTTGTATGGATCATAAACTGACTGGCATGAAGTACTCCTTTGTCCAGCCATTTTTGTACCATCATATCTGCCATGCTTCCATATCCAATGATTCCAATAGTCTCCACAGTTTAATCTCCTCTATTTTGCTTAGATTCACTACTTATTTTAACAATTTCCCACAATGTTTTCATTTTTATCCCACACTTTTTTCTTACGATAAAGTCAGTATCCACCACATACGGTCAAACATCTTGAACACATACATGTAAAAATCGATGAAAGAGAGTGATCTTAATGACACAACACAAAGATGAAAAACACACTTCTTATGAATTACAAACCATTGAACAGCCGAAAAAAACACAGAAGAAGCCAAGTGGCTGGCTGAAGCCATTTGTCAGCGGGATTGTAGGCGGTACGTTAGCGTTAGGTGTTTACGTTCTAACTCCATATGCTCAGCATTCAGAAAATCATTCAACTGATTCGTCAACGAAAACAGCCGCTGTATCGACAAATGATACAAGTACAAATTCGTCAAAAACAACAGCGTCACAAACATCGAATTCGACCAGCAGTATTTCAAGTATGGTCGAAAACGTATCACCAGCCATCGTCGGCATTACAAACTATCAAACACAAAGTCAAACAAGCACAGATTTTGGCGATATGAACACACCTTTTGATGGATCACAGCAAAATCAAAACAGTAGCAGTCAAGAGCAAGAAAGCGGTACCGGATCAGGGGTTATTTTCAAAAAATCGGGCAGTAAAGCCTATGTATTAACAAACAACCATGTGATTGAAGGAGCAAATAAATTAACAGTCTCCTTGCATAATGGTAAGACGGTGGAAGGAAAAGTAGTCGGTTCTGATCCGCTAACTGATCTTGCTGTCGTGGAAATTAGCAGCAGCGGCGTTACAAAAGTCGCTGAACTTGGAGACTCCTCATCCCTTCGTGCAGGAGAAACCGTCATCGCAATCGGAAACCCGCTTGGTGAAGATTTATCAAGAACAGTGACACAAGGAATTGTCAGCGGTGTCGATCGAACAGTGTCTATGGATACATCAGCTGGCGAAAGCAGTATTAATGTCATTCAAACAGATGCAGCCATTAACCCCGGCAACAGCGGCGGGCCGCTTTTAACAACAGACGGAAAGGTTGTGGGGATCACCAGTATGAAAATTTCTGAAACAGGTGTGGAAGGTATCGGGTTTGCGCTCCCAATCAATGATGTCAAACCAATTGCAGAGCAGCTTCTCACAAAAGGAAAAATCGAACGACCTTACATCGGTATCAGCATGCTGGATCTCGAACAAGTACCAGATGCTTATCAGCAGGAAACGCTTGGACTGACAAGCAGTCAGCTGGATAAAGGCGTGTACGTAAAAGAAATCGCTACTGGCTCACCTGCTGCCAAAGCTGGATTAAAGACAGAGGATGTCATCACCGCCATCAATGGCAAAAAAGTGACAACCGGCAGTGAATTACGCCACGAGCTTTACACGAATGCAAAAGTAGGAGATACCATCAGCATCACACTCGTTCGTAATGGAACAGAAGAAACAAAACAAGTGACATTAACACAATCTGAATCAAAGCAAGTCAGTTCTTAACGAAAAAAGCAGCTCAATTTTTATGAGCTGCTTTTTTCATGTTCACTTGATTGGGACCAATCTTTGTTCAATTTCTGCTCGTTTGTGCTCTAAAAATGGTGGAAGTGCTAATTGATCACCAAGTTCATCCACGCTTTCATCCACTGTGAATCCCGGACCATCTGTTGAGATTTCAAACAAAATGCCGTTTGGCTCTCTAAAATATAAGGCTTTAAAATAAAAACGTTCTACAACACCAGAGTTGGTGAAACCGGCTTTGGCTATTTTATCATGCCATTTTTCAAGCTCTTCTGCGTCCGCTACACGAAAAGCTACGTGATGAACACTCCCTCTGCCAGATCGCTCAACAGGTCCTTCTGCTTTTTCAATGACATGAATCTCTGTTCCAGCTCCGCCTTGTCCTGATTCAAAAATCGTTACGATTTCCCCATCATTTGATTGTTCACGTGCTTTTTCTGTGAAACCAAGGATGCTCGTTAACACACTGATCGTTTTATCTGCTTCTGCGACTGTTAATTCTACTGGCCCCAAACCTCTGATCGCAAAATCAGCAGGAATCTCATCATGCACTGGCGGCTTCGCTTCATCTTGCACGCTTGGTTCTACAGTCAAAAACAGCTGCTGTCCTTCTGGATCTGTAAATTTCAAGGCAGGTCTGCCACCTCTTAAAGAAGCTGTTTCTTTCTTTACACCTTTTTCTTCAAAGCGCTTTTCCCAAAAAGTGAGTGCCTCTTCTGAAGTGACAATCAGACCTGTGCGTGAGATCGCATTTGTTCCGTCCAGCCGGCGGGCGAGCATCGGTATTTCAAAAAACGTCAGCTCTGTACCAGGTGAGGCGACCTCATCTCCATAAAATAGATGATACATCGATGGATCATCTTGATTGACTGTTTTTTTCACCAGTTTTAAGCCAAGGATTTGGCGGTAGAAATCAACGTTTTTCTGAGCATTTGCTGTTAGTGCCGATACGTGGTGAATCCCATTTATTTTCATTGTGTTCACTCCTATTATAAAATATCTCGAATTCAAGATAATATCCTTATGAATAAAATAGGTCATTTTAGAAGAAAAGTCAACCATTCGGCTGCATCTTTATTGGATGTTCGGTTTTCGCCTATTAAATTAACATTACATCAAAAATATTCTTATATTGTTCGCTTTTAAGATAACATTCATCCTAATATCCCCAATAAACGAACACTTTTAAATACAAATACGAAAATCAGAAAATTTTTTTAATTCTTGTTTTCCTAAAATCGTATTACAATGAACAAAATACATGTCACAGTAACGTATGAAAGTGATGCAGGAGGTCGTGTGTAATGAACAAAGAACAACCAGCGTTAAAACAAGACATCGGCTTATTTTTTGCCCTATCTCTTGTCATCGGAACAATTATTGGATCTGGCGTTTTTATGAAGCCTGGCAACGTCCTTTCTTATTCAGGAAGCTCAGGCATCGCCTTATTCGCATGGCTGTTAGGCGGGATCTTAACCCTTGCAGGCGGACTCACAGTCGCTGAAATTGGTACACAAATCCCACGTACTGGCGGTTTATATGCCTATCTTGAAGAAGTATACGGTGAATTTTGGGGCTACTTATGTGGCTGGGTGCAAATTATTATTTACGGACCAGCGATTATTGGTGCTCTTGGTCTTTATTTTGGTTCATTATTAGCTAATTTATTTTCTCTTTCTTCTTTATGGGCTACAACCATTGGCATTATCACCGTTCTTTTTTTATGTGTGATCAACATCATGGGAACGAAATACGGTGGTTTTGTCCAAGGACTGACCACGATCGGAAAACTTGTTCCAATTGCAGCAATTATTGTGTTTGGCTTATGGAAAGGAAATGAACATATTTTCACAGCCGTCAATGAGAGTATCGCTCAGATGAACTTCGGTGCAGCAATTTTGGCAACATTATTCGCCTATGATGGCTGGATTTTGCTTGCAGCGCTTGGCGGTGAAATGAAAAATCCAGAGAAACTGCTTCCTCGCGCGATGGCAGGCGGTATTTTAATTGTCACAGCATGTTATCTCTTTATTAACATCGCCCTTTTGCATGTGTTACCAGCTGATCAAATCGTTCAACTAGGTGAAAATGCCACAAGCACAGCTGCTACAATGCTCTTTGGTCCCATTGGCGGTAAAATTATTAGTATCGGAATCATCATTAGTATCTTTGGCTGTTTGAATGGAAAGGTTCTTTCGTTCCCGCGTGTCATTTTTGCGATGGCAGAACGAAAACAAATTCCATTTGCCAAAGCCATTTCACGCATTCATCCTACTTTTCAAACACCTTGGATCGCTGTATTTGTACAGATTTTGATTGCCATTGTGTTTATGATCGTCAGTAATCCCGAGAAGCTGTCAGAGGTTTCGATTTTCATGATTTACATCTTTTATGTGATGGCCTTTTTCGCTGTCTTTAAGCTAAGAAAACAAAACAAGGGAATAAAGCGCGCTTATAGCGTACCACTTTACCCGCTCACACCGATCATTGCGATTATCGGCTCTTTCTTTGTCTTAATCAGCACCATGATCACCGATTGGCAAAGCTGCCTGATCTCCATGCTGATCGGCATTGCCGGACTGCCGATTTATTACTATATGAAAAAAACACAAAATAAAGCAGAGCGCTAAGACAGCCTCTGCTTTATTTTTTATATTGCTTAATGACCTTATAAGATTCGTTTAAATATCTCATCAGCCGGTATGGCTTACTTAAAACCCGGATGGGGAGTCTTGAAATAAATCCATTCAGATTCGCCTTATACTCCTGCGTCATCCGCTTCGGCTTTGTCGCAATTTTTTCATATACTTCTTTGTAAAATTCCTTTATGATGTCGACTTGCACACTGATTTTCTGATGACACTCTGTACACTCAACGCTTTTCATCTGATCATTCACATAAACGATGCTGTGGAGGGTCTCTTCTTGGCACCGAGTACAGTGTAGGTTTGCTTCCATTTCGGTTTTCTTCAAGATACACAGCTCCTTTCTCGTTTGATGTTGCTCTTTTTATACAATACGATGGCTGTCAGCTGTTTATTGGACAGATGCTTCCTTTAAAATAGCTGCCGCAGTCAATTCATCGGTGACGAGCACCTGAATAAAGCCGCCGTTTAAGGCCCCTAAAATACTTTCAGCCTTATGGGTTCCTTCCACAACTGCGATGACTTTTTTCACGTTCTTTAATTGTTCTAACGATAATCCAATCACCTTTTGGTTCAGCTCATCTTGGACTGGTTTCCCTTCCCCGTCAAAGAAACGAAAACCAATATCACCAACAGCTCCTGATTGCCTTAAACCAGACAAATCTTCTTCTTTTAAATAACCGACTGTTTTTAATGTAGAGCCTTTATGCGGATTCCCAATACCGATGAGGGCAATATCAACATTTCTGCCTTCTTCAAGCACAGCTTCTATGTCCTGCATCGCCATCAGCCGCTCTTTTAATTCTTCTGTTTCTAAGATCGCAGGTGCATATAAATAGGAGCACGTACCATTCATTTTCTTTGCCAGCTCATACGCCAGCTGATTCGCGTGAATGTCGACCGCCTGCCTGCCCATTCCACCCTCTAAAGGAATGACTTTGACATCGTTTCTTCGTTCAAATGGATATTCCTTCACGAGCTCGGCAAGTGTGGTCCCCCATGAAATACCGATTTTCTCAGCGCCTTTCATGTTTTTAGAAAGATAATAGGCGCCCGCTTGACCGACTGCCCGTTTGACCATCTCAGACATTGTCCCGACACTTGGAACAACGACAGCATCCGTTAATTGAAAGGTCGTTTCCAGCTGTTTTTCAAGTTCCACTGTATGAATACTTTCGTCTTTAATGTACACTTCAACGATTCCCACATCTTTTGCTTTTTGTAAGAGCTTTGAAATGACTGGTCTTGAGACATTGAGTTTTTTTGCAATCTCTTGCTGCGTCCACCCGTCTGTATAATAAAGATGAGCAACCTTGACGAGCTGTCGTCTTTCTTCCCAATTCAGCATGTGACATCATCCTTTTAATATACTATGATTACCAGTATACCAAACATTCGTTTCTAATTGGAACAATTGTTATGAAAATGACAAAAAGAGCGATCAACTCTCCGCTCTTTTTCCCTCGCTATATTTAGGCTGATACGTTCTCCCGCCGTCTAATAACAGTATCTGTCCGTGCAAATAGCTTCCCTCATCACTTGCGAGAAATAAAGTGACTCCAGCAATATCTTCTGGTTTTCCTAATCTCCCGATAGGAATAAGGGATCGAAGCTGACTTTTCTCAAGCTCAGTCGGATAGAGCGTATCAAGCATCTGAGATTCAATGACGCGTGGTGCAATGACATTGATGCGGACATGATGGGAACCCAATTCCTTTACAAGCGAACGCATGAGACCAAATGCCCCGGCTTTTGACGCGTAATACTGGATGCCGCCGCCAGAGCCTGTTATCGCAGATCCTGATCCAATAATGACAACGCTGCCTTCTTTCCGCTCACATAGATAGGGTGCTAATGCTTTGATGCAATAGAAAAGACCATATAGATTCACAGCCAGTGTCTTTTTCCAAAGTGAAAAATCAACCTCTAAAAAAGGAAGGGATTTCGTCATTCCTGCTGAATAGACAAGATGCCCAATGCCACCCAACTCCCTTTCAGCTGCTGACACCATTTGCTGAACACTTTCCCACGATGAAACGTCAGCTTGGAACGTCAGCAGCTGAGGATGCTGTTGTTTTAAAAGCGAAAGTCCTTGTTCATCTATATCTGACACAGCTACACGATGCCCTTCTTTTAAAAAACGCTGAGCAATTTCTTTGCCGATTCCTTGGGCGCCACCTACGATGAGAACTGGTTTTTGTTGATTAGCCAGCGCTCTCACCCCCATCAAGCATAATTGCTGCTCCATCTGTAAATGCACCGTACGATGTACTTAAGAAAACCGTCATATGAGCCACCGTCTCCTTGATTTGCTCTTTGTCAGGAAGCAAATGGAGAGGCGGCGGAAGTAGTGCCAATACCCGGATGCCTTTGTCTTTAAATTCGCGCGCTAATCCTTTTGTCATGGCATTCAACATACTATTAGATGTAGCATGTGAGATCCCGCCATCACCTGTTATGCTGCCTGATGAGGAAATATTAATGATGCAGCCCTGCTTCTGATCCACCATATGCCACACAGCGGCTTGACTGGAAAGAAAGACTGTATTTACGGATCTTTCCACTTCATCGACCCATATCTCAGGACTTACGTCATCAATCTCCTCATCTGCTTTTTGCTCGGCTTGATTGACTAAAATATCAAGCTTGCCGCATGTATCGATGACTTGCCTTAGCATAAGCGTAGCATCACGCGGTGTCTCAAGCGGATTGATGACAACAGTCGATTGGCCGCCTAATTTTTCAATGTCTTCGCTTATCGACTTTGCTTTTGATTCATCACGAAAAGCGTGTATGAAAACATGTGCACCTGCCTGGGCCAAAGCTAGGCAGATGGCTTCTCCAAATCCATCTGTGCTATCTGTCACAAGTGCCACTTTCTGATGAAGCTGGACGTGCACACGGATCTCCTCCCTATCCCTTGTTTGGCATTTATTTTCTCAGCTTACTCACAATATCAAGAGCTGCTTCATAAAAGCCTTCTGAGATGGTTGGATGCGGGTGAATCATTTTGGCCATCTCTTCCGCTGTTCCTTCTAAATACATAAATGAGGAAGCCTCTGATATCATCTCCGTTACATGCGGACCAACCATTGTAGCGCCAATGACTTCACCATATACGGTATCGTACACGAGTTTAATAAAACCGGTTTGAACACCTGCTGCCAACGCTTTTCCACTTGCAGCTAAATCAAATCGCTCTGCCCGCACGTTCAGCCCTTTCGCTTTCGCCTCTTTCTCAGTCAGTCCAACACTCGCTACCTCTGGCAATGTATAAATACATCTAGGAACGATGTCGTGATTCATTCTTTCAGGTTCGCCGCATATATTGCTGACCGCAACAGCTGCCTCTGCCATTGCCGCATGAGCGAGCTGATAGCCGCCGGCTACATCTCCAATTGCATATACACCTTCAACACTTGTCTTCATCTCGTCGTTTACTTTAATAAAAGGACCATCCAGCTGAAGATCAAGCTGACTGACAGCAGAGACATTTGGTCTTCTTCCGACGCAAACTAGCAGTCTTTCAGCCGTAAAGATGTGCGTCTCTCCTTTATCGTCTGTCGCATGAATCGCTTTGACTCCTTCGCTTTCTGTTACCTCTGTCACCGTCGTTTTCTTTGCGATATGGATGCCTTTTTTCTTCAATTCTTTTTCTAGTAATTTCGAAGCTTCTTCATCTTCCTGCGGAATAATCGACGGAGCGGCTTCTATAATGGTGACTTTTGATTGGAGACTCTGGAAGATGCATGCCAGCTCAAGACCAATTACACCCCCGCCAATGATGACTACAGATGCAGGAATATCTGGGATGTCAAAGATCGTATCACTTGTGTCAAATTGAATCTCTTTGAGCCCTGGAATAGGCGGAATAGCAGGTGATGAGCCAGTGGCAATGATCAGCTCTTTTGTTTCAATCGTTTCTGACCCATCTTGTTTTTCAATGTCAATGCGATTTTTTGTGACAGCTGTGCCTCTGCCGTTATATACATCAATCTTTCCTTGCTTTAATAAAAAGGCGATTCCGCCCCTGAGTTTTTCGATGACATCATCTTTACGTTTTCTCATTTTATCGAAGGAAAGAACCATCTCACCTGTTTCGATTCCCCAGCTTTTTGCTTTCTCAATGGATTCAATGACTTCTGCATGTTTGAGCAGTGTCTTTGAAGGGATACAGCCTCGATTTAAACAAGTCCCCCCTAGAAAATCCTCTTCAATCAATGCAACTTTGTGTCCACGTTCAGCGGCTTGAAGGGCGGCAGTGTATCCGCCAGGCCCTCCGCCAATGACTGTCAGATCATACGTTTTTGTCATCCGATTCATCTCCTACATTAGCAATTCAAATGGTTGTTCAAGCACTTTTTTAAGGTCTGTTAAAAAGGCTGCTGCTGGTGCACCATCTACCACTCGATGATCAAATGATAAACTGACGCCCATCATTGGCCGCACCTGAATTTCTCCATCGATCACTACAGGTTTTTCTTGAATGCGTCCAACGCCTAAAATCGCCACTTCCGGCTGATTAATAATTGGGGTAAACGTGTCAATGGCATACATCCCTAAGTTACTAATGGTAAATGTAGACCCCTTCAACTGGTCTGGCAGTAGCTTTTGATCGCGTGCATTTCGACCAATTTCTTTTGCTTCTTTTGTGAGCTGTTTCAGCCCTTTTTGATTTGCATGAGAGATGACCGGAACCATTAAGCCGTCTTTCACAGCAACCGCAAGACCAATGTGCACATCCTCATGGAAATGGAGCTCATTTTGTTCAAACGTCATATTGATTTGCGGATGGCGCGTGAGGACACTGCTGACCGCATGGATGATGATTTCTGTAAACGACAATCTGTAGCCTGTCTCTTTTTCAATCGCTGGGAGCAGCTGTTTGCGCACTTCTTTTGCTTTTGTCATATCAATTTCACTTGTTAATGTGACGTGCGGCGCTGTAAAGGCACTTTGTGACATGCGATCTGCGATCACTTTTCTCATCCCGGCTAGTTTTTGTGTTCTCACTGGAGCAGCCTCTGCCTTTAGTGCGCCTGCTGCTGTCACATCACTCTTCATGATTTTGCCGTGAGCGCCAGAACCAGCAACATTCGCTAAGTCGATCCCTTCACGAGCAGCCACTTTTCCTGCAAGTGGTGATACGCGCTGGCCTTCCTCGCTCGTATGAAGGGCCGCTTCGACATCCCGTTTTTGAATTCTGCCTTTTGGTCCTGTACCAGATACTTCGTGAATGGCTACTTGGTGATCTTTTGCCGTTTTTCTCGCTGCAGGAGTTGCGCGTACTTTCTCACCCACCGCTGGTTCAGCTTCAGTCGAAACAGATGGTTCAGATGGTGATGACGTTCCGCTGTCTTCAGAAGATGCTTCATCTGACTGCGCTGGCGGCTCGCTCGGTACCTGCTCATTAGCCTCTCCGATATATCCAATGACAGCATTAACTGGAATCTGATCATCTGCTTCGTAATATTTCTTTAGAAAAACGCCATCATCATAGGCTTCAACCTCGATATTGATTTTGTCTGTCATAATCTCAAATAGAGGCTCACCGATTTCAACCGAATCTCCTTCTTCTTTAAACCATTGAAGCAAGGTACCGATCTCCATCGTACTGCTTAGCTTCGGCATAAATATCTCTTTTGGCATGATCTTCTCCCCTTTACTTAAGAGCGCACGAGCTCTTTTGCTGCTTCAATAATATCTGGCACTTGTGGAATGACTGCTTTTTCCAGCGTTGGGTTGTACGGTATTGGGACGGCAAGACCGCCAAGTCGTTTAATAGGTGCATCTAAATAGTCGAAGGCTTCACTTTCCGCTATCATACTCGCAATCTCTCCGCCGTAACCGCCTCGTTTCACTGCCTCATGCACAACGATACATTTGCCTGTTTTTTTCACAGATTCAATAATGGTTTCTTCATCTAATGGGACGAGCGTTCTCGGATCAATGATCTCGACATCGATTCCTTCCGCTTCTAGTTCCTTCGCTGCTTCGAGCGCTTTGTGCACCATAATGGCTGTTGCAACAATTGTGACGTCCTTTCCGCTTCTCTTCACATCCGCTTTCCCTAAAGGAATCGAGTACTGCTCTTCTGGTACTTCACCAATTGTTTTATATAAAAGCTTGTGTTCATAGAAAATGACAGGGTTGTCATCATCCATTGCTGCTTTTAAAAGTCCTTTTGCATCATAAGCTGTTGAAGGCTGAACCACCTTTAGTCCAGGAATATGAGCCATCCACGCTTCTAAGCTTTGGGAGTGCTGCGCTGCGGCACCTGTCCCGGAACCTGCTGGTGTTCTGACAACAAGCGGCACTTTCCCTTTTCCGCCAAACATGTAACGTGTTTTCGCTGCTTGGTTTACAAGCTGATCCATTGCAATTGTAATAAAGTCAGAGAATTGTAGTTCTAAAATCGGACGCATCCCTGTCAAAGCCGCTCCGACTGCGCCTCCTGCGATGGCAGCCTCTGAAATCGGCGTATTGCGGACGCGTTCTGGACCGAATTCCTCGATCATCCCGCGCGTGACACCAAATGCGCCACCGTATACGCCTATATCTTCACCTAAAATGAAGACATCTTGATTTTTTCTCATTTCCTGACTCATTGCTTCTCGAACGGCTTCTAAATATGAAATCTCTCTTACTGTCGTGTTTGTCACGTGATTCCCCTCCTAATTAGGCGTATACATCCTCTAATAGTGTGTCAATTGATGGTTCTTTACTATTTTTCGCAAATTCAACAGATGCCTCGATCTCTTGCTTCGCTTCTTCTTGTAAACGAGCAGCCTGCTCTTCTGTCAGAACATCTAGCTCCATTAAGAGTGACTTAAAGCGTTTAATTCCGTCTTTTTGTCTCCATTCTGTCTCTTCTTCACGTGTACGGTATTTTTTCGCATCACTCTTTGAGTGACCCTTCCAGCGATACGTTTTCATTTCAATGAGTGATGGCCCTTCTCCAGCTCTTGCACGGCTTACCGCTTCATCTACTGTATTCATGATCTCAACCATGTCATTTCCATCAACTGTTTTCCCTGGCATTCCGTAGCTTTCTGCTCTTGTTGAGATGTCTTCAATGTTGATCATTTCTTTCACAGGACCAGACATGCCGTATTGGTTGTTTTCACAAATAAACACAACAGGTAAATCCCAAATGGAAGCAAGGTTCAGCGCTTCGTGGAAGCTGCCTTCATTTGTGGCGCCGTCTCCGAAGAAACAAAGGACCACAAAGCCTTCCTTTTTCATCTTGGACGTGAGCGCCGCACCTGTTGCAAGCGGAATACCGCCGCCAACAATTCCATTTGCCCCAAGGTTTCCTTTTTCTAAATCGGCAATATGCATGGAACCGCCTTTTCCTTTGCAGTAACCTGTTTCACGTCCGAACAGTTCAGCCATCATTTTATTGACCTCTGCACCTTTTGCAATACAGTGACCATGTCCGCGGTGTGTACTGACAATCTTATCTTCATCCTTTAACACAGCAATAGATCCAACAGCCGATGCTTCCTGTCCAACACATAAATGGGTCGTTCCATGGATTAATCCTTTAGCAAAGAATTGATCGACCTTTTCATCAAAATATCTTACTAACCACATTTGTTTATATAAATCTGCTAATTTCTCATGACTAATCTGTTCAGGCAAAGTGATTTGTTTTTGCATTTCTTCTCTCCCCTTTACATTTGTTCTTATGTGTTACATTTGTAATTATCATACGTTTAACTCTCATTGAAGTCAAGCATTTCCGTTTATTTTTTAAGCGTTTTCATCTTTTTTCAGAAAAAAAGAGAAAGGCAAAGCCCTTTTCCAAAGACCTTCTCTTTCTCTCCATCTCGTACATTCTCATTCATCTGGATACATCATGATTTTGACGCTTTCACCTTCTGGATGCCTAGCGCATTCTATCGCCTGACGAAGCTGACTTAATGGATATCGATGCGTCACCATTTTTTCTGTATGAACGGCCTTTGCTTTTAAGAGCTCCAGCGCTTCACGATAATGGTATGGATGCGACGAATAAGCTCCGACTACTTTCACTTCATCATGGAAAAAACGTTCTGCTGGAATGGAGACATCCCCTTTCGGAAAGTGAGCAAAGACCAAAATCGTTCCGCCTCTTGCGACAGCTTGAAATGCTTCTTTTAAAAGCGCACTGCTCCCCACAGAAATAATGACAAGGTCCGCTCCCTTTCCATCTGTTTCTTTCATGACGCGGTTTTCTACTGGCTCAGATGCTGGATGAAAAGCGACGTCCGCCCCAAGATTTCTTGCTTGAAGGAGCCTGTTCTCATTTACGTCTGTGATCATCACTTTTCCAGCCAAATAATATTTGGCAAGCTGTAATTGAATGCAGCCTATTTGCCCCGCTCCAAGAATCAAGACCGAATCTCCAGGATGAACGGGCGCCCTTTCAAAGCCGTGAAGACAGCAGGCAACCGGTTCGACCATCGCTCCTTGTTCATATGAGACGTCATGTGGGAGCTTGCCCATTGTATGCTTCACATGTAAAGCAGGAACACGAATATATTCCGAAAAACCGCCCGGCTCTACATTTGTGGCTGCAAATTGCGGGCACATTGTATAAAATCCTCTTTGACAAAAGTCACAAGTAAAACAAGGGACATGATGCGCTACATACACCCTGTCTCCCGTTTGAACATGTGTGACATGACGGCCTGTTTCGATAATGTCACCAGCGATTTCATGCCCTAGCACTGTGCCAGGAGGTACCGTCTCATGTGTCGCTTTATAAATATCCGTCCCACATAACCCGCAGGCACGCATTTTTAATAATACTTCGTCGTCACCAATGGCTGGCCGCTTCCGCTCCTCGTAACGAATGTCCTCTGAAGAATAAAAGACAGCTGATTTCATTTAGCCGCATCCTCCTTTTCATCACATGTCGCAAGACTCTGCAAGGATTGAACGAGCTGCTTGTACTCACTCATCTCACTTGAAATCCAGTAGCGTCCGCCAAATATTCGCGCAGGTCCCACTCTGACATATACTTTCCCGATATGAGGATATGGTTTTAAAAACAATTTTCCTTTAATATCGGACACGGCATATGTGTGCCACCTGCCAAAAGCACCTATTTTCAGCTCATCTTCACTAATCATGATATTCGTTGGCTGATTCAGGCCAGTGATGCTAGAAAGCATAAGGATAGGCAGCGTATAGACACCTAACACAGCTAATGGCTCAGGTCCTGCCGACATCAACGTATAAAGAGACCAGAGAAAAAACACACATATTAACAAGGCCGGAAGGAAAATAGAAAACATGGCAGACGTTCGGCTATAAGCATGCTGCTGCATGAGAGCTCCCCCTTTCAAATGACATGGAAGGAGCTTTCGCAGCTCCTCCACGCAATCATCGTTCACTTAATATGATCGATAATTTTTTCAATATCCTCTTCAATGCCAAATCCCGTTAAAAAAGATAACGTTTGAATCACAGGCGTTCCTTTTGTATCACTAACAGGCGTTGTCGTCACAATTAAATCAGCACCCTCCGCTTTCTGCGGAACCTCAGATGCCTTACATTGTTCAACGATGACATCGTATCCTTTTTCCTTTAATGTCTCTTCTACCTTTTTTGCCACAACCGTTGACGTCGCAACTGCCGTTCCGCAAGATACTAATATTTTTTTTGCCATGAGAATCCCTCCAGCTCGTTTATTGATCTTTCTGATCTAAGCCCATTTCTTTTGCATACTGCTTTTTAATATCATTTCGCACCCAGTACCAAAGAAGCGCATATGCCAGTGCACAGATAATCGCTGCAATGAAGTAAGGATTGCTCGGATCAAGAAGTCTCACCATGATCCAAGGAATGACGTGTGAACCAAGATCGATACCAGAGATCATATTTGCCCCTTCTGGGAAGTCGAAACCAACTGCTTTCCCCATTGTTGTGGCGAGTGGTGCAAGGTTCGTTGCAATGAAGAAAACAATCATTAAGGTAAAAATACTGTTAATGAGGCCGCGAATAATATTCCCACGAGCGGCTGCTACTGCCCATACTACTGTAAATGGCAGAACCGATAAGTCTGCAAACGGCAGCATACCATTGTAAGGAAGAACGACAGCGAGCAAAATGGTGATTGGCACCATCAAAAGGGCGACAGCCATATTCGCTGGATGACCAATGACAATCGCTGTATCCAAACCAATATAGACATTTTTTCCAGGGAAACGCTTTTGAATATAAGAACGAGCACCCTCAGAGATTGGAATAAGTCCTTCCATTAATAAAGCAACCATTCTTGGCATTAACACAAGCACTGCAGCCATTTGAATTCCAAGGGTCATGACACCTTTTGCATCATAGCCCCCAAGAAGACCAATAATGATACCAAGTATAAGACCCATCACAAGCGGTTCACCAAAGATGCCAAAACGTTTTTTCAAAGTTTCTGGATCCGCATGAATTTTGTTTAGACCAGGGATTTTATCAATCACGCGGTTTGACGCATACATCAGCGGAGCGAAGTTGACCGTTTCAGCATGAGCCATCGATACGCCTTTTAATCCGAAATGGTGTTCAATCGTCGGTGCCGTCCAATCGGCGAGTTTTAGTGTAATCGCAGAAACGATTAAACCAACGGCAAGAGCTAAGAACATATTATGATAAGCGTAGTAAGTAACAGAGGCAGCGAAAATCAAATGCCAGAAATTCCAAATATCCACATTCAATGTTTTCGTAAAGTTAACAGACAGCAAAATGACATTTAACAAGAGCACAAGAGGAATCATCAAAGGAGCGACAGGTGTACCAAATGAAATGGCGGCTCCAATCGGCCAGCCGACATCTAAAATATCAAGCTTTAATCCAAGAGAATTGACCATGGCTTTGGCTGCTGGTCCAAGACCGCTTACAAGTAAATTAATGACAAGATTGACCCCGACAAATCCAATTCCGATCGTAATACCTGCACGGAAGGATTTTTTAAATCCTTGCCTTAAAATCATACCGAATAACGTCATAATAATTGGGAGCATAATTGTTGGCCCTAAGTCTAAGATGAAATCGACGGCTTGCTTGATCATACATCCACCTCCTGATTTTAGATAAAGCGCTTACATTATGTCGTGAATAACTATTGGTTTAATTCTTTTTGAAGTACATCAACAGCTTCTTCATACGATGTCATGTGAGATAAACTTGTCATCACTTCTTCTTTTCTGAAAAGCGTCATCAGTTTCTCTAACATCACGAGCTGCTTACTAGGTTCAGAGATTGCCAGAACGAACACAATTTTGGCTTGAACTGTCTCATGAGGGCTTCCCATCTTATGAAAAATAACAGGTTCCTTTAATGTCGCTACACTGATCGCCGGTTTGTTTACATGTTCAGGATCTGTATGGGGAATGGCTACCCCAAAGGTCGCAAGAGGTAGACCGGTCGGATATGTTTTTTCTCTTTCAAGCACTGCTGGTAAAAAGCTCGATTTGATATACCCTCCAGTTTCTAACCTTTCTGCTAAATAGGCAGTCACCTCCTCACTTGAAGATGCTTCGTATTGCAGCTCAATCAGCTGTTGATCTAACTCAAACAAGCTGTTCAAACAACCACCCCTTTCATTTGGTATAAATATGAACACATGTAACAAAAAGAATGAACATTTTAAAATAGAACCTTTCGTAAAGCGCTTACAAATACATGTTTTATAAAATGTTCAATACTGTTACCTTTGTAAAAATATTATAATATTCGAAATTATAAGTCAATGTTCCTAGGAAAATTTTTATAAAAAAAGATGCAGCTTTTTGCCGCATCTCTTTCATTACATCACATCAACTTCTTGTTAAATATGGCTTCCTATATCTAAAAATTCAGCTACAAAAAGGTTGTCTGTCTGCTCTGTCATTTCTTTTTTTGTGCCGATTTTTTCGATTCTGCCCTCATTCATCACTACAACACGATCAGCGATATCAAACGCTTCTTCTTGATCATGCGTCACAAAGATGGTCGTCATTTGAAATTCTTGATGAACTTTTTTCAGCCAATGTCTTAATTCTTTTCTCACCTTTGAATCTAGTGCACCAAAAGGTTCATCTAAGAGAAGAGCTTTCGGTTTAACGGCTAGCGCACGTGCGAGTGCTACACGTTGCTTTTGTCCACCTGACAGCTGCTCTGGATAACGGTGTTCATACTGCGTTAATTGAACAACTTTCAGCAGCTCATGCACCCGCTCTTTGATGTCTTTTTTAGGCAGCCTTTCTCCTCTAGGTTTCATCTTCAATCCATAAGCCACATTATCAAATACCGTCATATTTCGAAAAAGCGCATATTGCTGAAAGACAAAACCAATTTGCCGTTTTCGCACTGGAATGTGAGTATAATCTTGTTCTCCAAATAAGATCTGCCCTGTATTCGCATCATCAAGCCCTGCAATAATTCTTAATAAAGTCGTCTTACCTGATCCAGATGGTCCTAGTAAGGATATTAATTCCCCATTTCCGATCGTCAAATCCACGTTTTGCAAAACCTTCGTCTGCCCAAATTGCTTTGATATTTGTTTCGCTGTAATCCCCAAGGCTGATCCCTCCATTTATTTTGAACGCTTGCCAAGCCTGTGATCTCTCTGCTGAATGATCTGCTTGATGATTAATGTAATGACCGCTACAAACGCCATGAGAGAGGCCACAGCAAAAGCCGCTTGGAATTGATACTCGTTGTATAGAATTTCTATATGAAGCGGCATCGTATTCGTCATTCCGCGTATATGACCAGATACAACCGACACTGCACCAAATTCACCAATTGCCCTAGCCCCTGCTAAAATGGCGCCGTAAAAAAGGGCCCATTTTATATTTGGAAGTGTCACAAGGAAAAAGGTCTGCCACCCACTGGCACCAAGCGTAAGTGATGCTTCTTCCTCATGAATGCCTTCATTTTGCATAAACGGAATTAACTCTCTCGCAACAAAAGGAAATGTCACAAAGATGGTCGCAAGAATCATCCCTGGTACAGAGTAAATCACTTTCCATCCATTTGCTAAAAGCGACGGTCCTAAAAGTCCATTTGAACCAAATAAAAGTACAAATACAAGTCCTGCAATGACAGGTGACACCGCAAACGGAAGATCAATGACAGTCGTTAACAAACGTTTTCCCGGGAAATGAAATTTTGTGATGAGCCAAGCAGCACTGACCCCAAATATCATTTGAAGCGGCAATGTGATCATCACAATGAAAACAGTCAATTTAATTGCCGCAAGCGTGTCTGGATGTGAGATGGCAAGAAGATAAGAACTCCATCCTTTCTCAAAAGCCTTTGAAAATACAGCAATCAACGGCATGAGTAAAAACAAAATCAAAAAAGCATACACCACACTAATTAACATACGCTTCACCGCTTTTGATTCCGTCACAGGACTCCTGTACTTGATGCGGTGCTCTTTAAGAAGCTCCCTTTCCAATCATCTCACCTCACTTCCACTTGTTTTTTCCGCTCGACAAACCACTGCAATCCGTGAATCAATAACAAAATGACAAATGATAAGAGCAGCATGAAACAGGCAATAGCTGCGGCACCTGGATAATCATACTGCTCAAGCTTAGACATGATCATCAGTGGTGTAATCTCTGTTTTAAACGGAATATTTCCCGCTATAAACACAACGGAGCCATATTCACCGAGTGCTCTTGCAAATGCAAGAGAAAATCCAGTCATCACCGCTGGAAACAAGGCAGGCAGCAGTACATGAAAAAAGGTCTGTTTTCTTGTAGCACCAAGTATAGCTGCGGCCTCTTCCACTTCCTGCTCAAGCCCCTCAATGACCGGTTGAACCGTTCTTATGACAAATGGAATGCCAATAAAAATCAGTGCCAAAATAATCCCGAGCGGGGTGTAAGCCACCTTCACATGCAAAAATTGCCCAATCCACCCATTCGGAGAATAAAGAGTCGTCAAAGCGATGCCAGCCACTGCCGTTGGAAGAGCAAACGGCAAATCGATGAGGGCATCCAGGATGTTCTTTCCTGGAAACGAGTACCGCGTGAGAACCCATGCGATCAGTACACCGAAACCTGCATTGATGAGTGCAGCTGCAAAAGAAGTCGTAACCGTAAGCTGCAGCGACTTTAGCACCCGTGCATCACTAAAGACATTCCAAATTCCTTCTGCTCCTAATGAAGCCGTCCAAATAAATACCATAGATAAAGGAATCACGACAATCGCACTGACATAAACAAGTGTCACTCCGAGACTCAGCCCGAATCCAGGCAATACACGTTTTCTTTTATTGGCGGCAGCATAGCCTTTCTTCATCACGTCGCCCCCCTATTTTTGTCCGCTATATATCTGATCAAATAATCCGCCATCATCAAAAAATCTTTTCTGCGCCTTTCGCCATCCGCCAAATGCCTGATCAATGGTCACCATATCAATCTCTTTAAATTGATCTTTATATTTGTTTAGCACTTCTTGATTTCTTGGTCGATAATAGTTTTTAGCCGCAATTTCCTGTCCTTTTTTAGAATACAAATAATCTAAATAAGCCTTTGCCACTTTCTCTGTTCCTTTTCGTTTCACATTTTGGTCGACAACGGCAACGGGCGGCTCTGCTAAAATACTAATAGAGGGACTGACAATCTCAAATTTGTCTTTGCCTAATTCATGCAGTGTTAAATAGGCTTCATTTTCCCAAGCAATTAACACGTCACCAAGACCGCGCTCGACAAAAGTTGTTGTGGCGCCACGAGCACCTGAATCGAGCACCTCGACATGTTCATATAACTTTTTCACAAAATCCTTCGTTTTTTCTTCATCCCCATGAAAGGTTTTATCGGCATATGCCCATGCGGCTAAATAATTCCATCTTGCACCGCCTGACGTTTTTGGATTTGGTGTGATAATGGATACACCTGGCTGAATCAGGTCATCCCAGTCTTTAATATTTTTGGGGTTCCCTTTCTTCACAAGAAACACAATCGTAGACGTATAAGGTGTGGACTGATTCGGAAATTCTTTTTGCCAATCCTTTGAAAGTAGCCCTCGATCTGCAATGGCATCAATGTCGTACCCAAGAGCAAGTGTAGCCACGTCTGCTTCGAGTCCATCAATAATCGATCTCCCCTGCTTACCCGACCCTCCATGAGACTGCTGTATCGTCACATCTTCACCGGTTTTGTCTTTCCAATAAGTCTGGAAGGCTTGATTGTATTCCTGATACAATTCACGGGTAGGATCGTATGACACATTCAACAGCTCAACCTTTCCCTTTTGATTTGAGGCTTCATTCGCATTTGAGCATGCGGCACTTGTGATGATGAAAAGTGTCATCGCAATAGACATCCATATCCAATTTTTCATGTTATCCGCTCCCTTTCACATTGAATAGTGACACCAACCTTGCCGTTTTCAGTTCTATACGCAAAAAAGGCCCTCAGCGATTGAAGTACAAAAAAGTCCTGTACGTCAATGCCAAGAGCCTTCGGTTGTCCGATCAGCTATGTATGATTGATGTTAGTCTATATATTATTCAAACTATTCACAGGTGTCAACTGTGTTTTTATTTTAATGAAAAAAAGAAACGCCTTCTTGATGAGGCGCTTCTTTTCCCGGGAAATGCTATTGATCTGCAGCTACCTTTAGATTGACACCAACAGCAGTTCCATTTCTCGTAGAATCAGCTACTCCAGTGAATGTCCCTGCTTTTCGATCAATCAGTAAAGCTTGCACATTCCCTATATCAATAGGTGAACTGCCAAACTGGTGACCCATATCATTTAACTTTGTTCTTACATCTAGAGGGACGCCTACTTCATAACGATACGAAGTTAAGCTGTTTGTGTAGATTCTTGGCTCTTCTACCGCATCCTGAAGCTCCATGTCATATTCAAGTAAATTGAGAATCGTCTGTGAAACAGAAGCAATGATCGTCGTTCCACCAGGAGATCCAACAGTCATGACAGGCTCTCCATCTTTAAAAATGATCGTCGGGGTCATACTTGATAATGGACGTTTATTTGGCTGGACTTCATTTGCACCGCCAGGTCGTGCATCAAAATCAGTCAGTTCATTATTTAAGAAAAATCCATACTCTGGAACAAGAATCCCTGTACCAAATAATTGTTCAATGGTCGTTGTAAATGACACAACATTTCCCCACTGATCTGCAACAGTAAAATGGGTCGTCTCACCAATGGTTTTATCTTCTGGCTGAGGAACAATTGGGGATGGATTTTTTTCATCCTCATATGCCCAAGGATCTCCTTCTTTCGGGCTGCGATTCATTTGATCTAATTGAATGAGAGAGGCTCTTTCTGAAATGTAATCATCGTCTAGTAGTCCTTTTAGTGGAACATCTACGAATTCGGGGTCGCCGGCATATGCGGCTCTGTCAGCATAGGAGAGGTGCATTGTTTCAGCAAGCAGCTGATATTTTTCGAATGATTTGGGGTCATACTGAGACAGGTTAAAATGGTCAAGTATTTTGAGAATTTGTAGCATAAACACCCCGCCTGAGCTTGGTGGAGGCATGCTTGCAAGCTGATATCCTTTATAGTCTCCCCAGATTGGCTTGTCAGTCTTGACTTCATAACGTTTGATATCTTTTGAAGTCATCGTCCCGCCAAAATCTTGAACTGTATTTGCAAGTGCCTTTGCTACTTTTCCTTCATAAAACGCTTTGCTTCCTTTTTTCGCAATGAGTTTAAATGTTTTTGCAAGACCTGGCTGGACAAGCAGATCTCCTTCTTCGAGTGGCTGATCATTTGGAAGAAAAATTGGCGCTGCGGCCGTTTTTTTCAATTTTCCTTGGTGATCATCAATCGCATTTGCCAAGACAGAATCAATTTCAAAACCATCTTCTGCAAGTTGAATGGAGGGCTCAATCAATTCCTTCATAGAACGAGTACCCCACTTATCTAATGCAGCTTCAAGACCTTTTACAGTCCCTGGAACACCTACCGCATTTCCATGTGTAGATCGCTCAGCAAACGGAATCACTTTTCCATCATCTGTTAAAAACATGTCAGGTGTTGCGCCCTGTGGTGCTCGCTCTCTGCTATTGATGATGGATGTTTCCTTTGTCTTCCCATCATAAACCATCATAAATCCGCCGCCGCCAATTCCAGACATCATTGGCTCTGTTACGTTAAGTGCGTACTGAATGGCAACAGCAGCATCCACTGCGTTCCCACCTTTTTTCAATACGTCAGCACCAATCTCCGATGCAAGTGGATGTGCAGTAGCCACCATACCATCTTTGCCAACAGCTACTTTATTCCCATGAGTTTCGTTTGCAGTGACTTGGCTGACCGGCAGGAAAAACGAGAAAACAAACAGACATATGGACAAAACAGTTAGAGAAATGCGTTTCATGAACAACACCCCTTCCATATTCTTACTTTGACCTTACCGACTTCTTGACCAGAATACAATAGATTATTCTAAAATTTCAAAATTTTTCATTCTATCATCCTATATCTGCCAAACAAAACGCATGTTTTCAAAACATATGACATGCACAGTTCGTAGTAATAAAGACATACGATTTCCAAGTAGGAAACTTCACGATATAATAAACTCATAACAAAGGGGGAAAAAGGATGAACCACAAAAGCACTTTATTTTGGGAATCTTATTGGGAAGAAAAATCAGAAAAAACTCCTGATCACGCCTCTGTTTCTGCTTGGGCATTTGGCGCAGATCCAGATCACTTGCTTGACCTTGTACAACAAGGAAAAAAAACAGCCACTTGTTCTGGATACCTTTTTTACGAAAAAGAACAAGAGCCTCTTCCAAAACCCGGTCAATATGCGGTCATTTTGGACAGCCAGGAGGAACCAAAAGCCATCATAGAGATCACACAAGTAGATATCATGCCAATGAATGAGGTTCCTGAATCATTTGCAAAAGCAGAAGGTGAAGGAGATCTTTCATATGACTATTGGTACAAAGAACATGAAGAATTTTTCACAGAAGCCCTTAAGCCGTACGGATTAACATTTAAGGAAGATATGCTTCTTGTTTGTGAGCGGTTTAAGCTTGTTTATTCAGCTTCTTAACGTTTAAGCGGTGCCAAAAATGGTCCGCTTTTTTGCTTTCTTTTCCCCTTTCTGAAAAAGGTGAGTTGAGATCACATCTTTAGGTCAGAATAAGATCAAATAGAAAAAGTGAAGAAATTTTCGACTACACCTGTTTTTTTTCGACAAAAGAATATATAATTATTTGATGTGTGCATTGTCTCATTTATACAATGGAGGGTTTTTACATGTTAAAAAGGAAAAAAGACAAGTTTTCCGTCTTGTTAACGGAAATTGCTAAAAATTTAGATGAAACTGCTGAGTATTTTGTTAGCTATAAAGTAACAAATCAAACCACTCTGAAAGAATTTTCTGACACATTGAAGGAATATGAGACAAAAGGTGATAATCATGTTCATACCATGATTAAAGAGCTGAACAAAGCCTTTATTACACCGATTGAACGTGAAGACATTCTTCAATTGACGAATAGCCTCGACGATGTTTTAGACGGCATTGAGCATTTTTCAGCAACTTTAGAAATTTATTCAATTACAAGCTCTGACGAACATATCGACAAATTCAGCCACTACATCAGAGAATGTGCGAAAGAAATTTTAACGACTATTGAATTACTGGCTGAAAATCGCTTAAAAGATATTCATCCGCACGCAATCAAAATTAAAGAGATTGAGCATAATTGTGACAATCTTCACCGCAAATCACTAAAGAACTTGTTTGGAAAAGAAACAGATCCAATTAAGGTCATTCAATACAAAGAAATTTACGAAACACTTGAAGAAATCGCAGATTCCTGTCAAAGTGTTGCCAACAATCTAGAAACAATCATTATGAAGAATGCGTAACGGGGTTAGTTAAACATGGATACATTACTCATCCTTACCATACTTATTGTCATTTGTGCACTTGCTTTTGATTTCATTAACGGATTCCACGATACAGCAAATGCCATTGCTACTTCAGTTTCAACAAAGGCGTTAAAGCCAAGACATGCTATTATTATGGCAGCGTTTATGAACTTCTTAGGAGCAATGACATTTACAGGTGTGGCAAAGTCCATTACAAAAGACATCGCAGATCCTTTTACACTTCAAAACGGATCTGTCGTCATTTTGGCTGCTTTAATTGCAGCGATTACTTGGAACTTGCTTACTTGGTATTACGGGATTCCGAGTAGTTCTTCACATGCACTGATCGGATCAATTGCAGGAGCTGTTATTGCCTCTGCTGGTTTTGGCGCTTTAAACTATTCGGGATTCATTAAAATCATTCAAGCACTTTTGCTTTCACCTATCCTGGCTTTTGTTTTAGGATATATCGTGTATACCATTATCAAAATTATATTCCGAAACAATAATCTCGCAAAAACAAATAAACAATTCCGACGTGTTCAAATTTTAACGGCTGCACTGCAATCGTATACCCACGGAACAAACGATGCGCAAAAAGCGATGGGAATTATTACGATGGCTTTAATTGCAGGTAATTTGCATACAACAGACGACATTCCTTTCTGGGTACAATTCTCTTGTGCGCTTGCAATGGGACTAGGTACGTCTATTGGCGGCTGGAAGATTATTAAAACAGTCGGCGGTAAAATCATGAAGATTCGTCCAGTAAACGGAGTATCTGCAGACTTAACGGGTGCAGCTATTATCTTCGGTGCGACATTTATTCACTTACCGGTTAGTACCACTCACGTGATCTCATCTTCTATTCTAGGTGTAGGTTCTGCACATAGAGTAAAAGGAGTCAACTGGGGTACGGCAAAACGTATGCTTGTCACTTGGGTGATCACATTACCGATTTCGGGAACTCTAGGGGCACTTATATACTTTGTGTTAAATGCGATTCTCTAATATCAAAGACCTGTCTAACAGGTCTTTTTTTATTTGTTTGCATGCTCAAATGCTCTTTTTCTGCAAGCCATTTTTTCATGAAGCAGGGTTTCCAAACATATCCATAGAAATAAATAAGTATCCATCTGTCTATGGGAGAGAGGAACATGCTATTATTTTTTCAATTGACTGTTTGGTTATTGCTAGGTGCTCTTGCTGTATATGTATTTGCGGTATGGCGCTTTGAACAAAAAGTAAAAGAAAAGATGTTTGCGATTCGTAAAACGTGGTATTGGATTTATGTAGCGGGTGCTGTTGTGTACTGGACAAATGACCCTGCTTCAATCTTCACCGATTGGATGCACTACCTGATTATTGCTGTTTTTTTCGCATTAACTGATGCCTTTATTTTCCTCAGCTCCTATATTAAAAAACTCGGAAATCATGAACTTGAAACCGACACCCATCAACTCCTAGAACAAAATAACGACCTGCTTCATTCTTACCTCAATAAACTAAAAACGTACCAATACCTATTGAAAAACGAACCGATCCATGTATATTATGGAAGTATAGAAGCATATATAGAGGGAATTGAACGACTGATCTATTCTTTTGCAGAAAAAATGAATATTCAAGCAGTTCTTTGTCCTTATGATACGCAGGAGCAAAAAGATGACCTGCTGCGGACACTTGATCAGAGAGCGCTTATTCAAGCAAAGCTTGACAGGCAGGAAGTGTATTACGATGACTTCGGCAAATTGGTTCTCATCCCGTTTTCAGTAGCGGATGCACACTTTGTGATTAAGCTGACCTCTGAGGAAATTGTCACTGAATTCGACTATTTATTAATGACTTCACTTACAACGATTTATGACCTAATCTTGCCTGACGAAGAGGAAGGTGATGAAGATGGAACACGCACTTCAAGGGGATAATAACAATCGCAAGAAAAACCCATTTAAGATTTTAAAGAAAAAGCGCCATATTAGTATGGCTGATTACAAAGTAAGTCCCCATACGGAGCGTATTTTCAAAAAGAATGAACAGCTCCTAGATGAGTATAAAAATAAAAAAGCTTGATTACACTAAAGGACGCGGAACATCATCCGCGTCCTACTTCCGTTTTCACATCTACTTGCATACAATAAAACCAACTGCTGCAACGATTGAGGTGCCAATATGAAAAAGAAACTTAAACAATTGAGGTATGTTCAGTTTGCTGAATTTAAGCCATCCCCTTATATCTGCCGATTACACGAAAAAAGTGAAGCCGTCATTCAAGCGGCCAAAAAGAAAGACTCACTGATTTAATAGTTGAAGCAACTTCACTTTTGTTTTAGGACCGTATACTCCATCACTTGTTAGACCATTCATCAGTTGAAATCGCGCGACGGCATTGGCTGTTTTTTCCCCATAAACGCCATCAATGCCCTTATCTGCAGCTGTTTTGTCAGGATAAAAATACACAGCAGCAAGCGCTTTTTGGACGAGACGTACATGCTCCCCTTTTGTCAGAGGTGATGTCACCTTTAACACCCCATCCGGCAGTTCATAACTGAGCTTTTCTTCTGCATGATAAATCTTGAGAACTTGTCCAACTCGAATCATGTTCGGGTCACTAATCTGATTCCATGTCTGTAAATCACTCACTGTGACACCATGGGCTTTGGCAATACTCGTTAGCGTATCCCCGCTTTTCACCACATATGTGATCACCGTTTCCGGATCACCTGCAGTCTCAATTCCTCTTTTAAATTCATCCCATGTAGCTAGCAGCAGACGTGGACATGTTTTTCCTGACCAATGCTGATGCGTCACCACATTTGCTAATGGAATGCCATGTTCTTTTAAAAGCTTTTGAATAAGCCACTGGGCATGTTTGACAGCTTGTTGAAAGTTTCCATCTTCGTTTTCACAAATTTCAATGCCAATCGATTTTCGGTTGCCATCTCCATGTCCATCCCCAGCATGCCACCCATTTTCATTTAAAGGGAGATGCTGAAAAATTTCTCTGTCATCCACTGTGAAGTGCCAGCTTACCTCTGTTGTTGAGCGTTTGACATATGCCGCATGACTTTTTGCGTCAGCTCCCTTAGATGTATTGGCTGTGTTATGCACAGTTACATAAAGCGGCGTCATAGCATATCCTGGCCGATTTCCGTTTCCAACTGGAATAAAATCTTGATAAATTTGTACCATGTTTTGCACTCCTTTTTGCTAAATTGATGTTTGATCTTGCTCATCAATCGGTGGCAAACGTAAGACAAATTTGTTTGTTTTCGTCATAAGACTATGGTAAAATTTGAATTCAATCGCCGTTTTATCTTTGTAAAAAATAAAAAAATAGAATAAAAAACAGGAAAAACTTCCAATTTTCTTTGATTTTATGTTAAAATTGTTAAAAACAAGCCGATATAAAAAGTAAGCGATAGCTTTATTAGCCATTTAGTCCTATATGGACTTTTCTTTTACGGCAAAAATAGAACATACGTTTGTATGGAGGTTTTGACATGACTTATTTTTTAACCCATTTAGAAGAAGATATTAAACGGTTATACACTCAACTGCAAATAAGTGGTCCTGCTTATGTAGACATGCATAGGATCGCAGCTGAATTTCATGTATGGGTACACTACGAGGATACTGGCAGCATGATGATCAAACATCAAGGTCTTTACAGTATTATTTTAAACAGAGCCTTATCGTCAGAAGAACAGTGGCAGGATTTCGCCCACGAGCTTTGTCATGTGCTGAAGCATACAGGCAACCACTTTAACATGCACAAGCTCTTTCGAGAACTGCAAGAGTTTCAAGCAAAACAATTCATGTATCACTTTTGTGTTCCGACTTTTATGCTGCTGCAAATGACGCTCCCAAACCTTAGGCAGCAAGCCATTTTGCATATTGCTCAAACATTTCATGTCACTCGGGCTTTTGCTGAAAAACGGCTTGCTCTATTTGAACAGCGAAGAGCCGGCATTCAATTTCAAAAAGAATTCACTTCTTATTTAATGAGAGCCAGCAAGGTCGCAGAAAATGAAGCTACATATCAAACAAAAGCGTCAGCACACGTGACGTCAGAAGTTTATTCATAAAGACTTAACACTTGTTTCAGTACATTTGTGTATTGATAAAATTGTTCGGTTTGTGTATCACGCCTACGGCTCCGCCTAAAGTCTTGAAAGAAAGCTCTTCTCTGAGCTTGGCTAATTTCAATTTGAACACTTTTTCCTGTGAGGCATTGATTATTAATATTTTGAGGATGTGTTCCAGCAAATTGATCCGATTCAGATAAAAGCAAGGCATGGAAGCCATTTTGTGTGAGACACTTCACTGTTTCAGCAGCTTTTTCCCTGTCGGTACCACCAACTAAAGTTTGTAGAACGTCTGTTTCTCCATAGCCGTGGAGTGCAAATGTATAATGATGTGTATGCACTTGAGAAAGACAAATCGGCTCATCAAAACGTGTGCTCGTAATATGAAGAACATGATTGCCTTTCACTTTAAGGCCCTCGAATAAATACATAGAATAATCGGTTGCTACTTCATGGACCAGCTCGCTCACGCCAGATTCAATCCCTCCCGCATGAGGTGACAGGACGAGAAGCTGATCCCCTTTCCGCTGATGAAGAATTTGATAGTCGATCCCTTTTCTTTCATGAGCGGAAAGCTCTTCATAATTTTGATACGTATCTATGATTCGATTCATTCCATCTGCCCCATTTCTCTATATGAGCATAAGTCTACTGATCGCAAATTCTTTTGTAAAGTGTTTTCGAATGACCAGTGTGATCTGAATGCATCCTTAAATTTTCCTTATCTTTACGGGCTAACTGTTGAATGTTGAGAAAAAATGACCGATAATTGAAATGAATAGAACTTTTGGACTATATGAATCTTTTTGTCATCTCTCTCATATATTAGAATATTGCGATCTACACCTGGAGGAATTCATGTTTAAAAAGAAAACCACCATCATCCTTGCCATCTTATGTCTTAGCTTCGCCGGAATTATTTACTGGAAATGCTTCTCTCTTCAAGGCGTGTCTCACGGAACATTCATCCGCTCGATATCATCACCTGATGGAACCTATACCATTAACACGTATCGACATAGTGGAGGAAAGCTAAAAGAGAATGCGGTCAGAGCAGAAATTGAAAACAAACTCACCCATCACAAGAAAACAATCTACTGGAAGTACCCTGATAAAGATCCTCTGATTAAATGGGAAAATGCACAGCTCGTTCAAATTGGACATGAGTTTTTAAATGTGGTCAAAGGTGAAACATACGATTATCGCTTTGATCAGAAAAACAGAAAATAACGAGCCAACAAAAAACGAACCCTTTTTGGATTCGTTTTTTACGTTGACATCACCTTTTGCATAAATTCTTTCATTTCTTTGCTAACCGTCGTCAACCTGTCTACAATTTCACTAAACTCCGTCACTAATAAAGCTTGTTCTGAAGATGACCCTTTCATATGGCCCATACTCTCAAGTAATGTATGTATATTAGAGGATATCCCTTGCAATGAGCTTTCTATGTTTTCTGTTGCACGTGAGGTTTCGCTTGATAGCTTTTGAACCTCGCTCGCTACCACACTAAAACCCGCTCCCTCTTTCCCTGCCCTGGCTGCTTCAATTGAAGCATTCAATCCTAGCAAACTCGTTTGTTTAGAGATACCTTTGATCATTTTTGTAATATCTGAAGTTTTTTTCGAGCTTTCAAGTGTTTGCTGTGTTTGGAATGTCATTTCCTCACTTGTCGCAGAGAGCTCTTCTGAATGAGCCGCCACCACATGTACTTTTTCTTGAATACTTTGAATGATGTCGTTCAATGACTCCATATACGCCTCAAGTTCTATTTGATTTTTAAGTGGAAAACCTAAAGCGATTGCACCAATGACTTGTTGATTTTCATCGAAAATCGGCAATCCCATTGCATTTAAAGGCGTCCCATACACCGATTCAGGTACGAATGTACTTGATGTTTCTCCTCTAAGCGCATTTTTCATATTCTGATCATCTGGTTTAATGGGATCTCCTGTCCGTATTTGAAAATCCACATCTTTTGATGGCAAATACAGCAAGAATTTTTCTCGATCAATGACACCCATCGTCACTTCATCTTTTAAAATCTTCATCATATAAGGTGCTGCGGTTACAATACTCTGTAGTATATCCATTCTCTCTACCCCCTTAATATATTTATCGGTCATTCCTCTTAAATTTGATCATTATTTTTTAAAAATAATGATCAAGATTGAAGTTTTTTTCATATTTACGAGTAAAAAGTATGCCAATTCCTTTCTATATTCAAAAAAACAAGAATTTGCTATACTTAGAAAATCAACATATGATGAAATGGTCATGTAACCATTTTATATATTCACTGGAGGCGCATGTTGTGACACAACCCATGAAGTATGAGCGGGCGATCGTCATCGGAGGCGGAATAACGGGAATGCTCGCTGCAAAGGTTTTATCAAGTTTTTACCTTGAAGTATTGATTATTGAAAAGGACGAATTGCCAGACTCTCCTGAGAATCGTCTTGGCACGCCTCAAGCTTTTCATCCACATAGAATGCTGCCACTAGGCAAACAAATAGTAGAACGTCTATTTTCTGGTTATACAAAAGAATTACTCGAAATGGGCGGGTACAACACATGGCATCAGACATCTCGATTTTTGACAAAAGATGGCGAGTTAGTACTCACGGATACTGAAGAAACAGCTGTCACACGACGCGCCGTACTAGAGTGGGTGCTGATGCAAAGAATGTTACGTGAGGAACGTGTTCAATTTTTAGAAAAACATGAAGCGATGGCTCTTCTTTTTGAAGAAGAAACGACTCAAGTGAGTGGATTACAGGTCAAAGATCGGAGGATAAAGCCTGGAATCATCAACAAAATAAGTGCGGACTTAGTCATTGATACGTCTGGAAGAATGTCTAAATTGCCAAAATGGCTGAAAAGCGCAGGGCGAACCTTGCCGCAGACAGATGAGCTAATCGTGTCTCTTGGCTATAGCACAAGATACTACCAAATACCACCTGAGGCACCGAATCTGGAACCAATGGTCATCGTTGGACAGCCAAATAAGAAAATTCCAACAGGACTGTTTGAACGAGTAGATCATGATTTAGTAGCGGTTCTTCTCTCAGCAGCTGGCGGCTCTCATTATCCAACAACGGACGCTGATCAGTTTGATGTAGAGACCGCTAGGCTGACCAATCCCTCGATAGCAGAAGCCATCACTCATTTAATTCCCTATACGAAACCAAAAGGATTTAGAGTTCCGGCTTGTGTCAGAAACCACTATGAACAAATGGAAGATTGGCCAAGCGGCTTATTGGTCATGGGTGATGCCTTATGCACATTAGATCCAATACATGGTCAGGGAATGACAAAAGCCGCTCTTGAGGCACAGACACTTGAGCGTATGCTCAAACAAGCACAAGAAAATGAGCTTATTTCTTTTGAACGGCATACCTTACAACAAATGCAGCACGCCAATGAACTTGGCTGGTGGCTTTGTGCAATTGCGGATATGGCATGGGAAGGCGTCGAGTTAAAAGGAACCCCCATTCCCCATCTGACATTTGTACAAGAATTTTTAAATTATTATGTACAATATGCCGTTCAAACAAAACAAACTAAATACCTTGAGGCATATCATCGTATGCATTCATTCTTAATAGAACCGAGAAAAATCATCAACCTAGAGCAGCTGCAAGACATGATTCAAGCTGACTTCACTGGTGATGTCGGCCACTGGTGGCATAGGTGGGATCAAAAGAATGATGAATTAAATCGAGCTTTCTTCTATGAAGCTGTTCCAGACTTTCAATTACATCAATTGCTAAAATCAAACTAACATAAAAAAAGCCCCTCAAAGGGGGCTTTTAATTAACGTAATAACTGAAGTACGTTTTGTGGCTGTTGGTTCGCTTGTGCAAGCATTGCTTGTGAAGCTTGAGAAAGAATGTTGTTCTTAGTGAACTCACTCATTTCTTTCGCCATGTCAACGTCGCGAATACGAGACTCAGCAGCTGTTAAGTTTTCAGCAGAAGCACCAAGGTTGTTGATTGTGTGCTCTAGACGGTTTTGGACCGCCCCAAGTGATGAACGTTGTTTAGATACAGCGCCGATTGCCGCATCGATTTTTTCAATTTCAGTATCGAAATTGAAGCCATCAACACTTACATCAATATCTTTAACTGTTAATGTTTCTGCATCCATTTTACCAATTTCAACAATAATATGTTGTTCCTTGTTCGCACCAATTTGGAATTGGAATCCGTCTGTAACATCTCCATTTAAAAGGTTCTTTCCGTTAAATGCTGTGCGGCTTGAGATACCATCAATCTCTTCAACAAGTGCTTTAATCTCATCTTGAATCGCCGTTAAATCCTCAGTCTGCTGTGTACCTACGTTACCCGCTTGAACTGTCAACTCACGCATACGTTGAAGAATCGCATGTGTTTCAGTTAATGCACCTTCAGCTGTTTGAATAAGAGAAATACCATCTTGTGCGTTTTTAGACGCCATTTCTAACCCCCGGATTTGTCCACGCATTTTTTCAGAAATCGCAAGACCTGCTGCGTCATCTCCTGCACGGTTGATACGAAGACCAGAAGAAAGCTTCTCCATGTTCTTTTGCCCTGCTCCATTATTTGCAGACAAACGGTTCAGTGTGTTAAGTGCTGCGATATTGTGGTTAATTCTCATATTAAATGACCTCCATGTGTTTGAACCAATTAGACATCCATGTCTAAAAGTTCTAAAATAGAATTTTTTTGTAAGCCTTACAATCCATTTATCGAACTTTAATGGAATATGTTTAACAAAAAAGGAATAAATAAGTAAAAAGTCTTATTCATTATGATTGTTTCGCTAGAGTATGCCAAATTTAAAGGTCATTTTTCATGATTTATCAGAGGGATTTAAGAATCATAAGACTGGAGAAAATGTGAAGGAAAAAACAGCATAAAAAAAAGCCCCATCAAGGGGCCTTTCATTAACGTAGTAATTGAAGTACGTTTTGTGGCTGTTGGTTCGCTTGTGCAAGCATTGCTTGAGAAGCTTGAGAAAGAATGTTGTTCTTAGTGAACTCACTCATTTCTTTCGCCATGTCAACGTCACGGATACGAGACTCAGCAGCTGTTAAGTTTTCACCAGAAGCACCAAGGTTGTTGATTGTGTGCTCTAGACGGTTTTGAACTGCTCCAAGTTTAGAACGTTGTGCTGATACTTGGTTGATAGCTTCATCAATTCCAGCAAGTTGGTCATCAAAAGTTGTAGTTGCAAAATCAGTTACATCAATATTACTAATTTTAACTGTCGCACTTCCTAAATCAGCTGCTTTCATGCTGTCAATGTTTACAGTCAGTTGTTGACCACCGTTAGCTCCAATTTGGAATACTAAATTAGCTGTACCACTAGCAAAAGAACCATCTAAAAGGTCTTTACCGTTGAATTGAGTACGATCAGCAATACCTTTACTTCCAGTTTCGCCACCGACTTCTTCAACTAAAGCGTTGATTTCTTCTTGAATTGCATTAAGGTCTGTATCGTCTTGTGTACCAGTGTTTCCAGCTTGAACAACAAGCTCACGAACACGTTGAAGGATTGAGTGAGTTTCAGTCAATGCACCTTCAGCTGTTTGGATAAGAGAGATACCGTCTTGTGCGTTTTTAGAAGCCATTTCTAATCCGCGGATTTGTCCACGCATTTTTTCAGAGATAGCAAGACCAGCTGCGTCATCTCCTGCACGGTTGATTTTAAGACCAGAAGAAAGTTTCTCCATGTTCTTTTGGCTCGCACCGTTGTTTGCAGACAAACGGTTTAATGTGTTAAGTGCTGCGATATTGTGGTTAATTCTCATTTCCTATTACCTCCATGTATGTGGGACCTGACAGACGTCCTTGTCTGAAAAAAGTCCTTTATTCTAGGGCTTATCAACCCTGACAATTCTATTATCGGACGTAGTTATGGGATGTTTAGCAGATTTTTAAAAAAATATCTTGTTTTTTTATGATGTTCATCCTAATTTTAACAATAATGTAAAATAAAAAGCTGCTAATCTATTATCAGCAGCTTTCATTTTATTAATATTGTTTGATATCAAACATTAATATATTTTGGTACACCACATAATCTTTCTTACTTGTGAAAGGTCCTTTATTATGTTCATCATTGATCTCATAAAAGTTCATTCCGATTCCAAAGCTTCTTTCTTTATACCAGTTAAGAAAATCGTTAATTTCTTTCATTGAGAGCAGATAATCCTTTTGTAACCCATTGATCATGGTAATGGAAAGTATACCTTTCGCAGTTTCTTCTCCGGGTTTTGTTCCATCTTGATCTTTCGGTTCTTCTGTTGTGCCGTCACCAGGTTTTGTTCCGTCCTGATCTTTCGGTTCTTCCGTTGACCCATCACCTGGCTTTGTTCCGTCCTGATCCTTTGGGTCTTCTGTTGTATCATCACCTGGCTTTGTTCCGTCCTGATCTTTCGGTTCTTCTGTTGTTCCATCACCAGGCTTTGTCCCATCTTGATCCTTTGGGTCTTCTGCTATCCCATCATCCGGCTTTGTTTCATCCTCAGTCACTTGTAAGTCTTTTAATGAAATAGAAATCACTGATCTGTAATCACTTTTTACAGAAAGATTTCTCATACTATAAGAGTAGTCACGTCCGCCAATGACATATAATTGATCATCAACAATTGCTGCAACAGCTGATACTCTTCCTTCTGGCAATTCATATGCTGAATTTTTAAATTGACCATCCTGTGGATTGAAAATCTGAACTTTGTTTACCATATTTTTCGAATTATCACCATATAATTGCCCACCAATAATAAAGAACTTACCGTTGTAAGTTTCATAGGAGGGTTCATATGTATAAGATGTCAATTGAGCATCGATTAGCCTCTTCCAAGTATCTGTTGCAATATCATATTGAAACAAATTCTTTTCTCTACTATGACCGATCGAATTTTCGCCACCTGCAACATATATTTTTCCGTCAATTGCTGAAATGGCTCTTCCATTTCTAGGTGGTAAACTAGATGAATTCAAACTCGTCCATTCACCCGTGGATGTATTGTATTGATAGACATTATTCTTATAAGCGTTTTTTGAAGATACAATATATATATTCTCTTTTACTGCAACTGCGTACAAAGTTCCCTTGCTATAAGATGGAAATACAGGCTCTCTTGGAATTTGAATTGGCTCTTCAGCCCACTGATCAAGTTCTGTATCATATATATCAATTGTGTTATAAGCTGTTTTTGTCTCTTCGTTTATTCCACCTATTAGATATATTTTCTTACCTACTGTAGCATATGTACCGCCTGTTCTATTTCTCGGCATGCTCGTTTTTTCTTCCCACACATCTTTCTTAGGGTCATACATAAATGTTTGATTATTTAACTTGTTTTTTTCACTTGCTCCACCAAATAAATAAATCTTTCCATCTACTACTCCTACACCAGCATTAATACGCTCTTCCGGTAAGTCCGCTCGCTTCGTCCAACCATTTGTCTCAGCTGCATGAGCTTTTAACGGATGAATTGTGACCATCATAAAAATGGTCAAAAGCACTAAAAATAATCCTTTTTTCATCATTTCATTCCCCCATATCTTAAATATCCCTCCTTTTATCGACATATTTGTAATAAAATTTAATTTTTTTCATTTTGCCCCATCATAAATGCAGGATGTATTTATTTCTATTACTTTCTCATAATCGTTTCTTCATCTTTCAATTGAATCATAAGTGAGGATTGAATATATAATAAATTGATAATGCGGCGTGCCATTTCTGAGGGAGATGCATTGTAGTCATTTCTGATCCATTCAATGATAAAACCAAAGATGCCGTATGAACGATACTGGACAAAATAACTGTCGTTGATTTCTTCATACTGATCACTAACAAATGACATTCTATTTTTGAAGATATATTGTATTTTCTTCAGCAATTGTTCTTGTATGTGGGGAATTCGGTCTTCTATCACTAATAAATCATAATAGTCGCGATTTTCAACGATATATTGAAATACATCGGTGCCCTCTGGTTTCATGCGAGTTAAATCCAACAGTGGATTTTCACGAGTCGGCTTACAAAATTCATATTCGAAATCGACCATTTCCCGGTGAATAACATCTGCTGCTAATTCATCTTTACTTTCATAATGCACATAAAACGTCGTCCGATTATAGTTTGCCTTTTCCACAATATCCTTCACTTTTACGTGCGAATATCCTTTTTCTTTTACTAGTATTTTGAATGTTTGACGAAGTGTTTCTTTTGTTCGCTCAACACGGCGATCCTCTTTTTTGATCATGGGCCCCTCCTTTAGACACTTTTTAAAAAATGTTGATTAGAGATACATAAATTCATTTGTGTTGAAAACCTATACAAATAAGTTTTTTTGCTGATTGAAACGAAAAATCTTTCGTCCTACAATCAACTTAGTCATAAAGAAATGAATTTTTTGTGACATTTGATCTAACTTCTTCAGAATATCATACTATACAAAAAGTGAGGGCACATGATATGGAAATTCAAGCGATGGTCACAACAAATGAAAAAGATTTCGAGAAACAAACACTATTACTAGATGATCCAAAAGCAGATGAAGTGCTTGTCAAAATCGTTGCATCTGGCGTTTGTCATACGGATGCCACTGTATTAGATGGCACGCTTCCTGTCCCACGTCCTGCTTTATTAGGACATGAAGGCTCTGGCATTGTCGTGAAAGCAGGTTCTAATGTCACAACCGTTCAAGAAGGAGACCACGTTGTACTTGGTTTCGCTTATTGCGGTCATTGCCATAATTGTCTTGACGGGAACGCTGGTGGATGTGAAAACATGATTCCACTGAATTTTTCTGGTCGTAATAAACATAATGAAACGCCTATCCATACACATGATCATCAAGATGTATCACAATTTTTTGGTCAATCGTCATTTGGTACATATGCAACGGTTGATGAGAAAAATGTGGTGAAAGTAGACAAAGAAACTGATTTACGTTATTTAGGACCATTCGGCTGCGGCTTAATGACTGGGAGCGGTACTGTCTTAAATTCACTTGCTCCAGCTCCAGGTACAAGCTTTGTTGTGTTCGGTACAGGTGCTGTTGGTTTAAGTGGGTTAATGGCAGCAAAAATTGCAGGCTGTGATCCGATTATTGCCGTTGATATCCATGATAGCCGCCTTGAGCTAGCAAAAGAATTAGGTGCAACACATGTCATCAACAGTAAACATGAGAACCCAGCTGAAAAAGTTAAGGAAATCACAGAAGGAAAAGGGGCACATTACTCATTTGAAACAACTGGAGTACCAGAAGTCACGCTAGCTGCCCTTCACTGCCTACGTGTCAAAGGAACTTGTGCAACAGTAGCAGTAGGAAAGCGCGATTTAACGTTTAATGTGACCAATGATCTCATGCTCAATGCGCTCACGTTAAAAGGTGTGATAGAAGGAGATGCCGTTCCTCAACTATTCATTCCTAAATTAGTCAAGTTCTTTAAAAATGGACAATTCCCAGTTGAGAAACTAGCAAAATTCTACGAATTAGAAGAGATTGAACAAGCCTTTGAAGATTCTAAAAATGGATCTACGATTAAACCAATTCTTATTTTAGATAAAGAGTATCGAGCTTAAGTCGTAATGAGACATGAAACTCAAAATCCCCCTTTCCATATAAAGGGGGATTTTTGGACTTTCATGCTGTCCTTACCTTCACACATACATCACCGGCGTCGATATTTTAATAATCTTCCCGCCTCGACGATAAAACCTTGGAACACGGCGGCTTAATGTTGCAATGACTTCATAGTTAATCGTATTGAGCATTTCAGCAATTTCATCAACAGAAATTTCTCCGCCCTTTTGACGGCCATAAATGACGACTTCCTCGCCTTGCTTTGCTTTCATTTCCCCTAAACTGATCATCGTCATATCCATTGTGACTCGGCCAGCAATCGGCATTCTTTCTCCGCGGAAAAGCATAAACCCTCGATTGGATAAAGCACGTGAGTACCCATCTGCATAACCAATCGGTATGGTCGCAATGACTTCGTCAGGCTTTGCCACATAGGTTGCCCCATAGCTGACCGTCCTAGGTTTTGTGACCATTTCTTTTACAAAAGCAATTCTTGCCTTTAAGCTTAGTGCTGGTTCCAATTGAACAGCGTCTAAGCTTTGAATATATTGCGATGGATACAATCCATAAAGTCCGATACCAAGCCGGATCATATCGGCACTAAATTCAGGAAACGCAATCGAAGCAGCTGTATTATTCATATGTACGGTCGGCAGTTTGATCCCTTCTTCTTTCAAAAACCGAAGAAAATCAATGAAGATGCTGTGCTGAAGCAACGTAAAATCAGGATCAGGCTCATCCGCAGTGGAGAAATGCGTAAATATTCCATCCCACCTCAGGTTTTCACTCTTTTCAAGCGCCTTCACCACCGCTAACAGCTCTTCCTTTGTCCGTACACCTAATCGCCCCATCCCTGTGTCAACATTGACATGAATCCCAAGCCGGCGCTGGCTTTCTTCTTCCGCTAAGATCTCATTTGCTTGAGCAATCCAGTCTTCTCGAAGGCCGGAGAGATCGATTCTCCAGGCTGCGGCCCTTTTCACACAATCGAGCGGTGTAAATCCAAGCACAAGAATAGGTGCTTCTATTTTTGCTCTTCGCAATACAATCCCTTCTTCTAAGCTAGCAACTGCAAGTTCTGTCGCACCGCTTTCTAGTGCCTGCCGCGCTACCTCCACTGAACCGTGTCCATAAGCATTCGCCTTCACGACAGCCATGATCTTACTTTTTCTTGGAATATGCGCTTGAATCGCTTCGATATTCCTTTTTATCGCATCAAGATTGACTTCAATCCAGACCTCCCTGCAAAGCTTTTGCATGTATGCTTCCTCCTCATCACATGAGTCATTTCAATATCAATGTTCGTTTTCGTGTCTAGTCTATCTTTATTCATTTTTGAGAAAAACATTCAACTACAATGACTGGACTGGCTTTAACTTGATTGAGATAAAAAAAGAAACCACAATCAAACTGTGATTTCTTTTTTATGAACAGAAATTTACTTAATACGCAGATTTCATCATTGAATCAATTTGATGATAAATCTCCTCCAGATTTTCTCGTTCAATCAAATATTCAGCGGTGCTCTTACGAACTGGCACATCAAATTGCAGGAAGGTGATCGTGATCGTTGATGCTTCTTGATCATTCATCGTTAATCTTAATTGAAGTGTAGAAATCTCTTCATTATTATCACTCTCAGTAGAATGTTCAATCGGTATACCATCTTCTAACACGTCAATTTGTTTCAACTCTTGCAAGGAAAGCTCAGTGACTTCAAACCTGAATTTCTGAGATGAGCCGCTAGGTTGATATGTAATAAAGCGCATTTTCTTTCGCTCGTCATCAATCGCAAATCCTTTATCAACATTTTGCGAAAAGATGTATGTTGAGGACTGAAATCCGTCTTCGTGAAAGAGCATCATCATCTTATCTAATAAGATGTTTGGATCATTCTTTTCTTTTTGTCTTTGCAGCCTTCCCGCTATGAATAAAATGACCATTCCCCCAATGATGCTAAAAGCCGTTCCTAATCCATTACCTACATTTACGAAAACAGTAAAGCCTAAAATAGCAACAATAAAAGCGATTACAATTCCTATGATGAATATCACACCATGCTCCTCCTGACATGACCTTTTATTGTCATATTGGTTTAGCCATAGTATAGCATCTGGATTAAGTGCTTCAGAAGAAATCTTTTATTTGGATGTACCTTCAAATCGGGAAGAAGCATTTCAAGATACGAATAAGGCTCAATATTGTTATTTAAAGGAACGAGTCCTAAATTATTTAAACGTGTAGATTTTACATTCATGAAAACAGACCACAAGAGGTCTGTTTTCATTGAAGTTAGATAAAATGTTTAAAAGATAGGCAGTAAGAATTCACACACCTTATCTTCGCCTTCTTCTTCTCTATATCTCTCCATAATAGGTGCATCACGCATGTTCAATTGATTGTGTTGGATCATTTGAGGCAATTGCGTCCAAAACAAATTCACTTTTTCGACTGTATGTGTCACCGTGAACACAGCATACATTCCTCCTTCAACATGACCAGTCTGAACAAGTTGATCTTTGGAGAAATCTCTATTTGTCATGAACATGAGGTCATATCTGCAATTTTCAGGTAAAGTTCTTGCAGGATCATCTTGAGAAACACCGTATATGCCATGTTTCTTTAATTCGTCATTGAATTGATGTTCTTTGATCCATTTTTTAAATTTCTTCATCATCTCCACATTCTCTTTACTGCCATACGGTCCTATATTTCTCATATACACCATTTTCATATTCGTTAACATTTCAATTTTGTAATTCATGATTCCCCTCCAACTCTTATTGGAAGATTGGCCAATCATTCCTTACATCCAACGGTAACACCCTTTAAAATATAATGCATTAGGATATTAATAATAATGGAATCTCATATTCTCATTCATAAGATATCCAATTTTTAAGCATAAAAAAGAACGGATTTTAGCCGCTCATTTGTTATTGATTTTCCTTTGAAGGAATGGCTTTCAGAAAACTGACAATCAAAAAGACCCTTTAGAGGGCCTTGTGAATGATTAGATAAAAAGATTTCTATTCATAAATAAGCACCCAGTACTTCGCCCCAGGCTCCCCTTCCTCTACAACAGCCTTCCATCCTCTTTTTTGATAAAAAGACAAAGCTTTGTGATTTTCGGATACACATTTGAGGGTGACTGGTGTTCCCAAAACTTTTATAGCTTGCTTAAGCAGCAGATCGCCAGCCCCTTGACCAGCAGCTTCTGGATGTACAAACAAGAGATGAATAAAACGATCTGGTACATATAATGAGATGAATCCAAGGATTTTATTGCTCTCCTCAGCTAAGAAAATTTGCTCTTCCTGCGTATCTTGATCAAAATCTTGCAGATTGATTTCTTCTGTATTGAGCCAGTGAAAGCTCTGACGTCGGGATTCTAAATAGATTTGTCTTAATTGTGGATAATCTTCTATGCTTGCTTCTCTAATCAACATCGCAACATCCCCTATGTTTTTTAATTTGAATTTAAAATGTGTTTTGCCTGTGTTCTACCTGCCATTAACAATTGATCACTGAACTGCGAATCATTGACAGCTCGTGCAAGAGCAATTGTACCAATCATGCTGCTTACTAGTGCGTAACTGGTAGAGAGATCTATGTTTCCCGTATCAGCTATAAACGCCATAAACCGTTTCAATTCATCTGTATAGGCTTTACGTACCTCTTGCGATAATTGAGCAATCTCCCCTGCCAGTGCAGGCAATATACAGCCGATCTCCGTCTGATCACGGTGAACGGAACTTAAATAAAAGTCAATGATCGTCTGAATTCGAGGCTGGTCTGTTTTCTTGTCTGCAACACTTTGCAGCAGCTTGATCGTATCAGTAATAGCAAAATGAAAAGTCTCTATCACCAACTGATCCTTGTTCTTAAAGTGAGCGTAAAACCCTCCATGAGTTAGACCTGCCCCTTTCATAATGTATGGCAAACTGATACTACGGACGCCATTTGTTCGAAATGCTCGTGCAGCACTAGCGATGATCTGCTCTCTCACTTTTGACTTATGACCTTTCGGATAAGGCATCCTCTTTTCTCCTTCCTTTTAACTCATCTAAGTGTATTTATTAAAATATTATAATTATCATATTATCTTGTGTCAATTGACTAAAATCCATCTTTCCTCACTCAAATGGGATTGACTTCACTAAAATATGATGACTATAATATATTATGATCATCATATTTTGAAATTGGAGGTGCAAGGAATGATTCATTTAGAAACAGTAGATACATTAGTGATTGGATCAGGTCCAGGGGGCTACGTGGCGGCGTTACGTTCAGCTCATCTCGGCATGAAGACTGCGATAGTAGAACGTGATCAGTTAGGTGGCGTATGCACCCATGTAGGCTGTATCCCTTCTAAAGCGCTAATAGCAGAAGCAGAGCGGTTCAAACTCCGCACAAAATGGGGTGGTTTTCAAGAAAGCAGTTCTTTCAATGAAGCTCAAGCGTTCAAAAAAGCTGTTGTGGAAAAACAAGCTGGAGGCGTCCAATTTTTGTTAAAGTCAGCTGGAGTTACCATTTTGGAAGGCGATGCAAGCTTGTTCGATCAGCATACAGCGGTGATTCAACATGCCGAAAAAGGTGAAAAACGAATCAACTTCAAATACCTTATATTAGCAACCGGCTCTCGTCCAATTGAAATTAAATCACTCCCTTTCGGAGGTCGTATATTGTCTTCCACTGAAGCACTATCCCTTCCCGAAATCCCTAAAAGCCTTGTCGTAGTTGGGGGTGGATATATTGGTGTTGAACTCGGACAGATGTTTGCAAGGTTTGGATCAAAAGTCACCATTCTAGAAGGCGGCAATCAAGTATTGCCTGGTTTTGAAAGTGAACTTGTCTCGCCTGTCGTTCGTCAATTGAAAGAAGATAACATCACGATTATTACAGGAGCAAACGTCACAGATGCCGAGCAGCATATAAGCGGAATTGATCTTCATTATGAGAAACAGAAAGAAAGCTACACGGTGAAAGCGGAATATGCCCTAATTACTGTCGGAAGAAAACCGAATACAGATGGAACATTAGGTCTTGATTCTATCGGTTTGTCCATTACCCCTAACGGACTAGTTAAAATTGATGAACAATGCAGAACTTCCATTCCGCACATTTATGCAATTGGTGATATCACCGAGGGTCCTGCTCTGGCTCATAAAGCTTCCTATGAAGCGAAGGTGGCAGCAGAAGCAATCGCCGGGAAACCTTCGATGATCGATTATAAAGCGATCCCTCTCGTTGTGTTTTCCAGCCCAGAATTGACGAGTGTTGGACTGAGCGAAACGGATTGCAAGCAACAATCCATTCCGACTGTTACTGGAAAAACAATGTTCTCTATTAATGGTCGAGCACTGGCATTAAAAGAACCAGAAGGATTTGTGAAGATTGTGGCCCATGCTGAATCTGGCCTTATTTTAGGAGCACAGATCGTAGGTGCAGAGGCATCTACTCTTATATCAGAACTTTCTCTCTCTATCGAAATTGGTGCTACAGTAGAAGATTTAGCCATGACGATTCATCCTCACCCAACATTAGGTGAAATGATCATGGAGGCTGCAGAAATGGCCACTCGTAAAGTTGAAAAAAATCTGGCACGATAATTCATTCAGGTGCATCTTTTAAAAATTGAGTAAAATAATCGCCATAGCCTACTTAGGAATAGGCTATGGCGATTTCAATTGAGTCATGATATAAAAGCAGCGGTATATTGATCTTTAATTGGATACCTCATCACGTTTTTTCCCTAACTTCATCGATAACTGCACGCCAATCATCAGCATCACGATGGCGAGCATTGCGACAATAGCAGCTTGAAAATGTCCGCTGATATCGAAAATCAAACCGATTAAAAATGGACCAAATCCTCCCATGATGTACCCGCCCATCTGTGACATCGCTGACCATGTACCGGCTTCTTCTGGTGTACGCGTTTCAATAATAGGCAGCATAAGCGCTAAAGGAAATAATCCACCTGCTCCAATCCCCAGAAAAATAACAGCTGGCAGGATCGGCATTGGCAGTAGAAGGAATATGAGGCCAATCAGCTCTGACAAACTGCATAAAATCAGAAATAATTTCGGCTTTCCTAGACGATTGACGATGTTTGGAACGAGTAATGCCACCGGAATCTGAATGAGCGTAAATATCGTAAGCAGCATGGCGGCATACTGCGGACTATTCCCAAAATCAAGCGCAATGGGTGAAATCCACGCTGTTAACGAATAGAACATGCTAGACATAAAGCCAAAGAACAAGGTGAATTGAATGGCTTTTTTGTTTCGCAGCGGTAATCTCAGCGGCACATCTGCATGATCCGCTTGTTGGTTTTGACGAGCTAGACCGAGCCATAAAATCAGTGCAATAACGCCTAAAACCGCCCAGCAAGATAACGCAAGTGGAAGGTTATGCTCACTGCGAAGGTAAATCGGAATGGTCAAGCCCGAAGCAAGTGCAGCTCCAACTGTCATCGATATAGAGTACACACTGACAATCCCAGGACTTTTCGGGAAATACTTTTTAATAAAACTAGACAACAATGGTCCGGCAAAACTTATTCCAACTCCTCCTGCAAAAGCAGTCACGAGAAGGATGGTAACCGTTTGACTTGTACCACGCAGTCCAGTCGCAATTGTGATAAGAAAAATCGAGAAAAAAAGAGTTCTCTCTAATCCAAACCGGCGGCTTAGTTTCGTTGCTACAGGGGCAAACACTCCCATGCACAAGACCGGCAAAGTGGTTAAAAGACTTGCCGTGAGTGCACTAACGCCAAGGTCTGATTGAATCATGCTCATCATAGAAGCCACGGATGTAATGATTGGGCGCAAGTTTAAGGCAGCTAAAAATAAAGCAGCTAAATAAAATATTTTTTTTATCAATACTCTTCTTCCTCTCTCATCTTGTTGAGGTTACTATGAGTATAAATCCGCTTCATTCATTGATCAATACAATAATTCGTATTATGATGATAGGAAAATACTATCATTAATGAAAGGATGGCATATGGATACTCGTCACATTACCTATTTTATGGCTGTATTCGATCATTTACATTTCACAAAGGCTGCAGAGCAACTAGGTATATCACAGCCTACATTAAGCCAACAGATTCAACTGCTTGAAGCTGAAGTTGGGATGCCGCTCTTTGACCGAATCGGTAAAAAAGTAGTTGCAACTGAAGCTGGTACGCTTCTTTATCAATATGGCATGAAAATGCTTCAGGCTGAACGAGATGCAAAAAATGCCATGAAAGAACTGTTATCTGAACAGCGGGGTACCGTTCGGCTTGCCGTCCTTCCCTCTGATCTTGACTTTCAGCTTGTTCCGCTTTTTGTAGAATTTAAAACGCTGTATCCAGAGATCAACCTAAAGGCTTTTTCGACCATCTTTGTTCGTGACGAGGTGCTCTCACATAAAGTCGATATCGGAATTGGGCTGCGCGGGCCTGCGGATAAACGACTGATTCAAATTCCACTTGGCGATGAGCCCTACGAATTGTTTGTTCATTCAGACAGTGAACTGGCAAAAAGGCGTGAAGTGACGCTAAAAGAGCTGACAAAGCATGCACTGGTCATGTATCCAAAAGGCTACCTAGGAAGAGATTTGGTCGATGACGTATGTAAAGAACACGGTTTTGAATTGGACACGGTCATGGATGTTGGGTCTGCCACTTCACTATTGCAGTTGGTTGAAGCCGGGATCGGCGCCACCATCCAGCCAAGAGGGCTGTTAAAGCAACATTCAGCATGGCCTAATATTGTCTCTATCCCTATTTCTGCCCCTGCTCCTGTTCGGCATCTTGAATTAACGTATTATGCCGATCGATTTGTGACCAAAGCGCAAAAACAGCTATCTGAATGGCTAATAGACTTTTTCAAATCAAGAACAAACTAAAAAGTGAGGGTAACACATGAAGAATGCAAACAGCATATTTACAAGAACAAACCGGGTCGTGATTCGTCAGTTTGATCAGCAGGATATTGAAGCATTTTATCAATACCGATCAAACCCCTCTATTGCCACATTTCAATCCTGGGAAAACTACACGCACGAAGACGCTGAATCATTTGTACAACACCAAATGACGCAACAACCTAATCAACCAGGGACTTGGTTTCAATACGCGATTGCCTTATCTGAATCCAATCAGCTGATAGGAGATTGCGCCATTCATACACTCGGCAGCGAGCCTAGAATCGTTGAAATAGGATTTACACTTGCGCCTGAATTTCAAGGAAAGGGCTATATTCATGAAGCCTTGAATTCAATGATCGAATATATTTTCACTACACTGAACAAGCATAAAATCATTGCCTTTACAGATGTACGCAACGAAAAATCCATTCGAGTGCTGGAACGTTTAGACATGAGACGCGAAGGACATTTGCTGCAAAATTATATGTCAAAAGGACATTGGGTCGATGAATATCAATATGCCATTCTTCAATCTGAGTGGGCCGCGAAGCGTCATTAAACATTTATTTCCTATTCAAAATCCCTAAATAAGCGCTCCATGGACCCACATCGGTTCGATATCGTTCCGCCATGACTCGAACAATTTGGGAGATATGGGTGAAATCATGGACAACCCACGCAGAAAGTAATTCGCTCACTTGCACGATGCCGAATTCTGGATGGACGCCCTTTTTCTCTAGATCAAGACTTGAATGTGTCATACGCTGAATGTATGACACATTCTCCATCCGCACATGATGAAACTCCGCTAGTGCTTGTTCTATCTGTCTTTCAGTTTGATTCAAATGGGCGTAGCGGTCAAATGCAGGAAATGGGGTATTCTCTCCATCAGCAAGAATGACATTTAATCGGGGAATCCAGTTGGATTTCTCTGCTTCAATCAAATGTTCAATGACTTCAACGGGATTCCACGTTCCCTCCCCTTCACGACTGTGAAGCCAATCCTTCGATAAACCTGACAAAAGACTTTCTAATGTACGAGGAGTTCGACTCAACATATCTAAAGCTTCATCCAAATTGAAATTCATAATGGTAGCTCCTTTATCAATTTTTCTTTATTCTAATATTTTTTGATTAGATTGCAACTCATACCGCAAAACAGATAAAGAAGAAAATAAAAGGTGCTTTTAATCAACCTTCTATATACAAATAGAACTTTTCTATAACACTCACCATCCTTTCTTTTTTTATAATAGAAAAAAATGAAATGTGGTGATATGCATGTCTACAACAATTGGTATTATGGGTGGTATGGGCCCTTTAGCGACGATTGATCTGATGAAAAAAATCATTTCTCATACACCAGCGATAAAAGATCAGGATCATCTCCATGTAATTGCTGATAATGATCCGCAAATCCCTGATAGAACCAATGCCATATTTGGGAAAGGCGAAGATCCTACAGAATATATGATTGCATCAGCTAAAAGATTAGAACGCGCAGGAGCGGACTTTATTCTGATTGCATGCAATACCGCTCACTTCTTTTTAGAAAACGTACAACAATCCACTCATATCCCTATCATGAATATGCCATTAGAAACCGCAAAGCATCTGAACAAACATCACTATACGTCTGTGGGCTTACTATGTACTGATGGCACATTAAAAACCCAGCTCTATCAAAAGGCTTGTGCCCATCACAAGATTGATGTCATGACTCCTAGTGAAAATCTTCAGAAAAACGTGATGAATGGGATTTATGCCGTGAAAGCAGGGAAATTGAGTAAAGGCGAAAGTGAACTGGCGTTAGCTGCAGAAATTTTAATCAATCAAGGAGCAGAAGCCATCATTGCCGGCTGTACAGAAATTCCTTTAGTTCTAAGGTCAACCAAAGCTGTGAAAGTGATTGACCCTACTGTCATTTTAGCGAAAGAAGCTGTAAAATTAGTGTATGAGCTTGAGAAGCTAAACATTTAAAGAACGTCATATAAGGGGATAACATGAATATTGAGAATATAGAAGCGTTTATTTATGTATGCCAGCTAGGCAGTATCAATAAAGCTGCAGAAGCACTGTATTTAACCCAGCCTTCTGTTTCGGCACGTATTCAATCGTTAGAAAAAGAATTAGACCTGAAATTATTTGATAGACAGAGAAATAAACTATCTCTGACGGAAAAAGGTGAACAGTTTTACCCGCATGCCAAAAAGATTCTCCATTCTTATCAAGAAGCAAAGCATAGTCTCAAACAAACGATGATCCCTTATGAATTGACGATTGGATGCGCATCCTCTATTTCCAATAATCTATTGCCTAACATATTGCCCGCCCTAAAAGAAAAATACGAAAACCTGAAAGTGAAAATTGTAACAGGACATTCAAAGGATGTTGTCCAAAAAGTGATTAACAACCAAGTAGACTTTGGCATTGTCAGGACTGAAACACATCCTCAAATTGAATCAATCCCGATTTTCAGCGATCCAATCGGGCTGTTCGTCCCAACTCATCACCCGCTTGCCAGCCTAGGCAACATCAATATGAATGAACTAGAAGAACAACCTTTTATTTTCTTTGACTATGGGTCATTTGATTGGTTGATGCTCCACCGATTATTTCAAAAAAACAACATCACACCGAACATTTCCATTGAGGTTGATCATATGGAAACTGCAAAAAATTTAGTGCTACAAGGAATGGGACTATCGTTTCTTCCTCATCATTGTGTTAGAAATGAAGTAAAACAAGGAACATTAAAACAAATTTCAATCGAGCCATCTATCAATTTCAACATCAATATCGAGTTCATTTATAAAAAAGGAAAATCCAAATCCGTTTTCATTGATCAACTCAAACAGTTTTTTCATGAATTAGATTAAAAAAAGCCCTTTTTAGGGGCTTTTTTCTTTCACTATCGTTTTTTCACTGGATGAATGTCCTCTCCCAAAAAGGCGGTATTCGGATCTCCACTATTTTCTAGAATTTCAGCAATTTCTTGCAGCTCTTTATTGATACGGTCATTCCTTGGCATATCTGGGTTTAACAGAAGGTTGGAGTGAATAGCAGTAGCTGTTTCATACAAGACATGTTGATCTTTTATCTGTTTGATGCACTGTTTCATGCGCAAGAAAAACCATGCGATCTCTTCAATGTCTTCCATCGGATAATGTGCCATTTTGAAGAGATTCTGCTGACGAAGGTCTCCTCTCTCAAAAATGTGTTCAAGCTCTTCTTTACTGATATATAAATCCGAAGCTTCCTTCTCAATCTCTATTACTTCAACCATGGCGTCGTCAGCTGTATATAACCGCTCAACAAATTCATCGAAACTATCTGCCAGCTTATAATCTACCTCCATCTCTAAATCGAAATAGTGAATAGGAGGATGTTCCTTCGTTTCTCGGTAATCCATGGCGATCCATGTATCTTCTTCCCCGCTGATGAAAACAAGTCCCTCTGGCAGCTCCAATTCATCACTTAACTGAACACTATTCATAATTCCATCATCTTTGGCGATTCCTCTTAGATGGTCGAATTGAACATGATCCTCTGCCCATGAATTCGGCCGTTCGGTTGGAAAAGCATTACGAACTGTAAAACCACCATTCCATTCTAAAATGAGTTTTTTGTATGTATCGGGTAAAGTGACTCCAAGTGTTCCCTCTGCTTCACGAATTTGTTCCTCATCTATCTTTTCTAACGTAAAAGGACTCTCTTCATCTTTCTCCCAGAATGTTTTCAAAGTGGATGCCTCCTCGTATCTATCTGAGATAAGTATAACATTGACCAACTGTTCATTTACTCATTCTACTTCATAAAAAAACAGACTCTTAAAGTCTGTTTTAATCTTGTCTATACATTTTCAGAAGTTGTATTTCGATCAATCATAATCGTGTTTCGATTTGATTTTTGTTCCTCCATTGTTGTATTCCGAATTGATTTCGTTTCAATGATTTTTATAGTTTCTGCTGTTGAAACACTTAACAATACAATGGATACAATGATTAGGAGTCTTTTAATCACCATACAGACACTCTCCTTTTTGAATATCATTTTGAGCTTTAAGAGCCTTTCTATAACATTCTGCTACTCTTTCCAAAAAGAAACCGAAAAAAAAGAGCTCCCTCTCAGGAGCAGTGTACTAAATACGCTGTCATAAACCATAACTCAATGGACTACTTGTGTGTCTGATTTTCTTCTAATAATTTTATAATCTTTTCATTAGATTGTTGAATATTTCTCAAAATCGATACCATGTTTCCTGTAAATCCTATCAATATAATGAATAAAATAATGATCATCCACATAAAATTGCCTCCTATGGTTGAATTAACGTTCTAATAGAAGAATAGCCTCTAAAATTAACTTCCTCAAATTTAGTACTATTATCAAAAGGTGCAGGAAAAGCAATGACTTGAAAATTCTTTTCCTTTTTCACTTTTGGCAATTTTATTTGATAAACATTTGTTTTTTCACTTTCTACAGATACATACATCACATGTTTTCCATTGAATTTTTGTTGATCGAATTCCGAGAATGCGACTAAAGCATAATTCATTTTTTCTTTACTTGTATTATCCACTTGGAGATAGACGGGCATTTGACTTTTTGAAGTATACAGCACTTTATTTGAAACCTTTCCTGAAGCCATGAAAATTTCTTCTCCAGTTAATTCATCCGTTTTATATATTGGAGAAAATTCACTTCTAATATGATGAGATGAAGCTTTTTTTGTGATGTATCGCATAATATAATTTTCTTGTAAACCTGTCGCTATATCTATATGACTATCTTTCAAATGATATTTTGCTTCGGGAACAATAATAAACGCTATTTCTCCAACATCTTTTGGTAATGTCGCTTTGATTGGTAATGTCATCACCTGGTCTTTAGTCATCTCAAATGTGTATGATTTAGCTGGTCTATGATTATCTGCAGAAAATGCTATTTGATTAAAATTTGCTAGTAAGAATAACGTGTACTTTCTAGCTGCATCTATGTAGTGTGAGAAGGAAAGAACTTTGTTCATTTGGTTATTCTTAATCAAACCGATATCTAGTGTATCAAGCAGCTTCCCCTCAGGTTCATACATACCATATGATACGGTCTCCGTTCCTGGTCCAGTAACATCCAACATTTCATCATTATAGTCTTGATCGTTAGAGACTTTTTCTTGTCTGACAAATAAAATAAAAGCCATTAGTAATACGATGAAAATGGTTATGAATACAATTTTTCTATGTCTCATCACGACTATTAAATTTTAAAAGTCTTTTGGCGACTAACAGTTTTATAACCACTATCTTTATATAAAGAGTTTCCAATCGCTTTACCTTTACATCCCCAACCACCATCTACACCACCTGCAGCATTCGCTCCAGCATAATTTGATTTCTTCGCAGAATCGGTCTTGCTTTTAGAAAGTCCTCCATCTCCTCCATATAGTCTTGATTTTGCTTCTATATAATCAATTTTTCCCTTTGACTTCGCTGTCGTTAACATGCTGTAGTTACATTGAAATATTTCACCAATCAATCCACCAGTTTTTCTTAGTTTCCAATTCGTAACATAATCTGCTTTGGCCGATTTTTTGTTAGTTGAATGTGATACAGAATCCGTTGCAGTATCCTCTGCAATTGTTATCCATTCAGTTTCATTTTTCTCAACAGTAGTTGCTGAAACAGTTGCAGGGAATATCGTGCTAGCTAAAAATATTGAAGACAGTAATAATGTATTGCTTTTCTTCATCATGTAAACCACCACCTTTATCAATTTTTAGAGTAAATACATATACATTTAATTCAATATAATGATTTTAGATAGAGTGAGTATACATTTTTTAACATCCGACAAAATCACTGCTTTCTTCTATAAGAATCTGCCCGCCCTTTTTGCAGTTTCAAAATATTCCATTACTCCGTAGTTTATCACCTATCATTAATTAATTTAGAAGCTTAAATGACAAACACTCAGAATCATTTTTCAGGTCTACTACTCTTGAAGACTGTAAGATGAAAATTTCTATATCCCTATCCACACTCCATCAAATCCCTTTATATTACATTTATTATCACATAATGGAATTTTCAAAACACCGAAAAGAAACCGCAAAAATAATTGAGAAACAAAACATGATTGCCTTATTTGCAAACTTGCAAACTAATAACTTCTTCATCACACAACAAATAAGCAGACTCGTTAAAGTCTGCTTTATGCTAACTTCTATAAACCATTGGAAACCTCTTGCAAATCACTCCTGACATTCAGGACATATCCAATGAATCGTCTAACCACTCTTCACAATGTTCAATAAGCCATCTCAAATATTCAACATATTGACCGACATGATAGCCATCACAAACAGCATGATGGACTTGAATCGCAACGGGCAGAATGATTTTTCCTTCTTCCACCTTAAACTTGCCTATCGTAAATATTGGCAGTAAATAAGTTATATCTGTAGATACATTAAGGTTAAAAGAAGTAAAATCAATCCACGGCAGGCTTGAAATATTGAACATGTTTTCTGGCATATGAGGTTTCGGAAATAGGCTGCTGCTTTTGCTGTAAGTGTCCATGTCCGCTACACAGCTTTTATAAAACCGAGCAAAGTTTTCATCATAAGGCGTCCAAATACTTGAAAACGTCTTTGTTTCTTTATTTAAAATCGTATAACTAGGATGGAGAATCTCCCAGTAACCAAGTTCATCGTTCACTTGATCCATCCGAAATTCCGGTAATTTTTGCACAGCTCTTGCTAACAAATAAATTTGCACAGGATATACTTTTAGCCTTTTTTCTTTTAATATTGCATACAATTTCGTGATGTCTAGATCGATCACCAGACTATATGTGCATCGGGTTACCGTCATATAATGATGAAAGTGCTCTTTTCTCGGATAATTTTCATCTATTTGTTTAAACATTTTTTATCTCCTCCTGAATGTAATTGCTTGTATTCAGGAGGAAGCTTTATCTGTTTTTACCACCACAATCATCCTTTCACAAGATATATCATGTTTCTGTTTATTCAAAGACTACTATGAGCTTTGCCTACGTTAAAGCCTCCAGCAACTCTTCATAAGTCATCTTGCCCAACGTGAATTTTTCTAGTGCTATATATGTATTCTCCGCTGAGGTATTCATTCTATTATGACAGTCTTTCACTAGCTCATGTTCATTTGGTAATGGTTCATGTATATGTTCTGTTTTTCGAAATGCTTCATAGTATCTTATCCCAAATATTCTCTGGGACATCGCATTGATGTGAATTCCGTCCGGATTAGGTATAAGGCTTTTCGCAGTAACATAATAACAATTTTCATGATCATGTGCATATTTTTGTAGTTCCTCATTGATCAGTTGATAATCCACACATCCTGCGCCAAATGCTGTCTTTCCTAAGAAATCGCCCAAACCACCTATCACAAGCGGAATGTTAGGTACAGATAATTCAGTTCTTAGCTCATGAAATAATCTTCGTATTTTTTCATCGTATTCTTTGTATTTCCCATCTCGGCTGTCACTTTCTCCTTGATGCCATAATATCCCGGCCAATTCGCTATCTTCCTTTGCAAATGTAGCTTCATTTATTGCATGACGAAATAATACCCCATCTCGTGACCACTCATCAATGGAACTGCCACCTTCAGCACATGGAATAAGACCAATTTTTTCTCCCTCATGATCCTTACACCAAGTCTCCGCGAAGGAAGCCGCCAGTCCTACACCAGCTACCGGCCTATCAAAATGAATAGGTTCAGTCATCATTTGCCATCTTCCATTTCGCAGCATCATGATTCTTTCATTATAAATTGGCGGCACTTCATGCTTAAAGCCTCGACCCGCCATATTAGATTGTCCAATTAGTAAAAATGACTTCATATTTTTCTCCCCCTCTCTTCATTTTTCATATTTTTGTTGAAAGAACAGTAAACAGTAATTACTTAGGGTAAGATCCTGATGCATCAATCAGGTGGATCGACTATGATCAATCCACTTAAACCATTTTAACAAGAAGAAATCTCTTGTCCATGTTGTCATATGGGCTGATGTTAAACTTGTGAAAAAAACATATTCATGTATAATACAATTGATGTATAATACATTAATTTTAGGAGGGTGACCTTTTTTGAAAAGAAAAGATGCCTTAAAACTAAGATCAGATATTAAGAAAATGATTATAATAACTGGGGTTTTTGAATCTCAAAATTTGCCCAATGGACCATTTGAAAAACCTCTACCAACTTCTCAAATGATGGCGTTAGAGGAAATAGAGATGGAAAAATTAACTGTTTGGCAACTATCCAATAAACTTAGATTAGAGACTTCAACTGTAAGTAGATTGGTAGATAAGTTAGTAAAAAAGGGACTTGTTTATCGTGAAGTAAATGAAAAAAACAGAAGAGAACTTTTTCTGCACCTCACAGAAAAAGGTCACATTACTGTTAATCGCTTAAGAGAACAATCCCTTACATTTTATCAACGTATCCTCAGTAATTTATCAGAATCAGAACAAAAAATAGTTGTGGATGGTTTTGAATTATTTATTGATTCTATTTCTAAGTCTTTTGATTAGAGTGAGGTAAATCATACCCTTTGGAGGATAAAATGAGTTTGGATTTTGAACGTCCTATGATTGAACTAAAAGAGAAATTTGATGAATTAAAGAAAATGATGAAAGAACATAATGTAGATTTATCATCAGAAATTCAAGAATTAGAAAAACGTTTAAATAAAATGCAAGATGAAATTTATTCTAATCTTACACCTTTTCAACGAGTTCAAATTGCAAGACTACGTAACCGGCCCACGACATTGGATTATATACCTTTATTGTTTACAAACTTTTTCGAACTTCATGGTGATCGATTATATGGTGATGATCAAGCAATGATAGGTGGTATTGCAAAATTTAAAGGGATGCCCGTTACGGTTATTGGTCATCAAAGAGGGAGAAGTACAAAGGAAAATATAGAAAGAAATTTTGGAATGTCACATCCAGAAGGATATAGAAAAGCGCTAAGACTGATGAAACAAGCTGATAAATTTAATCGCCCTATTATTACATTTATTGATACAATTGGCGCCTATCCAGGCAAAGGGTCTGAAGAACGTGGAATTTCTGAAGCGATAGCTCGAAATCTATTGGAAATGGCTACACTTAAAGTGCCAATTGTTTGTATTGTAATTGGAGAGGCATCAAGTGGTGGAGCTCTTGGCATTAGTGTCGGTAACCATATCCATATGTTAGAGTATTCATGGTACTCGGTCATTTCGCCAGAAGGAGCAGCATCTATCCTATGGAAGGATGCTAAGTATGCTCCAGAAGCTGCTAAACATATGAAAATTTCAGCAAAAGATTTAAAGCATTTAGGAATTATTGATGAAATCATTCCTGAAATTAAGGGTGGAGCACAAAATGATATAAAATCACAGGCAAAATTGATTGAATCTGCAATCGAATCATCTCTAAAAAAATTGATACGATTATCCTCGGAAGAGCTTATACAACAGCGATATGAAAAGTATAGACAAATAGAGAATTATAAATGAAAATACTTAAAACCGTATTACATTTCTGAGGATTCTTACTAAAAAGTTCTAAATATTTTGTAAGTAACCTCTTAAACTGGATATGCTGATACTATTAAAAGTGTGTGATCTGTATGGAAAAGGGATTTTTTGATTCTAAAAATACTGAGAAACAATCTAATGGATAAAGTTCGTTCCCAATTCGTCCCCAATCAAAAGAAACAGAACAAAAATTCGTTGTCAAAAAAACAAAAAACCCTTGCTAGGCAAGGGTTTCAACGATGATTCCGATTGGGCTCGAACCAGCGACCTCTACCCTGTCAAGGACGAGACACGTTTTCTGACTAATTCTAACACATTCTAAATAATTGTCCTAACCCCTGGTACATAAAGGTTCATTCGATTTTGTTTCCTACCTTATACTGAGTGATTCTTATTAGTAAAAACATTTCTTGTGATACCACTGTGACTCAAATGCTCAATCAATTCATATGGTAACATCTCCCTGTCTACAAATTTATGCTTTATCACCATTAATATATTTCACTAACATAGCTGCTGCGTACATAAAGAATGCAGCGATTAAACCATTCACCATACTTCCAAAAATGACAATCAAAATCTGTCCTGCGTAATCTGTCCATGTCTTATCTGGAAATATAGCAATGTTCCATATACTTATGAGCATATAGAATCCAGTCACAACGATAAACGTCCAAACAACTAACTTTGATTTGAGCATTTGCTGACAATCCTCCAACATCCATTTTCTTCTATGATAACATGGGTTAATAATAAATCTTCAATCATTTCATCGTGATCCATATTCTTAGCTTCATCTAACTCATGTTCTAATCGCTTCTTATCTTGTTCCGCTTCCTTTAATGCTTTCTTAACTTCACGCAGCTCACTCACAGTCATTTCATCTACAGTTTTTGTTTCGCCTGTTGATGGGATATGGAGAGATGAATCGATTAATTCTTGTCTGTCTATTGAGGTGGGCAATGATATCATTTCAAATAATTTATTTGTGTCTAAATTCCACGACGTCGTGGAATTTCCAAACTGCTCGTATGATCTTATAAATTTCCTAGCTTGCTCTTGAGAAAATTCAATATTTGTTTGTAACCACCTTCCCCACTACCCGACAACCAAATCATTCTCCTTCACATGTTTCAACCTTCTGCCATTCTCAAATATGGCTTGACCAGCAACTTGCTTATATGTGTTTATTCCGCTGTAATGATGTTTAACTATCTTTATCAGCTTTTGCTTGAATAAGTAATTCTTTGAAATGTACTAGATCAGAACGATTATAATCATCATGCAACACACTTTTGTGAAAATGTTGCTGTATTAAAAACAGTGCTATACATATAATTGATATCACTATAATAAAAATCTTCCAATGTGCATCGGAATTGAGTTCAACTTTATTAGAAATAGGGGCTATAAAAGCAGTAATTGTTGTGAATATAAATCCAATAAAAAAGAAATATCTTTTTTGATCATTTGTGTGTTCTATTCTTTCCATTCTTGCAATTGCAGATGATAAATCAACTTTATCTAATGACCTTACGACTTGTACCTTAATTCTATGATTTGTGTAATCTTGTCCATCTTTAGGGAAATGAAATTTCAAATAAGCATTTAGACTTGTTGGATCCATTTGCGCTAAATTACGCTTTAAGTTGTTCTTGTTAAATACTTCACTTTGAAATTTTTTAATTTCAGTTTCTTCTTCTAGTTTTCTCTCAAAATGACTTCGTTTAAATAGATTCCATTTCATATCCTATCACCTCAACTGAATTATCGACAGGAGGAATAAATTGTTAAATAAAAGATTGTTCTTTCTAGATTGATTATTAATCTATTCCAACAAAAATTCCTTCGTCTGCGCTGCTCGATAATACCACCACTGTAGCTTAAAACTATAGTGGTCTAGCTCCCTCCTAATTATAGGCAGCTTAATACACTCATTTTAAAAGATAGTAGTGACCGTCATAATGTTCCTATCATACAGATAGGGTGGCAGATATTTCAATTTTGGACTTTAAAGTTTTAAAAAAAGGACTATCAGTCTATTTATCTGTTGAAATAATCCATTAACTGTATATAATGGAAGTTGAGGTGGAATGTTTTGGAACATGATTGTGGAACTGAAAGTAAATACATACAAGATAGACTAGAAGGTCAGATCGAATGGTATGATAAAAAATCATTACATCATCAAAAGAATTACAGAGTTATGAAGATCCTAATTATAATTCTAGCTCCATCTATCCCTATTCTAAGTGTCTTGACGAAGTTAAATAGTATATGGATTACATTGTCGATCGCCTTAGCTGGTGGAATAATTACAATGTTAGAAGGATTTTTGAGCTTAGGAAAACACCAAGAGAATTACATAGAATACAGACGTATTTGTGAAACATTAAAACACGAAAAGTATCAATACTACACAAAGACCGGTGTTTACTCAGAGGGCGATATTTTTAAATTGTTGGTTGAGAGAACCGAATCAATAATATCGCAAGAGAATATTAATTGGGCTAATATGCAGAACAAAGCAAAAGGAGAAGAAAAACATGACTAAAAAAATATTTATAAGCTACGATTACGATAATGATAAGACTTATAAGAATATGCTTGTCGCTTGGTCTAAAAATAATACACCTAATTTTAAAGATATTCAATTTGAAGACGGTTCAACAGATGTTTCAGTTAATTCAACAGACACCGGAGCAATTAGAAGAGCTATATCTAGGCGCATGAATACATGCGGATACTTCTTGCTTTTAGTTGGTGAAGATACTCACAAAAGCAGCTGGTGCGACTGGGAAATTGACAAAGCGAAAGAATTAGGAATGAAACTTGTTGCTGTAAAAATAAACAACAGCAATACTTCTCCAATAAGTATTCTAAATTCTAAAGCAAAATGGGCTAAATCTTTCACTAAAGAAGCTATCAAAAAAGCTATTGACGAAGCTTAATTATTCATAAAATGGTTTATACGTCTTTTCAAATATATCTGGCTTACACGGATAGATTTCACCATGTACACCTTTAATAATCCAATCGCCAGGCGATGCTTTCATAGTGCCTTCTAATGTCTCAATGTCCATTTCTTTATCAATTTGATATGCTTCTACAACAACAGGTTTCTTTACAAATTGTTTCTTTTCCATACAGTTTCATCTCCAGTTTTTTTTATTATTTTAATACCTCATTTTAAAACAATTAAACCATTTTAATTGCCCTCTATAAAGGGCTTTTTTGTTTTATAATTATCTTCTTCTACACTGACTTTTACTCACCACCCCTATTTACATATAATGGCAAACGTAAGACGAGACTATATAATTTTCTTTCACCATTAGTATTGACTTGTTATTTGCTTTTTGGCTTGATAGGTTGTTTGCCGTTAGTTATTTATTCCCCAAACAATAAATTCCTTTCTGTGATATCCTCACTATTGAAAAATGATTAGAAAGGAAGTATTCCAATGAAAAAGTTTTTTGTTAAGATGTTGCTAGTTCTCATATCAGCAGCAGTTTTCATTCCCACAACAGCTACGTATGCAGCAGAAAAGATCGAACAGAAAGAAGATTTGGCAGTAACTTTCAATCCTACTGAGCTACAAAAACAACTTGCTTTAAGAGATTTACCATTAGAAAAACAAGAAGCCTTGCTTCAAGCATTTAAAGCTATTGAGAATGCTAACAATGATCCACTTGCTACTACAAATGGCCCTAAGGGTGCGGCTATTAAGGCAGCAATCAAAGTAATTAAAGGCTTAGTGAATAACGACTGGGCAAAATGGGTTTTACAGCAACGTTTTGGAAAGGAAGCTGTAAATGGTACTGTCAAAAATGCAAACAAGATCATTAAAGAATTAGAAAAAATTATTGATACTCCAAAAAATGCAGCTGGTAGGGCTCGAAAGGTTGTTTCTGCAGAGCTTAAAAAACATATAGACTCAGGTGTAGCTGATACAATCGGACTTGTTGTTGAATACATCGTTCTCACTGCTGATTTACTTATACTTTAGATAAAAGGATGGTGACTATATATGTCACAAAATCAATTCATTCAGTTCCAAAAAGCCAATGGTTTAGACGATGAAGACGTTCAATTCCTCATCACTCTCTCAGGAGCATTTTGCACCTGTGAAGAAGAAAACAAAAAGGCATATGATATAACAAAGATAGCGTTCATTAGACACTTCGGTGAAGAATTAAACCTTTCAGATATTGAAGGAAACACTAGAGAAGAATATGAAAAGATCATTGATCAATTTCTAAGCAAGAAGGATAAAAAAATCAATGTGGACGAGCTTTTACAATCTTTTTATGATGCAGATATGATGGATGGATTAAAAAAGAAATTCAATTAATGGCCTTGGTTTGAAGGTCTTTTTTATTGCCATCAATTACATATAGGCACCTCTCTTTAGAAATACTTGAACATGGAGGTGTTTATAGTGAATGAAAGAAAAAAGAAATTGGAATAGATTGAAGATTACAAAGTAGTTGTTGATGATATTGGCCAAAAAGACAAATTAATTAATCTTATCCTCAAGACGTGGTTTAGGGTTGCCGTCTTTATCTGTTTGATAATCAATGTTCTCAAATTCACGGGCTAAATTTGGTGTTCTCAATGGATCAATGACTATTTCATCTAAATCACCAAGCCATTCCTCACCATATTGAACCGAGTCAGGGCCTTTCTTTGCTCCTGAAACCCTTCTAATGCCGTGTTCCTTTTTAAGCTCGGCTATACTTTTTGGTTCAGCGCTATCGGCTGTAATCTCATTGCTTTCATAGCCTTTTGATTTAATCCACTTTGCTAGTTCTCTGTTAGAAACTTTGTGATCATATAATTCATCAAGTACATATATTTTGCTTCGCTTCTTGTCATAATGCCATCTGACGAAAGCAAGCGGGTCTGGACCATAACCAAAGTCAACGCCTTGACGTATATTGTCAAAGGAGCGGAGCATATCATCAGTTATGCTGCCTTTCTTGATTTGAAGGTTATCGAATGGAACAACGCCAGTTCCGATCGCTTCCCCAAGATATTCCCATCTATACTTCTTTTCGTTTTTGGCTTTAGTTTCTTCAGCCTCATTAATAAACGCTTTTGATAGATGAGGGTTGTCTAGGTATGTTGAGTGATGAATGTATGTGTTATCGGCAGGGAAAGACGTTTCATACTTCTTGTTAACCCAATTTTGCTTACACTTTGGCGGGTTATAAGTGTAATAGAACGTATAATCAAACTTCCCTGCTCGTTTACGTGGGTTCTCTGTCTTTATTTTGTGTGTTAGTTCTTCACGTAGAACGGAGTTCATGATGGTGCTTACTTCCTCATCTGACTTAAATTCTGCAAGCTCTTCTATCCACATGACACCGACGCATCTGCTCCAGTTTAAGCCGGCTTTCGTCTGTCTCATGGGCTATGTTGTCGAATTGCTTTATTAAGCCCCTAAGCTCAGACATTGCCCTAGATTGAGCGTTTAGGAATGTAGCATGACGATCCCAAGCGAATTGAAATTCGTATTCTTCTTCTTCAGTTTCTTTTTCTTCAAGGTCACCCTCATGAAAAACATACCGTGCTTTTTTCAGCTCTTTAATCATTTCGTCTTTGCTTTCAACGAACATTATTTTCTGTGCCCGCACAATTGCTGTGAACTGGATTTGTATTTGTTCCCAAAGTAAATCAACAGGTGAAAACTCCTGAATGTCCTGCATGATCTCAAACGCTTCTGCTGGCATGTGCTTTGAATGAAATCCATGCGTCTTTGCGTTTTGGTTTCTTATTGGTGCTGCTCCCCCGCTATTACCTAACGCATTAACGTTACCGGGTTGACCACCCTTTTTTGTGTGCACACTTTTTCTTTTGGGTGCACCCTTTTTTCTTTCCCAACCATGCCGCTTTTTCCATGATTTTATGGTGTTGATCGACACCCCGTATTTCTCGGCAAGGTCCTTGTATTTCATACCTTTGACGTAATCTTTCTCCGCCTGAATGTGCTTCGATTCCATTTACATTCACCTTCCGCCTCCTTCTGATTGCGTTTGTTTCGGGATCTTTATTTTTTTACTTGGTGCTTGATGAGGTTGTTGTACTCTTCAAACCACTCAAGAGTAATTTCTGACCTTGCTGATATTCTTCGTTCAATAGCTGCTGCTATATCTTCTGTTCTACGTTCATCATGTAACCACTTAGGAATAACACCTAAAGGCGGTTCCGTTGTCATGTCATTCACTCCTTTAATTTGTTCACTCTAAACTGCCGCCGCACTCTACCTTTAAGCCGATGCTTGGTGTAAAGAATTATCGGAAGCAGTTTACAAAAAACACCCCGAAGGGTGCTTAAATTAGTTTGTAAAGTTCTTTAATTGATTTAGCATAGTTGAATTCATGAGCTTCATTACAATCTTTTGAATCAAATTCAATCTTTTCACCGTTCTCAAAAGTAAAAGTCAAATTAGCTTCTCTTCTTCCACTAAAAGTAAGATTTTTTTTAACAATCCTACTCTTATAGAAATCCAAAGCGAATCGTTCCTCTTTTTGTTTGGCAATGAGTAAACCAGATTCTAAGAAGAAATAATGTTCGGCACTATTGATATTGAAGGGGTTTTTAGAATAAATAAATTTAATTTCATCTCCCTCAATAAATTCATAAACTCCTTTAGCCATAATCTCATAATAGTCATAATTTGTGTCCGTTATGAAATTTTGAAAATGATTTTTAAAGATCTCAACATATTCCATTTTTTCACCTCCCACCTTTTTATCGGCAGAAAGCGAACACATGGAACTATTCGCATAATTTGTCGAACGAAATTCACTCTTTTTCTTTCTGTTTCCTAGCGTGGACTTGCTCAAATGTTATTAACATGGCATTTGCATAACCTCTGTTCTTTCTGTCCTTATTAAGGAAAAATAGAAAATAAAAAAGCGTACCGCCTGTAAGGAGAATACCAAAAAAATTTATTACTTCACTTAATCTAGAAAGCATTACAAGAAATGCTACGAATAAAGGCATAATTACATTTAGATACCTTCTGTCAGGAGATAAATTATTATCAATTTGAGTAAATCTTGCTATTGCGAATTCTAGACATTCAATGTTTAAATCAGAGAGTGATGAGACACTTTTTATATAATCTTTCTTTGCTTTACCTTGTTTAAACTCTTCAAAAAAATAAGAAAGTAATTCCTCATTTCGGTAAGTGTAGATGACATCTTCTAACTCCATTAACTTTTTTGAGTAAATTTCATCATCTATTTTTTTTATTTTTTCACTTCGTATTTTATTTTTTTTTGCGTGTTTCTTTTTTTTACCCAACTCTACTCACTCCTCAATATCATTATCGGATAAGATTGATAAAGTTGAGGAGTCTACGAAATTTGTCGAACGAATCCCAAGCTCGCAAGGCAAGTGAAAATATATTAATTTGTGGTGACACGTGAATATTACGCCTCCCCGTCCTGCCTTCCATTTTACACTACGGATTTTTCCTCTTTCAACAAGTGCACAAAGTGGCAATATTGGCATAATTGGTCGATGATATTATCTTTCATCTGACGGACCTTTTCACGAGACAGGCCCAAGTGAAGCCCAATGGCACGATAACTCATACCTTCCATCATGCAGTCATAGACCACACGGTTCTTTTCTCCTTCGATTTTACTTGCTGCTGCCTCTATTGCATATACACGCTCTTCAAATTCACGAAGACGTTTAAACAATCTTTCTTCCCTCATATCCATGTCACGCAATTCAGCTTGACTTTTTCCTTTGCTCCCTTTCGGTAAGGTTGCCTCGATGCCGTATTGAGCAACGCCCCAGCTGCGCATAGGAATGTCGGTGCCATATAAAACACGCTGGAGTCGCTGAACCTCTTTCGTCATCCAGTGATAATTGTGAATGAGTCCTTCAATCTGTTTTTTATTCATGGTGCCACTCCTTTCTAAGAAATAAAAAAAGGACACCAATCAGCACCACTAAAAGGTGTTGATCAGTGTCCGCAGGCTCTCCGTCTTGGACTATTTCAAACAATCATGTCTGTCACACTATCTAAATACTTTGAAACCATACAAAAATACACAAATCAAGCTGATTTGTTATTTTCTTCTTCGATATCTTTTATACAAACCTCAATCATTTCCTCTATAAAAGATAATCTGGTTTTATTACCTGAAAATAAAAAAGTGATGTTAATCAAAACAAACACAAATAATAAGGTTATAAATATATAAGTCATAATACTATTCATAAGTGGATTAGCTTCAGGATTACCAAAGTAGTTAATAACAGCTTCTTGTCTGATAACAAAAACAAATAAAGGACCTGAAATTAATGCAATTAATGTTTGCATAATTGTTGCAAAATTCCCCTTACTGTTTTTAGCCCTTACATATGCTTTGAGCATCCTTAGTTTAGTTAAGTCATGTTTAGTATATGTTAAGAGTTGTTTACGAAAGTAATCTAAATTTTCCATAAGATCTTCTTTATTAATTTTCTTTTTTTTAGTTTCATTTAGAAATTGATCTTTATTATAAAGAATCGGAATATCTAACCATTCATATATATTTTTAGGTACTTTCAAATATTCGGGGTTAATTTTAAATAATGATTGTATGATAAATGCATACATTAATAAATAAATTGAGAAAACCCAAAAATTATATGACAAAGTATTATCTACAAGCACATTGATAGCATTGTTATAATCATAATAATAAATAATATGCCTATCATTGCGACGTAAAAGTTTATTTTTTTAAAAATTTGATTAATCTTATCTTTAAAATATCTCAAAACAGAAACACCCCTAGTATCATAAAATAGTTTCATCAAGCTGCGATTTAAATACTTGCTTAAAAGAGAACGCTAATAATTATTGTTGACTATAATCACCTTTATACATTTTACTCAAAAATTGTATATTTTTATAGAATTAAATATATAAATCTCAAATTCAGAGTTTTAACTAAGCCTCTAGCTTAAGTATACTTTTAAAAAAACGAACGCAAGTTCTTATTTTAGAGTATAATATGTTTATTCCCGTACCTTGAAGGCATGACGGATCTTAGAAAAAATTTCGCTATAGTTTAGAAATGCACAAAGCAGCTTCGGTTTCGTTTCAATGCCTGAATGGTATATGGAAGATTTACAGAACTATTATTTGTGGTGGAGGAAAGAAAAAATGAAAGTTGGTGAAGATTGGGAAGGTGGAACTTTTGAATTCTTATTCCACAACGGAAGTGGAAAACCATTTTATTATACAACCCCAACTGCTCGATGGGATAAGTTCAGAAAGAAAGCTGAGATAAAAAAATAAGACTTCATGATCTAAGGCATACAATGGTTACTCTTCTTATTGAAGCTGGAGCTCAAATGAAAGCCATACAAAAAAGAACTGGTCATGAAAGCCTCAAGGTACTTTCTGATACCTATAGTCATGTGACAGAAAAAGTTGATAAAGATACAGCTGATAAATTCGATGTATTTAAAACAGCTCGGAGCGAAACCGCAAATTAATTTAAATAATTTTTAGGCCATTTGATCAATTTCATAACTTTTTTTGAAAGAATGGCCCCACAAGTCTAAATCTTTGTTTTATGAGAAAAGATAAAAACAAAAAAACCCTTGCTACACAAGGGTTTCAACAATGATTCCGACTGGGCTCGAACCAGCGACCTCTACCCTGTCAAGGTAGCGCTCTCCCAGCTGAGCTACGGAATCGGGTTATGTATCAGTTCTGGGCTTTCTGTTACTGACAGTCTCTATTATATAACCATCATCGTCAGACGTCAATGGTTTTGTTCAAAAAAGGCACAAAGCCGGTATCTGCACCGGCTTTTCACTGACTTTTATGATTGGTTCACAAGAGCTGGCTTTAGTTGATCTAGTGCTTGTTTGAAGTCCCTTTTGAGGTCTTCTCCGTTTTCTACGCCCACACTTAATCGAAGTAAACCATCCGAGATACCTCTTTTTTCTCTTTCTTCTTTTGGCATAGCGGCATGGGACATTTTGGCCGGATAGGAAAGAATGGATTCGACTGCTCCGAGGCTGACGGCGAATACAGGTAATGTGACGCCATCGACCAATTCTTTGACAGCCGCTTGGTTTTCTAGTTCAAATGAAAGAACAGCACCTGCACCGCTCGCCTGTTTCCGCTGAATGTCTGCCCCTGGGTGATCATCTAATCCTGGGTAATATACTTTTTTGACCGCAGGATGTTCTTTTAGGAATGTAGCCAGTTCTAATGCGGTTTGACTGGCTTTTTCTAATCTGACTTGAAGGGTCTTTAATCCTCTAAGCACAAGCCAGCAATCCTGTACGCCAAGCACCGCGCCGAAGGAGTTTTGCAGCGAATAAAGTTCGTCTCCTAGCTTCTCATCTTTCACCACGGCTAAGCCTGACAGTACATCACTGTGGCCGCTTAAAAATTTCGTTGCGCTGTGCAGAACAACGTCAACACCAAGGTCCAGCGGACGCTGAAGCGCAGGCGTTAAAAACGTATTATCTAAGAAAGTCAGACAGTCATGTTCTTTCGCAATCTGTACGACACCTTCAATATCTGTAATACCGAGTGTAGGGTTTGACGGTGTTTCCATGTAAATGACTTTTGTATTTGATTGAATGCCTTGTTTCACTTCATTCAAATTGGTCATGTCCACAAAGGTATGCTCAATCCCAAATCTTGAAAGAACTTGGGTGATCATTCGGAAAGTCCCGCCGTACACATCTCTTGTGACAAGGACATGATCTCCTTTTGATAATAGAAGAAAAGCGGTTGAAATGGCTGCCATGCCTGACGCAAAGGCAAGCCCTCTCGTTCCTCCTTCTAGCGCTGCAATGGTATCCTCTAATGCCTGACGTGTAGGGGTGCCTGATCGGGAGTAGTCATATTGACCAAAGTCATCGAAGCTGCTTTGGTGAAACGTCGATGCATGTTGAATCGGCACACTGACTGCACCTGTTGAACGGTCTGTTTTAAACGCATTATGAACGAGTTGTGTTTCTAGTGTCCAATCGTGTGTGGTCATTTCGTATGTACCTCCTCTTTCACATTTGATAGTGCCTGTTTCAGGTCTGCTTTTAGGTCCTCCACATGCTCAATCCCGACTGAGAAACGCAGCAATTTGTTACACACACCGTTTGCGATGCGAATCTCTTCTGGGATGTCCATATGGGTTTGCGTCGCTGGATACGTGATGAAGCTTTCGACTCCGCCAAGGCTTTCAGCAAAACAAATCGTTTTCAGCTTCTTTAAAAATGGATTGACCCAGTCCTCTTTGGCTACTCGGAATGACAGCATGCCTCCCTTTCCTGGGTAAAGCACATCTTGAATTTCCGGCTGCTGCTTTAGAAAGTCAGCTAATTCCTTCGCATTAGCTTCGTGCTGGCGCATTCTCAGCGCCAATGTTTTCATTCCTCTCATTAAAAGCCATGAGTCAAATGGAGATAAAACCGCTCCGATGGCGTTTTGATGCTGGAACATGTCTTCCGATAGCTGCTCCCCATTTGTGACGACAAGTCCGGCAAGAACATCGTTATGTCCGCCTAAATATTTGGTTGCACTATGAATGACAATGTCTGCTCCGAGTGTAATCGGTTTTTGCAAGACGGGCGTATAAAAGGTGTTATCCACAATGACCAATGCACCGTGATCTTTTGCGATTTTCGCAACCTTTTGAATATCCGCTTCCTGCATGAGTGGGTTTGTTGGCGTTTCAATAAAGACGGCTTTTGTATTTGGCGTCATTTTAGAGCGTAAACAGTCTTCATCTGAAAAATCATCATAAACAAAGCGCAGTCCGTACTTTTTCCATTCGTTTTCAAATAGACGGTATGTACCGCCATATAAATCTGATGAAACAATGAGTTCATCCCCGCTCTCAAACAGCGCCATGATCGTTTGGATGGCAGCCATTCCCGAACTGAAGGCAAAACCGGCCGTTCCTTCTTCGAGTGAAGCAATCGCATCTTCTACAAGCTGCCTTGTTGGGTTTTTCGTCCGAATATAATCAAATCCTGTTGATTCCCCAATGCCTCTATGTCTGTAAGCTGTTGAAAGATAAACGGGAGGACTGACAGTACCAGTCACCTCTTCGCTGCGGTTTCCAATTTGCGCTAACTTCGTTTCCACATGTTCTGTCATTTGACACCATCCTAAGTAAAAATCTAATTTCAAAACAGAAAAACCCCTTCTTCATAAGAAGAAGGGGTTTAATCGCTTCCTCTTATCTTCCAAGCAAAAAAGCTGCTTGCTGGATTTAGCACCTTGGTACATCACATGAAGTGATGCATACCGGTTGCTGAGGTTTCAAAGGGCCAGTCCCTCCACCTCTCACGATAAGAATGTGTTGTCTGTCTGTTCTAATTCTTAATACTGTAACGCATTAAACCTCATTTTTCAAGGGGAAATGTAACGATTAATTAAAATTTTCTGTATTTTGCAGCAGATTGAATGTCAGCCAATTTGATTGCATGTTAGCATATAGGAACAACACTGTTTTTCGTGTTACAATGAATGGAAACGTTTCACTTATGATGAATTTGGTTAGCTGGAGGAATGGATTATGGTGAAGAAAACAGGCATCATTCAAGAAGAAACCTTACAGTCAAAAGAACTTGGGGCAGATATGACCATTTTGATTTATTTGCCAGTTAATTACTCCCCCCTTTATACATATCATGTCATCATTGCACAAGATGGTCATGATTATTTCCGTCTAGGTAAAATAGGCAGACAGGCGGAAGAATTAATGCAAAACAAAGAAATGGAACGCTCGATTATCATTGGTGTCCCATATGAAAATGTGACTGAAAGGCGAAATACGTATCATCCAGACGGACCAAAGTTCGAGGCGTATAAACGCTTTTTGGCAAATGAACTAGTTCCGTATATTGATGAACACTACCCAACGTATCAAGTTGGATCAGGTCGTACATTTATTGGTGATTCATTAGGTGCTACGATCTCACTTATGACAGCCATTGATTATCCTTCGTTATTTGGTGGACTGATTTTGCAGTCTCCTTACGTGGATGAGTCGGTTCTGCAAGCAGTCAAACAGTCATCATCCCTTGCTCACTATGCCATTATCCATCAAATCGGGTTAGAAGAAACAGCTGTGAAAACGACAGATGGGCAAGTGCTTGACTTTATTCAGCCGAACGAAGAATTAAAGATCCTTTTGGAGAAGTCCGGTGCGGATTATTTATTTGAGACATTCGAAGGCGATCATAAATGGACGTTTTGGCAGCCGCTCATTTCACCTTCGTTAAAAAGAATGCTCCCATATTCGTTAATCAACTGAATTTTGTTATAATAAAAAATAATAAATACTTTCTTAATCAGGAGGGAACATGATGAAATACGGAGTTGTTTTATTTCCATCAAAAAAATTGCAAGACATTGCGAACTCTTATCGGAAACGTTATGATCCGAACTATGCACTCATACCACCTCATTTAACATTAAGAACACCTTTTGAATTAACGGATCTAGAAGCAGCTGAGGTCGTCTCCACCTTGCGAGAGTACGCAAAAAATGCTTCTCCTATTACGTTACGTATTAAAAAATTCAGTTCATTCGCTCCTGTAAACAACGTGATTTATATGAAAGTAGAACCGAACGAAGAATTAATGGCTCTCAATGAGAAGTTGTACACTGATCCGCTTGCTGGTACACCTGAATATGCATTTGTTCCGCATGTGACAGTGGCTCAAAAGTTATCAGACGATGAGCATTCAGACGTTCTAGGCACATTGAAGCTGAGAAAAATTGACCACGAGGAAACGGTTGACCGCTTCCATCTTTTATATCAATTAGAGAACGGTTCTTGGACCGTTTATGAAACATTTATCTTAGGAGAAGAGGGTTAAAGACATTTGAATACAGTCATCGTAAAAGAACAAACACAACGAGAAGATGCTTATTATGTTCGAAAAGAAGTTTTCGTAAAAGAACAAGAAGTCCCGTTAGAGATCGAAATTGATGAACTTGAGGACGAAGCCATTCACTTTGTCATTTATAATGATGACAACAAACCACAAGCTGCTGCTAGACTGCGCATAATTGAAGGTCATAAGGCAAAGCTTGAACGAATTTGTGTATTAAAAGAGGCGCGCTCTTTCGGCCTTGGCCACCAGCTTTTAGAAGCACTTGAGTCTGAAGCGATGGCAAACGGGGCGAAAGAAGCTGTCATGCATGCACAAGTCCAAGCTCTTCCCTTCTACGAAAAGAAAGGCTACAAAGCCGTTTCAGAACCGTTTGAAGAAGCAGGGATTACACATGTCAAAATGACAAAAACACTATCCGTTTAACGAAAATAAAAAGCCAGGGCATCATGGATGCCCTGGCTTTTTATTGATTCCATCTCGTTCGCTCAGGAAGAAAGCGCAGTCATTTAGACGTAAGTATTGATATGAACGCCCTTACCTTCTTCCATAAACATATCTCGTACAAAGCGTTCCCGCTTTTTTTGCTGTACTTTCGTTTCCGCTTCTGTCACTAAGTCCTCTTTTTTCTCCAGCTCTCTGTATACCTTGTCATGAAAGGTGCGGGTGACCTTCGTCACTTTCGCATAGTCTTCTTTATCCTGAGGAGCAGGACGATTGATATATTGAAAATACAGATCCGGCTGAATCGGGGCTATATATCCCATCAAGAACGCCTCCTTTGCTTCTCTTCTACTCTACTATTCCCTAATTATGACTGTTTGAAACACGCCTCATTTGATATGATTAGATGTGTTTCTTTTTAACATTGATTGACTATTGGAGGACTAGCTTTGAAATGCGCACGACGACATGATCGAACGATCTCATTACATACATATTCGAGAGAACACTATCAATTCCTCCATGATGAGGGCAAAAAAGGGCATTTATCTTGCCCATATTGCGGACAACCCGTCCTTTTTAGATTAAATATACATGAAGAACCTGCCTTTATCCATAAGCAAATATCTCAGCAAGAGATTTGCGAAAAAAGAGAACAACAAGAGGAAAAGAAACCGGCTGAACGAGAGGAACATGCATCCTACAAAGAACTTGGCGGCTTTCGCTTTCCAACCGGCAAACAGATCATCTCACAAACAGAAGAATCGTGTGACTGGCAGGAACCACGGTCCATTCAATTTGGCGAAACCTTTCATTTAGAAAAGAAAGAAGAAGTGCATACCATTGACCTCTTTCCACACATCACCTTTAGCGCACCGCAGCTTCAAGCTGTCACACACAAAGACGGTCCGATGCTTGTGCTGGCTGGCGCCGGTAGCGGGAAAACAAGGGTACTGACAGCAAGAGCTGCTTATCTGATGTCGCACCATCAAATCCCTGCTCACCATATCCTGCTCGTGACCTTCACCACAAAAGCAAGCAGTGAAATGAAAGAAAGACTGCGTATGCAGTATCAGCTTCATCCTTCACAGGCGAGCCAAGTTGTGACAGGCACATTCCACAGTCTATTTTATAAAATGTTGCTTCACGATGATCGGGGCAAATGGAACGGACAGCATTTGATTAAATTCGACTGGCAAAAAGAGCAGTATATTCGCAAAGCGATCATGCATGAAGGACTTGATGAAAAAGACTATCCAACCGATCAAGTGCTGCAATCAATCGGCTATTGGAAAAATGCTTTTTTGCCAAACGAACTTCCTGAGCTGAAAGATGAAAAGGAAAAGCAAATGTGGACAATCTATCAGTCATACGAACAGCAAAAGCGTGAAAATCAACAATTTGACTTTGATGACATGGCGATTGCCTGTTTACACATGCTGAATAAGCAGCCTGAATTGCTCAAACAATATCAAGAACGATTCAAGTATATTTTAGTAGATGAATTTCAAGATATTAATCCCGTACAATATCAATTAATCCAGCTTTTAGCTGGAGAATCCGAGCAGCTATTTTGTGTAGGCGATGATGATCAAGCCATCTATGCATTTAGAGGAAGCAATCCTGCTTTTATTCTTGACTTCAAACAGGACTATCCTTCGGCCAAGATCGTCCATTTACATGCAAATTACCGCTCTCATCATACGATTGTCGCAAGTGCAGACGCCATTATTAAGAAGAACCAGCATCGTTACGAGAAAACGTTAAAAGCCGTTCGCGTGGAGAAAATTCCGCCGACTCTTTTTTATCCATATGACGAGGAAGAGGAAGCGACCATGATCGTAGCAGATATTCAGGAGAAAATTAAAAACGGTGCGAAACCGAATGACTTTTGCGTGCTGTTTAGAACGAATACGGGAGGCCGCGCGATTTATGAACGTCTTCATCAATCGGCGATTCCGTATCAAACCGATGCTGGCGTAAAAGCCTTTTATAGCAGAAGAATTGTTCGGGTGCTGCTCGCTTTTCTTTCGCTAAGTCAGGATGCAGATGATGTCGCCGCAATGAAGCTGCTGCTGCCCGTTTTCTTTTTAAAGCAGCAAACACTGAATACCCTGAAGGCGCTGACCATTACGGAAGATTGTTCTATGGTAGAGGCACTTGGAAAGCTAACAGACATTCAGCCGTTTCAGCGCAAAAAACTGCAATCGATCGTTCCCCTGTTTCGAACGTTAAAATCGTTAAAGCCATCTAAAGCTGTAGCGTTTATTGAACAAAGGATGGGACTTGGTGATTATTTAAAAAAACGTGTGAATGATACGAATGTGCTTGAAAAAGGAACAGATGATGTACGAGATGTGAAAACAGCGGCGAAACGTTTTGAAACAATTGAAGCCTTCCTCGCTCATGCCGAACATATGAAATCTGCTGAAAAGGAAAAATCAGATGAACCAGGCGTTCAGCTCATGACGATCCACCGTGCGAAGGGACTAGAATTCCAAACAGTGTACATCACGAGCGTGGTTGATGGGGCGCTCCCTCATGACTTTGCACTTGATGAGCTGAGAAGCGGTGATGAAGAAGCCATTGAAGAGGAGCGGCGCTTATTATACGTTGCCATGACGAGAGCAGAACAATCCCTTTATCTATCCGTTCCATCATATAGAAGAGGAAAAACTGCTCACCGTTCCCGCTTTTTGTACCCTCTTTTAAAGAAAAATCGTGAATTATTCACACAAAAACAACAGGCCCCCCTTTAAATGGAGAGCCTGTTGTTTATTTTTTGTTGTTCATCATTTTAGCGATTGTATTAAAATCAAGCTTTTCTTTTCCACTTGTAATCGATTGAACGATTTTGTCTTCCATTTCTTTAGGTACACGTTTGTTTGCAAGCTGCGCCACTTTTTTAATGACACCTCGAACGGTATTCTCATCTTTAAAGTTCGCGTTTTGCAAAGAACCTGCAAGCTTAAAGACATCATTCATATTTACACCTGTTTTATTTTCCACGCTTTTAAAGAATTTATTATCCATTCCTTTGCCTCCTCTTTGTGGAGTAATCACCTTACTATATGAAAATAGGCGAGATATGTGCCTATCCTGCTGCCTTGTTAGCAAAGAGAAAGGAAAGCAAAAGGCTTCCCTATTGCTTCCCTCACCTTCTTACTGTTTAGTTAAAGAAAGAAGCACCAACGATGATTAGAAGGATGAAAAGCACGACGACAAGAACAAAAGTTGAACCATAACCGCCGCCGTAGCCGCCGCCATAACCTCCGCAATAACCGCCACCGTAACCGTAACAACTCATATTTTAGCACCTCCTCTTCTCCCTTACAAAATATGAAAAATACATGAAATGGTTTGGACGATCACATAAAAAAGTGCGGAATTTTTATTTCTGCTGTTTAAAGACGTAATCTGCCTCTCCATGACGGATCATGAATGCTTCTGTTTCTTTCGCAAAAGTATCCATTTTCTCGCCAAATGCTTTTAAGTGCTCTTCAAGATCCTTCGCTTTATTCGCTAGATCCATTTCAGCTTTTTCGTGCGCTTGCTCTTTCCCATCATGGGGTTTAGTGAACAAGGAACCGATTAATTGTTCGAATGCATCCATTCTGGTCACCCCTTCTCTCTTACATATGCATCACCCAAAAAAAGGGCAACAAAAAAACCGGATAAATCCGGCTTTTGTTTTTCTCTATTGAGGTTTCTTTTTCTTCCCGCAGCCGCAGCCCGTCTTCTTGATTTTCTTCGTATATACAGATTGTTGATTTGACTGCGCTGGATACCCTTGAAGCATATGTGACGGTGTTTCAGTTGGTTTCATCGCAACCCTTCCTTTCCTATTCCATGTTAGTATATGCATTTTCTTTAAGCGTGTCTGATCAGAATGCCTGTTTATTTCACAAGCTTCGACACGACTGCTTCAATCAAGCCTGCTGCGGCGGCAATCGCTAATAGTAAATTAAGCCACATGCTGATGACAGGAAAAAATATGTATATCAGTAGTAAAGCAGCAGTGCACCACATACCCGTACACCAATAACAGCTTAACAGCTCTCCTATCCAAGATCGCAGTCCCTTCCCCTTAATGACGATATAGGTCTCGACTTCACCTTGTTCGTTTACCTCTTCTTGCTCTTCATGAAATAGACGGCGAAAGGGGGCTGTAATCGTATCAAACACGATCAATCTCGTCAGCCTAAAGGATGCGAGGGCAAATATAGCAAATGACAAAGCGCCGCTCATGGAACCTCCACCTCCTTCATTCTTCTTTTTCCGTCCTTTCTTTATATATGCAAAAAGAAAGACCGCCATGATGAATCGAGTGCAAATAAAATTGGGTTGTACTTTTTCATGCTTTCCGATTCCACCTTGAGCCTCTGCTGCATTAAATAATGTATAGATAAGAAAGGAGTGAAAGTATTGTCTATTGAAGAAAGTGCTGATTTATTATACACACAACTGTTAAACGAATTAATCAGCAATTATGATGATTTCATCGAGATCAAGGATTCCGAAAATGTCACGATTCATAAAACAGATGTAACAGCCGCACTCTCCCTTCAAGCGACCGTAACGACAATCATTACTCTTTTAATTCAAATTCTTGTACCAGATGATGAATTGGCTGCAGACATCACAGAACAGCTTTTAGCTGCACAACAAGTGACAGTTCAAAAGAAAACAGTGATTCAAATCATCAATTGTTATAACGTCACGATTACATTATCTGATGCATCCATTATGAACTCCGTACAAATTCTCACTCAAACACTGAATGTACTTTTAGTTGAAGCCGGCATTCTTTGACCCTTTCTTTTTCTAACATCATGTATGAAAGAGGTGAAATAATCGTGGCTGAAGAGAACGAAAAAAAGGAGTTTCAAATCAACACTGATGTTGATCCATTAACAAGCCTTCTTGTGAGTGATATTTTAAACAAAAATAATGTCACAGATGATCAGAAAGCAAACCTTTCAGAAGATCAAAGAAGGATGATTTTGAAGCTGGTTCAGGATTTACAAAAGAAAGCAGATGATTTCGTACAGCAGCAGCAAGAGAAAAAGCGTCAGGCAGAGGCAGCAAAACATGCAGAAGAGGTCGAGCCTGAACCACAAGTGCGTCCTAAACGAAATTCACTTCGAGATCGTATCCAGCAGCGCCGTCAAGCGCAGCAAAATAACGATTAAATAAAAATGGGTTGCCTGCTAGGATAAATGCCCGAGACAAAACCAATCATTCCAGCATTTAATAAAGTAAACGGAAGGAGGAAAAGAAATGGATTCTAAACCATACTCTTGGGTTGCTCTAGATCGTAACTGTACACACCACGGCGATTACCATCATAACTACGAAAGAAAAGCAGTTTGTGACGGCCACTATTATGATGATGAAGATGTTTTACAAGACTTTGATCAAGTGAGTGTCACAAAGCAGACATCTGAGGAAGTCATTATCGTTAGAGATTCTTGTGACATTAACGTCTCTTCTGTTGATGCACAGGTTGCAGCATCTATCCAAGCAGCTGTTCAAACAGCGATCATCACCATTACAAACATCTCAATCGCTGATGGTGACCTAGCTGACCGCGTCACGCAAGATCTCTTACAAGCAGCTAGCCACAAACAAACAAATCGTCAGAAACTTGTTATCGAAAACTCTAGAAACGTTACAGTCTCTACAATCGATGCGGACATCTCTATTGCCATCCAAACACTTACACAGACACTTGTTGCGACGATCGTTGCAATTGGTATCCTCTAATGTACAAAAGCAGAGCGAAAAGCTCTGCTTTTCCTTTTTCTAAAAATACAACAAAGATAAATAGTCATTTACCCACACCAACTAGAGGGCGCATACATATGTTGTTAAGGACTAAAGTCAAATACCTTGTTAAAGGAGCTGAAATCCATGAGCTGCGGAAAACACCATGGCCGACATGATGAAAACTGTGTATGCGATGCGGTTGATAAGATTTTAGCAGAGCAGGAAGCTGTAGAAGATAAATGTCCTACGAGCTGCTACAGTAATTTATTAAGCCCGACAGTTTCTGGAAAAGATACGATTCCGTTTTTACTTTTTGATAAAAAGGGCGGATTGTTCTCTACTTTCGGAAACATTGGAGGATTTGTTGACGATTGCCAATGCTTCGAATCCATTTTCTTCCGGGTTGAAAAATTGCATGACTGCTGTGCCACATTATCTGTATTAAGACCTGTTGATGTACACGGACATACGTTAAGCGTTTGTCACCCTTGCGATCCTGACTTCTTTGGTTTAGAAAAAGCGGACTTTTGTATCGAAGTTGATTTGAACTGTTTCTGCGCGATCCAATGTTTAAATCCAGAACTTGTCGACAGAGTCATGCCAACAAAAGATAAAAAGCATCATCACCACGGCTAAACCAATCGCCCGCTCATCTATCTTGTCATAAGTCAAAGCATCCCCTTCCTCACGAATGACAACCAATCATGCGGAGCAGTCAGCAAAAGGCGGCCGCTTCCGCATTGATTGACATTAGATGCATCAACCGGCGAGACACATAATAAAGCTTATAGATGATGATGACAGTGCTCAAACACTCAAACAAATTTCCTTGTATAGGAGGGTTGAATATGAGCCGCAAACATTCATGGAACTGTGTAGCAGAGGCTGTTGAAAACATAAACGACTTACAAAATGCCGTCGAAGAGGATTGCCCGACCAGCTGTTACAGCAATCTCCTTTCTCCATCACATTCATTAGGTGACACTGTCCCATTTGTTCTATTTACCTCAAAATCAAAACCATTCGTCGCATTCGGAAACGTCGGAGAAGTAGATGCCGGCCCTTGCTTCAGCACTGCATTTTTCAGAGTCGAACACATCTCTGATCACTGCGCAACACTCAGCTTGCTTATTGCATTTGACAAAGATCGTCATATTTTAGATTTTACAGATAAAGATTCCGTATGTGATGTGTTCCGTTTAGAAAAATCAAAGTATTGCATTGAAGTAGACCTTGACTGCTTCTGCGCAATCGAGTGCTTAAATCCAAGACTCATCAACCGTAGCTGCTAACAAAAAAAGTCCCGTTATGGGACTTTTTTTATGTTCATTAAAAACCAAGTGGATGAATAGAAGAAATATCACCAATTGCTAATTCCACTGGATTACCGCCGCCTGCCGTGCGGATGACCACCATATTGTCTTTTCTCTCCATGATGATTCCTCTATATGTTTTTCCATCGGCTTCAATGAGGCAAAGCGCTCTCGGCATATTATGCGGCAGACTTGTAAGAAAATCGACTTTCTCCTCGATATTCATTTGGCTTAACGGCTTCTTCACTCGTTTTCTTCTTGGTTCTTCTTTTGTTTCATGAAATACGCCTTCTGGCTGTTTTTCTTGTTCTTGTACTGGCTCTCGATTTTGTGAATCATCTTTTTCTTGATTGATCTCCCGCTCTTGCTGTAGTGCAGGCGGCTCTTCTTTTTTCTGCTTTACTTCCTGTGATACAGGTTCTTGCACGCTCTCGTCGATTGCATCCTCTTTGGCGCTTTTATTGGTTTCTGAAGGTTTTTCTGACTTCTTTCGCTTTCTCACAATATTTTGCATGGCCGGCGCTGATTCATCATAGCTCGGCTGAACAATATACATAAGCGGCTTTTGATTCTCATCACCTTTATTTGACATACTGATCCCTCCCGAATGATTCATTCCTTATATATATGAGAGGACACCCCAAATCAGAAGAAAAATAAAAAACAGCATACCAGTGATTGGTATGCTGCAAATCAATTATTCGTTTAGCGGGCAATGATATGGAAGCCAGAATCAACATGAAGATTCTCACCTGTCATGCCGCGCGATAAATCACTGAATAAGAATAGTGCTGTATCGCCAACTTCTTCAGGAGTCGTTGTACGGCGAAGCGGTGCACGCTCTTCAATATCCTTCAGGATCGTATTAAAGCCGCTGATTCCTTTTGCAGATAACGTACGAATTGGTCCAGCAGAAATGCTGTTCACACGGATGCCTTCCGCTCCAAGATCATTTGCTAAGTATTTCACACTTGCTTCAAGGGCTGCTTTTGCTACACCCATGACATTGTAGTTAGAGACAACGCGCTCTCCGCCTAGGTAAGTAAGTGTGACAATGCTTCCGCCTTCTGTCATGAGCGGACGTGCTGCTTTTGCTACAGCTGTTAGTGAATAGGCACTAATGTTGTGCGCTAAAAGGAAACCTTCACGGTTCGTGTTCAAATATTCACCGACAAGCTCTTCTTTGTTCGCAAATGCAATCGCATGTGCAACACCATGGATGACTTGTACTTTTTCTTTAATCGTTGCAAAACATTTTTCGATTTCTTCATCACTTGTCACATCACAAGGAAGAATAATGGAATCATCACGCTCTAGCGTGCTTGCTAGCTCTTTCACTGATTCTGCCAGACGATCTCCAACATAAGTAAAAATCAAACGAGCTCCTGCTTCGTGAAGTGAACGAGCGATTCCCCAAGCGATGCTTCGTTTATTGGCAACACCCATCACCACAATATTACGGCCTTCTAAAGAAAAGTTCATATGTATTAAAGCCTCCTATTTTTTCAAGACATAGTATTAGTACCTGATCATAATCTTATCACAAATCATGAGATATTGACAATTTCCGTTGAAAGAAAGTTTTTATTTCAGAAAAAAGACCGTCCTCACAAGTGAAGACAGTCTTCTTTTTATGCTTTGACTCTGTTTTGCTGATAAGCAAAGTGGTTAGTCGGTCCGTGCCCAGCGCCAATATTCAGAGGAAATTTGATCGCCTCATGGACAAAGGTTTCTGCCGTTTCAAAGGCTTCCTTCATGGAACGACCTTTTGCTATTTCTGCCGTTAATGCCGCTGCAAATGTACAGCCTGTTCCGTGTGTATGTGGTGTATCAATATGTTCGTTCGTGAGTTCAAAAAAGCTTTTTCCATCGTACAAAAGGTCTGTAATGAGGCCGTCTGAAGGACTATGACCTCCTTTGATCACAACATAGGACGTGCCAAGCTCATAAAGTCGTTCTGCTGCTCTATGGCGATCGTCTTTTGTCTGAATGCGCATGCCTATCAGCACTTCTGCCTCAGGGAGATTCGGTGTGACTGCATAACTGACAGGTAGTAACTGTGTTTTCATAGCAGAGACCGCATCTTCATTTAATAAAGAAGCGCCGCCTTTGGCAATCATGACTGGATCGACAATTAGTTTCAAGTCATATTGCTTCGTCTTTTCAGCAACGACACTGATCATGTCGGCACTCCACAGCATCCCTGTTTTAGCGGCATCTGGCAACAAGTCTTCTGCTACTGCATCAATTTGACTTTCGAGCGCCTCGATAGACAGAGGATAAATACCGTGAACGCCAAGTGTGTTTTGCGCTGTAATGGCCGTAATGGCGGACATTCCGTACACACCAAGCTCCTGAAAGGTTTTCAAGTCTGCTTGAATACCTGCTCCACCACCAGAATCAGTACCTGCGATGGTTAATGCTTTTTTAATCGTCATGTCATCTCACCCTCTCATTAGCCAATCCATTGATGATAAATCGTTCTCGCTTTCGCAATATCATTTGTCCCATGTACAAGCGCTCTGCCATCTTTGAATAAAACAAGCTTGTACTCATCCTTCTGACACGAAAGCAAATAAGGATTTTCCAACACATCCATTCCTGCTTTCTTTAGCTGACGGGCTACTTCATGCAGCGCAGGGGGTGCCCCTAGTGCACTGCGAATTTGTACGGTATTTCGTCCACATAATACATCTGCTTTTGCTCTTTGATCATATGAGAGAAATGGATATGTCTTAAGACCGCAGCTTGGACATTGTTTCTTTTTTAAAGACGTAACGGATCGAATATCAGATCGCTCGTTTGTCCATAAATCAAACGATCTTAATACCGGTGTGATGTGGTGTCCTGTTAAAAGCTTCAGTGCATCCGCCACTTGATAGGCCGCAACCTGCTGCACTACTGGACTAATAATTCCTGCTGTATCACATGTCATGCCTTGTGCAGGCAAATGCTCAAGCAGGCAGTGTAAACATGGTGTTTCACCAGGAATCACTGTGAATTGAATACCATAGCTTGCTACACAGGCCCCGTAAAGGAACGGAATTTGATGTTTGACGGCCGCATCGTTCGCAATCATTCTCACCTCAAAATTATCCGCTGCATCCACGATGATGGATGCCCCGCTGACGTACTCATCAATATTTTGAGCGGTCACGTCAATGACGATGCCTCTCACATGAACGTCACTGTTCACCTGCTTGAGTCTTTTCTCAGCAGCCACAGCCTTTGGCAGCCGATCAAGAACATCTTGTTCTGTGTAAAGCTGCTGACGCTGCAGGTTGCTCCATTCAATATAATCTCTATCCAAAATGGTGACAGATCCTACGCCGGCACGGACGAGCATTTCAGCACTCGCTGTTCCAAGTGCCCCAGCCCCAATAATGACGGCATTTGAGGCATTTAGCCGTTTTTGTCCTTCTGTACCGATCGGCCTAAAAAGCTCTTGGCGTGAATAACGTGTGCTCAAAATGCTGGCATTCCTTCTTGCGGACTGCTGGCTGTTCCATAGTTTTTGAGTGGAATACGGCCTGCCTCGAAACCGAGTCTTCCAGATTCAATCGCCAGCTTCATCGCTTTAGCCATTTTCACAGGGTCCTTTGCGCCAGACACGGCTGTATTCAGTAATACAGCATCAGCGCCCAATTCCATCGCATAAGCAGCATCCTTCGGCGAACCTACACCCGCATCAATAATAACTGGCACCTTTGCCTGTTCGATAATAAACGATAGATTCAGAGGGTTTAAAAGTCCTTGACCTGATCCAATTGGAGAAGCACCTGGCATAATGGCATGGACACCAAGTTCTTCTAATTTCCTTGCCAACACCACATCATCTGACGTATATGGCAACACGATAAAACCTTCTTCTAATAGCATTTCAGATGCTTTTAACGTTTCGACTGGATCTGGCAGAAGAGACCTTGAGCAGCCAATGACTTCTACTTTGATCATGTCACACAGTCCAGAAGCTTTCGCTAAACGAGCAATCCTCACCGCTTCTTCCGCTGTACTTGCCCCTGCAGTATTTGGTAGCAATGTATAGGCTGATAAATCGAGCTGCTCTAAAAAATTGGGCTGTGATGGTTCAAATATGTTCATTCTTCGCACAGCAAAGGTCAAAATTTCAGCTTCTGATACGTTGACCGCCTCTTTTTGAACTTCAAATGATGGATACTTTCCTGTCCCTAGTAATAGTCTTGATGTAAATGTTTTTCCGCCAATGCGCAGCATGGTGTCATCCTCCTCCTACAAAGTGAACGATTTCAATCGTGTCATTTGGTTGAATTTTTACCTGTTGAAAGGCTTCTTTATCTATAATTTCTTGGTTCTTTTCAACGATCACCACTCGATTTTCAAGCTGATAGGCTGATAGCAAATCAAAAATCGTGCCATTTTCCTTATCGAAATCAACCATTCTTCCATTCAATTGAATTTTCATACGAACAATGCCTCCTTTCGCCCAATCCGAAACGCATGAAGCCATTCCTTGTGAACAGACTCGCCTACTATCAAGCGGCGAATGATTTCCCCCGTAATTGGCGCAAGTAAAATGCCATTTCGATAATGTCCCGTTGCAAAAAGAATACGCTCGTCTTCTGGATGTTTTCCGATATAGGGATGCCGGTCGCTTGTCGCTGGCCGAAGACCTGCCCAGCATTGATCAATCGGCATCTCTCGAATAGAAGGCATGAGCTGAGATGCTTTGTGAATAACTGCTTCAATACCGCCAAGTGTCGGAACGGCCTGCCAGTCATTCGGTTTCATCGTTGCACCAATCACTAGCTTACCGCTATCCCTTTGAACGATATAACAATGATCATGGTAGATGGTGTGTGCAAGCGCTGGACCGTTATTCCAAACAGACACGCATTCTCCTTTTACTGGATAGAGAGAATGTGATAACCCCAGTTCTTCTAAAAAACGACCTGACCATACACCACTTGCTACAGTCAGATGATCACATGTGAAGCTGCCTTTAGCTGTACTGACTGTCAATGTTTCTTTTCCCCTCTTTACATCAATAACGGGGGTAAACTCCTTCACATCCGCTCCATGCCGAACAGCCGCCTGCCAAAAAGCCCTGCATACCGCATATGGCTCGACATGTACATCATCTACTATCAAGCCTGCTCCTACAATGTCATCTGCTATTTGAGGCATACGTTCTTTTACGCTGCTTGCTTCAAGCCATTCAAATGTGGGCAAATGCTGCATCCGGCAAAGCGCACGCTTTTCTTGTTCTGTAAAAGCCACCTTCATAATCCCGCCCACTGATGTCCGAATATCAATGCCCGATTCATGCTGAAGGTCGACCGTTAATTTTTCATATAAAGCCTGACTTTGTCTGCCTACTTGAAAGAAAATATCTTCATCACCTTCTCCTTCAGCATGTGCACCCAGCATGCCAGCAGCCGCACTCGTCGTTTGCTTCCCGATCTCATTTGCCTCAAATAAGACAATCTGCTTTCCTGCTTTTGCAAGGTGATAAGCGATCGACATCCCTATGATTCCACCACCAATGATTGCCACATCATAATGCTTGTTCATAAGGATTCTCCTCTCGCTTTTTAGAAAATGTTTGCGCCATTTTGCGCGGCTGAGGATGAGCAAAAATCCCCGACATGACGGCTATTCCCTTTAAATCAACATGCATCAATTCTGGCAGTCGTTCTGGTGTGATTCCACCAATGACAACAACTGGAATGGACAGCGTAGAAGTCATTTCCTCCACAACCTTTATGCCTCTCGCCTGTAGTCCGGGTTTGCATGCGGTATCATACACATGCCCAAACATGACATACTCTGCCCCGTTCTTCTCTGCTGCTTTGGCTTCTTCTATCGAATGAACCGATACCCCCGCATGGAGGTGAGGAAATTTTTGTCTTAATTCCTTTGGCGAAAAGCTGTGTCCAGGAAGATGAACCCGGTGAATATTGGTCAGCAGCGCAACGTCAACTCGGTCATTGATAATCAGCTTTTCTTTCGGAACACCTTCTGCTAGGAGTTGTTTCACGAGGTGAACCAGTTCACCTGCTGCCTTCGATCGTTCACGAATATGAATAAAGTCTACTTCAGACGCAATGTCTTTTATTTGCTTGATGAGCTCCCTGATAGGAAGCGTATCATTTGTCACTGCGTGGAGTTCCATTTGCACCAACCCCATCTAAGCATGCTGTCTGCCACATTTCTTTTTCATATGCCATCTCCCAGAAATGGTATTCGTAATAGCTCGAAATCACGAAATTTTCTTTCATATTAGCCCGCACATGTTCTGGCGCTTTTTCTGCAAGTTCATTAAAACGGTTCACCTGTTCAAAAACAAGCTCTTTAAACCAATCTCCGCCATATGTCAAAATCCATTCTTGATAAATCGGATGGTCAGGTGTTGTTTGTTTCAGTTTTTCTCCTACCTCATAATAAAGCCAGTAGCACGGCAATAATGCGGCTAAAATTTCTTCAAAACGACCGCTTTTCACAGATCGGTACATATGCGAGGTATATGCATATGCAGTTGGAGAAGGTTTAAAGTTTGCCAGCGCTTCATCAGAGATCTGGAGCAGTTCTGTGAACTTTCTATGCAGTGATAGCTCTGCTTCATACGTACCCTGCGCATGATATGCCATTCTGCCTGTCGTATGTAAGTCCTCACTAATGGCGGCTCCATATGACTGTACTTTTGCAAAATGAGTTAAATAGTACGAATCCTGCATCACATAATAAGTGAAACGATCGAGTGAAAGTGTGCCATCACCAATCCCTTGCACAAAAGGGTGTGTAAAGCTCCCATTCCACCATCTAGCTGCTGCTTCTTTACATTCATTCGAAAATGTCATGTTCCTCTCCTCCTGTTTTTCCATATAAAAAAACCACTTTCCGCGTGGAAAGTGGTTTGGAATTTGTAAAAAGCATAGTCAAACACCGCACCACTTCCCTACGCAGGTATGAACCTGTTCAGGTAATGAGGGTCTAAAAGTCTACACTTTTATCTCAGCCCTTTTAAAGGACTCCCCTAGTGGATCAAACATATATTGTTGTACCTCTATCTTAATCAGGATTTGTTCATCGGTCAAGGGTTCATTGCAACTCTAATTGGGCTCTTAGTCCTGCCACATACTCCCGGGAGCCAGACACAAGCACGCGGTCACCGCTTCTAAGCGTCGTATCCCCATGCGGTACTAAGCTGTCAATTCCTCTAAAAATACGGACAAACACCAAATCGCCGGTAAAAGGAAATTCCCGCAGCATGACATTATGATACCGATGATTGTTCATTTGAATTTGATACAAAGAAGAATCCTCATTTGTTAACAAGCGAATCGCATCAGGTGCTTCAATCAATGCCCTCAGCACCGTTTTAGATGATAGGAAGTTAGAAAAGGTATCGATCCCTGCTTCCTTTAATGTCAGCTCGGCTTCTGCTTTGTTGACACTTGCAATGACTTGTTTAGCTCCTTCTTCTTTTGCAAATAAAGCAATTTCCTTATTTTTCGTTTCACTGCCTGTAGCCACAACGAGCACATCCTCTTGCCCGATGCCAGCCTGTCTGAGCGTATCATCGTCATATTGTTCAATCGCTTCAACTTCAAAGATGGAGTCAGCAAGCAAGGCTTCTTTATTTTCCTGAAAGACGTGTAAAATACGGATGTCATATTCATCCTGATGCAAATCAAGCGTCACAGGTAACGTCAGCTGATTCGCCCCAATAAACGTCACACGCTTTTTATGATTGGTTTCACGTTCTTGTTTAAATAACGCCTTAAACCAAACAGGCGTTAAAATACTCGTGAGCACAGCGACTAGAATAAGGGCTCCTGACATTTTATGATCAATGACACCAAGCCGCTCACCAATCGTTGCAGCAGCAATGACAAGGGATAACGTCGAGGTTAATAAAAAACCAGAACCAATGACTTTTTTCATGTCATACCATTTTTTTAAATAAAGAATCGGAACGAGTTTACTAAGCAATAATGCGATAAACAGCAGCGGAATCATGATCATGATGGTTGGATCTTTAAAGAGTGACCATATATTCAGGTCCACACCGACCATCACAAAAAAGATCGGAATTAAAAATCCATAGCCAAACGAGTCCAGCTGCTGTACGAGTTCTTTATTAGGCGAAAGAAGAGACACAAGCACACCTGCTAAAAAAGCCCCAAGAATATTTTCAGCACCGAGTGATTCAGATAAGGCAACTAAGACTATAATGAGAGTAAAGATGGCTCTTGTCCCAATTTGCACCGTTCCTTTTGACATGGACTGAAAAATGGACTTTGTCTTAAATACCCGGCCAAATAAATAAAGAAGAATACCTGCCCCAAATAATAATAAGAGCAACCACATGTTCCCTGTTCCATCGCCATAAATGGAGGAAAACACAGCAAGTAAAATCATTGTCACCAAATCAGCAATGACGGCTACAAGCAAAATGATTTGACCAATATTCGTCTGCATCAACTTTTCTTCTTTTAAGGTAGGAACTACCACACCCAATGAGATGGTGGAAATAATAAGCGTCATTAAAAAGGCATTTTGAATAAATCCTGCAAGGACAAACGCATAAGACAGGATAAAGGACATACAAAATACGCCAACAAAAATAATGGTTGCTGTTTTAAATGTATTCGGTTCTTTTAATCCATTTGGTAGTTCTCGCGCTTTCTTCTTTGATTCAAAAGAAGAAAAATCTATTTCAAGTCCACTTAAAAACATAAGAAAAATAAAACCTAGCATGGATAACGTATCTAGCCATGCGTCATGTTCAACAACTAGTTGAAGACCGCTTTTTCCAATGATGAGCCCCATGATGATTTCAGCGACAACGACCGGGATGGTCAGCTTAAATCGGTGCAATAAAATGGGGGTGAAAAAGGCTACAATAATAACGACAACGAGTGATGAAACAGATGTATGCTCCATTGGCTAAAGCCTCCTAACATTCATGTTTAATTTTTAAGTTTTACGTTAAAGCATTGATTCTAACAATTGCCCAAATGAAATGAAAGCCATTCGTTATATTTTCTAAAATTCAAACTTCTTTATATCCGATAAATGGATGAAAAAATCAGGAGGAACCTTTATGAAATTCGATATCATCGGCGATATCCACGGCTGCTACGAAGAGCTGCTTACCCTCATACACAAACTAGGATACGAACTCAAACATGGACTACCTGTCCACCCTGATAAGAGAACACTAGCCCTTGTTGGTGATTTAACAGACCGCGGCCCTCGATCAGTTGCCGTCATGCAATTTGTCATACACGCCTATTCTAAGGGCGCCATCCGCTATGTGCCTGGCAACCATTGTTTTAAGCTGTATCGCTATTTGAAAGGAAATCCCGTAAAATTACTGCATGGCATTGAAACAACGGTAAACGAAATCAAAAACCTGCCGCATGATGAACAAACCATTTTATCACGTGAATTTAAACATTTATTTGAAAAGGCACCGCTTTATGATGTACTGATTCCGAATGAACTGATCATTGCACACGCAGCGATGAAGGAAAAGGATATTGGCAAAAAACCGAACAAACAGATGAGGTCTTATCTATTATTTGGAGCAGTCACCGGAGAAACATGGCCAGACGGTCGACCTGTCAGGAAGGACTGGGCAAAGGAATATCACGGAAAACCATGGATTGTGTACGGGCATACACCCGTAAAAGAACCAAGATTTATCGGTAGAACGGTTAATATTGATACAGGCTGCGTCTTTGGCCACCAGCTCTCTGCTCTTAGATACCCAGAACTTGAGACAGTATCTGTTCCTTCATCTATGCCATATGATGATTCAAGGTTTCAGCATTTCACGCAATAAAAAACCCGGTCCACCATGACAGGTGACCGGGTTTACTTGTTTACTGAAGCAATAATGTCATATCATCCGGCAAAGGAGCCGAAAAGGTCATGGACTCCCCTGTCATCGGATGCGGAAAAACAAGGGTTTCACTATGAAGTGCCTGCCTGCCTATTCTCTCGCTTGTTCCACCATATAGCGTATCTCCAACAAGCGGATGACCAAGGAATTGCATGTGAACACGAATTTGATGAGTTCTTCCCGTTTCAAGGGTGAGGGACACATCAGACATGTCTAAATGAGTATGTACCGCCCGCACTGTATAATGTGTTACGGCTTCCTGACCAGACTCATCTACCATTCGTTCAATAATGCTGTCCCCTTTTCGAGCAATTTTTGCTCTAATTGTTCCTTCCTTTTGCGTGATCATGCCATGTGTCATGGCTCTATACGTTCGCTTGACTTCCCCTTTTTTCTGCGCCTTTGATAAAAGGCTGTGTGCAAAGCGATGTTTAGCGACTAACATGACACCAGAAGTATCACGATCAAGACGGTTCACCAAGTGGACAGTCAGCCGAACGGACTGCTCAGCATAATGGTGAAGCAGTCCATTTGCAATACTATGCTCAGGGTGCTCTCGAGAAGGAATCGATGGGATATACGGCTTTTTATTCAGCACAAGCACGTGCTCGTCCTCAAATAAAATATCAAGTGGAATGGCCGAAGGTTTTAGCCCTTCACTCACTTTTTCCTCGGGGAATAAAATGGTGAGCCTGTCTCCCTCGCGCAGCTCATATCTCACGGTCACATGCTCTCCATTAATCAGAAGGTCACCGCCATCAAATTTAATATCTGTCAGCATTCTTTTTGAAATGCCAAGATCGATTAAGTAGTCCTTCAGCAGCCTGCCTTCTTCTTTGGCTGATATGGTTTTGTTTATCTTAAAGTATTCCAGCTAGAACAACCTCTTTCTTATTCTCCTTTGCCGATAAAGGAATCTTGCACCCTTTTCCAAAACGGAAATGGTCTAAATCGGGCAAACCGGACATTCTCGTCTGCCACTCGGCATTGAATGGATTTCACATCTTTATGCAGCAGCGACAAATGATCTATCGTCACCTGAAAATCCACATCATTAATCGGTTTGATCACACACGTATGGTGGTCCGGCAAAATGAGCGGCGAACCGACCGTTCTAAACACTCTGTTGTTGATTGAAGCCATTTCTGCCAGCTGGATCGCCCTAATGGATGGGTGAATAATAGCCCCGCCAAGTGCCTTATTATAGGCTGTACTGCCAGATGGTGTAGACAAACAAAGACCGTCTCCTCTGAATGTTTCAAAAAGCTGACCCCTAATCTCAACATCTGCCACAAGTGTACCTTCCATACTTTTAATCGTACATTCATTCATTGCTAAATATTTTTCTTCCCTGCCCCCATCGTTGTACCTGACGATGACTTCAAGAATCGGATATTCCACAATATGATAAGGCGTTTTGGCAATGGCTAACACAAGCTTTTCAATTTCACTCGGGACCCAGTCCGCATAAAAACCAAGATGGCCTGTATGTACGCCGACAAAAGCGGTTTCGTTCAGACGGTTGCTATACCGGTGAAAAGCGTATAAAAGGGTTCCGTCTCCGCCAACTGTAATGACGAGATCGGGTTCCTCTTCATTTAATTCCATTCCAAAATCCAATAAGTAGGTCTGTATTTTATTTTTAAGTGTGTCAGATACAGAATTCCCTTTCGAAGAAACTGCAAATTTCATGAATTCTTCTCCTTTTCCACCTTGCTGCGACGAGAAAGCAGCATCATATTTGATCAAGCTTAGGCTCAGCTATCGTTTTTCTTTTTCCGGGAAAATGCCACTTGCGCTTCTTGAATTTCCCCTCTGATTTCAGACATCTCATCATCAAGAAGAGATGCTGCCTCAGAAGCTCTTTGAAGGCGCTGCTTGACCTTCTCCGGGATATTCCCGCTATATTTATAATTCAGAGAATGCTCGATGGTCGCCCAAAAATTCATGGCTAATGTACGGATTTGGATTTCGACGAGGAGCTGCTTCTCTCCATTGATCGTTTGCAGCGGATATAACACAACAAGGTGGTACGAGCGGTATCCGCTTTCTTTATGTTCTGCAATATAGTCGCGTTTATCTACAACCACGAAGTCTTTTCGTGACTGAAGCATTTTCTTGACGACTTGTATATCTTCTACAAATTGGCACATAATGCGAAGCCCTGCAATATCCTGCATCGTTTCAATCTCATGCATCGGGATATTTTTACGCTTTGCCTTTTCCAATATGCTGGCAACGGGTTTCACTCGGCCAGTGACAAATTCTACTGGTGAATGGTCATCCTCAAATTCATACAGTTTTCGGATGCCTTTTAGTTTCACTTTTAATTCTTCGACTGCTTGCTTATATGGTGCGAGGAATTGATCCCATTGTTTTTTGTCCATGAAACTTCCCCCAATTCCAAATACCTAATTATTTCAGAGGAATGTGCTCTTCACTTTCTCTTCCATATCTCCGTAATTGGCATTGTCTTTAATATTGTCGATTAAATAGTTTAATTCCTGATGAAGTTGAATGAGTTCTAGCGTTTGCTCTTCCGCCGCCAAATAGACAGGGATTTCACGATTCATTGCTTCTTTTAATGGAGCCCATGTATGTTCTCCTAAAATCAGATACGTAAAAGACTCCTCAGTCTCAAGTATGTAAACGAACGCAAAGTGATCAGAATCAACAAGCATTTGTCCTGATGCTTTTGCTTTTTGAATTTGCTCATCTGACTGGACCGTCAAGATCAGCCTGTCTTCTTTTAAAGTTGCTTCTGTGATTTCAATTCTGTTTTGCATCATGATCTCCTTTACAACAAAGTACAGCTTTATTTTATCATATCAAGTTCAATATTGATAAACCGAACTTTTTGAGAAAATTTGATTTCTCCATTTCGTTGTTCATTTTGCCTCATTTAGCATCTATATACGTCTCTTTTTAAGGAATAAATAAGAAAAAAAGACGCTTTTCATGTACAATAATCATATTTCCTCTAAATGAAAGGTTGATGTCAAAATGGCACAGGAAATTGAGATAGAACTAAAACAATTATTAATGAAAGAAGAATTTGAACAGCTAAAAGAATATTTTCAATTAAAGGACGAGGACTTCCACACTCAAACCAACTATTATTTTGATACACCTCAATTTGATATAAAATCCAAATTCGCTGCATTACGAATGAGAGAAAAAGGCGGGCAGTGGGTTCTCACATTAAAGGAACCGCATAAGATCGGCCTTTTGGAAACTCACCAAACGATCGATCCTCCCGCAAGTCTTGAACATTTCCATCTGCCAGAAGGTGAAGTGGCAGACAGATTAGTAAACCTTCACATCCAAAAGGATCAAATCGTGTATTTTGGTTCACTGGAAACGTCAAGAGCAGAAAAAATGATCAAAGAAGGCTTAATTGTTTTGGATCACAGCCGATATTTAACAGTAGAGGACTATGAACTTGAATTTGAAGTGAGCGATTTAGACATTGGACAAGCCGCTTTCACAGCATTGCTTCAGCAATTTCAGATCCCACCAAGACACACGAAAAACAAAGTCGTACGTTTTTATGAAGAAAAAATGAAAACAAAAGAATAGATGAATTCCTTGAAGGAGGAACATGATGAACGTCAATCAACTTCAATCCTTTATGCAGCTTCAAGCACTCAAAACGTTACAATCTGATAATGGACAAACACAACTCACAGCTGGACAAGAATCAAGCGCTGAGACTTCATTCCAGTCGCTGTTGCAAGATTTTTTAGGCGGATCAGAATTATCTCGTCTCCCGCTTTCCATTTCTGCTTTCATGGGGTCGGACCCATCAACGTCTCCGAACACGCAATATGCACGAATGAACCCATATTTATCTGCGATAGCAGGCAGTGAACAGCTTCAATCTCAGTCTCTTTATGCAAATGACAGCCAATTGAATACCGCAAATGGTATTGGAAACGTCTTAAATAACAGCTACACACCGCCGCTTCAAAAAGCTGTTTCAGGCTCTTCATCAAAAGAGATTAATCAGATCGTCTCACAAATGGCTCAAAAGCACGGAGTTCCAGAAAAGCTGATCCACGCAGTGATCAAGCAAGAATCCGGTTATCGCACGAATGCTGTCAGCCATGCTGGTGCACTTGGACTGATGCAGCTTATGCCGTCTACTGCTAAATCACTTGGCGTGAACAATGCCTTTGATGCAGCCCAAAACATTGAAGGCGGAACGAAGTATTTAAAACAAATGCTGCAAAAATATAATGGAAATGTCTCACTTGCCTTAGCCGCTTATAACGCAGGCTCAGGGAATGTAGATAAGTACGGAGGCATTCCTCCATTTAAAGAAACACAAAATTATGTAAAGAAAATCACAGCTCAATATTTCGCCTAAACCGAAGAGAATAACCTCTTCGGTTTTTTGTATGTCGCTTTTCACCCTTTTTTGACTGAATGTGTTATGATATGGTCAATTGAACACGGAACCTGTCTCCCTCACTATTCCCAAAGGACCAAAGCGGTTTGTTTGTGGAATTGAGTAGAGGTTGTTAAAATAAGTATACAAGAATAGAAACAATAAAATAGAACAAACTGAATATCACTTTTGAAATACATGAAATTCGCAATAGGGTGAGCCATCCTATTAGCTACGAGTTAAAGGAGTAGTCAACATGGTACAATCGTTTAACGCACCTTACGAAGCGGTTGGAGAGGAACTTCTATCGCAACTTGTTGATACTTTTTATGAAAATGTAAAGTGTCATCCTTTGCTTCATCCTATTTTCCCGGATGACTTAAAAGAAACAGCAAGAAAACAAAAACAGTTCTTAACTCAATATTTAGGCGGACCGCCGCTTTATACTGAGGAGCATGGTCACCCAATGCTACGGGCGAGACATCTCCCTTTTCCGATTACTGAGGAGCGGGCGGACGCATGGCTTGAATGTATGGAGGATGCAATGGATCAAGTAGGACTAACCGGCGATATTCGTGACTTTTTATTTGAGCGGCTGTCTTTGACGGCTCGTCACATGGTCAACCAAATACCTGAAAAGGACGGACGATCTTGAGCTGCAATCCGCATGAGCAATATTTCTCACATTGTCACGGACATCCTCAAAAGCCGATTGAAATCTATGTATTCATTGATCCTCTCAGCCCGGACTGCTGGTTATTAGAGCCATCAATTAAAAAGTTGAAAATGAAATATGGCCGTTTCTTCACTTTACGAACGGTTACAAGTTCTAGTATTAATGCTTTGAACCGGAAACGAAAAAAACATTTACTAACCGAAGCGTGGGGGAAATTTGCCACGAAAACTCAGACCAAAAAAGAACAAATGCTGTCTGAACAAATTGTGACATCACCTTATCTCGCCTCTCTTGCATTAAAAGCAGCTGAACTTCAGGGCAGAAAATGCGGAATGAAATTTTTACGACTCATTCAAGAATCGCTTTTTTGCCATCAGCAGGACGTCACCAGTGAACAAGTCTTGCTAGAAAATGCAAAAACGGCTGGACTGGACATTGAAGAGTTCCAGCGAGATATCCATTCTCAAAGTGCTGTCAAAGCGCTCCAATGTGATATGAAAATCGCAGCTGAAATGGATGTGTCTGAGCTTCCCACTTTCGCCTTTTTTAATACGATCAATGGTGAAGAAGGATTAAAGATTTCAGGTGCATATTCTTATGATATTTACGAGGAAATTCTCTTTGAAATGATTGGCGAAAAACCAACACCTTCAGAACGACCGCCAATTGAATGGTTTATCGCTTACTTTCAATTTGCATCAGCAAAAGAAATTGCCGTTGTATATGACCTGACACTTGAAGAAGTTGAACGCGAGATGAAAAAGCTCGCATTCGCTAAAAAGGTAGAACGTGTACAAGTACATCAAGAAATGTTTTGGCGTTATACAGAAGGAGACAATCATTCAGATCTTGATGTCTACCGCTGTGAGAATGAACATGGGTGCTGACCCATGTTTTTTTCTTCACCCCCAAAAGAACACTTGTTCTATTTATAAGTACGAAGAAACCGCGCCGGGATAAGCGCGGTTTCACTATGTCTTAACGACAACAAAGGGGATGGGAGAAATTTTTCACGGTCAAACAAAGGGGTAATGTTTGTATGTGATTAATTTCACATCTGTAGTATATCAAATTTTGTCGACTTATGACAACCGATATACTATATGTTCATATTTTTGTCACAAAACATAAGAGGACTGTCACTTTCATATAGTGAAAGTAACAAAAAAATGGGGGGATCTGCATGCGCAGCACAACCATTGGACTTGTTGCCATTGGCTTATGTTTCTGTTTAAATATATTAGGGTTAATGAAGATGCTGCCTCTTTACCTGACATCTCCACTCCTATTCGCTTCCATTCTCTTTACACTCTATCGAATGAATCACCGAAAAACCTTCAAAGGTTTTAAAGCGTAATCATTGAATGTACAAACCTCGTTCATATAGACGAGGTCTAGCGTGTAGGCAAACCCTCGCATTCGGTGTCAGTCCTGCGTGCAAAGGTTTTCTATCACGCTAAAAAGAAGTCAAAGGGCTAAAATCAAGTTCATTTTAGCCCTTTGTCAACAATCTGGTCTTTTTTATTTCAAGAAAAAACTCCTGCCAAAAGGTGAGTTTGCACTCACACATCTGACAGAAGTCTTCTCGTTACTCACCAGTCTTTGAGATGAGCTCTTCCATTTCCTTTAATTTTTCTTCAAACAATTGACATGCTGCCTCAATTGGTTCTTTCGATGCCATATCTACACCAGCTTTTTTCAGCACGTTGATTGGATAGTCAGAGCTTCCTGCTTTAAGGAAGTCTGTATAACGCTCCACCGCAGGTTTCCCTTCTTCTAAAATTTGTTTACTTAATGCCTGAGCCGCACTATAGCCTGTCGCATATTGATACACATAATAGTTGTAATAGAAATGCGGAATTCGCGTCCATTCTAATCCGATTTCCTTATCCACAACCATACCGTCGCCAAAATACTTCTTATTCAGGTCGTAATACAGGTTCGTCATAAACTCTGGCGTTAATGCCTCCCCTTCTTGCGCTTTCACATGAATCAGGTGCTCGAACTCTGCAAACATCGTTTGTCTGAATACAGTCCCTCTAAATCCTTCTAACAAGTGATTGAGCACATACAAGCGCTGCTTTTTGTCCTCTAAATGATTGAGTAAGTATTCGCCTAGTAATGCTTCATTTGTTGTAGAAGCTACTTCCGCTACAAAAATGCTGTAGTTTCCGTACGGATATGGCTGATGCTTTCTTGTATAGTAGCTATGAACAGAGTGACCAAATTCATGAGCCAGCGTAAATAAATTATCAATATTATTTTGCCAGTTCATTAAGATATAAGGATTTGTACCATAGCTTCCAGAAGAATACGCGCCGCTTCGTTTCCCTTTATTCTCATAAACGTCTACCCAGCGATTTTCGAGTCCCTCTTTTAATACCGAAACATATTCTTCTCCTAATGGAGCTAACCCTTTCAGCATATAATCCTTTGCTTCATCATAGGTCAGCTTCATGCCAGCATCTTTTACTAATGGTGTATACAAGTCATAATTGTGCACTTCATCAAGCTTTAATACCTTTTTACGCAATTCAATGTAGCGGTGTAATAACGGTAAATATTGATGAACTGTATCAATTAGATTGTCATACACTTCTTCAGGAATACTGTTGCGTGATAACGCTGCTTCTCTTGCCGATTTGTAATGACGTACTTTCGCATAAAAATTATCCTTTTTAATCGAGCCGCTGAGTGTAGACGCCAAAGTATTCTTATACTGATCATACGTTTTATAAACGGCTTTAAAAGCATTCTTTCTCACTTCACGATCATCACTGTTTAAAAAGGTAATGAAGTTGCCATGAGTAATTTTCTTTTCTTCTCCATTTTCATCCTTAACAGAAGGGAACGAAATATCTGCATTATTAAACATACTAAACGTAGTGGATGATGTTGATAAAGGTTCAGAGGCTTCAGCTAATAAAGCTTCTTGCTCTTCACTTAAAATATGCGGACGCTCTTTGTTAATTTCTTCGAGAGCGTGAGAATAAAGTTTTAATTCTTCTTTTTCCAAAATGAATTGCTGCAGCTTATCTTCTTGAATAGATAAAATTTCCGGAACAATATAGGCAGATGTACTAGACAGCTGTGTAAATAAATTGGATGCTTTATCATTTAAAGCCTGAAATGATGAATTTGTTGTATCTTCATCGTATTTCATGTGCGCATATGTATAAAGCTTGCCAAGCTTTTCAGAAAGTTGATCCTGAAATGTTAGGGCTTCATACAAGACATCAGCAGAATGGGCCAGCTTGCCTTTAAATTGGGCGAGCTTCGGAATTTCTTTTTTTACAGCTTCGAATTCCTTATTCCAAGAATCGACACTTTCAAAAATATCTTCAAGGCGCCATTTGTTTTCTTCTTTTACTTCGCTTCTGTCTGGTAAATGATTGTTGTTATTTTGTGAAGTCATATGAATCCCCCTTGCATGAGTTGTGTTGAACCAACCTTTCGGAAAGTGAAAGAAATTGGTGTTGTATTTATCTTCTTTGTTTTGAACTATGTTTGTCAAATCATATGCAGAAATAAATACCAAACAAACTAAAAAAATGAGAAAAAAGCGTTTCTTTCTATTCAATAGCAGCACCACCTTTTTCTTATCATGATCAAAGTGGGCATGAAACATGCTAATGAAATAAGAAAGCATCTCGTTTTATCGCTTCATCTGCTGTTCGTATAGGCTTTTGATTCGACGTTACTTGATAATTACCCTCTTTCGTCATGTATAAAAACCCTAGTTTCACAAGCGCCCGTACATATGAAATGATCACCTCTTTGATTTCTTCTATTGTGACATTGGCATATCGGAGCTTCACTTCTTTATTCTGGACACATCGCTCAATTTCTTTTAAAAGAAGATGAATGGTCACTTGTTCTTTTCCCTTTCGAACCATCCAATCATAAAGACATCCTTGCCACACATAAACAGGGCTTGAAAAGATATATGCTTCTGTCAGGGGGATAAATAATTCTGTCGGTAGAAATGACCATGCTGTTTGATGATGCTCATAAAAAATGGTTCTTAAACGCTTGCTTTCGTTTGCTAAAATGCGGGGTGGTCGCTCCCTAAATTGCCGAATACACTTGAGCCACTCTTTATACAATTGATGATTGCTCGAGGAAACAGATAAGAGTGCTGATAGTTGGCGATAAGCTGAAGGCGGTCTAACGGTCATTGAGGCACATATTTTCGTTGGCTGAAACACGAGAAGTTGATCCAGGTGGATGAATCTATTTTGGATCGGACAATAAAAAATGAGTCTCCTATTCTTTGACTGCCTTAAAATTCCCCAATGAATGGAGGAGAATGAAAAGAGCTGGCCAGCCATTCGTTTTAAACGATTCGCCCCTATGACCCATATAGGATAGAGCCCCGCAGCACGGATACCTTCCGTTCGTTTATGTAGCTCTTTCCACGAAATATTTGCACATTGAAATTCGATGGCATAGCTTTTATTTTCTATAGCAACGGTCACATCAGGGCGCTGCTGAATGTTTGAAACATATTTCTCTAGTAACGGCTCATATCCAAGCTGCGTGAGCCAATCCTTAAGAGCCATTTTCCCTGCCTGATGATAAGCTGTTTCACCGGTGGACGCTAATGGACATGCCGAGAGCTGTTTATGTGCAAAATGATGGACACGATGCTCACCTAGCTTTAATAGAACCTCCTGCCTACATTCAGGACAGTAAAATTTGCACGTAGCTCTTACATGCTCTAGCCGCCTTTTAGTCAGATGTTGTGTGATGCGAATCAGCTTGCCATTCTCCATGATCGCTGCATTCATATATTTCGCCCCTTGCTCTTTGATGACCGTATTATAGCTTTTTCTCTCATCAGGAAGCGAATATCGATAATGAACTTTTATCGTATCAAAACGCGATTTTAAACTACTTTCCCTTAGTAAAATAAAAAATCCCCCTTTTAGAAAAGGGGGAAAATACAATTTTTATAAAAGAGGTGATAATAATCTTGCTGTTGATTCAAACAGCCTCACCCTCAAAGGTCTCTTCGCAAATTCTTCTGGAACAATTTCATGTGACTGCTCTAAATCACCTAAGAAGTCGTTGACCAGCTTCTCTGTGCTTTTTGTTTTATAGAGGAAAGCATTCACTTCAAAGTTCAGATGAAAACTTCTCATATCCATATTTGCTGTACCAATTGATGCTAGCTCACTATCCACAATGATAAACTTACTATGCATAAAGCCTTGATCATATTCGTATACCTTCGCACCTGCTTCTAAAAGTTCGGGGAAGTATGAACGGGACGCATGAAATACGATGCGTTTATCTGGATTTTTCGGCGCAATGATTCGAACATCGACTCCGCTCAAAGCAGCAATTTTCAGTGCGGACAAAATATCATCATCTGGTACAAAATAAGGTGAAGCAATCCAAATTGATTTTTTGGCGGAGATAATCATGGAGAAAAAGAGATTTTTAATGACTTCCCACTGTTTATCAGGACCACCCGCAATCATTTGTACGCCTTCTGCTCTACTCTCCATATGGCTGAAATCTTTAAAATAATCCACACCCGAGCATCTTTCATTGGTCATGTAATACCAATCCTGCATAAAAATCTGCTGCAAATCACGAACGGCCTCACCTTTAATCATCAGGTGGGTATCACGCCAAAATCCATATTGTCTGCTTCTGCCCATATATTCGTCCCCAATGTTAAGTCCGCCGACAAATCCTACTTCTCCATCAATCACCACAATTTTCCGGTGATTTCGGAAATTGATTTTATTATTTAATAAGGGCAGTCTCACTGGTAAAAACGGAACGATCTGCACGCCAGCCTTTTCTAAGTCAGCAATATATTGACGGGAGAGTTTTAGGCTGCCTACATCATCATATAAAAAGCGGACAATCACACCACTTTTTGCTTTCTCGATTAAAATGTCCTTTAATTCTTGTCCCAGATCATCATGACGGAGAATATAATATTCTAGGTGAATGTGATGTGTTGCTTTTTTGATTTCTTCAAAAATATGAGAGAACGTTTCTTCTCCATTGGTCAGAACTTTAGAGGATGTGCGATACGTAATAGGGGTATGTCCAAGTCTGTGGGCCAGCTTAAATAAGAGCTGCTGATGGTCACCCATATGAGTCATTTTTTCAATCGCTTCTCTGTGGATACGTTCATCTTCCTGGACAAGCTGTTCGTCTAGTACCGCTTTCTTTTCAAACAGTCTGCGCTTTTTAATATTGCGTCCAAAGAAAATATAAAACAAAAACCCGAAAAGCGGAAAGCTCCCAAGCAGCACAAGCCACGTAATCGTTTGAGAGGGATTTCTGTTTTCTAAGAAAATGACAAACCCGATGAAGATAATCGATAAAGTGAATAGAACACTGACGGAACTTAATACACTTACCGCTAGATCACCGGCAAAAATTTGGATAATCAAATAAGCACCTATCGTAATGATAAGAAAAAATAGAACTTTGACTACATTTCTCATTTCATTTTCTCCTTGCCGATCACTTTATTTACTTTTTCATTCAGATAAAAAAGTCGATTCCTCTATAGAAATCGACTTTTGGTTGTTACGAGAAGTGCTGTTGAATCGTTTCAAGCGCATTCTCTTTGACAATCAGCTGACCGTATTCTTGCAGTCTGTAGATGCTGACCACTGATTCATGAGCATATTCAAGCAGAATACTAAGCTTATTCTCCACCTGCTCATCTGACAAATCCTCGTGGAAGTCAACATATAGATAATAACGGTTTTCAAACGAATATAAACTTGTCGTAAAATCCTGCATATTTAATTGAGAAAGTGCAATCAAATCTTCAAAGTCATCCATTTTCAATACGAACTGAAGTTGAAGTTTTTTGTCCTTCTCATTATGATCTTCTTGATCTTGCTCTTCTTTATGAAAATCATCAAGCAGAGCATCTAAACTTTCTTCATCTGTTTGATCTTTTTTATCTTCTGGAATCGGCAATTCGAGCTTTTGTCCATCTTTAGAAAGTTGGGCTTTTGTCACGACAATTTCAAGACCTTTATCAAGTGCCTGTACTTGAATCCAAAGTGGTCCCTCTACTGCAAATTCTTCTTCTTCGTGCACTTCGTCCATCACTTCCCAGAACAGCTCTTCACTGCGCTCACGATTATACCAAATCTCTTCACGGTCAAAACCGCGATCTTCAATATCACCGTAGGAAATATAAAATTTGACTGTATGTTCATTTATTCTTTCGATTTCCATTTTGCCAACCTTCCCTTCTATATAAGATGTTGAAGGGACATACAAGCTCCCAATTAATAGTACTTTACTACACTTTACCCGTTCCGTCTACATGTTAACCATTTAAAGAAATGAGGTATTGCTGTGTACTGTCTATTTTATGATAAAACATGAATAAAAGAAATAAAAACGCATTTTTTGCAGAGAAAACTTGCAGAAACATATATTTGAATTGTCTTCATATATTGGTTGTACGAGCTATTTTAGTGAAATGAGGTGAACTGGATGGAAACAGAGTGGATCGTATCCTTACTGATGATTATTGGCATAGACCTCATATTAGGCGGAGATAATGCATTAATCATTGCGATGGCCAGTCGAAGCTTATCAAATGAAAAACGAAACAAAGCCATATGGATCGGCACACTTTTGGCAGTGCTGATGAGAATTACCATGACTGGTGCTGCCGTTTATTTATTGACCATCCCATATTTGCAATTTATCGGCGGTCTCTTTCTCCTTTATATAGGATACAATTTGTTAATTGAACAAAAGAAAGAATCCATTCGGATTAAAAGCAGCGGCTCCCTTTGGCGTGCTGTTCAGACCATCGTGATTGCAGATCTTTTTATGTCACTTGATAATGTGATTGCTGTTGCAGGGGCGGCTAAGGGGAACATGGTGCTCACTGCCTTTGGCTTAATGATTTCAGTCCCGATTATTATTTGGGGGAGTAAGCTGATTCATGCAGCACTAACCAAGTTTCCGATTCTTTTATACGGAGGGAGTGCCCTTTTAGCTTTTACTGGCGGAGAAATGATTGTCCGTGATGTAAAACTGAATGAATTTATGGCGCAGCATACTACACTTGAATTGTTGCTTCCTTTTTTAACCGTCGCAACCGTTATTTTAGCCAGTCTCTTTTACGAACAAACGGTTGAAAATAAATAAAAAAAGCTGCCAAATGATCGGCAGCTTTTCGTGTTGTCTATTAGTTAGCAAGTCGCTGAGCTTCTCGAAGTTGGAATGTACGAACCGTTCTAGGAAGGAAACGTCTAATTTCATCTTCGTTGTACCCAACTTGCAGTCTTTTTTCGTCCAAAATAATTGGACGTCTTAGAAGACCAGGGTGCTCATTGATTAGTTTATACAATTGTTGAAGTGGCATTGTCTCAACATTTACATTTAGTTTTTGGAATACTTTAGAACGTGTTGAGATAATTTCATCTGTACCATCTTCCGTCATACGAAGAATCTCTTTGATTTCATCGATTGAAAGAGGCTCAGAAAAGATATTTCTCTCTTGGTATGGAATATTGTGCTCTTCTAACCACGCTCTTGCTTTTCTACATGATGTACAGCTTGGTGATGTGTATAATGTTACCATAAATCTTCACTCCTCAATTTGTAGAATGAATATTGATCTGTATTCTTAAATTAAAATTGTTCTAAATAAGTAATCTTTATAGTGATTATACTATAAAAAAGTAAGTGTGAACAGATTTTCTTGCAATTTTTGTGACAAAAACTAGACAATTTCATTCTTTTTGTGCCGATGTTTGATGTCTGAACATTCTCATTTAGTCGAGATGATCGAAAATATTTTTTTGTTTTCTATTTTCAACGAGCTTCAGCACATCATCAACATCCTCATACGATTGTCCATACCATTCTTCATCTTTATACGTATGGATTCTTTCGTACGTCTTTCTCATGGCCTCCATCATTTCTTCCTCATTATCTGTACGAGGCGACCAATAAAGAATTTCCATGCGGTTCACTTCATTCGTTGCAAGTGACCTGCGTTTATAACCAATTGATTCAGCATGCTTGAAGTGCTCTCTCTGATAAAACTTTAGGCGTTTTGCGGTATCTGCATCATCTTCATCTACAGGCTCGACCTCAAGCAAGATCGGTTTTCTTTTTTCCTTCAGCTTATGAATGAGCTTTGAGCCGAGGCCTTCACCTCTTGCATCCTTGGAAACAAATAAATAATCAATAAAGATGAAAGAATCAAATTCAGCGTACATCATCACATGATGAGGCCCTTCTTCTTTATGATAAATATCACTTCTTTCCTTTAATAAAGCTTCCATATGCTCTTTTGACTTCATTTCTTCTATCGGGAAGTATTCACTGAGCTTTTCATACCAATTCATGGATCCGCTCCTTATGATGTAGTTAAGAACCACTTCCTTATCTATTCCCGATTTCCTGCTATTTAAACGCCTGTACTAGTAAGACGCAGCAATGCCATTGGTGGTTTCACTTTTTTTCAAGAGAAAGCAAAAAAGTTTTATATCGAACGATTCATGAGCATTTGAAAGCAAGCAAACAAAAGAAGTGTCATTGCGACCTGAAACATGATGAAATAAAGGTACTTTATACGCCGGACTTCTTCCTTCTGTTTATTCGTGCGCCGATACACAGCAAATTCAACCGAAAATGAAATGATGCAAATGAGCACTAAAAATGCGATCATCCACTTTCCTCCGTTTGGTTCCGTTAAAAAAGATATTGAAAAAAGCATCGTGACGATAAAAAAGTGAAGACATGAATAGCGAAACGTCTTCCATAACAACATTTGATTTCCTCCTGGCTTACTCATTTTACATAAAAATTACCATCAACTTGTTTTTTTGTAAAATAAAAAAAGAAGCACTGATATAGCAGTGCTTCTTCTCTGTTCTTATTGTTTTGCTTTGATCTCTTTGAATTCTTCCTCAGTACAGCTGACAAAGTGACCTGGCTTAACTTCACGAAATTCCGTATTTGTTCCTTTATGAACAGATGGATCGTATTTAATCCGTTTGCGGTTACGCTCATAATCAGGATCTGGAAGCGGAATCGCAGATAGTAATGATTTTGTATATGGATGAAGCGGGTTTTCATATAATTCATTCGCTGGTGCCAGCTCAACCAATTTCCCAAAATACATCACACCGATACGATCGCTGATATATTTCACCATGGAAAGGTCATGGGCAATGAATAAATACGTTAAGCCCTTTTCTTCTTGCAGTTCTTTCATTAAGTTGACGACCTGCGCTTGGATCGACACATCTAGTGCAGAGATTGGCTCATCGGCAATGATGAAATCCGGCTCAACAGCTAACGCACGAGCAATCCCAATACGCTGCCTTTGACCGCCTGAAAATTCATGCGGGTATCTATTCGCATGCTCTTTATTCAAACCAACTGTTTCAAGCAATTGATATACACGCTCTTTACGTGCTTGTTTTGTTTTCGCAAGACCATGAATGTCAATACCTTCTGCAATGATATCAAGCACTGTCATTCTAGGGTTAAGTGAAGCATATGGGTCTTGGAAAATCATCTGCATTTGGCGGTTAAATTCAAGCATTTTTTGTCTTGATTTCTTTCCGTGTACGCTTTCTCCTTTATAGAGAACTTCGCCATCTGTCGCATCATAAAGTCTTATGATCGAACGGCCAGTTGTCGACTTTCCACATCCAGATTCACCTACAAGTCCAAGTGTTTCACCTTTATAAATATCAAATGAGACACCATCAACTGCTTTTACAGTCCCTCTTGCTGTATGGAAATGCTGTTTTAAATTTTTAATTTCTAACAGTTTTTCTGCCATGCTATTCACCCTCTTTTACTAATACAGGTTTTTCGTAGCTACCTTCTAGTTCACGCATTCTCGCCTTTACGGAAGCAGGCGGTTCAACTTTAGGGGCATTCGGATGAAGTAGCCATGATTTCACATAATGCGTATCTGATACTTTGAACATTGGCGGTTCTTGTTCAAAGTCAATTTTCATTGCATAATCGCTCCGGAGTGCAAATGCATCTCCTTTCGGCGGGTTTGTTAAATCTGGTGGTGTTCCTGGAATCGCCGTTAGTTTCCCTTCAGCTCCTCCATCTGTGTCTAGGCTTGGCATAGATGCTAAAAGTCCCCATGTATATGGATGTTTCGGATTGTAGAAAATTTCATCAACAGTCCCTGTCTCCACAATCTGTCCAGCATACATAACGGCTACACGATCAGCAACATTGGCCACAACACCTAGATCATGGGTAATAAAGATAATAGATGTTTCGACTTTTTGCTGAATTTCTTTCATTAATTCTAAGATTTGCGCCTGAATGGTTACATCAAGTGCAGTCGTTGGCTCATCAGCAATCAACAGCTTTGGGTCGGCTGCAAGTGCCATCGCGATGACAACCCTTTGTCTCATCCCGCCACTAAATTCATGCGGATATTGTTTGATTCTTTTTTCAGGCATTGGAATCCCAACAAGCTCTAAAAGTTCAATGGCTCTTTTTTCAGCCGCTTCTTTTGAGATTTGTTCATGCTTGAAAAGTACTTCTGTAATTTGTTTCCCGACCTTCATGGTTGGGTTCAAAGAAGTCATCGGATCTTGGAAGATCATCGAAATGTCTTTTCCTCGAATGGTTTGCATTTGCTTTTCCGTTTTCTTGACAATATCTTGCCCATCAAATAAAATCTCTCCGCGCTTGAAATAACCTGGCGGCATCGGGATTAATCGCATGATGGCCTGTGATGTTACACTTTTACCAGAACCAGATTCACCTACAATAGCAAGTGTCTCGCCTTTATTTAAGTGGAAGTTCACACCACGAATGGCTTGAACCTCTCCACCATATGTTTTAAATGAGATTGCAAGGTCTTTCACCTCTAGAATACGTTCACGTTCCATCCTAATCACTCCTTATTTACGCAACTTCGGATCTAAAGCGTCTCTTAGTCCGTCTCCAACCACGTTAAAACCAAACATTGTAATACAGATAAATGCGGCTGGGAACCATAATCTCCATGGATAATACGTCATGGCCGGAATTCCGTCAGAAGCCATTGTTCCCCAGCTAGCTAATGGAGCCGGTACACCAAGCCCTAGATAGCTTAAGAATGCTTCTGTGAAAATAGCAGAAGGAATCGTTAATGTCATTGTGACAAGAATCGGTCCCATTGAGTTTGGAATCAAGTGTTTAAATAAAAGTCTAGATGTTTTTGCACCTAATGTTTGTGCTGCAAGAACGTATTCTTGGCTCTTCAATTGTAAAACTTGCCCTCGAACGATACGTGCCATGTTAATCCAGCCTACGACTGTCATAGCAAGGATAATCGTTAATAATCCTTTTGGCAGAACAACCATCATTAAAATAACCATTAATAGTGTTGGAATTGCCCATAAAACGTCTGCGATACGCATCATGACTTCATCTGTACGGCCGCCTTTGAACGCAGCAATACTTCCCCAGATGATCCCAATGATCACGTCAAGAACTGCTGCAGCAAGACCGATGAAGATCGAAATTCTTGCCCCTACCCATGTACGAACAAACATGTCTCGGCCTAAATCATCTGTACCAAACCAATGCTCTTTTGATGGCGGCTGATCTGCATTAAGCAAATCTGTCGTTGAATAATCATATTTCGAGAACACTGGAACGAAAATGGCCAGAATCACAATAATGAAAATGATTGCAAGTCCAACCATTGCAAGTTTATTTGCACGGAAGCGAAGCATGGCATCCTTCCATAAAGATAGACTAGGTTTAGAAATTTTTTCAGATTCTGCTGCGTCAGCTGTCGCAGGCACAAATAAATCTTTTCTCATCTCTTCCATGTGTTAGACCCCTTTCTTCGCCTTCGTCAGTTTAATTCTAGGATCAATAATTCCGTAGAGGACGTCAACAACTAGAATACTGACTAATAGAATAATACTGTAGAAGACTGTGACACCCATGATGACGGTGTAATCACGGTTTGTAATGCTTGTAACAAAGTGAGAGCCTAGACCCGGAATACCAAAAATCTTCTCCACGACAAAACTACCTGTCAACACTGAAGCTGCCATTGGTCCCATGTATGTGATAACAGGTAACAATGCGTTTCGAATGGCGTGTTTGATCGTCACAGCTGATTTTGTTAATCCTTTTGCTCTAGCCGTTCTAATGTAGTCACTATTTAATACTTCAAGCATACTTGACCGTGCAAGTCTAGCGATAAATGCCATTGGCATGAAGGAAAGTGCAATAGAAGGTAGTACGGTGCTTGCCCAAGACTCCCATCCTGCAACTGGGAAGATCGCTAAAAAGCTTGCCTCAGATGCAAATACATATTGTAATAGCGCCGCTAAGATGAAACTTGGAACTGAGATTCCAAAGATCGTTAAAATGGCAATCGTATAGTCTTGCCACTTGTTATGATAGAGCGCTGCAAGGACCCCAAACAATACACCAAATGCTAATGCGAGGAGAATTGCCTCAATTCCGAGGGTAAAGGAAACGGGGAATCCAGAACTGATTAAATCATTAACAGTTTGTCCTTTATATTTAAATGAGGGACCAAAATCTAATTTTGCAACTGAGCCTAAGTAGCTCACATATTGAACAAATAAGGGTTTGTCCAACCCGTAGTGCTCGTTTAGGTTTGCTTCAATTTCAGCAGGAAGTTTCTTCTCTCCAGAGAATGGACCACCAGGTGCTGCCTGCATGAGAAAGAAAGTTGCAGTTACAATAACAAACAGTGTGATTAAAATATATATTAATCGCTTACCGATATATTTAAGCAACGGAATTGCACCTCCATGATTTTACAACAATTTCTCTAATCAGCAAGAAAGGTATATGGAGAGACATCCTCCATATACCTTAAGATCCTTGCCGTAGATCTCTTACACTATAACTCTTACTTTTCGAAATGTGCCCATTTGTATTGAACATCACCAAGTCCAGATACAACCACACCTTTAAGTTTTGGATCTTGTACCCAAAGCTGAGTGTAGAAGTAAATAGGTGCTACAGGCATATCGTCGATGATGATTTTTTCTGCTTTTTTCAGCATTTCTTCACGCTTTGTTTTGTCTGTTTCTTTTGCAGAATCATTCAATAATTGTTTGTACTCTTTGCTTTCCCATCCAGTGTCATTGTTTCCACCGTCTTTATCTTTGTAAAGCTCAAGGAAGTTCACTGGATCGTTGAAGTCTCCTAACCAGCCCATACGTCCGATTTGGTAGTCTCCACTGTGGATTTTATCGATGTATACGTTCCACTCAGAGTTATCAAGTTCAACGTTCACACCTAAATCTTTTTTCCACATTTCTTGAATTGCTTGTGCAATCTTTTGATGAGCTTCATCAGTGTTGTAAGAAAGTTTCAAAGCTGGAAGATCAGAAACAGACTTATAACCTAATTCTTTCGCACCTTTTTCAAGAAGTTTTTTAGCCGTATCTACATCGTGATCTTTGAAGTAACCAGTTTTGTTATCCGTGAATCCTTCCATTGTTGGAGGAACGATTGCCATCGCTGGAACTTGTTCACCTTGCGTAATTTTGTCAACGATCGCTTGACGGTTGATAGAGTATGCAAGGGCCTTACGGATGTTTGCATTGTTTAAAGGTTTTACTTCTGTGTTGAATTTGTAGTTATAAATACCAGCGATCGTTTGGATTTTAAGACCGCCATCTTTTTTCAACGTTTTTAAAGACTCAGTTGGAAGGTTTCCAGTTGGAGAACCAGCCCAGTCAAGTTCGCCTTTTTTGAACATGCTAAGTTCAGTGTTTGTATCTTTGATCATAGACATGTTAATCTTTTTCAATTTCACAGTGTCTTTATCCCAGTATTCATTGTTCTTTTCAAGTGTGATAGAACCGCCATGCTTCCATTTAGAAAGAACGAATGGTCCATTAGATACGTAGTTTTCACCAGCATTTGTGTACCAGTTTTTATTCTTTTCAGCCACTTTTTTGTTGATTGGCATATACGTATAGAATGCAGTTAGTTCAGTAAAGAACGGTGTTGGGTTCTCTAGCTCAACTACAAGCGTTTTGTCGTCTTTTGCTTTAATGCCAACATCAGAAACTTTTACTTCCCCTTTGTTAGCAGCTTCAGCACCTTTAATATAATAAAGCTGGTAAGCATATTGAGATTCATTTTTAGGATCTAATGCCCATTTCCAAGCATATTCGAAGTCTTGTGCTGTGACAGGGTCACCATTAGACCATTTTGCATCACGAAGTGTGAATGTGTAAGTTTTACCATCATCACTTGTTTTGATATCAGAAGCCATTGCGTTTTCTGGCTTACCTTCAGCGTTAATTCTTGTTAATCCCTCAAAAGTCTGACGGATGACACTTCCTGAAGTTGAATCATTTGCCAATCCCGGATGTAGAGAAAAAGGCTCAGTGGAGATATTCACATTTAATGTTGTTTTAGCCTCTCCAGAACTGCTCGTGCTGTCGCCTGATTTGTTTCCGCTGAAACCACAAGCGCTTAATACAAGTGTGAAAATAAGCATTAAAGTAACAACAGACCAACGCTTTTTCAACTGTATTCCCCCTTATAATATGTTTTTAGTTCAAAGGTCTCGATAGAAGATGAGATTCAGATTTAAGAAATAGCGTAAAAAAGTCCCTGAATAGCTTACTTTCTATTTCTTTTGTTTTTTCTGAATTTTCACTATGTAAAGAGCCTAGCACAAACGTGTGAACAAATTCATTATAATGAATAGAATAATTTATTGCAATATCAATTTCACATATTTTTAAAAAACGTAAATGGGGATAAAGATTGATTTTTATAAACTAAAGTCTCAATCACTTCAACAAATTAAAGCGTAAATTGATTAAAATAATTTAACAAATTCAGCAGGAATAATGTTTTATACATATAATTAATCATCCCTTTTTAAAAAATTCTGACAGATAGTTACTATTTTATCTAAAATTTTAAGTGTCAAACGACATGATGAGAAGGTCACAAATAGGCTTCGTGACTTTTTCATGGTCATCCTTTATAATAGATAGACATACTGTTGCGATGAAAAAGAAGAGTACATATATTCACCATTTACAGAGAGTCTGCGGTTGGTGCAAGCAGATAATGGCATGTATGGAATGGGCTTTGGAGCAGCTAACCGAACACTTGACAGAGTCAGTAGGCTTAGACGGAGCAGTCTCCGATATCAACGTCTTGAGTGATTTCGTATTGAAATAACAAGGGTGGTACCACGGTTCATTCGTCCCTTTTCTGTTGAAAAGTGATGGGTGGGCCTTTTTATATTGAAGAAAAGAGGTTTTAGTATGACAAAAAAGACGATTTTCTCAGGCATTCAGCCTAGCGGTTCTGTGACATTGGGGAACTACATTGGAGCGATGAAGCAATTTGTCGATCTTCAGCATGATTACAACGGCTACTTTTGTGTGGTCGATCAGCATGCCATTACGGTGAGTCAGGATCGTTTAGCCCTTCGACAAAATATTAGAAGCTTAGCCGCTCTTTATTTGGCAGTGGGACTTGATCCTGAGAAGGCAACATTGTTTATCCAATCAGAGGTACCTGCCCACGCCCAGGCAGGATGGATGCTGCAATGTGTCGCTTATATTGGGGAATTAGAAAGAATGACTCAATTTAAGGACAAATCTGCTGGTAAGGAAGCAGTCGTTTCAGGACTATTAACGTATCCGCCATTAATGGCTGGCGATATTTTGTTATACGGTACGGACTTAGTTCCTGTAGGAGAAGATCAAAAGCAGCATCTTGAATTAACGAGAACACTTGCTGAACGCTTTAACCGAAAGTACAATGACATCTTCACTGTACCTGAAGTCAAAATTCCAAAAGAAGGCGCTCGGATTATGTCTTTAACAGACCCAACGAAAAAGATGAGCAAATCTGATCCGAACCAAAAATCTTTCATTACCTTATTAGATGAGCCAAAACAGCTTGAAAAGAAAATCAAAAGTGCTGTGACTGATTCAGAAGGCATCGTCAAATATGACAAAGAAAACAAACCTGGAATTGCCAACTTGCTGACGATTTATTCTGTATTAGGGAACGTATCGATTGCAGAACTTGAACAAAAATACGAAGGCAAAGGTTATGGTGAATTTAAGGGAGATCTTGCGAACGTTGTTGTGGATGCATTAAAACCGATTCAAGATCGCTATTATGAACTCATTGAATCAGAAGAGCTTGACCGCATTTTAGATGAAGGTGCTGAAAAAGCGAACCGTACGGCAAACAAAATGCTGAAAAAAATGGAGAATGCGATGGGTCTTGGCCGGAAACGCAAATAAAACAAGCTTGCAGCATATTCAGCTGCAAGCTTTTTCTAATTCACTTTTGATTCATTTTCCATTTCCCAAAGTTTTTCGAAAAATGGCTGTCCTTTAATCATTTTTTCACAAAAGGCTAAATGGTTTTCTGACCATCCATCAATGGTTTCGTTATAAAGCATGTTCCAAATCTCCTCGAAAGACATTCGTTTGATCTGGTTGTACATGCGCGGATTCCATTCTGTATACCAATAGGCAATTTCTGCTCGGTTTTGAAGCCCCTTTAGTTGATCTAGCGCCATAAACATCAGCTGCTTCAGCTGTCTTTCTTTTCTCGTTAATCCGCTGATATGCTGCGGTGGTAATGATAGGATGTGATATTCTTTCGTCGATTCAAGGCTGTCCGGCGTGAATTCATACTCCTCTGCCTTCACATCTTTCACCATTTCATATACCAATTGCTCCTGTCTTGGAATCAATCGGCTCTTTCTCACAGGGATGGAATAACCAATCGTATCCACAGCGATGATTCTAATCCCGTCCGTGACCACAAAGCAATACTCTAATTTACGGCGTTCATGATTTTTTCGAATATATGATTTCTCAAATACAGTCTCTAGCAGCGTCTTTGGCAGCTCTGATAGATCATTCTCTATGTAATCAAACAAAGGACTCTGCACCTTGAGTAAAGGTACTTGATCTAACAGCTCCACGCTGTCCTCCTTGCGCCACTCATGAAAATGGCACACATTATAGCCATTCTCTTCCCCTTCAAACCAATTCACCCATACGTCATGAAGAAATAACATAACCAATCCCTCACTTTTTAAAAACTGTTGTCCACAGTATGGGCAAGGGATAGAGAAATTATTCCAACTTTATTAAAACTTCTCCCTGATGGAAGGACGGCTTTATTTCCTAGGAAAAGGAGAACGTCTCGCAGAGTCCTTTCACGATTTTCTATAAGCAGAACCTTATTTTAGCTTTTTAGGATCAAGGGCATCTCTCAGTCCATCACCTAAGAAGTTAAAGCATAAAACGGTAAGTAGAATCAGTAAACCTGGGAACAGTGGATACCACCATGCTTGCACCATAATGGAGAAATTTTGTGCATCTTGAAGCATGTTTCCCCAGCTCGCCGTTGGAGGCTGGATGCCGAACCCTAGATAGCTAAGTGTCGACTCAGCTAAAATAACAGAACCGACTTTTAATGTAGCAGACACAATAATAGGGCCGATACAGTTCGGTAAAATATGCGAAAAGATGATGACATGGTTTTTCGTTCCGATCGTTCTTGCTGCGAGTACGAATTCTCTTGTGCGAAGTGACAAGAATTCACTGCGGATCAGCCTGGCGGTTGTTGTCCAGCCAGTCAGCGCAAAGATTAAAATCAATTTATCAATACCCGGTTTAAAAATTGTCACTAGCGTGATCAAGAGAAAAATATCTGGAATAGACAATACCACATCCACCATTCTCATGAGCACAGAATCGACAAAGCCTTTAAAGTATCCCGCTACCGCCCCAATGACGGTACCAATGGTGATGGCTCCGACTACTGAGACAAAGCCAACTAATAGAGACACCCTCGCTCCGTATAGCACCCTTGAAAAAATATCTCGGCCAAACTTGTCGGTTCCCATAAAATGCTCTGCACTTGGAGGTTGTAGCCGTTTCAATAAGTCTTGCTGTTCCGGTGCGTAAGGTGCGATCACCGGGGCGAAAATAGCGGAAAAGATAATGACCAATAAAATAGCGGAGCCGGCAACCGCCAATTTATTTTTGAAAAATTTCTCGCAAAATAAACGAAGCATCGTCTCTGGTTTTGGCGGAAGGCCTTCTTTTAATTTGAGATCAACAGAAGGTGTTCCCATATTAGGTTGTGCCAATTGTGCTTCAGCTCCCTTCTAATATTCAATACGCGGATCAACGATCGCATAGAGAATATCCGCTATTAAGTTTCCAACGACCACGAGCACAGCAGAGATAACAGTCATCGCCATAATGACGGGATAATCTCTTGAAAAAGCAGAATCGATAAACAGTTTCCCAAGCCCTGGCCATGTGAAGATTTGTTCCACCACGACCGCGCCGCCAATAAAGGATGGAATCATGAGTCCAAAGATCGTAATAACAGGCATCAGACCGTTTCTCAATCCATGTTTGAAGATGACTTTGTTCTCTCTAAAACCTTTCGCTCGCGCCGTACGAATGTAATCCTGCCGCATCACATCGAGCATACTTGACCTTGTATAACGTGTAAGGCCGGCCATATCAGCCGTTGCTAAAACAAAGGCAGGTAAAATAATATGATGAAGCCGGTCAAATAGATTAAAATCTGCATTTAAGGTAGAGACACCCCCGGTCGGAAACCATCCTAAATTCACTGATAACACCATTATAAGGATCAAACCAAACCAGAAATTCGGAATAGCCAGTCCGATAAATGATGTAACCGTAATACCATAGTCAAGTTTTGTATACGGACGTTTTGCTGAAAGAACACCAAATGGGATGGCAATGATCAGGGCAACTAATGTAGAAAAGATCATGAGGATGAGGGTATTTGGCAGCCGGGCAAAAATCAAATCAGCCACGGGCGTTCCTTTTTTTACAATGGATGTGCCAAAGTCACCTTGAAGCATATTACCGAGCCATTTCATATATTGCACATATTCAGGATCGTTCAAGCCATACTTATCAATAAAGGCTTCCCGGTCTGCGGCACTAATGGTCGGGTCCATCATGAGTGACATCGGATCGCCTGGTGCTGCTTTCATAATCGCAAAGGACAAAATCGTAATACCAAACAAAATCGGGATAGAAAGAAGTGTCCTTCTAATGATATATGTAACCATGTGCACAACTCCTTTTTCATCGGATGGCCATACTATGATGAAAAAAGGGGAGACACCTCCCCTTCTTCACTTGCAGACTACTGTTCAATCCACCATTTTTCGATTTTGTAATATTCATCTTTCGGGTGGTAAGAGTAGCCTTGCAGATTAGATGGCATCGCGCGATGTGAGTTGGCATAATAAAGGAACGTATATGGCTGGTCTTCTGCAATCAGCTCATAAATTTTTTCATACGCCTTTGAATACTCTTTTCGATCACTCAAGTTTTTGGCATCAACTAGCAACTTATCGACTTCTTCATTTTTATACCAAATGTTATTTAAGCCTTTTTCAGACTGACTTGAATGGAAAATGCTGTATTGGTCAGGGAATGTCGCTAAGCTCCAGCCGAGTAATAACGCATCATAATCCCATTTTGGCGGAGTTGTTTGTTCGATTAATGCACTGAACTCCACAATTTGCGGTTTTGCTTCAATGCCAATTTCTTTGAGCTGCTGCTGGACAACGACAGCAATATCTTCACGGACTTTGTTTCCTTGGTTCGTCTTCAAGACGAAGGAGAACTTCTTACCGTCCTTATCAAGATAACCATCTCCATCTGTATCCTCCCAGCCTTCTTCTTTCAGCATCTTTTTCGCTTTTTCTTGATCAAATTCAAATACTGGGACATTTTCATTTTTAGGGTAGTTCCATGACAGCGGGCTTTCTGGGATGTTGGCTACTTTCCCGTCTCCATCTAACACTTGATCGACAATCGTTTGACGATCAATGGCATGGGTAAGCGCTTGACGGACTTTTTTACTTTTGAACAGTTCGTTTTTCTGATTCCAGCCAATATATGAATAATTTAGCCCTAGATCAGATTCGATTTTGATGTTGCTGACTTTTTCAGCTGTTTGCAGTTCTGCTCCAGGCACTGCAAAGAAATCAATATCACCTGCGGATAGCTGAGCCATGGCTGCATTTTGATCAGGAATCGTTTTAATGGTGACTGTATCAAGGTATGGACGTCCATCCCAATAATCATCAAAAGCTTCTAGTTTGACATAGTCCCCTTCTTTCCACTCGGCAAATTTAAATGGGCCGGAGCCGATTGGATTTTTTCGGTTAAATTCATTTTCGCCAAGATCCTTTATAGGGACATCACCTAAAATATGCTTTGGTAAAATGCCATAGCTTCCTAGCGTGACGTTATAAAAATATGGATCTTTTTTATTCAGCTTAAATTCGACCGAATAATCCCCTGTTTTTTTGACAGACTCTAATACTTCAAAGCCTGATCCACGCTCACCATTGTAATCCTTATTGATCGGAATGCTGTATGTAAACACAACATCATCAGCAGTCAGTTCTTCTCCATCATGAAACTTCACGCCTTTTCTAATGGTCACATCAAACTGTTTACCGTCATCGGATTCTTTAATATCTTCTGCCAACGCCAGCTGTGGGTTTAGCTTTCCATCTGTTTGCAGCAAAAAGCTATAGATTCTTTCTTCAATATCAGAACTTGCCACGTCTGTTGAGTAAAGTGAGTTAAATAATGTAGGCTCTGCAATCGAACCAATGACAAGATCGCCGCCTTGTACAGGTTTACCTGTGGATTTCTTTTCACTGTCTCCGGACGTTTTATTTCCACCAGAACAAGCAGCAAGGATCAATGTAAAGATCAGCAGCAAACTGACCAAAATGGACTTTCTCTTTCTATCTTTCATAGACAATTCCCCCTATCTTTTTTAAAGAATGATGACAGAAGCCCGTTTTATCCCCCCTCTCAAAGATGAGATCATACAAGCGTGATCAAGCGTCGTAGAGGTGGCAGGCCACAAAGTGGTTCGTTTTTAATTCTTGAAATTGTGGTACTTTTTCTTTACAGACTTCTTTCGCATGCGGGCATCTTGTATGAAACACACAGCCTTTTGGTGGATTTGCAGGGCTTGGTAAATCCCCTTGCAGCATAATCCGTTCCCTTTTCATATGACCTTTTTTACGGGTGACTGGAACGGAAGATAAAAGTGCCTGTGTATACGGATGAAGCGGATCATCGTACAGGCTGTGCTTATCCGCAAGTTCCATCATTTTGCCAAGATACATGACGCCCACTCGATCACTAATGTGGCGGACCACACTGAGATCGTGAGAGATAAATAGATAGGTGAGGTCAAACTCTTCTTGAAGCTCTTCCATCAAATTGATGACCTGCGCCTGAATGGAGACGTCAAGCGCTGAAACAGGCTCATCTGCTATGATCATTTCAGGATTCATGGCAAGTGCACGAGCGATACCGATCCTTTGCCTTTGCCCGCCGGAGAATTCGTGCGGGTATCGATTCGCAAAACTTGGGTGAAGGCCGACTTTGGATAAAAGCTGTTCTACTTTTTCATTTCTTTCTTTTAAGGAATATAAGTGATGTGTTTTGTAGGGTTCTTTGATGATACTTCGAAGTGTTTTTCTAGGGTTGAGTGATGCAAAGGGATCTTGAAAAACCATTTGGATGTTTTTCCTTGTTGATTGTCTTAATTTTGATTCAGATACATGAGAGATATCTTGCCCTTTAAATAGAATTTGTCCTTCTGTTGGTTCATATAAACGAATCATCGTCCGCCCTAATGTGGATTTACCGCATCCAGACTCTCCAACGATGCCTAACGTTTCGCCTTTATAAATGTTTAAGTCGATGCCGTCAACCGCTTTGACTGCTCCTACTTTCTTTTGCAGCACCCCAGCTTTAATCGGAAAGTGTTTTCGTATATTTTTTAATTCCAGGATGGTTTCTTTCTCAGATCGATCTGTCATGTATGGTTGATTTTCAGCAAGTGTCATGTTTGGCTTGCCTCCTCATATAAGAAACACCTGACGCTTCTACCATTTTCAAAGGTTGTCAGTTTGGGCAATTCACCTATGCAGCGTTCCATTACTTTCGGGCATCTTGGCGCAAAACGGCATCCTGCGGGAAGCTGATCTGGCGCAGGGACATTTCCTTTTATCGCCGTTAATGGCTGAATGTCTCCGTCAATGACCGGAATGGATTCAAGCAGTCCTTCTGTGTATGGATGAAGCGGCTGATCAAACAACTCTTCAACGGTTCCATTTTCAACAACCTGTCCGCAGTACATGACAATGACGCGGTCTGCTACTTCCGACACAACACCTAAATCATGCGTAATGAGAAGTATAGATGTACCAAAGGTCGAACATATATCTTTCATTAAGGTCAGCACCTGGGCTTGTATGGTCACATCGAGCGCAGTAGTCGGCTCATCCGCAATGAGGAGCTTCGGATCACAGCTTAGCGCTATGGCGATCATGACTCGTTGACGCATACCGCCGGATAAACGGTGCGGGTAATCTTTGATGATTTGTTCTGGTCTGGAAAAGCCTACAAGCTTTAGCAAGTCAATCGCTTTTTTGGTCGCTTCTTTTTTTGAAAGTTTTTTGTGGTAAATGAGGATTTCTGTTATTTGTTCCCCGATGGTTAAGACGGGATTAAGTGAGGTCATGGGTTCCTGAAAGATCATGGATACATCATTACCACGAATATTGCACAATTCCTTTTCACTATATGTAACAAGGTCTTTTCCATCAAGCTTAATGGAACCATCCATAATCTTCCCACCAGTCCCATTAATCAGACCCATGATGGATAAAGACGTAATACTTTTACCAGACCCAGACTCACCGACTAATGCGACTGTTTCCCCTTTTTTGATACTAAAATCAACGCCATCAACAGCAGGTATTGGTTCCTTTTTTCGAAAAAAATAGGTTTTTAAGTTTTGCACTTCAAGCAATGTGCTCATGCATTCGCCCCTTTCTCCATAGATCAAATGAACCGAATCAAAAAATTCCGTCTTTTTAGAATAAAAAGAATTATCAAAATTTATATTTGTATATTATTACATCAGCATGACGAAATCAAGAAGTATTTAGTAAAATTGTAATATGTCACTTTTTTTGTGAATGTTTGTCTTTACGATTCTATCGCCTTTAAAAACGTTTCCGCAGGCTCCGCAATCATAGACTCCTCGCTGATTCGGTGCTCATCGAAATACTTTTTCACGATATAAAATCCAGTGGCATAGCCAAGCATTTTGGGGTAGTTCCCTTTTCCATAAAGGAGATTCTGTATCAGCCTTTCGTCGTCCTGCACTTTCTGATAAAGGTGACTGGATACCCATTTCTTGTACATGCGTTGCAGCTGCGATTCGTCATATAAAGTCGTCCACTTTGCTGTATAGCTTTCTCCATATCTATGATACACAGCATATTCAGCGAGCCCCTCCATCATGATTGTATCAAGGAATGTAAAATCTTTTTCTTCTTTCGTGAGAAAATGCAACCTGCATACATGGTGATATTCATGCGTCAGCAACGTACCGATTCGCTCCTTCGGTGTATGCGGGGATAAAAAAAGAAAGATTTTGTCATCAAATGCCATGCCGGATTGAAAGTAAAATTGTTCTCTGATCTCTTTGCTGCTCTCATTAACAGGCAAAATAAAGACAGGGACATCAGGACCTCCCCACTTTTTTTGCAGCGCTTTGTATTCTTTCATCACAAGCTGGAAATACCCTTTTTCTTTGAGCTTGTCGATCATTTCCTGGCAGGCGTTCCATGATCGAACCATCCCATGATGTTGTAAATGGGCGAGAATAGATGATCCTTCTTTTTTATCCGCACCTTTAAAATAAGGGACAAAACGTGCCGCCAGCTCCTGAAATGATGATGATTGCTCAATGAGATATTGTGTATTGATCAGACCCATACCGCTGAACACCTCCATTTTCATCATATGCAAAAAGGCGGCGATCTGTTTATAGATCACCGCCTTCTTAAGACATATTACGCTTCGTATTTTTTGAAGATAATTGTCGCATTGTGCCCGCCAAAACCAAGTGAGTTGCTCAACGCAACTTGTACTTCTTTTGAACGTGCTTCATTTGCTACATAATCAAGATCACATTCTTCATCTGGTGTTTCAAGGTTAATCGTTGGCGGAATGACACTGTCTTTAATCGCCAGAACAGAGAAAATCGCTTCTACTCCGCCTGCTGCGCCAAGTAAATGACCTGTCATTGATTTTGTCGAACTGATCGCAAGCTGATTCGCATGCTCTCCAAACACTTCTTTAATCGCCATTGTTTCAAACTTATCATTATACGGTGTGCTTGTTCCGTGGGCATTGATATAATCAATTTCTTCCACTGTTAAACCTGCATCACGAATGGCTTCTTTCATTGCACGTACGCCGCCTTCTCCATTTGGAGCAGGTGCTGTGATATGGTATGCATCTCCAGTTGAACCGTAGCCAACGATTTCTGCATAAATGGTCGCACCACGTTTTAACGCATGCTCTAATTCTTCAAGAACAACAATTCCCGCTCCCTCACCCATGACAAATCCGTCACGGTTTTTATCAAATGGACGACTTGCTGTATCTGGATCAGGATTTGTCGAAAGGGCTTTGTTTGCACAGAAGCCAGCAAACGACATTTTTGTTAACGGCGCTTCTGTTCCACCTGTAATCATCGCATCTGCATCTCCGCGCTGAATGACTTTAAAGGCATCACCAATGGAGTTTGTTCCTGTTGCACATGCTGTTACAGTACAAGAGTTAACCCCTTTTGCGCCAAGTGCAATTGAAATTTGGCCTGTTGCCATATCTGGAATCATCATTGGAACGAAGAACGGGCTTACGCGTCTTGCTCCTTTATTCGAATACACTTCGAATTGCTCTTCGAATGTTTCAAGTCCGCCAATACCAGATCCAACCCATACCCCAACACGAGGTGCGTTTTCATCTGTAATTTCGAGGCGTGAATCTTCTAAAGCCTTTTGAGCAGCAACGACTGCATATTGTGTGAAGCGTGCCATCTTTCTCGCTTCTTTTTTCTCCATGTAATCTTCGATGTTAAAATCTTTTAGTTCTGCTGCTACTTTTGCTGTATATTCACTTGAATCAACACGTGTGATCGGGCCAACACCTGATACACCTGCTACAGCATTTTTCCATGTTGTCTCTACATCGTTGCCAAGAGGTGTCAAAGCACCTAATCCTGTAACAACTACTCGTTTCTTATCCATTAATTTGTGCACCCCACTCTTTTATCGGCCCCATCGCATAGCGATTGCGCCCCACGTTAATCCTCCACCAAAACCAACCATTACAATCACATCGCCGTCATGAATTTTTCCGGCTTCGATTTCTTCACATAGTGAAATTGGAATGGATGCTGCTGATGTGTTTCCATATTTATGGACTGTTTTCGACATTTTTTCAACTGGCAGCTCTAAGCGTTCGCGTGCTGCTTCCATAATGCGAATGTTTGCTTGATGCGGAATCAAGAAGTCTACGTCTTCTTTTGATAGTCCAGCTTTTTCTATCACGTTTACGCTTGACTCGCCCATTTGTCTCACAGCAAATTTAAATACTTCTCTTCCATTCATGATTGTATGATCTTTTTCATCTAAGTACAAGTGCTTCCCGCCGCTTCCATCGGCTCCAAGCTCAAATGATAGAATTCCCTTGCCTTCGCTGACTGTTCCTAGTACAGCAGCCCCTGCTCCATCTCCAAACAAAACAGCTGTGTTGCGGTCATCCCAGTCGGTAATGCGAGAAAGCTTTTCTACACCAACGACAAGCACGTGTTTGTAAGTGCCTGATTCGATAAATTGTTTTCCAGTAACAAGCCCATACATAAAGCCAGCGCAGGCAGCGCTAATATCCATTGCACATGCTTTATGTGCACCGAGCTGCTCTTGAATCATACAAGCGACTGTCGGAAATGCTTGATCTGGCGTAACTGTCGCTACAAGAATCATATCAATATCTTCTGCAGCCACATCTGCGTCAGCTAATGCTTTTTTTGCAGCAGCAAGCGCCATATGAGATGTATTGACATCATCAGATGCAATTCTTCTTTCTTCTATACCTGTTCTAGTACGAATCCACTCGTCAGAAGTTTCAACCATTTTTTCTAAATCACGATTTGTTAATACTTTTTCAGGTATATAGCGGCCAAGGCCAATAATTCCAGCATTCATTGAATAAGACTCCTTTTACTCATACGAGCATGTGATATTGTGATCTTATATTAGTATCTGGTACTAATTTTACCTTATTTTTTTCTCCTTGGCAATACAAACGTCTAACCTTTCCTCTCACTTTTTTCATAGATTAATGATATACCAGTAGTAGAAAGGAACATGTGATATGGCGCAAAAGGATATTTTCTCAGCAATGATGTTTGGTCAGCCGCTTGAAAAAGAGAAAAGCAAGGCAGAAAAAAAGGAGGAGCGTGCAGAGACTTCTTCAAGTGATGACTCCATTGACTACATGCATGTCATGAATCAAATTGGAAACATTATGAACTCCATCGATGAGCTGAAGCCTGTGTTTAAAGATGTTGGCCCTATGATTAGTGCCTTCAAGAAAAAATTATCATAAAAAAAGCCACTATTCTGTGGCTTTTTTTGATTGTTGACAAAGGGCTAAAATATTTTAGCCCTTTGTCTTCTTCTCAGCGTGATAGAAAACCTTTGCAGTCTAGGAAGGACAGCTACTTGCACGGAGCGAATTTGTCATTCGTGAGCACCAGCGCGCAGGACTGACAAAGAATGCGAGGGTTTGTCTACACGCTGAAAGCCACTATTCTGTGGCTTTTTCTGATGCTGCATCTGCTTTTCCAAGCTCATATGCCTCTTGCATGACAGATGTAAACAAAGAGAGAAGCGGCTGAAGTGCTTGTGGATCAAGCTGAATCCCTGCTTTATCTAATTCTTCTTTTGCTTGTGGAAAATACTTCATCGCAATTTGTAAAAACTCCATCGATTTTTCGTGCTGCATGTTCAACGTCCTCACTTTTCATTTGGCAGTTTGCCTGTTTTTTTGTAATTCGCAATATCCTTCTCAATGTCTTTCACAAAAGCGCGGTCTATGGTTGAGCTAAATTTCCCCATTTCGATCACTCCTTCTTTAAAGTCAAAGGAGTACTCACCTTGTTCGTTTAGCTTGCCTTCATTAAACTTCTTCGCAATGATACTGTACGCTTTATCGACATGCTGGACTGTGCTAGTTAACACCGTATGGCTTCCAAGGTTGGATTGATCAGTGACATATCCGATCGCAGATAAATTGTCGTTTTTGATTTGTTCAATGACAGGGATATTATAACCATCACCTGCTGGATACACAACATCTACACCTTGTTTTTTCAATTTTTGATAGAGGTTCACCGCTTTGTCAGCATCATCCCAGTTTTCGACAAATTCCGCTAGGACTTGCACATGTTCGTCCTGATATTTTGCACCTTTGATAAAACCGTCTACTTCACTTTGCCAATCATATGTAGCCAGAATACCAATCTTTTTTGTTTTGGACATATGTGCTGCTGTCATGCCTCCGAAAAAGCCCATTGCTTCTCCTTTAAACGTGACATTTGTGACATTATCAGCTTGAGGCTTGCCTCCATTGACCGTGATAAATTGTGTTTTCGGATAATCTTCACTGATCAAGTTGAAAATTTCGCTGTATTCATTGCCATGGCCAATAATTAAATTGACTCCTTTTTTATGAAATTCTTCAATGGCATCAACGATTTTCTCCTTGTCGACCATCCCTTCCTTATAATAAACATCTACACCAAATGTTGATTGGATATTTAATAAGCCTTTATAACCTTTCGTTCCCCAAACTTGATCATTAATCGTATCGGGGACGAGTAAACCCACCTTCTCAATATGTCCTTTTAACGGCGCCTGCGAGCAGGCAGATAGCATAAGAAGAAGGAACGAAAAGATCATGACAAGCCGCTGGTACTTCATGCCATGTTCAACTCCCTTTGCAACACGCAGGCATGAACCTGTATGTTAAATATAGGTTTATTTTATACTGAAAAAAGATAAGATGGAAGATCATTCTTGCTTTTTGTCGAAAAATGTTGAGTTTTGTCTTTTCCATTCTACTATGATTTCTTCTGCTTGTTTGTCATCTGTTTGTCTTTCTACCTTCAATTGATGGATCATTTCCTCCCTTTGATCAGTCCGTGCCCACTTTAAAAGCTCCTTTGCGACATCTTCTACAAAAAATGTGTGATCATCCTTTATTCGTCTCTCTTCATGGAGTGTCCACGGACCAAACATGCGTGGAAGGATAACAGCCGAAACGCTTTGTTCATGCGAATGGCTTTCGGGTTCTTCGTAAAACAAGCGGTATATGCCATGCTTCGCTTCGAGGTCTGTCTCTCTGTTCATTGAATCATCTGATTGAAAAAAGATCAGGTCATATGCCTCTTTCCTATCTTGACCATCAATAACGCGGACAAGATCATTGCGGCCGAGCCACATCATCCGCTCTTCTAATAACATTTTTTGCTCCTCTGACTGCTCCTTAGGATATGTGATATCCACTTGTATGCCCTCTTTCATCATATATTCACAAAGTGTCAGTCCAAGAAATTCATCTGCACCTATGATCAGTCCTGTTTCCATGTTCATGTCCCCTTTTTTAGCATATCGAATAAAAAGAAGAGCCCTTTCCATGAAGGGCTGTTATCATCCTATTCATTACAATTCTCTTTCATGCGATTTATAAAACTTGTGAATGGACTGAAAGATTCTTCTTGGATGATCAAACATATGCAAGGTGAGGTCCATCTGACAATGGTCTGGATTCATCATATGTTGATCAATAAAAGGCTTTGCATGTAGTTCATAGGCATACGGTGCGCCGTTTAGTCTCTGCCATATATGAATCGGTACATGAGCTGAATGAACGGGGCAAGAAGGAAGTGGATACGTTTCTGCTTCCTTTGCAGAGCACCCATAGCTCTGTGCGAGTTCTTTCATGAACTGTTTGTAGAAGAATTTGTGTTCCTTTTCTCTTTCTCTTTGTGCTTGCAGGTGTAAACATGGATTCATCATGGCTATAGACCTTAGCACTTCTGGCATTTCTTCGGCAAGACTCATGGCGACAAGTGCGCCCATTCCCTCTGCCAGCACATGAATTTCCCGGTTTAATATTTCTTGTTTTAATGTGTGATGAACAAGCTGTTTCGCACTAAAAACAGCATCTTCACATCCCCAGTGATTCCCATGAAGATGACTATTAAACAATGTATATCCTTCATCCTTTAAAGCAGTTAATAGCTGGTTTCTTCCGTAATGCTGAAGCCAGAATGATGTATTTTCCTGCACAAAGTGATTTCGGTCACCGAGGATTAGAATGCCAAAGCCATTTGGTTTTTGAGGAAGGTGAATGACGTTCCACTGGGAACCAAGCTGGAAAAAACGTTCGCTTACACCCATATGGCCAGCCTCCTTTCAGTGATTCTGCTTTCTATGATATGAACAACAACTCTTGTAGGAATAAGGAAATCCCCTAAAGACAGAAGAATTCTTTTTATTTTTATAGTAGAAGGTCTCAAAATGGTCACATAAAGGCGGAAAACAGTCTTTTCTCTGAACTCGTATCTATGGTATGATAGTCAATAGATTGTTACATAAAGGACGGTGGAATAATGCATTACATTATCACCCTCATTTGGACTTTTCTGCTGACACATATGGCTGGTTACATCGTTGCATCTATGAATGGAGCTGCTTATGATTTTACGTTAACTTCCATTCTTGCCATAGTGTTTACGGTTATTTTATTCATCTTTGCTGAAGTAAGTCCAATGAAAGAAACAGAAAGTTCAACAGAACATTCTTAATATTGGTGAAAAAGAGCTAATGATTTGAGGTTAGCTCTTTTTCTTTTTTTCAGAATGATGACCAGAAGTTGAGAGCGCACGCTAAAACCCCCTGCCGTCAATTACAGGGGGTTTTTTGAGTTACACCTCAACCGTTTCGGACTTCTGTTTGTCTGCTGACAAATGGCTTTTCGCTAGCCCTGTGAACAGGAAGATCGCGATGCCTGATAAAATTTCAAGCACACCACCCCCCGCAATGACAGGTCCTGCTCCAAAGCGTTCTGCCAGGACGCCCGATATGACGGCTGCAAGCGGGAGAAAGACATTCGATGACGCATTGATCACGGCATATACTTGCGGCTGATCTTCTTGGTCAACAGACGTTTGAATAATGACCATCTCTGGGACATTGATTGCACTGACGGCTGCACCAAAAATAAAGGAAGCTAGAAGAACGACTGGAAGCCATGTACTCATTCCAGTGATAAAGAATGCAGCTCCTTCAATCATGCCTGCGACAATAAAGAACAAGCCGAATCTTTTGATTTTCACCTTCGCCAGTGCAAAGCCCATCATAAACGCACCAACTGCGGCGACACCTCTTAAAATGGAATACACCATTGAATCACTTTGCAGCGCTTCTGCTACATATACAGCGGATAATGCCTGCCACGGAGCTGCGGCGACATTCATTAAAATACAATAAAGGGTCAGTGCAAATAAAATATGATGATTTTTAACGACTAGAAAGCCTCTTTTTAAGTTATACAGATATGTATTCTTTGCTTGTTTAATGTCTGCTGCTTTTTCTGCATCTGACTTTTGGAGTTTAACGCCAATAATGAACAAGCCCGATATGATGAATAAAGCAGTGGTGATCAGGAGCGTATCTGCAGGTCCAATTAATTTGACCAAAAGACCAGCGACCATCACCGCAGCAAGTGCGACAATTTCAAAAGATGATTGCAGGATCGCATTTGCTTTTTGAATGAGATGCTTTGGAACAATCTGCGGAAGGATAGCCACAGAAGCCGGGTTATAGGCTGCACCTGTTGCCGATTGAATAACCATTAATGAGATCAATAACCATAGAGGCAATATGTGCGAAAAATGCAGTAGTGGAATAATGAGTACAATGGTTGCTCGAATGACATCTGAAGCAAACATCCATTTAGATAAATGGTGTCTTTTCATAAGAGGTCCTAGTATTGGGGCCAACAATGATGAAGGAAGAACTGTCACTGCTAGAAGAAGTCCGGTACCGAGCGCTCCATCCCCTCTTAAAATCAATAACCAAAGAACGGATGTAAAAGCAAAACTTTCTCCTGTATTTTTTATGAGTCTTGATATGAACAATGAGGTGAAGCGTTTATTCCAAACACTTTCACTGAGATTCATCTTTTCCATCACACAAATCCTTTCAACCTTATACTATTCTTACATATTTTACCTTAAACTTTCTTTTTTTCATACTATTTATTTGAAAATTGGAACTTAATTGTTTTTTATTATAAAGAAAAAAGAGGCATGACACATGCCTCTAAAGACTTATTCATATGGACTCTTAGTCAATTGCTTACGGCTTTCTTTGGTAAGTCCAAACGCGGTTATGGTTCGAGTTATCTGGAAAGACGTCTCCTGCTTTAAGCTTTATCTTTAAAGGATCTTTCACCATACTACCGGTCTCACCGATTTCGATATAAACACCATTATTAGGTGCCTTATTACCAGATTTAAACTGATGCTGTTGACCCATTTCCATCCTCCTTTCTCGATTGATGTTATTATGTCCCGTCCATTGTCTCTCCAATCCAACATGTAAAAAGTCCCTGCTCAGTCGAGACAGGGACACTTGTGATTTATTTAGGTTGTTGATACATGAGCTCTTTGATTAACGCTTTTTGCACATGCAGGCGATTTTCTGCCTGCTGGAATACTTTAGAGTGTGGTCCATCAATGATATCAGCCGTCACTTCTTCTCCGCGGTGTGCCGGCAGACAATGAAGGAAGATATAATCTGCTGCTGCATGTTGCATGAGTTCCTCATTGACTTGATATTCTTTAAATTCAGCTAGACGTTTCTCTGTTTCAGCTTCCTGCCCCATGCTTGTAAATACGTCTGAATAAATGACATCTGCATCCTGAACAGCAGCTACTGCATCTGTTGTGACGATGACTTCTGCGCCTGATTGTTTTGCAAACTCCCGGGCAGTGTCTGTCACCTCTTGAAGAGGTTCATAGCCTTTTGGTGATGCAACGGCAATGTCACAGCCTAACTGCGCGCAGCCGACCATTAAGGAATGAGCCACATTATTCCCATCACCGATGTACGCCACTTTCACACCTTTTAGTGTGCCTTTCGCTTCTTTAATCGTCAGTAAATCAGCCAGTGCCTGACATGGATGAGAGTAGTCCGTTAGTCCGTTGATCACTGGAATAGAGGCGTATTTTGCAAGTTCTTCTACCTTCTCATGTTCAAAGGTTCGAATCATAATGCCATCTACATACCCAGACAGCACCTGCGCTGTATCACCAATCGTTTCTCCTCTGCCAATTTGCAGATCATTTGAGCTGAGGAAGAGCGCATGTCCGCCTAGCTGCGTCATGCCCGCTTCAAACGAGACACGGGTTCTAGTTGAAGATTTTTCAAAGATCATCGCTAATGTTTTTCCTTTGAATAAATCTTGATATGGATGTTGTTTCATTTCTTCTGCTTTTTCAATTAAGTACGCAATATCATTGATCGAAAAGTCTTTTAACGATAAAAAGTCTTTTCCGTATAATGCCGGTTGCACGTCGACTTGGCTCATGCCGTCACTTCCTTTTTATATAATTCGTGGAGAGATACTGGTGATACATCTCCATCTTTTCCTTGCAGGAACGCTTGCGCTGTTTCATATTCGGTTAGAACTTGAACACCATGTGTGAGTGCTTTTACACGCTGTTCTTTTGCCTCTTCATCATCACCTAAATGAATGTGAAGCGATTTATCGTCTTGTTGCAGCCACGATTCAAAGCTGCCAGTCCAGACGTTAAAGCCTGCTCGTGTAGCTTCATCTATGAGTAATTCACTGCCATGAATATAGAGGGTCCCTTTCTGTTGCCAGATCGGCGCAAACACTTTTTTCAAAGCGCTTTCGACGTTCTTTCCAACACACATTCCTTCACCCGTCGCTTTCATTTCAGGTGTGAGCTTTAAATCGATATCTTGAATGGCATGTGAGGAGAAGACTGGGAATTTAACAGCTGTGCCCCCCTTATTCTTCGTTACAGGATTCAATTCTTCAAGCGTTGCACCAGCTAACAGCTGTGTCGCCATTGGGATCATGTCAACACCCATGACTTTACTTACAACTGGAACAGTCCGGCTTGCCCGAGGATTCACCTCTAATACGAGCGCCTGGTTCCCTTTCATCACAAATTGAATATTCATGATGCCTTTAAAAGCTAATTTCTTTGCGATTTGTTCAGAAGCGTTATACACCTGCTCTTTGATGTCTTCACTAATAGAGACACTTGGCAAGATGGCAAAGCTGTCACCTGAGTGTACGCCCGCTTTTTCAATATGCTCAACGATTGTTGGAATGAATGTCGTCTTTCCGTCTGAAATGAGATCCACTTCCACTTCTTTTCCAGTGACGTACTCATCAATTAAGATCGGATAAGGTAAATGATCTGGCTGATCAAGTATTGCTGCCAATTGAGCTTCTGTATGGACAACGATCATGCCCATTCCCCCAATGACATATGATGGACGAATAAGAACAGGGTACCCGATGCTTGCAGCATGCCCCAGTGCTTCTTCTTTTGAATGAGCTGTATCTCCTTTTGCATGAGGAAGATTCAGTTCATCAAGAAGCTGATAGAATAAATCGCGATCTTCTAATGCATCTAGTGTGTCAAAGGACGTGCCTAACAAGGTAACGCCGGCTTTTTCTAAACCTTCCGCCACATTGATTGCTGTCTGCCCGCCAAATTGAACGATGACAAAATCAATTTGCTCCGCTTCAACTACGTTTAAAATATGTTCCAACGTGATCGGCTCAAAGTATAAACGATCTGCAATCTCATAATCGGTACTAACCGTTTCTGGATTGTTGTTCATCATGATGGTTTCAAATCCAAGCTTTTGTAGAGTAAGAACGCCGTGAACGGCACTATAATCAAACTCAACTCCCTGACCAATTCGAATCGGACCGGAGCCAATGATGAGTGCACGCTGCTTTGTTTTCTCTTGATGCTCTCCATCACTTTTGCCAAAGTACGTTGAATAGAAGTAATTCGTTTTTGCATCGAATTCAGCCGCACATGTATCGACAATTTTAAATGAAGCGGCAATGCCATACTCTTGGCGAAGCTGTCTGATATCTTGTTCACTGCGATCCGTCAGAGAAGCGATTGTTTCATCAAGAAAGCCTTTTTCCTTCACTTTTCTTAAGGTGTCTTTGGATAGCGTCCCCTGATGATTCTTCAATTCTTGTTCGAGTGTGATCATATTCTTGAAAACATGTAAGAAAAACAGATCAATCTTCGTCGTTTCATGAATCGTTTCAACGGTTTCTTGTCTGGAAAGCAGCTCCATGACAGCGAAGAAACGGCGATCGTCCGGTGTTTTGATTAATTCAAATAATTGTTCAGTCGAATGTTCTTTCAGTTCAGGCAAGTGGAAGCCCTTTGTTTTGATTTCAAGTGATGCGACTGCTTTTTGAATGGCAGATTCTAAATTACGGTCAATCGCCATGACTTCACCAGTCGCCTTCATTTTTGTGCCTAATTTCCGGTCTGCCTGTTTAAATTTATCGAACGGCCAGCGCGGGAATTTCACCACGACATAATCGAGTGCCGGTTCAAAGCTAGCATACGTTGTTCCTGTAAGCGGATTTTTCAATTCATCTAGTGTATAACCGACCGCAAGTTTTGCCGCCATTTTGGCAATCGGATAGCCTGTTGCTTTCGATGCAAGAGCAGAAGACCGGCTGACCCGAGGGTTGACCTCAATGACAAAATATTCTTTGCTGAGTGGATCGAGAGCGAATTGGATATTACAGCCGCCAACGACATCAAGCGCTGAAATAATTTTTAAGCTCGCTGAGCGGAGCATTTGATAATCCTGATCCGTTAATGTCTGTGACGGCGCAACGACAATCGAGTCACCTGTATGCACACCAACTGGATCGATATTTTCCATGTTACATACAGTGATACACGTATTTTGACGATCTCTCATGACCTCATACTCGACTTCTTTAAAGCCAGCAATGCTTTTTTCAACTAAGCACTGATGAATCGGACTCGCTAGAAGAGCACCTTCAATCAGCGGTTCAAAAGCCTCTTCAGTTAAAGCGATGCCTCCCCCTTTACCACCAAGTGTGTAGGCTGGTCGAAGAATGACAGGAAAGCCCACTTCTTTTGCAAATTGAAGGGCGTCTTTCGCATTATCCACAATTTCACTTTCTGGTACAGGTTCATTCAAATGCTTCATGAGAGCACGGAATTTCTCACGATCTTCACCGTTTTCAATTGTTTCAACTGACGTTCCGAGCAGTTTTACCCCATGCTTTTTCAGCACACCGGCTTTTTCTAGCTCGACAGCAAGGTTTAAAGCTGTCTGTCCGCCAAGATTGGCTAAAAGACCATCTGGTTTCTCTTTTTCAATGATTCTTGTCACTGAATCAACTGAAAGCGGTTCAAAATAAATTTCATCAGCAAATGACTCGTCTGTCATAATAGTTGCTGGGTTGTTATTCACTAAGATGACGTTGTAGCCTTCTTCTTTTAAGGCCATACAACCTTGTGTTCCTGAGTAATCAAATTCTGCTGCCTGACCAATGATGATTGGACCAGACCCGATGACTAGAATGGTTTGTATGCTTTGATCTTTAGGCATGTGCGACTTCTCTCCTTGCTTGTTTCACTTTCTCAATAAAATCATCGAATACCCATTCACTTTCTGCAGGGCCTGGGTGTGCTTCTGGATGAAATTGAACGGACATAATCAGCTTCTCTTTATGAATGAATCCTTCAACAGATCCGTCATTCACGTGGAGGAATTTGACGTCCACTTCTTTGTCATTCATGCTTTTTTCATTGACCACATAGCTATGATTTTGGCTTGTCATAAAGACACGTTTTGATTCTGTATCTTGTACAGGATGATTCGCCCCGCGGTGGCCAAAAGGAAGCTTATACGTATCCCCGCCAAGCGCAAGAGCAATTAATTGATGACCTAAGCAAATGCCTAGTGTCGGGAAGGTCATCATGATGTCATGAATGGTTTTTAAATATGGCTTCATTGTTTTTGGATCTCCAGGTCCATTTGACAAAAGGATCGCATCTGGCTTGATATCAAATACCTTTTCCATTTGTTTGTACGGAATCACTGTGACTTTACAGCCGCGCGCTTCGAGTGAGTCCGCAATTGATTTTTTAAAGCCAAAATCAATGAGCGCTACATGTTCCTCACCGCTGCCTTGTGTGTATACTTCATCTTCTGTGACCTGCTCAACCACATTGTCTTGCTTCATTGCAGGCGGCGTTTCATTTTCGTCTAAACTAAGCACTGCATTCATCGTTCCATTTGCTCGAATGTTCTGCACGACTGCGCGAGTATCTGTATGTGTAAGAAGCGGAATGTTCCACTTCTGTAAATAATCTTTTAAGCTTACAGCTGCAAGGTGATGAGAAAAATGCTCAGCTGCCTCATAGACAACGACCGCTTTTACTTGTGGTTTTTTGCTCTCAAAGTCTTCATGATTGATCCCGTAGTTTCCGATGAGTGGATATGTGAAAACAATGATTTGTCCTTTATAAGAAGGATCTGTGAGCACCTCTTGATAACCTGTCATCCCTGTAAAAAAGACCACTTCACCTGTTATGCCAGCTTCTCCTGTCAGATCTCCTTCAAAAGAGGCTCCATCTTCTAAATTTAAATAACCTTTCATGCTTGTGTCACCCCGTATTGAATAATTAATAATATAAATGCATGTTTATACGTTTTGTTGCAAAAAAATTTAGACCGTTACTGTTTCATTTGCTAACACTTGAATGATTGCTTCAATGGCTTGATCCAATTCAACTTTTTTGACATTCAGTGGAGGTAATAAACGAATGACATTCGGACCAGCTGGAAGCACCAGCAAACCTTGCTCTCGAAGGGCTGTGATGTAATCACCTACTGGCTGGTGACACTCAATCCCTGCCATTAATCCTTTGCCCCGTACTTCTTTCACGATATTCAGCTGTTTGACTTCTTGCAGTCTCTTTAAGAGATACGCACCCTTTTCTTTCACTTCTGAAAGAAAGTCTTCTTTGAATATCACATCAAGAGTTGCGTTCACAGCTGACATAGCGAGCATGTTGCCACCAAATGTTGTGCCATGAGAGCCTGGAGAAAATGCATCCCCTAAAGCTTTTTTCCCTATCACTGCACCGACTGGAAACCCATTTCCTAAACCTTTTGCGGCTGAAATAATATCAGGATCAAGTCCCGATTGCTCATAGGCAAATGCTGTCCCTGTTCGCCCAATACCCGTTTGGATTTCATCTACAATCAGCAGCGCTTGATGTTTTTTGCAAAACGTTTGAACGGCTTCTAGAAATTCAGCTGTAGCTGGATTCACTCCACCTTCACCTTGCACCACTTCCAGCATGACAGCTGCGACATCATCGATTTCACACGCTGTAATCGCTTCAGGGTCATTAAACGGTACATAATGAAAGCCTTCCAGCATCGGTCCAAAACCAGTTTTGATTTTATCTTGACCTGTGGCAGCCATACCAGCATACGTGCGCCCATGGAAAGAGTGCAAAAACGTCACAATATTTGTTTTCCCTGTTGCTTTTCGGGCCAATTTGATAGCCCCTTCATTCGCTTCAGCCCCGCTGTTGCAGAAAAATACGAGATCTCCTGAACTGTTTGCTGCCAGCTTTTCCGCTGCTTTTTCTTGCAGTCCATTTTCAAATAGATTTGATACGTGCCAGACCTCGTCAAGCTGCTTCTTGATGGCTTGATTGACCTTTGGATGATTGTGACCTAAATTCGTGACCGCAATGCCTTGTATAAAGTCTAAATATTTTTTCCCAGTTGTATCAACTGCCCAAGAACCTTCTGCCTCTTTAATTTCAACATTCCACCGTCCGTATGTTTGAAAAAGATGACTCACAGGACCGCCTCCTTTTGTTTTACAATTCGAGTTCCTTTAAAGGTATCTCCTGTAAAAATACTGCCTTTTCCATTCACAATCATGACTTCATCCACATCTCCTGATAAAGCACTGAGCGCGGATTGTACTTTTGGAATCATTCCCCCGGAAATAATGCCTTCATCGATGAGCTTGAGCGCTTCTTGTTCGGTGACAACGTCTAACAGCTCTCCATTTTTTAAAATTCCTTCCACATCTGTGACAAACATGAGCTTATCAGCTTTCATAGCTCCTGCGACTGCTGATGCTGCAAGATCAGCATTTACATTTAACGTTTGGCATTCTTCGGTCATAGATAGCGGCGCAATGACGGGAATGAATTGTTTCTCCATTAGTGCTTCTGCCATCTCTGGATTGACTTCTTTGATTTCGCCAACGTACCCATATACATCTTGATCGAGAAAATCGGCGACAAGCATCTGTCCATCTTTACCAGATACACCGACAGATGATATATCATGCTTTGCCAGTTCTGAAACAAAGTATTTATTCACCGTTCCTGAAAGGACCATTTCGGCTACCTCTAACACCGGCTTTGTTGTTTTGCGCTGTCCATCTACAAATTCCGTTTTCACTTCTAATTTTTGCAGCATGCTCGTGATTTCAGGGCCCCCGCCATGTACGATAGCCAGTTTAAATCCAGCAGCTTGAAGTGAGCGGACATTTTCATAAAAGGTATCGGAAAGTTCTCGAATGACACTGCCTCCACACTTGAACACGATCGTTTTATCCATGTCTATCTCCTTCATTATGTGCGATAGCTCGCGTTAATTTTCACATAATCATAGGTAAGGTCACAGCCCCATGCTGCCGCTTCACCATTTCCTTCATTCATTTGAATGAAAATCGTAATCTCATCCTGCTCTAGATACGCTTTTGCTTCCTCTTCTGAGAAAGACTGAGGTTCATTATGTTTAAACAGACATTGCCCGCCTAAGTAAACTTCAACCTCATCTGGCGTGACAGAAGCTGCGCTATGACCGATTGCTCCGACAATCCGGCCCCAGTTGGCGTCCGTACCGTATACGGCTGTTTTCACAAGACTTGAACCTACGATTTTTTTGGCAATAATACCAGCTTCTAAGTTGTTTTTTGCACCAACAACTTTCGCTTCGATTAATTTAGTTGCGCCTTCTCCGTCTCTTGCAATCTCTTTTGCTAGATCTTCGCAGGCTAGTTTTAATCCTTCTTTAAACAATGGCCATTCTGGATGTTCTTCATTCAGTGCCTGGTTTTCTGCCATTCCATTTGCCATCACAAGCACCATATCGTTAGTTGATGTTTCTCCATCGACGGTAATTTGATTAAACGTCACATCTGTGATGTCACGAAGAGCATTTTGCAAAGCTTCTTGTTCGACATTTGCATCGGTTGTGACAAACCCGAGCATTGTGGCCATGTTCGGATGAATCATACCAGAGCCCTTTGCTGCACCAGAAATGAGAATCTCTTTCCCGTCTATCGTCAAGGAGTATGTCGTATTTTTAATGACTGTATCTGTTGTTAAAATCGCTTCTTCAAAGTGGCCATTTCCTGCTTTTGCTTCTTTTAGCTGAGCGATGCCTGTTTTGATTTTATCCATATCCAGACACTCTCCAATGACACCAGTAGAAGAAACAGCAATGTAATCAGGCTCTGTCCCTAACATGTCTGCACAGGCTGCCTGCATGTCGTATGCATCTTTTAATCCCTGCTCACCTGTACATGCGTTGGCGATGGCACTATTGACAATGACACCTTTTAGTTTGCCCGTCTTTTTCAAGCTTTTTTGTGTGACTTGAAGAGGCGCAGCTTGAAAGTGACTTTGAGTGTATACCGCTGCACTCGCTGCTGGTACTTCACTGATGATCAAGCCAAGGTCTTTTTTTGAATAGCGTAATCCTATATGAATCCCCTTTGCTTCAAAACCTTTTGGTGATGATACGTCCCCGTCTATTTTGACAATACTTTTTTCATTCAATTCGATCATGTTTGTTGTCTCCCCTGTTCTTATGGATAGAGAGGTGTCATTGTGAGGCCCGCCTCTTCATGTAAGCCTTTGATGATGTTGAAGTTTTGAACCGCTTGGCCGGCTGCGCCTTTCATGAGATTATCTATGACAGATACAATTGTCAGTCTGCCTGTTCGCTCATCTAAATGAAAACCAATGTCACAGAAGTTACTGCCGTATACTTCTTTTGTTTGTGGATATATCCCATGATCTCTCACTCTTACAAAATAGGAATCTTCATAAAAGTCCTTCATCCGTTTCATTAAATCTTCTTTTGTGACATCTGATTTCAATTGTGTATACATCGTCGCCATAATCCCTCTTGTCATCGGGACAAGGTGTGTTGAAAATGTGATGTTCGCCGTTTGCGGGTTCCATTCTCTAAGTACTTGTTCTATTTCAGGTGTGTGCTGATGTTCATTCACCTTATAAATTTTAAAGTTATCGTTCAGCTCTGAAAAATGTGTGCCAAGTGAGGCGGATCGTCCTGCACCGGACACCCCGGTTTTTGCATCTATAATGATCATAGATTCATCGATTAAATTCTGTTTCATCAGCGGTGCTAAACCTAGAAGAACTGCAGTAGGAAAGCAGCCTGGGTTTGCAATGACTTCCGCTTGCTTAATGGTTTCACGATTCAATTCAGATAATCCGTATACAGCTTGTTGAACCGATGCTTCATCCGCTGCCCTTCGTTTATACCACGCTTCATAAACAGTGCCATCTTGAATGCGCAAGTCACCTGATAAATCAATAATTGGCACCCCTTGATTCATGAGCTTCGGTGTGAGTTCACTTGAAACGCCTGCTGGTGTCGCTAAAAACACAGCATCTGTTTCTTGCACAATGGTAGCCGGATCAATGGCTTTTAATGTTTGGTCAGTAATCGTTGTCAGATGCGGATAAGATTGACTGTATAATTGCCCATCATCACTTGATGAATACAATATACATTCCTCCACATGTGGATGCTGCTTAAAGATACGAACTAATTCCGCACCTCCGTACCCTGTAGCACCTATAATACCTATTTTCAACGTCAATACACCCTCTTGATCTTTGTGAAATTATTTAACATTATAACATGTATAAAAATTAATTCAATTGTATATTTAATATTTGTTTTCATTTTTTTTCATAAAAAAATCCACATATCTTCGTGAGACATGCGGATTTTATCTATTGTTCTTCATATTGAGGACCAGAAGCGCACTGCATAAATATAATAGGGAACTTGCATAAAAAATCAAATGAATGGTGAAGAAATCAGCAAACAGGCCGCCAAGCATAATGGCGATAGATGAAAAAAGCGCTGTCCAAAAATGATAGTGCCCAACTTCTTTCATTCGCTTCTTCTCATTTGTGAGTTCGGTGACGAGCAGTTTCTCTCCGTGCTTCTGAACACCACCTAGCACACCTAAGGCAAGCTGAATCATATAAACTTGCTCTACTTCTGTGATATGTGGAAAAAGGAGAAGAAGAAACGCCATACCAAACGAATGAATGATTAAAAAGAGACGCCTGTCGGTCGTTTCAGGAAGTTTTCCTAATAATAAATGAATGAACGCACCGCTCAAACCAAACAGACCATAAGCAAGACCAAATTGAGAATAGCTCGACCCAACATTTTTAATAAAAAGAATATAAAAAGGGAAAATGAGACTACTGGCGAAAAACAGTAGACTTTGTGAATAGACGAACCATTTCATTGCTTTAGCATTCATTGTGTATTGTACCTTTCATAAAAGTAGTTGATAAATCTGCCATCTGGATCTGCTTGCTTTTTCTTTTGAAAGAATAGATCGGTTTTTGGATACGCTTGTTTCATTTGTGCTTTCGTTTGATAAGGCATGTATGGTAAGTAATAGCTTCCATGGTGCCGTAAGGTGATATCTGTCATTTGCCGGATGACCCGCTCTGCTTCTGCCTTCTCTTCTTTCTCAAAACCATAATTCACTAACAAAACAAGTGCAAACATATCTTCTTTCGCATATGAGAGATCCGCTTTTTCATTTTTTTGTACGTAACGGATCGTGATGTTCATTAAATTCAATTCTTCCTGTTGTAAAAAGCTTCTCATGTCATCGATATACGCACGAAAACGATCAACTGGAACAAAGTATTCTTGAAGCACATCGGTATCTGACTCATTTTCATATTCTAAAAAAGCAGAATCAGACCGCATCACGTTATTTCTTGTGATCAGCTGGTCATTTTGACTTTGAAAATACTTCTTTTGCAAGTTCCATAGTAAATCTTTCCCCATATCAAATCTTCTCGAAAGGCCGAGCATAAATTTTAAAGGGATGACGAGCTGATCTTCTTTGAGCTCGCGGTATGGATCGATCTGTTGATCAGAAGTAAGTGAATAATTCGTCACATACATCTCTTTCAAAAAATTTGTTTTCGCTGTAGAGATTCTTGCGAGATGCATGCGCACTTCTTTATTGTTCTTTACATGCTTTTGAAAATAATCAGTGTATTCATCGTAGTGTAGAGAGGTTGTCTCCATTTTATATAATTCATCCTTTGTTAAGGAAAGCTCAACATCTAAAATGACACCGAATAAGCCGTATCCTCCAATCACGGCAGTAAATAAATCATCGCTAGGCTTTACTGTGATGATCTCTCCATCTGCTTTTAACAGTGTGAAAGAGCGCACAGTGTCAATAAGTGAGCCGTAGCGAATGTCACGTCCATGTGCATTTGCACTTAACGAGCCACCAATCGTAAAGATGTTTTGAGATTGCATCACCTTTACTGCAAGACCATATGGGTTCACATATTTTTGAATATCATCCCATGTGGCGCCGCTTTGGACCCGAATGGTCTTCTTTTTTTCATTAAATGATACGATTCGGCGAAATTTCGTCATGTCTAGTACAATGCCATTTTCATAATACGTGTGGCCACCCATACTATGCTGCTTTCCGGCGATTGAAATGGGCAGATTCTTCTCTTTTGCTTCTTCTAATACTTCTTTTAAAGATTCTATTTCTTTTCCTTGCACGACTTTTTTTATTTTGACCGGCATGAGGTGACTCACATCTGTAAACGCCTCAAGTCCTTGTCTTTTGTGTGCTTGACCTTCACGTATAGAGACTGATGCAAAAAAGGCAGCACCATATCCCATCAAAAGGACGATCCATATCCACTTTCGCTTCATTATAGGTACTCCGTTCTATAAAATTACATCCATTATATCATTCCATACTCCTCCTCTACCTTAATTTTTCATAAAAAAAACCTGGCATGAGTTCAACTCATACCAGGTCGTATTTACTTATTGAATACCAAGCGCAATTTTTGCGTATCTTGACATTTTGTCACGTGTCCAAGGTGGATTCCAGACGATGTGAACTTCAGTTTCCTTCACTTCAGGCAAGTCGCTTAATGCTTTTTTCACTTCATCCACGATAACTGGTGCAAGGGGACACCCCATTGATGTTAAAGTCATTGTGATATCCGCTTTTCCATTCTCATCAAGATCGACATCATAGACAAGTCCAAGGTTGACGATGTCTACGTTTAACTCAGGGTCAATCACCTGTTCTAGGGCGCCTAAAATATTTTCTTTCAATGCTTCATCCATGATATCCACTCCTTTTTCAACTAGTATAACGTACTTTTCCTTTTGGCTAAACGTTTGTGCTTTTCAGGTGTGTCACAAACCAATCAATCGTTTCAAACATCGCTTGTCTTGAGACCTTATGGCCAGCCTGTCCATCTGTAATAAAACGAATCAGGTGCGGATCTTCTTTATATTGGGTTTCTGCTAACTCGTCATAAAGAGCTTTTGCATGTCTGTAAGGGACAACTGGATCGTTTTCTGCATGCCAGAATAACAGCGGTCTTTTGTTTAATCGATCTGTTTGCAGCGTTAGATCATAGGGACGCAGCGCGTCTAATTGCTGATGAACCTCTTCATCTGTAATCTCTTTCATCAACCCTTTGTGCCGCATGTCCATAATTTGTGCTTGTAGGAATGTCGTATATTTCGGACTGCCCATCAAGCTGACTGCCGCTTTAATCCAATCATGCTTTGCAAGTGCACCAAAGGTCGTGATCCCTCCCATAGATGTACCTGCAACACCTATTAGATCAGCTTCAATCAATTGTTTTTCTTGAAAATGTGTCTTAAGTATATCGATTTCACGTATTTCGTTTAGGACGATTTCCCAAAACTTTGATGCCAGTTCCTCTAAGCTGAGGTTTTCTGATCTTACACCATGATAAGCACAGTCAGGCAAAATGACTCTCATGCCTTTTTCCGCCAAATGAAAGGCGAAGTGTAAGTTGTGCTCGCGTGCACTTGTAAATCCATGTATAAAAAATACAAGTGGCAGTGGTTTGTCTTTATTTTCAGCTTTTACGATATGTAAAAATGGAATATCGTGCGTCATTTGCTCATCAATGGTGATCACAGCCTATGAATCCTCCTTTATCATTCCCGTCTTTGTTTATTTTAACATGTAGACAACGAAGATGTGATAAAGATACACTATAGGTGGAGGCACCCGCACTAGCTGCCTCCTATTACTTACAGATCAAAGGAGATTTTATGGAGACTAAACCTTATCTAATCGCACTTGACCTGGATGGCACGTTATTAAAAGACGATAAAACGATTTCAACTCGCACACTTGATGTCATTCAAAAAGTGAAAGACAGCGGGCATCATGTCTGTATTTCAACTGGCCGGCCATTTCGTTCCAGCTCTCCTTATTATCAGCAATTGCAGCTCGATTCACCGATTGTGAACTTTAATGGAGCGTTTGTCCATCATCCTCTTGATGAAAAATGGGGCAGATTTCACACATCACTTGATCTTCAAGTCGTGAAACAGCTTGTGGATATTAGTGAGGAATATAAAGTGCACAATGTGTTAGCTGAAGTGCTAGACGATTTGTATTTCCATTATCATGATGAAAAGCTCATTGATATATTTAATATGAATGCAAACAAAGTGACCGTTGGAGACCTTCGGGACAATCTTGGAGAGAATGTCACAAGCGTCTTAATTCACGCAAAAGAAGAAGACGTCGGAGCGATCCGGAGCTATTTGACAGATGTTCATGCAGAAGTGATTGACCACAGACGCTGGGCTGCTCCGTGGCATGTCATTGAAATTATTAAAACAGGTATGAACAAAGCCGTTGGACTGCAAAAGATCAGTGATTATTACGGTGTGCCTCAGGAGCGGATTGTGGCATTCGGAGATGAAGACAATGATTTAGAGATGCTTGAATTTGCTGGATGCGGGGTTGCCATGGGCAACGGGATTGATGCAGTGAAACGTGTCTCTAATGAAGTGACAGATACGAATGAACAAGATGGGATTGCAAAATTCCTAACGAATTACTTCTCGCTTTAATTTTTCCATTCATACATAACAGGTCGAAACGGGCATACTACCGTTAGACAGGTTGTCCTGTCAGCTTGTGTAAAGGGGCGGATTCCGAATGGGTAAAAGAAGCAAATCGAAACGCTTTATACAACAAGGTAAAGATTCAGTCAGTCTGCATGACGCACGTTTTCCGTATCGTTCCACACTTGAAGAAGCTGCGGAGGACAGGGGAAATATGAAGACTGATGCTTCTGGAGGTTCATTGTGAGAAACGAACTTTTTGATCAAGCCAAATCATTTACTGAAGAAGCCCTTACTTCTTCATTTCCATCTGGTTTAGAGCGTCAACAAGCAGTTCAGCGAGCTAAAAACGCCGTATCATCTGCATTTGCTAATTCGACAGATGCAGAAAGAAACCAGCTGCATACGTTCCAAGACCTGCTTGATGATCTTTAACGAAAAAAGCTGTCCGCTTTGTGGACAGCTTTTCTTATGCTAATTTCACTTGGAACGTTTTCTTCTCAATGATTTGCTTTAGCCCTTCTGCTTTTCCTTTAAATGTGACGACCGCTTCATACGTCCCCGGCTCCACACCGTTTGACCACGTATCTTGGAAGTCATATGTTTCATCTGCTTTCAGCACAAAGGATTGGATGGCTTGTGTGAACATACGGTCTTTCGAGTAACGGTATTTTTCATTTCCGTCTTCATCGTACACACTCAATTCGAATTTTTGGCTTGTGTTAAACGTGAATTCAATATCTCGATCTGATTCATTTTTGAGTGACATATGAAATTGAACCGAAGAACCTTTTTGGACGGGGTCTACTGTGAGTACAACGGTTTTTTCTCCCATTTGACCGGATACCTCCTTGTCTGGTTCATCCTTTTTTTGTTGTCCACAAGCTGTTAAAACCAATAGAACGAGAAAAAGCACTAACCCTTTTTTCATCTTCTACCCACCTTTTAATCTCGTCTGAAAAATCCAAGAATATTGGTTGTTTGAACAATATTTGTAAAGGCTTTTGGATCGACTTCCTTTATAATTTGTTCAAGTTCATACAGCTCATACCTTGTAATGACAATGACCATCATTTCTTTTTGTTCATTGGTAAATGCCCCTTTTGCCGGAACAGTCGTAATCCCTCTGACCATTTTTCCATAAATGGCTTCTTTGATTTCATCTGCTTTCTTTGTCACAATCATGGCAGTCAGCTTTTCATGTCTCGTATGGATGGCATCAATTACCCTAGTCGTCACATATAATGTGACAAGGGTATATAAAGCTTTCTCCCAACCTTGTAACAATCCTGCTGTAAAAATGATAATTCCGTTTAAAATGAAGAAATACGTGCCCACTGGTTTGTCTTTCCATTTCGCTAAAATCATCGCAATAATGTCAAGGCCGCCTGTAGATGCCCCATATTTCAGTGTAATCCCAATGCCAAGTGCAGAAATGACTCCGCCAAATACAGCATTTAATAAAATATCTTCAGAAACACTTGTCTCTGGTAAAATGCCGAGGAAAATCGTTGTCAGTGCCACACTAATAATGCTATACAAAGTAAAGGAACGACCAACCTTCATCCAGCCTAAAATGCCGACCGGAATGTTTAAAATAAATAATAGGATCCCTGTTGATAAATAAAACGGTGCATATTGATCGATTAAACTAGATAACAGCTGGGCAACCCCTGTAAAACCACTTGCATATACGTCAGCAGGGATTAAAAATAAATTCAGCCCAATCGCATTGAGTAAGGCACCAATGACGACGACGATGAGTTTTTTTGCTTCTCCAATGAACATGTTGTCATTCCTCCACTTACCATTCTCTCTATGGTTTTCCCTAAAATTTAGAATTTGAACACGAAAAAATGATTTTCTATGATATAGTTAGGCTAAAAAGATGTAAAATATGGTTGATTTTTTTAGAAAGAAGGGATTTTGATGACTGTTCATATCATAGCAGACAGTGCTGCTGATCTGCCTCTTTCTTATTATGATGAACAAAACATGACACTCATTCCGCTGCGTGTATTACTCGGCGAGCAGGAATTTGAGGATTTGATCACCATTGAACCAAAACAAGTATTTGATGCGATGAGACAAGGTGCAAGTCCAAAAACATCACAAGCTTCACCGAACCGGATCAAAGAAGCCTTTGTTTCTGCAGCACAAACCCATATATCCGCTATTTATGTTGCCTTTTCATCAGAGCTTTCAGGTACATACCAAACCGCTGTGATGATGGCAAACGAAGTGAAGGAAGAATACCCTGATTTCGATTTACGAATCATTGATTCTAAATGTGCTTCACTTGGTTATGGACTAGCTGTCAAACACGCTCAATCACTTGCCATTGACGGAAATACAATACAAGAAATTGAAACGTCTGTAAAGCATTTTTGTGAATCTTTACAACATATTTTTACTGTAGACGATTTATCGTATTTAGCAAGAGGCGGAAGAATCAGTAAAGCGTCCGCATTTGTTGGCGGGTTGTTAAGTATTAAACCCATTTTACACGTTGAGGATGGAAAACTGATACCCCTTGAAAAAATTCGTGGCCGGAAAAAATTGTTGAAACGCATTATCGAGCTAATGAAAGAACGCGGATCTGACTGGTCTAGTCAAACTGTTGGCATTAGTCATGGAGACGACCCTGCACTTGCAGAAGAAATGAGACAATTAATCGAAGCCGAATTTCATCCAAAAGAAATCGACATCCAGGTCATCGGCGCGGCTGTCGGGTCCCACTCAGGCCCTAGCACACTTGCCATCTTCTTTACAGGCAGCCCATCATAAAAAGCACCCTTCCCTGAAACATCACGGGAAGGGTGCTTTTCTTATGATAGCTTAAATCGGTGAACGGTTTCGTTTAACCTTGCCGTCATACTCATCAGTTCTTCTACTTGTTTGTTCATTTGATGGAAAGATTGCAGTTGTTCGTTTGCCGAGGCAGAAATTTCTTCGCTGCCCGCTGCCGTTTCTTCTACAACGGCACTAATATTTTCAATCGAGTGCAGCACTTGTCCGCCAAGCTCTGTTGATTGAATAATTTGGTCATTTAAGACCGCCATTTCTTGCTTAATATGTTGTGCTTTTTTTTCTATATCTTCAAAGGAGTGTGAGGTTTTGTCCATTGCATCTTGCTGCTGAAGTGATAGCTTGACCCCTTCTTGTACAGTTTGGCTAATGGATTGAATGCCTTTTTCAATATGACTCACCATGTCAAAAATTTGTCTTGTTGCACGAGACGATTCATCTGCCAGCTTACGAATTTCGTCCGCTACGACGGCAAACCCTTTGCCAGCTTCTCCTGCTCTTGCCGCTTCAATCGCCGCATTGAGCGAGAGGAGGTTTGTCTGGTCTGCAATATCAGAAACCGTTTTGGCCATTTCGGAGATTCCGCTTGCGTACTGAGTGAATTCTCCTGCAGACTCTTCAATTTGTCTCGTCGCACGTGTATTTTTTTCAATGGCTGCTTTTGTTTCTGTTAACGTGTGCTTTCCGCTTTCTACCGCTTCAATGGCATCCTCTGTACTACGGATGACTGTATGTGATCTTTCGGAATTCTTACGGCCATGTGAATCCATTTTCTCAATCAAACTAACGCCATGCTGAAGGTCTTCTGAAATCGCTTGTGAACCATTTGCCATTTCGTCTGTCGATACAGACACTTGATTGGCTGATTCCATAAGCTTTTTGTTTTCATCATCTAACTGAATCGAAAATGATTCTACTTGGCTTGAGACATGGCTGATTTCTTGAATCAAGCTAATCAGCTGATCCGTCATTTGATTGAACGACTCATTTAATCCGCCGATTTCATCTTTACGCTTGATGTTCATCCGCTCCACAGCGAGGTTTCCTTCGGCAATCTGTTTTGCCCGGTAAGAAAGGGATTTGATTGGTGTCACAATGGATCTCGTTAAACCAATATTTAAAAAGACGGCGATGACAATCAGCGTGAGGGCTGCGACAGATGCGCTTGTGATGATCCTTTGCACATTGTCTGCCGCCTCCTCTAAATGGTATTCATACGCTTCTTGTGCTCTTTTATTCATCGTATGCACGTCGTTTAAAACACCGTCAATTCTGGCAGCCACTCGTCTGGCATCAGAGGCATTTTTTTCACCAATGGCATTGTTTGCTTCTTGCGTCCATGTGTCAAACTTTGAATTTAACCGTGTTAGGGCTTCTTTGTTCATATTTCCTGCGTTTTTGTTTAACGTTTGCAGCTGTTTTTTCGCTGTCGATATATCGGTTTGAACGACCTCTAGCTGTTCATCTGAAAGGGTCATGGAATAATTGGTCATGGCTTGTTCGACACTTTCAAAGCTGGCCTTCGTTTTTTGTACGTTCAGTAAGGTTTGAACTTCTGTTTCGCTTGATGACTGAATCTTTGTCATACTCACAATAATAAAGGCAATTACGCCAACCGCTAAAAGAAGTGAAATGAGTGAGTTGAGCAAAATTTTGATGCGTAAGCTCATGATGCTGCCCCCTCTTCTTTCAGAAGTGTTTGCTTCAGTCCATTTAATTTTTTGGTCAATTTCTCAGCATCTTTGAGCACCCGGATTCTTGCCATATCGATTCCGTCATTACTTAAGTCGTAAACGATATGTCCACTTTTGATGTTGCTGCTTTTGACGAGCTGTTCGCTGAATTGATAGACGACTTCATCTACTTTTTTGACCATAGACGAAATAACGGCTTTTTCAGCTGTATAATACTGATCGCTGTCCACGCCGATTGCATATTTGCCTTGCGTTTGCGCTTCTTTTAATACACCAACACCCGTATAACCGGCTGCGGCATATAAAACATCTGCTTTCTTTTTGATCATGTCTTTCGCTATGTTACTGCCTTTGCCTGCATCACTAAATGTGCCAGCATACGTGGATACGACCTTGATTTTCGGATTCACTGATTTTGCGCCTTTTTGATAGCCTTGTTCAAATCGGTGGATCACCTCTGCATCGACTCCGCCCACAAAACCAATAACATCACTTTTTGTTGTCATGGCAGCAAGAGCTCCCGCTAAATAGCTGCCCTGCTCTTCTTTAAAAGTCACTGATGTGACATTTTTCAGTTCAGACACAGCATCAATGAGTAAAAATTGCTTTTTCGGATATTTTTTCGCTACCTTTTCTAAGTCTTCTTGCATACTGAAACCTACACCGATGATCAGGTCATTTCCATCTTTCACAAGCTCGGTCAGCCCTTTTTCATATGTATCGGTTTCTGCAATTTCTCTATAATCGAATTCAATGCCAAGCTCATCACGTGCTTTTTCTAATCCTTTAAATGATGAATCGTTAAATGATTGATCACCAAGACCATCATCCGTCAGCATGACACCAATATGCTTCGTATTTGATACCGGTGGTCCTCCCTGCTGATTGCTGCATGAGGCGAGTACCATGATCATCGCTGCCATCAGAAGTAATGAAATCTTCACTTTCATCCAAAAACACACTCCTTTTATCATCCTTACCCCTTATTTATCGGATTTGAGAGTCATTGTTTCAATGATAAAGTGAAGGATTTTCAGCTTTTTTCATGACTTTTTTCACTGAAAAAAACCATTATTTATGACAAAAATAAAAAAAGTGAGCAAATGCTCACTTTTTCTCGTATGTCCATCCTTCTTTTTGGTAAACAAGATCATTTTTCATCAGATGACCTAATGCTCGTTTGAAGGCTGCTTTGCTCATTTGAAATCTTTCCCGGATATCTTCTGGATCGCTTTTATCGCCGAAAGGCATTGCACCGTTTCTCGTTCTCATGTAAGTTAAGATTTCTTCTGCATCGACAGATAATGCATCCTGCTTTCTCGGAAGCAGAGAAACGTTTACAGTTCCGTCCTCTTTCACTGCAATGACGCGTCCTGTCACGGTCGATCCCAATCTAGGCTCTTCCTTTCGTTCCGTGCGGTGGATAAATCCACGCACGCCTGTATCTGTCAGCATAAAAGAACCTGTCGCAATTAAGCGATAAATTGTCCCCGTGATTTCTTTGTTCATTAACGTTTCTGGCGCTTCAGTAAATAATTCACTGATCACATCTTCAGTGGCTGGTTTTGCGAACATTCTCCCGTAACTTGTCACTTTGAGCATACAGTATAGTTTGTCGCCTTTTTTCGGCCACGCTTCCTCAAAAGGCGGGAGGTGTTCAGTTGCAACAAGTGCATCCTTTGACAAACCTATATCGACAAAAGCACCCATACCTTCTACAACGTCTACGACTTCTACCCAGTCGTATGTATGTGCATTGATTTTAGGAATTTTCATCGTCGCTGCCAGTCTTTCCTCATGATCTACATATAAGTAGACCTCTACTTCATCACGATCTCCAATATCCTCTGTCATCTCACTGCGATGTAGGAGGACAGAATCTTCGCCATCTGTTAAAAAGTAGCCGTATTCCATCTCGTTATCTATTTGCAAGGTCAGTTGCTCACCTGGTCTCATGTTCTCTTCCTTCCTATCTGCCCTTAAAAGAGCGTTCGTTCATCTTTTGATTCACTTTATTCTACTATACTTCTGTCATCATGAACATCTCTAGTTCTGTTAGCTAAAGTGGACAAACTGCACTTGAATTATACCGCATGCATCTTAACTCTCTTCGATAAAGTTTCTTCTTCCCCTATTGGCATGATAAAATAGACGCAATATCTATAGTTGGAGGTCATATGTGATGGCAAAAGAAAGTTCATTTGATATTGTATCGAAGGTGGAGCTGCCAGAGGTGCAAAACGCCATTCAAGCAGCACTGAAAGAAATTAAAAACCGTTATGATTTTAAAGGAAGTAAAAGTGATATTTCACTAGAAAAAGAAGAACTCGTTCTCATTTCTGATGATGACTTCAAGCTGGAGCAGCTAAAGGATGTCCTTGTGACAAAACTGATTAAACGAAACGTACCGACTAAAAACATTGACTACGGAAAAACAGAACATGCCCTAGGTGGAACCGTTCGCCAGCGTGCAAAGCTGATTAGCGGGATTGATAAGGACAATGCCAAAAAGATCAATGCCTTGATCAAACAATCTGGTATAAAAGTAAAGTCGCAATTTCAAGATGATCAAGTGCGTGTGACAGGAAAAAATAAAGATGATTTACAAGAAGTGATTGCGCTTATGCGCAAGGCAGATTTACCTATTGACGTCCAATTTATAAATTTTCGATAAATTTCAAATTTTCCATTGATTATTTCCGATTTTTTCGATACAGTTGATGGAAGTTCAATTCATTGACATGTTCATATCGCTTTCTTATCAAGAGAGGCAGAGGGACTGGCCCTGTGAAGCCTCAGCAACCGGTGTAGTAGAAATCTATTTTCTATGACCAAGGTGCTAAATCCAGCAAGCAACTGCTTGGAAGATAAGGAGAAGAATTTCCATACAGCCAAAAAGTCTTCTTCTTATCAGAAGGCTTTTTTTGTTACATAGAAATAAGGAGGAAACCAATGGGCCTATTACAAGACTTACAAAATCGCGTACTGATTGCTGATGGAGCAATGGGAACACTTTTATACTCTTATGGCATTGACCGCTGCTTTGAAGAATTAAATTTATCAAAAGAAGATGAAGTCAAAAGAGTGCACGAGGCATATGTGCAAGCTGGAGCGGACATTATTCAAACGAACACATACGGTGCGAATTATATTAAACTATCCCGCTACGGCTTAGAGGAAGAAACAAAACGCATTAACACAAAAGCTGTACAAATTGCCAAAGCAGCCGCTGGCTCAGCTTATGTCCTCGGAACGATCGGCGGCATTCGAACATTTAACAAAAATGCCTACTCTTTAGACGAGATTAAACGGAGCTTTAGAGAACAGCTCTATATCCTTTTAAATGAAGAGCCTGATGGATTACTGCTTGAAACGTATTACGATATTGAAGAAGCAAAGGCCGTGCTTGAGATAGCGCGCAAAGAAACAGCGCTTCCGATTGTCATGAACGTCTCCATGCATGAGCAAGGTGTATTGCAGGACGGTACACCGCTAAAAGACGGTTTATCTGAATTATCCTCACTTGGCGCTGATGTCGTCGGCATTAACTGCCGGCTGGGCCCTTATCATATGATTCAGGCACTTGAAGGTGTTCCACTTTTGGAAAATTCTCATTTATCTGTCTATCCAAACAGCAGTCTCCCCTCCCTTGAAGAAGGCAGACTCGTCTATGATACAGATAATGATTATTTCCGAAAAAGTGCACTTGAGTTTAGAAATCAGGGCGCACGAATCATTGGAGGCTGCTGCGGAACAACCCCTCAGCATATAAGCGCCATGGCAGAGGCGGTCAAAGATTTAGCACCTATCACCGAAAAAGAAGTGAAAGTATTAAAAGAAGAAATCATTTCGATCCAAGATCAACGGACAGAACCAGGTCTTGACGAGCTGGCTGTGAAAAAACGTTCGATTATCGTCGAGCTGGACCCGCCGAAGAAGCTGAACTTTGAAAAATTCCTTGTCGCAGCGAACGAATTAAAAAGTGCTGGCATTGATGCCCTCACGCTGGCCGATAACTCTCTAGCTACCCCGCGTATTAGCAATGTGGCATGCGGCGCTTTATTAAAACAGCAGCTTGATATGCGTTCACTTGTCCATATCACATGTCGTGATCGCAATTTGATTGGACTCCAATCCCACTTAATGGGGCTGGACACGCTTGGACTAACCGATATTTTAGCCATCACAGGCGATCCGTCTAAAATTGGAGACTTCCCAGGTGCGACATCTGTGTATGATTTAACCTCCTTTGATTTGATCCGTCTGATCAAACAATTTAACGAGGGACTATCTTTCTCTGGGAAGCCGCTCGGGAAAAAGACCAATTTTTCAGTGGCTGGCGCGTTTAATCCAAATGTCCGTCATATTGATAAAGCGGTCAAACGCCTCGAGAAGAAAATCGAATACGGTGCCGATTATTTTATTTCACAACCTGTATACTCTGAGGAACAGCTTGTGAAGATTCATGAAGAAAGCCGACATTTGGATAAACCGATTTACATCGGTATTATGCCGCTGACAAGCAGCCGAAATGCTGAGTTTATTCATCATGAAATTCCCGGCATTAAATTGTCTGACTCGATTCGTGAGATTATGGCCAAGGCAGGCGAAGATAAAGAAAAGCAGCGGACAGAAGGATTAGCGATTGCCCGTTCTTTATTAGATACAGCCTGTGAATTGTTTAATGGCATCTATTTAATTACCCCTTTCCTTCGATCAGATTTAACAGCAGAACTGACAACTTACATCCATCAGAAAGAAAAGGAGCCAAACATCCATGCCAACTATCACTGAACAGCTCAAAAAACGCATCCTCGTCCTTGACGGTGCAATGGGCACAATGATTCAAAACGCCGATCTCACAGCAGAGGATTTCGGCGGAGAAGAGTATGAGGGCTGTAACGAATATTTGAACGTCACAGCCCCTCATATTATCTCCACGATCCACCGGCAATATCTTGAAGCAAGTGCAGATTTAATCGAAACAAATACATTCGGCGCGACGAAGCTCGTTCTCGATGAATATGGACTTGGCCACCTCGCCTATGAATTGAACGTAAAAGCAGCTCAGCTGGCAAAGCGTGAAACAGACCGTTTGTCCACACCAGAGTGGCCCCGCTTTGTTGTAGGCGCAATGGGGCCCACTACAAAAACATTATCCGTAACAGGCGGCACAACGTTTGAAGAGCTCGTTGCAAATTATGAAGAACAAGCCCGCGCCCTGATTGATGGGAAATGTGATGCTCTTCTTTTAGAAACGAGTCAAGACATGTTGAATGTCAAAGCTGGATTTAAAGGCATTCAAGAAGCCTTTCAAGCGACCGGTATTGAGCTGCCACTGATGGTGTCAGGTACGATTGAGCCGATGGGCACTACCCTTGCAGGCCAAGATATTGAAGCCTTTTATATCTCACTTGAGCATATGAAACCAATCAGCGTCGGACTAAACTGTGCAACTGGTCCAGAATTTATGACAGACCATATCCGTACACTCTCCTCCATCTCAAAGTCGGCTGTCAGTTGCTATCCAAACGCTGGTCTCCCTGATGAAGAAGGACAATATCACGAATCCCCTGCTTCGCTTGCTAAAAAAATTGCCGCTTTTGCAAAAGAAGGCTGGTTAAATATCGTCGGTGGCTGCTGCGGTACAACGCCTGCACATATTCAGGCATTGTCAGATGAAGTACGTTCGCTTCAGCCCCGCAGCATGTCGCATGAGTCATCACCGCATACCGTATCAGGAATCGAGCCCCTCATTTATGAAGAAGCGATGCGCCCCCTCTTTGTTGGTGAGCGCACAAATGTCATTGGTTCACGCAAATTCAAACGGCTCATCGCAGAACAAAAGTTTGAAGAGGCAGCAGAAATTGCTCGTGCTCAAGTGAAAAATGGCGCTCACGTCATTGATGTGTGTCTAGCAGACCCTGATCGTGATGAGATAGCAGACATGGAAGGCTTTTTAAAAGAAGCCATGAAAAAAGTGAAAGCTCCTTTTGTCATTGATTCAACCGATAAACATGTCATCGAAAAAGCACTCATGTATTCTCAAGGAAAAGCCATTATTAATTCTATTAATTTAGAGGATGGAGAAGAGCGCTTTGAAGAGATTCTTCCGCTTGTCAAGCTATATGGCGGTGCACTTGTTGTTGGAACAATCGATGAAACAGGGATGGCCGTCACAGCAGATCGAAAACTTGAGATTGCCGTAAGATCCCATGACCTGCTCACGAAAAAATATGGAATCCCTGCGAGTGATATCATTTTTGACCCGCTTGTCTTTCCAGTAGGTACTGGAGACGAACAGTATATTGGTGCTGCTGAAGAGACGATTAAAGGCATTGAGCGAATCAAAGCAGCACTGCCTGAATGTCTCACCATTTTAGGCATTAGTAACGTGTCTTTCGGACTCCCGCCAGTTGGCAGAGAAATATTGAATGCCGTTTATTTGTATCACTGCGTCAAAGCGGGGCTTGATTATGCCATCGTGAATACTGAAAAGCTTGAACGCTTCGCTTCAATTCCAAAGGAAGAAATCAAGCTGGCTGAAACTTTACTTTATGAAACAAATGATCAAACCCTTGCTGAGTTCACCCAATTTTATCGCGGGAAAAAGAAAACAGAGAAGAAACCAAAGATCTCCTTATCACTTGATGAAAGGCTGGCACTCTATGTCGTCGAAGGGACGAAAGAAGGCCTGATTGATGACCTTGCCCTTGCTTTGGAGAAATTTGAATCACCTCTTCATATCATCAATGGACCATTAATGCAGGGAATGTCGGAGGTTGGGCGCCTTTTTAATCAAAACGAATTGATTGTAGCTGAAGTGCTTCAATCCGCTGAGGTCATGAAAGCATCTGTTTCATACCTTGAGCAATTTATGGAGAAAAAGGACGCAAGCGGCAAAGGGAAGATTCTCCTCGCCACCGTCAAAGGAGATGTCCATGATATAGGGAAAAACCTGGTCGACATCATTTTGAGCAATAATGGCTTTCACGTCGTCGATCTCGGAATCAAAGTAACCCCACAAACATTGATTGAAGCGGTGCAAAAAGAAAAGCCAGATATGATTGGATTATCAGGTTTACTTGTCAAATCAGCACAGCAAATGGTCTTGACCGCTCAAGATTTACAAAAAGCAAACATCTCTGTTCCCATTTTGGTGGGCGGCGCGGCGCTTTCACGGAAGTTTACGAAGATGAAAATTTCGCCTCAATATGATGGCCCCGTCCTTTACGCCAAAGATGCAATGGACGGCCTGTCTTTAGCGAATGAATTAAGAACGAACCCTCTTCAATTTCAAACAAAACCCTTAGAGGATCAAGAAACACTCCATAAGGAAAAAGAAACAAAGCAGCCAAAAGCCGTGATTGAATTACTAGAAAAACGCGCGACACTTCCGGAGGCAGCGATATTCACGCCTGAAAATACGAAACGCCATTATGTACGGGATATTGATTTGCACCACATTATGCCCTATGTCAATGAGCAAATGCTGATCGGCCATCATCTCGGTTTAAAAGGAAAGGTCAAAAAGCTCTTGGCTGAACAGCATCCAAAAGCATTGGAGTTAAAACAACTGATCACAGATCTTCTTCAAGAAGGCAGAGAGAAAAACTGGTTTGCACCTGCATTTGTCTATCAATTCTTCCCTGCCAATTCAAATCGGAATGACCTGCATATCTATGATCCAGAAGCGCCTGACCGCGTCATTGAGACATTCCAATTTCCAAGACAGGAAAAACTTCCGTACCGGTCTATTTCTGATTATGTGCGGAAAAGCGGAGAGAACGAGAAAGATTATATCGCCTTATTTGCAGTGACGGCTGGTGCCCGCATACGAGAAGTTGCGCAGCAATTTAAACAAGAGGGTGACTATTTAAAAATGCATGCGGTCCAAGCTTTAGCACTTGAGCTTGCAGAAGGCTTGGCTGAACGAACGCATCAAGTAATTCGTGATAAATGGGGATTCCCAGACCCAGTCGATTTCACGATGGAAAAACGCTTCCAAGCCAAATATCAAGGTCAGCGCTATTCCTTTGGCTATCCAGCGTGCCCTAATCTAGAAGACCAAGAAAAACTATTCCACCTGCTGCAGCCAGAAAAAATCGGGATTCATCTCACAGAAGGGTTTATGATGGAGCCTGAAGCATCCGTTTCAGCCATTGTCGTTTCTCATCCTGAAGCTCGATATTTTAACGTTCACTAAAAAAACCTCCTGAATTGGAGGTTCTTTTTATAAATAAAAATGGAATAAATATGAAAAATTAAGTTTATTTACCGATATTATAAATGAAAGTCATTTACTTAAAAGGAGATGTTTGTCATGTTCAAAAAGAAGATCGGGGTTTTATTGCTTACAGGCCTCTTTATCGCTAGCCCTCTTTTCCAATCACCTGCTCAAGCAAGTGAAACGTCTACGAAACAAACAACATATTATACAGAAGAATTGGAGCATCTGTATCCAGACAGTGATTATGCAAACAATGATACGATGGACAAAGCTCAATTTTTACAGCACTCTCTTCATCTAAACAAGACCTATTTATATCACGAAGGCAGTATCTCTTCTATGAATGACATTGATTTTTATCGGTTTACCAGCTCTAAATTTGATGGAGCAGATGGCCGCTTTTCTATCAAACTCGTCAATGTGAAAGCTGGAAATGATTTCGATCTTTATCTTTACAATCAGAGCGGGTCACTCGTGTCTTCCTCTGTGCGAACAAACAACCAAAATGAAATCATCCATATGCCGAAAATTGCCGCCAGTACTGACTACTATTTAGCCGTCAAACCAAAGCAATTATTAAATGAAGAGGACAACATGTATCGTATTGTCTTTGATAAAAGTATTGAAAAGGGCACAACGAAACGATATGGATCACCTGCCACATTGAATAGTTTCAATGAAGCCGGATCTCCCAATTCTTCTTTTGATTTAAGCAGCTTGCCGCAGGATGCCGTTGTCACTGGACTGTCATTAGAAGCTGAAAAAGGTAGTACAAATGCATATAATTATGTATTCACCGTCTCTTCCTTAAAAGGCGGAACAGTGAACGTACCTTGGAACGGTCAAAAAGTTGACATCTCTTCTTATAAAACAAGTCAAGTGCCGGCAAAAGACCGCTTTTTTGTTTCTTTTAATGCAACCGAGGTTCCTCAATTGATCGGTGGACGGTTAATCAAAGTAGGCGTTGTCTCAATTAAGAACTTACAGCTCACCTTTGAATATGAATACAACCGTGACCTCAATTATTAAACTATACAAAAGGAAAAGGGAGCACCAAAACGGAGTTTGTCTACACGGTGAAGGAAAAGGTATCCCCTTTTCCTTTTTCTTATGCGTTCTTATGGTACGATACATATAGAGAAATCAGCTAAGAAGGAGTTGCGTGTATTGCCAAACGTTATTCAACGATCTTTAACCCTTGATGACATACCAGACCTTGTCGCATTGTCAAAAGAGGTCGACTGGCCTGATTACAATGCGGAAGAGCTCACATCTCTTTTAACAAATGGACATTTTACCGGTTTTACAACAACTGACGGACAAGTCATTTCATGCGCAGGACTTTTTCAATATGACAGAGTGGCATCAATTGGAGCGGTCATTGTATCTGAGACACATCGAGGCCTCGGTCTTGCCCGTCAAATGATTGACACACTGCTTCGTCATAGTGATCCAAGTGTCCCTGTCGTTTTAACGGCTACTGTACAAGGACAGCCAGTTTATGAAAAAATCGGCTTTCAGACAGCCGGTTATATTCATACATACAAAGCACAAAAAACAAATCCTAGTGCGCTTCACGTGTCACATCAGATTCATCTTTTTCCCGCTGATGAAACGCACCTCCCGTCTATTGAAAGGCTGGATGAAAAAGGCGCAGGGACCAATCGATCAAACTTCTTAATAAAGCGAATGGAGCGAGCAGCATTTAAACTGATCGCAAAGGATGAACACCACGAAATCACCGGCTTCGCGTTTGGTGTGGAAACACCAGCTAATCTGATGATTGGCCCGCTTGCAGCAAACGATGAACAAACGGCGCTATCACTCATTCAATCACTTCTCACGTCTTATTCTGGCGCCTTTCGTTTAGATATGCAGGAAGAAACAGCTGAACGCCTGCATGCATCACTTGTAGAAGCAGGATTTACGAAAACAAACGTCGCACATTTTATGATGATTCGCGGGAACGAAAAGCAGAACGATCCTGCGCTTCTCTATTTCCTGGCCTCACAAGCATTTTCTTAAAAAATCAAAAAGCTGTAGACAGATGTTGTCTACAGCTTTTCTTATTTACTTTTCGCCTACGGATGAGAGAACTTGAGCGAGTGCATTTGTGACCTTGCCATGCTCTGATGCATGCGGCCGGTCATCTCCATCTCCATAGCCATAATCAATCATGCGATTACGGTTTAAGCAAAGCTTTGTCAGCTGAGGCTGGAATAGATCAAATAAAGCAAAACGATCTTTTAGCTGTGGAAATTGCTTTTGATACTGCTGAATTTCTTCTGCAAGCAAGCGCCAAAGCGTCGTTTCATCTAACAGATTGTGATTGTCTAACACGTTTGACACGTAACGAAGATTGCAAATAAACAGGCCCGTAAAAATAAATTGTACAAGACCCTCAGGCGGCTCACTACGCAGCACTTCCTTTAGATCTTCTTCTAATGAAGCCAATTCAGGCAGCGGTTGATCACTAATGTTCACATCATCAACAAAATCTTTGATGGCCAAACGATGCGGCTTGTGATCTTTTAATACAAGAATTGTATTTTGTCCGTGCGGTGAAAACACCGTGCCATATTGATACATAAAGTGCAGAAGCGGCGGCATGACAACATGGAAGAATGACGCCATCCATTCTTTTGCTGACAGACCCGATTTTTCAATGAGCTGCTTTAGATAAGGCTCGCCTTCATGATCCTCATAAGTCAGTGCCGCCAGCGTAACAGGGCTCTCCCCTTCATCTAAATACGTATAAATGCTTTCTCTAAAAATGACCCCAAGCATTTCAAGGTATTGATATGGCGCACCAGGTAGCTTGCTGTAATAAGGATGATCAACATTGATACTCGCATTCTCACCTGGTAAAATCACGCGGCATACATCGGATAAAAAGGCGTCTTGATCGGCAATTCCTTTAATATGCGCTGTAATACGTGGCGCAATAACTGTACGTTCTGATGGGAGCCCCCGGTACACTAGCGTATTTAAAATACTCATTGGCAGTTTAATATGATGCTTGCCTTTATTTGAGATGTTCGTAAAGGTTCTGATCGATTGCTGTGGAATATATTGATCCAGCCCTTCTCCTAAATACACGATACGGCGCATGGCCAAATCTTCGGGGAAATGCTGGATGATCATATGCGTCCACTGCCATTTATGAACAGGCATCATATAATAATCAGCCGCATTTAGCCCTTCATCCTTTAACACACGTTGGAATTGACGAATCGTGACTTCATCTAATTCTTTGGCAATGATGTGCTCATAGTTCTCATGATCGACCGCATGGAATGTCGCAAGTTCTCGGTGAACAGCAATCCAAGACAGCTGCACACATTCCTGCCTTTCAGGTGCATAGGCTAAGTAATCATCGTAGCTGAATCCAATACGCCCTTTGTTATAGACGATCCAAGGATGACCCGTCATCTCGCCTTCAATCCATGCGTAATCTGTATCCGTTAACTCATCTGCACGAAGTGCTTTTTTCGACAGCAAATGAACATCCGCTAACAAGGTATGGTGAAGCTCTTTGATCAGATGGCCAGTTGTTTCAGAAGACATTGGGATGATTGGCTGAATGTCTAGTAAAAACACAATGGCACTAACATCCTTTGTCCATGTTCCGTCTTGACAGCACTCGATCGATTCAGCAATCGTATCAAAACTATCAAACAAACGAGGTTTTGCGAGATAACGATATTTCTTCTGTTCGTGAATGATTAATTCATATTGGGCGATGCCATCCTGATGATTTAGTTGAACGGGATGAAGCATATCCTCATACATATATTCGGACAGCATTTTTGCCACCATTCGCTGGTTTGCTTTTTTCCAAGCAGCAGGATTGACCGCTTTTTTCAATTCATCTTGTACACTCATCGGTTCATCCTCCTTACCCTTTGATTTCTTCAAATGTATTTGCGTGTTTATGTGTACCGAATGTCTGGAAAACATGCTTTTGATAAAGTGGATACACAGGTCGACGAGCCAGTTCATTGATAATGACACTGTTTCGGTACGCCCCTAGCCCTAAATCTGGTGCGCCTACTCCATGTGTATGAAGCTCTGCATTTTGTACAAAAATATCATTTTCACCTAATGTATTTGTTTTCAATCGATATTCACGTTCAACCTGGAAGCGTCCTTGATGATCCCACTGAATATGATGGGAAATCGGATCAATAAATGGCGGTAATACAGATTGATAGCCCGTTGCCAAAACGACAATGTCTGTCTCATGCGTAAAGGATTCCTCTTTGACCCATTGATTGCATGAAAGCGATAAGCCGTCCCTCGTTTCCTCAATCAAATTGACCTCCGTCATCGCCTGCAGCACGGTGTTCAGCTGCTCTCCGCAAGCAGAACGTTCATAAAGCAAGTGATAAATATCTCGGATCATCGCTGAGCTGATGCCTTTATACAGCAAATCTTGCTGCTTTAATAGCGCATCTTTTTTAGGCTGCGGAAGCTCATAAAAGAAATCAATATAGTCTGGAGAGAAATACTCAAGACCCAAATTTGAATATTCCATTGGGAAAAACCCTTTAGAGCGTGTAAACCAATGAATATCCTTCGCCTCATCGTCTGATAAAATGTCATAGAATACTTCTGCCGCACTTTGACCAGAACCGATGACCGTCACGGATTTTCCTTTAAAACAGCCTTCTTTCTTTCGTTTCAAGTAATCAGCAGAATGAAACACCCGATCCCCTAAAGCTGGCTGAAGAGATGCTGGTACCGCAGGCTGTGTACCGATACCTAAAACAAGATGCTTACTTTCAAACACCTCTACCGTTTGATCTTTCACATGACGGACATGCACTTCATATCGTTTTTCTCCAGCTTTTTCAACGATAGAGACAGATTCGACATTCATGCCAAATTGGCAAGAATCTAATTGATCCGCGACCCAGCGGCAATAATGGCTATATTCCTTGCGCGGGATATGGAAGTCTTCTAGAAAGTAAAATGAATACAAACGGTTTTGTTCCTGCAAATAGTTGAGAAAGCTATATTTGCTTTTCACATCCGCCATACTGACAAGATCCGCTAAAAAGGGGACCTGAAGTGTTGTCCCTTCAATGAGCATACCTGGATGCCAGTGGAACGCTTCACTTCTTTCAAAAAACAAAGCGTCAATTTCATCTACTTCTTCAGATAATGCAGCAAGCCCTAGGTTAAATGGTCCAATGCCAATCCCAATGACATCCACTACATTATTTTGCTTGTTGAACCGCGTCATGGTTATACTTCCTTTCAAATCGATCTCGATGACAAAACATCAAAAGACCTGTTTTATCTGGTAAAGTAACTGGTTTCACACGTTCGAATCCACACTTTTCAAAGACATGAATCATTTTTTCGTTCCGAATATCTGGCTCAGCCACGATTTTTTCTGTTCGTTTGTTCTGCTCAAACTGAAATGCTGTCATGGCTTGAAGCAGCGGAGCCGCAAATCCTTTCCCTACATAATCTGGCTCTCCAATTAACAGGTGAATGCCTTGATCATGCGGAGAAGGCTCATAGTACGATTCAATGATATCCCCTTTCACATTGTATGCTTCAAAATAACTCATCGGCGTGCCATCAATGGTTCCTAAATAAAGGGTTTGATGCGGATCATGAATGGCCTGATAAAAGTGCTTTTCAAAAGCAGGAAATGGAATATTCAAATGCCAAAATGGGTGGACATACTCTTCTTGCATCCACTTGTGGACAAGCTGGACGTCCCGTTCATATTCAGCGCGAATGAACCCAATTCGATGCCTCATCCAATCAACGCCTCCTTATGTAAAAAGAGCGGATTCAACACAGACGTGTACCTGGATTGCGTTTCTAAAGAACCCGTCAGCTCATCCATATCTTCAAACCGCGTGAGTAAGTTCGCTTTTGAAGGCAGCTCCTGTGACCGGAGAAGACTGTTCGTCAGCTCAGATGCACCATATGTCTCTTCATGCGCAAGCAGTGTGTCTCTAATCAGGGCTAATAAATCTTCTTCTTGTGCAAGCCCCTCTGTACCAAAACCATTCACAAGACCAAACAAATGATTAAAGAAGAAATAGTAACGCAGTCTCTCAACCGCTACATCGTCTGCACAAATGGTTTCACTTCTGACGCTTAAGTTTTGAACAAGCTTCGCAAGCTGATCCTTTTTCGATTCGCTATAATAGTAGCCTTGGTTGTCACGATAATAGAATGTGTGCGGATATCCATTCTTTAGCTGTACGACAGCATTTTGCTGATGGGCTTCAAGGGCAAGACCATACGTTTCAAACAACCAAAGCATCGGCTCTAACGAAATCGATAAATATTGTGTGAACCAATCACGGCTGACATCTTCTGTTGATCTGCCTTCAGCGTCTGCTAATTCATGAATAATGCCTGAAAGGCGTGATTTTTCTCCGTATGCATGATCCTGACATAGCCCTGCAATTAAGCTTGCCCCTTTTTCATGATGCAAAAATGGATTTTGACGAATGACGACTTCAAAGCCAGATTCCGCCTCATCCCCTTGAATAGATAGATACGCAGGATCTTCAATCACACGGAATCCAGAGAATTTGTCATATAAAGAAACGCCTAATTCTGTTTTTAAGATACGAGACATCTCAACTCCGCGATCAAGTTCCTTTTGTTTGTTAACGCGTAAAGAGTTTGTGATCTTTACAGGGACAGAGAATTTAAGCATGTACGCAGAGTCTTTTTGATAGACCGTTCTAAAGGAAGATGTCGCTGTGTATTCAGATCCTAGCGGCCCTAAATACGTCAGCATCCCGTCCTCTATATAACGCTTGACGAACGCTTTCTCCATGACCACTTGGACTTGTAGCGGATGAATCGGAATCAGGACATATTGACCGCCTTCTGTTAACGTCGTCAGTCTCTCTTTTTCTTCTGGCATCTGGCGCATGAGCTCCTCAAACATGAGACTTGCCGCAGACTGTGAAATTGAAGAATCCTGAAGCACAATTGACGGATGTGCTTTAAAGTAATGAAGCTGGAAAGAGCCTTTCAGCTCAGGAGAATAAATAGCTTCCTCCTCTTCTGTCATTCCTTGTCTGCTTTTTGGTGTAGGATGCGTTAAATGCCCAAGAAGGAGTGACTGCTCCGCTTCGATATATTCAAAATCAGCTGAAGAAAGAGCTGCTCGATCACCTTCTCTCTCTCTGATGAATCGTTCAATATTCCGGCAGCTTAAAATGATGCGAAGCATGAACTCATCCTCTGCATCTGTGCGGCCATATTCAATGAGAAGTTCCTTTGAACATAAAGCAACAAGTGTGGTGTAATCGATGATCGTTCCCTGTTGCTCACTGCCTTGCGGGCGAAAGCGAACGGGAAAATCAAAGAGATGACGGCCTACAGGCGAAAAATATCGAATCGGAATGACAAGCTCAAGATCTTGTTTTGCTAATGCTGCTACAAATACAAGTGAGCCGTCTGCTTTTGTCTCTTTCTTTGCAGATCGATCAATTCCTGTTTCACGTAAAAAACAGTTTAAAAAGCTTTGCATCGTTGCATTTTCAGCCATTTGTTTATATTGACTCAACGTAGTACCCTCCCGGATTGAATATGAACGATCCCGATATCAACAATGTCAGAAAGGATTTCCTCAATATGTGTAATAGTCGTTCTCGGATTTAACAAAGTGAATTTTAAGCATGTTTGACCATCGGCTACTGTTTTTGCTACGACAGCCGTTCCTGTTTGGAAAAGTGTGCGATGAATGATTTTATTGATGTCCTCTGCTTGATGATCATCCATAAAACGGAACACGACTGCATTGATTTCTGGATCAGGATTGATCACCTCAAGATGCTCATTTTTCTCAATCAACGTAGCCACATCTTTCGCAAAATGGATGGTATGGTCAATGATACTTGCAAATCCTTCTTCTCCAATCATACGCAGAGAGAGAAGGAGTTTTAGCGCATCAAACCGGCGCGTCGTCTGAACAGATTTATTCACGAGATGCAAAATGCCTTCCAGTTCATCTTCCTTTGGATTGAGATAATCTGCGTGGTAATCAATCAAACCAAAATGTCTTTTATCCTTTAGTAAAAATGCCCCGCAGGAGATCGGCTGATAAAATTGCTTATGAAAGTCAATCGTGATCGAATCAGCCAGCTCGATGCCATCTAATTTTCCTCGGAAGGTTTTGCTTAATACAAGCGCTCCTCCATAGGCAGCATCTGCATGAATCCACAAACCGAAAGGCTTCACCATGTCATATATGTCACGTACAGGATCAATACTGCCAAAATCAGTTGTCCCGCAAGTCGCCACGACTGCAAATGGAAGCAAATCCTGCTCCTTAAGCTCCATAAGCTTCTTCTGCAAATCATGCAGGTCCATTCGGTGATGTTCGTCTGTCTCAACTAACACAACAGCCTGTTCACCTAAACCTAGCTGAGATGCTGATTTTTTTACAGTGAAGTGGGCATTCTTGGAGCAAAGAATCCGCATACGATTTGCCTCGCTCGGCAACCCTTTCTGCTGTACATTCCATTGCCAAGTGTTTTCGCAAAATGCATCTCTTGCTAAAAGCAGTCCCATGTAGTTAGATTGGGTTCCACCGCTCGTAAAGGTCCCATCTGCTCGTTCTCCATAAGAAAACTTTTCACATAACCACTTGAGGATTTCCTCCTCAACCAAAGATGCAATGCCGCTTTGATCAAAGGAATCCATTGATTGGTTAAAGGAACTTACGATCACCTCTGCTGCCAGAGCAGGGATAAGAGGTGGGCAATGCAAATGTGCCAGGCATTTAGGATGTGACACATCCACTAAATGCGGTAAAAGGTGATTTTTTATATCTTGAAAAACAGACTCAATGGATTCACCAGCCGGTTGAATCTGGAATAACGATTCGACATGAGCCGCTAATTTCCCAGGCAATATTCCGCTATACGGTCCTCTGCTTGTTTGCCACTCTGCCAGTAAGCTATCGATGGATGTGTAGAGTGCCGCTTGGAAGGACTCCCTCCCAAGCTGGCTTTGTTGAATAAATAATGAATCGACAGATGGTTTAGTTGACTGCATCGTAAACTGCCTCTTTAAAAATCGTGATGACTTTTTCAAGCTGTTCTTCTGTCATGATCAAAGGCGGTAAGAATCGAATCACACTTCCAAAACGGCCTCCTGTCTCCACAATTAAGCCTTTATCAAAACAATTCTTTTGAATGAGACTGGCTAGCTCTGGATTTGCTGGATAACTGCCGTCCACATCCTGTTTCTCATCTGGATTCACAACTTCAACACCAATCATTAATCCTCTTCCTCGCACATCACCGAGAGCAGGCACTTGTTTTTGAATGTCTTTTAGATTGGCCTGCATACGCTGACCAAGTGCTTCTACATGATCAAGCAGATTGGTTTCTTTTATAAATTTAAGCGTAGCAGTTCCAGCTGCCATCGCCATTTGATTTCCTCTAAACGTGCCAATATGCGCACCTGGATTCCATTGATCTAAGTCTTTGTCATAAATCACAACTGATAGTGGCAGGCTTCCCCCAATTGCTTTTGATAACACAATGACATCTGGCACAATACCAGCATGTTCAAAGGCAAACATCTTACCCGTTCGGCCGATGCCTGATTGAACCTCATCAATAATCAGTGGAATTCCTTTTTCTTTTGTGATTCGTCTCATTTCTTGTATCCATTCAATTGATGCCGGGATGGAGCCGCCCTCCCCTTGCACCGCTTCAAAGATCATGCCTGCTGGCGGGAGAATTCCACTCTCAGGATCATTTAATACACGCTCAATATAAGAACTGGAAATGCGATGTGAGTCTTTACCGCCGATTCCAAATGGGCAGCGGTATTCATATGGATAAGGCAGGAAGTGAACATCTGGCATTAATCCTTGTACTTTTTCTTTTGGCGATAAGTTGCCGCTTAATGACATCGTGCCATGTGTAGCACCATGATATGCTCCGTGGAATGATAGAATGGAACGATTTCCCGTCGCTGTCTTGACTAATTTAATTGCTGCTTCTATAGCATCACCACCAGTTGGTCCACAAAATTGAATTTTTGCTCTTTTTGCAAACTCTTCTGGCAAGTGAGAAAAAATCTCATTCACAAATTCTTCTTTAATCTCTGAAGTGATGTCCAGCGTATGCAACGGTCTTTTTTCATGAAGCATACGTTCAATAGCATCTATAACAACCGGGTGATTGTGACCAAGGGCAAGTGTTCCTGCACCTGCTAGGCAGTCATAAAATTCTCTACCATCTGCATCTGTCACGATCATACCTTCGGCTTTTTGCATGGCTAATGGGAACCGTCTCGGGTAAGACCTTGCATTAGATTCTCTTTGACTTTGTTGCTCTAAAAATTGCTGATTTTTAGAAACGGTTTTGATGGACATAATAAAACACTCCTCCAATTGATAAAGATTATCATTTTCATTTACTAGCCTAGAGGATGTAAGATACGAAAGTCAATTGTATTCAAAAAGATGATTCTAAAAGCATATGAATGCTATATTCTCTTTTTAACGAGTAATTTCGTGTATTTTTTACAAACATCTACAGCCATAAGGGCGATGTAACGTTTGAGTATGAAAAATATTGAAAAAAATTACAAAACAATTCTCCTGGTTCTTTTGCTCTATTCGTTGTAGCTCCCTTGTTTGATACGGGACGGCCGAATGAAATGAATGCAGTAAAACAAAAAATGAACGTTATTTTATCTTGATATAAATGGTTATGATGGTATAATTTCTCTGAAATGAAAGGGAATCGAGGGAGATCTGATGATTTTAACGAAGCATGACCTTCACCACTACTTGGCACAAGATCAGAAAGCACTTGCCATCAATCGAAAAAGACCAAAGTGGCTTGGGGATGATATTTGGAAATATCAAAGATATTTACGAAAATATGAGTACTATACGAATAGCGGTGCTACGTTACGCAAATGGTTTTATCGTTACTTACATAAAAAGAAAGGCATGCAGCTTGGCTTTGATATCCCAATTGGTGTATTTGGACCTGGGCTCAGAATCAACCATACTGGGCTGTTGATTGTGAACAAGCATGCCAAAATCGGAGCGTTTTGTGATATTCATCAAGGTGTGAATATCGGTCAAAACCATCATGAAAAAGATGTGCCCGTCATCGGAGATCATGTATGGATCGGCCCTGGCGCTAAACTGTTTGGAAACATTTATATTGCGAATCATATTTCCATCGGAGCAAATGCTGTAGTGAATCGCTCCTTTTATGAAGAACGGATTGTCATTGCAGGTGTCCCTGCCCAAAAAATAAAAGAAAAAAGCCCTTCTTTATGAAGGACTTACTTGATCAAAGCAGTGAGCCACATGAGATAAAATAAGATGGATAAACATGAGGATCATCATGCCGAGCCCCATCACCATTGATCCTAAGATGCTTTGGCGCCATCAAACCATCAATCGGTAGCAACTTGAAGTGAAACAAATCACCACAGCCGTACTCTCTAATTTGCGTTGGAGTACCCGAAGACCAGCATGAGAAAGTACAAGACAAAGACGAGGATGGCAATCGCATAGATGAAAATGGACACAACCAGTACTGTCCAGCCCAACCCTTTTCTTCCTGTTTGAATGAGATATATTCCAAGTGTGAAGAGCCCGAGTAAAAGACCTAAGATGGCCCATAACCATTTATTTTTCCCGTGTTTTGGTGCATCAACGAATAGGTAGATTGCGACTAATATGGATACAAACCAACCTGTAATCCATTTCACATTCATCCGCCACCCTTCTTTTTCAATTTATTGAATCTTACTATACTTTTTTCCTAATCTTAAAAACAACTATTCAAATGAATGATTCGGAAGGCTTTGCCATTCTTCTCTCAGCATCCCATACCGCATCGAATCATAATACTCCCCTTGATAGTAACGAACCTTACGCAGTCTTCCCTCAAGGATAAACCCGCATTTCTCTGCGCAACGCATCATGCGTTCATTTCCAGACCAGGTGGTCAGACCGATGCGTGGGATATCAATGTGTGAAAAGAGTTCATCGATCCATAGACGCAATGCCTTTGTACCAACGCCCCCATTCCAAAAACGTGAGTCATAAATAAGAATCCCACACTCCAGCCAGCGTGTGCGTTCATTCTCCCAATAATAAGAAACTGTGCCCTTTAATTCACCTCCGACATCAATGCCAAATAGTTTTGGCAGGACAGAATCATCCTGTAAATAGCGTTTTTTAAATGCAGCAAGCGATATGTCATGTTCAATAAAATACGGAGCATTCCACTTTCGATAGGCCTGATCTGGTGCTTTAAACCTTAAATGCCATACCACTTCTAAATCGGTTTCGTCTAATGGACGTATGCTCACAATCTCTTCTTTTTTTCCTTTCATCTGTTCACGTTCCTTTACTTTGTCGTTCTTTTAGCAAGATGACGATACTCGATAGGCGTCATGCCTTCATTTTGCCGAAACAGCTTTGAAAAATAAGTAGGGTCATCAATGCCTACATGTTCTGCAATGAGAGCTATTTTTTCATTCGTTGAAGCAAGCAGGCTTTTGGCTTTTTCAATTTTGAGTCGATTGATGTACTGGCTCGGCGTCAGTCCGTACACGGTCTGCATGCACCTTGTCATGTAATCAGGATGATAATGAAGAATCTCTGCCAGCTTCTCCATCTGTAATTTTTGCGTAAAATGACGTTCAAGATAGTGAACTACTTCTGAAGCGACAGTCTCCTTTGCACTTGGAATATGAAATGCTTCTTTTTGTAAATGAATGAGCATTTCCTCAAATTGAAGCTGCTTTTTGAGCTGAAGTTCAGACGCATCATCATTTAAAACGCGCATCGCTGAAAGATGCTTCTGTAGCACGCTTCCCCCTTTCACTTTTCCTTTTCGGGGCAGACGAAATTCATAGCTTGCTGCTTTTTCAAAAGTGGCTTGATTTTGCTTCATGTCAAACCAGTGTTCTCTCGGCCGATCTGTAAACTCAAATGAATCAATTGAAAAATGCAGCCACTCATAAAGTGTTTCTTCTTTGCATGGCAGATGTCCACCATGGGCAAGTCCCGGTGATAAGATGATATATTCTCCCTCTTTTACGTGATGAGGCACCTCGTCTTCTGTGATCCACAGTTCACCTTTTGTGACATAAAGAAGATCAAATACGGTGAAAATTCTGGAGATATGTCGTTCTCCTGGGTGGAATACACCTTTGCCTGAAGCAATATAGACTGGAAATGGCGGTACAGTAAATGTAATAAACGGACCCATATTCATCCCCTTATGAAGTCGGATTTCTCCAATAAGTTTCGGTTTCATCTCTTCTTATTATAGTCGATGCAAGGTACACTATAAATCGGATTTATACGAAAGAAGGTGATGTGATGAAACCTCAAGCACTGACAATACAAAAGGTTCAAGCCAAAAGTGAAAAATCCCACCCTTCATTATTTGCATTAACTTGGCCTATTTTTATCGAAATCTCTTTATATATGCTGATGGGCAGCGCAGATACACTGATGCTCAGCCAGTATTCTGACAATAGTGTTGCCGCAGTAGGGGTTAGTAATCAGCTATTAAATCTATTGATTGTGATGTTCAGCTTCATTACGACTGGGACGACGATTGTCATTGCGCAGCTTTTAGGAGCTGGCCGCAAGCAGGAAGCGACCCAAGTTGCCTATGTATCACTAGGCACCAACTTCCTCATTAGCTTTGTGATCAGTCTTCTTATGTTTGTGTTAGCTGTGCCCATCCTGCATATGATGGGATTATCTAGCGAGCTCATGCCAGATGCAACCGTCTTTTTACAGATTGTCGGCCTGCTTTCTTTTATTCAGGCGCTCATTATGACCTATAGTGCTATTTTAAAAAGCTATGGATTCACGAGAGATACGATGTATGTCACCATCGGTATGAATCTGTTAAACGTTGCTGGTAATTATTTGGTCATCTTTGGACCATTTGGCTTCCCTGTATTAGGTGTCATGGGTGTTGCTCTTTCCACATCATTTGCACGGTTGATCGGTCTAACAGCCATGATTCTCATTGTTCGACACCGCATTGGATTGCGGTTTTCATTCAAGCGAATGTTTTACATCCAGCGAACGCATTTAAAAAAACTGCTAAAAATCGGCATTCCTTCTGCTGGAGAACAGCTTTCTTATAATGGCTCTCAAATGATTATTACGCTGTTTATCACATTTATGGGCACGCAAGCACTGGCAGCAAAAGTCTATACCCAGAATTTGATGATGTTCATTATGTTATTTGGTGCCGCCATTAGCCAAGGAACGCAAATCTTAATTGGGCGCCTGATCGGGGCGAAAGAATTTGATGCGGCCTATCGAAGATGCATGAAAAGCTTATACTGGGCCATTGCCATCTCACTTCTTTCTTCTACTGCTTTATCTTTATCATCGACGCATTTACTTACTTTTTTCACTAGCAACAGTGAGATCATTCAAATAGCGAGCCTCCTCCTCATATTGACGATTATTTTAGAGCCTGGACGTTCTTTTAATATGGTCATCATCAACTCCTTGAGGGCAGCTGGTGACGCGAAGTTTCCAGTCTATATGGCGATGATTTCAATGTGGGGCATCGGCCTTCCAATCGCTTATTTATTAGGCATTCAACTTGAGATGGGCCTGATCGGAGTTTGGATTTCTTTTATCGTGGATGAATGGGTAAGAGGTATCTTCATGTATAGGCGGTGGCGTTCAAGGGTGTGGACGGATTATCGATTTACTTCCACATAAAAAGGACTGCGGGTGCAGTCCTTTCAGATTGTTGACAAAGGGCTAAAATGAACTTTATTTTAGCCCTTTGTCTTCTTTTCAGCGTGATAGAAAACCTTTGCAGCCCTAGGAAGGACGAGCATCGGCGCGGAGCGAATTTAACATTCGTGAGCACCGAAGCGCAGGACTGACACCGAATGCGAGGGTTTGTCTACACGCTGAAAGGGCTAAAACGAACTTTATTTTACCCCTTTGTCTTCTTTTCATTACGTAATATCTTCTAAAATAAGTGCTTTTTCTTGTGTTGAAATATATGACCGCTTCGTAAAGACGCGGTATTCGTTTTCTCTAGTTTTATCTAGAATAGCCTTATAAAAGTGAGCAGCTGCTTTCACTGGTATCCTTGAATAAAGTGGGAATTCATGGAGATGGTCAAAAAATTCCTCATAGTACGCCTCTGCCTCAAAAGCAATATATTCCCATACGTGCTGGAAGGCTTGATTGACGATCCCTTCTTGTAATTCTTGCTCTGTATACCCAAATTGATCCATGACTTGTTTTGGCAAATAAATGCGGTTCCTTTCCGCCTTATCCTCACCAATATCTCGAAGAATATTGGTCAACTGCATGCCAATCCCAAGGGAGATCGCAGCTTCTTTTAGCTGTTCTTTTTTACGCGGTGCAATGATCGGAAGCAGCATTAATCCAACTGTACTTGCGACATGATAGGAATAGATGAGCAGTTCATCTAACGTTTCATATCGATGCTGCTCTAAATCCATCTCCTGTCCTCGCAGCAGGTCACGGAATGGGGATTCATCCATACGAAACTGTTGAAATGTATACTCCAGCGCCACCCACATTGGATCATCACGATCTACTTCTCCTTGCAAGAAACGATTAAATGCCTCCTGAAAAGACGCCAGTTCTTCCTTTGGTGAAGGAGACTCATCTACAATGTCATCCGCTCTCCTACAAAAAGAATATACGGCCCAAACAGCCTGTCTTTTCTTTTTAGGTAGCATGGAAAAGGCACGATAAAACGTTTTTGAATGTGTTTGAATGGTCTCTTCACATATTTTCAATGCTGTTTGCACATCAACCACTTAGCTTCACTTCCTTTCTGTTGTTCAGCTCTTTAAGCAGTACAGAAGCCATGAGCTTTGCACTTTGCATCACGATCGGTACCCCGCCGCCGGGATGGATGGAAGCACCTACCGCATATAGATTGTCTACATCTGCAACCTTTACTTGCGGGCGAAACACACCTGATTGAAACAAATTAGGAGCGAGTCCAAAGCTGCCGCCTTCAAACAATCCTTCTCGCATTGAATCATTCGGTGTTCTCACCTTTTGCCAGACAACCGCCTCTCGCAGCTGTGGAAAGCCTCTTTTCTCAAGACGCTCCACCATTTTATCCACAAAGTCTGTCTCTTGTTCCCAGTTGATGTGATCTCCTGATGGAACAGGAATGAGCATATATAGGACACTGCTGCCTTCTGGGGCAAGGGATGGATCGATGGTCGATGGATTAAACGTATAAAATGATGGATCTTGAGGTATCGTTTTCGTTTGGAACACCTCTCTCATATGCTGATCAAAGTGTTCTCCCATGAAAAATTGATGAACAGGTGCTTCATCGTATACTTTGTTTAACCCTAGATACACCATCACGCAGCCGGAGGATGGAACGTATTTACGCCGGTCTTGTTCACCTAAACCAAGCTGTTTTAACGCCGCTGGATAATCTCCGTTCATCACAAATGCATCAGCTGCTATGTGCTCATCATTTATTTTTGCCTTGACCACACGTTTCCCCTCAAACTCAAATTGTGCGACTTCTTCACTTTTTCTTATGTGTACACCCGTCTTTAAGAGCTGTCTCTCCAATATATCTACTAAACTCGCATATCCGCCTTTTAAATAGTAAATTCCGTGTGCGTGCTCACTATATGAAACAAGCGAATAAATGGCAGAAGCTTCATACGGATTTCCTCCGACATAGAGGGTTTGAAGTGCATATGCATCTCGGAGGCGCTCATCCGAAAAATATTTTTTGAGAGAACTTTGAACGGTTCGATATGCTTTTAATTTCATTAAAATCTTCATGTTCGCTTTTGTAAAAAAGGTTCGTTTTTCATGAAATGATTTTTCTAGAAAAGCTTCCTGCCCTTCTTGAAACCGATCCGTCATTTCTTGCATAAATGTTAAATATCCCTGTTCTTCCTTTGGAAATACACGTTTAATTTCTTCTAGTTGTCGCCGTGTATCAGAGTATTTCGTATAGGAAGTTCCATCTTGATAGTGGATCGTATACAGCGGATCGAGCTGCAAGAGATCAAGAGATGTTTCATCAATGCCTACGTCATGTAAAATGCCTTTTAACATATCAGGAAGTAGGACAATGGTCGGACCTTCATCTACTTTATATCCTTTCTCACGTACAAAAGCAAGTCTCCCGCCGAGCCGTTCATTTTTTTCAACAAGGGTGACATCATGTCCAGCTTTTTTTAAATAGAGGGCTGAGATCATTCCGCCAATACCGCCGCCAGCAATCAATATATGTTTTTTCATGAGGCGCTCCCCTTTTCTTGATGTGGCACTCTTTTATGCGTATGTTTCTCTTTTGACAGAATCGCATTTGTCGTAATACGCGCTGATTCTAAAATGGTTGGCAATCCACTGCCTGGGTGGGTTCCTCCACCAACGAGCCAGCAGTGTTTCAACTCATCAAATTCATTATGCGGCCTGAGTACCATCATCTGCGTCAACTGGTGACCAAGATTAAATGTAGCTCCTTCATACACGTACAGCTCTTCTTCCCAATGCTTCGGCGTGATCATCCGCTCGACTTCAATATGCTGCCTGATATTCTTAAAGCCCGTTTTCCGCTCCAGTGTATCCAGCACAAGCTCTCTAAATTCTTCTTGATGCGCTTCCCAGTCAATACCGCTTTGATTATTGGCAACGGGTGCTAACACATAAAGAGCGGACTTGCCTTTTGGCGCAAGCGAATCATCTGTCACACTTGCATTTTGAATATAAATGGACGGATCATCCGGCAGCTCAAAGGTTTTCGTAATCTCTTTGACGAACTTCGCATAGTCATCGGAAAAAACGATGGTATGATGCGGCTCATCATATATCGTATCTAAACCTAGGTACAGCATAAAGGTGGAGCATGAGAATTTTTTCTTTTTCAGTTTCTTCTCGCTATATTTCTTTAAAAGACCCGGCTCTACAAGCTTTGTCATCACGTGTGCAAAATCACCATTTACGACGACCTCATCTGCCTGTATTTCTTCACCGGTTTCTAAGCGAATGCCCTTCACTTTCGTGCCTTCCGTCAGCAACTTCTCAACTCCAGTTGATAGATGAAGGGTAGCCCCAGATTCAACAGCTGCCTTTGCCATCGCTTCTGACAGCTGATTCACTCCGCCTTTCGGATGATAAACGCCTGTGTCATGCTCCATAAAGGAAAGAATTGAGAACGCTCCTGGGCATTCCCAAGGTGACATCCCTAAATATTTTGATTGGAATGTAAAGGCATATTTCACTGATTCATTTGAGAAATAATCCGACAGCACATCATATAAGCTTTTATTTAATGAGAGCTGAGGAAGTGCTTTGATGACCTTTGGACGCAAATAATGATGGAAACGATCCATTTTACTTTGTAGAATCGGCGTTAGGCGATCCATTTTTCGTTTTGTATCATTCATAAAACGTACATACCCTTCGCCCTCACCAGGTGCAAAGGCTTCTAGTCGTTTGTACATTTCGTCTCGATCTCGAATCATATCAAGCTTCTCATCTTGAAAGATTAACCTATACATTTCTTTTAATTCAATCACATCTATATAATCATAGAGATTTTTACCGGCAAAGGTGAATAGTTCCTCTGCAATATGAATCATACTGAGAAAAGTAGGACCTGTATCAAACGTGAAATCACCAAGTTGAAACTTAGAGTTACGTCCGCCAACAAAGGACTGTTTTTCATATATATGAACATCATGTCCTTTGCTTTGCAACATCATAGCTGCTGCAAGTCCCCCTGGTCCTGCTCCGATCACAATGATTTTCATTATCCTTTTTCCTCCAAATTAATTCACTTTAAGTTAATTATACAAATTGAAGCGGTTAGATCAACTTTTGATGTGCTCTAAAAGTCTCATGTTATGTAGCAAAAAAGCCGACTTCCTTTCAACAAGTGCAAGAAAGCCGACCCTTTGTTATGCTTCTATATCAATTCGATATGTTTCAAACCAATGATGAATCTGTGCCAAATGGGCAATGAGCTGTGGGCCTTTCATTAACTGACCATACCAAGGAACCTGGAAAGAAGCCCCTTCTGTTTCAATCAGCTGTTTTAATTGATGTGGATCTAAAAATTCATGAAGCACAGAATCCTTTTGCGCGAGACAATCTGTTAACATCTCTTTTACCGCCTGAGTATAAGCAGGATGATGTGTTTTCGGATAAGGGCTCTTCTTGCGATAAAGCACTTCATTCGGTAAAATTCCCTCTAATGCTTTTCTCAAAACCCCTTTTTCCCGATTTCCATACATTTTCATTTCCCAAGGAATATTCCATACATACTCAACAAGACGATGATCTGCGAATGGTACACGTACCTCAAGGCTCGCACCCATGCTCATACGATCTTTTCGATCCAGCAGTGTTGTCATAAACCAAATCATATTTAAGTAAAAAAGTTCTCTTCGGGCTTTATCTACTCCAGTTTCCCCATCTAAAAGAGGGGTTTCTGCCACGGTTTCTTCATATTTGCTTTGCGCATATTCCTTCAGTGATAATTTCTTTTGCCATGAGTCTTGAAGAAGCTGAATGCGTGCTTCCGTTGATCTCATCCACGGAAATCCATTGGTTTCGCTTGCCATGTGAAACCATGGGTAACCTCCAAAAATTTCATCTGCACATTCACCTGATAAACCGACAACAAAATCCTTTTTAATTTCTCGGCAGAACCATAGTAAGGAAGAATCAATATCTGCCATCCCCGGCAAATCTCGCACTTCAACCGCTTCTTTTAAATAAGAAGCCAGCTCTTTTTGCCCGATGATACAGCTGTGATGATTCGTTTGAAACGCTTTGGTCATTCGATCAATCCACGGCCCGTCAGCATTGGGCTGAAATTGACTTGCTTCAAAGAATTGATCATTTCCGTCGTAATCAACGGAATACGTATGCAGCGGGGCTTTCCCTATTTTCTCAAAGTGCTTGGCGGCAATGGCCGTAATGGCACTAGAATCCACACCGCCCGATAAAAACGTACATACAGGCACATCAGAGACGAGCTGTCTTGTAACAGCATCCGTAAAGAGTTCCTTCACGTGCTGAGCGGTGTCATCAAGCGAATCTGTATGCTGCTTGCTTTTGACATTCCAGTACCTCCACACACGCAAACCATCTTTTGAGAAGGTTAAAGCATGAGCAGGTCTCAGCTCTTTCACCCCTTTAAATACGCCTTGCCCTGGTGTTCTAGACGGCCCTAAACCAAAGATTTCTGATAACCCTTCATGATCCACTTTGGCTTTCATTTCAGGATGAGCCAGAAGTGCTTTGATTTCTGAGCCAAACAAAAAGGAATGATGACGTTCTGTATAGAAAAATGGCTTAACACCGAGCCGGTCTCTCGCTGCAAATAATAATTCACGTTCACTATCCCAAATGACAAATGCAAAAATTCCATTAAAATGGGTCACACACTCTTCCTTCCATTCTGTATAGGCGTGAAGAAGAACCTCTGTATCAGAATGCCCAAGAAAGCGGTGCCCCCTTTTGAATAATTCTTTTCGTATATCCTCTGTGTTATAGAGTTCTCCATTGTATACCACCGTATAATCATGGTGTTGATGGGTATATGTCATCGGCTGCTTTCCGCCTTCAACATCGACAACGGCTAACCGTTTATGGCCGAAAAGAACGTGCTCACTTTTCCACGTATTTGTATCATCCGGCCCTCGTTTAGATAATGTATCTGTCATTTGATTGATTACATGATCCTGTTGGATGAGCTGCTTTTTAAAGTCTGCCCAGCCTGTTATTCCACACATCATCATCAGCTCCCATCCGTTTTTCATCAAGTGTTCTCATTTAGCCTTTCTTAGTTTATGCATCGTCTCCTTGATAGTTGATTTGTCCTTTTTTCCTCCTGTGTATAGGACAAGCTTCATTTGGTAAGAAAAGAAAGAGGAAAGGAGGTTTTGCGAATGGAGAACCGCATGACCTATCTTCAGCAAAACCACCCAAAATGGTGTAACGGATACTTACTGATGGAAAACGGTCATTGTCTGATTGAAGACGAAGAAGGAGACATCATGATGCCTGAAAGCCTTCAAAGTTCTATGATCTGTTTGAAAGAAAAGGATCGATGGACAAAAGGAGAATTGCTCGGGTCTGTCGTTCTTTGTGAGAATGGGAAGTTGATGGAGGTAAAAGGCGGTGAACGCATTCAATATACAGCGTCTCTTTCTAAAGGGTGGCTTGATTTGCTCATGTTCGTACCGGAAAGCGTCTTTTATCAGATCATTGACTATGTAGAACAGCTTGGCTTTTCCGTCTATGATTGTGTCTTCTCTTCCTTCCATCCTTCTCATCGCGTGTCTTTTTTTCAGTTTTCAGGAGACATGCAATCACTTGCCCTTCAATGCCACCATCATTCGGACGCAAATCAAGTTCAATTGGAATGGACGACGTCTGACGGTCACCGGCTGATGTCTCAGTTTGATCTCACATAAAAAGGGCACTGCTTTTGATAAGCAATGCCCTTTTTATCTTAAAAGATATGGAAACCGATCGGCAGACGTAAGCCGAGAAGAATGGTCACAATAGCAACCACGATAAAACCAATGAATACACCCGTCACCGATTTTCCTTTTTTCTTGCGTACCAGGACCATTTCCATGAAACCAATCACAAGAATACCAAGTATCATTTTTCCAACATACTCGCCCCCGTAACCCGGGATTTTCATTCCTGTGCGAACATACAGCTCTACACCCGTTGCAATAATAATCAAGTAAAATAGGCGTACGATCATATGCACAATTTTAGCGCCTTTATCGTTTTTACCTGCTAATGCAAAGGCAACGAAAAATAGAATAATACCTAGCACCCACGCTGTAATATGTAAATGTGTTCCCATTTGTGATTTCCCCCTTTATCAGAACAATTACCTTCTCATCGTACCACGAAATAAGTCGAACACAAAGCGACAATCCTGTGTCAACACGCCTTTATTTGACGCGATTTGATAACGTCCCAATTGGTTCAATTGTTACTTCAACCTGATCGCCTGAGGCTAAAAATTTTGGCGGTTCAAAACCTTTGCCGACTCCAGAAGGTGTACCTGTTGCAATGATGTCTCCCGCTTCCAGCGTCATCCCTTTTGAAAGAGTTGACACAATGTCTTCAATTGGGAAGATCATTAATTCCGTACTCGCAGACTGACGAACCTCTCCGTTTACCTTTGTTTCCACATGGAGTGCTCCATGATCCTCGATCACTGACTTGTGAACGATATAAGGTCCCATTGGACAAGTTGTATCTAAGCTTTTTCCGATGAAAAATTGTTTGTGTTTTTTCTGCAAATCTCTTGCGGTTATATCATTTAAAATGGTGTAACCGAAAATGTAATCTTGGACCTCTTCAGGAGCAATATTCTTTCCTGTTTTGCCAATGACAATGGCAAGCTCCCCTTCGTAATCCAATTCACTTGTCACATCTTCATGGAGAAGAATGTCCGCTTCATGCCCTACAACAGAGGTAGGCGCCTTTGTAAAGATCATCACGTCTTTAGGAATATCTGCCGCACTTCCCATTTCCATGACGTGATCTTGATAGTTTTTCCCAACACACATGATGTTTTTCGTTGGTTTTGGAATCGGTGCATGGAGTGTCACGTCCGAAAGCGGATAGACATAAGAGCCGCGGTCTTCTTCTTTTTTCTCCGCCCAATCAAGAAGCTGTTTGACGTGTTCGACAAACTTGTCCCCCATGTTGATGCATTCAGATAAAGAGTTTGGCAATGTTTCTAGCTCAAATAGTTTTGCTTCTGCCTTTTTGACGTCCATCACCCATTCATCATCAATGACGACCCCGATAAACAATCTGTTATGTATCTCACCTGTAAAAAACTTCATGTCTTCCCCTCACAATCTTCATTTCAATACATTATGATGTCTCATTTTTATTTCTCTACGAAATAAAAAAAACCCTTTTTTATCATACTCTCTTTTAAAAAGGGTTTCAAAAATGAAGACCTGACATTTAGCGGTAGCGTCGATACTCCCACATATTCCCTTGATCCCATTTACGATCAACATTTCCTTGATGGCGGGAATGATGTTTTTTCTTCCCGCATCTTCGGCAAGAGTGACTCCGTTTATGGTGATGAGAACGTTTAGATCGATGGCTGCGGTGTGATTTGCGGCAGCTTTTCTTATGATGTGATCTGTGTTTGCTGCGGCATGATTTTTTTGGTTCACTCTTTTTGCTGCGGCAAGACTTTTTGCTTTTATACGACTTTTTACTTTTGCATGGTTTCTCGCTCTTTACACTTTTCTTTGAGCAGCGACTTTTTTTAGAGCGATAGCTTTTATGGCTTTTTTTGCTGCGATGTGACTTACGGCAGCCTCCCCCACCAAAGAACCAGTGACGGCGATTTGAATGACGAGAACGAGATGATTTGTGCGAATGTCCCGATTCAGGTTCACGATCTAAGTGATGATCACGCCCCTCACTTCGAAGTGAATCAACTGCATGTTCAATATGCGAATGATCAAATGTGCTCACGAACAATTCCCCTCCCAATCTGTGCTCTGACAAAACAAACAGACAAAGCTGTTTATCTTCTCTGCTTTATGTTACGAGACTCGATAGACAAGTGTTCTTGGCGAATGCCTCTTTCTTAGAAAACTCCATGAATACCTACCAGCAGGTACAGGACATTCCTTCATTTTCATATAGTGGAGGAGATATAGGAGGGTGATGAACGCATGGACACAGAACCTTTAAAACAACTGGATATCTGGATTCATCCAAAAGATCTCATGGATTTAAAAAAGGACGTATGGAACGATGAACCCGTCGAGGCCATTCTGAAAACCGGCCAAACGAAGTCACATATTTATGCCTCATACCGAGGATCACACATCCGAAAGCTCAAGAAAAAATCCTATCAAATTGAATATCGAAAACCAAAGCAAAGACAGGGCGAATCCCTTTTTCACTTAAATGCAGAGTACAATGATCCTTCTTTCATTCGCAACAGGCTGTCTTTTTATTTCTTTGAACAAATGGGTGTGTTCAGCCCGTCCGCTTCTCATGTGTTTCTGACCATTAATGGAAGAAAAGAAGGCATATATTTAAAAATAGAATCTGTAGATGAGCTGTTCCTCCAAAAACGACAGCTGCATGGTGGCGGCATTTATTATGCTGTAGATGATGACGCCAATTTCTCTCTTTTAAGTTCATTTGATAAAAAGCCAAAAAAACATCTTCTTCTCGGTTATGAGAAAAAAACGGGAACTCCTGAACACGACAAGCAGCTGAGTGAATTTATTTACTTTTTGAACACCGCAAGGGACGACACGTTTGCAAATAAGATTGAGCAGTATCTTGATGTGACACAATATTTCCGCTGGCTCATTGGTGTCGTGTGTACCCAAAATTTTGATGGCTTTGTTCATAACTATGCCCTTTATGTGAATGATCAAGGAAGGTTTCAAGTAATGCCTTGGGACTATGATGCGACTTGGGGTCGTGATATTCACGGAGAAGAAATGGCGTTTGATTATATTCCAGTCAGCGGTTTCAATACATTAACCGCTAGATTACTAGACATCCCTGCATTTAAAAGAGACTATTATGCCCTTTTCCAGCACGTACTAGATACACATTTTTTAGAAAAACGGCTTCTCCCCATCATTGAGACATGGCATGCTTCGATTGAGCAGCGAATTGGAGATGATCCATATACGAAAAACCGACAAGACATGCTGCGTTCAGAGCGAGAATTAATCCGACAGTATATCAACAAAAGACGACGTTATTTACAAACTGAGATTAAAAAAGAGACATCGCACCTGTAAAGACACTTTCGAATTTTGTCACTTTAGTTCTCATATTGACGAAAGAGCTTTTTTTATAGAAAAATAGGGTATACTAACCATATCCTTCTATTTGATAAAAAATGTGAGAGTTGGCGTCCGTTATGATCAATTATGAAATTGAACAAAAAAGATTACATTTGATTGAGACCGCAAAAAAATTCGGAATGAATGCCGAAGAAACCATCAGGTGCAGTCAAGAGCTTGACACACTCTTGAATAAAGGCATCAAAACCACCTCTAAAGAATGCTCGAATAAAGGGTAAACCATACACTTCATTCCTCTCATCAAAGTTCTTCAAAAAGACAATCACATATTAAAAGACCCATCATAAGCTATGGTGAAACGCCCAAAAACGAAGTGCCCTATTTTTCTAAAGGATGTGCACCGCTATGCCGGCTATTGTTGGAGCCTTTAAAGTAAATGCCGTCGGAACGAGCGGAGTCGTTCATGTTGGAGATTGCATCACCATTTCTCCAAATAGTCAGGTTAAAACGTTTGCCGGCGCAGGCAGTTTTAACACTGGTGATCAATTACGCATTAGCAACTATAAAAGTGTGACAAATACGTATGATAGTGATGTCATTGATCAACCGCTTGTTGGTAACTTGTAAGGAGTGAGAATCCATTGAACTTCTATATTAATCAAGCGATACAAATTAATTACTTACGTGTGGAGTCTGTGAGTAACTCATCCGTTCTGCAAATCGGCAGTGCTGGATCAATCAAAGCACTCTCCAATCTGTATAACACTGGTAGCTACGTAGAAGCAGCACCTGCCGCAGCAGGCACACAAGGAATTGAAGAGTCTCAGGGCGCAAGCACGGCACCTTTTGTACCGCTTCAGTCACCAACAACATAAGTTCATCTGCAATCCCCGGAGGTGTATGCATATGTATGACTATCAAAACAGCGCTTCACAAATGTATGGCATCATTCAAAAGCAAACACAGCAAATCATGATGCTTGAAAAAAGGCTTAACGAGCTTCAGCAGGAAATGCAAATGATCAAAGATAAACCGACAACGACGATTGAACGGATTGATTATCAATTTGATCAACTGAAAATCGAGCGGCTGGAAGGCACATTAAATATCGGTCTCAATCCATCTGATCCAAATAGTGTTCAAAATTTTGAAGTGGGCCAAACAACAACCCCGGGAATTGGAATGATGCAGCAAGAAATGGCTGATCAATTTTTCAATCAAACACGCCAGCTTGTCGATGCATTCTTAAATGAAGAAGCACCGCAGCTTCTTGAAGAACTAGAGCAGCGATACGAAGGCTCGCTTGATGAAAGCAACAAACACCATATTATTGAGGACATTCGAAAACAAATAGACAGCAGAATCAAATATTATGCGGGGCAGCTGCCACAAAGGGAAGATATGACCCCGCTTCAACGTTCCGAGCAAATTGCTGAATACGTGAAACATGATGTCAAACGGGCAATCGAGCACTTTTTAGCCCATATTCCAAATGAAACGAAAGGAGAGGAAAACGGATGAATTTCACAGTCGTCAACCGCAACATCGAAACCGGAAGCATTAAAGTAGTTGGGGTATCGTCCTCTTCCCTATTTATTATCGGGGACACGGACCATGTACAGCTGTCATCGATTTTCGATACACCGCCAGAATCATTAATTATTGGCCCGTTTGTTCCTCTAGCCCCTCGATAATGATTAAGCGCACATCTCAAGTGAAGTTCTCGAAGGTGAATTCTGTCGGGATTGCGAGTGTTGTTCAAATTGGTGATACACAGGAGCTCTGTCCGAACGTGAAGGTGTTAGCTGTCCAGCGAACCATTAGTTTGTTTTATGGAAATGAAGCTGAAAACCTAGATGAAAAAGAATTTGAAGTGTATTATGAGCCGATCCCATTGATGCTGCCAGAACGAGCGGTTAGAACGGCCTTTTATCATGAAAAGCCTCTCATTAAAGTGTCGTCCATTCATGTAGAAGGGGTCTCTTCTTCGTCTATCTATCAAATTGGCTCTACGTGCGGAATAAATGCCGTTGCGCGAGTGAAGCATATTCGAGAGTTATTTAGCAACAATGACGAACATCCGCCAAACTCACAATTGGACCTACCTGCGCATATGATGGTGATATGACTTCGAATAAAGGATGTCGATTATGCCAGCAATTGTCGGACCCATTTACATTAACTCGATTTCTGGGGGCGTCGTAAACGTCGGTGACTCATTTTATCTTTCGCCTAAAAGTTCTTCAAAATCTGCTTTAGGCTCTGGAGCGGGGAATACCGGAGATTTCTTGATTTTAAATAATGGCATTAGCGCCACCAACTATGTGGATCCTGACTTAAATGATCAGAATATGGTAGGCAATGCATAAAGCGGCTCCTCTACACTCATTTCATTTAGAGGAGCGCTTTTTTATGCTCATTTCTTTCTACGTTGTCTTGATTTCTTTGTTTTGACCAGCTTGCTTGCCGGCTGCTTTCGAATCCATTTGATGTACGGAACAAGCTTTTCATCTTGTCTTAGTGCATCCAGCGTATTCAAACGTGCGGCAAGCTCCTGGTTTGTATAAAGAGCATGTACTTGTTTATGGCAAGGGATACACAGGAAGGTAGTCGGTAGAAAGGCCCCTCCCTCTTCTTTTGGGGTCAAGTGATGTTCCGTAAGGACGACCTCTTGTCTTCCGCACAGCTCACATAATCCAATCGTTTGCTTTGCCAACCTGAGATCACCTCACTTTACATTAATTCCATCGAGACTGTTGTTCCTTTCCCGCTTGGATCTGCTGGGTGGACAATCAGTTTCTTTGGCAGTCTCATCTTTAATTCTTCCACATGGCTGATCACACCAACGGCCAAATTTTGAGACTGTAGCTTCTCTAATGCTGTAATCACCGTATCTAACAAGTCTTGATCGAGTGTACCAAATCCTTCATCTAAGAAGAAGAATTGCAGCGGGAACTCACCTCTCAGCTGAATTTGTGCAGACAGAGCAAGAGCAAGTGCTAAAGACGTCAGGAAAGTTTCTCCCCCAGACAAGCTGGATACCGGACGTCTGACACCTCCATTGGCATCATCCCGCATCACAAAACCGCCCTCTGAATCGACTTCAATGGCATATCTTTGTCTTGTCAAAATCCCAAGACGATGAGAAGCATCGCGGCTGACACTTTCTAACTGTTCTTCTGCTAGGAACTCAACAAACGTATTCCCTTTAAACACAGTTTGAAGCTTATCCAGCCGGTCAATTTCTTGTTGCAATTCTTCAAGACGTTCATGAATGCTTGCAAAGCGCTGATGGTTTGTTTCAATCACTCGCAGATGCTCTTGTGCAGATCCACTCAGCGCTGTCGCTTCTTCAAGCGCTTTTTCTGCCGCTTCTTTTTTTAGTTGAATGTCTGTCCACTCGTCTTCATCCAGCGACTCACCTTTTAACAGTTCAGAAATTCGCTTTAAGTTTGCTGCACATTGCTTTCTTTTATCCTCAAATTCATCAATTTCCTGTTTGACTGTAAGACGTACAGATCGATCCATTAAAGCAGGTGCTATCTCCTGAGGATGAGCAAAAGGAGTAGATGCTGTTTCTTTTTGCCACGCTTTCTCAGCTTCTTGTTTTCGCCGCTTCGCCTCTTGGAGCTGACGTTCACTGCTTGAGAAATGGCTTTGTGCCTCACTAAATAATTGCTGTGCATGCTTAAATTGCTCGTACGATTGCTGTTCTTTTTCATTTAAATGAGCAAGAGATTGTTGAACTTCGTCCAGTTCATCAGAAAGAGAAGCGGCTTTTAAAGGATATCGCTGTAAATCTGTTTCATATTGATCGATCAGGTGTTGCTGGCTTCCGAGCTGATGCGCCAACTTATCGAGTTCCTTCTCTAGATCGTATATGGCTGTTTGCAGATGCTCTTTTGCCTGCTGTTTTTCCTCTAGAAAAGAAATACTCTTCTCAATACGCTCTTGATAACCTTCCGCTTGTTGATCCTTTTCGTCAATTTGTTGCTGCATTTCCTGCACTTGGTTGATTGTCAGGTGAGGAAAGGTCTGTTCAAATTGCGTCAGTTGTTCGGAAAGCTCAGATCGAAGCTCCTTGATCAGCATGTCTAGTTCTTGTATGCGCTGCTGCTCAAATGTCAGTTGATCTTTTACTTTGCTCATTTCTGCCGCTTGATCATAAGTGACGTCCATTAAACGAGCTCGTTTGCTTTCGATTGCTTGAATATCTTGTTTTACACCTTTCCATTCTTGAATCAGCTGGTGCAAAGACTGCGGATTCTGTACTGCTTCTACTGCTGCAGCTACTTCCGAATCGGGGGCTTTTTGAGATAAAAAGGAGAACTGTTTAACTAATTGATTGGCATGCGTTTCAAGCAGCTGCTTTGCAGCAAACATGTCTCTAGCATATTCCTCTGCCAGCTTGAGCTCTTTATCCATTTTTACAATCCATTCATCAATTTGGGCAACCGTTTCTTCATGGTCATTGTCTATCACAGCATTTGGATCATGATGAATCGATCCACAAACAGGACATGGTTCACCGTCTACTAGCTCTGCCGCTAATTCTTTTCTTAATTCTGCCGATCTGACAACATCACGCTGTTTTAATTTTTCTTGTTTTTTGTCCTGCTCTTTATGACTCCATTCTGTAAGACCTCGTTCAAATTCACATACATAAAAATACAATTGTTCTATCGCTTGAAACGATTGATTTATTTTTTCATGATGATCTTTTTGCTGTTTTTGAAGCTTTTCATATGATTGTGTCGCCTGTGCTGAACGCTGTCTTAGCTCCTCAATCTTTTGTTCTTCCTTTTGAATGCTCACATTCATTCTTTGAACATTTTCACTGAAACGAAGTGCGTCTTGTACAAGTTTCCGCTCTTTGACAGAGACTTGTAATTGTTCCAGCTCATGCTTCAACTGTGTTTGTTTCGCAAGCGCACGCTCTAATAAAGATTGCACGTTTTCGGCTTCCGCTTTTTTTTGAGTCAATTGCTGCGCTTTTTCATGGTTTTGCTGCTCTAGTACGGTCTTTTCCTGAAGAGCTGTTTCTTTTTTTCGTTCAATTTCTTTTAATTGAATCAGCTGCTCTTTCTTTTGAAGAAGCTCTGGCTCATTTTCCATTTTCTTTTGCCGCGTTTGCTCATACTCCTGCGTCATTTGATCATAGATCGTTCGTTGATGAAGTAAATGTTTTTCTGCTTCCTGCTTCTCTTTTGATGCTTGAGAGAGCTGCTTTTCAGCCTTTGTTAATGCATCCGCATAAGGCTTTAATGTCTCTGCCTGCTCTGCAATGCGAAGTTGATTCTTTTTCTCTTCCATCGTTGGTGCCAGTAGATTGAGTTTGTTTTGTTCCTTCTCGTACGCTTCTTGTTCCTTTTGATACTGCCAGATGGCTTGCGCTTTTGTAAAAGTAGTGAACGCTTCGTCCCGCGTTTGTTTTTTCTCAAGAAAAATAGCTTGCGCCTGCGCAGCTGCTTCTTTAGCTTTCGCTAATGCCTCTGGACCAGCTTCTCCTAATCCAGTCAGTTCAGCCAGCAGTTCGTTTTTCTGTCCATAGTGATTTTGAGCCTTTGCGCGTAAACGTTTGACGAGCTGATCACCATATTTCTCCAAATTAAACAAGCGCTGCAGCATTTGGCGTCTGTCGGCTCCTTTCAATGAAAGGAATTCCGCAAACTTTCCTTGGGGTAAAACAACCGCTCTCGTAAAATCGTCAATGGTTAAACCAAGTAATTCTTCTATTTTACGATTGACCTCACTTGCTTTATCTGCAAGAACTGTCTGCGTATCACCAATTTCAATCAATCGGCATAACGTCGTTCTAACCTTCATTTCATCTGCCCGTTTAAAGGCACGTTCCACTTTATAAGAAATATGGTGTTCCCTTTGCAAAGCGAACGTAAAGGAGACAGACAGCTTTTCTTCAGCTTGGTTCAAAATACCATGCGTATTATTGAGTGCACGTTCGACCTTGCCATAGAGTGCGAGTGTCATGGCATCTAATATGGACGATTTTCCGCTTCCAGTCGGTCCAAAAATACCAAACACACCTGCATCACATAAGGAGCTAAAGTCAATGGTTTGCTCTTCTCTGAAGCTATGAAGTCCTTTAATGGTTAGCGTGATCGGCTTCAATTCGCTTCCTCCTCTTGCATGTCATTGGCAAGCTCTAAAAATAGCTTGACGGTTTTTTCATCAGGTAGACCTCCACCTGTCTGACGCTCATAAAATTTCACGAACCGCTCTTCAATCGAGAGCTTTTCCACTTGTTTTTGTTCTTCTTTTTGCTGTAACTCTTTAAACTTTGGTCTAATATGGACAAATCCACTATGCTGTTTTCTAAGCTGATGAATTTGTTCGATCGACAGCTGATCTGTTAAGTGAATCTCTAAATCAATCCAGGCTTGAAGATCCCGCTTTTCATCCAGCCAACTGTGTACTTGGCTCAGTCCTTCAGTCGCCTTCCACTTCATAAGTGGTTTACCGCTTGATAAAAACACTTCTTTCCAGCTTGCTGTTTCATTCGGTTTTGCATCCACAATGGTGACTGATTTGGCGTAGCCTGCTTCAGAAAAGCTGTATGCAAGTGGAGATCCAGAATAGCGGGCAATCGTTTTGGCACGTTTAATGGTTTGGGGGCGATGCAAATGCCCCAGTGCGACATAACAAGCCGCCTCAGGCAGACTTTCGGCCGCAACGGTATATGCGCCTCCTACTTCAATCGGCCTTTCCGAATCCGTTTGACTGCCACCTGCCACATAAATATGACTTGTTGCGATATTGACCGTATCCGCCTGAAATTGGCTGCTTAAATGTTGAAACATTTGTTGTATTTTTAAATTGTACTGATCACGGAGCAGTTTCTCTTCAAATGTTTCAGCCAGCACTTCGTTGAGCCTTGCTTCGGACGGGTAAGCGAGTGCTGCAATAGATAGACGTTCACTTGCAGAAGGAACATCGACATGAATTAAATCATTTGTCGGATATCCAATTAAATGAATCCCCTGCTCATTCGTTAAAGGAGATGCGGCTGATAAACGGTCTGGGTTATCATGGTTGCCAGAGATCACAACCACCTGACGCTTTCCTTTATCAGATAATGCAGACAGACTTTCATAAAAAAGCTGTTCTGCGCGAGCAGGAGGGTTCACTGTATCAAAGGCATCTCCAGCCATCACAACGACATCAATGTGTTCATCCTTGACGATTTGATTTAATTCATCTAAAAACTCAGCTTGCTCCTCAAGCCGGCTTCGGCCTTCAAGGGTTTTCCCTAGATGCCAATCCGCTGTATGCAGAATCCTCATGTGATTCACCTCTCATTCATTCCACCTATAAAGAAATTTCTAGATTTCCATCAAAGAAATAAAGGATTTTCTCCTCTAATGTTCTGTTTGTTAAACGCTCTACCGCTGCTGTATACAACGATATTTGCGTTTCATAGCGTTTTTTTAACATCGCCTCAGCTTCCTCTAATCCACCTGAGAATCTGCCAGTCACTCGATCTGTTTTATAATCAAGTAAATAGAGCTTGCCATCTGCTTCAAATAAACAATCAATCATTCCTTGAATGAGCACAGGTTCACCTTCTGCATCAATATGGCTGTATACCTCTTTAACCGGTAAAACCATACTAAACGATACTTCTCGTTTCACCCAGTCCGCTTTCCGCAGTTTTTGACCAATAGCAGTAGAAAAGAAGGCCACAATTCCTTCTCGATTGATGGACTGGATTTGTTCATCTGTTAGTAAGTCTTTCTCTTTTAAAGAATGGAGCAGCTCTTCTACACGAGATTCATCATATAATTCATTTGAAGGAAGAGGGATATGCTGCATGACTGTATGCATGGCCGTCCCTTGTTCTGCGGCTGTGAGTGTTTTTTTCTTCATAAAAGCCGGTCGTTCGTACAATGTCGCACGAGCTTTTCGAACGGAAGAAGGCACACTGTATTCATCCTGTATTTCTTTCATTCTTTTGATCTCAGAAACTGACTGCTTTGTCCCTACTTGGGAGGCCACTAAATATGGATATCGCCATGAAAGCCTTTCTTTTACTTCCTCCTCGTAATCGCCATATCCTTGAACAGGCACCCCTTCCATTAATGCTTGTACCACTTCGTCCTGTTTTTGTTTTTCAAGTGACATGTCTTCTTGTAGAAGATCGGACGCTTGATGAAAGGTGATAGAAAATGATGATGGATGAGAGAGAACGACTTCTCTCGATTCTTCTAAAAGAGAAGACATCGCTTGATGACGGATAAGGGCAGGGCCAATAAAATCTAAGTATGTTCTCGCTTGATATCGTTCAAAATCAGGGAGGAGCCAGTCGTCTCCTTTTGCGGCATTTTGCCACTTGCTTAAAGCTTTCACTTGATTTTTGACAGAGCCGACTAAAAATAATTTTTCCTTCGCCCTTGTGAGCGCCACATATAGAACCCTCAGTTCTTCAGATAATAACTCTTTTCTCATCTTTTTTTTCATCGCGATCAGCGGTAATGTTGCATAACTAATTCTCAGCTCAGGATGAATATATTTGCTGCCAAAACCTAGTTCTTTATCGAGCAAGTAGGACTGATTTAGATCCATCATATTAAAGTTCCTGCCAAGTCCTGCAGTAAACACAACAGGGAATTCGAGTCCTTTACTGCTATGAATGGTCATCATGCGGACAACATCCTCTGTTTCACTGAACGTTTTTGCCGCTCCAAGATCATCTCCACGCTCTTGCATTCTTTCAATAAATCGAAGAAATCGAAACAGCCCTCTAAATGCAGCCTTTTCATACTGTTTCGCTCGATCATATAAAGCCCGAAGGTTTGCCTGTCTTTGCTTGCCTCCTGGCATCCCGCCGACATAATCTAGATATTGTGTATCTCGGTACACTTCCCAAATCAGTTCTGCTACCGAATGCTGAATCGAAAAATCACGCCATTTGCGTAATTGAAGGAAGAAACGCTCCAGCTTTCTGCACGTCGGATGATCAGAGTGTGTCACACTCATAAATGCCTTCACAGCATCATAATAAGTGCCTTTTTTATCACTGGTTCTAATCAGTGCCATCTCATTTTCGTCTAAATGAACAATAGGTGACCTTAAAACAGCAGCGAGCGGAATATCTTGATATGGATTATCAATCACTTTTAACAAAGAAAGAATGACAGATACTTCTGTCGCTTCGAAATAACCTGAGGAAAGATTCGCATAAACAGGGATTCCCTGCTTCTTCAACTCTTCCATCATTTGCGGAGCCCACGGCATTGATCGAAGCAAGATCACAATGTCTCGATACTGCAAGTTGCGGGTCAGCTGCTGTTTTGCATCGTACACTTGAAAAGGCTGTTCTACCAATTCTTTTATTTTCTTTGCAATCACTCTCGCCTCAAATTGAACCGTCTCTAGCTCTTCTCGTTCTTCATCGCTTTCTGTGTCGTGCTGATCTAAATGAACAAGAAGCATTTCTGTCGTCGTGTCTTCACTTTGCGGATAACTCGCTCCAAGCTTTAATTCAGCTTGTTCATCATATTCAATTTCTCCAACCGTTTCTCCCATCAGCTGTTTGAACAGAAAGTTGGTACTGTCTAAAACATCAGCCCGGCTACGGAAGTTTTTATTTAGATCAATTCTTTTACCTGTTTCATTGCTGTCTGCTTTAAAATGTTTATATTTATTTAAAAAGAGCATCGGCTCTGCAAGTCTAAAGCGATAAATGGACTGCTTCACATCACCAACCATAAAGCGGTTGCCTTCGGCAGGATGTTTCCCTTTAGACACAAGCTTTAAAATCGTTTCTTGGACAAGGTTTGTATCCTGGTATTCATCCACGAGTACTTCTTCAAATTGCTGTTGATAGTACTTAGCCGCTTCTGTTTCAATGAGATTTCCTTCTGCGTCCTGCTTCGCTAAAATGCGCAAACAATAATGTTCTAGATCAGAAAAGTCTACGATTGATTTTTCTTGTTTTGCTCTCTCGAAACGCTCTCCATATTGAATCACAAGCTCTACAAGTGTTTCTACAACTGACTTCATTTCAGCCAAGCTTTTTAAATGCTGATCGGGACTGCGCATAAAGTATTCATCTTTTAGCTTTTCTAATTGTTTTTTGGCTTGATTGCGTGCATCTGTTGCTTTTTCTAACAGAGCTGGGTCATAGTCATCCCCTTTGCAAGTCTTTAACCTTTTAAAATTGATGTTTGGCAAAAGCTCATAAAGTGTTCCAAAATCATCTTGATGCCTTATTAATTCATTTACTTGCTCTAAATCATCTATAAAATTCTCTGCTCTCGGTGCTGGACCGCCCGGCTCTTTTGATAAATTGAGCGCTTGTTCCAGCAGTTCCTGACAGCTTCTTAAAACGAGAGAAAGGTCCTCTTTGATATATGGATAAAAGGGTAATTCTTCTACCTTTGTCTGTGTATCCACATCATAAAGAGAAAGGAATGCCCGCATCCATTGTTCGGGAGCTGGATGTGACCTAGAAAACTCATAAATTCTTTTGACAAGCCATTGAAGATCTAAATCATGCCGATCAGATGTGTAACGATCAACGAGTTCAAAGAATGACGGCTTTCCAGCCTTATACTCATCCTCAAACAGTTCATCTAACACTTCATCTCCTAGTAATTCTCCTTCTGTTTGATCAGCCAAACGAAAACCTGGATCAAGGTCAATCTCATAATAAAAAGTGCGCAGAACTTGCAAACAAAAGGAGTGCAAGGTAGAAATATTGGCACGATTCATAAGTGACAGTTGTCTCCGCATATGAAGGGAACCAGGTTTTTTAGATAGTTCTTTTTCAAGTGCTTCAGTGATCCGGTGCTTCATTTCTGCTGCTGAAGCATTGGTAAAAGTCACTACGAGCAGCCTGTCCACATCAACTGGCTGCTCCGGCCGAGTCATTTTTCGAATGAGCCGTTCAACCAAGACCGCTGTTTTCCCTGACCCCGCCGCCGCAGCAACAAGAATATCTTGTCCTTCTGAAACGATGGCGTTCCATTGGTCATCTGTCCAAGTACTGTTATTCGGTTTTGGTATTTGCATACTGATCCCCTTCTTTTTTGATCCGGTCTAACATGACATCATCCTTCTCAGAGGTGAGCACCCTAAATTCATTATCTTCTATTGATTCATCAAATTGGCAAATAGACTTAAAGGAGCAAAAGCGGCAAGGGGTTTGATCCTTTAATTTATATGGGTTTATCTCTACCTCACCGCTTGTAATTCTTTCTCCTGCCTCTTCAAAGGTTCGCCGAACGTGTTTTGTGAGAATGTGAAAATGATCTTCACTTAATACCGCAGAGTCAGATCGGAAAGAACCATCCTTTTTCAAACCAGCTTGGATGACTTGTGATCTTCCTGATTCGAGTGTTTGATCCATCAACTTCACTGCTTCCACATCTTCGAGCAATAGACCCTTCATTTTAAATTTCTTCAATATTTCCTGCTCAATTGCATCCTCTGCGAGCGGAATAGGCGCTTGAATCAGCGGGTCATGAATATGGAAGTATAAAATCCCTGCCGGTGTCGCTTCCATGCCAAGCCATTCTTTAGAATACGTAATGGTCAGGTCTAAATAAGTGAGCATTTGCAAGGCTAAACCGTAGTAAACTTCTGCTAGATCAAGCCCCTTCTCACTGGACTTATAGTCGACAATTCTTAATAGAAGTCCTTTTGATCCTTCTGCTTTATCCACTCGGTCAATCCTTCCAACAAGCTCCATCGTGCAGCCGTTTTTTAATTGAAAAGTAAACGGCGGCAGAGGTCCTTGACCTCCAAAACCTAACTCAAGTCCAACCGGAGAGAATCCGCTCACTTTTGCATGTTCGCTTAATATAGAAGACACCCTGATGAGGATTTTTTGGAGCTTTTCTTTGATATAAGCATGCCGATTAGAGCTTAATAAAATTTCTTTTTGCAGACGTGGAGCCAGCTGTTCGATTGCATGCCTTGAGTAGGTCACACAATCTTCCTTCGTTAAGTTTTTCCAATCCTTTTTTTGTTCAACAAGCGTATCTGAAATCAGTTTTAAAGCCGAGTGAAAGAGCTGACCGATATCAGGTGCTTCTAATTTGTAAAATTGTCGATCTTTTAGTTTTAACCCGTGGGAAGCAAAATGAGAAAATGCACATGCATTGAATTTCTCCATTCTTGAAACACTGCCCTGAATATGGTCACCGTAAAGTTCTTTTGTGACATTCGGATTTAAACGTGTCGCTCTATTTGTAAAGAACAAGCTGGACATGATTTTATTTGATACGTCGCGGTTGGACGAGGTCATCAAATGATTATATACACTCCACCATACGCCGCTGATCGGATATTGATTGAGCCATTGTTGCAGCTGCGAAACGGTATAGGATAACGAGACATGCTCGTTTGTTACAAATTTTAATTGCTCCTGATCATCCAACTGCTCTGGATCTAACACATAGAGGGCTTGCTGATGGTTTGGCATCAGTTCCTCACAATACTTGATGAGGGTCGAAGGCAAAAGAGACCGCCCTTCCGTATCTGAAGCTGAATAGGATACATACAGGTAGTGCGATGGACTGGACAGCGCTTGATAAATCAAAAATTGTTCATCCAGCAGCCGTTCCTTCCCTGTCTCTGCCAGCTCTGCTCCTGCCCGTTTTAACCATTCCCGGTCGTCTTCAGACAATACACTTTCATCAGAGGGCCGTGCAGGTATAACTCCATCATTTACTCCAATGACAAACGTACACTTTACTTGATACATTCTGGATAAATCCATACTTCCGATAAACACCTGATCAAGTGAAGGGGGAATCAAAGCGAACTTGAGAGAGGACAGTCCTGTATCCATCATCTGTTGAAATAATTGAAATGAGAGCACCTCCTCGCCCAGCATTTCAACAAATTCATCCATCAATTGAATGACAGCATCCCACACTTGCCCATGCTGCATCGCTTCAGCTAATCTGCCTGCTTCTTCTGCCTCAAGCCTTGCCTTTTCAAGCTTTTCTGGCACTTGGGCTTCCTCTAGAAAGACATACACTGCCTCCACCATGTCTCTTAGCTTTTGCGCTTTTTTCAATCTTTTTTGCAATTGAAAGAGTGGCGGAACAATCCATTCTTTTACATCATTCAGCATTTGCTCCATTTCTATTTCTTGATCGGTTTGTCCAAAATCTTCATCTAATGATTGAAAGCGGCGATAATGAAAGCGTGAACCATTCGTCCAGCGTTCACCTTTTACACCGTAAGCAATACAATAGTTTTCAAGCTGATCCGCCTGTTCTCTCGCTTTGTTTTTAGCGAGTTCAAGCGGAAATAAGAACTCCGTTTTCACACAGCGAAACACCGCCTCATACCGCCAGTTCCCTTTTATGACATCGAGGCTCGAGCGAATGAACTCAATGAGCGGATGATACTGCATCGATTCATTTCCATCAATAAAGAAAGGAATATCGTAATCTCGAAACACCTCTTTTAACGTATCTTTATAGTCGTCTACATGTCTTGCAACGATTGAGATATCTCGTAACCTAAGACCTTCCTCTCTTACTAAAGCAAGAATATCTCTCGCTACTCCCTCAATTTCAGCTCGTTTATTTGCACTTTTCGATACGGTAAGGTGAGGCGTTTCTTCTTGATACGGCTGCAAAGGTCTCTGTTCATATTGATTTTCTAAATAAGCTAGATCTGGGGTATGAAGATGCCGCTTATTTCTCTCCAAAATGTTCTCAGAAATAGCCGCTCCGCACTCTTTGGCCAACTGATAAAGCTGGGAATATGTCTTACCTGTCATGCGAAATAAATCAAGTTCATTTGGCTGCGTGTCATGATAGGAACGATCCACTGTGAATGCAGCTGTTATTTTTTCGGCATGTAGCAAAAGCTGTTCAATGACAAGAAGCTGCTGGGGGGTAAACTGATAAAAACCATCTATATAAATGTGTGCCCCTCTCAATTCTTCTGATAAAGGAATTTGCTGAGCCAGAAGTGTCAAGTAATCCTCTGAGTGCACATACTCATCTTGCAGATGCTGCTCCATCTGCTGATAAAGAACATGAAGATCATGCAATTTTTCCGCCGCACGTCTTTCTTCTGTATACTCTGAATGCATACTGGATGCCGAGATTTTTTCAATATCCTCCGGCATCATACAGTACCTTTTGAATTCAGCCATCGTCTTTTCTATTTGCTCAACAAATCCCGGTTTATCACTCGCCTTTTTGAATACCTTAAACTTGTCTTTCTGTTCTTCTATTACTTTTCTTAAGAGCATTTGAATTCCTGTGCTTGTGACAAATTGACGGTTCGCACCGCCAGTCTGCTGTAATATAGACCAGGCAAGCCGAGTAAAACTAAAGACTTTGGCCCTGATCATTCCACCAGCTTCAGACGTTTTTGCAAGCTCATATTCCATTAAAAATGTCATTTGATCCGGGACTAAAAAAATGATTGGCGGACCCAGCGGATCAAGCCGCAGTTGTTCTTTGATTTCTTCTAGAATTGCAGTCGTTTTTCCACTCCCCGATCTGCCTGCTAAAAACTGAATCTCCACGTTCCACAACACCTTTCTTATGTACTCATATTCTAGCGAAAATAAAGGTAAATAGCTATTTTCCTATCACCTTCCCTTTCTCCTCCGATTGAAAAGAAAATAGGCACCTTTCCCGACTCTTTTCATATCATAAACCATCATGATCTAAAAGGAGGCTGGCAATATCATGTATTACGGTTATTATGACTACTCGCCATATGACATGCGCCAAAACACAAGGATCATTGCAGACCTTGAAAAGGCCATCAATGGCGAATATTCTGCGATCCAATGCTATGAAAAACTTGCACAAAAAGCAAAAAATCCTGAAGCGAAAAAAATCATTCAAGAAATACGTCAGGATGAAGTCAGACATTATCAGCTATTTACAAAGCTATACTATTCTTTGACTGGTAAAAACCACAAACCAAGCATAACAGAGCCTTGTCCAGACCAATTTAGGGAAGGTCTCTTATTTGCCTTTAAAGACGAACAAAAAACAGTCGATTTTTACTTAACGGTATCAGACTATGTCCGTGATCAAGGAACAAAGGAATTAATGAAGCGTATTGCTCAAGATGAACAGCAGCATGCTGTCTGGTTTCTATATCTTTTAACGCACCATGTTTCTTAGTTACCCCTATTTTAATAGGAGATCGTATGTTCCGTCAAAAAATGAAATTGCTTTTTTGCTCATTCAATATGTGAAATAAAGGGCTGTCATCATCAAAACGCCTCTTCGCTTTTCCTTTTTTAATGATAAAACGACCTTTTGACCATAAAAAAACTCCTCTGCTACAAATCGCAGAAGGAGTTTTTTGTTATTTAATGAAATTTTGCTTCATTGCTTTGCTGCTGTTGTTTTAACAATCCATCAATCGAAAGCATCTTGCTGCCACTAAGTGTCAAGTAAAGCGCCATGACCATTAAAGAAAGTTCAAATTCATAACCGCCCACAAATCCTCTTGCAAAACCAACTGTGATAATGGCTACAGCCATAATTGGCACAAATAAAGCTGCGAAAAGACGTGTGCCTAAACCTAGAATCAGGGCAATTCCACCAACCAGTTCAATTGTTTTGACAATATAGGCCATAAATTCAGGAACACCAATTTGACCAAAAAATGCCGCAGTGCCTCCTAGTCCACCTTGATATGCTTGAAGTCCATGTAAAAAGAAAATAATGCCTAAGATGACGCGTACAAAAAGTGTTCCTATTTCTTGATTTGTTTTCATATAGTGATTTCCTCCCATTTTTACACTACATCATGTAATGTTCATTCGTAAAAAAAATTAGTAATTTAAGTTGAGCATAATCATTAAGACCAACATGAGGATGGTTGATGTCACAATTGGGATAAGTGGTACATTGAACGGTATGTTGTATGTTGGGTTTAAGATTTTTTGGATTCTTAAATTTAATGCTCGGTCTCCAAAGGACACGGCAAATTTCGTTTGTTTTTGAAACTGGGTTCTATTTTTAATGAGTTTCAAAAGGGCTTGCCCTACTCCAAGCTCAGTCCCTGTCTGCTGAATGGCATAGTCATCTGCAATGACTTCACGAAAAACGGAGTAACTTTGTCTCATATGCTTTAACACAGGAATGTACCAAATCACTTTTGTGAGCATAGAGAAAGCGAAAGTCTTTAAAGGATCGTAGCTGTATTTGTGATGTAATTCGTGATAGACAACCGCATCGATTTCCCCTTCATCCAGCATGTCTATAAGCGCTGTTGAGAGATACACTTTTGGCCGAAGCATCCCCATTGCGAAAGCAAGCGGTTCATGGCAATGAAACACAATGATCTCATTTCTATACTTGTCTGATAGAGTTTGCGTTGAATGTTGATCGACTGCCATCAGCATATTTCTTTTGAAATGAAGATACTTTCTGACCTGCTTTGTCATATAGAAAACGGCAAAACCAAGCGTATACAAGACGAACGCATCCAGAAAATACTTTAAAGGAGTGAATCCATAAAATTCGAGAACAGATTGACATACGTGGATCAGGTTATATGCTTGATTCCAGCCAAAAAAGCTTGAGAGTACATAATAGCCCATCTGGTAAAAGATCACTAAGCCAATCAATATACCGCCTAAAAACAGCAGACTCGACTTCATTTTAATCATGTCGTTTCTCCTCTTTTTTGGATGCAAGCCTTGCTTCGAGTACCTTCAGTAATTCAGGATCAGCACTTTCAATTGCGTCCACCATATGATTGACTGCAAGGGGGCCGAAATCATCCATCAGTCCTTGAGTAATCCATTTCGTTTGCTCATTTAGAAATTCTTCTTTTGTTAAAACAGGGTTATAGATAGATGAACGCCCTTTTGTTTTCTTTTCCACAATTCCTTTTTCGGTTAATCGATTGAGTACCGTCATGACCGTGTTGAAATTAATTGGCTTCTCATCTGACAGCTTCTGCTGTACCTCTTTAATCGGCATATCCTCACCTTGATAAAGGATCTCCATGATCCTTCCTTCTAAAGGACCGAAAAAGCGGTTCAATCCCTTTTCATTATATTTAAAAGAAGGAATTTTCATGTCATCACCTCACACTAAGCATTGTAGTGTAATTGAAAATGATAGTCAACCGATAACAAAAATAAGGGAAAATCGTTGTATATTGTATTTGTTTTTGACAAAAATTATATGTCATTTATATCAAAAACAATTTTTACTAACAGAGTTAACCATAAGATAATCTTATGAAAATACTAAAAAAATTCGTATTTTATTTATAGAGACTTTTGTATTATAGTGAAGATAACAACATTTCACTTACTGAACAAATATACAGGAAGAAGGTTTATACGTGATGAAGCAAGGAAACAGCCTTCGAACCGATCTCATTTTGATTGCGGTAAGCGGTTTAGGTGGATTCCTTTTATCTCTAACAGGGATGTCTATCGGCTGGATGATTGGCACATTAATGACAGCTGCATTTATTGCCCTGCGCCGTCCCGCCCTGTTTCAGCGTAAAGGAAAGAATACCTTACGTATTCACAGCAGATGGCTACTCCTTGGTCAATTCATTCTCGGAATCGAACTAGGACAAAAAATGAACATGAAAGTCCTTCACATTTTCGCTGAAAATTGGCTTCCCGTGAGTTTCATGCTCGTCTTTTCTATTTTATTAGCCATGCTCTCCGGATTTGTCTTATGGAAGCTGAGTAAAACAGATATGCTGACCAGCTTTGTCGGCACTGCCCCCGGCGGTCTTTCCGCTATGCCGGGCATCGCCCAAGAGGTTGGAGCAAATACAGCTGTAGTGAGTCTTGTACAAACGATACGTGTGTTAATGGTCGTACTGACCATTCCATTTACGGTATTTTATTTAAATACAAAAAGCCAATCAGATGTGGTAGTCGCCCAAGGCAGCGCCTTCTCATCAGGCGTTTTCACAATATCAAACATTTCTTGGACTGCTGCACTCATTGTAGGGGCATGGCTGATGTCACGCCTAGCCGTGCGTCTTCACTTTCCCGCCCCTTGGCTCATCGGCAGTATGTTAGGTGTGGCGGCTCTCCAAGTAGGGGCAGGCGCCTTGACAGGTCATGATTTGATTCCTTACTGGCCAGCCCAAGCGAACATTGCGTCACAGGTATTTCTAGGGGCAACCATCGGGTCAAAAATGAATAAACAAATGTTTGTCGGGCTAAAAAATACCTTGATTGTGGCCGTCGTCAGCTCAGCCGGATTGATTGCTGCGACCGTTCTCAGTTCAATTGCCATCGCAGAAATAACAGGTATTTCTGTCATTACGGCCATTCTTGCTTTTTCGCCTGGCGGTATTGCAGAAATGGCCACAACAGCTGTTACACTTCACGAGGATTCCACATTTGTTGCGGCTGTACAAGTCGTCAGAATTATTTTGGTCATCGCCATGCTGCCACCGTTTTTTCGTTTCTTACATCATGTCTGGGCAAAAAGACAGACTGATTATAAAACCGCTAAATAGAAAGAGCCGCTCTACTTATGCAGAGCGGCTCTTTTTTATTCATCATGATTCCTTTTTACACCGACTACTTGATCCTTTGAGATCGTTCCAAAATGCCGGCTGTCAAAGCTATGTATTCGATTATCTCCGATCACGAAGTAATGATTGTTTTGTATGTTCTGACGACCGGTGATGGCTTTCAGCTGAAAATCACCTGTTAGGACGTTGCCCATTTTATGTTTTTTCTGCTCTTTTAAATACGGCTCTTTCCACTTTACACCATCAACAAACAGTTGATCATCTTCATATTTGATTGTTTCTCCTGGAAGTCCAATGACCCGTTTGATCAAGATTTGATTTTTAGGGCCATGAAATAATACATAGTCAAACCGGCTAATTTTCGTGAGTTTTGGCGAGAACTTGTTAATTAATAATTCTGTTCCATCTGTAAATGTCGGGTCCATACTAACCCCTTCTACTTTGTACGTGACAAACATGAAATTCTTTACTTGGAACAACAAGACGATGCATGTAATAATCATGAACCATAGCAATGGCTTCTTTTTCATTAAGAGCCTCCTTTGTCCTCACGCTGACTCATCCGAATATTCAACCTATTTTCTACTCTCTTTCCAACATACCATAATAAAGCAATGACTAGAACCGCAAAAACACTTCTTAACGGATTCTTTACTAAAGCTGAAATGTCATAGCCGATAAAACTAATAATAAAGAGCATGACACACTTCCCTGATAAAGCGGCTAATGAGAACTGCCAGACGCTGATTCTTGATAGACCTGCTACGACATTAACGGCAGCAGAGGGTGTAAAAGGAAAGCAGAGTAAAATAAACAACGGACCAAATCCCCGCTTTTCAACCCAAAGCATTAGCTTTTGAATAGAAGGGTGTCTGCTAATAAAGTTCAACATCCTCATCTGTCCAAATTTTCTGATCAGTAAAAAGACAAGGATAGACCCTGCACTTGCACCAATCCAGGTCAATAAAAAGCCTTCCCATAGCCCAAAAGCATTTGCATTGGCCACCGCAAATGCCACGAGAGGTAAAAACGGTAGAAATGCTTCTATTAAAGGGAGTAATATAGCCACAATGGGTCCAAAAGCCTTGTAGCTTTCAAAAAATGATGTGATATTTTCATGAGTAAATATAGAAAGAAATAATGGCAACTTGTTTGACTCCTTCAAGGTTTGTCTATCTTTCATTTTACATGGAAAACATAAAAATATACAAATGAATCCCTCTCAGCACCCCCTTGAGATTTTTTAACTCATCCGATATAATAAACAAGAACAAATGTTCTATATATAAAGAAAGCAGGCATGGACATGACGAGATTATCAAGCGTACAACTTCAGATGATGGAACAAGCCATCTTTCTTCCAATGGTCATCTCCATCCTCAATCGTGATTTGACGCACCTTAAAAAACATCAAACATTCAAACTAAATGAACCATATATTCAGCTAGTCACCTCTTCATTAAAAGAAGCACAAAAAGCCCTTTATCAACTGAAACAACAGTTACGTAAAGAAAAAATGAACGTACAGCAAATTGAACACGATGAAGGATTTACGACATATTTATTTCTGATCAATGGCTATGAAGAAAAGCATAAATATTTTAATCCCCGTATACGTCATCGTGTAGAGGAAATGCTCACCCATTATTTCCTCCATTCAGGAAAATAATATGGTTATATTTTACATTTATAGAAGGAACTCTTCACTTTTTGGCGAATTGATTATTATACCAAAAATTAGGAGGTTCCAACTCATGTTCAAAAAAATAACAGCACTTACCTTAGCAGCAGGATTACTTGTGCCAAGCACAGTGTCAGCATTAGAACCACTGCAAACAGGAAAACAAGCCCCAGCAGCATCTACACAAATAACAAGTGTAGCCTATACAACGGTTTCTATCGTTGGAAAACGAGTAAAGTTTGAAGTGAAAGCACTCGAAAATCCTTTCAACATGAATTACTATAATCGAATTGCTTGGACGAGTACGGACGAAGAGCCAAGTGTATTCAATGACAATATTCTATCGGTCATTGTCGCTAAAAAAACCGGACAGTCTTATCAAGTCTTTTCATACGAAGCGCTCACTTCGGTAAAGGACAAGATTGAATCAGGTCAAAAGGTGTATGGCTGGGCGCTTGCTTTAAATGGTGTGTGGTACCCAACGATGCCTGCAACCCTCTATTATTAAAAAAAAGCCTGCCACAGCGGCAGGCTCTTTCTCCATTATGATAATTCGAGCTGTTTTCTCAGCTCTTGTCTCACTTCTTCTAATCCTGGTCCATCTAACTCAAAGTAATACACATTCCCAGGCTGGTAATCGTGCCCTTTTAACTGGATGGTATCCACTGATTTTAATGAACTCAGTAAAGGGAATAGACCGATCAACTGTTTCATGGATAAATTGGTAGAGACGTTATCTCCAAGTGTATCAATGATGTTGTCATAAGACGGTATGGACGAAATGGATTTGGATTTTTCAAAGATGGCTTGAAGTGCTTCCATTTGGCGCTTTCCGCGCATGAGATCACTATCTGCCTTTCTCGTTCTCACAAACGCTAATGCTTCTTCACCACTGAGCGTATGCGTGCCTGTTTCCACATGAACTTTTCCTTTTGAATCCTTCTCCATTTGTTTTGCAATGCCTTCATCTTCAATCGTTACGTCAATTCCATTTAGCTCATCGACAATGTCTTGAAACGCCTTAAAGTTTCCTGCAATCACATAGTCTACCGGGATGTTTAACAAATTCTCTACCGTTTTGACTGATAAATCTGCACTCCCAAACGCATGGGCGTGAGCAATTTTATCATATCCTCTCCCCGGTATATCAACATAAGAATCACGAGGAATACTTAGGAGCTTGATCGTTTTGTCTGTTCGATTCACCGTCGCCAGTAAGACCGCATCACTTCTTGCTTCGTCTACCGTTTCACCTGGACGGCTGTCAATCCCTAAGAGCAGCACCGAAAAGCTATCCTTTCCTGGATCAAAAGCTTTCACACGCTTTTGCGAGGTCTCTCCTCTTTCTAAAGATACTTGCGCTTTATTCGACGCTTTTGAAATTTTATAGTATGCGTATCCTGTGACAGATACAGCCATAACCATGACAAATGCCATGATAAACAGCACGACTTTCACCCAAGGTCTTAGCCTTCTTTTTGATCTTGTTTTCTCCTTCATCCTTTCCGAACCCTCACTCTATCTTAGTATCACAATGTAGGTTCCACTATAACATATTTTGATGAAAGTTTCCTGCACGCAACATATTTTTATGTATCCACAATAAAAAAGCTGCTCGATAGGAGCAGCTTTTCATCCATTACTTTTGTTCAATTCCTTTTTTCACTTCATCAATCATCGCATTCAATGATTCAAGGCCGCCTCCAGCTAAATACCACATGTCAGAGTTTAAATACACCACATGATTGTTTTTAACCGCTTTGACTGATTTCACATAATCATTTTCAACAAGCTGTTTCGCAGACGTTTCTTCTCCAATTGCCGCGCCGCGATCCACGACAAATAAGTAATCTGGGTTCGTTTTGACCATATACTCATACGAAATGCTTTGTCCATGTTTATCAGATGGCTCTAGCTTTTGATCTGCTGGTGTAATCCCAAATACATCATGAATCAGACCATATCTTGACTTAGGACCAAATGCCGTCATTTTGCTGTCGTTCGCCATAATGACGAGTCCATTTTTCTTTAACTCTTTGGCTTGTTTCTTTAATGAAGCCACTTTTTGGTCAATGGCAGAAAGTTCTTTTTTGACTTTGTCTTCCTTATCAAAAATCTTTCCTAATGTTTCAGCATTCTTTTTAAATGATTCTATATAGTTTGCGTTATCTACATCCATATAAATCGTCGGAGCAATTTTAGAAAATTCATCAAATGCATCTGCTTGACGATGCTGAATAATGATCAAGTCAGGCTTGATTTCTGCAATTTTCTCAAAGTTTGGCTCTTTTAAGCCGCCGACATTCTCATATTTGTCACTTTCATATTTAGATAAATAGTGAGGAATCACTTGTTTTGGTAAGGCTGTCACGTTGACACCAAGCTTATCAAGTGTATCGAGACTTCCCATATCAAAGACGACGACTTTTTTCGGGTTTTTCTTGATTTTTACACCGTCTTTATTCAACATATCCTTTACTGTTACGGTTTCCTCATTCGTTCCCGCTGTTTTTCCTTGGTTACCACAGGCAGCAAGGACAGCAATCGCTGTTAATACTGTTATCATCCAAATCCATTTTTTCATGATTGATCACCTCTTCATTTTTTCAAGAAAAATATAAGCAAATACGCTCACCACGAATGACTTCGATCGGTATGCGCATGTCATAAATGTGTTCAAGTGCTTCTGTTTGAATCACTTCATCAACGCTTCCTTCTTTGATTACCTGACCCTCTTTTAAGGCGACGATGTGATCTGTATAGACAGATGCAAAGTTAATATCATGGAGAACAACAACAATCGTTTTTCCAAGATCTTTCACGAGCTGCTGAAACAGCTTCATCATTTCAACTGAATGGTTCATATCTAAATTATTTAAAGGCTCATCTAAGAAAATATAATCCGTATCCTGAGCCAGCACCATGGCAATAAAGGCTCTCTGCCTTTGTCCGCCGCTTAGTTCATCTAAATATTGATGCTGGATTTCGACGAGTCTCATGTATTGAAGCGACACATCAATCATGTTCTCATCTTCTTTTGTCAAGCGGCCTTGAGAGTAAGGAAAGCGGCCAAAGCTGACAAGCTCACGAACGGTCAGACGCACACTCATGTGGTTCGACTGCTTCAAGATGCTCATTTTTTTCGCAAGATCCTGAGGAGAGTACGCTCGATAAGGTTTATCCTCTAAATAAGCTTCCCCAGTATCAGGTTGAATCAGGCGGCTCATGATGGACAAAAGCGTACTTTTGCCTGCGCCATTTGGACCAATGAGAGAGGTCAGCTGTCCTTTTTTTACACTGACAGTTGTTTCGTGAAGCACTGTTTTTCCGTTATATGTCTTACTAACTCCCTTCATCACGACCATGAACGACTCTCCTTTAAAAGTAGATAAATAAAATACAGTCCGCCGACTAAATCAATCAGCACACTAAGCGGTGTTTGAAACGTAAATACCTTTTCCACAAGAAATTCCCCGCCTACAAGCGCAATGACACTAATGAAAAACGAGCCTAATAGCAAGTACGTGTGCCGATATGTACGAAACAGCTCTCTTGCCACATTTACAACGAGTAAGCCAAGAAACGTAATCGGGCCGACGAGGGCCGTCGCAATAGAAACAAGGACGGCAATGACGATCAGCATCTTTTTTGTGATCCCGTCATAGTCAATCCCGAGATTCACAGCCTGTTCCTTTCCTAACGACATGACATCTAATTTCGCGCGGAAGGTCCAAATATAAAGACAAAGCGCCGCAAATAAAAGAGAAGCGAAGAGTAAAATATCTGTGTTCATGTGATTAAAGCTGGCAAAGGACTTGTCCTGTACGACTTGGTATTCATTCGGGTCAATGAGCATTTCCATAAAGGAAGAAAGACTTTTGAACAATGTTCCAAACACAATCCCGACAAGCAGGAGTAAGAAAATATGCTTGTTTTTGCGCTTGAACATGACCGTATAGAGCAGCACAGAAAAAAGAATCATTAATCCAACGCAGAGAAAGAAATTCAGGTTCTTATTCGCGATCATCAAGTTGGTCGATCCAAAAAGATAAATAATCGCCGTTTGCAAAAACAAGTAAAGCGCGTCTAACCCTAAAATGCTTGGCGTTAAGATTCTGTTGTTGGTCAATGTTTGAAACACAACAGAGGAAAAGGCAATCGCGCCTCCTGTCAAAGTCATGGCAAGCACCTTTTTTAAACGGCTCGGCACTGTGTACTCCCAGTACCCCATTTGAAAGGTGACGAAGATGACAATGAATACGGCTGCAATGGCTGCAATGAGAAATAATGTTCGTTTCTTATGCATAGCGCTTCCTCCTTAATAACATGTACAGGAAGATCGCACTTCCAATGATGCCGACCATAAGCCCGACAGATATTTCATATGGATAAATGATCACTCGTCCGAGCACGTCACATATGAGCACAAAAATGGCCCCTAATAAAGCCGTATGCGGAAGGCTCTTTTTCAAGTGATCCCCTCGGTAGATCGATACAATATTCGGAATGATTAAGCCGAGGAAAGGTAGCATGCCAACAGTCAAAAGCGTTACAGAAGTAATCATCGAAACAATCACCAAACCAACTGCCATGACACGTTTATACGTTAAACCTAAATTGACGGCAAAGCTCTCACCCATACCAGCCACTGTAAAGCGGTCAGCATATAAATACGCGATGATCAATAGAGGAACACTCACATAGAGCAGTTCATAACGCCCCTGAACAATAAGAGAAAAATCCCCTTGCAGCCATGCGGATACGTTTTGGATCAAATCATATTTATAGGCTATAAACGTGGAAATTGAACTAACAATTCCGCCAAACATTAAGCCGACTAACGGTACGTAGATCGTATCGTTCACCTTAATATGGCGTAGAATTTTTAAGAATAATAGATTGCCAGCTAACGTAAATAAAAACGCAATCGCCATTTTCATCAGCGGGCTTGCCTGTGTAAAAACAAGCATAGCGGTTAAAATACCCAGCTTGGCCCAATCCATTGTTCCTGCAGTCGTTGGAGAGACAAATTTATTTCTCGTCATGCTTTGCATGATAAAACCGCATAAGCTCAGGCTCATGCCAGCAAGCACAATACTCATCAGCCGCGGGATGCGACTTGAAAATAAGGTGTTCATTTGTTCATCTGATAGATGAAACAACTGTAAAAGAGACAGGTCCTGTACTCCGACAAACAGCGACGCACATGCCAAACACACAAACAACAAACTTAATTGGTACAACTTCATACAGGGTTCACACTTTCTATCAAGCTCTCTGCCACAAATGATTATCATTATCAATTAACGGCAGTTCATATATTATCATATTTAGTGAAATATTCAATAGTAGAATGAGAAAGGGTGAAAACTGCATAAAAAAACAGCTTTTGGGATCAGCTGCTTTTTTACACTTCAATATTCAATTGAAACTGCCCTTGCAGTTCCTCTTCAGCCTCTTGAAATAACTGCCGCAAATTCTCTGCATAATCACCAAGCTCGTCTTTGCTTGCTTGATAATGAATCCATGTAAGCTCTACAGGCAAGCTCACTTCTCCTGTTAAACAGTCCCAAAGGGCATCAAGATTTTTCCCGTAATGATCAGGAAGTTGTAACACTGTTTTTAGTTGATCATGAAGCTCCTCTTGTGATCTGCACATCGCTCCATTTAGCTGTACTTTTTTCATTTCCCTCCCCCTCTTCTGTCTTTATTTTAAACGAATTGGAGAGGAAAGAGAAAGAATCCATTTCACTTTTGCCTCTCTCTGAAACTTAAACTAAGCAAGATCAGACAGGTAGCCAGCACGAGCATGAAAAAGAGCGTTAACACTGTCTGAGTACCGTACATATCAGCAAAGAGACCAACGAACACACTTGGTATGCCAAGACCTAGATACGCAAACAAGTAATACCCAGCAACGGCTCTAGCCGCTTCCTTCTTCCCTTTCTCAACAATCAGCTGGAGACCGCCTAAGTAAGTAAATCCATAGCAAGCTGTGCCCGCTAAAAGAGTTCCAGCAAGGACAAGGAAAATGGACCCGCTATTAGCACCGAATAACAGCAGGCCATATCCGCACGGAAGACAAATAAAACCGATACGAAGCGCTGCACTGCTATTCATCTTTCGGACAAAAGGCTGCATCAGAACACCTGCCATATTAATAAAAAACAGCGCCGGGCCTACCCACAATTCATAGCCATTTAATTTAAGCTGTGCTGGCAAAATCGAAATGACAAGACCGCACACAGACCATGCGATAGCAATGGCTATGTTCGCAGGCATTGTCCCTTTTGGAAACCTCGGCATGTTCATTAGCGGTTTACTTGCATCCCCTTGTACAGGCGGCACCAAAAAGAATACAGCAACAATCGTCAACATAATCAAGACCAACACAATCCAATAGCTAAGAGGCGTCAGTGACACTTGCTCAAAAGAAAGAATCGCTGTAAAAAGAGCACCTCCCCCAAATCCAATTGAACTGCATAATGCGATAAACGTTGGGATCCAGCCCGATTTCTCTGGATATAAAGCAATCAAGTAGGCAGTACATGTGCCAACACTTAACCCAAGTCCCACTCCTTGCAGCAGCCGGGCGACAAAGAGCATTTGTATGGTCGGATGCACGATCATGAGCAGGGTGGCACATAATGAAAAGCAAAGAGCGATCAATAAAATCGGTTTTCGTCCAGCCCGGTCAGACATGCCGCCAAGTAACAGTAATACTGGAATCAGTCCGAAAACATACGCAGCAAACACAAGGGCTGTTGACGCCTTTCCGTATCCTGCCTGCTCTGCATATTCCGTATAAAGAGGGACTTGCAGGTTCACTGCTGTTGTAATCATAAAAAGGCTAAATAAAACGAACACAAACGGAATCATGGATAGCTGTGCTGTTTCTTCTTTTGATGCAGGAATCATGGGACTCTCTCCTCTGTGTAAATGATATGAACCAGTGTACACATCATTTGGATTTCTTCCTACATCCAAAAATGAAGCTATTGACCAGTCCATAATTCCATGTCATCATCAATGATGACATGACAAAGGAAAGAAGGTGCACTGTGTACATTCATTTAGACCGTTCCAGCTCTACCCCGCTCTGGCAGCAAATCGTCAATGGCATCATTCAAAAAATTCATACAAACACACTGAATCCTGATGATCAGTTGACTCCGACAAGAGTATTAGCACAAGAGCTCAACGTATCTCGATCCACCGTACAGCTTGCCTATGATGAACTGCTAGCAAGAGGCTATGTCAGCACCTCTAGAAGAGGCGGGACAAAGGTCATTTCAAGTAATCACTATGCTGCTTCTCCCCCACATCAAAACGAACCGCCTTTTGCACTTCCGACAAGACCTCACTTTGACGAGGCTGAAAAACAAATGGATCACTGGCTCTCGGCCAATCAATTTCATGACACACTTGAGATTGATTTCCGCCATCAAGAACCAGCCATCGACGACCATTTTCAAAACATATGGAAACGCTCGCTTCTAAAAGCACTACAGCGCTTAAATATGAAGGATTGGGGCTATTCTTCTCCGCATGGATTATGGGAAGTGCGTTCAGAAATTCGCCAATACTTATCGGTTGAACGCGGCATTGATATAGAAGAAGACCAAATGGTGTTAACAGGGGGCACACAGCAAGCCATTGACTTAATTTCACAAGTCATGCTCAAAAAAGGAGATACAGTCGCTGTTGAAGATCCTGGTTTTCCTGGAGCTAGGTTGTCCTTTTTACATCGCGAAATGACTATTTACCCCGCACCAGTCGATGAAGAAGGAATGATGGTGAATACATTGCCAGAACGTACAAAGCTGATCGCTGTAACGCCCTCTCATCAGCGGCCAACCGGTGTCTGTATGAGCGTCAATAGAAGACGGGAGCTGTTGCAGTTTGCTGCGAAGGCTCAATCTTACATATTAGAAGATGATTTTGATGGGGATTATCGTTATCATGGCGGACCGCTTCCTTCTTTATTTTCAGAAGCACCCGATCATGTGATCTATATTGTCAGTTTTTCCAAGGTGCTTGCACCAGGCATCCGCCTTGCTGCCATCATCGGCTCCAAAGCAGTCATCAAAGAAATCGCTGCACTGCAATCACTTATTCAAAGACAGCTGCCGATCATGGAGCAAATCACTCTTGCCTCTTTTTTCAGAGAAGGCGAGTTTACGCGATATGTCAGGCGGATGAGACAGGTGTATAAAAAACGGCAGGCAGCGATGATGGATGCTCTTTTGACACATCACTTTGACAAACACTTCCGTTTATATGGAACTGATACAGGCCTTCACGTCTTTTTGGAAGGAACATCAGACTTTGATGAACAAGGTACGATTGAGGCCGCAAAAGCGGCAGGTGTCGGCATTTATCCATTAAGCCCCTATTGTTATGAAAGCAAAAGGAAAGGGTTGCTGCTTGGTTTTGCCTGTACGGATGAAGCCATGATTCAAGAAGGTGTACGCCGATTAAAGCAAACACTGCACATCTGAAAAAGCCTGGAAGTCTCTCTTCCAGGCTTTTCATTGTGATTGCTGAACGTTTCCTACTTCTTCAATGAAAGAGGCTGTCTCTTGCAATCCATCTTGAAAATGTTGAGTGGCTGACATAAACAGCTTTTCTTGATCAGGACGCTTTAACAGCTGCTCTACCTTGCTAACTCCTTTTTCAAATGAAGCAAGACCTGTCTTTAATTGTTTGTCTGCCTTTTGATACACAGCTGGCACTTCTTGATGAGTAAGCCCTTTTTGAATGACACGGTCGAATGCTTTCGTCGCTTTTGTCAATTTTTCATTGACTTGAATTTTTCCATGTCCATCTGAAATAAATTGATCGGTCATGTGTTCATATGCTTCATTTAACTCATCCATATAACGTTGAACCCATTGTTCATACGCAGCTTCTTTTGTGTTTTGTTTTGAAGGCGGCTGACCTGCTTGATTGCAGGCCGTGAGTAGTGTCACTGTCACGGTAAATAGCAGCATCAAATGCCATCGTTTTTTCATACACGGCCCCCATTTCTCTTTCCCATTTGTTCATATCGGTCAAATATGATCAACTTTTACCTCATACGAACACCTTGCAAGAAATGACTTATTTTTATTGTAACAGACCGCATGTATCACTTCTGTGATTTATGCGGAAATGAATGAAAATCCTTCTAATGGTTCACATTTCCCTGCCATTTCATGATGATACAGTCAATAGACGACGAGAAAGGCACATTTGGTTTCAATCTAATTCATCTTCGCCATTTTTTCTCCAATAAAAAAGACCCCTTTCGGCGCCTTTTATGATCCTACCCATTTATTGCAGCTTTCCTTTACAAGCAATCTCCAGCTCTTCTACCACTTCGCCATCTTGAATGAGGTATGCTTTTTCATGAAGATTCACAGCAGGACAGATGTGATTCGGAATAATTTGCACCTTCTCACCGATCTGTACACTTTGACGAAAGCCTTCATGATAGATAATGGCATGCTCGTCAAATACGCTTGAAACAAATACATCATCATATTCTTTCACTTTGCCTAAGCCCTCTGTTTTGGTCAGCCCTTTTGTACGTGTTTGTGCCGTCAGCCCCTTGGCCCCTACATCTGTAATCACCCGGCGCTCTGTCGGTTTACTAATGACCGTTGTCAGCACAGATGCTGCACAATGTGAATATGTGCCGATTACATTGGACTGGGAAGCATCCATCAAGATGTATGTGCCTGGCCGTATTTCTGTGACTCCTTTTGGAATATCAAATTGAAATAAAAATGGCGGTGTTGATCCAATACTGACGACCTCTATCGGCATACCAGCTTCTTCTGCAATGTGCGCAAAACGGAGCGTTCGATTTACAGCCTCATTGTATAATGTCTGGCAATGTGCTTTACTTTCCGCTTGATACGTATGACCATCATGAGAAAAAATCCCCTTTAAATGAACGGCATCACTTGTTTGAATCGCCTCTAATATGTGGCAGAAATCACGTTCTTCAATGACACCAGACCTTCCCTCTCCAACCTCTATCTCAATTAAAACCTCCGCTTTTTTCTCTGATTCACGAAAGACTTGCTCAATCTGCTTCACATGCTCAACACAATCTATACCGAATGAAATCTGTATCGACTCTGCCAGTTTGCGAATCCGCTTGAGTTTAGTCTCACCTACAATTTGATTGGCGATAAAAATATCCTTGAGCCCATGGGCTGCCATTACTTCAGCCTCTCCTACTTTCGCCACCGTAATGCCAGATGCACCTTTCTCTTCCTGCAGCTTGGCAAGTGCAGGCGTTTTATGCGTTTTCGTATGAGGGCGCAATTTGACATGCTGACGGTCTGCGTATTGCTGCATCGCCGCTACATTCTCCATCATCACCCTTTTATCAATGAGTAGTGCCGGCGTATCCAGCTCTTCATACATCATCCCCATGACCCCTTTCGTTGTATAAAAAATTATACGATATAGATAAATTATATATTTTTTTATACGATAATCAATGGTTTTTTCTGCAAAAAAGTGATGGCGATGAGTAAGCAGTCCAGCGGCTGTCTGCCGCTGGTCTCTCACTAATAACGATTACGAAGTTCTCTTAAGATAAAATCATACACAAGGTTGAGCTGCTGTTCCTTTGGATACAGCATAAATTCTTGTTTCTTAGGAAGACCTCCATCAAGTCGATCTTGAAATTTCGTTCGAAGATACGCTGTTCGGTGTACCTGACTCTCAAATGACTTATATGAGACATCTAGTTTGACCGATTGCTCATTTGTAAAAGTAACAACCGTGTCTCCGAGGGATGATTCCTGAAAGATATGAATGTATTTGTGGGAGATCCATCCGCATTGAGGGCGGTTGGATGAATAGGTTGGGAAGAAATACAGATGATTGGATGAGTCAATCACGATGGGAGGCTTGTGGGAAATTCCTGTTACTTCGTATGTTCCCGCTTTTCTGCCTGCATAGCTTGAGCCAAAGAACCTGCAACTGCGTTCTATAATTTGCAGCGGCTTTAATTCAACGTAAAAGCTTGTCTCTCTTTCGATCACTTTTGAATATACTCGTTTTCCTTCTTCAACCGGAAGGACCGCCATTGTTGTTTGATTAATGACGTATGAATCTAATGGTGTTTCACTAATTCCTGACACTTCATTTCCTCCTGTGTTAATTTTTGGTTATTTTAGATACTATTAATCTATCACCAACGTATAAGAAACGACAGGATTTTTTCAATATTTATTTAAAATCATCTTTTTATCATATTTTTTAGTACATTCGATCTATCTAAAAGCCATTTTTAAAGATATATCGTATCTTGTCGACTGGACAAGGGGTGTCGATATGGCTCAAAAATAAATTGTCTAAAAATTATAAATTCTTGTTGATTTTTTCTCCGCCAATCCATATACTATAAAAAAGGCATCGGGGGGATTCTTTATGAAAGAGAAAAAAACGTATGCTGAGCTCATGAAGTCCCGCAACACCCAAAAAACCGAAGAGAATGGCGTTACTATTTTAGACATTTATATTCAAATGGTTTTAGATGAGGCGCTTTATAAACAGCGCTTAACCTTCCTTAGAGAAGAGATTGACAAGGCGCTAGATCAGCGTGATGAAAAGCGTTTTAATGACCTGTCAGCTCAATATGCAGAACACTGCTTACATCAATCATGATGATTTTACTTGCGGCAGAGAGACAGAAACTTGTCTCTTTACCGCAAGTTTTTTGTTTTTATCCATTTAATATGGTTCCGCCATTCACATGAATCATTTGTCCATTTATATAAGAAGAGTCTTCGCTCGCTAAAAATAAATAACTCGGCGCTAACTCTACTGGCTCACCAGGCCGCTCCATTGGAACATCTCCACCAAATTCAGACACTTCCTTTTCTGTAAATGTGGATGGAATCAGCGGTGTCCAAATCGGTCCAGGCGCTACCCCATTTACCCGAATCCCTTGTTTAATCAGAGATAGAGATAATGATCTTGTAAACGTTACAACCGCCCCTTTTGTCGATGAATAATCAATTAAGGTTTCATGACCTTTATAAGCAGTGACCGATGCTGTATTAATAATACTGCTTCCTTTCTTTAAATGAGGGAGCACCGCTTTTGTTAAATAGAACATGGCAAATATATTCGTTTGAAATGTCCGAAGAAGCTGGTGAGAAGTAATCTGTTCAATGCTTTTTTGCGGATGCTGTTCACCTGCGTTGTTGACCAAAATATCAATCGAACCGAAAGCATCTTTTGTTTGTTTGACGACCTCGTGTGAAAAAGCTTCATCCCCTAGGTCACCTGATATTAAAATGACGCGGCCTCCCATCTTTTCAATATAGTCCTTCGTTTCTTCCGCATCACGATGTTCATTCAAATAAACAATCGCTACATTGGCTCCTTCTTTCGCAAATAAGACAGATACTGCTCTTCCAATCCCGCTGTCTCCACCTGTGACAATCGCCGTTTTCCCTGTCAGCTTTTTGCCTTGCACCTCTCGATCAAAGATAGGTCTAGGGTTCATTTTATATTCAAGTCCTGGACGTTCGTTCTGATGCTGAGGCGGTAACGTTTTCTTTGGCTGCTTTGTTGACACGTCAGTCCACTCCTTCCTTTTTATCTCGTTTATTTTTATGTGTTGCTCATTTTTTTATGTATTTCGCTCTTGTTTTCATTAAAATGTATGATTTTCAGCATCGTGGAAAAATTATACACAACAAGTGACTGGAGGCGACAACATGGAACAAGAACATAAAGGATCGGAACAAGCAAAGTCGTTATGGCTAGCTGATAGTGAGAAGCCCTCTTTTCCTACTGTCAGCGAAGATCTTACAGCAGATGTCATCATTGTCGGTGCCGGTATTACCGGTATCGCTACTGCATTTGAAATGACAGAACGCGGACTGGATGTCATCATCATAGATGCTGATCAAGTATTGCAAGGAACCACCGGACATACAACAGCGAAAATTACCTCCCAGCATGATGTGTACTATCATGAGCTGATTCAGCATATCGGTATGCCGAAAGCCCGTTTATATGTAGAAGCAAATGAAAAAGCAAAGGAACTCATCCAAGCACGTGTGAAAGAGTATGACATTGATTGTCAGCTTGAGGTAAAAGATGCTTATCTTTATACAACAGAAGAAAACGGCGTCAAAAAGTTAAAGAAGGAATTAGATGCGTACAAACAGCTCGGTATCGATCGCGAATGGAAAACAGCGCTCCCGTTTGATGCTGGCATCAAGGCAGCCCTCGCCATGACGCAGCAGGCACAATTTCATCCTCTTCATTATCTTCATGCACTGATCGATCAGCTCATTGACAGAGGCGTGCGCATATTTGAACAGACAACGGCAGTCGATGTAAAAGAAGGAAAACACCCTGCTGTCATCACAAAAAGTGGCCATCATCTGATGGGGCGCTCTATCATTTCATGCTCACACTTTCCTTTTTACGATGGCAAAGGACTGTATTTCACGCGAATCCATCCTGAGCAATCTTATGTCGTCGCAGCCAAAACAAAAAAACCGCTTCCAGACGGCATGTACTTAGGAATTGATCAGCCTGCCCATTCATTAAGAACAGCAAAATTCCATGGAGAAGACGTCGTGCTCATCGGTGGACAAGGCCATAAAACCGGACAAGGCGGAGATGAATCCGCACACTATGAAGCACTAGAAAAGTTTGGTGAAGCGACCCTTGGCATAACGGAAGTCCTTTACCGCTGGTCCACGCATGATATGGTCACAATGGATCAAATCCCATACATTGGCCGCCTGACATCACATCATTCGAATATTTTTGTGGCAACAGGCTTTAGAAAATGGGGCATGACCACTAGCCACGTAGCAGCAACACTGATCGGAGATTTGATCGAAGGAAAATCGAATCCTTACGAATCCATCTTTACTCCATCAAGACTCGTGTCAGACGCATTCGTAAAAGACTTTATCAAAGAAAACACCAATGTTGCAGCGAAGCTGATCAGCGGTAAATTAAAGCGAGCTGATCAAACAATTGATGATTTAAAACCGGGTGAAGGCGGGATTGTGTCTTATGAGCATAAAAAATGTGGCGCTTTTAAGTCAGAGGACGGCGATATCTTTCTTGTCGATACAACCTGTACTCATTTAGGCTGTGAAGTCGCGTGGAATAATAGTGACCGCACGTGGGACTGTCCTTGTCACGGGTCTCGTTTCTCCATTACGGGAGAAGTAGTAGAAGGTCCGGCGAAAAAACCACTAAAAAGGTCATATAAAGAACAGTAAAATTTCACTGTTTCCCCTTTAAAAAATCCAATATTATCCGATAAAAAACATAAAGTCTGATATTTTTGATGATCATGGGGGGACAAACACATTGTTATTTAAAAAAGAGAGTAAAAAGAAAAACACTGCTTTTTTCACACAGCAGGATGATGGGATAAAACGAATCAATTTTCCGGAGAATACGGACATTGCCAAACAAATTAAAATGATTGATTTGACGCAGCAAGACCTTTTTATCTTGAAACAGCTGAATCCAATCGTTCAAGATGAAATTGAACATATCGTCGATAAATTTTATAAAAACCTAGAAGTCGAGTCTTCCTTGATGCACATCATTCAAGATAACAGCTCAGTCGAGCGTCTAAAGAAAACACTACGCATTCATATTAGTGAAATGTTTGCCGGTGTGATTGACGAATCTTATGTGGCCAAAAGAATTAAAATTGCACAAGTTCATTTAAGAATTGGGCTTCAACCTAAATGGTATATGGCAGCCTTCCAAGACCTATTGCTATCCATTATGGATTTATTTGCCCAGCATATCCAAGATTTCAAAGAATATCAGACGGCAGTGAAGGCGACGACGAAAATTTTAAATCTAGAGCAGCAGCTTGTCCTAGATACGTTCCAAAATGAATACTCTAAAGTTCGTGATGAAGCAGAACTACAGCAAAAAGAGCTTCATACAAAAATTACAGAAACATCTAATTCACTTGCTTCTCTCTTCTCAAACACAACAAATGCAGTGGACAAACTTGTATCAAAATCTGATGAGATGGCGGATATGTCACAGGCTGGCACAAAGATTTCTGCACAAGTTGAAGAGAAATCAATTGGCGGTAAAAAAGAGTTAGAAATTCAGCAGACGCAAATGAACCAAATTGACGGCAGTATGACAAAGATTGAAACAGAAATTAAACGCTTAGAAGAAATTGCAAAACAAATTGAACAAATTTTTGGGATCGTCACAGGTATTGCGGAGCAAACGAATTTACTCTCTTTAAACGCTTCAATCGAATCAGCTCGAGCAGGTGAACATGGCAAAGGCTTTGCTGTCGTTGCAAATGAGGTTCGCAAATTATCAGAGGATACAAAGAAAACGGTTTCAACTGTATCTGAGCTCGTCAACAACACAAATTCACAAATCTCCATTGTGTCACAGCATATTGCTGATGTGAATTTACTTGTGACAGACAGTAAAGAAAAAATGACCCAAATCAACTCGCTATTCGATGATATCGTCAGCAGCATGAACTTAAGCAAAAACCAAAACGGAAAAATTGAAATAGATTTGCAAACATTCCTAAACGAATTGAAAGAAGTCAAACAAACAGTGTCCCAAGTGGCAAGTTCGGTCGAGTCATTAACGAGCCTGACAAATCACTGATCCAGTCATTCTTCTTCTGTTTTAGTATAATAGAAGAAAAGATAGAAAAGGCGGGATTTGATTGACAGCAATTTGCCTAGTCAGACACGGTGAAACCGATTGGAATGCAGCAAAACGAATTCAAGGACGAACAGATATCCCTTTAAATGACACTGGTAAATGGCAAGCGGAACAAACCGGTCTTTACTTAAAAGATGCCCACTGGGATGTTGTCATTTCCAGTCCGCTATCAAGGGCAAAAGAAACAGCTCATTTGATTTTACAGCATGTACATGCACCGCTCGTGATCATGGACGATTTTATTGAACGTGACTATGGCGACGCTGAAGGCATGTCATTTGAGGAACGTCAGAAACTGTTTCCAAATAAACAGTATCCAAATATGGAACCACTATCGGCACTTCAAGATCGAATGCTAGAAGGTATCGAAAAAGTGAGAGCAACCTACCCAGATAAACGGGTACTCATCGTGGCACACGGGGCTGCCATCCATGCCTTACTCACCTCACTAGCTGACGAACAGATGGGTATTAAGGATACAAGACTTGAGAATGCCTGCTTAAATTATGTGGAATGGACAGATGGTGAATGGAAGGTGAACGATTACAACGTGGTCAGCCATTTAACACAATCTGCCCCTTCTTAAAGAACCTGTTTTCATAGCAGGTTCTTTTTCATGACAAAAACAATGATAAAATAATATTTTTTTATATCGAAATTCGAAATAGATGATAGCCTTTTCTACCTATTTTATGGAATTTCGGGTATCGAATGTTTATCCTCAAATGGATCATGAGAAAAAAAGCACGATTCCTTTTTAATAGAAAACCGTTGAGAATATAGAATAAACATATTTTGCCATCATTTCCAAGTGACTTAATTCCCTATTTTTCGCTAGGACTTCCACAAAAATTCGGGTCTACTCTTATTTGCCTATCTCTATTAAACTGAAAATACAGAATAATCAAACGGATCATTCTTATAGACTACGGATGATTATTCTGAAATAAGAAAAAAGGGATGTGGAATGTGCGTGAAAAAGAAAAATGTGATGACAAGTGTTTTATTGGCTGTCCCTCTTCTGTTTTCAGCAGGGTTTGGAGGCTCGATGGCAAATGCCGAGACTGCCTCAAAGTCAGAAAGTGAAAAAAGCTATATCGTTGGCTTTAAAGCTTCTGCCACCACAAACAGCTCTAAGAAACAAGCAGTGACACAAAATGGTGGGAAATTAGAAAAACAATACCGCCTCATTAATGCTGCACAAGTGAAGATGTCTGAACAAGCCGCAAAAAAACTTGAACACGACCCTAGCATTGCTTATGTAGAAGAAGACCACAAAGCAGAAGCATATGCACAAACCGTCCCTTATGGTATCCCTCAAATCAAAGCTCCAGCCGTACACGCTCAAGGTTATAAAGGTGCTAACGTCAAAGTAGCTGTCCTTGATACTGGAATCCACGCCGCACACCCTGACTTAAATGTTGCAGGCGGTGCTAGCTTCGTCCCTTCAGAGCCAAATGCCACACAAGACTTTCAATCACACGGAACTCACGTAGCCGGAACCATTGCTGCCCTTGATAACACGATTGGTGTTCTTGGGGTTGCGCCAAGCGCCTCCTTGTATGCCGTTAAAGTGTTAGATCGTTACGGCGATGGACAATACAGCTGGATTATCAGTGGTATTGAATGGGCTGTTGCCAATAACATGGATGTCATCAATATGAGCTTAGGCGGACCAAACGGCTCCACAGCGCTTAAAAATGCTGTAGACACAGCGAATAATCGCGGAGTAGTTGTCGTTGCCGCAGCAGGGAATTCAGGTTCCACTGGCTCTACTAGCACCGTTGGCTATCCTGCTAAATACGACTCAACCATTGCTGTTGCCAACGTGAACAGCAACAATGTCAGAAACTCATCTTCTAGCGCAGGTCCTGAATTAGATGTTTCTGCACCTGGTACATCGATTTTAAGTACAGTACCAAGCAGTGGATATACATCTTATACGGGAACATCAATGGCATCTCCTCATGTAGCAGGAGCAGCAGCGCTTATCCTTTCTAAGTATCCGAATCTATCAACGTCTCAGGTTCGTCAGCGCTTAGAAAATACGGCAACACCGCTTGGTAATTCGTTCTATTACGGAAAAGGATTGATTAACGTTCAAGCAGCTTCTAACTAAAATAAGTGTGACAAAAAAATCCGGCGAACTGAGCCGGATTTTTTATTTATTGCTTTTTCGATGTTTCCTCTTTTTTCGCCGCTTTTTCCATATCGATGATTCTCTCCATCATCGTCGGGTGCCCATAGCGGAATATTTTCACTAAAAGTGGCGGATTGACTTGGGAAAGCCCTGATTTTGCAAGCTTTTGAAATGACGTCACCCCCGCCTCTCCATCCTTTGTCAAGTTCACAGCATATTCATCAGCTGCACGTTCTTGATGTCTTGACACAGCATTTGTAAAAGGAGAAGCAACAAATGACAGCATAGATACAATGATCAAAAGAAGCGGAAGAGCAGCAACGTCATATGGTGCCTTCAGACGAAATGGAGAAGCGCCTTTTTGGTAAAGGGAAAAATAAAGACGGTCAATGGCAAAAAATCCAACCAGAGACAGCACTAAATATCCTGCTAAACCGATATATACATGCTTCATCACGTAATGTCCCATCTCATGCGCCATGATAAATAAGATTTCACGGTCTTTCAGCTTTTGAAGTGTCGTATCCCACAAAACAATACGCTTATTTTCACCAATTCCTGTGACGTAAGCATTCATCGTGTTTGTTTTCTCTGACATGTTGACTTCATATACATGATCTGCTGGAATGTGTGCTTTCTCTGCAAGGGTTAATATCTTCTTCTCAAGTGCCTGATCCTTCAATGGGTAAAAATCATTGTAGAGTGGATCAATAACGACCGGCTGTATAAAGAAGAGAAACAGTGTAACTGGAACAGTTAAACACCAAGCATACAGCCACCAATATTTCCTTTTCTTTTGAATGAGCCAAAAGAACACAATCGCGCATAGAACAAGCAGCGGATATTGAATCCAAAAATCAAGCGTTTGGTCTTTTAGCCAACTTGCCGTGCTTTGTGCTGAAACACCGTAGTGCAAGGACAACTGGTAGCTCACCCACTTGACCGGCAATGTGATCAGCATCGTCAAAAGTGACAGCACAAACACATACACAAGTTTGCTCAAAAGGTGAAAACGAGCTGCTGCCAAGCTCCAATCTGCTAATTTCCTTGAAAACCCAGAAATGAGCAAAAGGAAAAAGACATACCAATCTAAAGGAATTGTCATAAAGTACAACAGGTTACGAATGTTCGAGTAACTTCCGCTAATCACAAGCTCATGGCTTGTCATAAATGTATGCGGGTCTGCACTTGTCCCTTTCACACTGTCAGGGACAGATGAATCCCCCATTAGAAATAAGTAAGAATAAATAAAAAGACCGTACAATATGTATGCTACCGTTGCAAGAGCTACCCATTTGCGTACTCGCACTGGTCAGCCTCCTTTCCATTTCTCTCTCTATTGTAATCACGCACGTTTTTGTTTAGAACCTGTCTCATGTGGCTCCATCATAGCATGCCCTATCTGAAAAAGCTTGAGTGAAAAAAATGATTATGCTGTTCAAAAATCGGAGAAACTAACCATAAAAAAGTGAGTTGGAGGTTCATCATGAAGAAAATCCTTGCAGGAATTGTGATCTTTGGGCTTTTACTGATTACCTTCTTTTATGTGTTCAGCCGGACAAGTGACATCTTCGATGAAAATCGAGCAGAGAAATTATTGCTTTCACCGACGAACCAGTCCATTTCTTATGAAATAGATGATAAAGATACAACTGAGGATCTAATTGAACAATTAAACAAAGGGAAACAAACAAGCAGCCATCTCAAAAAGAATGTAAAAAAGCCAGATTATATCGCCAAGGTCATGTTCGGACGGACAAATGGCACTTCTTTTCAGCTATGGACCAACCGCTCTCAAGTTGTTTTTTTAGTAGACGGCACCTATTATGAATTAAATCAAAAACAGTCAAATTCCTTTCGAAAACAGGTACAAGAAGCGATTCAAAAAGGAGCCTCTTCATAGGAGACTCCCTAGATTGTTGACAAAGGGATAAAATGAACTTTATTTTCTCCCCTTGTCTTCTTTTCAACGTGATAGAAAACCTTTGCAATCTAGGAGGCGCGGAGCGAATGTGAACCAAGCACGCAGGACTGACAAAGAATGCGAGGGTTTGTCTACACGCTGAGGAGCCTCTTCATAAGAAGAGACTCTTTTTTTATTTACTTGTTTCTGCTTGGTACTTATCCTTTAGCGCTCTTCTTAAAATTTTACCAGTCGTGTTTTTTGGAATATCATCAATGAAATGGATCGTTTGGGGCTGCTTATATTTCGCCAAATAGCGTGAACAATGTGTGATGATGTCTTCTTGATTGATGTGAGCATGTTTCTTAGGGGAAATGTAACAGACAACAGCCTCTCCTGTGTTTGGATCTGGCACACCGATGACAACGGCTTCTGCTACAGCTTCATGTTGATAAAGCACTTCTTCTACTTCTCTTGGATAGACATTATACCCGCCAACGAGAATCATATCCTTTTTTCGATCGACGATATAAATATATCCTTCTTCATCTCTTCTCGCCAAATCTCCTGTGTACAGCCAGCCGTCTTTCAGGGCCGCCTCTGTGTCTTCTGGCATTTGGTAATAGCCTTTCATAATGTTTGGCCCTTTTGCGATGAGTTCTCCGACTTCGTTTGGTCCAACTTCCTCTCCAAGTTCATTCACAATCTTATTTTTCACATTCATAATATCAGTGCCGACCGAGCCTGGTTTTCTTTTTCCATCAAGGGGATTGAATGCCGTCACTGGAGAAGCCTCTGATAATCCATAGCCCTCTAGCACCGTGACACCGAACTTTTCTTCAAAACCGTGAAGTAAAGCAACAGGCATGGACGCACCGCCTGATATACAAATCCTCACCGACTTCATCGCTTCCTCATGACCGTCCTGGCGGTATAAATAGTTATACATGGTTGGAACACCAACAAATAGCGTTGGTTTTTCTTTCTCCATCATTCGTAAAAGCTCTGATGGGCTGAAATGCGGCAGGACATAGATGGTCGCTCCATGAATCAAGGGGGCATTCATACAGACGGTCAAACAAAACACATGGAACATCGGCAAAGCAGCAATCACCTTGTCCTTCTCATCAATTGACAGGTACTCCGCAATGTCTCTTGCATTTGAATAAAGGTTAACATGAGTGAGCATTGCCCCTTTTGGTTTTCCTGTTGTGCCAGATGTAAATAAAATAACGGCCGTATCGTCAGGTTGTATGGCAGGATGCTCAGCTTCTGGTGCATCTCCAGACACAAGCTTTCCGAAGAAAACAAGACGATCAGATACTTCTTTTAAACTTGACCTACACGCAGATTCATTTTGAGCACAAATAATGACTCGTTCAATCGCTGGAAGCTGTTCATACACCTGCTCGTATATCGGCAGAAGCTGATCCGGTGCAACAATCCCTTTTACATCACCAGTAACCAGCATATAGCCGATTTCACTTGGCGTATATGTTGGATTGACAGGTACAACAACAAGCCCCGCCTTTAATGCACCAAAAAATGAAATCACAAAATGCGGTGAATTTCCTAAAATCAGTGCGATATGATCTCCCGCTTGAAACCCTTCGCTCACTAAACCATCTGCAAAACGTTCGATACTTGTCATCAGTTCTCGATAGGTCCACTTGTTCTCTTCAAAGATCAGTGCGACGTTCTCTCCCTTGGTCATCGCAGTCTGCTCAAGATTTTTGATCAAATCCATTCTCCCACCCCTTATACTTCATCAATGAATGAATAGCCATTCATTTTATGACCAAACATTCCTCTTTTCTATTATAATAGACAATCGAAAAAATTCACAAGATCAAATGTAAACCGCTTTCATCCCTTTCATTAGAAAAAGCACCGCTATCTCTAGCCGTGCTTGTCCTTGCTTAATAAATCAAATCTAGAAAATCTTCTTTTGATACGTTACCAAAATAATGGCGCATATCCATGTCTTCTAATACATCACTAATGGTTTTGCGATCATATTGCTGCCCAATGAGTCGTTTCTCAATATCAGCAATATCTCCTACACCGAAGAAGTCACCAAAAATTTTGCAGTCTTGAATGATGCCTTTTTTCACTTCTAATCGAAGATCAATCGATCCAGCTGGAAAACGCTTAGAGTGCTGCAAGTTAAACTTAGGAGAACGGCCGTAGTTCCATTCCCATTTTTGGTATCGATCACGAGAAATCTCATGAATCTTCTCCCAATCTTTTTCTGTCAGCTTATACTCAGGCACGTCTCCGTTCGTGTCAAAAATATAGCTTAAAAGAATTTTTCTAAATTCTTCTGTTGTCATTTTTTGATCCATCAGTTCACTAATGTTGGCGACCCTGCTTCTAATGGATTTAATCCCTTTTGATTCGATCTTTTCTTTCTTCACATTTAATGCCGAGACAACATGTTCGATTTCTGAATCAAATAATAGGGTGCCATGACTGAAGATACGTCCTCGTGTAGCAAATTGAGCATTCCCCGAAATTTTACGCCCATCTGCCATGATGTCATTTCTGCCGCTTAATTCCGCTTTGACGCCAAGCTTTTCAAGCGCTTTGATGACTGGCTCGGTGAATTTTTTAAAGTTATGAAAGCTGTCCCCATCGTCTTTTGTAATAAAACTGAAGTTCAAGTTTCCTTTGTCATGGTAAACCGCACCACCGCCAGATAACCTGCGAACGACTTTGATGCCATTGTCTTCGACATATTTTGTATTGATTTCTTCTATTGTATTTTGGTTCTTTCCAATAATAATGGACGGCTGGTTGATGTAAAACAGCAAATACGTTTCTTCTGGATCTAAATATTTTAAGCAATACTCTTCAATGGCTAAATTAATCATTGGGTCATAATGTTGCTCGTTATCGATAAACAGCATCTCTATCTTCCTTCCTTGTTCCATCTAAGCCCTGAATGGGCAAGCTGTATATTGCCAGTATATAACGCCTGTGCTTCATTGACTAGGTCTTTATGCCGACCGAAATGAGGCAGATGGGTGATGATGAGCTCTCCAACATTTGCTTCACTTGCCAGCTTCCCTACTTCAGTGCTGTTCATATGTCCTGCACCCGATCCGTCTTGTCCAGCGTAAAAGTTGCTTTCGGCAATAAGTAAGTCTGCATCCTTGCTAAAAGGGATAAATGCATCTTGATAGCTGGAATCAGCTGTATACACCACCACAGCCTCATGTGCCTGAATTCTCATCGCATAGCATTCTGCCGGATGAACCGTTTTCAAAAAATCAATTTGAAATGGTCCGATTTGAATGCCCTCTTCCGGGTGATAAGGTTTTGTCTTTGTATGTACATCATCAGAGAGCCGCTGAAATGCTGCTTGATCCCCGGTATGTCCGTAGATCGTCAGCGGACCACTGCTTTTTCCTAAATGATAACCCACTAGCTTCGCATATTGGAGAGGTCCGATATCTGCAATATGATCGTGATGATAATGAGAAAGGAGTACAGCATCTAGTTCTTCTATATCAATGTATTGCTGAAGCTTTGACAGAACTCCGCTCCCGCAGTCGACAAGCAGACGAAAACCATCTGATTCAAAAAGATAACCTGATGTAGCTTCACCAGCTGCTGGAAATCCTCCGTAGCAGCCAATCACGGTTAATTTCATCGTCATATTTCCTCCTTTTCAAAAAATCCCCTTCTTACAATATACCCATTTTTCATAAAAAAAGCATTCTTCTTGCCTATTGTTACAAAACAGATTGACAATTATTAATCTGTTATAATACAATGATAGCAATAAAACGTATTGGAGGATGACAAATGCTAGGAAAAATCACTGAGTTTTTTAGAAATTTGCCTTCAAAAAAATGCACAAAATGTGGAAATGATTTAATGGAACAGCACGAGTGTTACGGTAATGAATGTGAGGAATGCTCACAAGTAAGTTATCTTAAATAAGGTAATAAATAGAATAAAAAAGCACTTTTTTCCTCCGTCGTCAGTTGGAGTCAAAAGTGCTTTTTATTTTTTCTGAAAAATAGGTAAAAAGGTAAAACCCTTGGTACAGAAGGGTTTTTTAGTATTTTCATATGATGACTTTTAGTTCGGAAGGCACTTTTTATTGAATTAAAACAACGAAGGGGGTTCGAAGTGTCCATTTTTTCAAATAATTTTGTATTTTCTTAATATAATTTAATCGTGGACGAACCTCTTTAATTTTAGTTATACTTTAATTCATATATTAAAACTTAATATAATGGGAATATTCCTTTAATGAATAAGTTAGGGAGGAAATCTATGAAAAAATTAAAATTTGGATTAGCTACTCAAATCCTAATCGGTCTTATTCTCGGTGTCGTGGTTGGTGCGATCTTTTTCGGTAACCCTGGTGTTGAGACATATTTAAAACCAATTGGAGACTTCTTCTTACGACTCATTAAGATGATTGTCATTCCGATTGTCGTATCTAGCTTAATTTTAGGTGTTGCAGGTGCGGGTGATGGTAAAAAAGTAGGGAAGCTTGGTTTTAGAACCATTCTTTATTTTGAAATTATCACAACGTTTGCGATCATCCTTGGTCTTGTGCTTGCGAACTTTGTTCAACCAGGTGCAGGCGTTGACTTTGGACATACAGAAAAACAGGATATTAGCCAGTATGTTGAAACGGAAAAAGAACAAAGCAGTAAATCAGTTGCTGATACGTTCCTTCATATCGTTCCGACGAACTTCTTCCAATCATTGGCGGAAGGTGATTTGCTTGCGATTATTTTCTTCACTGTATTATTCGCACTTGGCGTTTCAGCGATTGGTGAACGCGGCAAACCAGTTCTCGCCTTCTTTGAAGGTGTGTCACATGCGATGTTCCATGTCGTCAATGTTGTGATGAAAGCTGCACCATTTGGTGTGTTCGCGCTCATTGGTGTGACAGTATCAAAATTTGGTCTTGAATCTCTCGTTTCATTAGGTAAGCTCGTAGGTCTTGTTTATTTTGCGCTCGCTCTCTTCCTTATCGTTGTATTCGGAATTATTGGAAAGATGATTGGCGTCAATATTTTCAGATTTCTTGCTTACATGAAAGACGAAATGCTTCTCGCCTTTAGTACATCCAGCTCTGAAACAGTTTTACCGAGAGTCATGGATAAAATGGAGCGCATCGGGTGTCCAAAAGGAATTGTTTCTTTTGTTATCCCAATTGGTTATACGTTTAATCTGGACGGCTCCGTCTTGTATCAAGCCATTGCGGCGCTTTTCCTAGCGCAGGTATATGGCATTGACCTCACAATCGTACAGCAGCTCACACTAATCCTTGTACTGATGGTGACATCAAAAGGAATGGCTGCCGTTCCTGGTACATCCTTTGTTGTATTACTTGCAACACTTGGAACGATCGGTGTTCCTGCTGAAGGTCTAGCCTTTATTGCAGGTGTTGATCGTATCATGGATATGGCAAGAACCGTTGTCAACTTAACTGGTAACGCACTTGCAGCTGTCGTGATGTCTAAATGGGAAGGGCAATATGACCCTGAAAAAGGACACCGCGTGATGACTGGACAAGATGTACCTGAGCCAACACAGCTTTCAAGCTAATCAAAAAGAACCCCGATTGCGGGGTTCTCAGATTGTAGAGAAACCCATGTTTTTCTACAATCTTTTTTATTTTCACCATCATTATGATAGATGAGATTGAAGGAAAAACATGAAAAAGACCTCCCACACACCTATCCTAGCTTTGCTAGGTGTGTGGCAATCTTCTTCATGTTCTGGCAGGCAGCTGTGAGAAGCACTTGCTCACTTACATTTTGTTTTCCCCTTAACCGGCCCCATGCAGTTGTTTTGAATCTGCAAAGCTT